>NZ_BAAAHV010000005.1:247916-600816 GCF_039525725.1 Amycolatopsis albidoflavus
CACGGCCCCCCGGGCCGGGCGCGCTGCTCCTCGACACGCCGACTTAAAGGCGATCCCGCCGCGACGGCGGAGCCGGCGCCATCAAACACAGTTCGCGGGCCGAGCCAGCGCAATCAAACCCGCGCCATCAACCCCTCGCCGCCATCAAACGCTCATGAATCCACTCAACCTGCATCCGCATGAGATTCTCCGCGACCTCCTCAGCCTGCGGCGTCATATGCGTCGCCCCCGCGAGCGGCAGAAAGCCATGCGCGCGCCCCTTCGCCAGCAGCGCCGACGAAAGCCGAAGTGCATGCGCCGGAAAGACATTGTCGTCAGCCAAACCGTGCACGATCAGCAGCGCTCGCTCGAGCGAACCCGCCCCCGCGATGAGCGAATTGTGCTCGTAGCTTTCCGGTTCGTCGTCCGGCTTTCCGAGGTAGCGCTCGGTGTAGTGGGTGTCATACAGCGACCAGTCGGTGACCGGTGCGCCCGCGACCGCCGCGTGGAACACGTCCGGCCGTCGCAGTACGGCGAGCGCGGACAGGTAGCCGCCGTAGGACCAGCCGCGGATCGCGACCCGCTGCAGGTCCAGCTCGGGGTGCGCCTCGGCGGCCGCGTGCAGGGCGTCGACCTGGTCGGCCAGCGTGACGTCGGCGAGCTTGCCGGCGATCTCCTTCTCCCACGCCGGTCCGCGGCCGGGCGACCCGCGACCGTCCACGACCAGCACGGCGAAACCCTGGTCGGCGAGCCACTGCGGCGTCAGGAAAGCGTTGCGGCTCTGGAGAACCCGCTGCGCGTGCGGGCCGCCGTACGGGTCGAGCAGCACCGGCAGCTTGCCCTCATCGGGCTCGTATCCGCGCGGCAGCACCAAAGCCCCGCGCAGCTGGCGTTCGCCGAGGGTGAGCCAGGTCAGGTTCGGCACGACCTCCGGGTCCACAGTGGACGATTCGATCGAACCGACCTCGATGCCGTCCCGCAGCACGGTCACCTTCGGCCCGCTGTGGTCGAGGCTCCACGAGGAAAGCACCGTGAGCGCCGCGCTGCCCGAACCGACGTGCACACCGTCCGTTGTGGACAGTCGGCTCACCGTGTCGCCTTCGGTGCGGTACAGGTGGATCTGCGTCGGGTCGTTTTCCGAAGCGGTGAAGAGGATTTCCTCGCCGACGTGCAGCACCATCCGAAGCTGCGTCCCCGGCGGCGTGACCGGCTTGCCGTCGACCAAGAGCCGGTGATCGCCGTCAGCCGAGCTTTCCACCACCAGCTTGCCGTCCGCGGTCCACGCGGGAACGCCCTGGAAGATCTCGACCCAATGCTCGTCAGTCTCGGTGTGCACCTCGGCGACCGAGCCGTCCGCCGGGTCCAGCGCGAGCACGGTGAGCTTCTTCTGGTCTCGCGGCTGCACGGCCAGCAGCGGCTGTCCGGCCGCCGACCAGTGCACGGTGACCAGGTACTCCCAGTCGCCTTGCGCCACGTCGACGCGGCTGCCGTCCAGGCCCAACACAGCCAGCGACACCACGGCGTTCGGCGAGCCGGCCGACGGATACGCGACAACGTTCGCCGGCTGCTGCGGGTTCGCCGGGTCGCCGATCGTCCAGCGCGGCACCGGTCCGCGGTCCGCGCGCTCCACGATCACACTGCGCCCGTCCGGCGCCCACCAGTAGCCGCGCGTGCGGTCCATCTCCTCGCCCGCGATGAATTCCGCGAGGCCCCAGGTGACGTCCTCGTTGTCCTCGCCGACGAGCACGCGGTCCTCGCCGGTCGCCAGCTCGATGACGTGCAGCCGCCGCTCGCGCACGTACGCGACGTGCGTGCCGGTCGGGTTCGGTCGCGGGTCGATCACGGACCCGTCGACCAGGATGCGCGTCTCGCCGCTCGCGAGGTCGAGCGTGTACAGCTTCCCCGACAGCGTGAAGGTGACGACGGTGAACGCGTCGTCGACGCCGAAGGCCACTACGCCGCCGCCGGTCTCCCGGGCCCGCTCGCGCCGCGCCCGCTCCTCCGGCGGCAGGTCCTCGTCGCCGGACACCAGCTCGGCGGCGTCGATCAGCTTCGTCTCCTCGCCGGTCGCGAGGTCGAACGACCACAGGCTGTGCCGCGGATCGGTGCCGGTGGCGCTGCGCAGGAACAGCACCCGCGAACCGTCCGGGGCGACCCGGAACTGCTTGGGCGCGCCGAGAGTGAACCGCTGGGTGCGGGCTTGCTGGCGGAGGAACGGAACGTCGTCGAGTGCGAAATCGGTCACGGCCAGCACTCTTTCAGATCATCAGCCGGGCATGCCAACACCCTGCAGCGCGGCCCGCTGCTCGTCGACGTCGTAGGCGGGCTCCGGGAACTGCGGGTCCATCTCGGTCAGCGTCTCGACCAGCAGCTCGGCGACTGCCCAGTTCCGGTACCACTTGCGATCGGCAGGCACCACGTACCAGGGAGCGTGCTCGGTCGACGTGCGCTTCAACACGTCGGCGTACGCCTTTTGGTAAGCAGGCCACTGGCGGCGCGCTTCGATGTCCGACGGGTCGAACTTCCACCGCTTCTCCGGCCGGTCCAGCCGCGCGGTGAGCCGGTTGAGCTGTTCCTCCGGCGAAATGTGCAGGAACACCTTCACGATGGCGGTGCCGGTGTCGGTCAGCTCCTTTTCGAACGCGTTGATCTGCGCGTAGCGCTGCCGTCGCTCTGCGGCAGGGAGCTGTCCGAGGACTCGCGGCACCAGGATGTCCTCGTAGTGCGACCGGTCGAACACGCCGAGGTGACCCGGCGTCGGGAGCTTCTTGCGGATGCGCCACAGGAAATCGTGCTTGCGCTCGGCGGCCGTCGGCTTCTTGAACCCGGAGTACTGCACGCCCATCGGGTTCACCAGGCCGAGCACGTGGCCGACGGTGCCGCCCTTGCCGGACGTGTCCATGCCCTGCAACACCAACAGGACACTGCGCGCGCCACCGCCGATGCCCTCCGCGTACAGCGCTTCCTGCAACCCGGCGAGCTGTTCCCCGGCGGACTCGAGCTTCTTGCCGCCCTTCGCCTTCTTTTCCGGCCCCACGGGCGACGAAGCCGGGTCCGGCAGCTCGTCGCCCGCCCGGAGCGCGTCGCGGACCCGGTTTCCGTTCTGCTGCTTCTTCGCCATCCCGGGACGATAACCGCACCGGCCGCCGATCCCGGGGACTTCTCCGCCGGAGCGGGCGGGTGTCATCCGGTCGAGCGAGCCGCGCAGCGAATCGCCGGGCAGACCCCCGATTGCGCAACGAACGACGAGGGAAAGCAACGTTTCCCGGCTGAACTCCCCGCGAACGGCCTCTAGCCTGAACGCATGACAGCGTCCGTCCAGCCTGCCGGCACCGCGCGTCCCGCCTCCTCCGACGCCTTCATCGCGCTCGACGAGCAATGGAGCACGCACAACTACCATCCGCTGCCGGTCGTGATCGCCGAAGCCGAGGGCGCTTCGGTGACCGACGTGGCCGGCAAGTCCTATCTGGACTTCCTGGCCGGCTACTCCGCGCTCAACTTCGGCCACCGCAACCCCGAGCTCATCGCCGCCGCGACCGAGCAGCTGGGCCGCGTCACGCTCACCTCCCGCGCGTTCCACCACGACCAGCTCGGCCTGTTCTGCCGCGAGCTGGCCGAGCTGACCGGCACCGAAATGGTGCTGCCGATGAACTCCGGGGCCGAGGCCGTGGAGTCCGCGGTGAAGGTCGCGCGCAAGTGGGCGTACCAGGTCAAGGGCGTTCCGGCGGGCACGGCGGAAATCGTGGTCGCGGCGTCGAACTTCCACGGCCGCACCACGACCATCGTCTCGTTCTCCGACGACGAAACCGCGCGCGCCGACTACGGGCCCTTCACGCCGGGCTTCGTCCAGGTGCCGTACGGCGACGCTGAAGCGTTGAAGGCGGCCATCACGCCGCGCACCGCAGCAGTGCTGATGGAGCCGATTCAGGGCGAGGCAGGCGTCGTCGTGCCGCCTGAAGGGTTCTTCGCCGCGGTGCGACGGCTGTGCGACGAGAACAACGTGCTGATGATCGCTGACGAGATCCAGTCCGGTCTCGCGCGCACCGGCACCGTGCTGGCGCTGGAGCACGAAGGCGTCCGCGCGGACCTGTACACGCTGGGCAAGGCTCTCGGCGGCGGCATCGTCCCGGTGTCCGCAGTGGTCGGCAGCCGGGACGTCCTGGGCGTGCTGAAGCCGGGCGAACACGGCTCGACCTTCGGCGGCAACCCGCTCGCATGTGCCGTCGGCCGCGCTGTGGTGCGGATGCTGCAGACCGGCGAGTATCAGAAGCGGTCCACTGAACTAGGCGCGCACCTGCACGAGCGGCTGGCGAAGCTGGTCGGCGACGGCGTCTCGGAGGTACGCGGACGCGGCCTGTGGGCGGGCGTCGACATCGCACCCGGCGGTCCGACCGGCCGGGCGGCGTCCGAGGCGCTGGCCGGGTTGGGCGTGCTGTGCAAGGAAACGCACGACCGCACGCTGCGCGTCGCGCCTCCGCTGGTGATCACCGAGGCCGAACTGGACCGCGGAGTCGACGCGATCGCTCAGGTCGTGCGCGGCTGACCTGCTCGGCTGGATTTGCTCAGCTGGCCTGCTCGGTGGCCGCCGTTTTCCGGGCGGCGGTCACCGGGTGGGCATCACCGCGACGGTCGATCCGTCCGGCGAGGCGGTCACGTCGATGCCGCGGCCGTACTCGTCCTGGACGGACGTGCTGAGGCTCCAGGTGCCGTCGTTCTCCCGCAGCGCCACCGAAACCTTGTCGCGCGGGAAGCCGGGCATGCGCTCGTCCACTTTCGCGAGGATCGCGGGCAGCGCCTTCGCCGACAGCTCCGACAACCTGAACAGCGGCGCGCCCGGATCCGGCTGAATCGGCGAGGGCCGGTGTTCGACGAGACGTCCGCGATGCCAGTCGTAGTCGTCCGAAGTGCCCGGGCCGGGGCCGGGCACCTGGAACTCGACGTGGTCGGTGCGGATGATCGCTTCGTACGCCTCCGGACGGCCGCTCAGCTTGATCAGCAGCGCGGCGACCTCCCGGAAACCGTTCTCCGTGAACGCATCCGTGGTGAGCGCCGGAACGCCCTTCGCGTCCGCGACCAGCTCGCGGCTGCTGTCCTTGCCCGACCGGACGGTCATCGTGATCCCGACGTCCTCGCGGCTGATGCGCACGAGCGCGTCCGCCGGGTCTCCGCCGAACCGCGCGACGAGGCCGGGTATCGCCGCGAAATTGACCTCGCTCGCGGCGAACTGCTTCGCTCGGGGGCTCACGCTGGTCGAGTCGCGCTTGACGGTGCCGCCGCGATAGCTGAGGTACGCACCGGTAATTGTGGCGCGCAACTGGTCCGATTCCACTGTCAGGTCTTCGAAACGCTCGCTCTCGGCGGACAGTTTCGCCACGCCAGCGGCTAAATCGTCCGCGGTGAACAGATCCGGCGGGGAGAGCAGCTGGCCGAGGACGTCGTCACGGATCGGCACGAGCAACGCCGCTGCGACAACGAGCGCACTGACTGCTGTCATCGCCAGCCGCCCGGCAGTATTCCCCAGCCGCGCTTCAGGTTCCGGCGTCCGCTCCTCGCCGATGACTCCGACTTGCCACGGCCGCTCAGCCCATTCTCGCGGCGGGTCAGCGTCCACTATGACCACCCCGGGATACCGCGGGCTGTGCTTGACCACGACGACCGCGCCCGGCTGGTACGCGCCGGAACGGAGTGGATGGATCAGCTCCCGGGCGGTCGCCCTATACGCAGTCTCATTCGGCGGCGCGACGACCAGCTGCAGCTCGGTGACGTACGCGTCGTCGATCTGCGTCCCGGTCGTTTTCAGGCGCTCGACCTTGGCGAGCGCGCGGTCGCCGTGCTGCTGGACGAAACGCATGCCCTGCGGGGAGGCGGTCCCGCGCAGTGAGCGGGCGGTGCTGCCGAGCGTCAGCACCAGAATGGTGAGACCGAGGCCGATCGACGCGGCGGCGAGATACCAGCCGTAGCCGAGGACGAACCCGCCGATGATGCCCGCGATCGCGAGCCCGAGCGGCAGCACGTACACCAGCCGCAGGAACCGGATCAGCCGGATCGCCGGAGACCGCCGCGGTTCTGGTGAATTGAGCACAATCGGTGTGTTTACTGCACTCCGGGCGAAGCCACCAGACAGGGCGCCCATTCAGGCCGACGTCACCTCGACGCCGCTCAGCCCGGTGTTGTCCTGCTGCTGCCCGTCGCCGCCCGGCACGGTGGGGATGTCGCCGGTGCTGAGGCCGGAGAGGTAAAGCCCGGCCTCGGCACCGGCTTCCGCGGACTGCCGTTTGCGGCGCGCCGTTTCGATCCTCGTCACCACGACCTCGCGGGCGCCGCCGGGCAGCCGCACCACGGCGTTCGCGCCGACCTGGACGGTGCCGTCGGTGACTGTGCCGGTGACCACGACCCCGCGCGTCGGGATCTGGTAGATCTCGGAGATCCGGAAGCGGAACGGGCCGGACGGGGTTTCAGCCGAGCGGCGCGAGAACAGCGACATGGGACAAGCATCGCATCACGGCCGTTGCCCGGCTCTCACCGGCTGGCAGCCGCGTGGACGGCCGCGGCCAGCCGGTCGTGTTCCGGATAGGACCAGGTCGCGGAGAACTGCCGTCGCGTGTACCCGAAAGCGAGGCCGCCGCGCGGGTCTGCGAAGGACTCGGAACCGGCGGATCCGTTGTGCCCGAACGCATTCGCGCTGAGGAACGGATACCGCAGCCCCTTCGCCTGAAACCCGAGCGCGTACTGGCCCGCGTCCCCGGTCACCAGGTCGCGGCCGGTCGAATGGAGCATGGCGAACTCGCCGAGCGTGCCGGGTTCGAGCAGCGGCGGACGTCCGTCCAAACCGGACACGGCAGCCGCGTACAGCCCGGCCAGCCCGCGTGCGCTGCCGACGCCACCAGCGGAAACCTGGCCGAGCGCCCGCACCCGCCGGGTGTTGGCGAACGCCACCTGATCGAGCGGCGGCGTCGAGTCGAGCCCGTAGCCGATGCCGCCCAGACTGTGCGGGCTCGGAACGTACGCCTGGAACGCCGCCAGCTCCTCCGCGCTCGCCTCCCCCGCCAGCACCTCGCGGTAGCGGTGTTCTTCCTGCTCGGGAAGTCCGAGGTACAGATCGAGGCCGTACGGCTCTCGCACCCGCTCCTCGAAGTGCTCCTGCACCGACCGCCCGGTGACCCGCCGGACCACCTCGGCAACGATCGATAACCCGGCGAATCCGCTGTAGCCGTATGCAGATCCCGGCCGCCAGAACGGCCGCTGCCCAGCCAAACGTTGAGCAATCACCCGGTCGTCCGCGAGTTCCCCGGCGGACAGCCCGCCGTCCGCCCCGATCACGCCGGAACGGTGGCTCAGCACGTCCCGCACCGTGATCCCGCCCTTGCCCGCGGCGGCGAACTCCGGCCAGCGGCGCGCGACCGGCTCGTCCAGGTCCAGAATGCCGTCCTGCACGAGCAGCGCCGCCACCAGTGTCGTCGCGCCCTTGGTCGAGGAGTACACGCCGGTCAGCGTCTCGCCCGTGACGTTGCCCGCCCAGAGGTCGACTACCAGCCGCCCGCGCACACGGACCGCCAACTGCACGCCCGTCGCCTCGGCCGCCACGGCGAACTCGTCGCGGACCGTCTCGAAGCCGTCCGCGACAGTCCCGTGGATTTCGATGTCCCCCATTGGTTCTCGTCCCTCCGATCGTCCGTTGTCGAAAGGAGGACCCGCGCGCCGCCGCGAATGTGACTAGGCTTCGCACCGTGACCGCCAGGCGGACTCTCGCCCTCTTCGCCGCGCTCTGCGCACTCGCCACCCTCGTGCTGGGACTGCTCGTCGCGCCCTACGCACCGGGCACTGTGGACCAATGGGCCGACAGGTCCGCCTCGACGCTGAGCCCGGGCTTGCTCGACACACTGGTGCTGCCCACCGAGCCGTACGTGCTCATCCCCGCCGTCGCCGTCATCGTCGGAATCTGCCTCTATCAACGGAACCGGCGAGACGCAGTGCTAGCGGTAGCAGGCCCGTTTCTCGCCATCGCCCTCAACAGCTGGGCCTTGAAACCCGTGTTCGACCGCTGGAAAGGCGGCACACTCGTCTACCCGAGCGGCCACACCGTCAGCCTGGTGGCGGTGCTGACCGTCGTAGTGCTGCTGGTCCGCTTCAAGGCAGTCGCCGTCGCAGTGGGCGCGGTGCTGGTCGTTTGCGCGGCCGTCGGCATGATCGGCCTCGGCTACCACTACCTCACGGACATCGCCGGCGGCGTCTGCTTCGCCGCCGCCGTGGTCACCGCGCTGCGGGCGGCGCTGTCACCGCGTCGCGCGCCAGAGCCGTCAACCGGCTGATCGCGCGCAGATACTTCTTGCGGTAGCCGCCGTTCAGCATCTCCTCGCCGAACAGCTCGGGCAGCGGCACGCCGGACACGACCACCGGGATCGCCCGGTCGTACAGCCGGTCCGCCAGCGCGACCAGCCGGAGCCCGACCATCTGGTCCGGCACCGGCGTCACGTGCTTGAGGTGCACCCGCCGCACGCCGTCGAGCAGCTTCCCGTACCGCGAGGGGTGCAGCCGCTCGAGATGCGTCATCAACGCACTGAATTCGTCCACAGTGGACCCTTCGTGCGCGGCCGCGGAGGCGTCGATCTCGTCGTCCCCGACCGGCGGCGGCGCATCCGGCAGCCCGCGGTGCCGGTAGTCCGGCCCGTCGACCCGCACGACGCCGAACCTGCGCGACAACGCCTGGATCTCGCGCAGGAAGTCCTCCGCCGCGAACCGCCCCTCGCCGAGCTTGTCCGGCAGGGTGTTGGAGGTCGCCGCGACGTAGACGCCCGCGTCGGTCAGTTCCTGCAGCAACCGGCTGACCAACGTGGTGTCGCCGGGATCGTCGAGTTCGAATTCGTCGATCGCCAGCAGCCGATGCTCGGACAGCCGCGCGACCGCGTTGGCGAACCCCAGCGCGCCGACGAGGTGGGTCAGCTCGACGAACGTCCCGTACGCCTTGGGCCCCGGAGTCTCGTGCCAGGTCGAGGCGAGCAGGTGGGTCTTGCCGACGCCGAACCCGCCGTCGAGGTAGAGCCCCATCGGCCCGTCCGGAATAGCCGCCCCGCCGCCGAACAGCGACCGCAACCGAGACTTCTTGGCCTTCGCCGCGCCGATCCGCGAAGCGAACGCAGAACACGCCTCGACGGCGGCCGCCTGGCTGGGCTCGTCCGGGTTGGGAAGGTAAGTGGAAAACCGAGCCTCGCCGAACCGCGGCGGCGGCACGAGGGACGCGATCAGCTCGTCGGCCCCAAGCTCGGGAAACCGGTCGGTCAGCGCAGCTGCGGGCATGGTCGAGGAGCCTATCCGGCCCGCGCTGGTGGGTCCGGCTCGCCTCAGCGTCGCCAGCCACGGCAAATCCCCCGGTCGGAGCCGCTTTCGCCCGGGCACGGGACGGGCGAGCCGGGGCACGTGTGGTGACTGTCACCGGGCTGCGGCGCTGGTCTGGCGCTGCGCCACCGAGCCGAGACGCTGGCATTGGCCCGGCACCAGCGGCGAAGTGGCTGACCCGGTCACCGAGGCACTGGCCCGAACTGCGTCAGGACTGAACCGGTGCCGCGGCACCGGCCCCACCGGCATCGAGGCTCAACCGGTCACCGAGGCACTGGCCCGAACTGCATCGGGACTCAACCGGTGCTGCGGCACTGGCCCGAACTGCATCGAGGCTGAATCGGTACCGCGCCGCTGGCCCGAGCGGCGTCACCGGTCCTGCGCAATTGGGCCGAGCGTGGCCGATGATCGGCGCGCGGACTAGCAGCATTGGCATCGGGCAGCCATCGAGCGGCGACTGGGACCGCGGCCGCCGGTCGAGTCCGGCACTTTGCGGCACGGACTGCCGGCGGTGCGCACCGTCGACCGGCCGTCGGTGAGCCCGCCGATGGCAAGCGCACCGACGGCTGGCCGCGACGACCTTCGCGGCTCGAAGGTTCAACCGTCGCGTCGTTGGCCATCTGTCGACTCACCCGTTCGAGGGATGCCGCGTGAGTTTTCGCCCGGTCGGGAGGTCCTTTGTGCGAGCACGTCTCCGGCGCCGCGAGCCGCTCGCGGCGACACTGGACGCGCCATGTCCGCATACAGGGAGCGAGGAACCATGCCGACCCCGAACCGGCCCGATGTACCCACTGCTGTTCCGTCTGCCGCACTCTCGTCGGTCGAGCAGACGGACACCGCTGGGCGCACCACGATTTCGTCGCTGGTCGTGCAAAAGATCGCGGCGCTTTCGGCGCGCGAGGTCGCCGGAGTGCACGCGCTCGGCGGCGGTGTCTCGCGGGCGATCGGGGCGATCCGGGACCGGATCCCGGGTTCGGGCGCGACCTCCACCGCGGGCGTCTCCGTCGAGGTCGGCGAGAAGCAGGCCGCGATCGACCTCGATGTCGTCGTCGAATACGGCGCGCGGATCGCGGAGGTCGCCCGCGACGTCCGGCGCAACGTCATCACCGCGGTCGAGCAGATCACCGCGCTCGAGGTGATCGAGGTCAACATCTCGGTCAACGACATCCACCTGCCCGGCGAGGAGGACGAACCCGAGTCGAGCCGAGTCGAGTGACCGGGTGATCGCCGGTGTCTCGGCCGGTGCCTGGTTGTCCCGCGACCTCGACACCGCGTCGGTTCGGGAGGCACAGGCACGCCAACCCAGCGCGGCGGGCAAGGCGTCCCGGGTCACGTCTGCTGGGCACCAGCGCCGCGGCGCTCCGGACGGAATGCCTCGGACCGCAGGGCACCGACGCCAGCCGGGTCAGGCCGGAGTTCCGCGGAAAGGCCCAGCGGCAACTCCGGAAATCCCGAAGCGCCGGGTAACTGCGGCCGCACCGGACCGGAACGGGCCCGAACGCACCCGCTGGCAGCACGCCGCACCAGGTGAGAACCCCAGCACCGCAGTACGTCAGATCAGGCAGCAACCCAACGCACCGCAGCACGCAATCCCAGGAGGGCGCACGTTGAACGCAACGCAGACCGGGATCCTCGCCGGGCTGATTCTCGGCCTGGCGGCCACTCAGGGGTTCACCGCGTTTCTGGTGACCTTCGCGGTCGGCATCATCGGGCTCGTGGTCGGCCGGGTCCTCGACGGCGAACTCGACCTCGGCGACCTGTTCGGGAAGGGCCGAGACAAGTGACCCGGGCGGTCGAGGCAGGGCCGTCCCGCAGCGACCTTCCGGAGCCCGCCGAGCGCGGTTCGCTGACCATCGCCCAGGCCGTCGTGCGCAAGGTCGCGCAGCACGCCGCCGACCAGGTGCCCGGGACGATGTTCACCGAGCGCCGCGTCGCGGGGGTCAGCACCGGGACTTCCGGTGCGTCCGCGAAGGTCGGCGGATCGGACAACGACGTCGAACTGTCCCTCGATCTCGCGCTGCGCTATCCGGCTCCGGTGCGGGAAGTGACCGGGCAGGTGCGCGCCAAGGTCGTCGAAGAGGTCGAACGCATCACCTCCTATCACGTGCGTTCGGTCGCGGTGACGGTCACCGCGCTGCTGCCGGACGTGCCGCCGAGGGTGCGATGATGCGCGTCCTCGTCCGTCTTCTGTCCGCTCTGCTCGGTCTGGCCGTCGCAGCCGGCGGCGCGCTGCTGGCACTCGAAGTCGGGTGGGCTTGGTGGCAGCCCGGCAAGGCGCCGCTTCTCGTGCCGTGGCAGCGGTGGAAAACCGAAATCGCCGACCTGGACTGGTCCAGCACGCCGGTGCGGATCGCCGCCGGAATCGCGGTGCTCGCCGGGCTGGTGCTTCTGTTGCTGGCGCTCGGTGCCGGCGACCGTGCGGTGCGGATGACCGATCCCGCCGACGGCATCACGGTGAGCACCTCGCCGCGGGCGCTCGCGCGATTGGTCGGACTGGCGGTGCGCGCGGAGGACAACGTGCGCGGCGCGTCCGTGACGGCCAGCTCCCGCAGGGTGCGCGTGCGCGCGACGAGCCGCCTGGAAAACGAAGAACAGCTGCGACCGCGACTGTTGGAGACCGTCTCCGCGGTGCTGGACGATCTCCCGCTGCAGCGCCGTCCGAAGGTGTCTGTGGTCGTCGACTCTCCGAAGGACCGGTGATGAGTGCTTCCGCGGCGCGTCGCGCGCAAGGTCGTTCGCACGGTGCCGAGCGCACGCTGACCTCCCTGGTCGGTGTGCTCGGACTGCTGGCCGGTGCCGGTGCGCTGGTGGTCGGCATGGGGTGGCTCGGACAGTTCCGCGGGCACCGGCCGGTGCTCGACCCGATCGCGGTCGGCTGGCTCGGCGACCACGCGCTGTACGCGCGGATCGGCGCGGTCGTGCTCGGGGTGCTGCTGCTGGTGTTCGGGCTGTGGTGGTTTTTCCGTTCGCTGCGCCCGGAACGCCGTCCGGACCTGAAGCTCGACGAGACGATCGGCTCGGAGCTGACCGTCACGGCCGGAGCGCTGGCCGGGGCCGTGCAAGCGGACGTGGAGAGCGTTGACGGGGTCACCCGGGCTCGCGTCCGCTCGGTGGGCACGGTGGCTGAACCGGCGTTGCGGATCACGGTCTGGCTGGCGGAGGGCACGGAAGTCCGGCGGGTATGGGAAGACCTCGACTCATACGTGCTGACCCGGGCCAGGGAATCGCTCGGCGTCGAGACGCTGCCGACCGCGGTGCGGCTCGAACTCGACACGGCCGGCTCGGCACGCGTGCACTGATCCCGCGTTTCGCCCAGAATGCCCGCATGGCCCTCCCTGTGCAGGCACCGATCAAGCCCATGCTGGCGAAGCCGGCGAAAGCGATCCCCGATTCCGGCGGCCTGCTGTTCGAGCCGAAGTGGGACGGCTTCCGCTGCCTGGTGTTCCGCGACGGCGACGAGATCACCCTGCAGTCGCGCGCGGAGAAGCCGCTGAACCGGTACTTCCCGGAGGTTCTCGCCGCACTGCGGGAATCCTTGCCGGAGCGGGTCGTGCTCGACGGCGAACTGGTGGTGGCCCGCGACGGCAAGCTCGATTTCGACGCGCTGACCGAGCGCATCCACCCGGCGGAGAGCCGCGTGCAGCTGCTCGCCGAGCAGTCGCCCGCGCAGTTCGTGGCTTTCGACGTGCTCGCGCTGGGCGACGAGTCGTTTGTGGACGAGCCGACGTCGGCGCGCCGCGAACGGCTCGAGGCGCTGCCGGGCATCGCGCTGACGCCGGCGACGACGGATCCGGAGACCGCGCGGCGCTGGTTCGAGCTGTTCGAGGGAGCCGGGCTGGACGGCGTGATCGGCAAGCCGCTGGACGAGCCGTACTCGCCGGGCAAACGGGTTTTGTCCAAGTACAAGCATTCCCGCACCGCGGACTGCGTGCTGGCGGGCCTGCGCTGGCACGTGGACGGCGAACCGGGCGAGGCGGTCGGCTCGTTCCTGCTGGGGCTGTACGACGAGAACGGGCTGCTGCACCACGTCGGCGTGGTCGGTTCGTTCCCGGTCGCGCGTCGCCGCGAGCTGGCGCAGGAGCTGGCCCCGCTGATCTCCGACGGCGAAGGACACCCGTGGCTGGGCGACGCGGTCCGCGAGGGCCAGCGGATCCCGGGCGGCATCACGCGCTGGCGGTCGAAGGAACAGCCGTGGGTGCCGTTGCGGCTGGAGCGCGTGGTGGAGGTTTCGTACGAGCACACGGAGGGCGGCTATCCGTCGCGCTTCCGGCACACCGCCCAGTTCGCGCGCTGGCGGCCGGACCGCGAGCCGTCGTCGTGCGGCTACGCGCAGCTGGACGAACCCGCGCGCTACGACCTGTCGGCGGTGTTCCGGGGCGAGGTCGTGCGGACCCGCTGACCGGGCCGCCCGGGCCGGCGCGGACCGGACACGCCGCAGGACCCGCTCACTGGCTTCCCACACCAGGCGTGCCAAGCTCGTCCGAGAGTTCCGCCGAGCAGACGTGAGGACCAGCCCGTGCACCGCCGTTGCCCCAGCCGTTCCCGTTCGCGCGCCCGGCTGGTGGCGGCGACGCTGGGAGTGCTCCTGCTGGCCGGCTGCACCAGCGGGCCCTCCGTGCGGCCCGCGGTGATCGACAACGACGGGCGCGCCACCACCGCGCCGCCCCCGAGCGCTGCCGCGGTGCCGCTGCCGCCGCTGGCCGAGCCCAAGAAGTCCACTTTGCGATGGGCCAACTGCGACGCGGACACCCGGCAGCGGATGGCCGCTCCCGCGCTGCCCGATTCGCTGCACGTCAGCTGTGCGCGCCTGACTTCCCCGCTCGACGCGCCCGACGACTCGCAGCACCTGCTCGCCCGCATCCTCGTGCTCAAGGCAGGCGACGGCCCGATCCCGCTCGTGGTGGTCAACGACGTCGGCGGCGAGCCGGGGTCGCTGTTCGCCGCGCGCCTGGCGGCGAAACTGCCGCCGGAGTTCCTCAAGAAGTTCTCGCTGATCGGCGTGGACCGGCGCGGCACCGGGCTGTCCGGCGGGGTGCAGTGCGTACCGCTGGAGGTGCGGTCCGACCTGCTGGGCGCGGACCCGGCAGAGGGCGGCCTCGGCGAGGTGCTCGACGCGGCTCGCCGGGCCGGTCAGCAGTGCGCGCTCGATCTCGACACCGCGCAGACCGCGCTGGACAGCTGGCGCACCGCCGGAGACCTCGACCAGTTGCGCAAACAGCTGGGACTGGACCGGCTGAACGCGCTCGGCCGCGGCGACGGTTCGAAGGTGCTTTCGGAGTACGCGGTGCGTTATCCGGCGCAGGTGGGCCGCATGGTGCTGGACGGCATCCCGGACCCGGGCGCGGATCGTGCGGCCGTGCTCGACGCGGTGGCCGCTGGAGCCCAGGCGACGTTCGACGCCTTCTCCGCCGACTGCGCCGCCCGCAACTGCCCGATGGGCGATGCGAAAGCCGCCCTGAAGACGGTGACCGACCGGCTCCGTACGTCCCCTGTGGACACTGACGACGGCGTGACGATGAGCCCGGGCGTGGCGACCTACGCGGTGTACCAAGGACTCGCCGACCGTGCGAACTGGCCCGCCCTCGCCGACGCGCTGAACGCCGCGAAGAACGGCGACATCACCGCGCTGGCCGGCTTCGCGAATCCGATCGTCGCGGACGTCCGCGGACGCACGTCGCGCATCGGCGGCACCATCGCGACCCGCTGCAACGACTCGACCACCCGGCTGCCCGCCGATCAGCTCGACCGCGCCGCGGCGGGAATGCGCGCGAAATACCCGCAGTTCGGCGCGGCGGTCGCGCAAGAACTCGCCTGGTGCGGCGCCTGGCCGGTCCGCCGAGAGGCGCTGCCTCCCGCGGGCGCGCCGGGCGCCCCGCCCATCCTGGTGGCCGCCACCGCCACCGACCCGGTGACGCCGCAGATCGGCACCACCCGGGCCGCGGACCAGATGCCCAGCGCCGTGACCGTCACGTGGCAGGGTGTCGCGCACGGCGCGGTCGGCCAGTCTCCCTGCGTCACCTCCGCCGCGCAATCCTTCCTGATCGACGGCAAGATCCCGGACAACGGCACGCTCTGCCCGGCCTAGGGATCGACCGCGCTTCCTCCCGCGCCTCGCGGTTTCCGCGGCGACACAGCGGCTGAGCGATGCCAGCTGGCCGAGACAGCGCCGCCATCCGACGCGCGGCATCCGGCCGAATCGTTCGCCCCGCTGTGGTCTGAGGTGGCGGGACCGGGGCTGCCCCGCCGAAGTCGTTTCGAACACCCCACCAGTATCTCGAACACTTGTTCGAGAAAGCATCACTCGACCCGGCGGGATCAACTCACCCACACGAGACGGAAGATCTCACCGCGAGTGCCGAAAACCCCGGCAGCGCACCAAATTCCGCCACTCGCGCCCAGGAACGCACCCACGCGCAGGGAGCCAGGCAAGATTTCCAGGCTGTCCTAACGGGACACTGCAGGACTCGCAGCCGCCCAAGCCGCCTCGATCATCCGGAAAACCTCGTCCACCGCGGCTTCCGGATCAGCCGCCTCGCGAGCTACCGAATAGGCGTCGACCACGAACCGGGCGATCGCGCGGCAGGCCGTCGGAGTCCGCCCGAGCCCGGGATCGGCCGCCATCGCCGCCGCCAGCGACTCCGCGTGCCGCAGCCGCATCGATTCCTCGTACTCGCGCAGCGCGGGCGACCCGTCGATCATCCGCCAGACCGGCGCGACACTGTCCGCCGTGCAATGCCGCACCAGCGCCTGGATCTCGCCCCGCAGCGCCGGGATCAGCGGCTCCGCGGGCTCCCGCCCCTCGACCGCTCCCCGGAGGTTCTCCTCGAAGTTCGAGTCCTGCTCGAAGACCAGCGCTTCCTTCGAGGCGAAATGCGAGAAGACCGTGGTCACCGCGACGTCGGCCTCGGCCGCGATGTCCCGGATGCCCACCTCGTCGTACCCGCGTTCGAGGAACAGCCGAAGCGCGGTGTCGGCGATCTTCCGGCGGGTCGCAGCCTTCTTGCGCTCGCGCCGCCCGGACGGCTCAGTCATCCGCGGATGCTATCAGCCACAAAACCTGGCCGATTACCAAAAGCTAACAGTTAGCTTTTAATCGCGGCAACGGCTACTGCCGGTACCCCTCGACCTCGCCCACCGACCGCACCGAAGCCTCGTCCGGATCGTCGTCGAACTCGACCCGCGCCCGCCGCTGCCGCAGCAGATCCCAGCACTGGTCCAGCTCCTCCTCGGCCCGGCGCAGCCGCTCCCGGTCGTCCGAGGACAACCCGACCCCGATCGCCCGGTCGCGCAGCTCTTTCTCCTCCGCGATCAGCTCGTCGATCCGCCCCAAGATCCCGTCAGCCACATCAACCTCCAAGACAGCGTCGGACACCCACCAGGACGCTACCGCGCCGCGGGGAATTCCCCACCCGGCTCGTTCGTTGAACCACCCATGAGCACAGTGGAACTGACCGCGGACAACTTCGACCAGACCGTGACCGACAACGAGTTCGTGCTGATCGACTTCTGGGCAAGCTGGTGCGGCCCGTGCCGCCAGTTCGCACCGGTGTTCGAGAAGGCGTCGGAAAAGCACGGCGACATCACCTTCACCAAGGTGGACACGGAAGCCGAGCAGCAGCTCGCCGCGGCGTTCAACATCCGCTCGATCCCGACGCTCGCCGTGATCCGCGACAAGACCCTGATCTACTCCCAGCCCGGCGCCCTTCCGGAAGCCGCGCTGGAGGACCTCATCCGCCAGGCCCGCGAGGTCGACATGGACGAGGTGCGCAAGGCCGCCGCCGCGCAAGAAGCCGAGCAGGCCTGAGCCCAGCCACCACAGGCGCACTACCCGGGGAAACACGAAGGCCCGGCACCCACCAGGGTGCCGGGCCTTCGCGATGGTTCAGGACCGGGTGACGAGCCCGCGCAGGAAGAACGCGAGGTTCGCCGGCCGCTCGGCCAGCCGTCGCATGAAGTAGCCGTACCACTCGTCGCCGCAGGGCACGTACACGCGCATCGTCTCGCCTTCGCCGGCGAGCCGCTTCTGCTCCTCGGGCCGGATGCCGTACAGCATCTGGTACTCGTGGTCGCCGGTCGTGCGCCCGGCGTCGGCCGCGAGCTTGCCCGCGATCGCGATCATCCGCGGGTCGTGCGAGGCCACCATCGGGTAGCCCTTGCCCTCCATCAGCACGCGCAGGCAGCGCACATAGGACTTGTCCACTTCGGACTTGTCCTGGAACGCCACCGATTCCGGCTCGGCGTAAGCGCCCTTGCACAGCCGCACGCGCGATCCGGGACCGGACAGCTCGCGGCAGTCCTGCTCGGTGCGGTGCAGGTAGGCCTGCAGCACCGCGCCGACCCACGGGTACTCGGCGCGCAGCTCGCGGAGAATGCCGAGCGTCGAGTCCGTAGTGGTGTGGTCCTCCATGTCGAGCGTCACCGTCGCGCCGACCGCGTCCGCCGCCGCGCAAATCTTCCGCGCGTTCTCGAGCGCGACGCCCTCGCCGTCGCCCGGCAGGAACTGCCCGACAGCGGACAGCTTCACCGAGACGTCCGCTCCCTTGGCGAGGCCCTGTTCGGACAGCGCGGTCAGCAACTCCTCGTACGCTTGCACGGTGGCGGTGGCCTGTGAGGCGTCAGTGATGTCTTCGCCGAGGTGGTCGATGGTGATCTTCCGGCCGTCGGCGGCCAGTTCCCGTGCGGCGCGCACGGCGTCGGCGGTAGCCGAGCCGGACACGAACCGGCGCACTACGGACCGGGTGACCGGTACCGCTTCGATCAGCGCACGCATCCGCCGCGAACGAGCGGCGGCGAGCAACGGGGCACGCAGCATGGCGGTGTCTCCTTCTCAGCCCTGGTGCGGGTAGCGCACGGAGGTCGGCGGCACGAACGTCTCCTTGATCGAGCGCGGGCTCGTCCAGCGGAGCAGGTTGAAGACCGAACCGGCCTTGTCGTTCGTGCCGGAGGCGCGCGCCCCGCCGAACGGCTGCTGGCCGACGACGGCGCCGGTCGGCTTGTCGTTGACGTAGAAGTTGCCCGCGGCGAACCGCAGCGCCTGAGACGCCTTCGCGACAGCCGTGCGGTCGTTGGCGATGACGGCGCCGGTCAGGGCGTACGAAGCGGTCTCGTCCACCAGCTGCAGCACGGAGTCGAACTCAGCATCCTCGTACACGTAGACCGACAGGATCGGCCCGAAGTACTCGGTGCTGAAGATCTCGTGCTTCGGGTTCGTCGACACGAGGACGGTCGGCTGCACGAAGTAACCGACACTGTCGTCCGCCGTACCGCCGACGAGGATCTCGACCTCGCTGTCGTTCTTAACGCGCTCGAAGAGCGAGGCGTGCTTGTCGAAGGCGCGACGGTCGATCACCGCACCGCCGAAGTGCGACAGGTCGGTGACGTCGCCGTAGCTGAGCGCGGCGGTCTCGGAAGCAAGGCCATCCTTCAGCTGCTCCCAGAGGCTGCGCGGGACGTACGCACGCGAAGCGGCGGAGCACTTCTGGCCCTGGTACTCGAAGGCACCGCGGACAAGCGCAGTGCGAAGCACGTCGATGTCGGCAGACGGGTGCGCGAGCACGAAGTCCTTGCCGCCGGTCTCGCCGACGAGACGCGGGTAGCTGCGGTAGCCAGCGATGTTCGCGCCGACAGTGCCCCACAGGTGCTGGAAGGTCGCGGTGGAACCGGTGAAGTGGATGCCCGCCAGGTCGCGGTGCGTCAGCGCGACCTCGGAGACGGCCTTGCCGTCGCCCGGCAGCAGGTTGATCACGCCCGGCGGCATGCCGGCTTCTTCGAGCAGCCGCATGGTCAGGTGCGCGGCGAAGCTCTGCGTCGGCGACGGCTTCCACAGCACGGTGTTGCCCATCAGGGCGGGCGCGGTGGGCAGGTTGCCGGCGATGGCCGTGAAGTTGAACGGCGTGATCGCGTACACGAAGCCCTCGAGCGGACGGTGCTCCATCCGGTTCCACACGCCCGGCGAGCTGACCGGCTGCTGGTCGAGGATGCTGCGGCCGAACTCGACGTTGAAGCGCCAGAAGTCGGCGAGCTCGCACGCGGAGTCGATCTCGGCCTGCGTAGCCGTCTTCGACTGACCGAGCATGGTGGCCGCGTTCAGCGTCGCGCGCCACGGGCCGGTCAGCAGGTCGGCGGCGCGCAGCAGGATGGCCGCACGGTCGTCGTAGGACAGCGCGCGCCACTCCGGAGCGGCCTTCGCGGCGGCAGCGATCGCGTCGCTCGCGTCCTGCTTCGTGGCGCTCTGGATGGTGCCGAGGACGTGGCCGTGGTTGTGCGGCTGGACGACGTCGATCTTCTCGCCGCCGCCGGCGCGCTGCTCGCCGCCGACGGTGACCGTCAGGTCGACGGGACCGGCCTGACCCAGTTTCTTCAGCGCACCCTCCAGCTCGGCGCGCTCGGCGCTGCCCGGCGCGTACGTCAGCACCGGCTCGTTCTTCGGGGCGGGGGTCTGGGTCACGGCGTCCACGGCGGCTCCCTCGTTGGTTTACTCGTCGGTTGCCCGAAAGATAACGCTGCGCGGCGTTCAGGGGTTTGTTCAAGCGGCTAGAATCGCCCATATGGTTTTGTCCGATCGGCCTACGCGATGACGACCGCTGAGCCCTTCGCCGGCGCCTCGCTGCGGCACGTGCTCGCGACCCTCGGCGAACCGCTCGTGCGGGTGCTCGTCGCGCCGCGCGGACTGGGCGTTCCGGTGCAGGACGTGGTGATCCTCGACCCCGAGGACCCGCCCGAACCCCACCCCGGCGACCTGGTCCTGGTGATCGGCGCGCGGGGCCGGTCGGCGGCCGCGGCGATCCGGGCGGCCGGGCGCGCGGGAGCGGCCGCGGTGGCGGTGAAGGGCGAAGGCGGCACAGACGTCGCGGCGGACGCTGGCGTCGCACTGCTGACCGTCGGCGCGGAAGCACGGTGGGAGCAGGTCGAGGCGCTGGCGCGCGGGGTCGTCGACGCGGCCCGGGCGGGCGGCGAGGCGGAAACCGGCGAGGTGCTCGGCGACCTGTTCGCGCTGGCCCAGACGGTCGCGACGCTCACCGGCGGCCTGGTCAGCATTGAGGACACCGCGAGCCGCGTGCTGGCGTATTCACGAGCCGGGGACGAGGTCGACGAACTGCGGCGGTTGTCGATCTTGGGCCGTGAAGGGCCGGAACGGTATCTCGCGATCCTCCGCGAATGGGGCGTCTACCAGCGTCTGCGGGCCGGCGAAGGAATCGTGCGCGTGGACGAGCGCCCGGAGCTGGGGATTCGCCGTCGCATCGCCGCCGGGATCCACGCGGGATCACAGCCGCTCGGCACGATCTGGGTGCAGGAAGGCGCGCAACCGCTGACCGAACAAGCCGAGGTCGCGCTGCTCGGCGCGAGCCGAACCCTTGCCCCGCAACTAATCCGCGCACGAACCCTGCCCGATCCGCAACTGCGCCTGCGCGAGGATTTGCTGGCCGGATTGCTGGAAGGACGAGTAGACGCCGAATCCGTCGCGGACGACATCGGTGCCGATCCGGCACGTCCAGCACAGGTATTGGCGTTCACGCTCTCCCGGCAGGAGTCCGCCGCCGCTTCGAACCGGTTGCTGCGCCGAGCGGAACTGGTGCACCTGATCGCCGTGCACACAGCGGCCTATCGGAGGACCGCACTCGTGAGCGTGCTCGGCGGGCGGGTGTACGCGTTGCTTCCGGATCTGCCGGAGCACTCGGATGCCCCAGTGCTGGCGTTGGCGAAGGAAATCGTTGGTGCAGCGCGGAAACACCTTGACGCACCCGTCCGCGCCGCACTCGGCGGGATCGTCCCGAGGCTGTCCGACGCAGCGCTGTCGCGCGGCGACGCCGACCGGGTGTTGATGGCGATGACGCGCGGTCATTGGCCGTCCGACGTCGCGTCGCTGGCCGACGTCCGGGCCGATGTGCTGTTGTCGGAAGTGTTGTCCTACTTGGGAGATCAGCCCCGCCTGCGCGATCCCCGGCTCGCGGAACTGCGCGCCCACGACGCCGACCACGGCGACATTCTGGTGCCCGCGGTGCTGGCGTATCTGAACGCTTTCGGCGACGTCCGCACGGCCGCGCGCTCGTTGAACATCCACCCCAACACCGTCCGCTACCGGGTGCGGCGGGCGTCGGAGGTGTCCGGGATCGACCTGACCGATCCGGCGCAACGGCTGCTCACCGAGTTGTTGCTGCGACTGTAAAACGGGATGCCGAGGAGGTTCGTGATCGCTAAAGTGCCTTCGTGGACCTCTTCTTCCGCTCCTGGAACGCACTTCAGAACGCCGTGAAATCGCTCGAAGGCGGGCAGTGGCTGGCCCCGTCGGGCTGCACCGGCTGGGTGGTGCAGGACCTGGTGTTCCACCTGGTCATCGACGCGCAGGACATCCTGATCACGCTCGCGACCCCCTCCGAAGCCGAGCCGACGCACACCGCCGCCCAATACTGGGAAATCGGCACCGACCTGCCGACTGGCATGGATGAAGAAGGCCTGTTCACCCGCCGCGCGGCGGTGAGCTACGGGACCACAGCCTGGCTGGCACACCACTTCGACGACCTGGCCCAGGCAGCCGGGCGCGCCGCGAAGCTGGCAGACCCGGCGTCGAAGGTCGAAACCCGCGACTACGTGCTGACGGTCGCGGACTATTTCGAGACCTACGTCGTGGAAGCCACGCTGCACCACCTCGACCTGGTCAGGCATCTGTCCGGAGTGGACGGTCCAGACGCGGAATGCCTGGCAGCGACCCGCCGGACAGTGGAAGCCGCGCTGGGTTCGCCGCTGCCGTCGTCGCTGGACGACCAAAGCGCGCTCCTCGTGGCGACCGGCCGCCGCGCCGCGACCGACGACGAAAAGGCGGCGCTCGGGCCGTTGGCGGAGAAGCTGCCGATCGTCCTCGGTTAGGCCGAAAGCCGTTCCGCCGCAGTCAACTGAGCAAGCGCGGCAAACGATTCGACGCGCGCAGCTGGGTCGTAAGTGCTGGTGCTGATGAGCAACTCGTCCGCTCCCGTCGCGGCGACCAGGTCATCAAGACGCGCGCCGACCTCGTCCGGAGTGCCGCTGATCTGCCCGGCCAGAGTGTCGTCGAGCCGTCGGCGTTCCCGGTCAGTCATCGGCAGCGCGAGAATCTCGTCCGCGGGCGAAAGCGGCGGGAACACGCCATGGCTGCGCGAGTACACAGTGGACCAAGCCTCGGGCACCAACAGCCGCCGAGCTTCCGCTGCGGTGTCCGCCACCGCGACCGCTGTCGACACGACGACATAGGGATCGTCCACATCGGACCGGAATGCTTCGCGGTAGCGAGAAATCGCCTCCACCATCGCACACTGACCATGCGCCGGCGCGATCACCAACGGCAGCCCCAGCGCCGCGGCGAGCTCCGCGCCCGCACCAGTCGCGAGCAGAAACACCGGCACCGACAGCCCCTCGGCCGGGATCGCGTGCACCCCGTCGTGCTCGCCACGGAAGAACGCGAGAAGCTCGCGGACCTGGCCGTCGAAGCCGTCGGCCGCGTCCTTGCCCTGCCCGAGCGCCCGGCGCACCGGCTCGATGAACCCCACCGACCGCCCGATCCCGAGGTCGATCCGCTCCGGGAACAAGGACTCCAGAATCCCGAACTGCTCCGCAACCACGAGCGGACGGTGATTGGGCAGCATCACCCCGCCGGACCCGACCCGAATCCGAGAAGTCGCCGACGCCACGGCTGACGCGAGCACCGCAGGCGCGGACCCGGCGACCCCAGGCACGCCGTGATGCTCGGAAACCCAAAACCGGTGGTAGCCAAGCGCTTCGATGTCGCGCGCGAACGCGACGGTGTCCCGGATCGCCTGCGCGGTCCCCCGCCCTCGCCGCACGGGCGACCGGTCCAGCACGGAAATCGGAACGTCCACGCTCAGGCCAACGCCGTCCGCTCAGCCCGAATTCCCGCCCCCACCGTCCGTGAGGGCCACCTTCACGGACTCAGAGTCCCTCGGGGTTCCCCTCACGGACAAGCATTCCCTCAAGGAGCCCCTCACGGAATCAGATTCCCTCAAGGAGCCCTTCACAGCCCCAAGACCCCGCCACCGCGACGCACCCAATGTGGCGTTGGGTGCATCCCACGCACCCAATGTGGCGTTCGGTGCGCCACATGCACCCAATGCCACATTGGGGCGCAAGCCCCAACCACCCACCCAACCGCACCGATGCACCCAACCATCGAGGCACCCACACCACCCCCGCACCCCGATACGAAGCCAAAAACGCGGACGGCGGGTGCTTGTCAAGGCATCTTTCCCGCCTTGACAAGCACCCGCCGTCCGTCGTAACAATCAGCTTCGGGGTGCCCCACGCAACCACCGTGCGCAATGTCGCCGCCAGGCGACGAGCCGCCCTACGGCCTCCACCGCTCGCTGTAATCCGGATGCTCCGCATACGGCAACGCCAGCAACCGCAACGTCAAACACCAATTAGACCCAGCCTCGTCCGCAGGCACATGACAGGTCTCACACCAATACTCACTGCCGTACAACGGAAACCCGGGCACCTTCTCCGACACCGTGGTCCGATGGGCGAGCATGATCCGCCGAGTCGCCTCGATCTCGTTGATCATCTGATTGACCACGTCAAGCTCAAGATCGCCGAGCGAACGGACCCGCTCCTCCAGCCCGACCTTGGCCTCTCCGCGGTTCAGCGGCTCGCCGGCCTTGCCCTTCTGCACCGCCTGCATGATCAGCGCCTGCCGCTGTCCGACGCGCGCGGCGAGGAACGCGATCAGGTCGTCCACGACGTCTCCCTCCTCCGAGGCCTGGCCCCCTACGGCCCCGGCAATAGTCGCACCTCGACCCCGGCGCGTTACCAGTCAGCAGCGCGCCCCATGGTAATCGACCTCGGAAAAATCGGTACGACCTGCGGAAACATCACAGAAATTCCCCGCAATGTTGATCACCCAGAGTGATCACACCCGGCAATCGGACGATCACGCCTGGTCGGATCGGGCCTTGCTCGGCTGCACCCGCTTCGGTTCGCCGGGCATCTTGGGATAGTCCGGCGGATACGGCAGCTCCGCGCCGCCAAGGTCGCGGTCGTCGCGCTCGTACCACTCCAGCAGCGTCTCCAGGCCGAACGCCGTCTCGTCCATCGGCGCGTGCAGGTCGCCGTGCTTGGCGAGGAAGTCGGGCACGGTCAGCACGTCGAAGTCGTCCGGGTCGACGTCGGCCAGCAAATCCCAGGTCAGCGGCGTCGAGACGGTCGCGCGCGGGGTGCCGCGCACCGACCAGGACGACGCGACCGTCCGGTCCCGCGCCGCCTGGTTGTAGTCGAGGAAGACGCGACCGCCGCGTTCCTCCTTCCACCAGGACACCGTCGCCTTGTCCGGGATCCGCCGTTCGACCTCGCGGCCGAGCGCGATCACCGCGTGCCGCACCGCGATGAAGTCCCATTCCGGGCGGATCCGCACGAGGACGTGGACGCCGCGGCCGCCGGAGGTCTTCGGGTAGCCGGTGAGCCCGGCGTCGGCGAGCACCTCGCGGACCACGCCGGCGACCTCGACCGCGTCGGCGAACCCGGCGCGCTCCGGCGGGTCGACGTCGATCCGCAGTTCGTCCGGGTGGTCGACGTCGGAACGGCGCACCGGCCACGGGTGAAAGTCGAAGGTGCCGAGGTTGGCCGCCCAGGCGAACACCGCGGGCTCGGTCGGGCAGACCTCGTCGGCGGTGCGGCCGGACGGGAAGGCGATCCGCGCGGTTTCCAGCCAGTCCGGCGCGCCCTTGGGCACGCGCTTGGCGTAGAACCACTCGCCGGTGACTCCGTCGACGTAGCGTTTCAACGTGGTCGGCCGCTCGCCGATCGCCCGCAGCAACGGCTCGGCCACGGCGAGGTAGTACTCGACGACTTGCCGCTTCGTGATGCCGCGTTCGGGGAAATAGACCTTGTCCGGGCTCGACACCCGGACGGTGCGCTCCCCCACCTGGTATTCGACCGGATCGCCGTTTTTGGCCATGCGGCCACCGTAGCCGCGAGTGCCGTACCGTGGCGGGGTGTCCGGGAGAACCAAGCTGATCGTCGCCCTGGTCGTGCTAGCTCTTCTCGGCGCCGCCGCGCTGTGGCTGCCGATCCCGGGTCCGGCGCAGTTGCGCACGTGGGCCGCGGCGACCGGATCGATGACTCCGCTGGTACTCCTCGTGGCTTACTCGTTGCTCACCGTCGCGCCGATTCCGCGCACCGTGTTCAATCTGGCCGCCGGGTTGCTCGTCGGGAGCGTCGCGGGAGTGCTGATCGCGTTGGCGGCCACCACGATCGCCGCCGCGCTGGCGTACGGGCTGGCCCGGCTGCTCGGCCGGGACTTGATCCTCCGGCACCTGCACCGCGCGCCGGTGCGGGCCGTCAACGACCGGCTGTCCGACGGCGGCGTGCTCGCCATCACATCGCTGCGGTTGATCCCGGTCGTCCCGTTTTCGGTGATGAACTACTTGTGCGGCGTTTCGTCCGTGAAACTCCTTCCGTACCTTGCCGGAACGGCGCTCGGGAGCGTCCCCGGGACCATCGCGGTGGTGGTTTTCGCGGACGCGCTGACCGGCGACACGCCGCCCGCTCTGCTGGCCTGCTACGCGGTCTTCGCGGCGCTCGGCGCGGCAGGATTGGTGCGAGTGCTGAGGAAGCGCGTCCCAGCCGCCGAGCCGGAGGCTCCCGTGCCGTCGGCACCGGCTGGCTGACGGCGGGCAGGTACTTCCGACCGCTACACTCGTCCGGGTGCGCGAGGGGCATCCGTGCTGCGCACGAACACGATCACGGGACTTTCGTCAGGAGCGGGCGTCATCGACACCGGGCAGCTGATCGCGGGGCACTACCGCCTTGTCGAGCACATTGGTAGCGGTGCCATGGGCGTGGTGTGGCGTGCCGTCGACGTGCGCCTGGAGCGGTCCGTGGCGATCAAGCAGATCCTGCCGCAGCCGGGCGTCTCCGAGGCCGAACGCGACAACATGCGCCAGCGCGCCATGCGCGAGGCGAAGAACGCCGCCCGCTTCCAGCACCCCAACGCGATCGTCGTGTTCGACGTCGCCGAGCACGGCGGCGACCCGTGTCTCGTCATGGAGTACCTCAACGGCCCGAGCCTGTCCGCGGTGCTGTCCGACCAGGGCACGCTGCCGGTCGGCCAGGTCGCACGGATCGGCGAGCAGGTCGCCGCGGCGCTCGTGGCCGCGCACCGCGCCGGGATCGTGCACCGGGACGTCAAGCCCGGCAACATCCTGATCGACGAAACCGGCACCGCGAAGATCACCGACTTCGGCATCTCCCGCGCGGCCGGCGACATGACGCTCACCCAGACCGGCCTCATCGGCGGCACCCCGGCGTACCTCGCGCCTGAGCTGGCTCGCGGCGCCGACCCAGTGCCCAGCTCGGACGTCTTCGCCCTCGGCGCGACGCTGTACCAGGCGATCGAGGGACAGACGCCGTACGGCAACACCACGAACCAGCTCGCGCTGCTGTACGCGGCGGCGAACGGCCAGGTCAACCCGCCGACGCAGGCCGGTCCGGCAACCGCGTTGCTGATGAGCCTGCTGCGCAGCGAGGCTTCCGAGCGGCCGAGCATGGCCGAGGCACGCGAGCGGCTGGCGTCGCTGGCGACCGGGGAACCTGCCGCGCCGCAGCAGTTGCTGTCGGGGAATCGCGGTCCGGGGAGCAACGGGTCCCGGCCGCCGTGGGCACGTTCCGGCGCTCCGGCGGCTGCTGCCGCGGCTGCGCCCAAGGCTCCGTCGAATCCGCCGCGGACGCCGACTGCGGCGTTCATGCCGATGAACGCGCCTTCGCGTCCCGCTCCCCCGCCGAACACGCCGCCGCGTGCGCAGCCTGCGGTGCGGCCTTCGCCTACTGCTGCTGCGCCGAACTACTCCGGTGCCGGGTCGGGGGCGCGGGTTTCGCCTGCTGCGGCGCGGAAGAAGAAGCTGGCGTTCCTCGTCGGCGGGGCTGCGGCGGTTGTCGTGGTGGCGTTGGTGGTGTTCCTGGTGCTGAGCAACAGCCGGGGCACGAGCGGGGGTTCGAATGCGCAGCCGCCGGGCAACCAGCCGCCCGCGAGCCAGACCGCTTCGCCCAGCAACGCGCCCAGCAGCTCCGCCAGCCCCGCGGGTCTGGGCAAAACCCCGTCGGAAGGCAAGATCACCGATTACGGTGCGGCTGGCCGCTTTCTCACCGACAGTTATTATCCGGCCCCCGGCCAAGGCTGGAACTTGCTGACGCCTGCGGCGCAAGCGGTCTACGGCTCGCAAGAGGCTTACGCGGCCTATTGGGCGGACGACGACAGCCACAAGGTTCAGGGGTACCGGAGCGCTCGCGCTCTGGGCTCCCCCAACCCCGACGGCTCGCTGGATCTGACGATGGAACTCAACGGCGTTCGCCGTCCCTATCACATCGTCATCATCGGCGGGCAGATGCGCATCGACAGCAACACCAAGGTGGATGCTCCGGCCTCGGGCACCTAGCGAGTTCCTCCGCGCAGTGACACTCGCCGCAGAGGTGGGTCCGGCGGGGCGAATAGCCTACCGTTGAGGCATGGCCGAGAACGGAGCTCTGCCGCCGGGCTGGAATCCTCGGTTCCACGAGGATCTGGTCGGGCTGGATCCGTACGACCCGGAGGCCCGTGCGTTCGCCGCTCATCTCGACCGGATGGAGCGCACCGGGCCGACTTTCACCGTCGAGGCGTGCCTGGACCAGGTCGCCGACTTCGCCGAGTCCAGCAGCCGCACCGGCGGGCTCCGCTACTGGGTGTCCGCGCTGGTCGTGGTGCTGATCGTGCTCGGGCTGCTGGTCACCGCCTGGGACATCGCGCTGCACACGGTCGCTTTTCTCTCCAGGTAACGTGGGAAGGGTGAAAGGTATGAAACCCGTCGTCGGCACCACTCCCCGCGTGGTGAAGTCCGACCAGGAATGGCGGGAGCAGCTGGGCCCCGAGGAGTACGCGGTGCTCCGGCAAGCCGGCACCGAACGGCCGTTCACCGGCGAGTACACCGACACCAAGACCACCGGCGTGTACGAGTGCCGGGCTTGCGGCGCGGAGCTGTTCCGCAGCGACACGAAGTTCGAAAGCCACTGCGGCTGGCCGTCGTTCTACGACCCGGCGGACTCGGACGCGGTGCTGCTTCGCGAGGACCGCACCATGGGCATGCGGCGCATCGAGGTGCTGTGCGCCTCGTGCCACAGCCACCTCGGGCACGTGTTCGAGGGCGAGGGCTACGCGACCCCCACGGACCAGCGCTACTGCATCAACTCGATTTCCCTGAAGCTCGTCGAGGAATCCGGCGACTGACGCTCGGGTCCCCCAAGACCGCCCTTCCCGTCCCGGGGAGGGCGGTTTTTCGTCCGGCGGCAACCCCGGCGGGGCAGGTAGCGTGGATTGTTCATCCGGAGGGGGTCCGTGATGGAGTGGACGATCGAACGCGCGATGCCGGCCGCGCTGATCCTGGTGCTGGCGCTGGTCTGCTGGTGGCTCGGGCTGCGCACCGCCGCCCGGTTGCGCCGCGGCAGGCATCCCGAAACCCGGCTGACGTCCGCGGCACAGGTCGCGTTGCTGACGAATGGCCCGATCCGAGTCGCCGAAACGACGGTCACCTCGATGCTGGAGCGGGAGCAGCTGCGGGCGGATTCCGTGGGACGGCTGTATCGCACGCCGACCGAACCGTCCGACGATCTGAGCCGGGAAGCCGCTGAGCTGGCCGGCACAGGGGTCGGGATCGCGACGGTGTTGCGCGGTCTCGTCTGGGGCGATGCGGTCCGCGAGCTGGTCGACGACCTGACCAAGCGCGGTCTGCTCGTCGACGGCCAAGCGCTGCAACGGGCGTGGAAGTGGACCGCGATCGAAGAGGCGGTGCTCACGGCGGCCGGGGTGGCCGCGTTCGTCGGCGGACTGAACGGCTTTGTGCTGATTTCGCTTCTGCTGCCGGGGTGGTTCGCGGTCGCCGCGCTGTCCCGTCGCCGGGCTGCCCGGTGGACCCGGCCGACCGATGCCGGACGCGAGGCTGCTGAAGCGGCGTGGCCGGACCAGAGCCTCATCAGCGGCTTGACGGGCAGCGTCGCGGTCGGCGGGCTTTCGAACCATCCGGATCGCGAACTGCGGGTCGCGCTGCTCCGCGGGCTCCCCGCGACCCGGCAGGCACGGGCGGCTGTCGCGGGTACCGGCGTCACGGGCGGGTTCGCCGGAGCAGGCGGGTACTGGACCGCGGGAGCGGGTTGCGGGTCCGGCTGCGGCGGGGTGGGCTGCGGGTCCGGGTGCGGCGGTTCGGGATGCGGGTCCGGCTGCGGCAGCGGGTGCGGAGGAGGCGGCGGGGGCTGCGGCGGCGGGAACACCTGAGCCGGGAACGAATCGGACATCAGCCGCGTCAGTTCTGCCGACAGCCTCCGG
This sequence comes from Amycolatopsis albidoflavus, assembly GCF_039525725.1. Taxonomy (NCBI): domain Bacteria; kingdom Bacillati; phylum Actinomycetota; class Actinomycetes; order Pseudonocardiales; family Pseudonocardiaceae; genus Amycolatopsis; species Amycolatopsis albidoflavus. The sequence continues at coordinate 277,561 of NZ_BAAAHV010000005.1, forward strand.
CATCGGGCCGGTTAGGGTTCCGGCAACGCGGAAAAGAGGGGGAAACCGTGGACGAACCGTGGGGCATTTCCGGCCCGCAATTCCTGCTGATCTACGGCCTGGCGCTGGCCGTCGTGCTGCTGGTGCAGCTGAGCTGGCCGTCGATCGCGCGGTCCCGGCGGCGGAACGCGCCCGTCGCCGTCGAGGCGCCGCTGCGCCCGGACGTCTACCAGCTCGCCTACCTGGCCGGCGGCTCGGACCGCACGGTCGACACCGCGATCGCGACGCTGCTAGAGCAAGAACTGCTGCGCGTGAGCAGCAAAGGCAAGCTGAGCGCGATCGGCAAGCGACCGGCTCGCAAGAGGCTGGAACGCGCGGTGCACGACGCCGCGCAGGGCGGCACGGCGACCGTTGCCACAGTGCGCAGGTTGCCGGTGGTCCGGGCGGAAGTGGACAAGATCCGCGAAGACCTCGAGCGGCGCGGGCTGGTGACCGTCGGCGACGGACTGGACCGCTTCCGCATCGGCGTTGTGGCGGTGTACGCGGCACTGTTGCTGATCGGCATCGTGCGCGCGGTCAACGGAGCGCAGCTGGACCGGCCGATCGGCGGCCTGATCGGGCTGCTCTTCGTGGCTGGGATTCTGACGCTGATCGCTTACACGTCCCGAAAGGGCACGCAGACGTCCCGGGCGACGGACGCGGGCCACGCGATCGTGGTGCGGGCTCGCGAAGACGCGAAAGCCGCGCAGGAGCGGCCTGAGGAGTTCGCCTCCACAAGCGGCAACGGCGGCGGAGCAGTGCTCGTCGGGGCCGCGGCGGTGGTCGCGCTCGGCGGGATCGCGCTGTATCCGGACGACGAGATGAGCACGGCGCTGCTCAGCGGCGGCGGGGGCGGCTGGACCGGAGGCGGCGGCTCGAGCGGCGGATCGTCGTGCAGCAGTGGTTCCTCGTGCAGCAGCGGGTCTTCGTGCGGCGGAGGCAGCAGTTGCGGCGGCGGGGGCGGCTGCGGCGGATAGACGCAACGAACCGCGCGGTCCGGGCGTCAGCAGGGTATCCGGACCGAGGAGGGAGACGTCGTGCACGAACCGTGGGGGATCTCCGGCCCGCAGTTCCTGGCGATCTACGGAGCGGCGCTGGCCTTGACGCTGGCGGTGCAACTGGCCTGGCCGCGAGTCGGGCCGAAAGCACCTGCGGACGTGCACCGGCCGCTCGACGTCTATCAAGTCGCCTACCTCGCTGGCGGGCACCACCGCACAGTCGACACGGCGATCGCGGCGCTGCTCGAACGCGGGTTGCTGCGGGTCGACACCAAGGGCCAGCTCACCGCTGTCTCCGGAGCGCCGACGGGGCCGGTTGAACAGGCGGTCTACGAGGCCGTGCGGAGTCGGCCCCGGACGGCCGCGACGCTGCGTACGGCGGAAGCGGTTTCCGCGCCGGTGCGGAGCATCGGGAACGACCTCCGCCAGCGCGGTCTGGTCGCGGTCGCTTCCGCTCGCTTCGCGACGGGCGTGGTTCTCGTTTACGTCGCCGTGCTCCTGGTCGGTCTGGCGCGCTGGGCGAACGGCTCTGCGCTGCACCGGCCGACAGGCGGGCTGACGGTGCTGCTGGCGGTCACCGCGATTCTCCTGGTACTGGCGGTGACCAGCCGCAAGCGGCCGAAAGTCCAGCTGACCAAGGCCGGGCGAGCGATAGTCGCCGCGGTGCGGACCGATCCGGCGGCCCGGCGGGCACAGTCCGGCGCGCTGCTCGCCGGGGCTGCTTCCCTGGTCGCGCTGGGCGGGTTCGCGCTGTATCCGGACCATGCGACAAGCTTGGCGCTGAAAAGCGGCGCGGGAAGCTCGTCCGGCGGCGGATCGTCCTGCGGCGGTAGCGGCGGATGCGGAGGCGGAGGTGGGTGCGGTGGCTGACCGGCTGGGGATCGGCATCGGCTGGCGGCCGGAACTGGACCTGTCGATCGCGCGGCTGCCGGGCGTCGACTGGGTCGAGGTGGTCGCGGAGAACCTGCACGCCCCGCATCTGCCGGAAAGCCTGCTGGCGCTGAAGGATCGCGGGATGCCGGTGCTGCCGCACGCGGTGTCGCTGTCGCTGGGCGGGGCCGAGCCGCTGGACACCGCGCGGGTGGAGCATCTGGCCGAGCTGGCGCGGGTCCTCGACGCGCCGTTGGCCAGCGACCACGTGTGCTTCGTCCGCGCGGGCGGGCTCGATTCCGGGCATCTGATGCCGCTGCCGCGCACTCGCGAGGCGCTGGACGTGCTGGTGGACAACGTCCGGCTCGCTCAGTCCATTGTGGACGTGCCGTTGGCGCTGGAGAACATCGCCGCGCTGCTGGAATGGCCGGAAAACGAGCTGACCGAGGAACAATTCCTCACCGAGCTGACCGAACGGACCGGCTGCCTGCTGATCATCGACGTCGCGAATCTGTACGCGAACGCGCGCAACGTGGGCACCGATCCAGTGGCGTTCCTGGACGGGATTCCGTGGGAGCGGCTGGCGTACGTGCACATGGCGGGCGGCGTGGAGCGCGACGGGGTTTATCACGACACGCACGCGCATCCGGTGCTGCCGGAGGTGCTGGATCTGCTCTCCGAACTGCGTCGGCGCACGGACCCGCCGGGTGTTCTTCTGGAGCGCGACGACGACTACCCCACCGATTCCGAACTCGCTGCCGAACTGGTCGCGTTGCGGACCGCGGTGACCCTGTGAGCCGGGAAGAACTGGCTGCTCGGCAGGCTGCGTTGCTGGACAGCCTGTTGACCGGGTCGGAGGCGCCGTCCGGCTTCGATGCCTCGCGGTTGCGCATCGAGGCCGACGTGCTGCTCGCCAAGCGGCGGCGGCTGGTGGCGTACCTGCGACCAGACCTGCCTGAGGCGCTGGGCTCGCGGTATCGGCCGTTGTTCGACGCCTACGCGGCGGAGCGTCCGAAGACGACTTCGATCCGGGCGCGCGAGTATGCCGACGCGTTCGCGGAGTGGCTCGTCGCCCGCGGTGACCTGCCCAAACCCCGGCGCAGATGGTTTCGCCGCTGAGCCCGTTCCGTTTTTGTCGGTGGTGGTAGTTACGCTGGCGACATGTCTGGTTACGGCGGTGTTGTCCAATCTCTGCCGGACCGGGAGGGAGGGAACCTGTCGTGAACGGATTCTGGGCTGCCTTGAGCCCGATCTATCTCGTCTACGCGGCCACCGCCGTGGGCGTGTTGAGCATTCTGGCCATGGGCAAGAACAACCTGGCCACGCAGGCGTCCGCGCCGGAGTCGGCCGCCGTGCCGCGCGATGCCTACGACGTCGCGTACTTGGCCGACGGACGGCCTCGGGTGGTGGAAACCGCGATCGCGGCACTGCTCTCGCGCGGCCAGCTGCAGGTCGGGCCGCTGGGCGAGGTCGCCGCCGCCGGTCCGCCACCGGCGTCGCCGCCGGTCGAGCAAGCCGTGCACCAGGCGGCCGGTCGAGGTCTCCTGGCGTCGTGGATCGCGCGGTCCTCGGCGGTCAAGGTTGCGATACGGACGCTCGAAACCGATCTGGTCCAGCGGCGGCTGGTCAGCCGGCGCAGGCCGTTGACGAGCCTCGGGTCCACGCTGACCGCGATCGCGGTGCTCGTGCTGGCGATCGGCGTGGCCCGGCTGGTCTACGACGTCGGCCGGTCTCACCTGAACGTCATGGTGCTGCTTGTTTTCATCGAGACCGGGCTGACGCTCTGGCTCTGTCTGGTCGGCAGTCAGCGGATCACCAAGACGTTCGGCGAGCGGACGGTCAAGTCGCTGCCGCCGACGACCGCTGGGGCGACGGTGCTCGCCCAGGCCGAACAGCAGGGTGCTGGGGGCCGTAATTCAGGACCGGCCGAGCTTGTCGCGTTGGGCGGGCTGGCGGCTTATCCGGACAAGCGGATCGCGGGAGGGCTTATGCCGATTTAGCCGGTGTGGCGCGAGCGGTGTTGGCTGGTGGGATTCGCGAGGCTGGTGACCGGCGCGGTGCCTGCAGGACTGGCGGTGCTTGCAGATCGGCGCGGTGCTCGCAGGCCGGGACGCTCGCAGACCGGGTGATTGCGGGATCGGCAGCGCTCACGGGACTGGCTGAACGCACGAAACCGCCGCGGCGCTGGCGGGCCAGGGCATCCGCGGACCTGCCTGCGCGCACGAGACCGGCGGTGCCCACCGGGCCGGTGCGGCTCCCACCGTCCGGTGGCAACTCGCTGAACTGGTTGCGCTCACCGGACTCGCACGGCGCTCACGAAACGGCTGCGCTCGCGGGACCGACAGCGCCCGCGAAACCAGCTGTGCTCACGGAACTGGCTGCGGCACGACCGGCGACCACACCGGGGTGTCCGCGCCAGGCTTGTGCGACGGGTGGTCCCAATGCGGCTGCGCACCTGGCAGCTCTCCGGCCATCCGTACCCGGGTCATCTGGCCGAAGTCGCTGTCGACCGTCTCGAGCACGTCCGTGTAGTCCACTTCGGACGGTTCCGGGTCCTTGCGGCCCAAGGAATCCAGCCACCGTCCGGTGCCGGCGAGGGAGAGGCGGGCGTGCCAGCTGCCGCCGTCGGTGACCGTGCGGCGGATGGCCGTCATGATCGCGGCGGCGGTCAGCCAGCCGGTCGCGTGGTCGAGGGCCTGCGCGGGCAGCGGCGCCGGAGCGTCGGTGGCGTACTCCTCGGCGATGCCGGACGACATCTGCACGAGGCTGTCGAAGCCGCGGCGGCGGGCCCACGGGCCGGTCCAGCCGTACGCCGAGAGGTCCGCCACCACGAGGCCGGGGCGCAGTTCGGCGAGTTGTTCCGGGCCGAGGCCGATCCGGGCGAGTGCACCGGGGCGGAACGACTGGACCAGGACGTCCGCGCGGGCGATGAGCTTCTTCAGCTTCGCGCGGCCGCCCTCGGTGTCGAGCGCGACGAAGGCGGAGCGTTTGCCTTGGCCGGTGTCCATGGTCAGCATGGGGATCCGCGGCAGGTGCGCGGCGCCGACGTGCAGCACGTTCGCGCCGTGCGCCGCTAACACGCGGCCTGCGACGGGGCCGGCGAGCACGTGCGTCAGCTCCAGGACGCGGACGCCGCCCATCGGGCGGTCCGAGTCGAACAGCGTGCGCTTTGGCGCGTCGCCGATTCGGTCCAGCTCGACCAGTGGCAGCTCCGCGACGGCCTGGCCTTGGGGATGCGCCAGCCAGTCCTCACGCGAGCGCATCAACGCTGCCGCGCCGCCCGCGGTCACCACGGCGGATTCGACCTCTGCCATGGATTTCGCGGCCACGGTCTTCGTCACCGCTTCGCGGGTCGCCGGGACGCCGAGCGCCCAGCAGACCGCCGCTTCATGCCGTGAGGTGTTGCAGTGCAGCTTGATCCAGCCGTCGGCGGCGCGGTAGTCGCCCGCGATGGGGCCCCATGGGCTCGGCGCGGGCTCGCCGTCGATACGCAGCAGCTGCTCGCTGCGGAACGCGGCCGCGGCGTGCCGGGTGTCGACCGACACGGTGCCGGGGTCGATGCCGCGCAGGCGAAGCAGTTCGCCGGCGGACAGTGTGGCCGCGGCGATGCTGGCGGTCGCCATGGCGGGGACCCGGAAGTGCCCGGGCAGCACGGATTCGTCGCCGGTCAAGGACACGGCGGGCAGCGGTTCCCCGGCGAGCGACTGCCAGGCCCCGGCGAGTACGTCCTGCACCGGCGGTTACGGCAGAGCCGCGACGAGCTCGGCGGGCGGCACCTTCGTGCCGGTGTAGAACGGGATCTCGACGCGCACGTGGCGACGGGCCTCGGTGTTGCGCAGGTGGCGCATCAGGTCGACGATCCGGTGCAGTTCGTCGGCCTCGAAGGCGAGGATCCACTCGTAGTCGCCGAGCGCGAAGGACGCGACGGTGTTGGCACGCACGTCCGGATAGTCCCGCGCCTCCTTGCCGTGGTCCGCCAGCATCTTGCGGCGTTCCTCGTCGGGCAGCAGGTACCAGTCGTAAGACCGGACGAACGGGTACACGCAGATGTACTTGCGCGCCTCCTCGCCGGCCAGGAACGCGGGCACGTGGCTCTTGTTGAACTCGGCGGGCCGGTGCAGCGCGGTCTGGCTCCAGACCGGCGTGGACGCGCGGCCGAGCGGCGTGCGCCGGAAGCCGGTGTAGGCGGCCTGGACCTGCTCGATCTCCTCGGCGTGCCACCAGATCATGTAGTCCGCGTCGGCACGGAGGCCGGACACGTCGTACACGCCCCGGACGACGACGCCCTTGGCCTCGAGCCCGTCGAGGTACTCGGCCGTCTCACGGCCCGCGGCGCCGCGGTCCTCCCCCAACTTCCCCGGTTCGATCCGGAAGACCGACCACGTGGTGTAGCGGATCGTGTCGTTGAGTTCGTTGTAATTCAGCCGCGCCATAGCTCCATCCTGGCACTGCCCGCACGGCGATCGCCATGGGGCTCCGTCACACGAAGAGCTGCTCCGCGATCCGCCGGGCGGCGGCATCGGCCGTGGCCACGCAGGCCGGCAGGCCGACGCCGTGCAGCGTGGCGCCCGCCACGGCCAAGCCTGGGATGTCCGCCACCGCGGCCTCGATCCGCGTGACCCGCTCCAGGTGCCCGGTGCCGTATTGCGGGAGGCCGCCGCCCCAGCGCGTCACCAGGGTGTCGATCGGCTTCGCGGTGACCCCGGCGAGCCGGGCCAGATCCGCGCGGACCGCCGCGACCAGCGAATCGTCGTCGCCGTTCAACGCGCCGGGCTCGCCGAACCGGCCGACCGAACCGCGCACCAGCACCGGGCCGGGGCCGCCGAAGTGCGCCCACTTGTTCGACGAGAACGTGAACGCCTTCGACGCGTACGGCACGCCTTCCGCGTCCCGCTCCCCCGCGCCGATGAGGATTCCGGACGCGTCGGGCAGCTCAGTGCCCGGCGGGAACGCGAACGCGACGACCGCCATCGACGCCAGTTCGACCTCGCCGAACGCGGTCGAAGCCGCCGGGACGACGCCGTCGAGCAACTTCCGCGCGGCCGGGGCGGGCACCGCGAGCAGCACGGCGTCCGCGTCAACGGGACTGTCTGCGGGCGCGTGCGCAGGGGCGGCGGCACCGAACTCCAGACGCCAGCCGGACGGCGTCCGCGTGAGCGCGCGGATCGTCGACGAAGTGCGCAGTTCAGCTCCGGAGAGCTCCAGCAGCCGGTCGAGCAATCCTCGCAAGCCTCCGGTGAGACTGCCGAAAACCGGTGCGGTGCCCGGTGTTTTCGGCAGCAGCGAGGAAGCAGCCTCGGTGAGCGAACCCGCGCCGCCTTCGATCGCGTTGGCCAAGCCGGGCATCGTCGCGCGGAGGCCCAGACCGTCGGCCCCGCCCGCGTACACGCCGCCCAGCAGCGGGTCGACCAGCCGGTCCACCAGCTCGTCTCCGAACCGCGTGCGCAGCAGCGGCCCGAGCGGCAGGTCACCGTCGCCCAGCTCGACTGGGCCGAGCGAATGTTCCTTCTCGACCGCGCGCAGCCCGTCTTCAGACAGCACGCCCGCGACGGAATCCGCGGACGCCGGGACTCCCATCACGGTGCCGGGCGGCAGACTCTGCACCGAACCGCCCGCGTGGATTTTGGCGCGCGCCTTCGTCGGATGCACCAGGCGATCGGCGAGACCGACCTCCTCGACCAGCGAAACCATCTCGGGCCGCCGGGCGAGGAACGCTTCGGCTCCGACGTCGTAGCTGACTCCGCCGACCTCCGCCGTGCGCAGTTTCCCGCCGATCGCGGCCGTGCTCTCGAAAACACTGATCGTGACCCGGTCGCCGAGCAGTCGGCGCAACCGGTACGCCGCGGCCAGCCCGGAGATCCCGCCGCCGACGACCGCGACGTGTTTCACAGCGAGTGCACCAGGTCGACGACGCGCTTCAGCACCTCCGGGTCCACCCCCGGCAGAACGCCGTGGCCGAGGTTGAACACGTGCCCGCGAGCCGCGCGGCCCTCCTCGACGATCCGGCGCACCTCGGCCTCCAGGACCGGCCACGACGCGTACAGCAGCGCCGGGTCGAGGTTGCCCTGCACCGACACCTTGCCGCCGAGCCGGCGGACCGCGACGTCGAGCGGGATCCGCCAGTCGACGCCGACGACGTCCGCGCCCGCCTCGCGCATCGCGCCGAGCAGCTCCCCGGTGCCGACGCCGAAGTGGATCCGCGGCACCTCGTACTCGCCGGCCACCGCCAGCACCCGGGCCGAATGCGGCAGCACGAACTCGCGGTAGTCGCGCTCGGACAGCGCACCGGCCCACGAGTCGAACAGCTGCACCGCGTCGACGCCCGCGTCAAGCTGGGCGCGCAGGAACGTCGCGGCGATGTTGGCCAAGCGCGCGGCGAGGTCGTGCCAGACCTCGGGCTGCGAGTGCATCAAGGCCTTGGTGTGCTCGTGGTTGCGGCTCGGGCCGCCCTCGATCAGGTAGCTGGCCAGCGTGAACGGCGCTCCGGCGAACCCGATCAGCGGCGTCTCGCCGAGCCGGTCCACCAGCAGCCGGACGCCCTCGGCGACCTTCGCGACCTGCTCCGGTTCGAGCTTCGGCAGCGCGCGCACCGCGTCCGCGTCGCGGATCGGCGAGGCCACGACCGGGCCGGTGCCGGGGACGATGTCGATGTCGAGGCCGGCTGCCTTGAGCGGGACCACGATGTCGCTGAACAGGATCGCCGCGTCGACGCCGAGCCTGCGGACCGGCTGCATCGTGATCTCCGCGAGCATCTCCGGGTCGAAGCACGCGTCGAGCATCGGGACGCCCTCGCGCAGCGCGCGGTACTCCGGCAGCGAACGGCCGGCCTGGCGCATGAACCACACCGGGACGTGCGCGGGCCGCTCGCCGCGCGCGGCGGCGAGGAAAGCCGAGCCGGGCAGGGCGCGACGGGGCGAAACGGACGGAGCGCCGACGGGCGCGGACGAAACCTGAGGCACGACCCCCATGGTCCCACGCGGGTCCGACAGTCCTGGGCCGCCCCGTGCCCAATGAGCCCCGACGCCTCCGCCGGTGACCGTGTCCGCCGCGGGATCCCGCGCGCCTCGGCACCGGATTCGGCAACTCCAGCCCAGCCTCAATGCTGTATCCGCCGCATTCGATGCACTTGGCATGGCATTCACTGCGTGTGAGGAACGAATGTGGTGTTCGCTGCGCCGCACGCATTCAACGTGGTGGTGGGCGCGCCTCGGGTGGGGTTGGGTGCGTGCCGTGCGTCCAAAGCAGCGTTCAGGCATCCGGCGCACCCCATCTGATGCGCTGTCGGCTGCGTGCGAAGCAACCGACGTGGCGTTCCCCGCACTCCAGCGCGGCATTCGGTGCGAGCGAGGCAACCAATGCGGCATTGGCGACGTCTTCACCACCGACACGCCACGACCAGCCCGGCCGCTGCGCAACGACCCACACTCGCCGCGCAGGACCTCGCCGACGGCGCAGCGGGAGCGGCCACGGCAGGAGGGACGGAGGGCGCCCGGAGCCGTCCGCCGGGTCGCGGGTGGGTCTCGCTCGGCGCGCCTGCGTCCGCAACGGGGCGTCGCCGCCCTACAGTCGGTGCGTGACCGCGATGACGCCAGTGCCCGATCTCTTCCGCGAAGCCGTCGCGGCGCTGCAAGCCGTCCGGCCGCGCCCGGAGATCCGCCTGGAGACGATGCGCGCGCCGCAGCGGCTCGCGCCGTGGTCGTACGCGTTGAGCTGCGAGGTCTCCGGACCCGCCGACGTCGAGGCGTCCGGCAGGCTGGTTCTGCTGCACGATCCGGAGGGCCAAGAAGGCTGGGACGGCGTGATGCGGCTGGTCATGTACGTGCGCGCCGAACTCGACCGGGAACTCGCCACGGACCCGTTCCTGCCCGCGGTCGGCTGGTCGTGGCTCACCGACGCGCTGGAAGCCTCCGGCGCTTCGTGGAAGGCGCTCGGCGGCACGGTCACTGAGACGTCCTCAGCTCGCTTCGGCGACATCTCCGGCCCGGCCCGCACCGACGACCTCGAACTGCGCGCCTCCTGGACCCCGACCGACGCCGCGCTCGGCCCGCACGGGCTCGCGTTCTGCCAGGTGATGGCGAGCGTCGTGGGGCTGCCGCCGGTGGGCGTCACGCTGTTCGAGCAGCGCCAGAGCTCCTGATTTCCCAAGTTCACCCGGTCGGGCAGCCTCTTCGCGGTGCCTGCACGCGCACGAACGCGCCTTCCCGGGCGGATTCGCGCCCGCCCAGCTCTCCGCCGGGATCTTCGGCGGGGCTTCGCCGGCGCCCGCCGCCGACCGTCCATCGTGGACCGCGGCGGCCGCTGCTCCGGATGCCGCACGTTCGTGGCCGGGCGCGATCACAGGCAGTGAACCCCCGGTAACCAGCCTCGACGCGGTTCCGAGCCCCTTTTCAGCACCTCCGCCACGACGCCGACGGCCGGGCCGAGCGCGCGGCAAAACGTGAAAGAAAATGATCTTGCCCCGGCCGAGGCGCATTTCCGGGTCCGGGCCGCCGGGGCGGCGGCCCGGCTCCGCCAGCACCCGCAGGTGCACGGGCCATCTGCACGCCCGTTTCAATGCCGGTAACTCAGGTGCATCGCGGCCGGGTCGCCAGTCGTTAACAAGACTCCGATCGTTAGTCCGATCGTGTTACAACGACCTCGCTGAGTGACGAACTGTTTCGGATAGATACCCATTCGATCCCCCCGCAACGGCGTCCGGACGGCTACAGTGCCTGGGACGACACCACTTTCGGTCTAAAGCTGGCGCGGCTGAACGGCCGAAGGTCCCGGTGCCGGTCGGGGGGCACGACCGACTCCAGGGAGGTAGTGACGTGGCTACCGTCGGCTTATCTCAGGCCGTCCGATCCACGCCAGCCGGTGCTTTGCCGGCGAGCATGGTTCCGCACCCGCGGGAAGAGCTTTTTTCCGTGTTGGTGGTCGATGACCACCCGCTGTTGAGGGAGGCAATCGCAGCACGACTCGCACAGATGGGTGCGGGCACTGTCCACGAGGCCGCCACGGTGGCCGAGGCGAGGGCGCGAGCACAGGCCACCGGCCCGTGCGACCTGGCGATCCTCGATCTCGGACTGCCGGACGGCAGCGGCATCGAGCTGGTTACGGAACTCCGTAGCCACGGCTGGCCGCGCGTGGTGGTCCTGGCATCCTCCGACGACCCGTACGCGGTGCGCTCCGCGTTCCAGGCCGGAGCTCAGGCGTACCTGCTGAAGTCGGCGTCGCCGGTGGTAGTCACCGACGGCGTGCGCCGGGTTCTCGAAGGCGGCGTCTACGCGGATCCGAGCGTGGCTCCGGTCCTGGCGACCGGCACGCGAGTGGCGGGCACCGACAACACCCCGCGCGAGCTGTCGGCTCGCGAGGTGGAGGTGCTCCAGCTCGTCGCGGACGGGCAGTCGAACAAGGAGATCGGGGAGGAGCTTTCCCTCTCCGCGCTCACCGTCAAGTCCCACCTGTCCCGCATCGGGCGCAAGCTCGGCACGGGCGACCGGGCGCAGATGGTCGCGCTGGCGATGCGAGCCGGCGTGATCCGCTGACGACGACGAACCACGTCCCTGCGGGGCGGGCGGACCAGGCGCGGTCCGCTCGTCCCGTAGGGTCGTCGGACATGGGAACTGCACAGGCGGACGGAGCCCGGACCGGAGACGAGACCACCGAGAACTCCGGTGCCTCCGGAACGCCGGTGCTGCTCCGCGAACCGGCCGAAGGCACCCCTCCGGTGGTGACCGATCCCGTCGCGCTCGCCGAGGCGTGCGCGCGGCTCGCCGCGGGCACGGGAGCCGTCGCCGTCGACACCGAACGGGCGTCGGGCTACCGGTACTGGCCGAAGGCCTATCTCGTCCAGCTGCGCCGCGAAGGCTCCGGCACGGTGCTGATCGACCCGATCGCGCTCGCCGACGACCTCGCCCCGCTGCGGGACGTCCTCAACGACACCGAATGGGTGCTGCACGCCGCGTCCCAGGACCTGCCGTGCCTGGCGGAACTGGACCTGCGGCCGCTGTCGCTGTTCGACACCGAGCTGGCCGGACGGCTGGCGGGGTACGAACGCGTCGCGCTGGGCACGCTCGTGGAGCTGCTGCTCGGGTACACGCTCGAAAAGGGGCACAGCGCCGCGGACTGGTCGAAGCGGCCGCTGCCGATCGACTGGCTCAACTACGCGGCTCTCGACGTCGAGCTGCTCAACGAACTGCGCGCGAAGCTCGAAGCCGAGCTGGCGGCGCAGGGCAAGCTGGAGTGGGCGCAGCAGGAGTTCGAGGCGGTCCGCACCGCTCCCCCGCCCGCGCCGCGCGCCGAACCGTGGCGCCGGACGTCCGGGGTGCACAAGATCCGCAGCCCGCGCGGCCTCGCCGCGGTGCGGGAGATGTGGCAGGCCCGCGACGAACTGGCCCGCAAGCGCGACCGCGCGCCGAGCCGGATCCTGCCGGACAGCGCGATCGTCAACGCGGTGACCTCAGACCCGAAGACAGTCGAGGAACTGCAGGCGCTGCCAGTGTTCAGCGGACGCGTACAGCGCAAGTACACCGCCAGCTGGCTACGGCACCTGCAGGCAGCGAAAGCGCTGCCGGCGAGCGAACTGCCAAGCCCGAGCCAGCCCAACGACGGCCCGCCGCCGGTGAACCGCTGGGCCGACAAAGACCCCGACGCCGCCGCCCGCCTGGCCGCAGCCCGAGCCGCACTGGCCGCGATCGCCGAAGACCGCAAACTGCCGGTAGAAAACCTGCTGCTGCCAGATCTCGTCCGCCGCACCTGCTGGCGCCCCCCGGCTGACCTCGCGGAAGACGCAGTGGCGAACGCCCTACGGGCAGGCGGGGCACGCCCGTGGCAGGTCGAGCTGACCGTGGCAGCCCTGAGCAAGGCCTTGCACAGCACCGCTTCCGAATAACGGCCGGTTGGTCTAGACCTCAAGTCGAGGTTTAAACCTCCGGACACGAGCCCACGACTTCCGCAACCAGACCCAGCCCTGACCGCTCACTCGCCCACCACGCGGGATCGCGCCGGCGTTTGGGGGCTGCCCGGCGTGACAGGCCGAAGGCCCCTCACGCCGGGCAGCCCCCAAACGCCGGCTAAAAGCGATCCCGCACGCGGCGGCGGAGCCGACGCCAAAAAACACAGCTGGTGACCTACCCCGCCAAATCAACCCCGCCGACGAACCGACCTGCGATAACCAAGCGACCGCCCCACCCCCGTAGCCGTCGTAACCACCGCAGGCACCAGATGCGCCACCGACGTCGTCTCCCGACGCCCCACAACCGCGACCGCCGCAGTAACCCGGCCGGAAGCATCGCGGATCGGCGCGGCAACGGCTACTGCGTCGTCGGCAAGCTGACGATCCGCGACGCAATAACCAGTACGGGCAATCTCAGCGAGTTCGCCGCGCAAGGTCTCCGGGTCAGTCGTGGTGTGCTGAGTTTCCGCCGCAATCGGGCTAGTCAGCGCAGATTCGCGAGTATCGGCGGCAGCGTGCGCGAGCAGCACCCGACCGGTCGCGGTGGTACTCGCGGGCAGACGGCTGCCAGTCGTGGTGAGGATTCCTACCGAACGGTGTCCGGCCAGCCGGGCCAGGAACACGACGTCAGTTCCGTCCAGCACCGAGAGGTGCACGTTCTCGCCAGTCGCGTCGAACAGGTCGCCCAGATACGGCAGAGCGATGTCGCGAATCGAGGCCCGGGCCAGCGAGAGCGAGCCGAGCTCCCACAGTTTCAGGCCGAGGTGGTAGCCGCCACGATCATCACGGGCGAGCGCACCCCATTCGGTCAGTTCGCCGACCATGCGGTGCGCAGTGCTCAACGGCAGGCCCGCGGCCTGGGCGATCTCGGTCAGCGAGAGCACCGGCGTCTGCGCGCTGAAGCAGTCCAGCACCGACAGCAGCCGCGCCGCCGCGGTGGGTCTCGCTTCCATGTGGCGGAAGTCTGATTGAGGCCGGACCGCGACGCAAGCGACACTGCGCACGTGGGTCGGCCAAGCGAAGAACACAGCGAGTCGGTTTTGATCACGGGCGCGGGATCGGGCCTCGGGCTGGGAGCGGGGTTGACGCTCGCGGCGCGTGGGCACCGGGTGTTCGCCACGGTCGAACGGGACGATCAGGTCGAACCGACGCGGGCGGCGTTCGCCGAGCGCGGGCTCGCCGCGGAGGTCTCCCGGCTTGATCTGCTCGACCCGGCTGATCGTGAAGCGGCTGCGGGGCTCGACGCGTCGGTTCTGCTCAACAACGCCGGATTCGGTGCCGAAGGACCGCTCCTGCGCACGGATTCCGCGGTGGTGCGGAAAACGTTCGAGGTCAACGTCTTCGGCACGCTCGAGTTGACGCGGCTGGTCGCCGACCGGCTCGTCGCGGCCGGGCGTGGCGGGCGGATCGTGTTCGTCACGTCGGTGGCGGGGCTGTTCGTCGCTCCCGGCGGGGGTGCGTACGGGGCCAGCAAGTTCGCCCTCGAAGCCATGGCGCAGGCGGTCCGGCGGGAGTTGCGACCGCACGGAATCGAGGTACGGGTCGTCGAACCTGGGCCGTTTTCCACTGGGTTCAACGAAAAACTCGTGGAGAACGCGCCTGCTTCGGAACACGACTTTTCGGATTTCCTCGCCATGCAGCGCGATCCGGCCCCGGCGGTCGAGACGATCGCGCGGGTCGCGGTCGAATCCGGGCCGTACCGGACGATCGTCCCGGGCGAGTTCGGCGGGATCGTGCGCGAGCAGCAAGATCAGTTGTGGGGCGAGACCGACCTTGTCGACCCGTGAGAAAGTGCGACAGCACATCAGTACTAGACAGGAGCACATGACAGTGAAGATCGCGGTTCTCGGGGGCGGGCACGGTTCCTGGGCCACGGTGGCGGAACTCGCCGAGCACGGCCACGAAGTGCGCTGGTGGCGGCGGAACGCCGAGGCGTTGGAAGCGTTGCGCGCGACCGGGGCGGTGGGCGTCCGGGATTACCGGGGTTCCCGTTCGGTGCCGGTGGGCGACGGCGCCGGGGAGATCAACCCGGTGGCGGATCTCGCCGAGGCGGTGCGCGGCGCGGCTCTGATCGTGATCCCGCTGCCGTCGACCACGCACGACGACCTGGCTCCCCGGCTCGCCCCGCTGCTGACCGAGGGCCAGGTGGTTTTCCTGCCGCCGGGCACGTTCGGTTCGATGGTGTTCGCCAAGGCCGTCGCCGCGGCGGGCGGGAGTCCGGAGATCGCGTTCGCCGAAGCCGGGACGCTGCCGTATCTCGCGCGTCGGCACGGCGACGCCGAAGTGGTGATCAGCGGGTACGCGACCCGGCTGCCGACCGGGGTTTTCCCGTTGCGGCTGGCGGAAAGCGCGTTCAAGACGCTGCGCGAGGCGTACCCGAGCATCGAGGACGCGGGCGACGGGCTCAGCGGAGCGCTGATGAACGCGGGCCCGATCATCCATCCGCCGCTGATCACGATGAACGCCGGTCCGCTGGAGCATTTCGCCGCCTGGGACATCCACAACGAGGGCACGCAGCCGTCGATCCGCAGCGTCACCGACGCGCTCGACGCCGAGCGGGTCGCGCTGCGCGAGGCGTTCGGCTATGGCGCGCCGCACTTCCCGCTGGCCGATCACTACGCCACCGACGGCGAGGAGTGGATGTACGGCCGCGCGGCGCACGAGCGGCTGACCGACAGCGGCGACTGGCGCGAGAAGATCGACCTCCACACGCACCGCTACATGGTCGAAGACACCCGGCTCGGGCTGTCGCTGCTGGTGTCCGCGGGCCGGTGGGCCGGGGTGCCGACGCCGGTCGCGGAAGGCCTGCTGGCTTTGGGTTCCGCGATCACCGGCCGCGATTTCTACGCTGAAGGACGGACGTTCGAGAACCTCGGCCTGGCCGATCTCGACCGCGCCGGGCTGACCAAGCTGCTGCAGGACGGAGTCCAGTCGTGATCGCGATCGTCGGCGCCGGGCGGATGGGCGAGGGCATCGCGCTGGCCTTCCTCGCGGCGGGCCATCCGGTGTTGCTCGCGGACGTCAAAGACCGCACCGAGGAAGAACGCCAGCTCCGGCGCGACGAGGTCCGCAAGCGCCTCGCCGACCGGCTGCGCGCGATGTCCGGCCACGCCGACGCGCTGGAAAGCCTGACGCTGGGCGACCGTTCGGCGAAGGAACTCGCCGACGCGACCGTGGTGTTCGAGGCCGTGCCGGAGGTCATGGACGTCAAGCGCGAGGTGTTCGGCTGGCTCGGCTCGCAGGTGCCGGCGTCGGCGGTGCTGGCCTCGACGACGTCGACCTTCCTGGTCACGCAGATCGCGGAACTCGCCGACCGGCCGGAGCGCGTCGTCAACGCGCACTGGCTCAACCCGGCCGAGCTGATGCCGCTGGTCGAGGTCAGCCGGAGCGACGACACCGACCCGGCCGCGGTCGAGCGGCTCGTGGAACTGCTGCGCGAAATCGGCAAGGTGCCGGTGGTCTGCGGGCCCGCCGCCGGGTACATCGTGCCGCGGCTGCAGGCGCTGCTGATGAACGAGGCTGCGCGGATGGTCGAGGAAGGGGTGGCCGGCGCCGCCGAGATCGACCTCGCGGTGCGCGCGGGTCTCGGCCCGCGGTTTTCGGTGCTGGGCCCGCTGGAATTCATCGACTGGGGCGGCGGGGACATCCTGTACTACGCCTCGCGCTACCTGACCGGCGAACTCGGCGAGCGGTTCCAGGCGCCCGCGATCGTCGAGGAGAACATGACCGGCCAGCGGCGAGGTCTCCAGGACGGAGCCGGGTTCTACCGCTTCGACCCGGCCGAGGTGCCGAACTACCGGGCAGCGCGGATCCGGGAGTTCGAGGAGATTTTCCGGCTGCGGGAACCGCAGTTGCGGGACGGGACGCCGGTTCCGGTGCGGCCGGAAGACGATTCGACGGAGTGATTTTCGGTTGGCGGCCGCGGGTTCAGGCCCGCGGCCGTCAGCACTCCGCAAGCCATCCGGCCGCCTGGGCGACGCGCGGATGGGCTTCGCCGAGGATTGCTTTGAGCCCGGCTGTCACGGATTCCAGCTCCGCCGCCGCACCCGCTCGGTCGCCGCGTCGGGCGGCGACTCGGGCCAGCGTCGCGCGGAGGCCGAGCACCATCGGATGTCCCGCTGGCCAGGCACCAGCGGCCAGCACCGCCCGCGCCGATTGCTTGGCTCCGTCCAGATCGCCGCTTTCCACGCAGGCTCGCGCGAGCGTGGTGCGGAGGGTCAGCGCACCTCGGCCTCGCGCTTCGCCCAGTGCCTGGCGGAGCAGGTCGGCTGCCTCGGGCGCTTGCCCGGCCAGCAGGAGAACGGTTGCCAGAGACTCGCCCAGCTCTGGCCGCTTCTCGAACAGCTCGCGCAGCGGAGCGATCGCCGCCTCCGGATCTCCGATTTCGGCTCGCACCACCAAGAGGAGCGCGTCTCGTTGCTCGTCGGTCTCACCGAACGCGTCCTCGGCTGACAGCAGTTGTTCGGCCGTCTCGTACCGGGCCAGCGCGCGCAGCATGACGACCTTCCGGCGTCGTCCGGCTCTCGTCCGGGCGTGCGCCGGGCCGAGTTCGGCGGTGCAGTAGTCGACGTGCGCGTCCAGCACCGCGAGCGCGTCTTCGTACTGCGCTGCCACGCCGTAGGCTTCCGCGAGGAGCAGCTGGGTTTTGAACGTCCCCGGCTGGCGCGCGCCCCAGGTTGCCTCGAACACCTCCGCGGTGCGTTCCAGCAGCGGGATCGCCTCCGCCGGACGGGCCTGCGAAGTCTGGCAGTACGCCAGATTCGCCCACGCGGCAAGGGTGTCCGGCCCACGCGGACCGAATTCTTCCGTCAACGCGGGCACGAGATCCGCGTAGTGCCGCTCCCCTGCCGCCCAGTCCTCGTTCTTGAGCAGCAACTGGCCCAGCAGGAGCCGCCGACGCAGGTTCGGCGCGCTCTTCGGGTTACGCGCCTTCGCGAGGGCGGCCTGCAGTGCGGCGATCTCGTCGACCGGCTCTGGCTTCGTGCGGAAGAGTCCCACCTGGACAGTCTGCCCGCCCGGCGATTCAGTCCTTCTTAAGCCACCCAGAAACCTCGACGACATCCGGATGCTTCGGACCAAACGCCTCCGTCAACCCCGCCGCGACCGCCGCCAGTTCACGATCTGCCTCGGCATCCCGGCCGCGTTCCCGGGCCACCCGCGCCAATGTCGCCCGGGCGCCGAGCTTCAGCGGGTGTCCGTCCGGCAGACCGTCGGCCGCCGCGATCTCTCCGGCCAGGGTTTCCGCCGCGTCGAGCTGGCCGCTTTCCAGGTACGCGCGGGCCAATTCCGCGGCCGGGCCCCACTGCTGCGCCGCCGGTTGCGCGGACAGCACGGCGCGGTACAGCTCCGCCGCTTCCGCGGGTTCTCCGGCTCGCAGCAGCACCGCGGCGAGCACCTCGATGAACTCTGGCGTGCGGTACTGCTCGGCGAGTTCCCTCACCTTGTACTGGACCGTCTTCGCCTCGCCGCCTTCCGCCCGGATCAGCAAGCCGACCGCGCGGGCGCTATCGCGTTCGTAGTCGTCTCGCGGCTTACGGGACAGGCCGGAGTTCAAAGAGCCAGCCTCGTCGTATCGGCCGAGCGTCCGCAGCACGCTCACCTTCCGGCGCGCGCCCGCGATGGTCAGCTCGTGGTACTCGCCGAACTTGTCCACGCACGCGTTCAGGTGCCGGCTGAGCACGTCCAGCGCCTCGTCGTACTCCCCGGAAACCGAGTACATCTCCGACAGCACCAGCTGCGCCTGCATGGTGGCCGGGTCATCTGGGCTGACGGCTTCGTAGATGTCCACTGTGGACTCCATCAGGTGCACCGCGTCCTCGATCTGGCCCAGCGCGGCCTTCGCCATCGCCAGGTTCAGCCAAGCGCCGAGCGTGCCCGGATGCTGATCGCCCGCGACGCGCACCTGGGCGTCGGCGAGTTCGGTGTAGTGCTCCTCCGCCGCGGGCCAGTCGCCGGTTTCCACCAGGAGGATGCCGATCCGGTGGCGCATCGCGAGGCTCTCCGGGGATTCCGGATCCGCGGCTTTCGCCAGTTTTTTGCGCAGTTTCGCGATTTCGGCTGCCGGGTTCGCCCGGAAAAGCGCCATTGCCGTCCCCCGTCCGGTTGGTGCGTTCCCGCCAGTGTGCCCCATGCCACAAGACCCCGGGAGTGTGCCGTCTCCCACTCGACCGGGCCACTGCACTGGTTACCCACGGGTAACAAGGGCTAGGGTGCGGGACAGGAACACTCTCTACTTCAGGAGCATTCGTGGCCGCACCAGCAACGCCGCCGCTCGCGCCCACCGCGCGAGGGGTGCGCAATGTCGTCTTCGTCGAAGGGGTACGCACGCCCTTCGGCAAGGCGGGCGACAAGGGCATGTACGCCGGGACCCGGGCGGACGACCTCGTCGTCAACGCCATCCGCGAGCTGCTGCGGCGGCATCCGGAGCTGCCGCCCGAGCGCGTGGACGAGGTGGCGATCGCCGCGACGACGCAGATCGGCGACCAGGGCCTGACCATCGGCCGCACCGCCGCGCTGCTCGCCGGGCTGCCGAAGTCCGTGCCGGGCTTCGCGATCGACCGGATGTGCGCGGGCGCGATGACCGCGGTGACCACCACCGCGAGCGGCATCGGCTTCGGCGCGTACGACATCGCCATCGCCGGCGGCGTCGAGCACATGGGCCGCCACCCGATGGGCGAGGGCGTCGACCCGAACCCGCGGATCGTCGCGGACAAGCTGGTCGACCCGACCGCGCTCGTGATGGGCCAGACCGCGGAGAACCTGCACGACCGCTTCCCGGAGATCACCAAGGAGCGCACGGACGCGTTCGCCGCGCGCAGCCAGGAGCGCTACGCCGAGGCTGTGAAGACCGGCAAGATCGGTCCCGAGCTGGTTCCGGTGGCGACGAAGTCCAAAGTCCAATCAGCGGAGCGCAGCTCCTCCGTTGAGGGCGGCGGCGGGGGCATGGATGGACTCGGGTGGGGTCTCGCGACCGAGGACGAGCCGCCGCGTCCGGGCACCACCGTCGAGCAGCTGGCGAAGCTGAAGACGCCGTTCCGCCCGCACGGCCGGATCACCGCGGGCAACGCGGCCGGTCTCAACGACGGCGCCACCGCGGCGATCCTCGCCGACGAGGACACCGCGCGCGAGCTGGGCCTTCCGGTCGGGATGCGGCTGGTCGGCTACTCGTTCGCGGGCGTCGAGCCGGAGGTCATGGGCATCGGCCCGGTGCCGGCCACCGAGAAGCTGTTCCAGCGCACCGGTCTGTCCATTGAGGACATCGGCCTGTTCGAGATCAACGAGGCGTTCGCGGTGCAGGTGCTCGCGTTCCTCGACCACTTCGGCATCGCCGACGACGACCCCCGGGTCAACCAGTGGGGCGGCGCGATCGCGTGCGGGCACCCGCTGGCCTCGTCCGGCGTGCGGCTGATGACGCAGCTGTCGCGCCAGTTCGCCGAGCGCCCGGACGTGCGCTACGGCCTCACCACGATGTGCATCGGCATCGGCATGGGCGGCACCGTGATCTGGGAAAACCCGGCCTACAACGGCTCTGAGGGGGCGAAGTAATGACTTTCACCGCTGAAGAGGCGAAGGCCGCGTTCCCGGACGAGGTCGTGACGAACGCGGTCACGAACCTGGTCAAGGTGCCCGGGCTGGACAAGCCGGTCGCGCTCATCACCTTGGACAACGGCCACGACCACACCCGGCCGAACACCTTCGGCCCGCAGGGTCTCGTCGCGCTGAACGCCGCGCTGGACAAGGCGTTCGCCGCCGAGCCCGCAGCGATCGCGGTCACCGGCAAGCCGTTCATTTTCGCGGTCGGCGCGGACCTTTCCGGCGTCGAGGCGGTGTCGGACCCGAAGCTGGCGCGGGAGATCGCGCAGACCGGGCACGACGTGTTCCGCCGGCTCACCGAGTCGAAGATCCCGACGTTCGGGTTCGTCAACGGCGCGGTGATGGGCGGCGGGCTCGAGCTCGCGCTGTCCTGCCACTACCGGACGCTGTCGGAGAACACCGCGGCGATCGCGTTCCCCGAGGTGTTCCTCGGCCTGTTCCCGGGCTGGGGCGGCACGCAGCTGCTGCCGAACCTGATCGGCCCGGACGCCGCCGTCACCGTGATCATCGAGAACGCGTTGGCGCAGAACAAGATGCTGAACGTGCGCAAGGCCGCCGAACTCGGCATCGTCGACGAGGTCTTCGGCTCCGCGGACTACCTGGAGCAGTCGCTGCTGTGGCTGGCCAAGGTCGTCAACGGCGAAATCACCCCGGCCCGTCGCGAAATCGACCGCGGTGCGGAGTGGGACGCGGCCGTCGCGCGCGCCAAGTCCATCGTGGACGGTCGCACACACGGTGCTTCGCCGGGCGCGACCAAGGCTGTCGAGCTGCTGGAGCTGGCGCGGGAGAACGATCTCGACCGCGGTTACGCGGCGGAGACCGACGGGCTCGCCGAGCTGCTGATGTCGGACGTGCTGCGGGCCGGGCTGTACTCGTTCAACCTGGTCAACAAGCGGGCCAAGCGGCCGGCCGGCGCGCCGGACAAGTCGTTGGCGCGCAAGGTGAACAAGGTCGGCATCGTCGGCGCGGGCCTGATGGCCAGCCAGCTGGCGCTGCTGTTCGTGCGCCGCCTCAAGGTGCCGGTGGTGCTCACCGACGTCGACCAGGCGCGCGTCGACAAGGGCGTGGGCTACGTCCACGAGGAGATCGACAAGCTGCTGGCCAAGAAGCGCGTGTCGCCGGACGGCGCGAACCGGCTCAAGGCTTTGGTGACCGGTTCGCTCGACAAGGCCGCGTTCTCCGACGCGGACTTCGTGATCGAGGCCGTTTTCGAAGAGCTGGGCGTGAAGCAGCAGGTGTTCGCCGAGCTTGAGCAGCACGTCTCCCCCGAGACGATCCTGGCCACGAACACCTCGTCGCTGTCGATCACCGCGATGGCCTCGAAGCTGCAGCACCCGGAGCGCGTGGTCGGCTTCCACTTCTTCAACCCGGTGGCCGTGCTGCCGCTGCTGGAGATCGTGCGCGGCGAGAAGACCGACGACGCGGCGCTGGCGACCGCGTTCTCGGTCGGCAAGCAGCTGAAGAAGTCGAGCGTGCTGGTGAAGGACGCGACGGCGTTCGTCGTGAACCGGCTGCTGCTGCGCTTCCTCGGCGAGGTGCTGGTGGCGGTGGACGAGGGCACGCCGTTCGACGTGGCCGACTCCGCGCTGGAGCCGCTCGGCCTGCCGATGTCGCCGCTGAACCTGATGCAGCTCGTCGGCCCGGCGATCGCGCTGCACGTCGGCGAAACGCTGCACGGCTCGTTCCCGGACCGCTTCACCGTGAGCGAGAACCTGGACAAGTTCGTGAAGGCGGGCAAGAAGGGCGTGTGGACCTGGGACGCGACGGGCACGCCGTCGGTCGACCCGGAGGTCGCCGCCTTGTGGACGCAGGGCGACCAGCCGTCCACCGCCGAGCAGGTCCGCGACCGCGCGCTGAACGCGATCGCCGAAGAGGTCCGGATCATGCTCGACGAGGGCGTCGTCGCGGAGGCCCAGGACATCGACCTGTGCCTGATCCTCGGCGCGGGCTGGCCGTTCTGGCTGGGCGGCATCACGCCGTACCTCGACCGGGCGGGCGTCTCGGAGCGGGTCAACGGCAAGCCGTTCCTCTCCCAGGGCGTCGCTTCGGTTCCGGCGTAACGCCTTGGCGGAGCCGCCCTGTCCCGCGGGGCGGCTCCGCCGTGAACCCGGACACACCGAGTACTTCGTGACCTTCCGGGCACCAGCCGTTCACCACTGCCCCATAGCGTCCTGCCGAATCGTTCGAGCAGGTCAGGAGCAGGATGAACACCACGGACCCGGGCGGCGTCGGCCGTCGCGGATTCTTCAAGCGCGCGGGGCTCGTCGGCGCCGTCGCGGCCGGGGCCCCGGTGCTGGCCTCGGGCCAGGCCGACGCCATGGACCTCGATCTGGGGCTTGACCTCGGGATTGATCTCGACTGGCTGTTCGGCCGCCGCTACCAGTGGGTCGTCGGCGATCACCACACGCACAGCCAGTACTCGTACGACGCGATGTACACCATCGACCGGATCGCGGCCGGCGCGCGCGAGCACGGCGCGAAGTGGATCGTCTTCACCGACCACGGGCACGCGACGCACGAGAAGTCGTCCGTGGAGCCGACCAGCCGCGACGTGCTCGCCGCGCAGCGGAGGCACCCGGATCTGCTGCTGTGGCAAGGCATGGAGTGGAACGTGCCGGGCGCGGAGCACGCCACGCTGTTCTTCCAGGCCGGGCGCGACCAGGCGAACGTGCTGCGCGAATTCGAGCGCGGTTTCGACTGGCGGCTGACCGGGTCCGAATCCTCCAGCCCGGAGCACGAAGCGCTGGCGCTCAAGGGTTTGCGGTGGCTCGCCGAGCAGGAGCGCACACGCCGGATCCACGCGCCGGTCGTGCTGATCAACCATCCGCTGCGCAACGGCCGCGTTTCGCCGCACGAACTGCGCAACTACCGCGACACCGCGCCAGGCATCGTGATCGGCATGGAAGGCGCACCGGGTGCGCAGGCCGACGGATTCCCGAAGCCGCAAGGCAATGGCGGCGCTCGCGGCGGCTACGGCAACAACCCCGGCGGCGACTCGTGGCCCGGGTTCCCGACCGAGGCGTACCGCACGTTCGGCGGCTGGGACTGGACCACCGCGAAGGTCGGCGGGCTGTGGGATTCCCTGCTGGCCGAAGGAAAACCGTGGTGGATCACCACGAACTCCGACTCGCATTACAACCGCGGCGACCAGCTGGTGCGCCCGTCGGTGCCGGACGGCTGGTACGAGCAAACCGGCAAGTACCCGGACCCGGTCGACAGCGGGGTGCCGCAGTTGTCCGCGCCGTACGCGGATTTCTACCCCGGCGAGTTCAGCCGCACGGTGGTCGGCGTGCGTCGGCCGGGCTTCGAGGGCGTGCTGGAGGGTCTGCGTGCGGGCCGGATTTGGCTGTCTCACGGCGGTTTGGTGCAGCAGCTGGAAGTCGGCGTGCTCGGCGGCGGCGACTGCGCGACCTTCGGCGGACGGCTGCGCGTACGGCGTGGCTCGACCGTGACGGTCGTCGTTTCCGCGGTGACTGCCTACCGGCCGAACGGGTCGGGTTCGGTGCCGCGACTGGGCCGGCTGGACCTGATCGCGGGCCCGGTCACCGGCTCGGCGGCGGATCGCGACGCGATGACTGCGCCGGGTACGCGGGTGGTGGAGTCTTTCACGCCTTCGCGCGGCTATGCGGGACGGCGGGTGATGTTCAAGCACACGTTCCGCAACGTGCGGGAGCCGTTCTACGTCCGGGTGCGCGGGACGGACGGGAAGCGGCACGTCGCTGGCGGGATCGAACCGGCGATGGACGTGATCGGGCAGGCGAATCCGTACGAAGACCTGTGGCTGTACGGGAATCCGACGTTCGTGGACGTCCACTGAGGACAGCCTCACCCGGCAGGCGCGGTTTCGGCCGCGCCTGCCGGGCTCAGATCTCGATGACGGAAACCAGCCGATCCAGCCCCACGAAGTCCTTCAGGTTCCTGGTCAGCAGCGGAATCTGCTGCGCCGCCGCGGTCGCCGCGATCTGCAGGTCCATCCGGCGAGGCCGCGGATCCCGCCCGAACCGCCGGACCAGCGCCGCACCCGTGCCGTACATCTTGGCCTCGTCGACGCCGAACGGCAGCACGGTGAATTGATCGAGAGCGCGGCGGTAGCGCTCGACCCGTTCCGCGAGCCGGATGGGATCGTCGGTGGCGAGACCGTAGGCCAGTTCCGCGATGGTCACCGAACTGACCGCGGGCACCGCGGCCGCGTACGAGCCGAGGTCGAGCCGTTCGAGATCGATGACCACCGAGGTGTCGAGCAGCACCCGGGACGGAGCGGTCACTGGTCTTCGCCGGGCTCGCCAAGGCGGTCCGGCCCGAAGACCGCGTCGTCGGCTTCCCGCTCGCGACGCCATTCAGCGCTGTCCATCGGCGGCAGCCCGCGGAACGCTTCCTGGATCTCGCCGAGCGTCCGGTCTCGCCGCGGCTCCTCCGGGACGCGGTGCGGCACCAAGTCGGCTACCGGCTTCCCGTTGCGAGTCACCACGAACGACTCGCCTGCCGCAACACGTCGCATGATCTCCGCGTTGTCGTTGCGCAGCTCTCGCTGGCCGATTGCGTACCCCATAGCCAGGATTGTAGCACCTTTTCGATAAGGTGCTACGGTTGTGCTACACCGTTGGCAGCCGCACCGTCACCGCCAGTCCGCCTCCCACCACCGGCTCCGCGGACACCGTCCCGCCGTGGGCCTGCACAGCCGCGCGCACGATCGACAGCCCCAGGCCCGCTCCCGAACGCGCCGTCCGGGCCACCCCGGCGCGGCGGAACGGCTGGAACAGCTCCGGCACCGCCGCCGGGTCGAGCAGTCCGCCCGACGAGCGCACCCGCAGGACCGACCACTGCGCGCCCGGCTCGGTCGTCACCTCGATCCAGCCGCCGTCGACGTTGTGCCGCACCGCGTTCTCGACCAGGTTTCCCGCGA
This sequence comes from Amycolatopsis albidoflavus, assembly GCF_039525725.1. NCBI lineage: Bacteria > Bacillati > Actinomycetota > Actinomycetes > Pseudonocardiales > Pseudonocardiaceae > Amycolatopsis > Amycolatopsis albidoflavus. Next base: position 302,879 of record NZ_BAAAHV010000005.1, read on the forward strand.
TCCGTTCCAGCAAAGCGGAATCCCCGATCGCCGGAGACGGTTGCATCGCGAAATCCGCGCGCAGGCCCCGTTGTTCGGCTTCGCCGCGAACGGCCGACCAAGCCCGCTCCACGAGCACCGTCAGGTCCACCAGTTCCCGCGTCACGAGACCGGCTCCGTCGGTGCGGGCCAGCAGCAGCAACGAATTCACCAGCTGACCCGCCCGGTTCGTCGCGTCCAGGACCACCCCGGCCATCCGGCGGAACTCGGCCTCGTCGGCGTGTTCGTCGGACAGCGTGACGTCCAGTTCCGTGCGGATCACCGACAGCGGGGTGCGCAGTTCGTGGCTCGCGTTGGCCACGAAATGGCGCTGCGAGTCGAACGCGTCCTGGAGCCGGTCGAGCATGGCGTCGAAAGTCCGCGCCAGCTCGGCGAGCTCGTCGCGCGAGCGGATCTCGCCGATGCGCTCCCCCATCGACTCGATCGACAGCCGTTGCGCGGTCCCGGTGATCTCGCGCAGCGGACGCAGCACGCGGGAAGTGAACGTCCAGGCCAGGATCGCCGCCGCGGCCACCACGAAGCAGAACGCCAGCGATCCGAAGATCAGCACCCGGGTGACGGCGTGCGTGCGCAGATGCTGCGCGAGCGTGGACGCGTCCACGTCGATGCCGTCGACCCGGACGATGGTGCCCGGCGGCATGTGCGGCACGGCGTCGACCGCGTCGCCGACGAGCGTCCACGCGAGCCACAGCAGCAACAGCCCCGCCGCGGCGACCAGGACGGTCGCCAGGACGGTGACGCGCACCCGCAGGCTGCGGGCGCCGGGAAGCTTCACTCGGAACCGGCGACCGACACCCGGTAGCCCGAGCCGACCACGGTCTCGATGATGCCCGGTTCGCCGAGCTTCTTGCGCAAGGTCATGACGGTGACCCGGACGGTCGTGGTGAACGGGTCGGCGTTCTCGTCCCAGACCCGCTCCAGCAGTTCCTCGCTGCTGACCACGGATCCGGCCGCGGACAGCAGCACCTCGAGCACGCCGAACTCCTTGCGGGTCAGCTCGACCGGCCCGCTCGCGCGCCGGACGGTGCGCTTCGCCGGGTCCAGCTCGACGTCGCCCGCGGTGAGCAGCGGCGGCGCGGCGGGCGTCGCGCGGCGGCCCAGCGCCCGCACCCGCGCGACCAGCTCGGGGAAGGCGAACGGCTTGGCGAGATAGTCGTCCGCGCCCAGCGACAGCCCGTCCACCCGGTCGGACACCGAACTGCTCGCGGTCAGCATCAGCACCCGCGTCAGCTCGCCGGACGTCACGATCTCGCGGCACAGGTCGTCGCCGGACATCCCGGGCAGGTCGCGGTCGAGCAGCACCACGTCGTACCGCGTGACGGACGACTTCTCGTGCCCGTCGTCGCCTGTGAGCGCGATGTCGACGGCCATGCCCTCCCGCCGCAGCCCGCGGGCGATCGCGTCGGCCAACGGCTCTTCGTCTTCGACTACCAGAACTCGCACTCGACCACAATCCCATAGTTTCCTGAGAGCACCTGAGAGACCTGAATGGACACTCGCCTTCACCCCCACCGCAACGCGAACCACAGCCGCATCCGCGTTTCCGGATCGGCCAGGTCGACGTCCAGCGCCCGTTCCACCTGTCCGATCCGGTGCCGCACGCTGTTGCGGTGCACGCCGAGTTCCGTCGCGGTCCGGTCCCAGCTGCCGTGATGCGCCAGCCAGGTCCGCAAGGTCGGCACCAATTCGCGGCCGTGCGCGTGGTCCAGTTCGCGGAGCGGGGCCAGCAGACGCTCGGCGAACGCACCCGCCGCCGCGGGCGGGATCAGTTCGTCGAAACCGAGCGGATCGGCACTCGCAGCCAGCGGACGGGCCAGCGCGCGGGCACGGGCGAGCAGCAGTTCGGTTTCCGCGACGGCTGCGGGCAGGTTCGCGGCCGGGTGCGGCGGACTCGCTACCGCCAGCCAGCCGTGTTCGAGGAGGCCGTCCAGGTCGCCGAGTTCGCTCGCGATGGCGTAGAACCGCGGACCGGGCAGGACCTGGACCAGCGGGGTGTCCAGCCGGGCGCGCAGCCAGTCCGGGCGCCGCGACAAGGCGTCCGGGCCGCGTCGGTGGGCGATTCCGGCGACGAGGCGGGCCTGATCGCTGCCGAGCACTCCGGCGAGCGCGTCCGAGCCGGGGCCGCCGAGCAGCAACGCGGTGGCCGCGGCACCGAGTTCCGCGCTGTCCGATCCGGCGCGGCCGACGAGCCCCAGCAGCGCCGCGCCGACGGCCAGGATCGCCCGGTCTCCGCTGTCGAACCGCCGCGCCCGGCCGACGACGACCAGGTGCGCGGCGGTCGCCTGCGGGTACACCGGCTGCGCGACGACGTGCGTGCCGTCGGGCAATTCGGTGGAGGCAATGCGGATTCCGCTGCGGGAGCGCAGGGTCGCGAGCAGTTCCTTCACCGGCGATGGCAAGGGCTGCGGCGCGTCGTAGCCGGCCGCCAGCACGTCTCCGGCGCCGACCATCGCGACCCACCCGCGCAATCGCCCGGCGAGCGCGGCGACCAACTCCCCCAGCCCGCCGCCCGCTGCTCGGGTCAACGCTTCGCGGCCTTCCGCCAGCCGTCGTTCTTCGTGCCGACCGGCCTCGGCGAGCGCGACTGCGACAGCGCGGTTGATGGCCAGGAACGGCGTCGCGGGCGGAACGACCAGAAGTGGCAGGCCATGTTCCGCACAGGCGTCACGCAGCGAGGAGGGCAGGGTTTCCGAGACCGTCGGGGTGAGGCCGAAGCCGAGCGCGGTGACGCCCGCGTCGCGCAGCCCCCGGACGTAGCGGTCGGCGTCCTTCGGCAGGTTCACGCCCGCGGTCAGCACGAGTTCGGCGCCCACCAGATACGGCGCGGGGTCGGCCAGTTCGCTCACGTGCGCCCATCGCACCGGCTGGTCCAGCGCGCCCGGGCGCAGCGTTTCGGGCACCACGTCGAGCGCCAGCTCCGGGTTGCCCGCGACGGTGCGTAGTGGAACTGTCACCTCTGCGGGCAACAGCACGTCGTGGTGGGTCATTTCGGCCAATCTTCCGCGAAGTCCTGGATACATCGTCCCATGCCGCCGCGGGGTCGCCCGACCCTACGGTGTCCCGCAAGAACCCCACCCCGTTTCAAGGAGGACCCGTGGGCGGCGACTATGCGGTGATCGCGCTGTACATCGCGGGCATGATCGGGGTCGGCTGGATCGGCCTCCGGCTGGCCAAGACCAAATCCGACTACCTGGTCGCCGGACGGCGGCTCGGCTGGTTCATGTACTCCGGCACGATGTCGGCCGTCGTGCTCGGCGGCGCGTCGACCGTCGGCGGCGTGAAGCTCGGCTACACCTACGGCATCTCCGGCGCGTGGCTGGTGATCACGATCGGCGTCGGGATCCTGGTGCTGCACGCGGTTTTCGCGCGGCGGCTGGTGAAACTGCGCGTCTACACCGTCGGCGAGATGCTCGACCTGCGCTACGGCGGCCGCGCGAGCGCGGTGTCCGGCGTGGTGATGTGGGGCTACACGCTGATGCTCACGGTCACCTCGACGCTGGCGTTCGCGTCGATCTTCAAGGTGCTGTTCTCGATCCCGAGCTGGGCCGGGATCGCGATCGGCGGGTCGATCGTGGTGCTCTACTCGGTGCTCGGCGGCATGTGGTCGATCACGCTGACCGACATCGCGCAGTTCGTGATCAAGACGATCGGCATCCTGTTCGTGCTGCTGCCGGTCGCGCTCGTCTCGGCGGGCGGCTTCAGCGGGATGGCCGAGAAGCTCGACGCGTCGTACTTCGAGTTCACCTCGATCGGCGGCGAGACGATCCTGACGTACTTCCTGATCTACACCTTCGGGCTGCTGATCGGACAGGACATCTGGCAGCGCGTGTTCACCGCGCGCACCCCGCGCGTCGCGACCGGCGGCGGCGTCATCTCCGGCGTCTACTGCCTCGTCTACGGCATCGCGGGCGCGCTGATCGGTACGGCGGCGAAGGTGCTGTACCCGGACCTCGGCAGTGCACAGGACGCCTTCGCCACCATCGCCGAACGGCTGCTGCCCACCGGCGTACGCGGTCTCGTGCTCGCTGCCGCGCTGTCGGCGCTGATGTCGACTTCGAGCGGCGCGCTGATCGCGTGTGCCACGACGACGACTTCGGACCTGTTCCGCAAGATCGGCCTTAAGAGCGGCGAGGTCTTGCGTAACCGAGTGACGACACTTGTGCTGGGCATCGTGGCCATCGGTATCGCAATGCTCGTGGACGACGTCGTCAACGCGCTCACCATCGCGTACGACATCCTCGTCGGCGGGCTGCTCGTCACGATCATCGGCGCGCTGTTCTGGAAGCGCGGCACTCGCGAAGGCGCGTACGCGTCGATGGTGGCCGGCACGGTGTCTGTGATCGCCTTCATGATCATCGACGGGGTTGCGGCCAACAGTCCGATCTATTGGGGTCTCGGCGTCAGCCTTGTCGTATACATCGGCGTCAGCCTCGCGACACCGCGTACGCCAGACAGCATTCTTTCCGTGTGGACAGAACGTCTTCACGGCTCCGAAAACCACGCTGCCGCTGAAGATCTCAGCGCATCCGAAACCCGACAGGAGTTGCCCCAGTGAGTGAACAGCGTCCGGTCGGCCCGCTCGACTCGTCGCAGATCCCGCGCTTCGCCGGCTTCGCGACCTTCGCGCGGCTGCCGCGGATCGACGAAGTACCGAGCGCCGACGTAGCCGTGGTGGGCGTGCCGTTCGACTCCGGCGTGTCCTACCGCCCCGGCGCGCGGTTCGGTCCTTCGGCGCTGCGCGAGGCGAGCCGGCTGCTGCGGCCGTACCACCCGGGCCTGGACGTTTCGCCGTTCGCCGAGAAGCAGGTCGTCGACGCCGGCGACATCGCGGTCAACCCGTTCCACATCGGCGAAGCGATCGAGAAGCTGCAGCAGGAAGCCGAAGCGCTTACTGCGGGCGAGACGAAGCTGGTGACTGTCGGCGGAGACCACACCATCGCGCTCCCGCTGCTGCGCGCGGCCGCGAAGAAGCACGGTCCCGTTGCGCTGCTTCACTTCGACGCCCACCTCGACACCTGGGACACCTACTTCGGCGAGCCGTACACGCACGGCACGCCGTTCCGTCGCGCGGTCGAAGAAGGCATCCTCGACACCAGCGCCGTGTCGCACGTGGGCACGCGCGGGCCGCTGTACGGCAAGCGCGACCTCGAAGAGGACCGTCGCCTCGGCTTCGGCATCGTCACCTCCGGCGACGTACTGCGCCGCGGCATCGACGAGACCGTGGACGCGCTTCGCCAGCGCATCGGCGACCGTCCGCTGTACGTGTCCGTCGACATCGACGTGCTCGACCCCGCGCACGCACCCGGCACCGGCACTCCCGAAGCAGGCGGCATGACCAGCCGCGAGCTGCTGGAGATCCTGCGCGGCCTTCGCGGGCTCAACCTGGTCGGCGCGGACGTCGTGGAGCTGGCCCCGGCCTACGACCACGCCGAAATCACCGCTGTCGCCGCTTCGCACGTCGCCTACGACCTGGTCAGCCTGCTGGCGCTGGGACGCGACGCATGACCCGGATCGGCGGCGACGTTGTCGTAGAGACGCTGCGGGCGCTCGGTGCGGACACCGTGTTCGGCCTGCCTGGACAGCACGCGCTCGGCCTGTTCGAGGCGCTGCGCCGGGCGGACGACCTGCGAGTGGTCAGCTCGCGGGTGGAGAACAACCTCGCCTTCGCCGCGGACGGCCACGCGCGCGCCCGGCTCGCCGCCGATCCGCACGGCCCGGTGCCGGTCACGCCGATGATCGTGTCGACCGGCCCCGGCGCGCTGCTCACGCTGGCCTCGCTGCAGGAATCGCGCGCGGCCTCGGTGCCGGTGCTCGGGATCTCCAGCCAGATCCCGGTCGCCGGGCTCGGCGGCGGACGGCACGGCTACCTGCACGAATTGCCGGACCAGCAGGCCAGCTTCCGCGATGTCGTCAAGTCGGTGCACGTGGTCCGCTCGATCAGCCAGATTCCGACCGCGCTGCGCGAGGCGTGGGAATCCGCCGCGACCGCGCCGTACGGGCCGGTGTGGGTGGAAATCCCGCAGGATGTGCTGCTCGCCGCGGCGAACCTGCCGCAGTTGACCAGCGTGACCGCGGCTCCGGCGCCGCTCGAACCGTTGCCGGAGCTGGTGGCGGAGGCGGCGAAACTCCTTGACGCGGCGAAGAATCCGGTGATTCTCGCCGGTGGCGGCGCGCTGCGTTCGGGGGCGCACGACGAGCTGCGCCAGCTCGCCGAAACCCTGCGCGCGCCGGTGGTGTCGACGTTCGGCGGCAAGGGCGTTTTCGCCTGGGACCACGAGCTGTCCGCGCAATCGTGGATGGAAGACTGGCACACCACGGAATTCCTCTCCGCCGCCGACGTCCTGCTGGTGCTCGGCTCCGGGCTGGGCGAGCTGTCCAGCAACTACCGCGAGTTCGCGCCGCGCGGACAGGTCGTGCAGGTGGAAGCGGATCTGGGGAAACTGGAGTCGAACTATCCCGCGCTCGGGCTGCACGCCGACGTCCGCCGCACCCTCCGCGCGCTGCTCGAACAGCTCACCCCGCGTACTCCGGACGGCCGCGCCGAAGCGGCGACGAAGGATCTGCTCGCGCGCGTCCAGTCCAGGTTGGACAGTCAGCCGCTCGCTGCCGAGCGGAAGCTGCTCGACGACGTCCGCGCCGCACTCCCCGAAGGCACGCAAACGTTCTGGGACATGACAATCGCGGCCTACTGGGCGTGGTCAGTGTGGAATCCGGACGGCTCGCCGATCCACACCGCGCAGGGCGCGGGCGGCCTCGGCTACGGCCTGCCCGGCGCGCTCGGCGCCGCCGCGGCAGGCGTGCGGTCGCTGGCGGTATCCGGCGACGGCGGCGCGATGTACGGACTCGCCGAGCTGGCCACCGCGGTACAGCACCAGCTCGACGTGACCTGGCTGATCGTCGACGACGGCGGCTACGGCATCCTGCGCGAATACCTCACCGGCGCGTTCGGCCAGACCACCGCGACCGAACTGCCGCGCCCGGATTTCGTCGCGCTGGCCGAATCGTTCGGCATCCCCGCCCGAAAGACCACTGTGGACACTGTCCGTACCGACCTCGCCGACGCGCTGCGCACCCCCGGCCCGTCCGTCGTCGTGCTTCCCGCGCTGCTGAAGATGTTCGCCCCAACCCATTTGGAGCACTCGTGACTCACCTCCGCAACTTCGTCGGCGGCGCTTTGGTCGACATGCCCGACACCGACGCGACCCTCGAGCTGACCGACCCGGCCACCGGCAAGGTCTTCGGCACGAGTGTCCTTTCCGGACGGAACGAAATCGACCTCGCGATGGAGTCCGCGGCGCGCGCGTTCCAGTCGTGGCGGCGGAGCACGCCCGCGCAGCGCCAGGAAGCCCTGCTCAAGATCGCCGACGCGCTGGAAGCCCGCGCGGAGGAATTCGCCGACGCCGAGGTCCGCGAGACCGGCAAGGTCCGCTCGGTCATGCTGGACGAGGAAATCCCGGAGTGCGTGAGCACGCTGCGGTTCTTCGCCGGCGCGGCGCGGCAGCTCGAAGGCACCGGTGCGGGCGAGTACCTGGCCGGGCACACGTCGGTGATCCGCCGCGAGCCGATCGGCGTGTGCGCGCAGATCGCGCCGTGGAACTACCCGCTGATGATGGCCGTGTGGAAGATCGGCCCGGCGCTCGCCGCGGGCAACACCGTGGTGCTCAAGCCCGCGGAAACCACGCCGTCCACCGCCGTGCTGCTGGCCGAAACCGCGGCGGAATTCCTGCCGCCGGGCGTGTTCAACGTCCTGTGCGGCGACCGCGAAACCGGCCGCGCGCTGGTCCGGCATCCGAACACCGACCTGGTGTCCATCACCGGCTCGACGCGCGCTGGCATCGACGTGGCCACGGTCGCCGCGGCCGATCTCAAGCGGACCCACCTGGAGCTGGGCGGCAACGCTCCCCTGCTGGTCTTCCCGGACACCGACGTCGCCGACACCGCCGAGCGGATCGCCGACGCCGCGTTCTACAACGCCGGACAGGACTGCACCGCGGGCAGCCGAGTGCTGGTGCACCAGAGCATCCACGACGATTTCGTTGCCGCGCTGACGAAAGCCGCCGCCACCCGCCGACCGGACGTCGACTACGGCCCGCTCAACAGCCGTGCCCAGCTCGACCGCGTGCTCGGCCTGCTGGAGCGGCTGCCGTCGCACGCCCGCGTCGAAACCGGCGGCACCGCGACCGGACCGGGCTTCCAGCTCGCGCCGACCGTCGTGTCCGGCCTCCGCCAGGACGACGAACTGGTCCAAGAGGAAGTCTTCGCGCCGGTGATCACCGTCCAGTCGTTCGCCGGCGAGACCGAAGCCCTGGAGCTGGCCAACGGTGTCCCGTACGGCCTGGCTTCTTCGGTGTGGACGAACGACGTCGCCCGCGTCGCCCGGGTGTCGCGCGATCTCGATTTCGGCTGCGTGTGGGTGAATACGCACGGCCCGCTGACCGCCGAGATGCCGCACGGCGGGTTCGGCCATTCCGGGCACGGCAAGGACCTCTCGGCGTATTCGTTCGCCGAGTACACCCGCGTCAAGCACGTGATGACGAGGTTCGAGTAATGAGCGACAAAGTCACCGAGGTCGAACAGCACGGCATCGCGCCGATCCCGGTCGCCGAGCAGACGTCCCGGCCGCGCGACCTGTTCCGGCTCGCGTTCGGCGGGGCCAACACGTTCGCCACGATCATCCTCGGCACGCTGCCGATCGCGTACGGGCTGAGCTTCTGGGCGGCCCTCGCGGCGACCGTCGTGGGTGTGGTGCTCGGCGCGCTCGTGCTGTCCCCGATGGCTCTGTTCGGACCCATCACCCGGACCAACAACGCGGTTTCGTCCGGCGCGCACTTCGGCGTGGTCGGCCGGTGCGTCGGTTCGTTCCTGTCGCTGCTCACCGCGATCACCTTCTTCGCGATCTCGGTGTGGGTGAGCGGCGACGCGGTAGCCGGTGCGGCACAACGGCTTTTCGGCATAGACGGCGGCCCGGTCCTGCGCGCGGTCGCGTACGGCGTGATCGCGATCGCCGTCCTCGTGGTGTGCATTTACGGCTACCGCTTCATGCTGCTGGTCAACCGCGTCGCGGTGACCCTGGGCACGCTCATCATGCTGGTCGGGATTTTCGCCTACGGCGGCTCGTTCGACCCGTCGTTCACCGGCAGCGGCAACTTCGCGCTCGGCACGTTCTGGCCGACGTGGATCCTCGCCGTGCTGACCGTGATGGCGAACCCGATCTCGTTCGGCGCGTTCCTCGGCGACTGGTCGCGCTACATCCCCGCGACCCACTCGCGCCGCTCGCTGCTGGCCGCGCCCTTCCTCGCGCAACTGGCGACGCTGCTGCCGTTCGGCTTCGGCATCGCGACCGCGACCCTGGTCGCCGACCCGGCCGACTACGTCACCGGCCTGACCGCGATTTCCCCGCTCTGGTACGCGATCCCGCTGATCGTGGTCGCCCTGATCGGCGGATTGTCCACCGGCACCACCGCGTTGTACGGCACCGGCTTGGACTTCAGCTCGATCTTCCCGCGCCTGTCCCGGGTTCGGGCGACGCTGTTGATCGGGACGCTGAGCGTGCTGTTCATCTTCGTCGGGAATTTCGTGCTCGACATGGTGTCCAGCATCAACGCGTTCGCGACGCTGATCGTGCTGTGCACGTCGCCGTGGATGGTGATCATGATGATCGGCTACGTGCAACGCCGCGGCTACTACGACCCGGCCGACCTGCAGGTGTTCAACGAAGGCCGCACCGGCGGGCGGTACTGGTTCCACCGGGGCGTCAACTGGCGCGCGATGGCGGCCTGGATCCCGGCTACCGCGCTGGGCCTGCTGTGCGCGAATACGCCGATGATCACCGGACCGCTGGCCGGGATCGCGGGCGGGGTGGACATCAGCCTGGTGGTGACGCTGTGCACGGCCGCGGTGGCGTATCCGGTGCTGGTGAAGGTGTTTCCGGAACCCCGGGAGGTCTTCGGGCCTTCGTCGGCTATCGCCGCGGAAGCGGTGCCTGCCGAAGCGTGAGCGGCGGGCGGCTCCACTGGGCCGACAGGATCGCGTCCGCCAACGCCGCTGCCGAACCCCGCGCCGTCCCCCGGTGGCTCAGCACGAACGTCACCGTTCCCGGATCGGGCAGGCCGGCTATCGGGACCAGCCCGTCCGGGACCACGGACGCCGCGAACAGGCCAACGCCGAGCCCTGCTTCGAGCGCGACCCGCAGCCCGTTGAGCCGTTCGCTGACACAGCCGATCCGCCACTGGACGCCGTTTCGGCGCAACGCGTTCAGCGCACGAGCCCGGGTGACGCTCGGCTCCGGATAAAGGACCAGCGGCAACGGCTCGCCCGGGAGCAATTCCAGCCCGGGCGAGCCGACCCACACGAGCGGATCCCGCCGCACGCCCTGCCCGGAGTCGCGTTTGGCGAGCACCAGGTCGAGGTCTCCGTCGGCGAGCCGCGAATGCAGCACCTCGCTCAACTCGACCGACAGTTCGAGGTCGATTCCCGGATGTGCGCCGCGAAACCGGCCGAGGACGTCCGCGGCGTGGCCGAGCAGGAAGTCCTCGCACACCCCGAACCGGACCCGCCCGCGCGGGCCCGGCCGGGAGAAATACCGCAGTGCGCGGTCCTGCTGGTCGAGGATGCCGCGAGCGAAGCCGGTCATCGTCTCGCCGTCGCCGGTGAGCCGCACGCTGTGCGTGTCGCGCTCGAACAGCACGCTGCCGAGCGCCGTCTCGAGGCGGCGGACGTGCTGGCTCACCGTCGACTGCCCGAGATCCAGCCTGCGGGCGGCTTCGGAGAACCCGCCCGCCTCGGCCACGGCGAGAAAAGTGCGCAGCAGCACCGGATCGATCACTATTCCGGAGTACCACTCTCGGTGCGCGACCGTGTACCAGGTGTGGGCACTGCCACTACCGGCGGCGGGTGATCACCACCGGCTTGAGATCCTTCGGGATCGCGGCGAACGCGGACACCGGAACCCCGAACGAGGCCGCGAGAATCTCGCGCGGCAGCGAGTTCAGCGTCCCGACGATGCCGATGTCGTCGTTCGGCTCCCCGGTGCTGGTGTTGAACATGACGAGCACGTCCAGGCCCTCGGTGGTGCTGGAATTCGCGAAATAGTGGAAGAATCCCTGCGGGGCGAAAACGAGTTCCCCGGCTTTCGCGCTGAACACCTCATTGTGGTAACTGCCGTCCTCGTGCGTGCCGAGAATACTCCAGTCCGCTTTGCCGGAAATAATGTAGTTCAACTCCCACGCGGACGGGTGCCAATGCGGTTCGCGCACCCCGCCCGGGTCGAGGTGCACCAGGTACACCGAACCTTGCTGACCGGCCAGCACCGGGAAATTCTTCTCGTGAGCACCACGCAAAGTCCCGCCGTCGTGGACAGCCGGCGCGGATTTGGCGAGCGGGAAAAGGTACGGCTGCTTCGGTGTAGCAGCCGTACTCGCCTGCGCGGTTCCGGCCACCCCGAGCGCGGTCGCCGCGGCGATTCCCGCGCCCGCCCCGAGTGCACCCCGCCTGCTGATTTCCGACATTCTTTCCGCCTTTCCCAGAAACCGAGGAAGATCTGCTGCCTCTGATTCTTCCAAGAATGCGAAACCCGGAAAGGGCCCCGCGCGGATCACAGCTATCGCGCACCGCGATGAGCAAACCCGGCCCGGACCGCGCGCCGCTGTGGGACGATCCTCGAAACCCCCTGTCCTGGAGGCGATTCGTGACGTTCGCAGTCGGCATCTTCGACCTGTTCAGCTTCGCCGTGCCCGGCGCGGTCCAGTTGTCGCTGCTGGTCTACGTGCTCGACCGGCTGGGCGTGGTGCACGTCGCCGCACTGACTTCCGCACCGGGCGCACTGCTGGTCGCCGGTGCCGTGGTGGCCAGCTACCTGCTCGGACACCTCTTCCACCCGCTGGCCGCACAACTGAACCGCTTCCGCCCCCGGCGCGACGCGGAGGAAGCCCGCCAGGAGTTCATCGCCGGAGTTCCGCAGGCGCGCGACCGTGCGTACGTCCGGGCCAACCCGGCGCTGCTCGTCGCCGCGGCTGAACTGCACGACAAGGACGCCGCGGGAGAGATCGTCCGGATGCGCGCGCAGTCGGTGATGCTGCGCAACATCGCTTTCGCGTTCACGATGGCCACGGTCGTCGCACTCGTCCAGACCGCGACCGGACCACACCGGGTGATCGCCGCCGGGGCTGCCGCACTCTCGCTGCTGGGCGCGGTCGGGGCGCTGGGCAGCGGGCGGAAGGTCTGGCACATGTCGCGGATCAAGACGCTGGAGATTTGTTACTGGATCCCGGACATCGACGAGACGTTCGCCGCCGAAACCCCGGTAGTTGGCACCGAAAAATGAGCACGGCAGGTTCCCCGTTTCCGGGAACCCGCCGAACCCGCCGTTCAAGCGCTCCTGTGCGCAGTTCCTTGCGCCCAGCCCATTCGACTCCGTTCGAGCGGAAGGCTTCCGCGCCGCGGTCTCCTGTGCGTCCGAGCCCTGCCGTCCCGAAGCTCCGCTCAAGCACGAAGCATCCCCGCCCCGCCCGCCTCCGATCGGGCACGCGGCTTCCCTCGCCGCCTTCCCCCGCATCGGAGCCCAGCCGTCCCGAAGCCCACTCCGCTCAAGCGCGAAGCATCCCCGTCCGGCCGCCTCAACTCAGGCGCACGGCTTCCCGGCCGTCTCTTCTACGTCCGAGCCCGGCCGTCCCCAAGCCAGCTCCGCTCAAGCGCGAAAGCTTGCCCCGCTCGATGCCGCTCAAGCGCGCGGCTTCTCCCCCGCCGTCTCCTCCACATCGGAGCCCAGCCGTCCCGAAGCCCACTCCGTGATCCGGCGCGCCACGTCCTGGGCGGTCAGGCCGATCCGGTCGAGCACCTCGGCGCGGGTTCCGTGGTCGTGGAACGCCTGGGGCACCGCGAGATCGCGCAGCGGGACGTCGCATTCGGCATCCCGCAGCACCGCCGCCAGGGCTGAGCCGAAGCCGCCGTGGCGGCCGCTGTCTTCGACTGTCACCACGAGTTTGTGCTGTTCCGCCAGCGCGACCAGCTCGGCGGGCACCGGGACTACCCAGCGCGGGTCCGCGACTGTCACGCCGATGCCTTGGTCCGCCAAGCGGTCCGCGGCCGACAGTGCCAGCTGCGCGAACGGACCCACCGCGACGAGCAGCACGTCCGTCGAACCTGACGGGCGGCGCAGCAGGTCGACGGTGCCGATCCGTTCGACCGCGGGTACGTCCGGGCCGACGCTGCCCTTCGAGAATCGCAGGGCGGTCGGGCCGTCTTGGACCGCGACTGCCTCGCGCAGTTCCTCGCGCAGGGTTCCCGGGTCGCGCGGCGCGGCCACGCGCATGCCCGGCACCATGCCCAGCAGCGACAGGTCCCACATGCCGTGGTGGCTCGGGCCGTCCGGTCCGGTAATGCCTGCGCGGTCCAGCACGAACGTCACCGGCTGGCGGTGCAGCGCGACGTCCATCAGCACCTGGTCGAACGCCCGGTTCAGGAACGTCGAGTACAGCGCGACGACCGGATGGCAACCGCCCATCGCGAGGCCGGCGGCGGACGTCACGGCGTGCTGTTCGGCGATGCCGACGTCGAACCAGCGGTCCGGGAAGCGCTCGGAGAACTTCTCCAGCCCGGTCGAGCGCAGCATCGCGGCGGTGATCGCCACGACGTCCTCGCGCTCCTCGCCGATCTTCGCCAGCTCATCGCCGAACACGCCGGTCCAGCTGGGACCCTTCACCGGCGGCAGGCCGGTCTCCGGGTCGATCGGGTCGGTCTGGTGCATCTGGTCGGCCTGGTGGTTCACCGCGGGCGCGTAGCCGTGGCCCTTCTCGGTGACCACGTGCACGATCACCGAACCGCCGAACGCCCGCGCGCTTTGGAACGCCTTCTCCAGCGCGACCAGGTCATGGCCGTCGACCGGGCCGAGGTACTTCAGGCCGAGGTCGGAGAACATCACCTGCGGGCTCAGCGCGTCCTTGATGCCCGCCTTGGCCGCGTGCAGCGCGGCGTAGATCGGCTTGCCCACCACCGGGGTGCTGCGCAGCAGCTCGCGCCCGCCGTCCAGCAGCCGCTCGTAGCCCGGCTGCAGCCGCAGCGACGCCAGGTGGTCGGCCATCCCGCCGATGGTCGGCGAGTACGACCGGCCGTTGTCGTTCACCACGATCACGACCGGACGGTCCTTGCGCCCGGCGATGTTGTTGAGCGCTTCCCAGCACATGCCGCCGGTGAGCGCGCCGTCGCCGACCACCGCGATCGCGTGCCTGCGCGGGCCGCCGGACAGCTCGAACGCCTTCGCCATTCCGTCCACATAGGACAGTGCGGTGGACGCGTGGCTGTTCTCGACCAGGTCGTGCTCGCTCTCGCCGCGGCACGGGTACCCGGTGGGCCCGCCCTGCTGGCGAAGCAGGTCGAAGTCGACGTGCCGCCCGGTGACGATCTTGTGCACGTACGCCTGGTGCCCGACGTCCCACACGATCGCGTCGCGCGGCGAGTCGAACACCCGGTGCAGCGCCAGCGTCAGCTCGACGACGCCCAGGTTGGGGCCAAGGTGCCCGCCGCTGCGGCGGACCTTGTCCACGAGGAAGTCCCTGATCTCGGCCGCCAGCTCGCCGAGGTCCTCGACGCTCATGCGCTTCAGATCCGCCGGTCCGTGCACCGAGTCCAGCATGGTCACCGCTCCACCTCGCCCGTTTCTTCCTCCGCCGGTTCCGGCCAGTCTACGGACGCGCGCCACCTCGGTCCGGCCGCCCGCGTCCCGGATCACAGCTTCGGGGAGAACGCAACTCCACGAGCGGGGAAGATCACCAGCCCGGTCAGTCAAGTCGCGGTCACCCGGCGTGGCCGTGATAATCCCGGACGGACCCCCGAGCTCGAGAGGACCCCATGGCGGACTTGTACATCGGCGGCGAATGGGTGGACGCGCGCGCAGGCGGGCGACGCGAGATCCGGTGTCCCGCGGACGGCAGCCTGGTCGCCGAGGTCGCCGAAGCGACCGCGGAGGACACCGAGGCCGCTATCGCCGCGGCGCGCAGGGCATTCGACACCGGCCCGTGGCCCGGCACCCCGGCCGGCGAACGCGGCAACCTGCTGCTGCGCGCGGCCGACCTGCTCGACCGCGACGCGGAGGAATTCGCCCGCGCCGAATCGCTCGACACCGGCAAACGCCTGGTCGAGAGCCGCTACGACATGAGCGACATCGCGGCTTGCCTGCGCTATTTCGGCAAGCTCGCGGGCAACGACGCGGGCCGCGTCGTGGACACCGGCAGCGCGGATTCGTTCAGCCGGATCGTGCACGAGCCGGTCGGCGTGTGCGGGCTCATCACCCCGTGGAACTACCCGCTGCTGCAGACGGTGTGGAAGATCGCCCCGGCGCTGGCCGCGGGCAACACGTTCGTGCTCAAACCGAGCGAGCTGACGCCGCACACCTCGATCCTGTTCATGCGACTGCTCGCCGAGGCCGGGCTGCCCGGCGGCGTCGCGAACCTGGTGCTGGGAGCGGGCCCGGCGGCCGGAGCCCCGCTGTCGGAGCACCCGGACGTCGACCTCGTGTCGTTCACCGGCGGGCTGGCCACCGGACGGGTGATCGCAGCGAACGCCGCGGCGACGGTGAAGAAGGTCGCGCTCGAACTCGGCGGCAAGAACCCGAACGTCGTGTTCGCCGACGCGGACTTCGAGACCGCCGTCGACTACGCGCTCACCGCGGTGTTCCTGCACTCCGGGCAGGTGTGCTCGGCCGGCGCGCGGCTGATCGTCCAGCGCGAATGGCACGACGAGTTCGTCGACGAGCTGGTGCGCCGCGCGGAGCGGATCCGCCTCGGCGGGCCGTTCGACGAGAACGCCGAGACCGGGCCGCTCATCTCCGCCGCGCACCGCGAGAAGGTGGAGCGCTACGTCGCGACCGCCATCGAGGAGGGCGCTGTCCTGCGCACCGGCGGCAAGCGTCCGGACGACCCGGCGCTGCAGGACGGCTTCTACTACCTGCCGACGATCCTCGACAACGTCCAGCAGGGCAGCACCGCGGTCGTCGAGGAATCCTTCGGCCCGGTGCTGACCGTGGAGACGTTCACCGACGAGGACGACGCCGTCCGCATCGCCAACGACACCCACTACGGCCTGGCCGGCGGAGTGTTCACTCAGGACGCCGCCCGCGCCCAGCGCGTGGCGAACCGGCTCCGGCACGGCACGGTGTGGATCAACGACTACCACCCGTACCTGCCGCAGGCCGAATGGGGCGGCTACAAGCAGTCCGGTTTCGGCCGCGAGCTGGGCCCGACCGGACTGGCCGAGTACACCGAGGTCAAGCACATCCACCAGAACCTGAAGCCCGGTCCCCAGCACTGGTTCTCCGGCTGATCCCCCTCCCCCACCGAAAGGAACAGTGCCCTTGAGCGACACCGGCGATCGCGAACTCGGCGAATTCGGCTACACCAACCAGCTCAAGAGAACGCTCGGCAGTTTCCACACCTTCGCTGCCGGCATCAGCTACATCTCGGTGCTGACCGGGGTGTTCCAGCTGTCCTATCTCGGCCTCTCCGAGGGCGGCCCGGCCTATTGGTGGTCCTGGCCCGCGGTGTTCGTCGGGCAGCTGATGGTGGCTCTCTGCTTCGCCGAACTGGCCGCGCAGTACCCGGTCGCCGGGTCGGTCTACAACTGGGCGAAGAAGCTCAGCAACCCGCACATCGCGTGGATGGCCGGCTGGATGATGCTGCTGGCCTCGATCGTCTCGATCTCCGCGACCGCGCTCGCCTACCAGCGGACGCTGCCGCAGATCACGTCGTTCTTCCAGTTCATCGGCGACGGCACGGGCACCAGCGACGCGGCCAACGGCGTGCTGCTGGCCACCGTGCTGATCGTGTTCACGACGCTGGTCAACGCGTTCGGCGTGAAGCTGATGGCCCGGATCAACAGCGCGGGCGTGTTCGTCGAGCTGCTGTTCGCCGTGCTGCTGGTGGTGTTCCTGGCGTTCCACTTCGTCCGCGGCCCGTCAGTGGTGACCCAGACGAACGGCACCGAAGCCGGGCATTCGTCCGGCTACCTCGGCGCGTTCCTGATCGCCGGCATCGCCTCCTCCTATGTGATGTACGGCTTCGACACCGCCGCCTCGCTCGGCGAGGAATCGCTGAACCCGCACCGCAACGCGCCGAAGGCGATCCTGCGCGCGCTGGTGGCCTCCTTCGTGCTGGGCGGGCTGATCATCCTGTTCGCGCTCATGGCCGTGGGCAACATCAACGCGCCGGAACTCGGCACGGTCGGCCTGCAGTACGTGCTCACCGACGCGCTCGGCCCGGCGATCGGCCGGGTGTTCCTGTTCGTCGTGTTCATCGCGATCACCGTGTGCGTGCTGGCGGTGCACACCGCGGCGATCCGGATCGCGTTCGCGATGGCGCGGGACAACGCGCTGCCCGGCGGCCGGAAACTGGCGCGGGTCAACAAAACGACCGGCACCCCGGTGCTGCCCGCGATCGTGATCGGCGTGCTCGCGGTCGCGCTGCTGGTGCTGAACATCAACTCCACGCAGATCTTCTCGGCCGTCACCAGCCTCGCGATCATCCTGATCTACCTGTCCTACCTCCTCGTGACCGTGCCGATGCTGATCCGCCGGCTGCGCGGACGCTGGCCGCGCGAGGACGCCCCGGCGGGCCGGTTCTCCCTCGGCCGCTGGGGCCTTCCGGTGAACGTGCTCGCGGTGCTGTGGGGCGGCGCGATGACGGTCAACCTGGCCTGGCCCCGCAACGAGATCTACAACGCGACCGCGCCCTTCCACTGGTATCTGAAGTGGATTTCGGTGCTGTTCGTCGGCGTCTTCGCGGCCGGCGGCTTCGCCTATTACTGGTTCGTGCAACGGCACAAGGTCGGGGTGCTGGCGGACCACGCCGCCGCCCCCGCGCCCGATGAGGAGGTTTCCCGGTGAGCGCAAGCGAGTTCGACTACGTGGTGGTCGGCGGCGGCACGGCAGGATCGGTGGTGGCCGCCCGGCTGTCCGAGGACCCGGACGTGACCGTCTGCCTCCTCGAGGCCGGACCGTCCGACACGGACGTGCCGGAGGTGCTGGAACTGACCCAGTGGATGGGCCTGCTGGAATCCGGCTACGACTGGGACTACCTGGTGGAGCCGCAGGAGGCGGGCAACTCCTACCTGCGCCAGGCCCGGGCCAAGGTGCTCGGCGGCTGCTCCTCGCACAACTCGTGCATCGCGTTCTGGGCCCCGGCCGAGGATCTCGACGAATGGGCCTCGATCGGCCTGCCCGGCTGGTCGGCCGCCGACGTTTTCCCGCTGTACAAACGACTCGAGACCAACGACGGCCCCGGCGAGCACCACGGCCGCTCCGGCCCGGTCACCATCCGGTCGGTCCCGCCCCGCGACCCGGCGGGCGCGGCGCTGCTGTCCGCGTGCGACCAGGCGGGCATCCCGACGACGGAGTTCAACTCCGGCACGACGGTCACCCACGGCGCGAACTGGTTCCAGATCAACGCCCGCGAGGACGGCACCCGGTCCTCGGCATCGGTGTCCTATCTGCACCCGATCATGGGCAAGCGGCCGAACCTGGAGATCCGCACCGGCGCGCGGGCGAAGCGGCTGCTGTTCGACGGCCGCCGCTGCACCGGCGTCGAGGTGCTGGACCCGGACCTGATCCACCACAGCACGATCACCGCGCGCCGCGAGGTGGTGGTCAGCTCCGGCGCGATCGACACGCCGAAACTGCTGATGCTCTCCGGCATCGGGCCCGCCGAGCACCTGCGCGAGGTCGGCGTCGAGGTGCTCGTGGACTCGCCGGGCGTCGGCTCGAACCTCGAGGACCACCCCGAGGGCCTGGTGATGTGGGACGCCCTGCAGCCGATGGTCACCGAATCCACGCAGTGGTGGGAAATCGGCATCTTCACGATGACCGAGGACGGCCTGGACCGCCCGGACCTGATGTTCCACTACGGTTCGGTCCCGTTCGACATGAACACCGTCCGGCACGGCTACCCGACGACGGAGAACGGCTTCTGCCTCACGCCGAACGTGACGCGCAGCCGATCGCGGGGCACCGTGCGGCTGCGCACCCGCGACTTCCGCGACAAGCCCCGTGTGGACCCGCGCTACTTCACCGACGAGTACGACATGCGCGTGATGACCTACGGCGTGAAGCTCGCCCGCGAGATCGCCGCCCAGCCCGCTCTCGACGAGTGGGCCGGCGTGGAACTCGCGCCGGGCCGGGACTGCAAGACCGACGACGAAATCGCCGATTACCTCCGCAAGACGCACAACACCGTGTACCACCCGGCGTGCACGGCCCGGATGGGCGCGGACGGCGACCCGGAGGCGGTCCTGGACGCCCGCCTGCGCGTCCGCGGCGTCGAAGGCCTGCGAGTGGCCGACGCTTCGGTGATGCCGTTCCTCGTCACGGTGAACCCGTGCATCACGACGATGGCGATCGGTGAGAAGTGCGCGGACATGCTCAAGGAAGACCGGAGCTGATCTTCGGGCGGGTGGTTGTGTTCCGGCGGGCACAGCCACCCGCTCGCTCCGGCCGACCGGATCGGTTCGCCCGCCGGATCTCAGCCGGGCGCCGGGCCGCCGTCGGCCCGTCGCCAGAACACGCGCCGTTGCCAGCACTTCGCGCAGAATCATGTGCCACCCCTCGCTTCGTCCTCCGGCCGTTGCCGGAGAGCGCACCTCCTCGATGCACATAAGGTCAGTCGCCAGCGAGCGCGTGAAGGTTCTCGAGTAATCGAACCGTTACCAAAAGTCACCATCGTCAGCTCTGACCGGCCTTGCTCAGGGTGCGGATTTCGTTGCGGGACAAGCAATCGAGCACCTGCCCCGCACCGAGCCGGGTCCACACCCGGGCAATCCGCGGCCAGCGCCGGAAAACCGCGCGCGACCGGCGAAGGCGAGAACCGCGGACCCATCACGCCGCGAGTGCGGACACACAGCAAGCAACCGGTGCCTTACCCGCGCCAAGCCGAGCCCCACCCAGCCAGCACCGGCGGAACCGGGATCGCGAAGGCAAACCGCGGCCAGGAGACGCTCCGGACGTAGACTTCCTTGTGTGGCAGGCAATCGGGCGCTCGCGTGGGCCGGGGCGATCGCCGCGGTGGGCGGTGGCGTCGGGCTTGCCCTGCCGACCGCGCACTACCTGCCGTCGCATCTGCCGCTGGGCGCTCTGGAACCCGACCTGGACCTCGGCCTCCGGCTGGTCTGCGCCGGGGCGTTGGCACTCGCGTTCGCTCTCGCGATCCTGACCCTGCGCCGACGCCAAGCCGAGCCCCTGGCCTTCGCCTCCCTGACCGGCATCGCGGTAGCGGGAATCCTGCTGCACTACCTCGTGATCACGCTCCCCGGCGTGAACCGGCTCGCCCCGTCCGCCGCTGTACAGCCAGCGGTCGGGGCGTGGGTGCTGCTGGCCTCCGGCCTGGTCCTCGCCGCGACCGGATTCGCCGCGGCAGCCGCCGCTCAGCGAGCCCGATAGGTCACTGCAGCAGCGCGACACACTCCACGTGGTGCGTCATCGGGAACGCGTCGAATGCCCGCAGATCCGTCAGCGAATACCCGTGCTCGGAGAAGAACTGCACGTCCCGCGCCAACGCCGCCGGGTCGCAAGCCACGTAGACGATCCGATCCGGCTCGCCGGCCGCGATCGCGTTGACGACCTCTCGGCCCGCCCCCTTGCGCGGCGGGTCGAGCACCACGACGTCGACCGGCGTCGGCGCGTCCCCGATGAGGTGTTCCACGCGCCCGGAACGCCAGCTGACCTGCGGCAGGTCGGAAAGATTGCGCTCGCCGTCGGTCACCGCGCGCCGTCCGGATTCGATCGCCAGCACCTGCCCGTCCGGGCCGACCTGTTCGGCCAGCACCGAAGCGAACAGCCCGACCCCGGCGTACAGGTCCCAGGCGATCCCGCCGCGCGGCGCGTCCGCCCAGTCCCGCACGAGTCCCGCGAGCGTGTCGGCGGCGCGCGGGTGGACCTGCCAGAATCCGTGCGCGTCGAGCCGCCAGTCCCGCCCGGCCGCGTGCTGGATCGCCATGCCGCCGGACAGCTGCTTGCCCTGCGTGCGCCCGCGCACCGTGACGAGTTCGCGCAGGTGGAGGTGGTTGTCGCCGTCGCTGGTCGTTTCCAGTTCGACGCCCGGCCGCCAGCGCTTGCTCAGCGCGGCGTCGAGCGAACCCGGCACCGCGATCGGGCAGTCGTCGATCGGGATGACGCGGTGGCTGTGGTGCGCGCGCAGCCCGGCCTGGCCGTCGCGCCCGGCGACCAGCCGCACCCGGCTGCGCCAGCCGAGCGGGCTGTCGTCGAGCGCTTCCACGACCACCTCGCGCTCGATCCCGGCGAGCCGCTGCAGCTGTTCGGCCACCACCGCGGCCTTCAGCTCACGCTGGTAGGCCGGTTCGGCGTGCTGCCAGTCGCAACCTCCGCAGCCGCCCGGCGCGGCGAGCGGGCACGGCGGCGTCACCCGATGCTCGGACCCGCTGAGCACCTCGATCGCATCGGCCCGGCAGAACGAACCGCCTTTGTCTTCAGTCACTTCCGCCCGGACGCGTTCGCCCGGCAGCGCGTGCCGCACGAAGAGCACTCGTCCGTCCACACGCGACACGCAGTGCCCGCCGTGCGCGACCGGACCTACTTCCAGTTCCAGTACGCGGCCTAGCCAGCTGTCGCTCATTCCGATGATTCCTTTGTCGCAGGGGCTGGCTTCTTGGCGTCCGCCGGGCGAGCGGTGCCGGGGGTGAATCCGCGCCGGACGTCACCAGCGGACGGACGGGCCTTGCGCATCCGCGCGGCCGCCTTCTGCGACGACTCCAGCTGCCACGGCACGCTCGCTACGACCACGCCTGGCTGGAACAGCAACCGTCCCTTGAGCCGCAACGCGCTCTGGTTGTGCAGTACCTGCTCCCACCAGTGCCCCACGACGTACTCGGGAATGAACACAGTGACCACGTCGCGCGGGTTGGCACCGCGCACGCGCTTCACGTAATCCAGCACCGGCTTCGTGATTTCCCGGTACGGCGATTCGACGACCTTCAGCGGCACCTTGAACTTGTGCGCTTCCCATTCCTGGGTCAGCGCGCGCGTGTCGGCGTCGTCCACATTGACCGTGACGGCTTCGAGCACGTCCGGGCGCATCGCCTTGGCGTAGGCCAGCGCGCGCAGCGTCGGCCGGTGCAGTTTGGACACCAGCACGATCGCGTGGTTGCGCGAGGGCAGCACGGTCGGCGCGTCGCCCATGTCCTTGAGCTCTTCCGACACCCGGTCGTAGTGCTTCCGGATCGCCGTCATCAGCGCGAAAATCGCCACCATCGCGGCGATCGCGATCCACGCGCCGAGCAGGAACTTGGTGATCAGCACGATCACCAGCACGACGCCGGTCATGGTCAGGCCGACCGCGTTCACCGTCTGCGAACGGCGCATCCGCCGCCGCGCCGCCGGGTCGGTCTCCTTGGCCAGCAACCGGTTCCAGTGCCGGATCATGCCCGCCTGGCTCACCGTGAACGACACGAACACGCCCACGATGTACAGCTGGATCAGCCGGGTGACCTCCGCGTCGAACGCGATGATCAGCACGAGCGCGAAGGCCGCGAGGAACAGGATGCCGTTGGAGAACGCGAGCCGGTCGCCTCGGGTGTGCAGCTGCCGCGGCAGGTAGCGGTCCTGGGCGAGGATCGAGCCGAGCACCGGGAAGCCGTTGAACGCGGTGTTCGCGGCCAGCAGCAGGATGATGCCGGTGGAGAACGAGATGTAGTAGAACGCGGGCGGGAAGCTCTCGAACACCGCGTGCGCGATCTGCGCGACGATCGTCTTCTGCTCGTAGCCCGCGGGCGCGCCGGCCAGCTGCCGCGCCGGGTCCTCGGCGAAGTTCACCTTCGTAACGACCGCGAGCGTGATGATCCCGACGAGCATCGTCACCGCGAGCACGCCCATCAGCAGCAGAGTGGTGGCCGCGTTCTTCGACTTTGGCTTGCGGAACGCCGGAACGCCGTTGCTGATCGCCTCGACCCCGGTCAGCGCCGCCGCGCCGGACGAGAACGACCGCAGGATCAGGAACACGAACGCGACGCCCGCCCAGCTGCCTTCCTCGTGCAGCGTGAAGCCCGCGCTCTCGGCGCGCATCTCGGTGCCGGTGAAGGTCTGGAACAGCCCCCAGACGACCATGATCAGGATGCCGGCGATGAAGCCGTAAGTGGGAATGGCGAACGCTTTGCCCGATTCGCGCACCCCGCGGAGGTTGAGCGCGGTCAGCACGGCGACGATCACCACCGCGGTGATCACCTTGTGGTTGGCCACCCACGGGATCGCCGAGCCGATGTTGGCGACACCGGACGAAGTGGACACCGCGACGGTCAGCACGTAGTCGACCAGCAGCGCGCTCGCCACCGTCAGGCCGAACTTCCCGCCGAGGTTGGTGGTCGCGACCTCGTAGTCGCCGCCGCCGCTCGGATACGCGTGCACGTTCTGCCGGTACGACGCCACGACGACGAGCATGACCAGCGCGACCGCGACCCCGATCCACGGCGCGAAGGCGTACGCGGACAGGCCGGCGACGCTCAGCGTCAGGAAGATCTCCTCCGGCGCGTAGGCCACGCTGGACAGCGCGTCGGAGGCGAAAATGGGCAGCGCGATGCGCTTGGGCAACAGCGTGTGGGAAAGACGGTCGCTGCGGAACGGACGCCCTAGGACCAGCCGTTTCAACACGGTCGGGAACTTCGACACCACGAGAGCGTAACCGGGTGGGCGCAAGGTAGGTTCGGCGCTGGTGTCCGAGGGTACCCACGACCGGGTCATCCCCACCCTGCGAGGAGGCTAAGCGTGCACGTGGTGATCATGGGATGCGGCCGCGTCGGCGCGTCTCTGGCCGCGGCGCTGGAGCGGCTCGGCCACGACGTGGCCGTCATCGACAAGAACCAGCAGGCGTTCCGCAGGCTGGGCAGCGACTTCCACGGCCAGCAGGTCGTCGGGGCGGGTTTCGACCGCCGGGTGCTCGTCGAGGCCGGGATCGAGCGAGCGGGCGCCTTCGCGGCCGTGTCGAGCGGCGACAATTCCAACATCATCTCCGCGCGGGTCGCGCGCGAGAACTTCGGCATCGAGCACGTGGTCGCGCGGATCTACGACCACAAGCGCGCCGCGGTGTACGAACGGCTGGGCATCCCGACCGTCGCGACCGTTCCGTGGACGACCGACCGGTTCCTGCGCACCCTGCTGCCCGACGGCGTCGCCTCCGCGTGGCGCGACCCGTCCGGCAACGTCGCGCTGCTGCAGCTTCCGCTGCACGAGGGCTGGGTCGGCCGCAGCGTGCGCGAGCTGCAGGAGACCACCGGCGCGCGGGTGGCGTTCATCATGCGCTTCGGCACCCCGGTGCTGCCGGATGCGAAGACCGTCGTGCAGGCCGACGACGACGTGTGGGTGGCGGCGCGCTCGGGCACCGTCGGAGACGTGACGAGCCTGGCCGCTCGCGCCCCCGAGGAGGAGAACTGATGCGGGTCGCGATCGCGGGCGCGGGAGCCGTCGGGCAGTCCATCGCCGCCGAGCTCATCGACGGCAATCACCAGGTGATGCTGATCGAGCGCGACGCCGACCAGTTCGAGCCGGAATCCGTTCCGCAGGCCGACTGGGTGCTGGGCGACGCGTGCGAGGTGTCGATCCTCGAGGAGTCCGGAATCGAACGCTGCGACGTCGTGATCGCGGCGAGCGGCGACGACAAGGCGAACCTCGTGGTGTCGCTGCTGGCGAAGACGGAGTTCGCGGTGCGCCGCGTGGTGGCGCGGGTGAACAACCCGGCCAACGAGTGGCTGTTCACCGACGCGTGGGGCGTCGACGTGGCCGTGTCGACCCCGCGGATGCTCGCCGCGATGGTCGAGGAGGCGGTGAGCGTCGGCGATCTGGTGCGGCTCATGACGTTCCGGCAGGGGCAGGCGAACCTGGTGGAACTCACCCTGCCGGAGGAGACGCCGCTGGCGGGCAAGCCGGTGAGCGAGCTGGCGCTGCCGCGCGACGCGGCGCTGGTGACCATCCTGCGCGGCGACCGGGTGATCGTGCCCCAGCCGGAGGACCCGCTGGAGGCGGGCGACGAGCTGCTGTTCGTCGCGACCTCGGACGTCGAACCGGAGATCCGCTCGGCGCTCGGCTACTGAGACGGACGAAAAAAGGGGCGGGCCCGCGATGGGCCCGCCCCTTTCTGCCGCGTCGGATCAGGTCTCCGGGGTCGGCGTCTGCGCGTACTTCTCCCGCAGCCGCGCCTCCACCTGCGCGTCGGTTTCCGGCTCCGGCTCTTCCTCGGCGAGCGCCTTCAGCCGTTTGTCGGAGCGGCGCACCGCCCAGACGACCACCAGCAGCCCGATCGCGTACAGCGGGTAGCCCATCGCGATCTTGGCGAACGCGAGCCAGCCGGTCTGGTTGCCGTCGTACAGCCAGCGCTGCACCACGAACCGGGCGGCGAAGATGACGGCCATCGCGAGCGTCGCGACGTCGTAGCCGTAGCGGGACGGCTTGTCCTTGCGCCAGGCGGTGCCGTTGCCGTTGAGCGCGTTCCAGACGACGCCCGCCAGCGGCCAGCGCACCAGCACCGAGATCACGAACACGGCGCAGTAGGCGAGGCTCGCCCAGATGCCGAAGAGGAAGAACCCCTTCGCGGACCCGGTGCGGAACGCGATGAACGCCGCGATCGCGACGCCGAAGAAGCCCGAGATGGCCGGCTGCAGCGGCTCCTTGCGCACGACGCGCAGGACGGTGATCGCCACCGCGCTGCCGATCGAGCCCCAGATCGCCACGGTGAGCCCGAAAAGCGCGTTCAGGAGCACGAACACGATGACCGGCACCGAGGAGTAGAACAGGCCGGAAACCCCGCCCATCTGCTCCATCAGCGTCGGCTGCCGCTCTTCGTCGCCCCCGTTTCCGGGCGCGTCCTTCTCGTCGCGGGGAGCAGCGGGTTCAGTCACGAGCGTTGATCACCCTACCGGGCTCTGGAGTTCGTAATACGGGTTGTAGAGCACCTTCTGCCCGTCCCGTTCGGCCATCCGGCCGCGGACCTTGACGGTGCGGCCGGGCTCGATGCCGGGAATCCGGCGCCTGCCCAGCCAGATTAGCGTCACGCCCTGCGTGCCGTCGAACAGCTCCGCCTGCAGCGAGGCGGGCCCGTCGGTCGGCGACAGCTCGACGCTGCGCAGCCTGCCGAGCACCGTCACCTCTTCGCCGGACCGGCAGTCACAGGCGCGCTGCGCGCCTTCGGCACCCGACCTCTCGGACATCTCGTCGGCGTCGAGGTCCTCGACGTCGCTGGTCAGCTTGCGAACCAACCGGCTGAAGTAGCCGCCGTCCTTGGCGGACATGGTGTGCTCCTGTGCTCCGGGGCCCCCGACTTCGTTCGGCCCGTGCGTGTTCCAGCGTAGCTGTGGTCCCAGTCAGGGAAACGGGTTTGGGGCAAGATCGCAACGTGACGTCCGCAATCCGTATCCCGGCCGCCGTCCTGCTGCCCGGCACCGGCTCTGACGAGGTCTTCGTGCGCTCGGTGTTCGGAGGGCCGCTGGCCGCGCTGGGAGTGCCGCTGATCACGCCCGCGCCGGTCGCCGGGGCCGGTCTCGCGGAGGCGTTTTTGGCCGAACTGGACGGTCTCGCTGACCGGTACGGGACGGTGCTGGTGGGCGGGATTTCGTTCGGGGCGCATCTCGCGGCGGAGTGGGCGGTGGCGAATCCCGGGCGTTGCGGGGGGCTGCTGGCGGCGCTCCCGGCTTGGAATGGGGAATCCGGATCAGCACCCGCGGCGCTGGCTGCGAGCGTTACAGCGGATCTGGTGGCTGATGTGGGGGTGGAGGGGGCTTTGGCGGCGGCTGTCGCGGGGAGTCCGGGGTGGCTTGGGGAGGAGTTGGGGCGGGCTTGGCGGCGGCATGGAAGCGGGCTGGAGGCTGGGTTGAGGGTTGCTGCCGGGAGGAGTGCGCCGACGTTGCAGGAGTTGCGGGGGGTGGGGGTTCCGGCTGGGGTCGGGGGGTGTGCGGATGATCCGGTTCATCCTGCGGGGGTCGCTCGGGGGTGGGCTGGGGCGTTGCCTCGGGGGGTTTACGGGGAGACGTCGCTTGAGGTGGTTGGGCGGGATCGGGAGGCGTTGGGGAGGGTGACGGTTTTGGCGTTTTTGCGGGGGTTGCGGGGGTGAGCGGCTCGTCGCCTGGCGGCGACATTGGCCCGTCTTTGGTTGCGTGGGGCACCCCGAAGTTTGATTGTCCTGACGGTCTGGGGGTGCTTGTCAAGGCGGGAAAGATGCCTTGACAAGCACCCCCAGACCGCAGAGGAGGCTTCGTATCGGGGTTGGGGCAGGGCCGGGTGCCTCGATCGTTGGGTGCATTGGCTGGGGTTGGTGGGTCGTGAAAAAAGAACAGAGGCCCTCACGGGTGTGCTGTGAGGGCCTCTCTCTTGCTTGGGTTTTGCTGGTCAGCCTTGTTGTTCTGCGATGTGCTGGGCTACCGCGTCGGGGAGGGTGATGGGGAGGGGGGTGCGCACCGGCATGGGGGAGTTGCCTCGGTCTACGACGGTGCGGCGCACGATTGCTCGCAGGACCTCGGGGGCTTGCGAGGCAGTCGATTGCGGGCCGGCGATTACGCCGCGCAGCATCCAGCGTGGGCCGTCTACTCCGACGAAGCGCAGCGCTACGTCGCCGACGATCGCGGACAGTTCCATGCCCCATTCGCCTCGGCCTACGTTGACCTTCGCGCCGTCCGCGCGCAGCTGGTCGGCCAGTTCGTTGCTGACTTCCCGCCACAGGCCGCCGGATTTCGGGGCCGCGTAGGCGCTGACGGTGATTTGCCCGACTTCCGTCACGACGTGCACTGCTCGCACGCCGCCTTCCTCCGGGTCCATTTCGACCTGCACCTGCGAACCGTCCGGCACTGGGACGCGTACCGAGCCCAGGTCGATGCGCGGGATGCCGTCTTCCTCCGCTTCGGTGGCGTCGAACGGGCCGTCGGTTGTTTCCGAGAGCTGGTCCTCGGGTTCGAGCGCGTCGACGACGCCGTCAGCTTCGGCGCTTTCGCCGCGCTGGGAAGCGACGCCCCCGGTCTCGTCGTCGCCGGACCGGCGCTTGCGTCCGAAAATCCCCACTATCGTTCCGTTCCTTCCCCGGTGCCCGCGCCGGTGTCTCCGGCGCCGGGTGCCAGTGTGGCGTGCCCGCCGGTCGAGCCGTAACCTCCCGCGCCGCGTTCGGTCTCCTCGAGTTCGGCGACCTCGACGAATTCCGCGTGCTCCACGCGCTGGATCACCAGCTGCGCGATCCGGTCGCCGCGCGCCAGCACGATTTTCTCGCGCGGGTCATGATTGACGAGACAGACTTTGATCTCGCCGCGGTAGCCCGAGTCGATCGTGCCGGGAGTGTTGACCACCGACAATCCGACGCGCGCCGCGAGCCCCGAGCGAGGGTGCACGAACCCGGCGTACCCGGAAGGCAGCGCGATCGCGACCCCGGTGCCGACGACCCCGCGCTCGCCGGGTCCGAGCACGATATCCGAGGTGGTGACGAGATCGGCCCCGGCGTCGCCGGGCCGGGCATAGGCGGGCGGCGGGACTTCGGGGTCGAGCCGCTGAAGGAGGACCTGAACGCTGGACATGGGCGGCGAGACTACCCTTGATGCGTGGCTGACCGCGTGAACACCGCCGCGACGGGCGTCGTCGCACACTCCGAACGGCTCTACCTCCCATGGTGGGGCTGGCCGTTGCCGATGGCCGGAGCGATCCTGCTGGGCGTCGAAGTCCACCTCGGCTACCCGTCGATCCCGATGTGGATCCCGCTCGCGATCGCCGTGCCCGTCATGGCCGCGCTGCTGCTCTCGATGGGCAGGGCCAAAGTCAAGATCACCGCGGGCGACGACCCCGAACTCTGGCTCGGCGACGCCCACCTGCCCCTGCGCTACGTCGGCGAAATCACCGTCGTGGAAAAAGACGCCAAACGCCACGCCCTAGGCCGCGACGGCGACCCCGCCGCCTTCGTCCTGCACCGCGGCTGGGTAGGCCCCGCAGTCCGCATCACGCTGACAGACCCCTCAGACCCCACCCCGTACTGGCTCTTCAGCACCCGCAAACCAAAACGGGTCGTCGAACTTCTCCGCGGCGCCTGAGCCTGACCCCAGGTCCGTGAGGGGAACCCTCACGGACTCAGAGTCCCTCAGGGTTCCCCTCACGGACCTAGCAGCACCAGCGCACCCCAAGCTCCAAGCACCCAGCCCGCGCCCCGCACCCCGATACGAAGCCGCCCTGCGGTTCGGGGGTGCTTGTCAAGGCATCTTTCCCGCCTTGACAAGCACCCCCGAACCGTCAGCACAATCGGGCTTCGGGGTGTGGGGCGCCCCAAGCGGCAATGTCGCCGCCAGGCGACGAGCCGAACGCGAGCACCCCCGAACACGAGTAAGGGGGCCGACCAACAGGCCGACCCCCGTGCTTACCCGGTCATCCCAAGACCGCGAAAACGCTGACCCCGTGAATCTCCCCTAGATCTCCCCGAGAAAATCCCCAGGTCAGGCGCAATCGCGGCAGATCAGCCGTCCGCCGTTGTCCTCGGCGAGCCTGCTCCGGTGGTGCACCAGGAAGCAGACCGAGCAGGTGAACTCGTCCGCCTGCTTGGGCACGACCTTCACGGTCATGTCTTCCCCGGAGAGCCCGGAGAGGTCCGCGCCGGGAAGTTCGAAGTTTTCCGCGGTCGCGTCCTCGTCGACGTCGACGACGCCGGACTGGTTCTCGTTGCGCCGGGCCTTCAGCTCCTCCAACGAGTCTTCGGCCAGCTCGTCGGCTTCGCTGCGGCGCGGAGCGTCGTAGTCGGTAGCCATGGTGTCCCTCACCCCTGCGATTCAGCGTGTCGTCCTGCACCGGTTCCGGAGGCGCCCGATACCGGTCGTGCCGCTGGTCAACGTTCCAGCGCCCCTGTTTGTGCCCGGCCTGCGAGTGACCCAGGTCTCAACCTGGTTGACCTCGTCCGGCGGCCGGAGCCCGGGAAGGGTAGCTCACCGCCGGGCGCGCCTCGCACCGAGTCGGACATTGCCGCTCCAGCGTCACCCGGGAGGGGGAACGCGCAGGTGAGACGGCTGTCCTCCGTTCGGGTTGCCCCGGCGTCGCGAACGTCACCTCGCGGTCGTGTCCGTTTGCTCCCGCCGAGCCGTCCGTGGTGCGATCGCCACGGAGGGGCATTACGCGGAACGGGTGAAGGTGACCCGCGACACCGCGCGCCGCGGCGAGCGCCTAG
This sequence comes from Amycolatopsis albidoflavus, assembly GCF_039525725.1. Lineage (NCBI taxonomy): Bacteria > Bacillati > Actinomycetota > Actinomycetes > Pseudonocardiales > Pseudonocardiaceae > Amycolatopsis > Amycolatopsis albidoflavus. Next base: position 333,070 of record NZ_BAAAHV010000005.1, read on the forward strand.
GCTCACCGGCTACCACGCCGGTGCGTACGCTGGCGATTACCGCGAGGCGCGGCGGGGTTACCGCGGCCGGTTCTGCGAGGGGAAGGGACGGGGCAGGTGGCGTCGGGGAACGGGTCGGGGAACCGTGGTGCGCGGCCTTATCGCAAGCACCGTCCGCTGCCCGCGTTGATCGTGATCGGCGTGCTCGCGCTCGGCGCGGTGTTCGTCTGGGTCAACGCCGTCGTGGGCCGCGGCGACGTCGACGAGGCGGTGCGCTGCAATCCCGAGCCCAAAGCCCCGCCGGGAATCACCTACACCTCGGTGCCGCACAACGGCCTCGACGACCGCTCGCCCATGCCGCCGGACAAGGTCGCGCTGAAGGTGCTCAACGCGAGCAGCACGCGCGGGCAGGGCAGCATCGCCACCAACGCGCTGCGCGACCTCGGCTTCACCGCCATCGGCGACCCCGGCAACGACCCGGCCTACCCCAAGGGCGACGCACGCTGCCGCGGCCAGATCCGCTACGGCGACAACGGAGCCGCCGCGGCCCGCACGGTCAGCCTGGTGATCCCCTGCGCGGAGCTGGTCCACGACACCCGCAAGGACGCCACCGTCGACCTCGCCACCGGCAAGCTGTTCACCGACATCCAGCCGCGCCCCGAGGCGGTCAAGATCCTCAAGCAGCTCACCGCCTGGTCGCAATCGCACCAGGGCGGCGGCAGCAGCGAGCAGTCCGCCGGCCCCGGCGCGCCGGTGATCGACCAGACGCTCCTGGCCTCGGCCCGCGCCGTCACCTGCTGACCTCGTCCGCGAACGAGATCAGCAGGCACGACCCGCGGTCACACCTCCGCCGCACCGCCCGCGGCCAGCGCCGCGCGCAGGTCCGCCGCGATCCCCGGCGACGCCGCGAACGTCGAGTCCTCCCCCAGCTCCGCCGCCTCGCCCGGCAGCAGCACCGTCGCGCCCGCCTCCCGCGCCACCAACGCCCCGGCCGCCCAGTCCCAGCGGTGCAGGCCGTGCTCGAAAAATCCGTCCAGCCAACCGGCCGCGACAGCGCACAGGTCCAGCGAAGCCGCTCCCCCGCGGCGGATGTCGCGCACGCGCCCGACCAGATCCGCCGTCAGCTTGCCCTGCCGGACCCGGCGGTCCTGCGCGTACGAGAACCCCATCCCGACGAGCGCCAGGTCCAGCCGGTCCGCCTTCGACACCGACAGCCGGTCGCCGTCGAGCCACGAACCGCCGCCGCGCACAGCCGTCCAGCGCCGCCCGCTCACCGGCTCCACGACCGCTCCCGCGACCGACACCCCGTCGATCTGCGCGGCGATCGACACCGCGAAGGCCGGCAAGCCGTACAGGAAGTTGACCGTCCCGTCGATCGGGTCGACCACCCAGGTCACCCCGCCCGCGGCGTCGTTGCCAGAGCCGCCGCCCTCCTCCCCCAGCACCGGTTCCCCGGGCCGGATCCGCGCCAGCCGCGCGCGGACCAGTTCCTCCGACTCCCGGTCCACCGCGGTCACCACGTCGGTCTCCGCCGACTTCGTGTCCACCGCGACCTCGCCGCCGGACCGCATCCGCGCCCAGGCCGTCCGGACCAGGTGCGCGGCCTCGACCGCGACCTGCTCGGCGGTGTCCTTCAGGTCGTTCAGCATCGCCTCGTCAACTCCCACGCCCGCCATGTCACCACATCCGGTTAAAGTCTCCGCAGCAGACTTCTGAATCGTGCGAGAAGGGACCACGTCAGTGACGGCGACCCGAGGTTTCGGAATCGACATCGGCGGCAGCGGGATCAAAGGCGCGCTGGTCGATTTGGAACAGGGACAGCTCATCGGGGACCGGCACCGGATCGAAACGCCGCAGCCGTCGACGCCGGACGCGGTGGCGGACGTCGTCGCCGAGATCGTCCGCGCGGCGGAGTGGGACGGCCCGGTCGGCGTCACGCTCCCCGCGGTCGTGAAGAAGGGCACCGCGCACACCGCGGCCAACATCGACCGCAAGTGGATCGGCACGGACGCCGAGGCGCTCTTCGCGAAGCGGCTCGGCAAGGGCGTCGAGGAAGTCACGATGCTCAACGACGCCGACGCCGCGGGCCTCGCCGAGATCCGCTTCGGCGACGCGGCCGCGCGCGCCGGCGTGACCGCGCTGCTCACCTTCGGCACCGGCATCGGCAGCGCGCTGTTCCACGACGGCAAGCTCGTGCCCAACACCGAATTCGGCCATCTGGAGGTCGACGGCCACGACGCGGAGAAGCGCGCCGCCGCTTCGGTGAAGGACAACGAGGGCCTGTCGTACCCGCAGTGGGCCAAGCGGGTGCACCGGTACCTCTCGGTGCTGGAGAACCTGATCTGGCCGGACCTGTTCATCGTCGGCGGCGGCGTCAGCAAGAAGGCCGAGAAGTGGGTGCCGCTGCTGGACATCCGCACGCCGGTGGTCGTCGCGTCGCTGCAGAACAACGCGGGCATCGTCGGGGCCGCCGCGGCCGCCGCGGAGGGCGCCGGGCACTGAGCCGGAAGGCCCGCGCCGGGTCTCGGACCGGTCACCGGGAGGCGCCGGGCAGGGGGCCGGAGGGTGATCGCTTCGCGACGCAGTGGGCCGACGTCGTTACAATGGAACACGGCGCAGGAGCTGCGGAGGTAAAACCGCAGGCCGAGGCGTGTTCCCCGAATGTGAGGCAGCTGAGGTGGCGACATCTCGGCTCGTCATGATCGACCGCTGCGAAAGGGCGTAAGTGGCAGCCGCAAGAACCGCAACCCGAGGCGGGACGAAGACAGCGACCGAAGCCGGCGAGCCGGCCGACGAGGCAGCCACCGGAGCGGCGAAGTCCCCGGCGCGCAAGACCGCCGCGAAGCCGGCGGGCGCGAAGAAGACTCCGGCCAAGAAGGCTCCGGCGAAGAAGGCCGCCGCGAAGGGCGCGAAGACCGACGACGGCGATCCCGACGGCCCGGTCGACCTCGACGAGGCCGAACTCGACAGCCCGGACCTGTCCGATCTCGAAGAGGTCGAGGTCGACGTCGTCGACGAGACGGTCAACGACGAGACCGACGACGATGACGACGACTCCGACGACACGGACGAGGCCGAAACGGCCGAGGGTCCCGCGGGCGCGCCGGCGTCCACCGCCGCGCGCCGCCGCGCCGCCGCGGCGGACAAGGGCGGCAAGTCCTCGGACAACCCGGACTTCGTGTGGGACGAGGAGGAGTCCGAGGCGCTGCGCCAGGCGCGCAAGGACGCCGAGCTCACCGCGTCGGCCGACTCCGTCCGCGCCTACCTCAAGCAGATCGGCAAGGTCGCGCTGCTGAACGCCGAGGAGGAGGTGGAGCTCGCCAAGCGGATCGAGGCCGGGCTCTACGCCGCCGAGCGCGTGCGCACCGCCGAGGAGGAGGGCGAGAAGCTCGTCACCCAGATGCGCCGCGACCTCAAGTGGATCGTGCGCGACGGCGAGCGGGCCAAGAACCACCTGCTGGAGGCGAACCTCCGGCTCGTGGTGTCGCTGGCCAAGCGCTACACCGGCCGCGGCATGGCGTTCCTGGACCTGATCCAGGAGGGCAACCTCGGCCTGATCCGCGCGGTGGAGAAGTTCGACTACACCAAGGGCTACAAGTTCTCCACGTACGCCACGTGGTGGATCCGCCAGGCGATCACCCGCGCCATGGCCGACCAGGCCCGCACCATCCGCATCCCGGTGCACATGGTGGAGGTCATCAACAAGCTCGGCCGCATACAGCGCGAACTCCTGCAGGACCTCGGCCGCGAGCCGACGCCCGAGGAGCTCGCCAAGGAAATGGACATCTCGCCGGAGAAGGTCCTGGAGATCCAGCAGTACGCGCGCGAGCCGATCTCGCTGGACCAGACCATCGGCGACGAGGGCGATTCGCAGCTCGGCGACTTCATCGAAGACTCCGAAGCGGTCGTCGCGGTGGACGCGGTGTCGTTCACGCTGCTGCAGGACCAGCTCCAGTCGGTGCTGCAGACGCTGTCCGAGCGCGAGGCGGGCGTGGTCCGGCTGCGCTTCGGCCTCACCGACGGCCAGCCGCGCACCCTCGACGAGATCGGCCAGGTCTACGGGGTCACGCGCGAGCGGATCCGGCAGATCGAGTCGAAGACGATGTCGAAGCTGCGTCACCCGTCGCGCTCGCAGGTGCTGCGAGACTACCTGGACTGAGCTTCTCCGTTCCGCGAGAAACCCCGCCCCGCACTACGCGGCGGCGGGGTTTTTCGCGTTTACCGACAACAACGCGCAGGGCGACGGCCTGGCATTTCCGCGAAATCCTTCCTTCGCCGGACCACAGTGGACGCCGGCCGGTCCGGAAAACCCGGCGACGCGGGATCCCGATGCGAATTACGCTGCGGCACAACCGGAATCCGCGGACCGGATCCCGATAAGGAACGTGCATCCGAACGTGCGCCCCGGCGCCGCCGCCGAGCAGCGGACGTTCCGTTCCGGTCCGTTTCCCGTTCACAACCGTTCACCCGGAACCCCCGGAACCGTTCCGGAATACTCATCGCCGGTGCACAGGCGCGCACCCACCGCGACACTGGGACGCGAACAAGGGGCTAAAGTCGGTTGTTCTCCGTCGATGCGCGGAAATCGTGATTGTTTGGTTGCCTGAAAACGAAGATCGCAAGAGCTGATCGCCATTAGGCTGCGCCCACAACGAGCGTCAGTATTGGAAGGCAGCACCGCCCAGTGTTTTCGACGAAAACTCAATCGCGAGCGAGCCAGGGAAGCCCGGCGGCTTGGAGCGGATCCTCCGGCCCCGGTGAAGCGAGGCAACTGTGATCGGGTTCCTCCTCCGCAGACTCGTCAACTACATCGCCCTGTGCCTCGTCGCGACCTTCGCGGCGTTCTCCTTGGCGTCACTGTCCTTCAGCCCGCTGGACGCGCTCAAACTGCGCAACCCGCCCGCCCCGCAGGCGACCATCGACGCGAAGGCCGCCGAGCTGCACCTGGACCAGGCGATCCCGCACCGGTTCTTCACCTGGCTGGGCGGCGTCATCCAGGGCGACTTCGGCCGCACCGTCGCCGATCAGGCGATCACCGACGAGCTGTTCCGCCGCGCGGGCGTGAGCCTGCGGCTGTTCCTGCTCGGCATCACGATCGGCATCATCATCGGCGTGCTCGTCGGCGTGGTCAGCGCGATCCGGCAGTACAAGATCAGCGACTACCTCGCCACCACGTTCTCCTTTGTGGTGCTGTCGACGCCGGTGTTCGTGATCGCCACGATCCTCAAGGCGGGCGCGCAGTCGGTCAACGACAACCTGCTCGACGGGTACCAGTTCTTCATCGTGCAGGGCGAAGGCGGCGCGATCGACGGCGGTTTCGGCGACGTCCTGCTCGACCGGCTGCAGCACATCATCGTGCCGACCCTGGCGATCGTGCTGACCCAGGTCGCCTACTACAGCCGCTATCAGCGTTCGGCGATGCTCGACGTGCTCGGCTCGGACTTCCTGCGCACCGCGCAGGCCAAGGGCCTCACGCGGCGGCGCGCGCTGTTCAAGCACGGCCTGCGCACCGCGCTGATCCCGATGGCGACGCTGTTCGCGTTCGGCTTCGGCCTGCTCATCACCGGCGGCGTCTTCACCGAGAAGATCTTCGGCTGGTACGGCATGGGCGACTGGCTGGTGACCGGCATCCAGAAGCAGGACACCAACATCGTCACCACCGTGACCCTGTTCATCGCGATCTGCGTGCTGCTCGCCGGCTGGCTCGCGGACGTGCTCTACGCCGCGCTCGACCCGAGGGTGAGGATCTGATGGCCGCCCCATTGAACGAGGCCGACCTCGCCGACTCGGCCGTCGCCGCCACCGAAACGGAGACCGAGCGGCAGAGCGGGAAGTCCTCCAGCCGCGGCAAGCTCGTCGCCCGCCGGTTCTTCCGCAACAAGCTGGCCCTCGCCGGGCTGGTCGTGATCCTCCTGTTCTACGTGCTGGCGTTCACCTACAGCTGGTATTCGCCGTGGGGCTACGACGAACTGGACCCGACCTCGACGCTGATGCCGCCGGACGGCACGCACTGGTTCGGCACCAACCAGATCGGCGGCGACATGTTCGCGCAGACCATGCGCGGGCTGCAGAAGTCGCTCACCATCGGCCTGCTGGCCGCGCTGTTCTCCACCGGCGTGGCCTCGATCGTCGGCTCCGCGGCCGGGTACTTCGGCGGCTGGACCGACCGGGTGTCGATGTGGGTCGTCGACCTGCTGCTGATCCTGCCGCCGTTCCTGATCATCTCGATCCTGTCGCCCGCTTTCCGCGGCAAGACCTGGCTGATCCTGGTCGGCCTGATCGCGCTGTTCCAGTGGATGATCACCGCCCGCATCGTCCGCGGCATGACGCTGACGCTGCGCGAACGCGAGTTCGTGAAGGCCGCCAAGTTCATGGGCCAGTCCCCGTGGCGGATCATCTTCAAGCACATCGTGCCGAACATGGCGTCGCTGCTGATCATCGACGCGACGATCAACGTCGGCGTCGCGATCATCATGGAAACGTCGCTGTCGTTCTTCGGCTTCGGCGTGCAGGCGCCGGACGTTTCGCTGGGCACGCTGATCTCGGCGGGCTCCGACGCGGTCCGCACGTTCCCGTGGCTGTTCTACATCCCGGCCGGCTTCCTGGTGTTCACCGTGCTCGCGGTGAACTTCGTCGGCGACGGCCTGCGCGACGCGCTCGACCCGTCGTCCAGCCGTTCGCGGCGCAAGGAACGCAAGCGGATCCAGGAAAACACCGCGAAAACCTCCTCTTCGACGCAGACCGTGGGAGCAGAAGCATGAGCGCCGCACTCGAACTGAGCGCGGAAACGGGCAAGCCCACCGGCACCGTGCTCGAGGTCTCCGACCTCGAAGTGTCCTTCCCCTCCGAATCCGGCCGCGTGCACGCGGTACGCGGCCTGAACTACCAGGTCGCGGCCGGCGAGGTGCTCGGCATCGTCGGCGAGTCCGGTTCGGGCAAGTCGGTGTCGTCGCTGGCGGTCATGGGGCTGCTCCCGCCGCAGGCGCGGGTGTCGGGCTCGATCCGGTTCCAGGACAGCGAATTGATCGGCAAGTCCGACACCGACCTGTCGAAGATCCGCGGCAAGAAGATCTCGATGGTCTTCCAGGACCCGCTGTCCGCGCTGACCCCGGTGTACACCGTCGGGGCGCAGATCGCGGAAGCGCTTCTGGTGCACGGCAAGGGCACGGTCACCAAGCAGCAGGCGAACAACCGCGCGGTCGAACTGCTCGATCTGGTCGGCATTCCGAACGCGGCGGCGCGGGCGAAGGCGTTCCCGCACGAGTTCTCCGGCGGCATGCGCCAGCGCGCGGTGATCGCCATCGCGATCGCCAACGACCCGGACCTGATCATCGCCGACGAGCCGACCACCGCGCTCGACGTGACGGTGCAGGCTCAGGTGCTGGAGGTGCTGAAGACCGCGCAGGAGGTCACCGGCGCCGGCATCGTGATCATCACGCACGACCTCGGCGTGGTCGCCGGGTTCGCCGACCGGCTGATGGTGATGTACGCCGGGCGCGCGGTCGAGCAGGGTCCGGTCGACACGATCTACGCCCAGCCGCGGATGCCGTACACGCTGGGCCTGCTCGGTTCGATCCCCCGCGTCGACGCGCGGGAGAAGCAGCCGCTGGTGCCGATCGAGGGCCAGCCGCCGTCGCTGGTGAACCTGCCGCAGGGCTGCCCGTTCGCGCCGCGCTGCCCGCTGGCGATCGACGCCTGCCGCACGGCCGAACCGGAACTGTTCACGATCACGCCGGGCAACCCGAACGCGCCGGTCGACACGACGCACCGGGCCGCCTGCATCCGCACCGAGGAACTCGGCCGTCCGGAAGCGGACGCCGCCGAGGTCTACGGCGCCGAGGTGATCGAGGAGGCCGCGGTCGCTTCGGTGCCGCGCGCCCAGCGCTCGACCGTGCTCGACGTGCAGGACCTGCAGAAGCACTACGCGGTCAGCAAGGGCACCGTTTTCAAGCGCAAGGTCGGCACGGTGCGCGCGGTCGACGGGATCACCTTCGACATCGTCGAGGGCGAAACCCTGGGCCTGGTCGGCGAATCCGGCTGCGGCAAGTCGACCACGCTGATGGAGATCCTCGAACTGGCCGCCCCGGCGCACGGTTCCGTCGCGGTGCTCGGCAAGGACGTCGGGAAGCTCTCGGGCAAGGACCGCAAGTCGATCCGCCGCGACCTTCAGGTGGTCTTCCAGGACCCGATGGCCGCGCTCGACCCCCGGCTGCCGATCGGCGACATCATCGCCGAGCCGATGGTCACGCACGGGTTCTCGAAGGAGCGCATCGCGCAGCGGGTGCCGGAACTGCTCGGGCTGGTCGGCCTGCGCCCAGAGCACGCCGACCGGTATCCGGCGGAGTTCTCCGGCGGGCAGCGCCAGCGCATCGGCATCGCGCGGGCGCTCGCGCTGGAGCCGAAGCTGATCGTGCTCGACGAGCCGGTGTCCGCGCTCGACGTGTCGATCCAGGCCGGCGTGATCAACCTGCTGGACGAGCTGAAGGCCAAGCTGGGCCTGTCGTACCTGTTCGTGGCGCACGACCTGTCCGTGGTCCGGCACATCGCCGACCGGGTGGCGGTGATGTACCTCGGCAAGATCGTGGAGATCGGCGACGTCCGCACGGTTTTCGAGGCGCCGCAGCATCCCTACACGCAGGCGCTGCTGTCCGCGATCCCGATCCCGGACCCGGCCAAGGAGCGCGAGCGCGGCCGGATCATCCTCACCGGCGACCTGCCCAGCCCGGCGAATCCGCCGTCGGGCTGCCGGTTCCGCACCCGGTGTTTCGTCTTCTCCCAACTGTCCGAACAGGACAAGAAGAAGTGCGTCGACGTCGAGCCCCCGCGCGAATCCCGCGCGCAGGACCACGACGTGGCGTGCCACTACGCCAAAACCCGCGAAGTTGTGTAGCCACAATCCGTTGGCACACCGAAAGAAGGAAGGTAAACACATGCGACGGAGAATGGCCGCACTCGTGGCCCCCGTTGCCGCTCTGGGGCTTCTGCTCGCCGCTTGCGGCGGGGGCAGCGGCGGCGGCAGCAATCTTCAGGACACCGGCTCGACGGGCGTCAAGACCGCCGACATCAACGAGCAGCCGCTGGACAAGCTGAAGGACGGCGGCGACTTCAAGTGGCCGGTCGACCAGCTGCCGGACAACTGGAACTACTACCAGGTCGACGGCACGGTCCTGGACGGCGCCAGCATGTTCGGCGCGATCCTGCCCTACCCGTTCCCGCAGAACGCGGACGCGACGGTCGGCCTGGACAAGAACTACCTGACCTCGGCCGAGATCGTCAGCCAGGACCCGCAGGTCATCGAGTACAAGATCAACCCGAAGGCCAAGTGGAGCAACGGGCGCCAGTTCTCCTGGGAAGACTTCGCCGCCATGGCGAAGGCGCTGACCGGCAAGGACGCCGCCTACCAGGTCTCCAGCACCACCGGCTACGAGGACATCGCCAAGGTCGAGAAGGGCACTGACGACCTCGACGTCAAGATCACCTTCTCGAAGAAGTTCGCGGAGTGGAAGTCGCTGTTCTCGCCGCTGTACCCGAAGGAGGCGATGGCCGACGCCAACACCTTCAACAAGGGCTGGGCGCAGAAGGCGCAGATCACCGCGGGTCCGTTCAAGATCAAGAGCGTCGACTACACCGCCAAGACCGCGGTGTTCGAGCGCGACCCGAACTGGTGGGGCGACAAGCCGAAGCTGGACACCGTGACCTACAAGGTCGTGGACCGTCCCGCGCTGGCTGACGCGTTCGCCAACGGGCAGATCGACTACTACCCGCTGAACAACGACATCAACGCGTTCAAGCGGGCCCAGGCGGACCCGAACGCGGTCGTGCGCCAGTCTGCTTACCCCGACTACACGCACATGACGCTGAACGGCGCCTCGTCCTCGATCCTCGCGGACAAGGACCTGCGGCTGGCGATCATGCGCGGCGTCGACACGGTGACCATCGCGAAGTCGATCCTCGGCCAGATGCAGAAGGACACCACGCCGATCGGCAACCACCTGTACCTCAAGGGTTCGAAGACCTACGAGGACAACAGCGGCCCGTACAAGTTCGACGCGAACGCGGCCAAGGCGGAGCTGGACAAGCTGGGCTGGAAGCAGTCCGGCGACCTGCGCGCCAAGGACGGCAAGCAGCTGAAGCTGCGCCTGGTGATCCCGTCGGGCACCCCGATCAGCCAGCAGACCGGCCAGATCCTGCAGTCGCAGCTGAAGGCGATCGGCGTGGGCGTCGACATCGTGGCGGTTCCGTCGACCGAGTTCTTCAAGAACTACGTGAACGTCGGCAACTTCGACCTCACGCTGTTCCGCTGGATCTCGAACTCGTTCCCGATCGGCGGCAGCAAGGGCATCTACTACCTGGACCCGAAGAACATCAACCAGAACTACGGCCGCATCGGCAGCGACAAGGAAAACCAGCTGCTCGACGCCGCGGCGCAGGAACTGGACGACACCAAGCGGGCCGCGGACATCAACGCCGCGGACAAGGAGATCTGGGCGCTCGGCCACCAGCTCCCGATCTTCCAGTCGGTCGGCGCCTTCGCCGTCCGCAAGACCGTGGGCAACTTCGGTTCGCCGGGCTACGCGAACAACCCGTACGACTACCCCAAGATCGGGTTCGTGAAGTAATCCTCCCCTAGCGGGAATCGAAGGAGCGGCGCGGACTCCCCGCGCCGCTCCTTCCTTTTTGGACAGTTAAGGTGATCTCTGTGCGGAAGTTCCTGCGGCTGCGGCCGGTGCGGCACATTCTCGTGACGAGCGCGGTCGTGTTCGTCGTTTGCGCGGTGGTGTTCGTGGTGCAGCTGCTGGAGTTCAACAGCACCCGGCCGCGGCTGCAGGGCCTCACGGTGAACGCGACCGGAATCGTCTCGCGAGTCGACGACGCCACTGTCACGGTGCGATTCCCGGTGCCGAACCAGCCGGAAGCGAGTGCGGCGGTCGAGCTGGACACCACTCCCCCTCCGCTGGGTACGAAGGTTCCGGTGCGCTACGACCCGTCGGCTCCGTCCCGCGCGGTCACGACCGGTGCTTCGGCGTTGGTGACTGCCGACCGCGCGTCGACGTACGCGACGGTCACTGTGGTCGCAGTGCTCGCGGTGCTGGCGGTGAACGGGTTCTTGCTCTTCACGCGCTTTGTGCAACCGTCGCGACGCAAGGCTGGCTCCTCGGTGCCGATGCGGCGGGTGAAGGTACAGCGCGGCTTGCTGACGCGGTCGTGGCTGGAAACCGACACGGCGACGCCCCGATGGATCCCGGTGTACTTCTCGCCGACGCTGATCGGCCTGCCGTCGCCCTCGCGCGTCGAGGTGCTGGGCGATCTGCGCACGGACCGCCATGTCGCCGTTCGCATCGACGGCGAGGTGCTGTACCCGGCTGGTTCAGTACGCACTGGAGAGCCTCGCGGTCGCCGTCTGGACAACCCTTCCGCGCCGGACGAAGAACGTACGCTCGCCGCGGCCACGCCGGTTCGCCTCGCGCGTCAGTTCCGTGCCGATCTGCCGGTGCTCGCCGTCGCCCCCGTCGTAGGCGCGTTCTGGGCGCTGGTCGACGGCAGCGGCTTCGCCGGATGGCTGACCGTCAGCGTGCTGATCGCCGCCTTCGGCTTCTGGTGGGCCGCCCTGCGCGGCTCAGACCCCTCGCTCTGACTCCAGCGCCGCCAGAATCTCCGCCAAGTCAGCGTACGTCTCGTCTGTCTGCTTCTCCTTGAGCCGCTGCCGCTCCAATCGCACCGCGCCGAGGTGCCGGGCCTCGTAGTACAACGCTCGCCGCCGCGCCGACGGGGACTCGTCGGGCCGTCCGTAGGTGTCCCAGAACCAATCCCGTTTCGAGCCCGTTTTCACCGAGGCCATCCGGATCGTCCAGTCCGCCGCCGGGTCGCCCCACCAGCTGCGGTCGTGGTCGAACACTCCGACGATCTCCAGCTCCGGCGTCAGCATCACGTTCACGTGCCACAGATCCCCGTGCATCAGGCGCGGTTCGGTGATCTCGTCGAGCAGCGCGGCGTCGCGCTTCGCCCAAGCGGCCATCGTGCGCAGGTCCGACCCGTCGAGGCCGAGGTCTTCGACGTCTGCCGCGTTGTCCTCGAAGTAAGAGACGAGTGCTTCGCTCCAGGTCGCGAAATGCGGCCCGGCCACGACGCCGAAACCGGGGCCGCGCACGTCGTGGATGGCGCGGGTGATGTCGCCGAGTTGGCGGAAGTACGGCGCCCGCTCCTCCGGCTCGAAACCAGAAAGGATTTCCGGGCCGGGTTCTCCGGGAAGCACGGCCTGCAGCACGTAATCGCGGCCGATGACCTGGTGCGTGAAGTCGGCCGCGAGCGTGCGCGGCATCAGCGGCGCGATCGGCGCGAAGTACGGCGCGGCAAGGTATTCGTTGCGCATGAACTGGTGCTCGATCCGCGTCTGCCGCGCCGGTTCCGGGGCGACGCGCAGGATCGCCGGGCCGTCGGCCAGCTCCACCCGGTAGGTGTTGTTGTACCCGCCCCAGCCGATTTCGACGGCGGACCGCACGTCGCTGCCGAGCGCGCGGCGGCAGAGCAGTTCGATCTGCTCGGCGGTGAGGGCTTGCTGGAACGCGTCCGAGGGCCGGTCTTTCGGCTGGAAGTCCACCCGGGCATCCTGCCACTCCGCTCAGGACAGCACGAATCCTTTACGGCTCAGCGAATCCTCGATCCGCAGCCGTTCGAGGTCCCGGTCGGCACCCTCGCGCAAGCCGTCGAGCCGGTGTTCGACGCCGATCTCGCGACAGGCGGTGACGAGCAGCTCGTCGTACGCCTGCCGGGTGCCGATCCTTCGCGCGGCAGGCGTTCCAGCGGGAAGCTGCGCGAGCGTCCGGCGTACCCGGCGCAGGTCGGCGGCCACCTGCTCTACCGGCGGTTCGGACGGCACGGGAGCGGCGCGTCGCCGACGAAGCCAGCGGCAGAGCGCGGGAAGGCGGAGGGCAACCCAGAACAACGCCGAGGGCGCCACGCTGACCACGGCGAACAGCAGAACCGGACCGGCCGCCACCCTGCCGAGTTTAGCCGCGTCGGCGTTTGCGCGCCCGGTTCGAGAACAGCACCGCCACACCCGCCCCGAGCAGGACGATGCTGGCGATGACGTGCAGCTGCGGCGGCAGCACGTGCAACTGGACGAACCAGCTCGGGTGCTCCGCCCCGGCAAGCCGGTTGATCAGCCCGCCCGCGCCCTGGGCCACCAGCAGAATTCCCAGCAGCTCGATCATCGCGACGCCTCCCGCTTCGGCGCGGAGGAGCCGAAAATCCCCTGCCACAGCGGTCCGAAGACGAACCACAGGCCGGTGAGCGTCCCGAGCCGCGGCAACCAGCCCCACAACGGTTCGGCGTGGCCCGAGTTGCCGACCACCGCGATCGCCAGCAGCAACAGTCCGGCGCTGATCGCGCACGCCAGTACGCATTTGCCCCATTCGCGCCATTCCTTGCGGGTCTTCGCGCGGCCGTACAGCTTCTCCGGCCGCGGCCCGCCGGCGAACCGGTGCGCGAACCGGACGTCGGCCCACTCGACCATCGACGGCCCGAACACCACCGAGAAGCCCAGATACACCGCGGCGAGCCCGTGCGTCAGGTTCGGCACCGCGCCGTTCATCAGGTCGATCACCGTGATCACCAGCAGCACCAGGTCGACCACCGGCACCAGCGCCAGCAGCACCGTGCTGGCCTTCTGCTTGCGCAGCGCGTACCGGGTCAGCAGCCCGGCCGCGATGAAGACCCAGAACCCGACCTCGCACGCCACGATGGCGGCGGTCATCGGGCTGTTCAGAAGCTCGTCCATGGGTCCACTTTCGCGGGCACACGGCCGCGGGCGCGTCAGCGGTCGGCACGATCGGGGAGTCATCATTTCGTAGGACGACCGGGCCGCCGCGGTGTGCTGTCATGGTCGGGTGCGCTTGCGAGACCTGCGCTCGGCCCTCCCCCGGCCGCGCGAACTGCCGCAGTGGCAGCAGAACGGCCTCGTCGCGCTCGCCGTCCTCGCCGGCGGCACGATGCTGTACCTCATCGACGTCCACCGGTTGCAGGGAGACAGCGACCCGTATCCGCTCTGGATCCGTTTCGCCGAACTCGGCGCGATGTGTCTCGCCCTGTTCCTGCGCCGGACAGTGCCGTGGGGGCTGCTGATCGCCACCGGCATCGTCGGGGTCGACGTCGTGCTGGGCCTGTCGTTGCCGATCGCCGTCGCGTACACGGATTTCCTCTACACCGCGGTGCTGCACGGCTCCCGCCGCACGGCCCGGGTGCTGGTCGGAGTGACCGCCGCCGCCACGCTCGCGGTGCTGTTCGTCTTCGTCGCCATAGCGGGCTGGCGAGCGGCTGCGTTCGGCGTGTTCGGCATGCTGTCGTTCCTGCTGGTCCCGGTGTGGTGGGGCGCGAATGTGCGCCAGCAGAGCGACATCGCGGCGACCGAACGCGCCAACGCCGAGCAACTCGCGACGATCTCCGCGCTGGACCGAAAGGCGGCGGTGGCCGCCGAACGCGCGAGGATGGCCCGCGACCTGCACGACGTCGTCGCCGGGCATCTGTCGGCCATCGCCATTCAGTCGGAGGCGGCGCTGTCCATGGCCGACGATCCGAAGACCGCGCAGACCGTGCTCGTCGCGGTGCGGGAGAACAGCGTGCGCGCGCTGGAAGAAATGCGCGCGATGATCGGGCTGTTGCGCTCGGAGGCCGCAGTGTCCTCGGAGGACGAGGTGACCGCTCCGGCGCGGCTGGCCGAACTGGCGAGGCTGGTGGAATCGGCGCGGGCAGCGGGCATGCCGGTTACTGTGGATTCCACTGTGGACGAAGAACTCGCGTTGCCGACGGCGGTCGACCTCACCGCCTACCGGATCGCGCAAGAGGCGCTGACCAACGCGGTCAAACACGCGCCGGGCAGGCAGACGACGGTGCGGCTGCGGGTGGCCGACGGCACGCTGACTGTCGAGATCGGCAATGAACTGCCCGGCGCGCCGACCCAGGCCGACAGCGGCGGGCACGGCTTGCTCAGCATGCGCGAGCGCGCGCACGCCGTCGGCGGCACCCTGCGGGCAGGTCCGTCCGGGCCGCGCTGGCTCGTGCACGCCGAACTTCCCCTTGCCGGAGAGGCACCATGACCATCCGAGTCCTCGTCGCCGACGACCATGGCGCCATCCGCGCCGGGCTCGCGCTCATCCTCGGCAACGCCGAGGGCATCGAGGTGGTCGGCGAAGCGGCCGACGGCGAGGTCGCGCTGCGCCAGGCCCGCGCGCTGCGACCGGACGTCGTCCTGATGGACGTCCGGATGCCCGGCACCGACGGGATCACCGCCACCCGCCAGCTGATCGCCGAGGGGCTTGCCGAAGTCCTGGTCCTCACCACCTTCGACCTCGACGAGTACGTGCACGCCGCGCTGCGCGCCGGAGCCGCCGGGTTCCTGCTGAAGTCGGTGGAGGCGCCCCGGCTGATCGAGGCGGTCCGGCTCGTCGCGGCCGGCGAGGGCGTGCTCGCCCCGCAGGTCACCAAACGGCTGATCGCCGCCTTCGCCAGCACCCCGGCCGGGCCGTCGCCCGCGCCGACGGGGCTGACGGACCTCACCGAACGCGAGCGCGAGGTGCTGGGATGCCTTGGTGCCGGGCTCTCGAACGCCGAAATCGGCACCAGGCTGTACATCGGCGAGGCGACGGTGAAGACGCACGTTTCCCGGGTGCTGGCCAAGCTCGGCCTGCGTTCGCGCGTCCAGGCGGCGATCCTGGCCCAGGACCACGGCCTCACACCACCCGGATAGCCGATCTGCGCGTCCGGCCGTCACCTTCTAACGTTCCCCCATGGGTGTGCGGAGAACTCTCGACGTCGACGAAGTCCTCAAGAGGCAGGAATCCGGCGAGCTGAAGCGGCGGCTCAGGGGACGCGACCTGATCGGCTTCGGCGTCGGCATCATCATCGGCACCGGGATCTTCACCCTCGCCGGGGTCGAGGCCAAGACGCACGCCGGGCCGTCGGTGACGCTGTCGTTCGTGATCGGCGCGGTGGTCGCCGGCCTCGCCGCGCTCTGCTACGCCGAGCTGGCGTCCAGCGTGCCGACCGCGGGCAGCGCCTACACCTACGCCTTCGCCACCCTCGGCGAGATCTTCGCCTGGATCATCGGCTGGGACCTGCTGCTGGAGTTCGCGCTCGGCGCGGCCGTGGTGTCGCGCAGCTGGTCCGGCTATCTCGCGAACCTGCTCGGGCTGTCGCCGGACTGGTTCGGCGAGGACGCGAAGGTCAACGTCGGCGCGGTGCTGATCATCGCGGTGCTGACGGTCGTGGCCGTGGTCGGCATCAAGGAGTCCTCGTGGCTCACGAACGTGCTGGTGCTCGTCAAGGTCGCGGTGTGCGTGCTGATCCTCGCCGTGGGCGTGTTCTTCGTGAAGGGCTCGAACCTCACCCCGTTCGTGCCGCCCGCGCAGCCGCCGTCGAGCAGCGCGAACGCGTTGCACCAGCCAGTGGTCCAGGCCGCGCTCGGGCTCGAGCAGTCGGTGTACGGCATCGCCGGCATGGTCACCGCCGCGGCCGTCGTGTTCTTCGCCTACACCGGTTTCGAAGCGCTCGCCAACCTCGGCGAGGAGACCATCAACCCGCGCAAGGACCTCCGCGTCGGCATCCTCGGTGCGCTGGCCGTGTGCGCGGTGCTCTACATCGGGGTGTCGATCGTGCTCACCGGCATGGTCCACTACACCGACATCGACTCCGGCGCGCCGCTCGCGGACGCGTTCGACCGGGTCGGCCAGCACTGGGTCGGCGCGCTGATCTCGCTCGGCGCGGTCACCGGGCTGACGTCGGTGATGATGGTCGAACTGGTCACGATCGGCCGGATCGGCTTCGCGATGGGCCGCGACGGCCTGCTGCCGAAGGCCATCGGCACGGCGCACCCGCGCTGGGGCACGCCGCACCGGATGACCATCGGCGGGGCCGCGCTGATCGCCGTGCTGGCGGCTTTCGTGCCGATCTCGGCGCTGGCCGACATGGTCAGCATCGGCGCGCTGTCGGCGATGATCATCGTCGCGGTCGCGGTGCCGGTGCTGCGCAAACGCCGCCCGGACCTGAAGCGCCCGTTCACCGTGCCGTTCTCGCCGGTGCTGCCGATCATCGCCGCGGTGGCGTGCTTCTACCTGATGCTGAACCTCGACGTGATGACCTGGATCCGGTTCGCCGCTTGGCTCGTGATCGGCCTGCTGATCTACTTCTTCTACGGCCGCAAGCACTCCCGCTTCGCGAAGTAGCTTCAGGCCGCCCTTCAGCACCGCGCCCGCGCCCGCTCGTCCTCGTCGAGCGGGCGCCCGCTGGTCCCCGGCGGCTTCAGGAAGCTGGTGCCCCAGGCGAGCACGGCGGCGACGCAGGCCAAGGCGAAGCCGGTGATGATCGTGGCGGAAAGGGAGAAGCTGCCGGCAACCGCGCCCCCGACCGCCGAACCGAGCGCGATGCCGAGATTGGCCGAGGACGCGGGCAACGCCTGCGCGAGCTGGGCGCCGGCCCGGCGAGATCCACCACGCGGTACTGCACCACCGGCGCCGTCCCCATGCCGAACACGCCCAGCGCGAGCAGCACCACCGCGACCAGTGCCGCGACCGTGCCCACGACGTACAGCAGGAGCAGGGAGATCGCGAGCCCGCCGGTGCCGAGGATCAGCGCACGCGGAGCGTTGGCATCGGCGAGCCGGCCGCCGCCGAACGAGCCCACCGCGGTCGCCACGCCGTAGGCGAGCAGGAACACGCTGATCAGCGTGCTCGGGATACCGGTGACCTGCTCCAGGTATGGCGCGACATAGGTCAGCGCGGCGAAGAGCGCCGCGAACGCGAGAGCGATCACCACCAGCACGGCGAGCACCCGCGGAGCGAACGCGTGCCTGGCTTGGTCGCCGAGACCGCCGCCGCTCGAAGGCACCTGGGGAACCAGGACCAGTATGGCGGCGAAGGTCAGCGCGGACAGCACCGCGATCCCGACGAACGCTCCCCGCCAGCCCAGCGCTTGACCGGCCAGCGTGCCTAGCGGAACGCCCAGCGCGGCCGACACGGTGGTTCCGGAGATGACCGCCGAGATCGCCCGGCCCGCCCGTTCCGGCGGAACGATCGAGGTGCCGACTTCGAACGCGGCGGCGATGAACAGCCCGCCCGCCGCGCCTCCGAGCGCCCGTGCCGCGATCAGCAGGCTGTAGTCGGCGCTCAGCACCAGAACCAGGTTCGCCGCGGCGAATCCGGCCGTCGAGCCGGCCAGGATCGTCCGCTTGCCGAGCCTGACCGTCAGCGCGGTCAGGAGCGGCCCGCCCAGCGCGACGCCGAGCGCTTGCGCGGTCACCAGCATCCCGGCTGATTGGAGGGAGACGCCGAGGTCGGCGGCGACCAGGTTCAGCACGCCCGGAACCAGCAGCTCGGTGACGCCCATGACGAAAGTGCCGAGGAACAGGACGGTCAGGATCAGTTTCGCCCGGTTCGGGCTCGAGGCGGTCACCGGGCGACCGACCCGTCCGGCGTGCGGCCGACAGGGAGTTCGGCGGTGAAGTCCGAGTGCGTCGTCATGTGCGGTCCGGCATCTTTTCGCAACTAATTGGTTGCGATAGTATGGCAACCACTTAGTTGCGTCAATCCGGACCGCCCCGCGCCCGCTACCGCGTCCCGGCGACGCCGAGATGCACGCGGAGGTGCCGCGGATTCTCGATCTCGTCGAGCAAGGCCACGGCGAAATCGGCGTACGAGATCTTGACCGAGAGGTCGCCGTGCTCGCCGATTTCGTAGCGGCCGGTGCGCTCGCCGTCGTGGTCGAAGTCGCCGACCGGGCTGACGTACACCCAGTCCAGCCCGGAGCCTTCGGCGCGCAGCACCTCGAGCCCCGCCGCGTGCGCCAGGCAGAATGGCCGGAACCCGGCCGGAATCGAGTCCAGCACCGGGGTTCCGTCGGCGGCGGGCAGCAGCGTGGACAGCCCGACCGCGACCAGCCGCTTTACCCCGGCCTGCGGCAACCCGGCGGCGAGAGCGCGTGCGGCACCGGTGAAGAACGCGTCCGGGTCGGTTCCTTCCCCGTAGACCGCGGCCGCGTTGACGGCCGCGTCATGTCCAGCGGCGAGGGCCGCGACGTCTGCTGGGTTGGTGACATCGCCAGCGACGACGTCGGCCAAATCGCGGTAGCGCGCGGGATCTCGGACCACAGCGGTGACTTCGTGTCCGCGCCGCCGCGCCTCGGCGACGGCCTGCCGTCCGGCCCGGCCGCCCGCGCCGAAGATGACGATCTTGCTCATCGTGGGAATACCTCCTGGAGTGTCGATGCTCTGGAAGGTAGCCAGGAGGCCGGTTCCCTCCGGGATACTGCGAGGAGAGCGCGATGACCGTTCGGCAGCCGTTGGAGCCATTGGAGCCATTGCCTCCTGACCTGTTCGAGGAGCTGTGCCCGTCCGCGATGGCGCCGTTCCGCTTCGGAGACAAGTGGTCCGCGCTGGTGATCCGCTGCCTGGAGGAGGGGCCGCGGCGGTTCTCCGAACTGCGGGTGCCGTTGCGTCGCGTCACGCCGAAGGTGCTGACCCAGACCCTGCGCGGCCTCGAACGTTCCGGGCTGGTGTCCCGCACGGCGCATGCCGATCCGGCGTCGGGAGTGGAGTACGCGCTGACGCCGCTGGGCCGCAGCCTGCTGGAGCCGATGCGGGTGGTGTACGGCTGGGTCGCGGAGCACTGGGAGGAACTGCTGGACGCGCAGGAGCGCTACAACGCGCCGCCGCTGCGCAACCCGGCGTAGGAAACCGCCTGCGCCAACGCCTCCGCGTGCCCGGCGTCCGCCACCAGCAGCACCGATTCCAGCCCCGCCGCGACCCATTCCACCGGCTGGTCGTGCACGCCTTCGTCGCCCAGTTCGCGGTAAGTGTCCACAACGGACAGCAGCGTTCCCTCCGCGCCGAGCCGCACTCCGGCGATCAGCACGTGGTGGGGCGCGGGCGGCCGCCACCGGTTCGTCCACAGTGGAGGGATGCCGGTGTCGAGATAGTCCAGCAGCGCGCGTTCCGGCGTGTCCGGCGCGCCCAGTTCCGCCGGGTCGACCCGTGCCAGCACCGCCACGCGCGGCAACTCCCACAGGCCCAGCAGCAAATCCGAGACCGTCGAAGCGCTCCACTCCCCCGCTGCCGGAACCACCGCCAGCCTGTCCTCGGACAATGTCCGGATAGCTGCGGCCAATCCGGCCGCTGAAGTGCCCGCGGCCGTCTCGTCGAGAGGAATCGGAAGCCGGAACTCGTTGCGGGACAACGCACCTGCCGGGAGGCTGGCCGGCGCGCGCACCGTCCCCGCAGCGATCGCGACCTCGTCCTGGTCGGGCACCGCGATGTCCGCCGCGCGCAACGCCACCAGTGCGGTGAAGGCCGCCGCCAAGCCGTCCTTCTGCGGCAGTTCCGCCCGGGCTTCGGCGACCAGGCGCGCACCGCCGGGAAGCCAGTGGACGTCGGAAAGGCCCGTGTTCAGTACCGCCACAGATGCGCCGCCACGATCTCCTCGGGCGCCCGCTCGGCGGCCCACGCCGCGTCCGAGGCGCGCACCGCGCGGAACGCGCCGAGCAGCTCGTCCCCCAGCGCCCCGGACACGCGCGGATTCGCCAGCAGCGCGGTGTCCTGTTCGGACGGACTCGCCGGCAGCGGCAGCACGCCCGCGGTGTTCCGTTCCCCTTCGCTCCAGCCGCCCGGATCCTCCGCGATCGGCTCCGGCAGCACCGCCGAATCCTCGATCCCGGCCATTCCGGCGGCGAGCACGACCGCCAGCGCGAGATACGGGTTGGCCGACGCGTCCGACGTCTTCAGCTCGACGTTCGCGTGCTCCGTCCCGAGCAGCGCCGTGCCCGGGACGTACCGCAGCGGCGCTTCGCGGTTCTCCACTCCCCAAAACGCATAAGCGCCAGCGAAAAACCCCGGCCGCAACCGCATCGTCGACGGCACGCTCGGCGCCGTGATCGCGGTCAGCGCGGGCAAATCCCGCAGCAGCCCGCCAAGGTAGGCCGCGCCTTCGCCTTCCGGTACGCCGTCGCCGGCCAGAAGGTTTCGGCCCTTGCGACGGACGGAAGTGTGCAGATGCCAGCCGTTCCCGGCCGCGCCGAGGCCGATCATCGGCGCGAAACTCGCCACGAGGCCGTGTGCGTGCGCGGCCGCGTGGATCGTCTGGCGGGCCAGCAGCTGATCGTCCGCCGCGGACACCGGATCCGTGACCGCGAGCGACAGTTCCAGCTGTGCCACGCCGTATTCCGCGTGCAACTGGCCGATCTGCAGGCCGTTGGCGGCGAAATCATGCAGCAGCGCCGCGATGAACTCGTCCAGGCCGATCAGCGCGTGCGGGCTGTACGCGGGACCGCGATGCCCCGGCGCGGACACGACGTCCTCGCTGCCCGCCGGCGCGACGGAGAACTCCAGCTCGTACCCGGCGCGGAACTCGAGACCGCGCTGCGCCGCCTCGGCGACGTGGCGCTCCAGCACGGAACGCTGGCAGTACGGCCACGGCGATCCGTCCGCGGCGAGCTGCCGCACCGGCGCCCAGGCGAGCGCGGGCTGTCCGGCGAGCCGGCGGAGCCGTTCCACGACCGGCACGAGCCGGATGTCGCCGGACGGCGTGCCGAGGCCGGAATGGGCGTAGGTGATGGCGTCGTGGCTGTCGAAGACCGCGAACAGCGAGGTCGCGCCGACGCCGCGGACGGCCGCGTCGGCCAGTCCGCCGACCGGGACCACGCGCGAACGCGGGATGCCGTTGTTGTCCGCCCAGGCCAGGTGGACGCCACCGACCCCCGCCGCGGCCAGGTCCTTCGCCGCCGCCGACGCTGCCTTGGTCATGGCAACCTCCTCGGGCTCGGGATCAGTATCGCGGGCCGGGGCCGCCCGGGCCATCCGCGAGTCTTCACCCGGGCGGCTCAGTGACCGGTCCGTTGTCGTCCCGGCTGCGCAACGCCACGCCCGCGACGACGGCGAGCGTCCCGGCCGCTTCGACCGCACTGGGCACCTGCGCGAGCACCACGAACCCGACGACTCCCGCCGTCACCGGCAGCAACGCGAGCAGCACCGCGAACCGAGCCTGCCCGAGCCGGCGCAGGACCACTTGGTCGAGCGCGTACGGCACAACGGTCGACAGCACCCCGACGCCGATCCCGAGCAGCAGCATGCGTGGCGAACCCCACATTTCCCCGGTGCCGAACGCGAGCGGCGACAGCGCGACAGTCGCCACCACGAACCCGACCGCCAGCGAATCCAGCCCGTCCCCGCCGATCGCGACCCGCTTGCCGAGCACGATGTACCCCGCCCAGGCAGCCGCCGCGGCCAGCGCGAACACGACGCCGAGCGGACTGCCCGCGATCCGCACGTCCGCGATCGCGACCACGCCGAGGGCCACCAGGACCAGCGCGATCAGGTCCCGCCGCGTCCGCGACCCGACCGCGGCCACGACGACCGGCCCGACGAACTCCAGCGCGACCACCGTTCCCAGCGGCAGCCGTGCGATGGCCTCGTAAAAGACCACGTTCATCCCGGCGGTGACGACCCCGAAAGCCCCCGCGAGCAGCAGCCGCTTGCCCCGCCAGGCGGCCTTCGGCGGCCGCCGCCACACCAGCAGCACGACGGCCGCCCCGAGACAGCGCAGCCACGCGACCCCGGACGGCGTGGCGTGCCCGAAGAGGTCGACCGCGATGGCCGCACCGGCATACATCGAAATTCCGCTGAGAACGAACAAGACCGGTGCCGGAATCGCGTTCACGCGTTTCCTGGAGAGTGCGATGCCCACTCCCGCATGGTGCCTGACCACGGAAAACGCGCTGCTTCGGGTGGTCTGGTCCTACGGAGTGGAACATCGTTGCGGCAACCGGGCTAATTCGGCGTGACGCACCTCCCACCGGCGCGGGAACACTTGCGGGCCGCCAAACGTCTGCAAGAGTGGAAGCACGAACACCGCGGAGCCGGAAGCGATCCCCGCCGAAGGCATCGAGACCGAAGTGGGCGTAGCTGGATCGAGGCACCGGGCGACCGGTGCCGGGACGGAGGGAGACCCCCATGACAACACCGACGCTCACCCGCCCCGAATTGACCGCAGCCGACCGATGCGACCGGTGCGGAGCAGCAGCTCAGGTACGCGCTGTCCTCAGCTCCGGAGGCGAGCTGCTCTTCTGCGGGCACCACGCCCGCGAGCACGAGGCCAAGCTCAAGGAACTGGCCGCGGAGATCCAGAAGTAGATCGCTCACCGACAGATTCGACCCCGGAGGCGGCAGGCGCGACGTGCGCTTGCCGCCTTCGGCGTTTCCGGACGAGGTGATCGGGCGGGACGGGGCGGCGGGTTTCGCGCCCTCGGGTTTGTACGGCCTCGGTGCCTGCCGTTTGGGAGTGAGCCGCCCCCTCACAGGGATGCTTTCCCGCCCCTCAACCGAGCGAACAGCCTCCTGCTAGGTCCGTGAAGGAGTCCTTGAAGGAATCAGATTCCTTCAAGGAGCCCTTCACGGACCTCAGGCACCACAGGGCCCCACGAAGCTCGTCGCCTCCCGCTGACGTACGTGAGGGGAACCCTGAGGGACTCTGAGTCCCTCAGGGTTCCCCTCACGTACCTCCAAAAGCACCCGCACCCAGTGCACACACCCGAGCGGGGCACCCAGCCCCCTCCCGCACCCCGATACGAAGCCGAAATGCGGGCGGCGGGTGCTTGTCAAGGCATCTTTCCCGCCTTGACAAGCACCCGCCGCCCGTCATCACAATCAGGCTTCGGGGTGCCCACCCGCACCCGTCTACGCGGCGTTACCCCACGCCCGCAACGACCAAGGCCTCAAACCGTGTCCAGAACCACCTCGAACGCCACCTCAGCCGCCCCCAGCAGCTTCACATCCGCCCCCAAAGCCGAACTCACGATCCGAGTCCCCCCGACAGCCCGCGAAACCAAACTCCTCCGCCGAACGTCCTCAGCGATAGTCCGGATCACCGACTCCGGCAGCACAGTCAGCAAGTCCCCCAGCACCACCAACTCCGGCCCCAGCAGATTGACCACGTTGACCAGCCCCAGCGTGAGCCACTCCGCATACTCCTCGAGCCGGGCGGCAGCCGAGTCAGCATCCGATCCAAGCTCACGGAGCTCAACGAGAATCGCGCCACGAGGCGTGTCCTCAGGCAACCCCAACGCCCGGCACAGCGCCGCCTCGCCGATCTCGGTTTCCCAGCATCCCCGGCTCCCGCAATAACAAGCACGCCCGCCAGGCCGGATCGCCATATGCCCGATCTCGCCGACATACCCCGCGCCCCCACGCAGCGAAGACCCCTGCGAAATCACCCCGCCGCCAACGCCGACATCCGCGGACACGTAAACCGAATCCGAAGACCCCCGGGCCGCCCCGCGCAGATGCTCGGCGACCGCTCCCAGCTCGGCGTCGTTGGCCACCAGCACCGGAATCCGCAGCACCGCGGACAACCGGTCCCCGAGCGCCACATCGGTCCACCGCAGGTTCGGCGCCTCGTGCACCAGTCCGTCGGCCCGCCGGACGACCCCGGGCACCGACACCCCGACCGCCACCGGTTCCACGCCGAGATCCCCGGCCAGCACCCGGGTCGACTCGATCACGTGCGTGATGACTTCGTCCGCGGTGCGCGTCCGGGCGTGCAGATTCCAGCTGTTGCGCCCGAGGATCTGCCCGCCGAGCCCGACCAGCGCGATCGCCACGTGCTCGACCTGCAGGTCGACCGCGAGCACCACCGCGGCGTGCGGCTGCGGCAGGACCAGGAGCGAGGGGCGGCCCGCCCCTCGTCCCGGCCTCGGCACTTTCTCCTCGACCACTCCCGCCTCGGCGAGGCCGTCGACGAGGGTCTTGATGGTGCTCCGGTTGAGCCCCAGTTCGGTGGCCAGCGCAGCCCGCGTACTGGGCCCGCCGACGTGCAGCAGACGCAGCAGGGTCGTGCGGTTGTGCCGGCGCACCTCGTCCGGGCGGGCGACGGGCGGGCTGCTCACCGCGTCATCCTCCCATCAGCCCTCAGCGGGCCGATGCCTCAGCCCGCCGTCGCGAGAGCGCGTCGACGGTCGCGGCCAGCAAAAGCACCAGACCGGTGATGATGTTGACCACCGCCGCCTTCTGCTGGAGCAGGCCGAGCCCGTTGTTCACGATCGCCAGCACCGCGCCGCCGATGACCGCGTCCATGATCCGGCCCTTGCCGCCGAACAGCGAGGTGCCGCCGATGACCGCGGCTCCGACGGCGAACAGCAGCGTGTTCAAGCCGCCGGACTGGCCGCTGACCGACCCGACCTTCGACGAGTACACGATCGCGCCGATCGCCGCGAACGACGAGCTGATCACGAACACGCTGGTGCGCAGCTTCGGCACGTTGATGCCGGCCCGGCGCGCGGCTTCCTTGTTGCCGCCCACCGCGTACAGGTGCCGGCCGTACTTGGTGCGGTTGAGCACGTAGGTGCCCGCCACCAGGAGGACCAGGACGATCGGCACCACGTACGGCACGCCCGCGATCACGACGAGGTCGTTCGACGCCCGGTTGATCGTGAGCAGGTAGGTCGCGACCGCCGCGACGACCGCGATGGCGCCGACCTTCGCCAGCACGATCGGCGTCGGCTGGACCACCAGCCCGCGCTTCAGCCGCGAGAAGTGCTGTCCGAGCGCGAGCACCGCGTATCCGCCCGCCGCGACCACGAACAGCACCCAGCTGCCGACGACCGAGAGGTTGCCGTTGGCGACCGCGTTGAGCGTGTCGCTCGTGCTGATCGGCAGCGTGCCGCCCTCGCCGACGAACTGCAGGATCACGCCCTGCCACACGATGAACAGCGCCAGCGTGACGACGAAGGACGGCATCCCGATCTTCGACACCAGGAAACCGGTGATGCAGCCGATCGCGGTGCCGGTGCAGACCGCGATGAGCATTTCGACCCACGCGTTGACCGGGGCGCCGACCAGGATCACCACGATGCCGACCAGCGAAACCGCCGCCCCGGCCCAGATCTTCTGCAGCAGCGCGAGCACCACCGCGAGCACGAGCACCGCGAGGAACGTGATGAAGACGCCGGTTCCCATGGAGCCCAGCAAGTTTCCATTGTGGACATAGTGCAGCGCCATCAGCGACGCGCAGACGCCGGAAGCGGTGCCCGCGGACAGGTCGATCTCGCCCAGCAGCAGCACGAACACGATGCCCATCGCGATGATGGTCTGGCCCGCGCCCTGCTCCAGCAGGTTGGCGATGTTCCGCAGGGTGAAGAAGTCGCCGGACAGCGCGCTGAACAGGACGGCGAGCACGATCACGCCGAGCACGGCGGGAATCGAGCCGAGCTGCCCGTCCTTCATCCGCGCGAAGTAGTCCTTGATCGCCTCGCCGGTGGACATCGAGGTGGTGTCGATGCCGAAGTCGGCGATCGCCCCGGCGGGTGCGTCCGGCGTCTGCGGCTTCTCGGAAGTTTCGGTCATGGCAGGTTCTTTCTCGCTCACAGCGCGACAGCTTCGGGACGGGCCAGGCCGAGGTCGCCCGATCGGCCCGCGGTGATGAGTTCGACGACCTGGCTGTGCGTCACGTCCTTCGTCTGGACGTCCGCGACGAGCCTGCCGAGGTAGAGCACCGCGATCCGGTCCGCGACCTCGAACACGTCGGCCATGTTGTGGCTGATCAGCACCACGCCGAGGCCCTGTTCGGCCAGTCTGCGGACCAGGTCGAGCACCTGCTTGGTCTGCGCGACGCCGAGTGCGGCGGTCGGCTCGTCGAGGATGACCACTTTGCTGTTCCACAGCACGGATTTCGCGATCGCGACGGTCTGGCGCTGGCCTCCGGACAGCGAGGAAACCGGGGTGCGGACCGATTTCACCGTGCGCACGCCCAGCGACGCCAGCGTCTCGCGCGCGGCCTTCTCCATGCTGGCCTCGTCGAGCAGCCAGCTGCTGCCGCGCTCGCGGCCGAGGAACATGTTCTGCACGATGTCGAGGTTGTCGGCCAGCGCGAGGTCCTGGTACACGACCTCGATGCCGAGTTCGGCCGCGTCCTTGGGGCCGCGGATGTGCGCGTCCGCGCCGTTGAACCGGACGGATCCGGTGTCGTACGGGTGAATGCCCGCGATGCATTTGACCAAAGTGGACTTGCCGGCCCCGTTGTCGCCGACGAGCGCGGTCACTTCGCCCGCCCGCACGGCGAAGTCCACGTCGTGCAGGACGTGGACCGGGCCGAAGCTCTTGTTCAGGCCGGTGATGTCGAGAATGGGCTCGCTCATGGGATTCGCTTGTCTCTCGCGTGGATGCCGGGCCGGAACGCGTGTCGGGGGAACGCGTCCCGGCCCGGCTGCTCTTGGCGGGGAGGTGCTACGGCGTCAGGAGATGCCGTTTTCGGTGCACTTGGCGGCGAGGTCGCCGGTGCAGATGTCGGACGCCTTGACGTAGCCCTGCTGGACCACGGTCTTGATGTCCTTGATCGTGATCAGCTGCGGCTGCAGCAGCACCGACTTCAGGTCGCGGTTGTTCTTCGGGTCGTGCAGCTTGCCGGTGGCGATCGCGTCCGCGGCGGCTGTGTCGCCCTTGGCCAGCGCGGCCGCGAGCTTCGCGGTGTTCTCCGCCTCTTCCTTGATCGGCTTGAAGATCGTCAGCGTCTGGTCGCCGCGCAGGATCGCCTGCAGGCCGGCCGGGGTCGCGTCCTGGCCGGTGACCGGGACCTTCCCGTTGAGCCCGTTCTTCTTCAGCACGGTGATCACCGCGCCGGCCAGCTCGTCGTTCGCCGCCACGACGCCGTCGACCTTGCCGTTGACGCGGGTGAAGATCTGCTCGAAGGTGGTGCCGCCGACCTGGGCGTCCCAGTTGTCGATGGCCTGCTTCTGCACGCGGTTCAGCGCCTTCGAGTCGTACAGCGGCTGGAGGACCTTGTCGTGCCCGTTGGCGAACAGCGTCGCGTTGTTGTCCGTCGGCGCGCCCTCGATCTGGACGACGTTGGCTCCCGGCTTGCTCTTCAGCGCGTCCGCCAGACCCTGCGCCTGGATCTCGCCGACCTTCTCGTTGTCGAACGAGACGTAGTAGCCGGCCGAACCGCCGAGGCTCGGGCGGTCGTAGTCGATGACCGGGATGCCCGCGTTCTTGGCCTTGGCCTCGATCGCCGCGCCGACCGCGGGGTCGGACGGAGCGATGATCAGCACCTTGACGCCCGAGCTGATGAAGCCGTCGGCGAGGGTGGAGAACTTCTGGTTGTCGCCCTGGGCGTTCTGGATGTCGGCGCTGAAGCCCTGCGCGGAGAGCGCGGCCTGCAGCATCGGCTTGTCGAAGGCTTCCCACCGGGCCGAAGTGGCGGTCTCCGGCAGGATCACGCCGACCTTGCCGCTGGCGCCGCCGCCCGCCGGGGCGGAGGCGGAGCTCTTGCTGTCCCCCGAGTTGCCGGAGCCCGCGCTGTTGGCGCCGCACGCCGAAAGCGCCAGGCCGGCGCTCACCGTCGCGGCGAGGAGGGTAAGGGTTCTGGTGCGCATCCTCGTTCCTTCTCCGATCATGCTCGCGGGGTGATCGGAGAAGGTCCCCGGTGCACCGTCGCAGATATGTTGTGGCCGACAACATATGCCGCCGAGTGGCTCTGGGGAAGATGCCGGGATCGAGTAACCGACACCAAATGGACACAGTTCGGCAACACGGCCCTCATCTGGCGGCTCGGCTGACGGAGTGACCCCGGCCACGTACCGAGCGTAACGAGAACTTGTCCGGTCTTGTCCGGTCGAGAGGGCAGGAGTGCCCGATCGGGCGCCCTGGCCGAACCGGACACGCGGTTCTACCAGGTCAAGGAGCGTGCTCCCAGGGACGGAAACACGCGCGGGAATCCCGCTGGGCTACCAGGAGCGCAGCGTGACGATCCGCTCTTCGAGCTGCTCCACCGTCGCCATCGCGGTGGGCGGGCCGCCGCACTGGCGGCGCAGTTCGTTGTGGATCGCGCCGTGCGGCTTCTTCGTGCGGTGGTGGTACACGCCGACCAGCGCGTTCAGCTCCTTGCGCAGCGCGCCGAGCCGTTCGCTCACCGACTGCGACCGGACCGGCGGCGCGGCCGGTTCCTCGGTCTTCGGCTTGCGCCGCTTCTCGTCGGTGATCTGCTCTTCCTGCCGCTTGCGCAGCAGCGCGCGGACCTGGTCCGGCTCCAGCAGCCCGGGAAGGCCGAGGTACTCCTGCTCCTCGTCGGAGCCGGAGAAGACCGCGGTGCCGAACGAGTTGCCGTCGTAGATGACCTGGTCGAGCTCGGCCGAGGCGTGCAGCGAGGTGAACGCCTTCTCCTCCTCGCCCGGTTCGTCCTCGGTGCGGTTGGCCTGGGCGAGCAGTTCGTCGTCCCAGCCTTCCTTCTCCCGGTGCGGCTTGCCGAGCACGTGGTCGCGCTGCGCTTCCAGCTCGCTCGCCAGCTCCAGCAGCACCGGGACGCTCGGCAGGAAGATGCTCGCCGTCTCGCCCTTTTTCCGGGCCCGCACGTAGCGGCCGATGGCCTGTGCGAAGAACAGCGGGGTGGACGCGCTGGTCGCGTACACGCCGACGGCCAGCCGCGGGACGTCGACGCCCTCGGACACCATCCGGACCGCGACGATCCAGCGTTCCTTGGTCTCGGAGAACTCCTTGATCCGTCCGGACGCCTTCGGGTCGTCGGACAGCACCAGCGTCGGCGTTTCGCCGCAGATCCGTTCCAGGATCTTGGCGTAGGCGCGCGCGGTCTCCTGGTCGGTGGCGATCACCAGGCCGCCCGCGTCCGGAATTCCCTGCCGCACCTGGCTGAGCCGTGTGTCGGCGGCCTGCAGCACCGCCGGGATCCACTCGCCCGCCGGGTCGAGCGCCGTGCGCCAGGCGCGTGCGTTCTGCTCCGCGGTGAGCGGCTCGCCCAGCCGCGCGGTGAACTCCTCGCCCGCGCTCGTGCGCCACGACGCCTCACCCGAGTAGGCGAGGAAGACGACCGGCCGGACCACGCCGTCGGCGAGCGCGTCGGAGTAGCCGTAGGAATGGTCGGCCTTGCTGCGCTGGAACCCGCCGCCGTCCGGTTCGTAGGTGACGAACGGGATCGGCGAGTCGTCGCTGCGGAACGGCGTCCCGGTGAGCGCGAGGCGGCGCACCGCGGGCGTGAACGCCTCGCTGGTCGCGTCGCCCCAGGACTTCGCGTCGCCCGCGTGGTGGATCTCGTCGAGGATCACCAGGGTCTTGCGGTTCTCCGTGCGCACCCGGTGCAGCGTGGGGTGCGCGGCGACCTGCGCGTAGGTGACCGCGACGCCGCGGTAGTCCGACGACGTGACGCCGGTGGTGTTGCGGAAGTTCGAGTCGATCGGGATGCCCGCCGCCGCGGCCGCGGACGCCCACTGGTGCTTCAGGTGTTCGGTGGGGGTGACGATCGTGACGGCCTCGACGGTGCGGTCCGACAGCAGTTCGGCGGCGATCCGGAGGCCGAAGACGGTCTTGCCCGCGCCCGGCGTCGCGACCGCGAGGAAGTCCTGCGGCCGGCTCGACAGGTACTTCGTGAGCGCTCGGCGCTGCCAGGCGCGCAGCGGGCGCGCGGTGGAGTCCTTCTCTGCGGGCGGCGCCCCGAGGACCGGCTGGGTCGTCTCGGACAAAACTCGGTTCACCCCCTCCTCGGGCCGCTCGGCGCGGCCGTGACGTGCGAAAACCCCCACTGTGGCACCGGCTTCGCCGCCGGGCGCCGCGATGAGGGCACGTCGGCCAGCTTACCTTCCGCGCCCGCGGGCGCCGGGCACCGCCACGGGTGGTGTCCTCCGACACGCCCCCTCTCGGCGGGGGTGACGAGCCAAAACCGCGCGCATGGACCATGCTGGGACACACCATGGGCGAGGTGACACCGGACGCCGGCGAGGCAGAGCCGGACGGCGAGGCAGTGCCGAAGAAGAGCGTGCCGGAGAAGACCGTGCGCAGGGGACCGTGGCGGCTGTTCACCCGCACCCTCGCGAAAGCGTGGGAGGGCAACATCTTCTCCGAGGCCGCCGAGGCGGCCTTCTGGCAGACGCTGTCGCTTCCGCCGCTGCTGCTCGGGCTGCTCGGCAGCGTCGGGTTCATCGGCGAGTGGTTCGGCCAGAACGTGGTCACCGCGGTGCACGACCGGATCATCACCTTCAGCCACACCATCTTCAGCGCGAACGCGGTGCAGGAGATCATCGAACCGACGGTGAACAGCATTCTCACCGTGGGCAAGGGCGAGATCGTGTCCGTGGGCTTCGTCATCTCGCTGTGGGCGGGTTCGTCGGCGATGTCGTCGTTCGTCGACGCGATCACCGTCGCGCACGACCAGTACGGCGTGCGCAACGAGGTGTGGCAGCGGATTTTCGCGCTGCTGCTGTACCTGTGCGCGCTGATCGGGCTCGTGATCGGGCTGCCGCTGCTGGCGATCGGGCCGGACCTGCTGCCGGAGTTCTTCCCGGTCGACTGGCGGCCGACGGTCTCGTCCTGGGTCGGCACGCTCTACTACCCGGTGCTGGGCGTGATGATCGCGCTGGCGCTGACGACGCTGTACAAGCTCGCGCTGCCGCGCCGGCTGCCCTGGCACCGAGGGCTGCCGGGCGCGATGCTCGCCGGCGTGGTGTTCCTGGTGTCGAGCATCGGGCTGCGGATCTACCTGAACTGGATCACCAAAACCGGCTACACCTACGGCGCGCTGGCCGCGCCGATCGCCTTCCTGCTGCTGATGTTCTTCATCGGACTCGCGGTGGTCGGCGGCGCGTATTTCAACAGCGCGATCCAGGAGCTGTGGCCCGCGAAGGCGACCCGGCGGCAGCGGCGCAAGTGGCGGCGGCTGGAGATGGAACGCGCGACCGAGCGGATGCGGGCCGAGGAAGGCCGCAAGCTGTGGGACCGCACGACGATGCCGTTGCGCCGGCCGAAACGGCATCCCGAACACGACACTGACGACTCCGCCGCTGGCCACGAGGAATCGAACGGCACCGAGGTCAACCACGCCGGGTCGGAGACCGTGCAGCTCCCGAGGCCTGAGCGCCCGTCCGAGGAGCGAGCCGGTTCCGAGCCGTCTCCCGGCCCGGAACCGCGTCAGCGCCGCCCGCAGCAGGGCTGAGTCAGCCCTGGCGGAACCGCCACGTCTTGCTGTCGAAGGCGATGCAGACGCTCGGCGACATCACGACCACGCGCAGGGTGCCGTCGCGTTCGTCGTAGTCGATGCCCTCGACCTCGAAATTGCCGCTGCAACCGCTTTGCAGCGGAAGCTGGCCGAGCGAGGTGACGTGCCCGGTGACGTCGGAGCCGGAGACCGGACCGGAGAGATCGACCTGCAGCAAGGGTTTGGTGGTGCCGAAGAGGCTGCCGTCCGGGTCGTCGGAGGAGCACATCATCCGGGTCGCGGACACGAAATCGCAGCCCTGGACGTCGCGCACCGGGTGGTCGAGCCGGATCGCCGAGGCGTACGGGAGGTTCTGGCCGGGATCGGTGGCCGCGACGCCGGGCATCGGGTAGACGAGCAGGCGGTCCATCGTGCCCCACTCGCCGGACACCAGCCAGCGCGCGTCGGGCGACACCGCGGCGAACGAGTTGTTGTTGGCCTCCCACGATTCCAGCGCGTGCTGGTAGTCGGCGCGGGAGCCGTCCGGGGCCTCGACGCGGAAGAGCTTCGCG
This sequence comes from Amycolatopsis albidoflavus, assembly GCF_039525725.1. Classification (NCBI taxonomy): domain Bacteria; kingdom Bacillati; phylum Actinomycetota; class Actinomycetes; order Pseudonocardiales; family Pseudonocardiaceae; genus Amycolatopsis; species Amycolatopsis albidoflavus. Next base: position 365,564 of record NZ_BAAAHV010000005.1, read on the forward strand.
CCCCGGTCGTCACGCTGATAGGGCTCGACGTACCAGCCCTTCGCGGATCCCGGGTCGCCGATGTGGTTCCAGCCCTTGGCGGCGAGACCGGGGTCGATCGTGCCGATGCCGGTGTAGCGGATGCTGGTGCCGGACGGGCGCTCGACAGTGGCGAGGCCCTGGCTTTCGTCGAGCGGACGGGCGCGGTCTGAGCCGACGGTGGTCCATCCGGTCACCGCGTTCGCGGCGCCCGCCGCGACGGCGCTGAAGGCGGACAGCAGGACGACGAGGGAAAGCACGATCCCGGTTGCGCGCATGCGGGGACACTCCTGCGGGGAGGCGACTGGCCGGACTGCAGGTCTACCAGTTCCTCCCCGGGTGCACAGCCACCGAGTGAAGGATTTTCACCTTTGTTCCCGCGCACCGGGACGCGCGGGAAGGATCAGTCGTCGCCGCCGGGACGGAGGCCCTCGTAGATCTTCTTGCACTTGGGGCAGACCGGGGACCCCGGCTTGGGCGACTTCGTGACCGGGAAGACCTCGCCGCAGAGCGCCACGACGTGCGTGCCCATGACCGCGCTCTCGGCGATCTTGTTCTTGCGCACGTAGTGGAACATCTTCGGCGAGTCGTCGTCGGTCGACTCGGTGCTGTCGGTCTCCGGCTTGGTCAGCGTTTCGGTGCTCACCCCACCATCATGCCTCAGCGCCGCGCCCGCGGTAATGCCCGGCTAGGCTCGCCTGACCTGCCAAGGGACCCCTCAGGAGCCCGGATGCCGCACGAGCCCGCACCCCGGTGGCACAGCGCGCTGACCCGTCTCGGCGGCGACCACCACGTCGGCCGCGACGCCTGGGCCGACCTCGAAACGCGCTACACCGAACCGCACCGCCGCTACCACGACCTAGCCCACGCCACCGCCGTCGCGCACGACGCGGAGCAGTTGGCCGCCGACCTGCCCTTCCACGAACGCGCCGTCGTCGTCCTCGCCGCGTGGGCACACGACGTGGTCTACGACGCGGTACCAGGCCAAGACGAACAGCGCAGCGCCGAATGGCTACGCCACTGGCTTACTCGCGCGGGGGTTGCCGACGCGCACATCGACCAGGCCGAAGCACTCGTACTCGCCACCGCCGCCCACGAAGCACCCGAAGGCGACTTCGCCGCAGCAGCCCTCCTCGACGCCGACCTAGCCATCCTCGGCACACCGCCTGCCGTGTACGCGGCGTACGTGGACAACGTGCGCCAGGAGTACGCGCGCTACCCCGACGACGCCTGGGCAACCGGCCGCGCCGCCGTCCTGGAAAGCCTCCTCGCGCGCCCGGCGTTGTACCTCACCGAAGCCGCCCGCTCACGCTGGGAATCCGCCGCGCGGCGAAATCTGCAGGCAGAGCTGACCCGATGCCGCGGCGCACGCGGCGATCACAGATGATGTCCGTTCGTGACCACCCAGACCACTCCCCTGTTCGTCCACGAGGAAGTCGCCTCGGCGTTGCGCGACGGTCACCCCGTCGTCGCCCTTGAGAGCACGATCCTCTCGCACGGCCTCCCGTACGGACGGAACCTCGACGTCGGCCGCCGAATCGAGCAAACCGTGCGAGACGGCGGCGCCGTACCGGCCACCATCGCGGTACTGGACGGCCGGCCGGTCATCGGCCTCTCCCCCGCCGAGTTGGAGCGCGTCTGCGCCCCGGACGCCGACCTGGACAAGCTGTCCCTGCGCGACCTCGGCCCCGCAGTCGGCCTAGGCCGCTCCGGCGCGACGACGGTCGCCGGCACCTCCGCCCTCGCCGCGGCAGCCGGAATCGGCGTCTTCGCCACCGGCGGACTCGGCGGCGTGCACCTGGGCGCGGCACAGAGCTGGGACGTCTCGGCCGACCTCGGCGTCCTCGCCAAGGTGCCGACCGTGGTCGTGTGCTCCGGCGTGAAGTCGGTCCTGGACATCCCCGCCACCCTTGAGGTCCTGGAAACGAACTCGGTGCCGGTCCTGGGCTACCGCACCGACGACTTCCCCGCCTTCTACCTCCGCTCCTCCGGCCACCCCGTCGGCTGGCGCGTAGAGGACGCGAAACAAGCCGCCGCCGTAATCTCCGCCCACCGCCGCTACGCGAATTCCGGCGTACTGCTGACAAACCCGATCCCCGCGGAGTCCGAAATGGACCGTGCCCTGCACGACCGCCTCTTGCGAGAGGGTTTGGCAAAACTGGCCGACGCCGACGTGCACGGCGCAGACGTGACTCCCGTGCTGCTGGAACACTTCCATACCGCCAGCGAAGGCGTCAGCATCGACGCGAACGAAGCGCTGGTGCTCTCCAACGCCAAACTCGCGACCGAAGTAGCGGTGGCCCTGTCGTGACCGGAATCGTAGTAGTAGGCGACGCAGGCCTGGACGTAGTCGCCCGACACGACCAACCCCTCCCCCACGGCGGCGACGCAAGAGCAGCAATCCGCTTCACCGGCGGCGGTGCGGGAGCGAACACCGCCCTGTGGCTGCGTTCCCTGGGCGCGGAAACCACCCTGGTAGCCCGAATCGGCAACGACTCCGGCGGCCGCCTGATCAAGGCGGAACTGGAAGCCGCAGGCGTCCGCTGCGCCTTCGCGACGGACCCGGAAGCCCCGACCTGCTGCGTAGTCGTGCTGGTAGACGGAGAAGGCCAACGCAGCATGCTCGCCGACCGAGGCGCGAACAAACGCTTCGCCCCCGAAGACGTCACGCCCGAGTCGCTGACCGGCTCCACTCACCTGCACCTGTCCGGCTACGTCCTGCTGGACCCGTCGTCGCGCCCCGCAGGCCTAGCCGCACTGGCCGCTGCGAAGGAAGCGGGCCTGACCACCTCCGTGGATCCCCAAGCAGCCGCCCACATCCACGACCCCGCAGCCTTCCTGAACGACGTACGCGGCACCGACCTCCTCATGCCGAACACCGAGGAACTAGTCGCCCTGACCGGCTCCGCAGACCCGTCCTCCGCCACCGAACTGCTTGCCACAGTCGGCGCGGTCGTAGTCACCGCAGGCTTGGACGGCGCAAGCTGGATCGACGCGACCGGCGTCGCCTCAGTCCCCGCAGTAGAAACAACCTGCGTGGATTCGACCGGCGCAGGCGATGCCTTCGACGCAGGCGTCCTCACCACCTGGCTGGCCGGAAAGTCCACAGTGGACGTCCTACGCGCAGGCACCCAACTAGGCGCACTGGCAGTAAGCCGAATCGGCCCCCAACCCTAAGCCACGATCCGTGAGGGGAACCCTGAGGGACTCAGAGTCCCTCAGGGTTCCCCTCACGAACAAGCATTCCCTCAAGGGGCCCCTCACGGAACCAGATTCCCTCAAGGAGCCCTTCACGGCCCACCCAACAGGCACCCGCGAACACGCCCCAGCCAAACACCCAGGCCCCGCGCCCACCCACTCAACCGCACCAGCGCACCCAACAATCGAGGCACCCAGCCCCTCCCCCGCACCCCGATACGAAGCCTCCCTGCGGTTCGGGGGTGCTTGTCAAGGCATCTTTCCCGCCTTGACAAGCACCCCCGAACCGTCAGCACAATCAAGCTTCGGGGTGCCCCACGCAACCAACGGAGGGCCAATGTCGCCGCCAGGCGACGAGCTACCCGTCGATCACCCGATGCTTCCGCCCCTCAATCTGCTTCGCATCCCGCGCATACCTATTAACCTTCTCCGACTTCCGCGGCGGCCGATCATTGGCAATCAACACAGCAATCCAAGGCAACGGAATAGAAATCACCAAAAACAAAATAGCCAGCCACCACGTGTGATAAGTCAGCCCAGCCAAAACAAGACAAGGAATCCGGCAAACCATCATGATGACGTACTTCCGCTTCCGCGCCGCCAGCTGATCGTCCAGCGACGGCTCGGCCTCGGTGATCAACACAGGCTCGGGGCGGGGATCCGGTCCGTGGGGTGCGTTCACAGCACCACCTCCGCGTTCCATCGTCTCACTCACCGCCCTTCCGCGACACCCGGGCGAGCAAACCGGGACAGCGCGGCGACGACCAGCGTCTCGACCCCGGTCCGCAACGTCGGATGCAGCACCGGCGCGAACTTCGACGAGTGATTCGAAGGCACGTCGGTCTCGAACCGCCCCTCCGTCATCGCGGTGATCACCTGCTGCGCGTCAAACCCGCCGACCAGCCAAAACACCGACGGCACCCCGGCCGCCCGGCCGAACTCGCTGAAGTCCTCACTGCCGGTGACCAACGGCGCGGGCATCGTCGTCTCGGCCCCGAAGTGACCCCGGAACACCTCAGTCAGCTCATCCGACGCGGCGGCGTCGTTCGCCGTGACCGGATAGGACGCGACAACCTCCACGGTCGGCGGCTGAGGCGCTCCCGCGGCCGCGGCCTCACCGTTCACAATCCGCTCGATCGCCTTGCGCAGCCGCACCAGCACAGCGTCGTCGAAGGCGCGAGTGTTGACCTCCAACACCGCATGATCAGCGATCACGTTCGCCGCGGTCCCGACATGCATCGAGCCGACGGTCACCACCGCGGGCTCAGTCGCGGCGATCTCCCGCGACACGATCGTCTGCAGCTTGAGCACCACAGACGCCGCCAGCACCGCCGGGTCGACCGTGGTTTCCGGCCGCGACCCATGCCCGCCGCGACCGTGCAGGGTGATCCGCAAGGTGTCGGTCGCCGCCATGATCACGCCCGGACGAGTCAGCACCCACCCGGCCGGACCAGGCACGATGTGCTGCCCGAAGACCACGTCAGGACGCCCGACCCGGTCGAAGAGACCGTCGCGAACCATTCCCGCGGCCCCGTCCCCGGCCTCTTCCCCAGGCTGGAACACCGCGAGCAGCGTGCCGGACCACTCGTCCCGCGAAGCCGCGAGAAGATGCGCGGCACCGGAGAGCCACGTCGCGTGCATGTCGTGTCCGCAGGCATGCATCAGCGGCACGTCGCGGCCCTCGGAGTCGACGCCGCGCGCAGTGCTCGCGTACGACAGCCCCGTCTGCTCCTCGACCGGCAACGCGTCGATGTCCGCGCGAAGCAGCACAGTCGGTCCTTCGCCGTTACGCAGGACTCCTACGACGCCAGTGCGACCGATGCCGGTGTGCACCTCGAAGCCGTCTTCAGTCAGCCGTCGCGCCAGCTCTGCCGCCGTACGGGTTTCGGTGAACGCCAGCTCGGGATGAAGGTGCAGATCGACGTACAGCGCTTCAAGCTCCGGCAGTGCCGCTTCAAGCGGAGCCAGGACACGCTCGGTGGTCTCGGTGGTCACGATGCTCATCGTGGCAGGCTTACCCACCGTGAGCACGAACACGCCTCTTCCTGACCTTTCCGACGACGTCTGCGCGCGGCTGCGCGAAGCGTTCCGACGCACCGGCTACGACGCTGACGGCGTCGTAGACGCACTCGGCGGCGCGGCGCACACGGCGCTCGGCCGCGGCGAGCCCGAACCGGCCCGCCGCGCGAGCCTCGACGCCGGGGACCTCGGCGTCTTCATCCGGCTGTTCCTGCTCGGTCTCGCCGAGCCGGAGAAGACCGTCTCGTCGGCGTTCGCCCCGCTCAGCGCGGACGACGCGGTGGCCGCGGGCATCCTGCGGACCGTCGGGGACGAGTTCCGCGCCGCGCTCGACATCCGGCCGCACGGCGACGACGACGGCTCGTGGTGGGTCGTCTCCGACCTCGACGCCGACATGCTCGGCCACGTCGTGCCCGAGGACCACGTGCTCGGCGTCGGGCATGCGTCGCTGAGCCTGATCCGCGCGACCAGCCGCCGCCCCGTCGGCACCCTGCTCGACCTGGGCACCGGCAACGGCGTCCAGGCGCTGCACGCGACCCGGCACGCGCAGCGAGTGACGGCGACCGACGTGTCGGCCCGCGCGCTCGCCCTCGCCGCGGGCACGTTCCGGCTGAACGAGCTGGAGGTCGAACTGCTGCGCGGCGAGTGGTTCGCGCCAGTCGCGCGCCGCCGCTTTGACCAGGTGGTGTGCAATCCGCCGTTCGTGGTCGGCCCGCCGCGCGTCGACTACACCTACCGCGACTCCGGCCTAGCCGGCGACGACGCTAGCGCGCTGGTTGTCCGTCAGCTGCCGAGCTTCCTCAACGACGGCGGCACCGGTCAGCTCCTCGCGTCGTGGCTGCACCGACGCGGAGAAGACTGGGGCGACCGCGTCGCGCGCTGGCTGCCGCCTGAGACTGACGCCTGGTTCGTACAGCGCGACGTCGCCGACCCGGGCCTGTACGTCGGCACCTGGCTACGCGACGAAGGCATCGACCCGCGCTCGCCCGAAGGCCGCGCCAAAGCAGCGGCGTGGCTCGACTGGTTCAGCGAAAACGACGTACAGGGCATCGGATTCGGCTTCGTGACGCTGCGGCGCGCAAACGGTCAGACGCCGACTGTTGTCTGCGAAGACCTTCGACAGGCTTACGACGACCCGCTCGGCCCCGAAGCAGCGAACTGGCTCGACCGCGTCGAGTGGCTGCGTACGCACGGCGACAACGTGTTGGACGTAGCGTTTCGGGTACCCGAAACAGTGCTGCTCGAACGCGTCGATTCACCCGGCGACGAAGGCTGGGAAACGACCGTGCGTCGGCTGCACCGCACTGACGGACCGGGTTGGCAGCACGAAGTCGACGAACTCACGACGCGGCTTCTCGCGGGTTGCCGCGGGGCGCTGCCGTTGTCGGATCTGCTGGATCTGCTGTCCGCCGCGCAGGGCCTCGATTCGGCCGAGCTGACCGCCTCCGCGTTGCCGATCGTCCGCGAACTCGTGCGGCACGGCATGCTCGTGCCCGGTTCGCCGCAGTGAGGGCGGTGGCGGCGCGGGTCACCCGCGCGAGCGTGACCGTCGCGGGGGAGATCGCCGGAGAGATCAAGGAACCGGGCCTGCTCGTGCTGCTGGGCGTGCACCGTGACGACGATCTCGGGAAAGCCGAAACGATGGCTCGCAAACTGCACGAACTCCGGTTGCTGCGCGACGAAGAATCCTGCGCGACGACCGGCGCCCCGCTGCTCGTGGTGTCGCAGTTCACGCTCTACGGCGACACCCGCAAGGGCCGTCGCCCTTCGTGGACCGCCGCCGCCCGGCCGGAAATCGCCGAACCCCTGGTGGACGCCGTGGTCGCGGAACTGCGCGGCCGCGGCGCCACCGTCTCGACCGGACGGTTCGGCGCGGAGATGGCGGTGGAAAGCGTGAACGACGGCCCGTTCACCGTTCTCATTGAGGTCTAGACCACATTGGATCGGCGCGCGTAACATCGAAGGCACAGTGCGCGATTCGCACGCATTTCCCGGAGCGGGGCGGTTCTCAGCAAAACCTCAGTTTTGGTGGAGCAACCGCGAGGCGGGTACGCCCGTCCTCATTTCAGCGAGCCGGGAACGTTTCAGGTTCCCGGGGCGTTGAGACCAGTGTCCAGCCAAGCCGGCTGGGCCCGCGGACACGGGATTCCACAGGCCCCGTCCCGCAGGCGCCGGCGAGACACGTTCAGCCCGTGACCGGGGAGGCAGAATGTCAGTCCAGACTCTCGAACGCGAAGCGCGCGGGATTCGCGAGCGCCGGATTCCAGCACAGCAGACCGAGGAGCGTCCGAGCGTGGGGGCGCTCACCGACGCCGACCTCGACGCCCAGAGCCCCGCCGCCGACTTGGTGCGCGTGTACCTGAACGGCATCGGCAAGACCGCGCTGCTCACCGCGGCCGACGAGGTCGAGCTGGCGAAGCGGATCGAGGCCGGGGTCTTCGCCCAGCACATGCTCGACACCGCCGAGGACCTCACGCCGCAGCGCCGCAAGGAGCTGCGCGCGCTGATGCGCGACGGCCACGTCGCGAAGAACCACCTGCTGGAGGCGAACCTCCGGCTCGTGGTGTCGCTCGCGAAGCGCTACACCGGACGGGGCATGCCGCTGCTCGACCTGATCCAGGAGGGGAACCTGGGCCTGATCCGCGCGGTGGAGAAGTTCGACTACTCCAAGGGGTTCAAGTTCTCCACGTACGCCACGTGGTGGATCCGCCAGGCCATCACGCGCGGCATGGCGGACCAGGGCCGCACGATCCGGCTGCCGGTCCACCTGGTCGAACAGGTGAACAAGCTGGCGCGGATCCGCCGCGACCTGCACCAGCAGCTGGGCCGCGACGCGACGCACGAGGAATTGAGCGCCGAATCGGGCATTCCGGTGCACAAGATCTCCGACCTGCTCGACCAGTCGCGCGACCCGGTGAGCCTCGACATGCCGGTGGGCACCGAGGAAGACGCCCCGCTGGGCGACTTCATCGAGGACTCCGAGGCGACCGACGCCGAGAGCGCGGTGATCTCCGGTCTGCTGCAGGACGACCTTCGTCGTGTCCTGGCGACGCTGGACGACCGCGAACAGCACGTCATCCGGCTGCGCTACGGCCTCGACGACGGCCAGCCGCGCACGCTCGACCAGATCGGCAAGCACTTCGGCCTGTCCCGCGAGCGCGTGCGGCAGATCGAGCGCGAGGTCATGGCGAAGCTGCGCCAGGGCGAGCGCGCCGACCGGCTGCGGGCGTACGCCAGCTGAGTTTCTTCCCTCTCCGGGCCGGGGTTCGGGGCCCGGGTTCCGGAGAGGGCGGAGAAGCCTGCCGGCGAGCCGATTCGGGCTGCCGCGGCAGGCTGACCGGGCGTGGGGTCCGGTGAGCCAGGCCGAGGCAAGCACGCGGGCAGGCAGGTCGAGGTTTCCGCGGGGACCGGGTGGGGCCCGGTCGAGCGGGGCGGAAGCTTTCGGCCGCATCCATCATTCCGGTGAGCAGCGGGTGGTGCCGCTGGTTGCGGTTTCGATGGGCATCGGGTGGTGCAGCTGGCAGCGACTTCAGTGGCCAACATGCGGTGCCGCTGATCGCGATTTCAGTGGCCAGCGGATGGTGCGGCTAGCCGAGCTTCAGTGGCCAGCGAGCGGTGTCGCTGGCAGCGACTTCGATCGGCAGCAAGTGGTGCCGCTGATCGCGGCTTCAGCGGCCAGCGGGCAATGCGACTAGCCGCGCCTTCAGCGGCCCCGCCAGCGGTGCCACTAGCCAGCGACTTCGGTCGGCAACAATTGGTGCCGCTGATCGCCACTTCAGCGGCCAGCAAGCGGTGCTGCTAGCCGCGATTTCAGTCGCCAGCCAGCGGTGCCGCCGATCGCGACTTCGGTCGGCAGCGGGGCGGTGCCGCCGATCGCGATTTCAGGTGCCAGCGAGCGGTGCCGCAGGCAGCCGCAAAACCCTCGGTTCGATCTCCGGACCGGGGGTTTTCTCACGCCCAAGCCCCGATCTCACCCGCCCTGGCCGCCCCGGCGACCGCCGGGCAATTGACGACAAATCGCCTCATCAACACCACCAGCCTCACCAGCCACTTGAGCCCCACCAACCCCTTTAGCCCCCATAGCGCGCACGATCCTCCTTCCGTGCCCTGATTAATCCCATTAATCCCTCTTCGAGTTACACCCACCGCAATCCCGTCACCACTCTGTGCACCCGATCGTGGAATTCGCGTCTCGTTCGCGTTTGGCGGTTCCGGGCACTGGGTAGCAAGCGTTCGCGACCCCCGCTGTGCGGCGTCCGGTCAACGCGCCGGCGGGGGTCCCGTTAGTCACGCGGGACGGGTGTGTGCGCATCCGGTCCGCTTTCCCCGGGAGGTCGGGTCCGTCGGGGTGGGCCCGGCCTCCCGACCATGCCTGCCGGGAAGCCCGCGGGGAACGCCGTCGGCGTGCGCTATCCCACAGCGTCCCCGCGCCGGTGCGACCGGGCGGAATCCGCTGAGTACCGTGAGCCAATCCCGATCAGGGCAAAGGAGCCTCGCTGTGCCGCCCACCACGTTCCAGCACACCGAAGTCCTGCCGCTCGGCAAGGACACCACCACCGAATACCGGCTGGTCACCGCCGACGGTGTCGAGACCGTCGAAGCCGCCGGGCGGAAGTTTCTGAAGGTCGATCCGGAAGCGCTGACGACGCTCGCGCGCACGGCGATCACCGACATCCAGCACCTGTTGCGCACGTCACACCTGCAGCAGCTGCGCGCGATCGTCGACGACCCCGAAGCCAGCGGCAACGACCGGTTCGTCGCGATGGACCTGCTCCGCAACGCGGCCATTTCGGCAGGCGGTGTGCTCCCGATGTGCCAGGACACCGGCACCGCGATCGTCATCGGCAAGCGCACCGAGGGCGTGCTGTCCGGCGGCGACGACGAGCGCGCCCTCTCGCAGGGCATTTTCGACGCCTACCAGCAGCTCAACCTGCGCTACTCGCAGATGGCCCCGATCAACTTCTGGGAAGAGCGCAACACCGGCACGAACCTGCCCGCGCAGGTCGAGCTCTACCACAAGGATTCGGACGCGACGGACCCGTCGTACGAGTTCCTGTTCATGGCCAAGGGCGGCGGCAGCGCCAACAAAACCTTCCTGTACCAGGAAACCAAGGCGGTCCTGAACCCGAAGCGGCTCGCCCGGTTCCTGGACGAGAAGCTGCGCAGCCTGGGCACCGCCGCGTGCCCGCCGTACCACCTGGCGATCGTCGTCGGCGGCATGTCGGCCGAGTTCAACCTCAAGGTCGCGAAGCTCGCCTCCGCGCGCTACCTCGACAACCTGCCCGCCGAGGGCTCTGAGCTGGGCCACGCGTTCCGCGACCGCGACCTCGAGCAGCAGGTGCTGGAGATGACGCGCCAGTTCGGGATCGGCGCCCAGTTCGGCGGCAAGTACTTCTGCCACGACGTCCGGGTGATCCGTCTCCCCCGCCACGGCGCGAGCTGCCCGGTCGGCGTCGCCGTCTCGTGCTCGGCCGACCGCCAGGCGAAGGCGAAGATCACCAGCGAAGGCGTGTTCATCGAACAGCTCGAACGCGACCCGGCCCGCTTCCTCCCGGACGTCACCGAGGACGACCTGTCCGACGAGGTCGTGTCGGTCGACCTCAACCAGCCGATGGACCAGATCCGCGCCCAGCTGGCGCAGCTGCCGGTGAAGACGCGCCTGTCGCTGACCGGCCCGCTGGTCGTGGCCCGCGACATCGCGCACGCCAAGATCGCCGAGCGCCTGGACGCCGGCGAGGAGATGCCGCAGTACCTCCGCGACCACCCGGTCTACTACGCGGGCCCGGCGAAGACCCCCGACGGCTACGCGTCCGGTTCGTTCGGCCCGACCACGGCCGGCCGGATGGACTCGTACGTCGCCCAGTTCCAGGCCGCGGGCGGCTCGCTGGTGATGCTGGCGAAGGGCAACCGCTCGAAGCAGGTCACCGCCGCCTGCAAGGAACACGGCGGCTTCTACCTGGGCTCCATCGGCGGCCCGGCCGCACGGCTGGCGAAGGACTGCATCAAGAAGGTCGACGTCCTCGAGTACGCCGAACTCGGCATGGAAGCAGTCTGGAAAATCGAGGTCGAAGAGTTCCCCGCGTTCATCGTCATCGACGACAAGGGCAACGACTTCTTCTCCGAAACCAGCGAACCGGTACTGCAAATCAGCTTCCGCTGATCTCCAAGCACGCCGAGGTCACCCGGGAAACATCCCGCCCAACCGGGCGAGAGTCTTCTCGATGGCCTCGGCGTTGCGCTTGGGAAACCCCAGCAACCGAATCGCGAGCGGCGACCGAGCAGTAGACCAGTCAAAGGTCTCGGTCACTTCGGTGCGCCCGTCCCCCGTCGGCTCAAGCAGCCAGCGCCACCGATGCCCCGCGAAGTGCCGCCAGGCAATCAGCCGATTCTCCTCGAACTCGACCACGGTGTTCTGAATCCGGTACGGCGCCCCCATCCGCATCTCCATGCCGAACTCGGAGCCCAACGACAACCGATCCGGCGCCGCGCCACGACTGGCGCGCACCGTCCCGGACCCGTCGATGAGCGGATGCTGAGCCGGATCAGCAAGCAACGCGAAAATCCGTTCCGGCGCAGCAGCAACCACCGCACTGCGCGAAACCTGGCGAGTTCCCATAGCCGCAAAGCCTAGAGCCGCACGGCCACTGAGGCCATCGACGCACCCCCCGAACAGCCCAACGCGTCCACAGTGGACTCCCAACAAGAAGTCCGTGAGGGGAACCCTGAGGGACTCAGAGTCCCTCAGGGTTCCCCTCACGGACCACTCACCGCCGCAACGCACCCAACGCCACATTCGGTGCATCCCACGCACCCAACGCCACATTCGGTGCGTCACATGCACCCAACGCCACATTGGGGCGCAAGCCCCGCCCCACCTCGACCCGCAGCCGATGCACCCAACCATCGAGGCACCCACACCACCCCCGCACCCCGATACGAAGCCAAAAACGCGGCGCGGGGGTGCTTGTCAAGGCATCTTTCCCGCCTTGACAAGCACCCCCGCGCCGTCGTAACAATCAGCTTCGGGGTGCCCCACGCAACCACTCAAAGCAATGTCGCCGCCAGGCGACGAGCCGAATAACCCCCCGACGAAGTCATCCGGCAACAGGGGTCACCGAGGAGCAGACCGCTTCAAAACCACAGTCCTCTCCCCCAACGGCGCCGCCAACGCCACCGAAATCACCGGATGCCGCAAATCCATCGTGCACATCTGCCCGGTTTGCGCCTTGGTCTCGCTCAAATCCACCACAACCTTCTGGGCACTCTGCTCAACAGCCTCCCCAAGCGCATGCCCACACCCCCCTTCCTCAGCCCGCACCACGAGCACCGTCCCCCCGTTGTCCGAATAAACCTCCTTGGGAAACGTCTTAGGCAACGCCGCCCCGTCAACCCGATTGTCAGGAACCCGCACCGCCCCTTGCGGAGGGTCGAACTGGGGTTTGCCCGGCGGCGGCACCGGAGTCGAGGCGCTGGCACTGGCACTGCCGCTGCCGCTCGGCGGCGCGCTCTCGGTCCCGGACGCTGGTGCGTTCGCCATGCTCGTCGGACTGCCGCACGCGGCCGCCATCGTGAGCACCAGTGCCGCGCCCGCCAGTCGTGTCGTTCCGATCAGCTTCGTCGAGTACCTCATGATCCCTGGACGGATCGACCGCCCCGAGGGGTTGCACGCGATCTTCACGGGCCTGGCTTCAACACCAATTCCCGCCCGCCCAGCGGCGCGGCAAGCCGAACCGGCAACGAAATCTCGCGCACATGCATCGGACACATCTGCCCGTGCGGCGGCTTGGTAATCGTCACCAGCACCACAACCTGAGTAGCTGTCTGCTCTCCAGCCTTCGCGCTGAGCTTGTCGCATCCGCCCTCTTCCGCCTGGATCACCACCACCGAGCCACCCTCAGCGAGCGTGACGTCGTGCGGATACCCAGCCGGAAGCGCCGAAGCGTTGATCTGCCCGGCAGCAGGCGCGGTATCCCCAGGCGGCACGCCCTGCGTCGGACGGCTCTTCGGCGGCCCGGACGCCGGCGGCGGCGCGACCGACGGCGAAGAAGAGGTCGGCGGCGGCGAGGAAACCGACACCGAACTCGACGCCGGGCCGGAGGAAGCCGGCGCGGCTGTAGTCCCGTTGCTCCCGCACGCCGCGACCGTCAGCAGCAGCGCGCTCGCTCCCACGATTTTCCCTGTTGTCCGCATGCACCGCGGACGGAATCGAGCCCCCGGAGGTTGCATCCGCGCGCGAAAACTATTTCACCGAGCGGAAGCCTTCCCCCGCACCAGCCCCAGCAGCACCACCCCGGCCAGCGTCACCACCAGCAACAGCACCGTGCTGGCCGACGCGAGAAACACCTGTCCCCGGTCGGTAAGGGAGAAAATGGTCGCCGGGAGCGTTCGCCAGTCCGGCGGATAAAGCATCATCGTCGCGCCCAATTCGCCCATCGACATCGCCAGCGCCAAACCGGCCGAAGCCGACATCGCGGGCAACAGCACTGGCAACCGGACACGCAGCAGCACCCGCAACGGACGCGCGCCGAGACTCGCCGCGGCCTGCGCGAGCAGCGGGTCAACGCGTTGCAGCGCGGCGGAAACCGTGCTGTACGCAAACGGCAGCAGGATCATCAGGTGTCCGGCGAGGACGATCCAGCGCGTGCCGTTGAACGCCACCGGCGGGCGGCTGAAGGCCACGAGCAACGCCAGCCCCAGCACCACCGACGGCACCGCGATCGGCAGGTGGAACAGCGAATCCGCGATCCGGCGCAGCCGCGGCGGCGCGTGGTCGACAGCCAGCGCGGCCCAGGTCCCGATGAGCACCGAGACCAGCGACGTGATCACCCCGGTCTGCACGCTCACCGACAGGCTCGCGAACGTCTCGCCGGAGAGCGCCTCGGCGTAATGCGCTCCGGTGAGCCCGCTGGGGAGTACACCCGTCCAGCTCCCGGCGAACGACGCCAGCACGATCATCACCAGCGGTGCGGCCACTACACCGAGGAAAACCACCCCGAAAACCAGCCACACCAGCAACCGGCTACGCCGCGTCCACAGCAGCACGACGGCCTCCCCTTCCGACCACTCGCCGGTAAACCGTGTAGAGCACCAGCGACAGCACCACGTTCACCACCGCGACCACCGACGCGGCCGGGAAATCGAAGGTGACGATTCCCTTGCCGTACACCAGCATCGGCAACGTCGAGACGCCCTTGGCCCCGAGGAACAGCACGATGCCGAACTCGTTCATCGTCAACAGCAGCACCAGGCACGCGCCGGACGCGAGCGACGGCAATGCTTCCGGCAGCACGACCCGCCACAGCACCCGGCCTGGCCGCGCGCCGAGACTCGCCGCTACGTCCAGTTGCGCCGAAGGAACTTGACTGAACGCGGCGAGCGCGGGCCGCATCACGAAGGGCGTGTAGAAGGTAATCTCGGCGAGCAAAACACCCCATGGCGAGTACAGAAACCCAGCGGTGCCAAAGACTCCCGCGCCGCCGTAGAGGAACGTGAAGGCCAGCGCGATCAGGAACGACGGGAAAGCCAGCACCGTGTCGACCAGCCGGGCCAGCAGTGTCGCGCCGGGAAACGGGACGAACGCGACGACCAGCGCGAGAAATCCGCCGAGCAGCACACAGCCGACCGTGGAACCCAAGGCCAGCAACACTGTCTGCCACACCGCACGGCCGAATTCCGGCGACGACAGCACTTGCGTCCACACCGAAAGCCCGAAACTGCCGTCCTGCGCGGTGAACGACTGCAGAATCACCAGCACGAGCGGGTAACCGAAGAATCCGGCGACCACGATCGCGGGCGGCAGCAGCCAGCCGATCCGGTACCGGCGGGGCCGAGTGCCGCGACGGGCCGGGGCGAGCGCGGCGGTGCCGAGGGCGAGGCCGGTCATCCGCCCACCCCCACCAGCGGGCAACCGTCCGGAATGGACACTCCGACCCGGTCGCCGACCGCGGGCAGCACCGGGCTGTCCGGCACCTCGGCGCGGAGGTCGCAGACCTCGTCGGTGAGCCGGAGGTCGAGCCGGTACCCGGAACCGCGCCACTGCACGCCGCGCACGAGCGCCGGGAAGGTGTCCGGTCCGGGTTCGCCGACCGAAATCCGGTGCGGCCGCACGCCGAGCGCCACCGGCCGCTCCGGCTGGAGCGTGCCGGACGGTTCGGCGGACAGCTCGCGCCCGGCCAGCCGGACGGTCGCAACCGACCCGTCCGCGCGCACCAATTCGACCGGGATCAGGTTCGCCGCACCGAGGAAGCTCGCGGTGAACTCGGTGGCCGGGCGACGGTAAAGCTGTTCGCACGGACCGAGTTCGACCAGCCGGGAATCGCGCAGCACCGCGATCCGGTCCGCGAGCGCGAGCGCTTCACTCTGGTCATGAGTGACGTAGATCAGGGTCGTGTCCGGCAATTCGGCCCTGAGCCGCAGCAATTCCGCGACCATGTCCTCGCGCAGCGCCGCGTCCAATGCGGACAGTGGCTCGTCGAGCAGCAGCACGTTCGGCCGGATCGCCAGCGCCCGCGCCAACGCGACCCGCTGCTGCTGCCCGCCGGACAGTTCACGGGGATACCGGCGCGCGTACTCGCTCATCCCGACCAGTTCCAATACCTCGCCGACGCGCTGCGTCACGTCCGCGCGGCGCATCTTCCGCGCCTTCAGTCCAAACGCGACATTGTCGGCGACCCGCTGATGCGGGAAGAGCGCGTAACTCTGCACCACCACGCCGAGCCCACGCCGGTGCGGCGGCAGATCGGTGACGTCCTGGCCGTCGAGCAGCACCCGCCCGGCGCTCGGCCGGAGGAACCCGGCGAGCGCCTTGAGCGCGGTCGACTTGCCGGAGCCGGACGGTCCCAGCAGGGCCAGCGTTTCGCCGCGCGCTACCGAAAGATCCAGCGGGGCAAGCGCTTGCGTCGCTCCGAAATGGACGGATACGCCGCGGAACTCTACTGCCGGAGTCACTGTCCGGTGGCCTTCCGGTACGCGGCGAGGTCGGCGTCGAGACGGCCGAGGACGGAGTTCCAGTCCGGCGTCCAAATGTCCACTCCGGACATCGCGGCGGTGATCTTCTCCGCCTTCGGTCCCTGCGGCTTGACGTCGGAACGGGCCGGGATGCCGTACGCGTCGCTGGCCTTAGCCTGGGTCTCCGGCGAGAACAGGAAGTCGAGCAGCTTGCGGGCGTTGTCCGAATGCGGCGCGTTGTTGACCAAACCCGCGAAGTACGGCAACGCGAAGGTCGAGCGCTTTCCCTGCGCGTCGGCCGGGAAGAACACCGAGAACCCGCCGCTCTTGTCGATCTCGGCGAGGTTCATCTGCAGGTCCCCGTTCGCGACGAGCACCTCGCCCTTCGCGACCTTCGGCTGCAGCTTGCCGGTGGACGACGACGGCCCGACGTTGTTCGCCTGCAGCTTGCCGAGGTATTCGAGCGCGCCCTGGTCGCCGAACACATGCTGGGCCTGCAGCAGCACCGCGGTGCCGTCGCCCGCCTCGCCGGGCGTGGAGTACTGGAGCTTGCCCTTGTACTTCGGGTCGAGCAGATCGTTCCAGCTCTTCGGGGCCGGGTTCGCCTGCTGCGGGTTGTAGATGAAGCTGAGGTAGTTGTTCATCAGCGCGTAGTAGCGGCCCTGCGGGTCCTTCTGCGCGGCCGGAACCTGGTCGACGCCCTTCGGCGCAGACGTCGCGAGCAGGCCTTCCTTCGCTGCCTGCTGCACGAACGGCGGGAGCGTGACGAGGACGTCGGCCTGGGTGTTGGCCTTTTCCTTGCCTACGCGCGAAACAACCTCGGCGGAACCGGCGGTGACCGCCTGGACGGTGATCCCGGTCTGCTGCTTGAACTCGGCGAACCGGGCGTTGTACCAGTCTTCAAGGCCATCCGCGGTGTACACGGTGACGGTCTGGTCGCCGGACGCGCCGCCCGCCGTGCCGCCGCACGCGGACAGCAGGCCGGCGAGGGTGGCGACGAGAGCGACGACGGTCGCTTTCCGGATTCTCATGACTGGGTGGCTCCTTCAAGATCGAGCACGGCGGGGAGGGCGGAGACGGAGTCGAGAACGTGGGTGGCGTGCGCGGCTTCCAGTTCGCCGCGGTTGCCGGCACCGGTGAGCACCCCGGCGACGATTCCGGCACCGGCGGCGAGGCCGGTGCGGACATCAGTGGGGGTGTCGCCGACTACCGCGATGTTGCGGACGTCGGTGACCTTCAGCTTCAGTGCGACAGCGAGGATCAAATCGGGATACGGACGGCCGCGCACGCCATCGCCAGGCGCAAGCGCGAGGTCGGCGAGGTCGTGCCAGCCGAGCGCGTCGAGCAGCGCGCGCTGAGTCGTGGGTGCGAAGCCGGTGGTCAGCGCGACGCGGACGCCCTTCTCCCGCAGGCCGCGGATGGTTTCCTCGGCACCGGGAATCGGCTTGCACTCCCCGGCCGCGACCAGACGTCCGTACGAGCCTTCGAATTCGGCGTTCGCGCGCTGGGCGAGGTCTTCGTCGCCGAGCAGCGCGCGGAACACGGTGATCTTCGACTGGCCCATGGTTTCCCGGACGTAGTCGAGCATTCCGGCGTAGCGTTCGTCCTCTTCGGACACTCCGGCGGCGGCGATCGCGGCGGTGAAAGCCCGTTCGACCAGTCCGTCGTCCGCGACGGTCGTTCCGGCCATGTCGAGCACGACGAGTTCGGTGGTCACCAACCCAGCTCCTTTGCGGTGTCTTCGGCGATTGCGGGCGAGCAGGTCATGCCCCGGCCACCGGGACCGGTGACGAGGAAAGCGTTGCCGGACAACCGTTCCCGGTGCACGACCGCGGTCTGATCGGTTGCCTGTGCGTACACGCCGGCCCAGCGACGGCGGATCTTCGGCAATGGACGACCGAGCAACGCGCCCGCCACTTCGGCGAGGTGTTCGTACGGGTCTTCGGTGACATCGAAGGAGAACGGCTGCGCGTACTCGTGCGTGTCGCCGATGGTGAGCGAGCCGTCGCGACGCTGCACCATCAGCAGCTGCATCGCGTTCTGCGCGGCGATTTCGCCCTGCGGGTGACCTTCGTTCATCGCGTCGAGCGCCGCGCCGCGGTAGGCCGGGTAGTACCGGAAGCTGTCGCCGTCCGCGACGCTGGTGGGCAACGGCTCGTCCAGCGGTTCGGTCTGCGCCATCTGCAGCCGGACCCGCCGTACCGGGATCTCGCCCGCGATCTCGCGTACCAGCCCGCCGAGCCACGCGCCGGTGCAGAACACCACGACGTCGCCTTCGTGGCGCCCGCCGTGATCGTCGACGACGCCGTTTTCGGTCAGGTTCCGCACCTCACGGCCGGGCAGCCACTGGTAACGACCGCTCGCCTTGAGCGCTTCGCGGAGAGCAGGCTGCGCGGTCCGCGGCTCGACCGCCGCGTCGCGCTCGCACCACAACGCGCCGGCGAAGTTGCCGCGCAGAGCCGGGTTCAGCGCCCGGGTCTCGTTCGCGTCGAGGAGTTTGAAACCGCGCTCAGCCGCCTCCGGCCCGGAGACGACCTCCTGCGCGACAGCCAGCTCGGCGTCCGTGCGGACGACCGTCAGCGAGCCGTTCGGCCGGAAACCCAGCGCGGGCACGCGTTCGCCGATCCGCTCCCACAGCTCCCGGGCGCGCACCGCCGTCTCCAGCTCCGGACCGGCCGCACGACCGCCGACCCACACCAGCCCGAAGTTCCGGACGGACGCTCCGCGCGCCTCCGGCTCGCGTTCGAGCTGGAGGACTTCGTGACCGCGTTCCACGGCCTGCCAGGCGTGCTGGGTGCCGAGCACACCGCCGCCAACGATGATGATTCGCACGGCCGCAACAGTCGCCGCCCGCGCTCAACGGAGCCTGTCGGCACGGGGAACGCCAGGTGAAGCAGCCTCGAATATTGGACCAGATGAGTTACCGTTCCGTTATCTTCAGAGTCGGCCCGCCGCGACGAACACGCATACCGCCAGAATCACGACATTCGCCGCGACGTTGCGGTACTCCGCGGGGCGGTGCTCGGTGACGGCCAGCCTGGCGTGGCCCGCCATCGCGCCGACCATCACCACGGCCAGGCCGATCGCCGCCCACCCGGTGAGCGCCGGGGCGATCCCGGTCAGCCTCGGCAGGATCAGGCCGGCCACCGCGACGAGTTCGCAAATCGCGGCGAAGCGCACGACCGGCATCGGATACGCGGCCACCCCGGTTTGCCCGGTCTCGATCAGCCGTTGCCGCGACATCGTCGACTTCAGCACGCCGGACAGGGCGAAGAGCAGGGCGAGAGCCGCCTGGGCGATCCACAGTGCGATGTCCATGGTTGTCCCTCCGTTCGACGCAGAGGGAACGAAGGGGCGACGCCGGATGTGACAGCTACTCGACGCGGCTCAGTCGCGTGACGAAACTCAGCCGGTCACCGCGGTACAGCGACCGGACCCGCTCGAACGGCTCGCCGTCCGGACCCCACGACACGCGGTGCATCAACAGCATCGGCAGAGCCGGGTTCGTGCCGATGAGCAGCGCTTCGCGGGGTGTCGCGAGCACGGTCTCCACGCGTTCCTCGGCCCCGTCGAAGACGACGCCCAGTTCGTCGCGCAGGAACGCGTACAGCGACTGCTCCGGGTCGAAATCCTCCGGCAGCGTGGGGAACTTGTCGGCGCGGAGGAAGGTCGATTCGAGACCGACGCGCTCGTCGTCGGCGAGCAGGACGCGCTCCAGGTGAATCACCTCGGCGGCCGGTTCGATCCGCAGGTCGGCGGCCAGTCCGGTGCCCGCCGCGCGACGTTCGAGCGTGATCAGCGTGCGACCGGGCCGGATGCCTTGGCGGCGCAGGCCTTCGGTGTAGCTGACGAGCGCGAGCGGCTGGACCAGCTTCGGCGCGGCGACGTACGTTCCGCTCCCCTGCCTCCGCGACAGCCTGCCTTCGAGCACCAGCTCGCCCACCGCTTGCCGGACCGTCGCGCGGGACACCTCGAACCGTTCGCACAGTTCGCGTTCCGTGGGCAGCGCACTGCCTTCGCCCAATTCGGCGATGACGGCCAGCAGTTCGACCTTCACGGCGTAGTAGCGCGGCACTCGGCCGTGATCCGGGATGCCGTCGCGGACCGGTCCGTCGGCGGACAGGCGGGACAGCGGCGAAGACGTGGGCACGAGACCCGAGCCTATGCCAGACACGCGGCGCGTGGTTCGCTGTCTCGCGAACTGACCCCACGGGAGGACCCCCGCAATGCCGTTGGCCCGCCGGTTAGGCCTCGCTGACGCCGTATTCATCGGACTCGGTTCGATGATCGGCGCCGGCGTTTTCGCCGCGTTCGCTCCCGCCGCGCGTGCCGCGGGTTCGGGATTGCTGCCCGCGCTCGCCGTGGCCGCGTTAGTCGCCTACTGCAACGCGACTTCTTCCGCCCGGCTTGCCGCGCTGTATCCGGAATCCGGTGGCACCTATGTGTACGGACGCGCTCGGCTCGGTGAATTTTGGGGATACATAGCGGGTTGGGGATTCGTCGCCGGGAAAACGGCGAGCTGTGCGGCGATGACGCTGACCGTTGTCGCGTATGCCGCTCCCGGGCTCGGGCAGCCTTGGCGGAGCTTGCTCGCAGTGGGCGTGATCGGCTTGGTCACCGGCGTGAATTACCTGGGCGTGCACCGGTCCGCTTTGGCTACTCGGGTGATCGTTTGCATCACTCTCGTGGTGCTTGCCTTGGTCGCGGTTTTCGGTTTTTCCGGCACGCACGTTTCCCCATGGACTCCGTTCCACGGCGGCGGAGTGCTCGAAGCGGCCGGATTGCTGTTCTTCGCGTTCGCCGGCTATGCCCGGCTGGCGACGCTGGGCGAGGAAGTCCGCGACCCGGCCCGTACGATTCCGCGGGCGATTCCGCTCGCTTTAGGACTGACTCTCGTGGTGTACGCCGTGGTGGCGGTGGTGCTGCTGGTGACGTTGGGGCCAGACGGGATCGGAGCGAATCCCGATCCGCTCGCTGCCGCCGTGCCGTGGCTGTCACCGGTGGTTCGCGTTGGTGCGGTGGTGGCTGCGTCGGGGTCGTTGCTGGCGTTGGTGCTGGGCGTTTCGCGGACGACCCTCGCGATGGCGCGGGACGGGCATCTGCCGCGGTTTTTGACCGCGGTGCATCCTCGGTTTTCGGTGCCGCACCGGGCTGAGCTGACGGTGGGCGTGGTGGTCGCGGTGCTGGCCACGACGACGGATTTGCGTGGTGCGATTGGATTTTCGTCCTTCGCGGTGCTCGCGTACTACGCGGTGGCGAACGCTTCCGCGCTGACGCTGCGCCGGGACGAAGGGGCCGCGCCGAAGGTGGTTGCGGCTGGCGGGCTGGCGGGGTGTGCGGTGCTGGCGTTCAGCTTGCCGCTCTCTTCGGTGCTCAGCGGGTGTTTGGTGCTGGGGCTCGGAGGGGTGGCGTACTTGGTGCGTCGGCGAAGGGTTGCGCGCTGAGTTTTTGTTCTCTGGCACGGGTTCCAGCCGGTGCCGCCGTATCCGGTGCGCGAAAGTCCCCCTCGCTCCGCCCCCGACCGGTTACTCCGAAAATCATCCACCCCCAGGTCAAAGCCGCTTTTACCGCGGTTTCCGGTGCCGAAATCTGCCGGATCCGGTGAAGAATCCGAAAGATCCGAAGAAAGTTGGTTGTCCACTTACCGTCGCTCTGGTGTAGTCGATTCGTCACCGCACGACACCTCCCCGCCCCCAGGGAGCGGAAGCTCCACAGTGGACACCGGAAGGACAATCCCCTTGGCCGACAAGCGAAACTTCAGCATGCTCACGCGAGTACTGGCAGGCGCGGCAGCACTCGCGGCCGCCGCCGGACTGGCGACGCCCGCCATGGCGTCGACGCCGCCGTCGCCGGGCGCGGAGCCTCAGGTTGTTGGCGGGACTCGCGCCGACCAAGGGGAATTCCCGTGGATGGTCCGGCTTTCGATGGGCTGCGGCGGGGCGCTGTACACCGATCAGCTCGTGCTGACCGCCGCGCACTGCGTCGACCGCACCGGAGCGGACTCGTCGATCACCGCGACGCTCGGCGTGGTCGATCTGCAGAGTTCGAGCGCCAAGAAGGTGCGCTCGACCTACGTCTACCGCTCCCCGACGTACGACTCCACCGGCGGCGACTGGGCGCTGATCAAGCTCGCGAGCCCGGTGAGCGGCGTCCCGACCCTGCCGATCGCGAAGAACGCCGACAACAACTCCGGCACGTTCACCATCGCCGGCTGGGGCGCGGCCCAGGAAGGCGGGGCGCAGCAGCGCTACCTGCTGAAGGCCGAGGTCCCGTTCGTGGACGACTCGACGTGCCAGTCCCAAGGCGGGTCCTACGCCGACCTGAAGCCGGACGCGGAACTGTGCGCGGGCAAGCTCGACACCGGCGGAGTCGACACCTGCCAGGGCGACTCCGGCGGCCCGATGTTCCGCCGCGACGGAGCGGGCGAATGGATCCAGGTAGGCATCGTCAGCTGGGGCGACGGCTGCGCCAGGGCGCACGCACCCGGCGTGTACACCGAGGTGAGCTCGTTCGCCTCGGACATCGCGTCGGCGGCCGGGAAGATCTGACGTTCTGACTGCACACCGAGCCGGGTGCGGGACTCCGTCGGGGTTCCGCACCCGGCCTGTGCGGCGTTTTCCGGTGCGGTGGTGCGGTGCGGCCGGGAACCGCGAGGATGGATCGGGCACGCCGCACGCGAGCATCGGTCCGCCGGGTCTCGGGCCGCGCGGGGTGAAGTCCGGGACGGGGTCCCCGCTCCGCCGGCACGCCCGAAGCGGGGCCAGTGCCAGAACGCCAAGCCGTCAGCCACTCCGGTAGCCCGCCGGAAACTCCGCGCGCCGCTCCACGAGCACCACCTGACGCGCGGAAAGCACCGCAACACCAAGGCCAGCCCCGTTAACCGCCGGAAACCCCGCGCCGCCCACCAACACCCCCGGAGCAGGGCAACCACAGCAACACCAGATCGTCAGACAGCCCTGCCGACCCACCAGAAGTCCCGCGTTCCGCTCCAGCAACACCGCCCCACGCGCGGCAAGCACCTCAACACCAAGCCCGCCAGACAACCCCGCCAACCCGCCAGAAACCCCGCGCACCGCCCCACCAACACCAGCGAAGCAGGGCGAGCACCGCGCCTCCAGCTCGTCAGCCAGCCCCGCTAACCCGCCAGAGACCCCGCGCAGCGCCCACCAACGCCAGGGAAGCAGGGGCCAGCGCCGCAGCTCCAGCTCGTCAGCCAGCCCCGCTAACCCGCCGGAAGTCCCGCGTTCCGCTCCTCCAAAGCCCCCCGAAGCGCGGCGAGTGCCGCAATGACCACCTCGGTCTGGTCCTCTCCGAGCACCGAGCCGACCAGCGTCTCGAGCTCCGTGCGAAACGTCTCTCCCGCCGCCGCGGCCAGGTGCCGGCCTGGAGGGGTCAGCTCGACCAGTGACGACCGCCGGTCGTCCGGATTCCGCACCCGGCGCACCCAGCCGCGCGCTTCGAGGCGGTCGATGCCCTTGCTCGTCGCCCCGATGCCGATGGCGAAGTTCATCGCCAGGTCCGCGACCCGCGACTGCGGATGCCGCTCCAGATACCGCAGGAACTCGAACTGCGAAGCGACGATCCCGTGCTCGGCCTTGAGCCGCTCCCCCACCGCGTTGTAGAGCCGGGTCTCGGAGCGCACCAGATGGTCGAAGAGCTGCTCGTTTGCCGAAGTACCTGCCACGGCATATAGTCTACCATTACATGCCTCAGAATATACTTCCGCAGAATCTTCAGGAGCACAGATGAGCAGGGAACAGCGCCGCGCGATCGACGAGCAGCTGCGGCGGGTACCAAAGGGGGCCGGACCGGTGCCGGTCGAGCAGATGCGGGCCGGGTTCGCCGCGTTGATGAGCGGGTTTCCCGTCCCCGCCGAACCGCGGCAAAGCAGCGCCACGCTCGCCGGGCGGCCAGCGGTCCTGGTCGAACCGCCGGCCACACAGCGGCCGGGCACGATTCTGTACTTCCACGGAGGATCGTTCTCGCTGGGATCGCCGCACACCGCGATGGCGCTGACGGCGAATCTCGTTCTGCGCACCGGAATCCGCGCGCTCTCGCTCGACTACCGGCTAGCGCCCGAGCACCCGTTCCCGGCCGGGATCGAGGACTGCCTCGCCGCCTACCGGAGCCTGCTGGAGGACAACGACCCGTCCTCGATCCTCTTCGCGGGCGATTCCGCGGGCGGCGGCCTCGCCGTGACCACGACTCTGGCCGCCCGCGACGCGGGGCTGCCGATGCCCGCCGGGATCGTCGCGTTCTCGCCGGGGCTGGACCACACCCGCACCGGGGCGTCGATGAAGACTAAGGAAGCCCTCGACCCCTTCTTCACCAGGGAAAGCATGGGCCGCACCGGCGAGCTGTACCTGGCAGGCGCGGATCCCGCCCAGCCGCTGCTCGCCCCGGCGGCCCACGCCGACCTGACCGGGTTCCCGCCGATCCTGCTGCAGGTCGGCACGAACGAAGTCCTGCTGGACGACTCGGTCCGCCTAGCGGAACGCGCGCGCGACGCGGACGTCGACGTGATCCTCGACATCACCGCCGACGTCCCGCACGTCTTCCACACCTTCACCGACACCCTCGACGAAGCAGGGCAAGCCCTCGACCGCGCCGCCCTCTTCATCCAGCAGCGCCTCGCCTGAACCTCAGCGGATCTTGTCCAACCGGGACACCGTCTCCTCGAACCCCTGCACCAGATCCGCCATCACCTCGGCCACCGGGCGGACCCGGTTCATCCTGCCGACGATCTGGCCCACCGGCATCGACACCACCGACGGGTCCGCTGCGGCGTGGATCCGGTTGTGCGCGTGGGAAACCAGCAGGTTCTGCAACGGCATCGGCAACGGTTCCGGCGCGCCCGGCGCTGCCCACGCCTCCGTCCAGCGGGTCCTCAGCAGGCGAGCGGGCTTGCCGGTGTAGATCCGGGTCCGGACGGTGTCCGCGGAGGTCGCTTCCACCAAGGCGTTCTGCATCGCCTCCGATTCGGGCATCGTTTGCAGGTATTCCTGCGTCGCGAGCCAGTACGAGCCCATCCACGCGCCCGAAGCGCCCAAGGCCAGCGCGGCGGCGACCTGGCGGCCGGAGCCGATGCCTCCGGCTGCCAGCACCGGGGCGCGGTCGCCGACGGCGTCGACGATTTCCGGCACCAGCACCATGGTCGCGATTTCGCCGGTGTGGCCGCCTGCTTCATGTCCTTGCGCGACAACGAGATCCACGCCGTTGTCGACGTGCCGAGCCGCGTGTGAGCCCTTTCCGGCGAGGGCTGCGACCGGAACGCCCGCGTCGTGGGCTCGGGTGATGACGTCGGTCGGAGGCGAGCCCAGCGCGTTGGCGATCAGGCTGATCCGGTGGTTCAGCGCAACGTCCACATGGGACCGGGCGACGGAGTGCAGCCAGCCGAGAACGCCGGCTCGTTCGTCGGTGTCGTCGGGCAGGGGCGGGACCGCGAGGTCCTTCAGCACTTTATCGACAAACGCCCGGTGCCCCGGCGGGATCAGCTCGTTCAGGTCGGTCTGGGTGCCTTCGGAAGGGATCTTCGCCGGCATCACGATGTCGACGCCGTAAGGCTTTCCGTCGGTGTTCTCGTCCATCCAGGACAGCACCGCGTCGAGTTCGGCGGCGTCGTTGAACCGGACGCAGCCCAGCACGCCCATGCCGCCCGCGCGGCTGATCGCCGCCGCGACGTGTTCCGACGGGGTGAATCCGAAGATCGGCACCTCGATGCCGAACCGGTCGCACAACGATGTGCGCATGCGCCCTCCTAGGCGGGTTCGTGTTCGGCGGCGTACCGCTGGGCCCACGGATAATCCGGCTTCCCGCTCGGCGAACGGCCGATTTCCTCGGCCAGCCACACCGTCCGCGGCACCTTGTACCCGGCGACCTCGGTCCGCACATGCGCTTCCAAGGCGGCCAGATCCGGCTGCACGCCGGGACGCGGCTGGACGACAGCGGCGACGCGCTGGCCGAGCCGGTCGTCCGGGATGCCGATGACCAAGGCGTCGAAAACGTCCGGGTGCGATTTCAGCGCGCCCTCGACTTCTTCCGGATACACCTTTTCGCCGCCGGTGTTCACGCACTGCGATCCACGGCCCAGCAACGTAACCGTGCCGTCTTCCTCGTAGCGCGCGTAATCGCCGGGCACGACGTAACGGACGCCGTCCACCTCGGTGAAAATGGTGCGGGTTTTCTCCGGATCGCCGTAATAGCCGAGCGGAACGTGGCCGCGGCGGCCGATCAGCCCGATCGCGCCAGGCTTCGGTTCGACCACTTGGCCGTCGTCGTCCAGCAGGATGGCGTCCTTGCCGAAGTTCACGCGCGGGCCCGCGGAATGGTCGGAATCCTTGCCCACCATGCCGATTCCGGTAAACCCGCTCTCCGACGAACCGATCGCGTCGGTGATCACGACGTTCGGCAGCATCTCCAGGAATTCCTGTTTCACCGAATGCGAGAACAGCGCCGCGTGACTCGACACCGCGACCAGCGACGACGCGTCGTACTCACCGGAGCGGTAGGCGTCCACGAGCGGCCGGGCCATCGCGTCGCCGACGATCGTCAGCACCTGCACCTTGTGTTCCTGCACCGCGCGCCAAACGTCGTGCGCGTCGAACTGCGGGACGAATACCACCGGGCTGCCGGTGAACAGCGCGCCGAACGCGGCCCACTGCGCCGCTCCGTGGATCAGCGGCGCGGCCGGCAGGCGCACGAGCGAACCGGATTTGCCTTGTTCGCTGAGCGTCCATTCGTCGGGCACGTACTCGCCGGTGACGAAGTTGATGCCGCCGCCGAGCGCGCGCCAGATGTCCTCGTGCCGCCACAGCACACCCTTGGGATAACCCGTGGTGCCGCCGGTGTAGAGGATGTACAGGTCGTCGGCGCTGCGCTCGCCGAAGTCGCGTTCGTCCGACTCGCCCTCGAGCGCCGCCTCGTACTCGACGCCCGTCTCGTACGGCGTGCCCGAACCGTCCTCGACGACTACAACGTGTTTCAGTTTCGGCGTTTCCGGAAGCACCGCCGCCACCCGGTCGGAGTAGCGCCGCTCGTGCACCAGCGCCACCAGGTCGGCATTGGTGAACAGATAGCGGAGTTCTCCGTGGACGTAGCGGTAGTTCACGTTCACCGCGATCGCGCGCAGCTTGTACGCGGCGAACATGGCTTCCAGTGCCTCGATGGAGTTCCGGGAATAGACACCGATGTGGGAGCCGGGTCCCACGCCGTGCGCGGCCAGATGGTGCGCCAGCCGGTTCGCGCGCTTCTCCAGTTGCGCGAAGGTGACCTGGCGTCCGCCGCACACGACCGCGACGCGTTCCGGCACGGCGTCGACGGCGTGCTCGAGTAGATCCGCGATGTTGAGTGCCACGCACCCAAAGTAGAACATGTTATCGTTCTGGGCAATGACCCCGGCCCGTTATTAAGGAGGCCCCGGTGGCCGAACCCCACGCACTCGTCAGCCTCGAAGGCCACACGCTCGTGGTGACGATGAACCGCCCGGAAGCCCGCAACGCCCTCACCGGCGAGATGCTTTCGATCATGGTCGAGGCCTGGGACCGAGTGGATTCGGACGACCAGGTGCGCAGCTGCGTCCTGACCGGCGCCGGCGGAGCGTTCTGCGCGGGCGCGGACCTGAAGTCCATGTCCCGCAACGCCCCCGACAAGTCTTTCTCGAACGGCTCCTTCGACCCGAGCCGCATCGAAGGCTTGCTCAAGGGCCGTCGTCTCACCAAGCCGCTCATCGCCGCCGTCGAAGGCCCGGCCATCGCAGGCGGCACGGAGATCTTGCAAGGAACCGACATCCGGGTGGCCGCGGAAAGCGCGAAGTTCGGCGTCTCCGAACCCCGCTGGGGCCTGTTCCCGATGGGCGGTTCAGCCGTGCGGCTGCCCAGGCAAATCCCGTACACCGTCGCCGCCGACCTCCTCCTCACCGGCCGGCACATCACCGCGGCGGAGGCGCGCGACATCGGCCTGGTGGGCCACGTCGTCCCCGACGGTCAAGCGCTGGCTCGCGCGCTAGAACTCGCTGACCTGATCAACGACAACGGCCCCCTGGCGATACGCGCGATCCTCAAGACCATCCGCGACACCGAAGGCATGCACGAGGAGGAAGCCTTCAAACTCGACGCCAAGTACGGCATCGAAGTCTTCGCCTCCGCAGACGCGAAGGAAGGCCCCAAAGCCTTCACCGAAAAACGCAAGCCAAACTTCCAAGGCCGCTGACCACTGTCCGTGAAGGGCTCCTTGAGGGAATCTAATTCCCTCAAGGAGCCCTTCACGGACCTCAGCACACCCACCCAAGCCGCACACGGGGGCACCCAGACCCCCACAACCCCGATACGAAGCCAAAAACACGGGCGGCGGGTGCTTGTCAAGGCATCTTTCCCGCCTTGACAAGCACCCGCCGCCCGTAGTCACCATCAGGCTGAGGGGTGGTGGGCCCCCACCTCACGACACGTACTGATCCCGCAACTTCCGCTTGTAAAGCTTCCCATTGGGATCCCGAGGCAACTCCGGCAAGTAATCCACCGAGCGAGGCAACTTGAACCGAGCCAACCGAGTCTCCGCATACGCGAGCAACTCGGCAGTCAACTCCGCAGACCCCGAAACCCCGTCCGCAGGCTGCACCACCGCCTTGATCTCCTCGCCCCAATCCTCATGCGGCACCCCGAACACAGCCACATCCGCGACCTTCGGATGCATCACCAGCTCACCCTCGATCTCCGCCGGATAAATATTCACCCCGCCGGAAATGATCATGTCCGCCTTGCGGTCATGCAGGAACAGATACCCGTCCTCGTCGAGATGCCCGACGTCGCCGAGCGTGAACAAGTCCCCGACCCGGGCCTTCTCCGTCTTGGCCTTGTCCCGGTGATACTCGAACTTGGAGTCGCCCATCTTCATGTACACCGCGCCGGTCTCGCCCGTCGGCACCTCTTCCCCGGCGTCGTCAAGAATCCGAATCGTCGACCCCGGCCAAGGCAGCCCGACAGAACCAGGCTTGCGCAGCCAGTCCTCGCCGTTGATCACCGTTCCGCCGCCCTCAGTCGCCGCGTAGTACTCGGTGACGACGGGACCCCACCAGTCGAGCATCTGCCGCTTCACCTCAAGCGGACAAGGCGCCGCCCCGTGAATCATCACCCGCAGTGAACTGTGGTCATATTTCGCGCGCACGTCGTCCGGCAAGCCCAGCAACCGACGGAACTGCGTCGGCACCATGTGGCTGTGCGTAACCCGATGCCGTTCGATCAACCGCAGCATCTCCTCTGCATCCCACCGGTCCATCAGCACCGCGGTATGCCCCAACTGCAGCGAAATAGCCACAAAATTCAGCACCGCCGTGTGATACAGCGGCGACCCGCACAAATGCACGTGATCGTCGAACGGCCGCAGCCCGAACACCCCGAAGAACCACGTCGAAGCAGCAGGCACCTGATCCGGATCAGCCCCGGTCAACGGCCGCTTGACGCCCTTGGGCCGCCCGGTCGTACCGGACGTGTAGAGCATCGGCGACCCGGCAGTCCGCTCGTCCGGCCGCCCGTCCCCGAGCCCGGCGCCCAATTCCTCGGCTCGACGGAAGCCAGGCACCGCACCGACAGCGAACCGCGCCGAAGCAGGCAGCCCGGCCTCATCAGCCGCAGCCACCGCGACGTCGGCGAACCGCTCATGCGCCAGGAACGCCTTCGCCCCGCTGTCGGAGAGGATGTACGCGACTTCCGGCCCGACCAGATGCCAGTTCACCACCACCACGTACAGCCCGGTCTGGATCGCCGCGAAGTACGCCGCGACCAGGTCGTCGCCGTTCGGCAGCAACAGCACCACCGAATCGCCGACGCCCAAGCCCAGCTCTCGCAAGCCAGAGGCGTACCGGTTGGCTTTCGCCGTCAGCTCGCCGTAGGAGATTTCCCGCCCGTCCGGATCCACCAGCGCCACCCGGGCGGGCTCGGCCGCGGCGATGGTCCACAGTCCCAGGTCCATCTCCCAAATCTAGAACGCGTTCCACCTAGACACAACAGGTTCCTTGCCTCGGATTCGAGAACGTGTTTCACTCGGAGCTGTGACGGTTTCGGATGCCCCTCTGTCGGCGCCGCTCAACGTCGGCTTCGACTACACCCGTTCCACCGGCCCGGTGCTCGGCCGCTTCGTCAACGCGCTGCGCGAACGCCGGATCGAGGGCGTGCGCGGCAGCGACGGACGCGTGCACGTGCCGCCGGTCGAGTACGACCCGGCCACCGCGGACCCGTTGACGGAGTTCGTCCCGGTGAGCGCGGAAGGCGTTGTCGTTTCCTGGTCCTGGTGCGCGGATCCGCTCGACGGCCAGCCGCTGTCGCGTCCGTTCGCCTGGGTGCTGGTGAAACTCGACGGCGCGGACACCAGTCTGCTGCACGCGCTCGACGCCGGTTCCCCGGACAATGTCCACATCGGACAGCGCGTGCGCGTGCGGTGGGCGGACGAGACCGTCGGCCACATCCGCGACATCGCGTACTTCCTGCCCTCCGGCGCACCGGACACCACGCCCACCGAGACTCCGCCGCCGGTGGCGAAACGCGAGGAAGGCGCGCCGGTCAGCGTGATCATCACGCCGGTGCACCTGAAGTACCAGCATTCCGCGTCGCCGGAGGAAAGCCGGTACCTGCGCGGCCTCGCCGAAGGACGGATGCTCGGCCAGCGCTGCCCGGAATGCGGCAAGGTCTACATCCCGCCGCGCGGCGCGTGCCCGGTGGACGGCGTGCCGACCACCGACGAGGTGGAACTGCCCGACACCGGCATCGTCACGACCTTCTGCATCGTCAACGTGCCGTTCCTCGGCCAGCGTCTCAAACCGCCGTACGTCGCGGCGTACATCCTGCTCGACGGGGCCGACATCGCCTTCCTCCACCTCGTGCTCGGCTGTGCCGCCGAGGAAGTCCGGATGGGCATGCGCGTGCGCGCCAACTGGCGGCCGCGCGAGGAATGGTGGACGTCGCTGGAGAACATCAGCCACTTCGAACCCACCGGCGAGCCGGACGCCGCGTACGAGACTTTCGCCCACCACCTGTGAGGAACCATGCCTGAAGTAGCCGTAGCCGGTTTCGCGCAGGCGCCCAACGTCCGCAAGACCGAGGGCACCACCAACGGCGTGGAAATGCTCGTGCCGATCCTCGCCGAGGCCTTCGCCGCCACCGGACTGTCCAAACAAGACATCGGATTCTGGTGCTCCGGTTCGTCGGATTACCTTGCCGGACGCGCGTTTTCGTTCATCGCCGCGGTCGACGCGCTGGGTGCGTTCCCGCCGATCAACGAGTCCCATGTGGAAATGGACGCCGCGTGGGCGCTGTACGAGGCGTGGCTGAAGATCCGCACCGGCGAGGTCGACACCGCGCTCGTGTACGGCTTCGGCAAAGCCAGCGCCGGACAGCTCCGCCGCGTCATGGCGATGCAGCTGGACCCGTACCTCGTCACTCCACTGTGGCCGGACTCGCTGGCGATTGCCGGCCTGCAAGCCCGGCTGGGCCTCGAAGGCGGGCTGTGGTCCGAAAAGGACCTCGCCGAAGTCGCCGCCCGGTCTCGCGCGGATGCGGCGAACAATCCGGCCGCGCAGCTGTCCGGAACCGTGGACGTCGCTGATCTGCTCGACACCCCGTATGTCGCCGATCCCCTTCGTGCGCATGACATCGCGCCGGTAACCGATGGCGCGTCGGTGATCATCCTGGCGTCGGAGGAACGAGCCCGCGACCTCGTGGAGCGGCCCGCGATCATCTCCGGGCTGGAGCACCGCATCGACTCCCCCGTGCTGGGCGCGCGCGACCTCACACGCTCCCCGTCCACCGCCATCGCCGCAGATCGGCTGGATCTCGACGGCGTCGAGCTGGCCGAACTGCACGCGCCGTTCACACATCAGGAACTCATCCTCCGCCGCGAACTTGGTTTCGACGACAACGTACGGATCAATCCGTCCGGCGGCGCGCTCACCGGGAATCCGATGTTCTCCGCCGGTCTCGCGCGGATCGGCGAGGCCGCCACGCGGATCCATCGCGGCGAGGCGGCCAAGACGCTCGCCCACGCGACCAGCGGACCCGCCCTGCAGCAGAACCTCCTCGCCGTGCTGGAGGCACGATGACCAAGCAGCTCGCTGCGGTGCTCGGGACCGGGCAGACGCACCACCGCGCGAAGCGCACCGACGTGTCGATGGCCGGTCTGCTCCGCGAAGCGATCGACCGCGCGATGGCGGACGCCCAGGTCGGCTGGGACGACATCGAAGCCGTCGTGATCGGCAAGGCGCCGGACCTGTTCGAGGGCGTCATGATGCCCGAACTGTTCCTCGCGGACGCGTTGGGCGCGAACGGAAAGCCGCTGATTCGCGTCCACACCGCGGGTTCGGTCGGCGGCTCGACCGCACTGGTCGCCGCTTCGCTGGTCCAGTCCGGAGTGCACCGGCGCGTGCTGACGGTGGCGTTCGAGAAGCAGTCCGAATCGAACGCGATGTGGGGCCTGTCGATCCTGCCGCCGTTCCAGATGCCGGTCGGAGCTGGAGCCGGCGGGTATTTCGCGCCGCACGTGCGGTCTTACATCCGCCGTTCCGGTGCGCCCGAACACATCGGGGCGATCGTGGCGGCGAAGGATCGACGCAATGGCGCGCTGAATCCGTTCGCGCACTTGCAACAGTCCGACATCACGGTCGAGTCGGTGCAGGCGTCGCAGATGCTGTGGGATCCGATTCGGTACGACGAAACGTGTCCGTCCTCCGACGGCGCTTGCGCGATGGTGCTCGGCGATGAAGCCGCCGGAGACGCCGTGCCCGGCGGCGCGGCCTGGATCCACGCGACCGCGATGCGGACCGAGCCCACGACGTTCGCCGGACGCGACCAGGTCAGCCCGCAAGCCGGTCGAGACGCGGCTGCCGCGTTGTGGCGCGACGCGGGCATCACCGATCCGCTGTCCGAAGTGGACGTCGCGGAGATCTACGTGCCGTTCTCCTGGTTCGAGCCGATGTGGCTGGAGAATCTCGGCTTCGCTGCCGAAGGCGAAGGCTGGAAGATCACCGAAGCCGGGGACACCGCGATCGGCGGACGGCTGCCGGTGAACGCTTCTGGCGGCGTGCTGTCGTCGAATCCCATTGGCGCGTCCGGGATGCTGCGGTTTTCCGAGGCAGCGAAGCAGGTGATGGGCCGCGCTGGGGATTACCAAGTGGACGGTGCCCGAGTCGCATTAGGACACGCCTACGGCGGCGGCTCGCAGTACTTCAGCATGTGGGTCGTCGGATCGGAAAAGCCCTAGTCTTTTCGTCGGCCTCGCAACGCGAAGAGTGTCCCTAGCGCCCCGACCATCGCGCCCAGCACAGCAGCTCGCGCACTGTGCTGCTTGGGCGCGATGATCGGGCGCAGCTGCGTCGCGGCCGGAGGCTGGATCGGTTTGCGCGGCGCGTCGCGAGCGGTGGCGGTCCAGGCGGTGATGTACACGAGCATCCGCGCGATCAGCGAGATGAAGAACAGCAGACCGATCACCGAACCGAACGCGACTCCGGACGGCGACACGCTGATCAAGTTGAGGTAGAACCCGCCAGCCTGTTTGAGCAGCTCGAATCCCACTGCCGCCGCCACCGCGCCGCGCATCGCGCTGCGCCAGCCGACGCGTTCGCGCGGCAGCCGGGTGAGAACCCACAGGAACACCATCCAGTCGGCCAGCAGCGCCAGCGGCACCGAAACGAACGACAGCACGGTGTGGCCCCAGCTCGTGTCCTCGACACCGACCAGGCTCAGCAGCGAGCGGCCGACCGCGGTGCCGGACGCGGAGATCCCGAACGACACCAGCAGCGCGGCGGCCAAGCCGAGCAGCGCGAGCACGTCCATCAGGATGGTGCGCAGCAGCGGCCCCTCGGACCGGTTCTGGCCGTACATCGCTGTGAGCGCGTCCCGCAGTGCGTTCATCCAGTTCCAGCCGGAGTACAGGCCCACGACCAGACCGGCGACCCCGACGCCGGTGCGCTGGTCCACGAACTTCGTCAGGATCGACGACACCTGCTCGCCGATCGGGCCGGGCAGCGAGCCGGAGATGCCGCGCACCAGCGCGTCGAGCAGGTGCGGTTGCGTCGCCAGGACGAACCCGGCCGCCGACGACGACAGCATCAGGATCGGCACCAGCGACAGCAGGCTGAAGTAGGTGATCGACGCGACGTAGTGGTAGCCGCCGTAGTCGATGTACCGGTTGGTGGCGCGAGCGATGTGGTCCAGCCATCGATACCGGGCACGCGCGCGGGCCCATCTGCTCGGCCCAGGGGTCTTGCGGGAACGCTTCACTGTCACTGTCTACCCAGCGGACGCGCTGTTTGTCGCAAAAGACACGCATTCAGGCCAGTACGACCGGGGCGTGCCCGTCGTCACGCGGCAGCGGCCCGTCGGTCGTGGCGAAGACGGTCGCGCCGAGGAAGTCGAGTTCGCAGCCCAGGGTCGCGAGGAACGGGGTGTCGGCGGCGTCGCGTCCGGTCGCGATGCGGAGCATGGTCTGGCGCGGGGCCAGCCGGGTGGCGTCGAAGACGTACCAGCGGCCGTCGATGCCCGCTTCGAAGACCGCGTGAAAATCCATCGGCTGCAAGCCCGGCGCGTACACCGACGTGTAGCGCGCGGGGACGTCCACGATTCGGCAGAGCGCGACGCATACATGGGCGAAGTCGCGGCACACGCCTTCGCCGGCGAGGAGCGTGTCGATGGCGTCGTGAGTGGGGCCGCCGGAGCCGACGACGTACGCGAGCCTGCGGTTCACGTGCTCGACGATCGCCTGCACCCGCTCGCGCGCAGTGGCGAGATCGCCGATGCCCAGCGGAAGGAGCCCGCCCATCCGGTCGGACGGGCAGTACCGGCTGGGCCGCGTATAGCGCGCGACGTCGGCGAGCGTGACCGGTTCGGCGCTGCCGCGGTGCAGCACGCGTTCGCCGTGATAGGCCACGCGATGCTCGCCCTCGGCTAGGTCGTACACCTCCGCGCGCGTGCCGTGTTCGAACTCGGCGGTGCGTGCGGAACCGGCGTCGGACACGGTGAGTTCACCGGCGTCCGCGCGCACGGCGGCGACCGAGATCGCGGCGAGGCCGGGTTTCGTCACCCGGACGCCGAATTCCGCGTCTACCATCGTGCGCACGGGGCCATCATGCCGGTGCGCCGTGCTCCTTGCCGATCAGGTGCGTCACCCGGGCGTTTCGCCTGTTCAGTCTGCTCAGGCGTAGCGGACCTGGTAGTGCTTGATCCCGTTGAGCCAGCTGGAACGCAGCCGCTCGGGCGCGGCCGCCTCGGCGATGTTCGGCATCACGTCGGCGATCGCGTTGAAGATCAGGTCGATCTCCAGCCGG
The DNA here is from genome assembly GCF_039525725.1 of Amycolatopsis albidoflavus. NCBI lineage: Bacteria > Bacillati > Actinomycetota > Actinomycetes > Pseudonocardiales > Pseudonocardiaceae > Amycolatopsis > Amycolatopsis albidoflavus. The sequence goes on from NZ_BAAAHV010000005.1 coordinate 401,049, forward strand.
GCCAGGTTCGCGCCGATGCAGTAGTGCGAACCGGTGCCGCCGAAGCCGACGTGCTGGTTGTCCTCGCGCATGATGTCGAACTTGCCGGGATCGTCGAAGACCTCGGGGTCGAAGTTGGCCGAGCTGTAGAACATCCCGACGCGGTCGCCCTTGCGGATCCGCGCGCCGCCCAGTTCGGTGTCGCGGGTCGCGGTGCGCTGGAACGCGACGACCGGCGTCGCCCAGCGGACGATCTCGTCCGGCGCGGTCTTCGGGCGCTTTTCCTTGAAGAGGTCCCACTGCTCCGGGTGGTCGAGGAACGCCTTCATGCCGTGCGTGATGGCGTTGCGGGTGGTCTCGTTGCCCGCGACGGCCAGCAGGATCACGAAGAAGGCGAACTCGTCGGAGCCGAGCGATTCGCCGTCGACGTCGGCCTGGACGAGCTTCGTGACGATGTCGTCCATCGGGCAGCGGCGGCGGTCCTCGGCCATGTTCCAGGCGTAGCCGACGATCTCGGCGGAGGCGGCGAGCGGCTCGACGTCGTACTCGGGGTCGTCGTAGGCGATCATCTGGTTGGACCAGTCGAAGATCTTGAGCCGGTCCTCCTGCGGCACGCCGATCAGCTCGGCGATCGCCTGCAGCGGCAGCTCGCACGCGACGTCGATGACGAAGTCGCCCGAGCCCTTTTTCTTGGCCTCGTGGACGATTCGCTCGGCGCGGTCGCGCAAGGTGTCCTCGAGCTTCGAGATCGAGCGCGGGGTGAACCCCTTCGACACGATGCGGCGGAGCTTGGTGTGCTGCGGCGCGTCCATGTTCAGCAGGACCAGCCGGTTGGCGTCGAGGCCTTCCTGGGTCATCTGGTCGTCGAACCGGATGATCGCGGTCTTCTCGCCTGACGAATAGAGCTCGCTGTCGCGCGAGACCGCCTTGACGTCGGCGTGTCGCGTGACGACCCAGTAGCCGTCGTCGCCGAATCCGGCGGTGTTGTGCGGCTGCGGGTTCCACCAGACGGGCGCCGTGCGGCGGAGTTCGGCGAACTCCTCCAGGGGCAGCCGGCTGGCGTAGAGGTCCGGATCGGTGAAGTCGAAACCGGCGGGCAAAAGCGGGGCTGCCACGGCTTGGCCTCCTGCGCGGGATCGGCGGTGATACCCAACTGCAACGCGTTCTATGACCCCAGTAGAGCATACGGTGTTAACCAACGGAACCCGCTTGAGTGAAACCTGTTTACTTTACCGTTCCAGATCCGGTTGGCGCAGGTGAGCGCTTGCTCAGGATCCAGTGATCGACTTCCGCTTTTTCGTGGGCTTGCTTGTGTTGAATAGGAACGTGTTCTAGTTTTGCGGGGTACGGAGCTCGGAAAGGGGACACTCGTGGGCGAACCGGTGATCGTGGCGGCGGCACGCACGCCGATCGGCAAGCGCGGCGGCTGGCTGTCCGGCCTGCACGCGGCCGAACTGCTGGGCGCGGCCGTGCGCGGGGTGGTCGACCGGGCAGGCATCGACCCGGCCCAGGTGGAGCAGGTGATCGGCGGAGCGGTCACGCAGGCGGGCGAGCAGTGCGGCAACCTGACCCGCACCGCGTGGCTGCACGCGGGCCTGCCGGAATCGACCGGGGCCACGACGATCGACGCGCAATGCGGTTCGGCGCAGCAGGCCGCGCATCTGGTCGCCGGCCTGATCGCGGCGGACGCGATCAGCGTGGGCGTGGCATGCGGGGCCGAGGCGATGAGCCGCGTGCCGCTCGGCGCGAACCGCGGAGAGGGCGTCGGCTCCCCCAAACCGGACGCGTGGTCGATCGACATGCCGGACCAATACGGTGCGGCAGAACGGATCGCGGCCCGGCGAGGCATCACGCGCGAAGACGTCGACGCCTTCGGGGTGCGCTCCCAGGCCAATGCCGCGGCGGCCTGGGCGGCCGGGCATTTCTCCCGGGAGATCGTGCCGGTGACGACGGAAGCCGGTGTGGTGGACCGGGATCAGGGACTGCGAGAGACCACAATGGAGGGTCTGGCCCGGTTGAAGCCGGTGGTGCCGGACGGAATCCACACGGCAGGCTCGTCGTCCCAAATCTCCGACGGCGCCGCCGCGGTGCTGATCATGGACGCTTCGTTGGCCCGCTCGCTGGGCCTGCGCCCGCGCGCCCGGATCCGGCGGCAGGCCTTGGTCGGAGCGGAGCCGTACTACCACCTGGACGGTCCTGTTCAAGCCACTGCGCGGGTTTTGGACGCGGCCGGGATGAAGATCGGCGACGTGGACCTGTTCGAGGTGAACGAGGCGTTCGCGTCGGTCGTGCTTTCGTGGCAGCGCATGCACAATCCGGACGAGTCGCGAGTGAATGTCAACGGCGGCGCGATCGCCCTCGGACACCCGGTAGGAAGCACCGGCGCGCGGCTGTTGACGACGGCGTTGCATGAACTGGAACGCCAGGACAAGACGACGGCCCTGGTGTCGATGTGCGCTGGCGGCGCGATGGCTACGGCGACGATTTTGGAACGGATGTGAGCTGCTGGCCCGGGTCGTGGATCCGGGCCAGCTCTTGCTGTGGTGGGTCCCGCGTCAACTTTGCGGTGGCAGGGAAACTCTCGCGGGCAGAACCGGCCGGGATCGATGCTGCCGCTGTCGCGCGCGGCGTATCCACGTGATCGCCCGGACGTTCTCGAGCCGTCGCTGACCCGCTTGTCAGCCGGGTCAGGGCCGGTCGTCAGTCCAGAAGCAGAACGGATGCCCGGCCGGGTCCAGCAGCACCCGCACGTCCCGCTGCGGCTGAAATTCCGCCATTTGCGCCCCCGCAGCGACCGCCTTCGCGACCGCGGCTTCCAATGCGCCGCGGCCGTCGACCTCGAAGTCGAGGTGCAGCTGCATCTGCTGCTGCCCGGCGCCGGCCGGCCACACGGGCGGCACGTACCGCGCCTCCAGCTGAAACGACAGCCCCGGCCCGCCTCCGGGCGGACGCAAGGTGACCCAGTCCGGCTCGTCAGCGCCGATCGGCCACCCGAGCAGCTCCCGGTAGAACTCGGCCAGCGCCCGCGGTTCGGGCGCGTCGAGCACGGTGGACGTGAGTTTCATCAGCCCAGGTTAGAGCTTCGACCGGCTCGTTCCCTGTCGTTGGCGCTCACCGCTTCTCGCGGCCAGTTCGCCTCGATCGGCGTGCGCCGCCGCGACGCGCGGCCAATTGGCTCGACAAGCCAGCCCCAGCCACGCGACCTGACCGCCTTGCCTCGACCGCCTCACCACCAATGCGCCCAGGCCGCCTCACCTCGATCCGCTCGCCCCGCCACACCAGCGGGCCAACCACCCCTCAACCAGCCGACCTCCTCAAGCCCTCCGTCCCCTCCCCTTCACCCCAGCTCCAGCTCCGTCCGCACCGCGGGACCGTTGTCCGGCCTCGCGAAGCGCACCCAGCTCCCCGGGTGCCACGATTCGATCCACAGCGTGTTGTCCTCCACCCACGTCACCACGGCCTCCCGCAGGTCCAGCCGGAACAGGTGGCTCTCCTGTCCCTCCTGGATCCGCGCTACCTCCGCCGGGTCGGTGATCTCCACCGCGCGGCCGGCGATTTTCGCGTCGCCGCCTTCCTCGATGCCGGGGTAGGCGTGCAGGGCGAAGCGATCGTCGCGCCGGAGGTCGCGGGCCTTCAGCGCGTCGAGCATCGACCCGAGGTAGGCCTCGCCGTCCCGGAAGTCGATCTCCGAACCGCTCACCCGCGGCGAACCGTCGCTTCGGAGGGTCGCCAGGACGTGCGAATCCGCGGCATCGAAACGGGCTCGTACGCGCGAGGCCAGCGACGGGACGGCGGCACTGAACTCATCCCAACTCGTCATCTCCGGAGTCTCGCACCCCCCACCGACAAAAACCGGCGTCCCGGAAGCGATCGGGTGACCCTGGTTGTGCTTGACTCTCGGCATGATCGCGGAAGATGCGGAGACTGCCGAGCATCGCTGTCCGGTCGAGGGCGGCGAACTGGCCGTCCGCACGACCGGCGAGGGGCCGCACCTGCTGCTGGTCCCCGGCGGGACCGGCGCGGCGGACTCGTTCCGGGCGCTGGTCAAGCTTGTGCGCACCGACTTCACCGTGATCACCTACGACCGTCGCGGGCATTTCGCCAGCACCGACACCACGACCGGGCCGGTTCCGGTGCCGCTGCAGGCGGACGACGCGCTCGCCGTTCTCGACCACGTCGCCGGGAGCGGGCCGGTTTCGATGTTCGGGACCAGTGCCGGCGCGCTGATCGGGCTGGATCTCGTCGCGCGGTATCCGGACCGGGTGACGACGTTCGTCGCGCACGAACCGCCGGCGATCCAGCTGATGCCGGACGCCGCGGGGATTCTGGAGGCCGCGGCGGCGCAGGTCCGGTTGGCCCGTTCGGGTGATCTGATGGGTGCGGTCACGCGGTTCGCGGACGGCATCGCTGGTGCCGCGCTGCCGGACCTGCCGCATCTGCGGCTGCCGAACGAAAGCGACTGGCTCCGGCTGTTCGACCGCGAGCTGACCGAGTTCTTCGACTATCTCCCGGACTTGCGCGCGCTGCGCCGCACGAACACCGAGATCGTGCCGGTCGCCGGGGAGGCCAGCCGCGGCTGGTATCACTACCAGCCCGCCAAAATCCTCGCCCTCGAGCTGGGACTGCCGTTCACCGAGACGCCGGGCGCGCACCTGGCGCCGCAACGGAATCCGGCCAAATTCGCTGCCGCGCTGAAGGATCTTCTCGCCAACGCCTGAGAACTGTGCGGCGGCAAAGAGCCCCTCACGCAGCGGAACCGGCAGCGGCAACCCGCTTCCGCCGCGGAAACTCCCGCACCAAGCTCGGGACGATAGCCAACAGCAGCAGCCACAAGAACCGCGCCGGAGTCAGGCCCCCGCCCACCGCGCCGAGGACGGCCGGAATTCCCCATCCGGCGAGCACGCCGACGAAATCCCACCGTTTCCACGTCCCGGAAGCCACCCGCGCGACCGCGCCCACCACGGTGAACGCCGCGACGCACCCGCACAGCAACCACCGCGTCCCGGCGGCGACGTGGCCGTGCGCGACAGACTCCACCGCGTCCCCGAAACCCGCCGCCGACGCGGCCAGCAACCCCGCCACCAGGCAGTGCACCGGCAGCAAAACCCGCGGCCCCCAAGCGGTCTGGGACAAATACGGGATCCCGCCGAACCCCTGGAACAGCGCCGCTCCCCACAAAGCCGCCAGCAGCGCCAGCACCCCGAGAACAGTCGAGAGCAACGACCAGTCCCAGTCCGGGATCTCCGTCATCGCGTCGGTGACCGTCAGCACGCCCTCGCCCAGCACGATGATCGTGAACAGGCCCAGCCGCTCGCCGAAATGCGCGATATCCAAGTGCGCGAAGGCCAGCCCCGGCGCCGGCCGCTTCGACTGGGTCGCCCGTTCCGCCACCTTGGCCGCGAGCTGCTCCCCCGACATGGTCAGCCCGGCCACCAGGTCGATCCCCAGTCCCAGCGCCCACAGCGCGTACTTCCAAGGCGCGTCGACCCAGAACGAGACAAACCACGGCACCACGCCCATCCCGGCGTGCACGATCGGCCATTCGACGATGATCCGCGTGCTTCCCTGGCCTTCCCACACCCGGCTCGCGAGCCCGCGCACCGCGACGTAAGCGATGGCGAAGCCCTGCGCGTGCTCGCCGATGTCATGCACCGAACCCGCCATGAAGACCAGCCCGGCCATCGCGAGCAGCAGCGGCATGGTGCGCGCCGCCGAACCGGTGACGTTGCCGTACACGGTGAAGCACATCCACGCGGTCCAGAACGCGAGGAAGCACACGACGTAGAGGCCGGCGTCGCTCCAGGAGGTCGTTCCGCGCACGAGATGCGAAAGCTGGGCGACGCCGGCGACCGCGACCAGGTCGAAGAAGAGTTCGAGCCAGGACGCGTGGCGTTCCTCGGTTTTCATGATCACGGCGCACAGTATGCCGTGATCATGAAACCGCCACCTCAAACCGCGCGCGCTCCGTCCTGCCACACTTCCCGAACGTTCCCCGCCAAAGCCGGGAAATCGTAGATATCGCCCGAAACGACCACGAGGTCCGCGCGGTACCCCGGAGCCAGCCTGCCCAGTTCGGCGTCCTTGCCCAGCAGCTGGGCGGCCGACGAAGTGGCGGCGACCAGCACGTCCGCGGGACTCATCCCGGCCGAGCGCATCAGCTCCAACTCTTCGAGGTTGGTCCCGTGCGGGCCGACGCCGCTGTCGGTGCCCATCGCGATCCGGACCCCGGCCGCGACCGCCCGGCGCACCGAATCCAGATGCACCTCCGCGACCTCTTTCGCCTTCTGCACCACCGCATCCGGCAACGCCGCGCCCGCGGCCGCCGCGCGGATGACGTTCACCGGCGCCACCAGCGTCGGGACCAGCCACGTGCCGCGCGCGAGCATCAGTTCGATCGCCTCGTCGTCGAGGTAGATGCCGTGTTCGATCGACCGGATCCCGGCGCGGACGGCGTTCTTGATCCCCTCCGAGCCCTGTGCGTGGGCCATCACCGCACGCCCTTGCATGGTCGCTTCGGCGACCAGGACGTCCAATTCCTCAAGCGTGAACTGCGAATGCCGAGGATCGTCCCGCGGCGACAGCACCCCGCCGGTGGTGCAGACCTTCAGCACGTCGGCCCCGGCCCGCAACAGAGTGCGCGCGACCCGGCGCATCTCGTCCGGTCCGTCGGCCAGCGCGCTCGGGCGGCCGGGATGCGGGAGCGACAGCGGAACGCAATGCCCGGACGGCATCCAGCCGTCGCCGTGCCCGCCGGTCGGACTGATCAGGCCGATCGCGATTTCCAGGCGCGGCCCGGGAATCAGGCCGTCCGCGACCGCCTGCTTGATGCCGAGGTCGGCCCCGGCGGCGTCGCGCACCGTGGTGATGCCGAGCTTCAGCGTGGTCCACAGGTTCCGCGCCGCCTCGTAGAACTGGTACGAGAACGGCTTCTGCACCCGCTGCAGCAACCCGAGATCCGACACCGTGACGTGCACATGGCAGTCGAACATCCCGGGCAGCAGCATCGCGCCGGTGCAGTCCACCGCGCGGTCGCCGTCGAGGCCGGCGCCGACCGCGACGATCCGGCCGTCCTCGACCGCGACGTCCGCCGGCGCGGGCGGGCTGCCCGTCCCGTCGAACACCGTGCCGCCGGCGAAAAGGGTCCGCGTCATACCGGTTCTCCTGTCTCCACAATGTCTCCGGACCGGGTCGCGGCCCGTTCGACGGCCGCCGCGATCGCGAGCACGACCACGTTGACCGCCAGCCCGACCAGCCCGACGTTCACCGTCCCGACGAGCTTGGTGTCCACAAAGGTCAGCCAGATCACCACGACCTCGCCCGCCAGCAGCCCGGCGAACACCGGGACTTTGCCCACCGGGACCTTCTTCAGGAAGCCCAGCAGGTTCGCCGGGGCCAGCTGCACCGACCCGGAATAGGTGAGCAGCAGCAGGTTCGCCAGCAGGTCCGGCCGGTAGATGCCGAGCACCAGGGCGAGCGCGCTGGCCAGCACGACCGTCCCGTGATTGATCCAGAACTGCTTGCGTTCGCTGCGCACCCGGGTGATGTTGCGGGCCACCAAAGAGGAAATGCCGATCAGGATCCCCGCCGCGGGCACCATCGCGGTGGCCGTCGCGGCGACGACCACCAGACCGGTGACCCAGCCCGGCAGCGCGTCCTTGCTCAGCGTCAACAGCACGCCGTTCGGGTCGCTTCCCTTCGGCACCACCAGAATCGCCGCGAAACCGATGATCATCGGCAGCAGCAGGCACAGCTCGTACACCGGCATCCAAGTGTAGTTGCGGCGCAGCACCTTCGGATCGCGCGCGGACATCAGCGCCGGCCAGGTGTGCGGCAGCGTCATCAGCCCGACGCCGATCGCGCTCACCAGCATGCTCGTGATGAACCACGTGTGGTCATTGGCCCCGGCGTGCACGAACAGCTTCTCCGGATGCAATTGGTCGATCTTGTGGAACACGCCCGACACGCCGCCGGCGAAATGCGCGGGCACCGCGACGATCAGCACCACCAGGACGACGAGCATGATCGCGTCCTTGAAATACGACGTCGCCGCCACGCCGCGCAGCCCGGCCCACAACACGAACGCGACCACCAGGACGCTGCCCGCGATCATGCTGAGCGTGCCGGACGCGTGGTCGCCGGTCACGAGCCGGACGATCAGCCCGAGCCCGGTGATCTGCAACTGCAGATACGGCAGCACGAACACGACGCCGAGGATCGCCGACACCGTGCCGAGCGCGCGGCTCGAGAACCGGTCTTCGAGGAAGTCGCCCTGGGTCAGATAGCCGCGCTCCTTGCCCATCCGCCAAATCCGCTTGGCCAGGAAAAACAAGACCACGTAAGCGATCGGCACATACGGCAGCGCGTACATCGCGGCCACGCCGCCGGAGAACGCCAACCCGGCCATGCCGAGGAAGGTGAAGGTCGTGAAAACCTCCCCGGCCTGCAAAAACCACATGGTGAGCGCGCCGAACTTCCGGCCGCCGACGGTCCACTCCGCGAGATCCGCGGCAGGACGGCGACGGCCGACGAAGCCCAGCACGCCGATCAGCACGATGCCGACGAGAGTGAAAGCGAGGATCATCGTCAATCCTCCTGTCCGCTGCGGGACATCAGCCGTTCGGACAGCAGCAGAGCCGGGGTGAACATGAGACACCAGAAGGCGCCCCAGACCATCATCTTCGGCAAGCCCAGCCAGAGGCCGGACGAGTTGACGAACGGCAAGAACGGCATGAGGACGAGTGCGGCGACGGGGACGGCAGGAGGGAGATAGTAGCTACGCATGGGATCACGCTGCCAGAACAGTGTTGATGGCGCCGACTTCGTCGGCGCGGGCGGGATCGCCTTTAAGTCGGCGTGTGGAGAGGCAGTGCGCCCGGCCCGGGGGGCCGTGCACACTGCCTCTCCACACGCCGACGCGATCCCGCGGTTGGGTTCAGTGGGGCGATCCCGCGGTTGGGTTCAGAGGGGTTTGCGGGTTTCCGGTGGGCGGGAGGGGCGGAGATGAGGAATCTGCCGCGTTGAGGAGAGCGAGCTCAGGCTTCTCGACGCATTGTGGACCGATCCGCGGGGATGATGTGCTGCAACGGCTTCGCTGCGGCCGGGCGTCGTTCGGATCGGGACGAGCCTGTCGCTGCGGATGTTCGTCGAAGGCAGTCGCTGGGGATCCGCGCGATCTCGCCGGTCGAACGCTAGGCGCTCGGCGAGGACGGCTGTGCCTCCGCCGTTCGTTGGCATTGCGGCTGGGAATCGGTGTGACGACGGTCCGCCGAAGGATGGAAGGGTTGCTGGCACACGGAGCAATCCGGCTGCGCTGCGAGATCGCGCGGCGCTGGCCAGCGAGGCGGACCTGCTGGCCGTGGCGTGGCTTGGCGGTCGCGACGACGTCGGCGCCCTGGGGGGCGGGCCTGGCCGCGAAATTGCCGTGGCTGGAGATGGTGAACCGGGCGGTCCTGCTGCGGGCGCTGAAGCCGATGGGCCATGTGCTCGACGGGACCGGCCGTTCGGAGGGTGTCGTCCCGATGAATTTCTGGGCTCCGGGGCGTCCGCTGAACGGCGTTTTCCCCGCCTGAGCAGCGCGCTTGGGCCAGGCACGGGCCGAAGGTGGGGGCAACCCCAGCACCGGCTGTCGGGCCTGCCGGTTTCCCGCGGGGGCCGGGCGCCGCAATACTCCCCCCGTGACCACCGACAAGCTCGTCCTCCCCTCGCCCCCACGGCCGGGAAGCGACTTCGCCCGGCTCTGCCGCCGGATCACCGACGCCGGTCTGCTCGACCGCCGCCCCGGCTACTACACCGCTCGAATCGCGCTCGTGACCGTGCTGTTCGCGGGAGGCTGGGTCGCGTTCGCGCTGCTCGGCGACTCGTGGTGGCAGCTCGCCGTGGCCGCGTTCCAGGCTTTCATGTTCGGGCAGATCGCCCTGCTTTCGCACGACCTCGCGCACCGCCAGGTGTTCAAGACCCGCCGTTCCGCCGAGATCGCCGGGCGGCTGGCCGGGAACCTCGGCATCGGCATGAGCTACGGGTGGTGGATGGACAAGCACACCCGCCACCACGCCAACCCGAACCACGAGGAACTGGACCCCGACGTCGACCCGGACGTTCTCGTCTGGTCCCAGCGCCAGGCCCGCGAAGCCCGCGGCGTGCCCCGGTTCATCGGCCGTCACCAGGCGCTGCTGTTCTTCCCGCTGCTCACCCTCGAAGGCCTCAACCTGCACGTCTCCGGCATCCGTGCGGTCGCGCGCCCGGGTCTGCGCCGTCGCGGGCTCGAAGCGGCGTTGCTGTTCACCCACATCGCGGTGTACCTCGCCGCCCTGTTCATCGTCCTTCCGCCGGGCCTCGCGCTGCTGTTTTTCGCGGTTCACCAGGGGCTGTGGGGCGTGTACATGGGTTCGATCTTCGCCCCGAACCACAAGGGCATGCCGACGCTGACCGGCAAGACGGATCTCGACTTCCTGCGCAAGCAGGTGCTCACCTCGCGCAACGTCGCGGGCGGACCGGTGATCGACGTCCTGCTCGGCGGCCTCAACCACCAGATCGAGCACCACTTGTTCCCGAGCATGCCGTCGGTGCATCTGCGCCGGGCTCAGCCGATGGTGGAGGCATACTGCGCGGAGATCGGGATCTCGTACCTGCGGACCGGCCTGGTGTCTTCGTATCGGCAGACCCTAAAGCACCTGCACGAAGCTGGGGCCCCTCTCAGGAAGGCTTCGTAGACTCGGTGGCATGACGTTCCAAGCACTGACTCCGGCGGCCTTCGGCGCGAAGGCGGCCGGAGCACGTGCGGAGCGGATGCGGCGGTCTCCGCAGTACGCCGACGGCTTGTTCCACAACGCCGCCTCCACTCGCGCGACGCCCTCCTCCCCCGGCGGGCTCGTGCGCGAATACCTGTTCGGCGAAGACCGGGCCCGCCGCCGGCCGGGCGGTGCGGTGCCGGTGATCGCGTCGCCCGCCGTCTCCTCGGCCGACGGTCTCTTCCTCACCTGGTACGGGCACGCGTCCACGCTGGTGGAGATCGACGGCGCCCGGGTGCTGTGCGATCCGGTGTGGGGCGACCGGGTTTCGCCCGCCGCCTTCGCCGGGCCGCGGCGGCTGCACGCTCCCCCGGTTTCGCTGCGGGAGCTGGGCAGGCTGGACGCGATCGTGATCTCCCACGATCACTACGACCACCTGGACCTGCCCACCGTCCGCGCGTTGATCGCGCTGACCGACGCGCCGTTCCTCGTTCCGCTCGGCGTCGGGGCGCACCTCGAACGGTGGCACGTCCCGGCCGCGCGGATCATCGAACTCGACTGGCACGAGGACGCGCACGTGGCCGGGATCCGGTTCGTCGCCACGCCCGCGCAGCATTTCTCCGGCCGCGGCCTCGCGAACGACAGCACCCTGTGGGCGTCGTGGGTGCTCGCCGGCCCGGAGGATCGCGTCTACTACAGCGGCGACACCGGGTATTTCGCCGGTTTCGCCGAGATCGGCGCGAAGTACGGGCCGTTCGACGCGACGCTCGTCCAGGTCGGCGCGTATGCCCCGCACTGGCCGGACATCCACATGACGCCGGAGGAGGGCGTCGCCGCGCATCTGGACGTGCGCGGCGGGCTGCTGGTCCCGGTGCACTGGGCGACGTTCACGCTCGCGACGCACAGCTGGTCCGATCCCGCGGACCGGGTGTGGCGGGAGGCCAAGGCCAACGACCTCCCGCTCGCGATCCCGAAGCCGGGGCAGCGGATCGACGCCTCCGCCCCGCCGCCCGTGGACGGGTGGTGGCAGACCCTGGGCTGACGGACGGTCGCCCCGTCCGCCAGCGCCAGGACCCGGCCGCGCTGGGATTGCTCGGCCGCACGCGCCGGTCCGCGCTCGCGTGCCTCCGCTAGACCGAGGCGCGCGAAGGCGCGAACTCGATCCGGTGCCGATGCAGGTCGCCGAACATCTTCTCCGGCTTCATCACCGTCTTCATCACCACGGGCATCAGCAAGTCACGCATAATCCGCGCTACCGGACCCGCCCCCTTGTCGTTGTTGATCTTCCCCGCCCGCGCGATGATCCGTTCGACCCGTTCCCGCCGGGCCGCCTCGTATTGGGCGAAGGCCGTTGCCACGTCAGGAGAATCCCGCAACGCACGAGCGAGTTCGAGCGAACTCTCGATCGCCTGCGACGCTCCCTGCCCGGAACTCGGCGACGTCGGATGCGCGGCGTCTCCGACCAGGACGACCCGGCCGCGGTGCCACGTCCGCACCGTCGGGATGTCTTCCAGGACTCCAGGCTGTCCAACGTCTTCCGGCTTCAGCAGGGCGATGATGTCACGCGCCGGGACGTCGTCCGCGTGCCGTTCCCGCAGCACAGAGAGCCAGTGCTCCGGCGAAGCGGTCTCCGCCTCCGCCGGGTCGGCGGCGGGCACGTTGCTGAACCAGAGAATCTCGTCCGCGTCGATGAAGTAGCCGAAGAACGCCCGCTTGCCGAAGGCGAAATGCTGGTAGTTCCCGGTCACCGGCAGGCCTGGGTTGCGAATCCAGCCGCCGAGGCCGAGCAATCCGGCGTAGCGCGGGGAAGCCGCCGCTGGGTCCAAAGTGGACCGGACGGCCGACCGGATGCCGTCCGCGCCGATCAGCACGTCGCCCGCCGCGGAGGAACCGTCCGCGAAATGGGCGACCACCTGGTCCGGTTTGTTCTCGATCGTCTTCAAGCGCTTGCCGAATTCGACCGTGATCCCCCGGCTCAGCGCTTCGTCCATCAGCGCGCGGTACAGCCGGTCGCGGCGCATCAGCAGGCTCGACGGCAGGCCCGCCAGCCCGTCGAATCTGCCGACCGCGCGGCCTTTGTGGTTCTGCATCACCATTCCGGGCACCTCGAGGCCGGCCGCAGCCACCGCGTCGTCGGCGTCGATCTGGCGCAAAGCGTTGCGGCCGTTGGGCGACAGCGTCAGCGCGCCGCCGACTCCGTCCGCCGCCTTGGGGTAAGCCTCGTAGACGGCGGCTTCGATTCCGGCTCGTTGCAACGCCATCGCGGTGGTCGCGCCGGCGATGCCCCCGCCGATCACTAGTACGTTCATGTTCTCCCCTTGAAATAGGTTTCCCACGCCTGCCGGTAGTCCTCCCCGGCGACCGACTGGGCGAGCCGTTCGACGAAGCCGCGCTCCGCCTCGACTTTCGTCAGCCGGTAGTCCTCCTCGACCAGGAACCACCAGGCGAGCCCCTGCTCCCGCCCGCTTTCGATCGCCGCGCGGATGTCGTCGGCGATGGCGGTGAGCGCGGCGAGCCGCTGCTGGAGCAACTCGCCGAGCTCGTCCGCCGGCAGCACGATGAACAGCGACAACGCCGCCCCGAACAGCGGGTACTCGGTGGCCGGTTCGGCGACGAGTTCGCGCATCCAGTCGAACAGCTCGAGCCGTCCGGTGGGCGTGATGGCGTAGACCGTCCGCTCCGGGCGCGCCGAATCGCGCAGCGTCTCCCGCGCCGCGATGAACCCGGCCTTCTCCAACTGCCCGACCACCATGTACAGCGAGCTGCGGGTGTATTTGAAATCCCGCTCCTTGCCGTACTCCACGAACCGCCGCGCCATCTCGTACGGATGCATCGGCTCCTCGGTCAAGCCCGCCAGCACGGCCAGCCCGAGCGGATTCCCCACTACGCGTCGCTTCACCACAGCTCCTTAGTCAGGATCGACTATACGCAGAAGAGTAGTTGATGTCGACTATAAGGTCGCGACGTGGGGTAGGAAGGAGGAATGAAGCTCAAGCTCGATCTTCACGACATCTACAACCGCGGCGGGGAGATCGACCGGGCGCTGCGCGCGGTCATCGACGAGGCGGTCGCGAAGAAGGCGCCGCTCGTGGAGATCATTCCCGGCAAGGGGTCCGGGCAGCTGAAGAAGCACGTGCTGCGGTTCCTGGAGCGCAAGGACGTCAAGGCGCTCTACCACCGCGTCGAGAAGGACAAAGACAACTTCGGGCGGGTGTTCGTGCACTTCCGCTGGAAGTGACGCGATCACCCGCCCGAAGCGTCAGAGCCAGTCGTCCGGGCGGGGCCAGGGCATCAGCGCGGTGAGCGCGTCCGGCACCGGTTCGGTGACTGTGTAGCGGCCGCGGTGGAACAGCAGCGGGCGGGCGTCGGACGTCTCGCCCAGCGCGGTCACCCGGCCGACCACCACGTAGTGGTCCCCGGCCGGGTGGACGGCCTGTACTTCGCAGTCCACCCAGGTCAGGGCTCCGTCCAACAGCGGCGCGCCCGAGGGGGCGGGCCGCCAGGACACTCCGGAGAACTTGTCGCCGCCGCGGCGGCCGAACTCGGCGCAGACCGCCTGCTGGTCTTCGGCGAGCACGTTCACCGCGAACGTGCCCGCCGCGGCCAGCGCGGGCCAGGTGCGCGACGTCCGGGCGACGCAGAACAGCACCAGCGGCGGATCCAGCGACAACGCAGCGAAGGACTGGCAGGCGAAACCCACCGGTCCGGTCGGCGTGCCGGAGCTGGCGTAATCGGCCAAGGTCTGAGCGCCCTCGACGTAGCCGGTCACCACGGTCACGCCGGTGCAGAAGTGGCCCAACACCTCGCGAAACCGATCCGGCACCGCCTCCGGAACCGCGGCTGTCATTGCGAGCCCACCGAGAAATCGTGGCCCCACAACGAAACCGCGGTGCTCTCGCGGGCGATCCAGTCCTCGTCCTCGACTTGCCGGCCCTCGCAGCCGAACTCGACGTCGAAGCCGCCGGGGGTCTTCATGTAGAACGACAGCATCAGGTCGTTCACGTGCCGGCCCAGCGTCGCGGACATCGGGACGTTCTTGCGTTTCGCGCGGTCCAGGCACAACCCGACGTCGTCGGTCTCCTCGACCTCCACCATCAGGTGCACGATCCCGCTCGGCGTCGGCATCGGCAGGAACGCCAGGCTGTGGTGGCGCGGGTTGCAGCCGAAGAACCGCAGCCACGCCGGGTCGCCGTCGGCCGGGCGGCCCACCATCTGCGGCGGCAGGCGCATCGAGTCGCGGAGCCGGAAGCCCAGCACGTCCCGGTAGAACCGCAGCGCGGCCTCGTCGTCGTGGGTCGACAAAACCACGTGGCCCAAGCCCTGCTCGCCGGTGACGAAGCGGTGCCCGTACGGGCTCACCACCCGCCGATGTTGCAGCGCGACCCCGTGGAACACCTCCAGCGTGTTGCCGGACGGATCGGTGAAGCTGATCATCTCCGCCACGCGGCGGTCGGCCAGCTCGTCGGGCGTGCCTTCCTTGTACGGCACCGAAGCCGCGTCGAGCCGGGTGCGGACCTCGTCCAGTTCCGCGGCGTTGGCCGCTTCCCAGCCCGCGACCGCCAAGCGGTCCTTCTCCCCCGGCACGATCACCAATCGCGCCGGGAAATCGTCCATGCGCAGGTAAAGCGCGTTCGGGTCGGTGCCCGAACCCTCCACCATGCCGAGCACCTTCAGCCCGTAGACGCGCCAGGCGTCCATGTCCGTGGCTTCGATGCGCAGATATCCCAGCGAACGGATAGCCATCACGAACTCCCGAGGAAGTCGAGGGCGAGTCGGTTGAACTCGTCGAACTTCTCCAGCTGCGCCCAGTGGCCGCAGCCGCCGAACACGTGCAGTTGCGCACGCGGAATCGTCTTCAGCGCGAGCAAAGCGCCGTCGAGCGGGTTGACCCGGTCCTCCCGGCCCCAGACGAGCAAGACCCGCTGGCGCAGGCGGTAAGCCTCGCGCCACAACATGCCTTCCTCGAAGGAATCCGGCAGGCTGAACGACTTGCCCATCGCCCGCATCGCGGCGAGCGACTCCGGCGAACGAGCGATCTCGAAGCGTTCGTCGATCAGCTCGTCGGTCACCAAAGCCTGGTCGTGCACCATGATCCGGAGGAACGCTTCCATCCGCTCCCGGGTCGGATCCCCGGCGAACCGGGACAGCAGCCGCACGCCTTCGGTGGGGTCCGGGGCGAACAGGTTGACGCTCAACCCGCCCGCACCCATCAGCACCAGCCGCCCGGCGCGTCCGGGATGGTTCAGCGCGAGCCGGACCGCCGCGCCCGCGCCGAGCGAGTTGCCGACGATGTGCGCTTTTTCGATGCCGAGCTGGTCCATCAGGCCGACGACCGCGTCCGAGCTGTGCCGGAAGTACTGCGGGTGGTCAGTCGGCTTGTCGGACCGGCCGAAGCCCGGCTGGTCGATCGCCAGTGTGCGGTAAGACTTTCCGAACACCGGCAGGTTCCGGCCGAAGTTGCTCCACGCCGAGGCACCGGGGCCGCCGCCGTGCAGCAACAGCACCGTCTCGGCGTTTTCCGCGCCGGACTCGTGGTAGTGCAGACGAATGCCGCCCGCAGTGTCTACATAGGAACCTTCGGGTGCCATCAGACCATCGCATTCTCGACGGGCAAACCGAATTCGCCGGTACCGAACATGACGTACGCGCGCTCGGCGTCGTTCGCCGCGTGCACCCGGCCCGCGTGCGCGTCGCGCCAGAAGCGCTGGATCGGCGTGCCCCGCTGCAGCGCGCGGCCGCCGGAGTTCTCGAAAAGCCGGTCGATCGCGGAGATCGCCCGCTCGGTGCCGCGCACCTGGTCCCGGCGCACCCGCAACCGCGTGCTGAACGGCAGCTTCTCGCCCTTGCAGGCCAGCTGGTACAGCTCGTCGATGTTGTGCGTCAGCTGCAGCCAGGCCGCGTCGATCTCGCTGCTCGCTTCCGCGATCCGCACCTTCGAGAACGGGTCCTCTTTGGACTGTTCGCCCGCGTACGCCGCCCGCACCCGCTTGCCCTGGTGCTCCACGTGCGCGTCGTACGCGCCTTGCGCCATCCCGATGATCGGCGCGGTGATGGTGCTCGGGTGCACCGAGCCGTACGGCAGCCGGTACAGCGGGCCCGGGTTGACTTCCTGACCCGGGGTCTTGCACTTCGACGTCGCCATGAAGCTCAGCGCGCGGTGCTTGGGCACGAACACGTCCTCGACGACAATGTCGTTGGACCCTGTGCCGCGCAGCCCGACCGTGTCCCAGACGTCCACAATGGAGTAGTCCGAGATCGGCACGAGATACGTGCAGAAGTCCACCGGCTTGCCGTCGGCGAACGCCGGCCCGCCCAGCAGCACCCACGTGCAGTGGTCGCTTCCGGACGAGAAGCTCCATCGCCCGGACAGCCGGTAGCCGCCCTCGACGACGGTCGCCTTGCCCATCGGCGCGTACGAAGAAGAAATCCGCACGTCGTGGTCGTCGCCCCACACGTCCGCCTGGGCTTGCGCGTCGAACAACGCGACGTGCCACGGGTGCACGCCGAGAATCGACGCGACCCAGCCGGTGGACCCGCAGGCGCTCGCGATGAGCTTGACCGCGGTGTAGAAGGTGACCGGGTCGGCTTCCAAGCCGCCGTACGGTTTCGGTTGCAGCAGGCGGAAAAATCCGGTCTCCTGCAGCGCTTTCACTGATTCGGCGGGGATCCGACGGGCGTCCTCGGTCTCCTGTGCGCGTTCCCGCAGCACGGGAAGAAGGTCGCGCACCCCCGCGATCACGGCAGCCAGCTCGCTCATCGGCCGTCCTCTCTCGCTCGACACGCTCAAGACTAGAACACGTTCTCGTTTTTGTCGACGCGGTCTGCCCCATGCGCGCCGTGCAACCCTGCCCGGCGGCCGGAAAACACGCAGTCAGCCAGCGAAAGACCGCTCACATACGACCTGGAACAGATTCCCACCGCGGTGCGTCCGGCGGCGTAAAGCCCGCGTACGCCGGCCACCGCGCCGGTGTCCTCGTCGACCACCAGGCCGCCCAGCGTCAGCATCGGACAGGGGTAGCCGAGGTTGGGTTTCACCGACACGTCGATCAGCGAGTACGGCGGCGTGTCCAGCGGGCGCGCGAAGTCCGCCGGCTTGCCTGCCGGGTCCGGACCGCGCTGATACTCGGCATAAGTCGCGGCGAGCCCAGCCGGATCAACCCCTGCGCGCGCGGCCGCTTCCTCGATCGTCCCGGCGGTCACCCGGCCCTTGCCCAGCAGATAGCGCAGCTGCAGCGTCGCGAACCATTGGCCTTGTTTTCGCCCGTCACGCCGGGCTTCGGCGACGATCGGCTCGTCGACCAGCAGCCAGCCGCGTCCGCCGTGCTCGGCGATCATCCGCTCGCCGATCGCCGCGCCGTACCGGGACTCGTCGATGATCCGCCGGCCGTCCGCGCCCACCAGCAGCCCGCCGAGAAACGCCGACGGCGGCGTCAGAAACCGCCATGCCGACACCCGGTCCAGCTCCGCCGTACGGCCACCGACTTCCACGCCCATCCGGATGCCGGAACCATCGTCGGCGGAAGTCCCGAGATCCAGCCCGCCGCGATACGCGGGCGCGTGCTCTCGCACCATCGCCCGGTTCACGATGAACCCGCCCGCCGCCAGCACCACGCCTCGCCGCGCACTAATCCGCAGCTCACGCGCGTGCTTGCGCTCGATCCGTTCCACCCGCTGATGCAACGACCGGCGCAGCGGGGGCACGTAAATCCCCGGCTTGGCCGCCCAATCCGCGAGCCGCGCATGCCGCGCCCGCACCCACGAAGGCGCATCCCGCAGACTGTGCGTGAGCACCCCGGTGACCGTGCCGGAGTCATCTGTGATCAGGTTCATCGCCTGCGTCTGCGGCAGCACTTTCACGCCGCGCTCGCGAGCCGCCGCCAGCAACTGCTTCATCAGCAGCTTCCCGGACGTCCCCGGCCCCTTGACCCGGTGTCCGCGGGGCGCGGGTTTCGCCACGTCGCGGAAGCCGCCGGAAAGTTCACTGCCGGAGTAGTACAGGTAGTGCTTGTTGCTGGGATACGACGTCTTGTAGTCGCACATGCTGCCCTCGAACGGCACGCCTTGCCGCTCCAGCCACGCCACCATGTCGACGCTTTCCTCGCAGAACCGCCGCAACGTCCGCTCCGACACGACGTCGCCGGTTTCCATCCGCAGGTACGCGTACATCGCGTCCACGCTGTCGTCGACACCCGCGGCGCGCTGCTGCGGCGTCCCTCCCCCGGCGTAGACCACGCCGCCGCTCACGCGACTGGCCCCGCCGCCGGAGAACCGGTCGACCAGCAGCACCTCGGCGCCCGCGTCGGCCGCTTCGATGGCCGCGCACACGCCGGCCGCGCCGGCTCCGATGATCACGACGTCCGCGCCAAGCTCGTCCATAGTCCGCCACCCTAGAACTGGAACACGTTCTCGTCTATGGTGACGGAAGTGGCCCCGAGCAGGCCAGCTTTAGCCGATAACACGTTGCATGTGAGGTGGCATGTCGGACGAGTACGACGTGGTGGTGGCCGGCAGCGGCGCCGCCGGGATGACCGCCGCGCTCGCCGCCGCCCATCGCGGGCTTTCCGTGGTGGTGCTGGAAAAGGCAGCCTGCTTCGGCGGTTCGACCGCCCGCTCCGGCGGGGGCGTCTGGCTGCCCGGCAACCACGCGCTGCGGGCCGCGGGCATCGAAGAACCACCCGAACGCGCGAGGCAGTACCTGGAGTCGATCGTCGGCGACGTCGTGCCGGAGCGGTTGCGCACGACCTTCCTCGACCACGGTCCCGAGGTGCTGGAGTTCGTCACGCGGAACACGCCGCTGGAGTTCCAGTGGGTGCCGGGCTACAGCGACTACCACCCCGAGGCGCCCGGCGGACGTCCCGGCGGCCGGTCCGTGGAGCCGAAGGCACTCGACGGCAAGCTGCTCGGCGCGGACCTCGCGCAGCTCGAACCGCCGTACAGCGCGCCGCCGCTCGGCGTGCCGATCACCCAGTCGGACTATCGCTGGTTGAGCCTGATCGCCCGGCATCCGCGCGGGTTCGCCCGGATGCTGTCGCTCGGGATGAAATGGCTGGTCGGGCGGATCCGCGGACAGCAGCCGCTGTCCATGGGGCAAGCGCTTGCGGCCGGGCTGCGGAAGGGCCTGCGGGACGCGGGCGTCGAGGTTCTGCTGGACACTCCGCTGGTCGATCTGCAGGTGGAAAACGACGTCGTCACCGGCATCGTGGCGCGTCGCGACGGCGAAGAGACGCTGTTCCGCGCGCGCCGCGGCGTGGTGCTTGCCTGCGGCGGCTTCGAGCACAACGAAGAGATGCGCACCAAGTACCAGCGCGCGCCGATCGGCACCGAATGGACCGTCGGCGCGGAGGCGAACACCGGCGACGGCATCAACGCCGGGCTCAAGCTCGGCGCGGCGACCGACCTGATGGAAGACGCCTGGTGGGGCCCGTCGTTCCCGCTCACCGGCGGTCCGTGGTTCGCGCTCGCCGAGCGGTCGCGGCCAGGCTGCCTGATGGTCGACTCCGATGGCACGCGGTTCGTCAACGAATCCGCGCCGTACGTCGAGGCCGTGCACGCGATGTACGGCGACGGCGACGGCCCCGGCAAGCACGTCCCGGCGTGGCTGGTGTTCGACCAGCGCTACCGCGACCGCTACCTGTTCACCGGCCTCGGCCCGCGGCAGCCGCTGCCCGGACGCTGGTACAAGGCCGGGATCGTGGCGAAGTCCGCGACGCTGGCCGGACTCGCCGAGAAGATCGACGTGCCCACCGAAGCGCTGGAGCAGACCGTCACGCGGTTCAACGGCTTCGCTCGCAAGGGCGTCGACGACGACTTCCAGCGCGGGCTCAGCGCCTACGACCACTACTACGGCGACCCGCGCAACCGCCCCAACCCGAGCCTCGGCGAACTCGCCAAGGCCCCGTACTACGCGGTCCGCGTGGTGCCCGGAGACCTGGGCACCAAGGGCGGGCTGCGGATTGACGAAAACGCCCGCGTCCTGCGAGAGGACGGCACGGTCGTGCCTGGCCTCTACGCGGCGGGCAACACCGGCGCGCCGGTGATGGGCCGGACCTACGCCGGACCGGGCGCGACCATCGGCCCGGCGATGGTGTTCGGCTACCTTGCGGCACAGGCGCTGGCGAACGAAGATCAGACCGGCACGGGAGGCAGGCAGTGACGCCGAAGACCGATGGATCCGAGATCCGCACGATCGACGCCGGGGCGCCCCCGGCGCGATACGCCCGCGGCTGGCACTGCCTCGGGCTCGCCGACAACTTCCGCGACGGCAAACCGCACGCGGTCCAGGCGTTCGGCACGAAGCTCGTCGTGTTCGCGGACACGGCCGGGAAGCTCAACGTGCTCGACGGGTACTGCCGGCACATGGGCGGCGACCTGACCCAGGGTTCGGTGAAGGGCGACGAGATCGCCTGCCCGTTCCACGACTGGCGCTGGGGCGGCAACGGCAAGTGCAAGTCGATCCCCTACGCCAAGCGGGTCCCGCTGCGGGCGCGCACCCGGGCGTGGCAGGTGCTGGAGGAGAACAAGCAACTGTTCGTCTGGCACGACCCGGAGGGCAACCCGCCGCCGGAGAACGTCGTGATCCCGCGCGTCGAGGGCGCGTACAGCGACGAGTGGAGCAACTGGACCTGGGACTCGATCCTCATCGAGAACGCCAACTGCCGCGAGATCATCGACAACGTGGTGGACATGGCGCACTTCTTCTACATCCACTACGCCTTCCCCACGTATTTCAAGAACGTGTTCGAGGGCCACATCGCCACCCAGTACCTCAACACCAAGGGCCGCCCGGACATGGGCATGGCGTCCAATTACGGCGGCGAGGAAAACCTGCTCCGCTCGGAGGCGTCGTATTTCGGCCCCTCCTACATGATCAACTGGCTGGTGAACTCCTTCCAGGGCTTCGAAATCGAGAACGTGCTGATCAACTGCCACTACCCGGTTTCGCCGACGTCGTTCGTGCTGCAGTGGGGCATCATGGTCAAGAAGATGCCCGGAATTTCCGACGAGCACGCGGACAAGATCGCGGCGAAGCTCGCCAAGGGCATCGGCGTCGGATTCCTGCAGGACGTGGAGATCTGGAAGAACAAGACCAAGATCGACAACCCGCTGCTGTGCGAGGAAGACGGGCCGGTCTACCAGCTGCGCCGCTGGTACGACCAGTTCTACGTGGACGCCGCGGACGTCACCGAGGACATGACGCGCCGGTTCGAGTTCGAAGTGGACACTACGAAGGCGAACGAGGTGTGGGCGGCCGAGGTGCAGGAAAACCTGGCACGCCAGCGCGCGGAGGCCGAGGCTGCGGCTCAGTCGGAGGAGGCTGGGGTGTGACGGCCGAAGCCACCGAATTCCTCACCTCCGGGCTGCGCCCGCATGAGTGCCGCAGCTGCGGAACCTGTGTGCTGGTCAAGAAAAACAGCCTGAAGCACACCAGCATCCAGTGGACCACCGACGCCGCGACCAGCTGCCCGGTGTTCGCCGCGCACGCCGCGTCCGGCGGCACCACCGCATTGCTGGACACGTGCGAGAAACTCGCGGACAGCATCGACACCGCGGTGCGGGACGGCAATTTCGGGCAGGTGCGCAATGACTGACGTCGTCACGCTCACCGTCGCCGAGGTGATCGAGGAAACCGCGGACGCCCGGTCCATTGTGTTCACGGTTCCGGACGAGCATCTCGCGCGATTCGCTTACTCCCCTGGGCAATTCCTCACCCTGCGGATTCCCAGCGACCAAACGGGTTCCGTCGCGCGGTGCTACTCGCTTTCGAGTGCTCCGCACGAGGGCCGGGTGCAGGTCACGGTGAAGCGGACCGTTGACGGGTACGGCTCGAATTGGGTATGCGACGAACTGCGGGCGGGCGCGACGATCGACGTGCTGCGACCGTCCGGCGTGTTCTGTCCGTCCTCTTTGGACTCGGACTTCCTGTTGCTCGCCGCGGGCAGCGGGATCACGCCGGTGATGTCGATTCTCAAGTCCGCGCTGGAAAAGGGCGATGGCCAGGTGGTGCTGGTTTACGCCAACCGCGACGAGCAGTCGGTGATCTTCGCCGCGGAATTGCGCGAACTGGCCGAGCGGTTCGGCGACCGGCTCACCGTGGTGCATTGGCTGGAAAGCCTGCAGGGCCTGCCGACTGTCACCGCGTTGCGGGCGCTGGCCAAGCCTTACGCGGGGCATGAAGCATTTCTCTGCGGCCCGGCTCCGTTCATGGCCGCCGCACAGGATGCGTTGCGTGAACTCGGCGCGCCACGGGAACGCGTGCATGTAGAGAAGTTCCACTCGCTTTCCGGGAATCCCTTTGCGGACGAGCCGGAGCTTGAGGAGGACACCGGCGGCGAGACCACCGCGCTCACCGTCGACCTCGACGGCGAAACCCGGCAAATCACCTGGCCGCGACAGCGGAAGCTGCTCGACCACCTGCTCGCCGAGGGCCTCGACGCGCCGTACTCCTGCCGTGAGGGCCAATGCAGCGCGTGCGCGTGCCGCATCGTCTCCGGCGAGGTGAAAATGCTGAACAACGAGGTGCTGGACGCCGACGACATCGCCGACGGGATCGTGCTGGCCTGCCAGTCGGTACCGTTGACCGACGAGGTTTCCGTCAGCTACGAGTGAGTGGAGAGCCCGTGCCCATCGACCCCGCGGTCGCGATCGGAGCCGATCTCGGCGAGGTCAGCTTCGCCTGGACGCCGTCCGACGTGCTGCTGTACCACCTGGCCGTCGGCGCGGGCGCGGATCCGGTGGCCGAGCGCGAACTGCGCTACACCTACGAGCGCGACCTGCGCGTGCTGCCGACCTTCGCCACCGTCGCGGCCAATCTGCGCACCTTCGAACCGCCCGCGCTGAAGTTCCCCGGCGTCGACGTCGACCTGGCGAAAGTGCTGCACGGCAAGCAAGAGATCGAGCTGCACCGGCCGATCCCGGTCGAGGGCAAGGCGGTCGCGCGCACCCGGATCGCCGACGTCTTCGACAAGGGCAAGGCCGCGGTGCTGGTGCAGGAGACCGAGGTCGCCGACGAGTCCGGCGCTCCATTGTGGACAGCCCGGTCCAGCATCTTCGCCCGCGGCGAGGGCGGCTTCGGCGGCGAACGCGGACCGTCGGACAAGATCGAGTGGCCCGAGCGCGAACCGGACGCCGTGCTCGACGTGCCGACGCTGCCGCAGCAGGCGCTTTTGTACCGGCTGTGCGGCGACCGCAACCCGCTGCACGCCGACCCGGCGTTCGCCGAGGCCGCCGGGTTCGACCGGCCGATCCTGCACGGGCTGTGCACGTACGGCGTGGTCGCGAAGGCCGTGGTCGACGCGTTCCTCGACGGCGATCCCGAGCGCGTCTCGGCATTCGGGACGAAGTTCGCCGGCGTCGTGTTCCCCGGCGAAAACCTGCGCGTGCGCGTGTGGCGCGAAAACGGACGTCTGCTGGTCACGACCACCGCGCCGGAACGCGACGACGCGCCTGTGCTGGCCGACACAGTGCTGACGCCCCGCTGACCATCGGGACCGTTATACGGTTGTCCCATGGCGGACGAGCGAGACGGCACCTTCTTCGTGGTGCGCGGGCCAGTCGAGCCGGGCGACAAGCGCGGCCGTGAGCTGGGCTTCCCCACCGCGAACATCGCGCTGCGCGACCAGCGCGGCGAACTGGGCGACGGGGTGTGGGCCGGCTGGGCGGAGCGAGCGGACGGCACGCGCGTGGCCGCCGCGGTGTCCGTGGGCCGCCGCCCGACCTACTACGGGGCCGACGGCTACCGCCTGGTCGAGGCCTTCCTGCTCGACTTCGAGGGCGACCTGTACGGCGAACGCCTCACCGTCTGGCTCGGCAAGCACCTGCGCGACCAGCAGGGGTTCGGTTCCGCGCAGGAGCTGATCGACGCACTGGGCCGGGATGTGGCCGCGGCTCGCGAATGGGTCGCCGCGCATCCGGCGGACGCGTTGCCGACGCTCGCGGAGCTGCCACCGGACGGCGAAGTCCAGCGGCTGGGCTGATTCGCCGAGGTTGACTCGCGCGGTGGCGAGCAGCACGACATCCATGACTGCTGGCGCTCTGCCAAAACTGGCCAAGCACGCTCCGCGTGCAAGAATTCCCGCCGCAACGGCGAAGTCCAGCAGCTGGGCTAATTCCGCCGGACTAATCCGCCGGGACTAATCCACCGAGGCTGATTCCGCCGGGTTTGCTTCACACTGGCTGAGGCACCAGCGTCGATTCGCCGCACTGATCCTCGCCAGGCCGAGTCAGACCGCCGCGAGCAACATGACCCCCATGCCCGCGCCCATCGCCGCCCGGCACAGCGTGCGCGACGCGTGCCCCGGCACCGCCGTGCCGCGCGACCGCATCGCCACCACGCCCGAGCGAACCGCGTCCAGCGCGAAGTAAGCCGCCGCGGCAAGCGCGACCACCGGCCACGCCAGCCGGGTGTCCATTGTGGACATCGTCATCCACGGCCCGTGCACCATGCCGCCGTGCGGCATCGCGGTGACCATGTACAGCATCGCCGCCGCCGACAGCGCGTGGTGCGCGCAGCTGTGCCCCTCCGCGCGCCCTCGCCAAGCCGACCAGGCGAACCAGCCCGCGGTCAGCACCAGCACCGCCTGCCAGCCCGCCGCCGGGATCGGGCCGCCGACCGGGGACAGCATCGCGACCATCGCCACCACCAGCAGCAGTTCGGCGAGGTCGCCGTTGCGCACCCGATGGCCGAGGCTGACGTAGTCGAGCCGCACCAGCCGCAGCACGCACGGCAGCGCCAGCAACGCGAACAGCGCGGTGAACAGCCAGGCCAGCGGCACACTCACCTCGGCACCTCACTCCTCCGGACACGCTGCGTCACACGGGCCTTACCACCGTGACACGCGCGAGGCCGGAGGCACCAGCCAGCAATGAGGTGATCCGCGTTGACCCACAAGGGCTATGCGCGGGCCGACAAGCCCAGTTCAGGCCGCTATATTCGGCCGATGCGCCCGCTTCGGTACTCCATCAACGTCACGCTGGACGGCTGCTGCGACCACCTCGCCGGCATCGCGCCGGACGAGGAGATGCACCGGCATTCGACCGAGATCATCGCCCGCGCCGACGCCCTCCTCTTCGGCCGCGTGATCTACGAGATGATGGAGGCGGCTTGGCGGCCGTCCGCGCGGCCCGCCGAACGGCCGGACTGGATGGAGCCGTTCGGCCGGACGATCGACGCGGCCAAGAAGTACGTCGTGTCCAGCAAGCTCGAGCGCGTCGACTGGAACGCCGAACTCGTGCGCGGCGATCTGCGGGAAGCGGTGCTGCGGCTCAAAGACCAGCCCGGCAAGGGGTTGTACACCGGCGGGCGGCAACTGCCGCTCGCGCTGGCCGCGATGGGGCTGATCGACGAGTACGAGTTCGTGGTGCACCCCCGGATCGCGGGACGCGGGCCGACCTTGTTCGCCGGGCTGCCGGAGCACCTCGACCTGAAGCTCGTGGACCGCCTGGAGTTCGCCTCCGGAGCGGTGGCGATGCGCTATGAACCGAAGGCTCCTCAGCGAGCCTGAGTCAAGACCAGCCCACTCGTCGGGACGCCGGTTCCGGCCGTGACCACCGCGGTACCGGCGTTGGCGACCTGATTCGCCGCTGTGCCGCGCAACTGCCGGACCGCCTCGGCGATGCCGTTCATGCCGTGGATGTAGGCCTCGCCGAGCTGGCCGCCGTGCGGGTTGAGCGGCAGCTTCCCGTCGAGGGTCAGCGTATCGCCCGCGATGAAGTCTTTCGCCTCGCCGCGGCCGCAGAACCCCAGTTCCTCCAGCTGCATCAGGACATACGGGGTGAAGTGGTCGTACAGCACCGCGACGTCCACATCGGACGGCCCGATCCCGGACTGGCCCCACAGCTGCCGTCCGACGACGCCCATTTCCGGCAGCGCGGCGAGATCGTCGCGGTAGTAGCTGGTCATCACGTACTGGTCCGGCCCGCTCCCCTGCGCCGCCGCCGAGACCACCACCGGTGCCTGCCGGAGGTCGCGCGCGCGTTCGAGGCTGGTGATCACCAGCGCGACGCCGCCGTCGCTTTCCTGGCAGCAATCCAGCAGGTGCAACGGTTCCGCGACCCAACGCGAAGACTGATGCTCCTCCAGCGTGATCGGGCGGCCGTGGAACCAGGCGTTCGGATTGGTCGCCGCGTGCGCCCGGTCGATGACCGCGATCTTCCCGAAATCCTCGCTGGTGGCCCCGTATTCGTGCAGATACCGCTGCGCGACCATGGCCACTGTCGCGGCCGGGGTCGCGATGCCCATCGGGTAGTGGAACGCATTGTCCACACCGGACGTATTCACCTGCTGGGCCGCGGCCGCCGACACGCGCCCGAACCGCATCCCGGAACGTTCGTTGAACGCCCGGTACGCGACCACCACGTCGGCAATCCCGCTGGAGACCGCCATGGCTGCCTGCTGCACGGTCGCCGCTGCCGCACCGCCACCGTAATGCACGCGGCTGAAGAACGTCAGCTCCGGGATGCCCAGTTCGCGGGCGAGCGCGATTTCGGCGTTGCCGTCCATGGTGAACGACACCATTCCGTCCACATCGGACGGTTTCAGCCCGGCGTCCGCCAGTGCGTGGCTCACGCACTCGGCCGCCAGCCGCAGTTCGCTGCGTCCGGAATCCTTGGAGAACTCCGTCGCGCCGATCCCGGCGATGGCGGTGGTTCCGGTGAACGTCATGCGTCCTCCTCCGGCAGCGTCAGCGAAACCGTGCCGGTCACGTGCGCCCCTAGACTGTCCACAGCGGACACTTCGAGCTCGACGTCGTTGCCTTCGCGAGCGGTGACCCGGCCGGAAAAGGCGAGCGTGTCCCCGGCGTAGCACGGGACGCCGAGCCGGATCTTGATCGAGCGGATAAGCGCCTGCGGACCGGCCCATTCGCTCACGTACCGCTGCACCAGGCCGGTGTCAGTAAGGATGTTGAGGAAGATGTCCTTCGAACCGCGTGCGACCGCGGCGTCCCGGTCGTGGTGCACGTCCTGGAAATCGCGGGTCGCCAATGCCGTGCTGATCACGAACGTCGGCGTCGCCTCGATCACCATCGGCGGCAGTTCGGTCCCGACTGCGGCAGTCATCGCGCCACCTTCCACGCGGGCAGGGTCAGTTCGTCGTCGACGCGCACGAACGCGGCGGTCACCGGAAGTCCGATGTGGACCTCGTCCGGTTCGGCGTCCAGCAGTTCGGCCATCACCCGCACGCCTTCCTCCAGCTCCACCAGCGCGACCACGAACGGCAGCCGCTTGCCCGGAACCGCGGGATGGTGGTGCACGACGAAGCTGTAGACCGTTCCGCGCCCGCTGGCGACGACGTAGTCCGGCGTCGTGTCGAGCGATCCGTCGGGCGGCATCGGACCGGGCGGATGCCGCAGCACGTCGCCCCAGCGCTGGATGCGCAGTTCTCCCTCGCGCAAGCCTTCCCAGAAAAACGCCGTGTCGTGGCTGATCACCGGCCGCAGCACCGGCGACGGCGGCGGTTCCGGTTCGCGCGGACGGAACTTCAGCACGCGGAACACCATGTCCGCCACCAGTTCCCCGTCGACGTACCAATTCGTCCGGGTGGTCACGAACCAGCCCTCGCCGAGCCCGGTGCGCTTCGGGCCGGTGACGTCCTCCAGCACGTTCGTGGTCGAAACGTGTTCGCCGGGCCGGAGATAACGGTGATAGGTCTGCTCGGAGTTGGTGGCCACGATGGACGTGTACCCGGCGTCGTCGAGCACCTTCAGGATCGCGCCGAGCGGGTCGTCGTCCCCGCGCACGCCGTGCAGCCCCGGCATCGTCCACACCTGCGCCATGGCCGGCGGCGCGACGATTCCCTTGTGGACACTCGTCTCGGCGAACTCCGCGTCGGTGTAGACCGGGTTGGCGTCGCCGATCGCTTCGACCCAGTTGTTCACCATCGCCTGGTTCACCGGATCGCGCGCGTACCTCGGCGCGCTTTCGCCCTGTGCGGCGATTTTCGCGGCGGCTTCCTCGATCGTCATCGCGGCACCCTCGGCAGTTTCAGTCCGGCGGAGGCGATCAATTCGCGCTGGATCTCGCTGACGCCTCCGCCGAACGTCAGCACCAGGTTCCGTTTCGCCAGCACGTCGAGCCATTCGGCGAGTTCCGCGGTGTCCGGGTCGGCGAGGTCGCCGTGCCGCCCGACCAGCTCCTCCAGCAGCCGCCCGATCCGCTGGATTCGCTCCGAGGCGAACACTTTGGTCGCCGAAGCGTCGGCGATCTCGACCGACCCGTGCGCCGCTGCCGCCGCGACCTGCCAGTTCAGCAGTTCGTTGACCCGCGCGACCGCGAACGTCTCGGCCAGCACCGCGCGCACGTCCGGCAAGTCGAGCAGCGCCGCGCCGTCCGGGGTCCGGCGCGCCGCCGCCCACGCCCACACGCGGTCGTGCAGGCCGCCGATGCGCCCGGCCGGGCCGAGCATCACGCGCTCGTGGTTGAGCTGCGTGGTGATCAGCCGCCAGCCGCGGTTTTCCTCGCCCACCAGCATGTTCGCCGGCACGCGGACGTTCTCGTAAAACGTCGCGTTGACGTGGTGCGCGCCGTCGCAGGTAATGATCGGCGTCCAGGAATAGCCCGGGTCGCGGGTGTCGACGATGAGGATCGAGATGCCCTTGTGCTTCGGCGCGTCCGGATCGGTGCGCACGGCGAGCCACACGTAGTCCGCGTCGTGGCCGCCAGTGGTGAAGGTTTTCTGGCCGTTGATCACGTAATCGTCGCCGTCGCGGACCGCGCGAGTGCGCAGCGAGGCCAGGTCCGTTCCGGCTTCCGGTTCGGTGTAGCCGATGGCGAAATGCACTTCTCCGGCCAGAATCTTCGGCAGGAACATCGCTTTCTGTTCCTCGGTGCCGAATGCCTGCAACGTCGGCCCGACCGTCTGCAGCGTCACCGATGGCAGCTGGACGTCCGCGCGAGCGGCTTCGTCCACGAAAATGTGCTGCTCGATCTCGCCGAAACCGCCGCCGCCGTACTCCTTGGGCCAGCCGACGCCGAGCTTCCCGTCGCGCCCCATCCGGCGCACGACGTCGCGGTACACCTGGCCGTGCCGCTCCCGCAGCAACGCCCGGCGCTCGTCGGCGGTCAGCAGGCCCGCGAAGTACTCGCGCAGCTGCGCCCGCAGTTCTTGCTGCGCGGCCGTCAGTTCGATGTGCATGCTCATCCCGCTACTCGTTCGCCCAGCCGGCCGAGCCGGTGCGCCGCTCCCCCGACCGCGCGGCCGAGATCCTTCACCGCCGAGGAGTACCGATGCAGCGGATAAGTGCGGTCGACGCCGACGCCGCCGTGCAAGTGATGACAGATCGCCAGCGCGGACGGCGCTTCCTCGGTCAGCCAATACGCCGCGATGTCCAGCTCGGTGTCGGCGTCCAAATCGGACGCCAGCCGCCACACCGCCGACAGCGCAGCCAGGTGCACGGTGCGAGAAGCGACGTAGACGTCCGCGATTTGCTGGGCCACCGCTTGGAAAGTCGCAAGTGGACGGCCGAACTGCGTGCGCTCGCCGACGTGCTGAGCCGTCAACGCCAATGCTCCGGCGAGCAGGCCGTCGCCGAGTGCGAGCGCGCCTGCCAACGCGTAGCGGTGCAGCGTCTGCAACGCATGCCCCGCCGTACGGTCGCGCAGGAAGTCCGCTTCGCTCACCTTCGCGCCATCGAACCGCACGGTGTACTCAGGCGTCCCGGTCGCGTTGTACGCAGGCAGCACTTCGACTCCGTCGGCGCGCGGATCCACGAGCGCGACGCCGGTACCTCCCGGCAACGCGATCGGCGTGAGAATCCGTGTCGCCTCCGCCGCGTACGGCACGTGCGTTTTGACGCCGGTCACCGCCCACGCACCGTCCGCCGCCGCACCGCTGGTCCCGGGGATGGAGGTCAGCGGTGCGGACGGCTCGTGCAAGGCGGCAGTGAGAATGCTCTCCCCCGCCGCCGCGGGCGGCAGGAACTCGGCGCGCTGCGCTGGGGTGCCCAACGCTTCGATCGGCAGGATGCCGAGCGCCAGCACGGCGTACGCGGGCACCGCCGCCGCGGCCCGGCCCACCTCGGTGAGCACCGGGGCGACGTGCTCGACGCCCAGCCCGTCGCCGCCGAGGTCGGCGGGCAACGGCAGCGCGAGCAGGCCCGCGTCGGCCAGCGCACGCCACTGGTCCGCGGGCTCGTCGGCCTTCCCGAGCACTTGCGCGGCGAGCGAGGTGATCTCGCTCTGCGTATCGTCGGGGGTGAAGTCCACTCCGGTCTCCCTCCACCTAGGTGGAACACGTTCTATTTTTAGCCGGAATGGGCTGGCTCGGCAACCCCCAGGACCCGGGCCCGGGCTGTAGATCGACCGCGAAGCGGAGAGGGGCGGCACGCCGACGTGGGTGCGGAACAAGTTCTCAAATCAGCGCTGGGCGACGTCGGCTGGCAAGCAACGAGGAAGCTCGCGACCATCCCGCCCACCGCGGGCGTCCCCGACCCGAAGCCGCTGTCCCTGCCCGGCCGCGGCCAGACCGTCGTGGTGGACGTCGGCCCGCGGCACGCGCCCGCGGTGATCCTGCTGCACTCGGTGGCGTGCACCGGCCTGCTCACCTGGTATCCCGCGCTGGAGCGGCTGTCCAAGAACCACCGGGTGGTCGTGTTCGACCAGCGCTGGCACGGCCAGGGCATCCGCTCGCACGAGTTCAGCCTCGACGACTGCGCGGACGACGTGGCGGCGGTCGCGGACGCGCTGGGAATCGACGAGTTCATGGTCGCGGGCTACTCGATGGGCGGCATGGTCGGCCAGCTGGCCGCCCACCGCTTCCCGGACCGCGTCACCGGCCTGGTGTTGTGCTCGACGGCGAGCAACTTCCGCCGCGGCCTCCGGCAACGCGTGGCGCTCGACGTGTTCGGCCGCACCCTGCACCTGCTGCGCGACCAGGCCCGCATCGGGCTGGTCCCGGGCGAGCCCCGCCGCGAACGCCTCGCCCGGCTGGAGGACCACCGGTGGGCGCTGGAAGAGTTCCGCTCGACGAGCCCGTGGGCGATCGCGGTCGCGCTGGACGAGATCGGCCGCTTCGACTCGACCCCGTGGCTGCACACGCTCGACCTGCCCGCGGCGGTTGTGGTGACTTCGCGGGACGGGTTCATCGCTCCGGCGCATCAGCGGAGTTTGGCGCGGCGGATTCCCGGGGCGGCGACGTATGAGATTCCGGCTGGGCATACCGCGTGCGTGTTCGCGGCGGATCAGTTCGTGGCGGCGTTGATGGCGGCGTGCACGTCGGTGCAGGCGGCGATCTCTGGGCAGGAGCGGATCGCCGACTCTGCCTAGTACGTCGACACCAAATCCGCCGGGCGGAGCTCCAGCCGGTACGGCTCCTCCAGCCGCACCACGTCGTCGCCCGAAGCCTCGCCGTCCAGCACGTACTCGCCGTCGGCCAGCCGGAAGCAGCTCAGCGTCGGCTCGTTCGGCTCGATCACCCAGTAGTACGGGCAGCCCGCGAGCGCGAGCCGGGCCGGCTTCAGGAACCGGTCGATGTGCCTGCTCGACGGCGACACCACCTCGACCGCCAGCACCGGGACGCCGACCAGCGCGCGTTCGGTGAACGTCTCGCGCCGCCCGACCACGACGTCCGGGATCATCACGGTGAACTCGTCGAGCACCACGTCCACCGGCGCGGGGAGGACCTCGCAGTCGGCAGGGCACACCGGGGTGAGCGCGGCCAGGAGGCGCGCGACCACCCGCTGGTGCAGCGGACGCGGGGACGGGCTCACCAGAAGCGTCCCGTCCACCAGTTCGTACCGGCGGCGTTCATCCGAGATCGTCTCCAGGTCCCGACGCGTGAGACGGTCGCCGTGCGCGAACATCGGGACTGTCATCATGCTGCCCCCGCAGGCGGGCCGACCGGAAACGACTCGGCCAGGGTAGTCGGGCACGCGCGGCAGCGCGAACCGCCGCGCGGCGGTTCGCCGACCCGGCTAGCCCATTCGCCGCGGGGCTCGCCCGCCGAATCGCTCACCGTGGGTCACCGAAACGCGGGGATACCGCCCCGGACAGCGCAGCAGTGCCCAGCGAACAGGTTCTTTCGCGGAAGCCGGGCGATTTGTCGAAACCGCAATTCCGCGTCCAGTAAACGGCCATCACGGGATCACCCACCCGTTGCCTGGCCTTGGAAAACCTGCCGTGGCGCATCCCGAAAGGAAACCCTATCATCAGCGGTGCCCGCGTCCCGTGAATGGGTGATTCAGCGGAATTTCACCATTCCGCACGCCATTCGCGCTCCGTGATTAACCGGCCGGACCGCTGGGCCGCCTAGGCTGATCGGACGTCCTCGAATTCCCTCCTCCGGTGGTGGTCATGCCTGCCCCCAGCCGCCCGGCGTCCCTCTTCCGCCTCGACGGCTCCGCGGCGGAAACCGACCTGCTGACCCCGCTGTCCCCCGAACAGATCAGCGCCGACCGCCCGGTCGACCTGCCCGGCACCCGCGCGCGACTGGTCGCGGGCGCGTTCCGCACCGAGGCCCCGCAATGGCTGCAGCACGCCGAAGCCCTCGGCGGCGGCCCGCTCGACCTGCCCTCGACGCTGCCGTTCGCGGTGCTGCTGGTGCCGCGCCCGCCGTGGACCTACGCGGTCACCTGGGGCGCGGGCCATCTCGTGCTCAACGACGAACACGTCGAGCAGGGTTTCGGGCTGCGCTTCGGGATCCGCCGCCTCGACCCGTTCGACCTCGGGCTCGTCGCGAGCGCCGCGCTGGACGTTTCCGCGCGAGCCACGCAGATTTCCATTCCGGGCGGCGGCGAACTGTCCGCGTTCCGGCTCGAACCGTACGGCGATCTCGTGCACCGCCTCGCCGGTTCGGCGGACCTGACCGACCTCACCTACGGCCGGGTGACCGGCAAGCGCTACCGCATCCGCGTCGGCACCTCGCTGTGGGCACCGCTCGCGAAGGATCCCGAAGCATTCCTGGCCGATCTCGACGCCGTCGGCGCCGTGGTCGACGAACCGGACGCGGATTCCGCGCTGCGCTTCATCGCCCAGACCCGCCCGATGGACCGGCACCACCCGCTCGTGCCCGAACTGGAACGGCAACTGGCCGAAGCACTCGGCGGCAGCGACGCGCTGGGCCTGGCTTGGCCGTCGAGTGCCGCGAACGACGCGGAGAACGCCGGTTCGTTCCGCATCACCGCCCTGGGCCCCGGCGGTCCGATCCACGTCCCCGGCCGCCTGGAACTGGACCACGTGACCACGCGCCTCGGCGGAATTCCCGTTGAGCGGCGGCTGAAAGCCCTGCGCGCGGGCCGGATCACGACCTGCGCCGACGAGGCGGGCGCGGAACCCACCGGAGCGCCGCTGCCCGCCGCTCGTTGGCTGGTTTTCGAGACGACTGTTGAGCACACTCGGTACGTTTTCCATCAGGCCCGCTGGTACCGGATCGGCGAGACTTATGTGGCGCAGATGCGGGATCAGGTACGCGATCTGCTGGCTCGTAAACACATCTGGCCGGACATCACGTGGCGGCCGAGCGGTCAGCCGGACGACGAACATCGGTATTGCCAGCAGGTGGCCGCTCTAGCGCCGGAATATCTGTGCCTGGACAAGGATTTCGCGAGTACTCCCCTGCATCCGCGATTCGAGCTGTGCGATCTGCTGGGGCCGGAGGATGAGCTGATCCACGTGAAGTGGCTGGGCCGGGCTACGGCGGCCAGCCATCTCTACACGCAGGCGCTCGTGTCCGCGGAGGCTCTGCATGACGAACCGGATGCGTTGGCGCAGCTGGCGGATAAGGTGTCCACATTAGACTCAGGCCGGGTGCTGGGCGGCGCGCCGGACACTGTCGTGCTCGCCGCTGCTGGCCGAGCATGGGAGGTGGACCAGCTGTTCACGCTCTCGCAAGTCGCCTTGCTTCGGCTGGACCGGGCGGTGCGGAGCCTTCGTGCGACGTTGAAGTTCGCCGACATCCCTTACACGGCGAAGAAGAAGCGCCGTTAGACCGGCGCGGCCTTGCTCAACTCGTCCAGCGCCTCCGGCAACGCGTCCGCCAGCGGCCACAAATCCTTCACCAATTCCTTGGCCCCCAACAACCCCACACCCACCTTGCCGTCATTCGACAGCACCGTGACGTTGAGCCCCGCCCCGTGAAAAACCGGCCCCAGCGGATACAGCCCGGTGATCCGCGCGCCCAGCAAATACAGCGGCATCGGCGGCCCGGGAACGTTCGAAATGATCAGGTTGTGCACCACCGGATGCCGTTCGGCCAGGCGCAGCGCCGAATACGCGCGCACGCCCAGCCCGAACACCGTCGCCGGGGAGAATTGGGCCCAGTCGGCGAGCATGTCAGCGTCGATGTCGTAATGGTGGTCCTTCGCCCGCCGGTTCGCCTCGGCGAGGAAGAACACGCGCGCCGCCGGGTCGGGCAAATGCGTGGGCAGTGAGGCGAAAAAGGCAGACACCCGGTTGCTGCCATGATCGCGTTCCGTGCGTTCGTGCACCGACACCGGAACCGTCGCGACCAGTGGATCACCTGGCAGTTCGCCGCGGCCGAGCAGGAATTGCCGCAGTGCACCGGAAACCAGCGCGAGCACCACGTCGTTCACGGTGACGCCGAAAGCGTCCTTCACCTGCTTCACCGCATCAAGGTCCAGCTGTGCGAACGCGACCGAACGGTGCCCGGTGATAGTCCCGTTCAGCGACGTCCGCGGCGCGGTGAACGGCACCGGCATTCCCTTGCCGCGCAGGGTTTTCATCGCCCACTTCGGCACCAGCCCCAGCAGCTCCGGCAGCAACCGGGCGATCTCGAACGGCCGGTGCAGCAGCGAATCGGCGCTCTCGCGCAGCAGCCGCAAGCGGGTGGGCAGGCCGTCGTTGTGCTGCTCGTCGGCAGGCAGTTCGGGCAGCGGCGAGTCGGGTTCGAGCCCGGCGAGGTAGCCGATCAGGCTGGCTCCGCCGACGCCGTCGACGCTCGCGTGGTGCATTTTCAGCAGCACTGCCAGCCGTCCGTCGGACAGGCCCTCGATGACGTAGCACTGCCACAGCGGATGCGCGCGGTCGAGCCGCTGCCCGGCGATGTGCGCGCACATCTCGGCGAGTTCGCGGTCGTCGCCCGGCGCGGGCAGGCCGATCCGGTGCACGTGGTTGTCGAGGTCGAAATCCTCGTCCTCGACCCACACCGGGTGGTTCAGGTTCCAGAGTGGATTGTGGAGTTTGCGGCGGAACGCCGGGATCACCGCGACGCGTTCGGCGAGGCGGCGCTTGAACTCCGGGAATGTGTAGCCGCCGGGCATGGTCGCGCCGTCGAGCGTGAGCAGGCCGCAGACGTGCAGGACCTGCGAGGGCGTCTCCAGGTAGAGGAAACTCGCGTCCAGCCCGCTCAGTCGCTGCATGCCTGCCAGCGTAAGGCAGAACCCTGGCCGGGGCGCTCGGCGGAGGTAGCATCGGGCAGGTGAAACCGGACTTCGTGACCCGCCGGGCGGCGCAGCTCGGCCTCGCCGCGCTCGCGCTGCGGCCGCCGAAACCGCGGCCGACCTCGATCCCGGTGTTCTTCGCCGGCTGGCTCACCGGCGAGCTCGCGCCGCACCTGCTCGCCCTCACCGCGGCCGACACCGTGCAGCACGTCGCGCGCCACGGGCTGCGGCGCCGCAGCGACCGCGCTGGGCTGGCGTTGGCGGCGCTGTCCGCGGCCGGTTTCGCTTCGCTGATCGCGACCTCGCAGAAGGCGCGCATCGAGGTCGAGTCCGCGCTCACCGAAGCACTCGGCGAGGACTACATCGCCCAGCTCGCGAGCCCGTCGGACTTCTCGACGCCGTGGGGACGCCTGCTGATGCCGTTCCGGATCCACGAGCCGGACGTCGTGCGAGACCGGAATGTCGCTTACGCCCCTGGCGGCAAACGCTTCCTGCTGGACATCTACCGTCCGCGCGAGACGGTCCGCGACGCGCCGGTGCTGCTGCAGATCCACGGCGGCGCGTGGACGATCGGCAACAAGGAACAGCAGGGCTTGCCGCTGATGCGCCACCTCGCCCGCCGCGGCTGGGTCTGCGTGGCGATCAACTACCCGCTCTCCCCCGCTTCGCGCTGGCCGGCGCACATCGTCGCGGCCAAGCAAGCGCTCGCCTGGATCCGCGAGCACATCGCGGAGTACGGCGGCGACCCGCGATTCGTCGCGGTGACCGGCGGTTCGGCGGGCGGGCACCTGGCCGCGCTGCTCGCGCTGAGCCAGAACGACCCGGCGCTGCAGCCCGGTTTCGAGGAGGCGGACACGAGCGTGCAGGCCTGCGTGCCGCACTACGGCGTGTACGACGTCGCCGCGTCGACCGGCGAGGAGGAAAGCCGGTACCGGCTGGAAAGCCTGATGGCGCGGCGGGTGTTCGCGCCGGAGCACCGGCTGGACGACTATCTCGCAGCGTCCCCGATGGACCGGGTCGCCGAGGACGCGCCGCCGTTCTTCGTGATCCACGGCAAGCACGATTCGCTCGTGCCGGTCGCGGAGGCGCGGGAGTTCGTCGCCCGGCTGCGCGCCAAATCCGCCCACCCGGTGGCCTACGCGGAACTCGCCGGCGCGCAGCACGCGTTCGACGTGTTCCCGTCCATCCGCAGCACGCACGTGGTGCGCGGCGTGGAGCACTTTCTGGATTGGGCTCGCGCTCAGGCGTTGACGCCGGTCAGCGAGAAGAATTCCTGACGCGACCGGGCGTCCTCGCGGAGCGTGCCCATCAGCGTGGACGTGACCGTCGACGAACCGGTCGCCTGCACGCCGCGCAGGGTCATGCAGGTGTGCTCGGCCTCGATCACCACGCCGACGCCCTTCGGCGTCAGCTGGTCGCCGAGCCAGCCCGCGATCTGCTTCGTCAGCCGCTCCTGCACCTGCGGACGGCACGCGAAGTACTCGACGATCCGCGCGAGCTTCGACAGCCCGAGGATCCGCTCGCCCGGCAGATACCCGACGTGCGCGACGCCGATGAACGGCAGCAGGTGGTGTTCGCAGACCGACCGGACCGGGATGTCGCGGGCCAGCACCAGCTCGTCGTAGCCCTCGTCGTTGGGGAACGTGGTGAGGTCGAATTCGCGGGGCGTGAACAGCTCGGCGTACGCGCGCGCCATCCGGCCGGGGGTGCCGCGCAGGCTCTCCGAGTCGAGGCTGACGCCGAGCGCGCGCAGGAAATCCCCCGCCGCGCTTTCGGCCGCGGCCAGGTCCAGGCCGGGATCGGGCTCGTGGACGACGCGGAGGGCGGTTCCGGACGACTGCATGGGCGGTCCTCGGGCGGTCGGGGCTGGCAGGACGGGTTTCGCCTACAAATCTTGGTCTTATCGCCCGGCGGAGTCAATGTGACCAGGTGAACAAGCCGGGTAGCGGGTTCGGAGAACCTCGCTGGGCGTTATCGTGGATGTGTGACGAGTGACCTGGCGACCATCCGCGCGGTAGCGGCGCTGGACGAGGACCTGCGCCGGGGGATGTACGCCTTCATCCGCGACGCCGGCCGCCCGGTGACGCGCGAGGAGGCGGCCTCGGCCGTCGGCATCTCGCGCAAGCTGGCGGCGTTCCACCTGGACAAACTCGTGACGGCCGGCCTCCTGCGCGCCCGCTACGAGACCGTCGGCGGCGTCCGGAAGGTGGGCCGCGCGCCGAAGGTCTACGAGCCCGCCGCGACCGATTTCGCGATCACGATCCCGCCCCGGCACCCGGACGTCCTGGCCGCGATCCTGGTGGACGCGGTCGCCTCGGCGGCCCCCGGGGAGCCGGCCCGGGCCGCGGCCCTGCGCGAGGCCGGAGCGCACGGCGCCGCGGCCGGCGCGGCCGAGCGCGAACGCTCCCGCCCGGGCCGCCTTGGCACGGAACGCGGGCTGACGCTGACGAGCACGGTCCTGGCCCGGCACGGTTTCGAGCCCAACCGCGAGACGCCGGTGTGCCTGCGGATGCGCAACTGCCCGTTCCAGCCGCTGGCCAGGCGCGCGCCGGACCTGGTGTGCGGCATGACGGACCGGTTCCTGACCGGGGTCGTGGAGGGGCTCGAGGTGCCGGGCGTGTCGACGGCCCGGGTCGCGCCGCGCGATGGCGGGTGCTGTGTGGAGCTTCGAGGGACTGAGTCAGCCGGTAGTTGAGCGGGTTTGGTTCAGCCTGCGGGCGAGGTGGGCGGGGATGTCTTCGAACTTGACGTGATCGTCGAAGACGCCGGTGCTGTCTTCGAAGACAGCGACGGAGAGGTCGTGGATGACCAGCGCTTCGAATTCGATGCCGTCGATGTCGAAGGCGAGGAACCAGTTCCACTGAGTCGTCGGTGCCCGAACCGACTCCGGGTGCAGTTCCACTACGACGTCTCGTGCGGGAACGCGGGTCTCCAGGTCGGCTTTCCAGGCTCGGCAAAGGTCGAGCATGCGCGGGCGCTGCCGGGCCCAGGTGCCGGGGTCGGGTTGCGCTGCTTTTCTCGCCACGCTCGCAAAGCTAGCCGAACGAAACCGCGCGCAGCACCCGCTCCACGTGGGCGGCGGGCCAGTCCTCCGTGAACGGCCGGGTGCGCAGCAGCCAGCGGTGGAAAACCGGGCCCAGCAACAGTTCCGCGCCGTCCTCCGGGCATTCGACCCCGGCCCTGGCCAGGCGGTCGGCGATCGCGCGCAGTTGCGGGCCCAGCAACCGGTCCAGGACTTCGGAGCCGACGGCCGGGTCGGTCTGCAGTTCGGCGGTCACCGCGCGGAGCAGGCGGTCTGTCGCGGGATCCGTCAGCTCCGCGATCATGCCGTGGACCAAGGTTTCCAAGTCCGCGCGCAGATCGCCGGTGTCCGGGATGGCGACTTCGCCGGACGCGTCGAGGCTTTGCTCCAGCAGCGCGTCCAGCAGCACCGCGGCGGGCGACGACCACGTGCGGTACAGCGTTTGCTTCCCCGCGCCCGCGCGGGCCGCGATGCCCTCCATGGTCAGGCCGCCGAAACCGGACTCGGCGGCCAGGGAGAGCACCGCGGCGTGCACGCGGGCTCGGGTGCTGGCGCGGGCCATGTCAGATCTCCGCGTCGGAGAAACGCTTGTCCTGCCGGTAATCCGTCAGGCGTCCCGACAACGCGGTCGCGACCATCGCGGGGGCATCGGCACCGGCGAGGACGCGGAGCCGTCGGTCAGCCGGGTCGTAGACGTGCTGCAGGATTTCGGCGGCGATGTCCGCGGGCGGGGTGCCGCCGCCGGTGCCGGTGGTGGCCCACGGAACCGTCGTCGTGCCGAACATCCGCTCGCGCAGGCCGTCGTACGCCGGGTCCGGGGTGGCGAACCGCATGCTGCCGGTGGCCCATTCGGTGTCCATCCCGCCCGGTTCGACGATGCTCACCCGAACGCCGAACTCCGCGACCTCCTGCGCGATCGCCTCGCTCATTCCCTCCAGCCCCCATTTGCTCGCGCTGTAAAGCCCGAATCCCGGCACCGAACCGGCACCGCCGACCGAGGAGATCTGCACGACATGGCCCGACCGCTGTTCACGCAGCACCGGCAGCGCCGCTTGGGTCAGCCACAGCGCGCCCAGCACGTTCGTCTCCAGGATGTCCCGCGCTTCGTCCTCGCTTACCTCCTCGGCCATGCCGACCAGCCCGTACCCGGCGTTGTTCACCACGACGTCCAGCCCGCCGAACTCGGCCGCTGCCCGTTCCACGGTTTCCCGCGCCGCGGCCCGGTTACGCACGTCGAGCACGTGCTCGACGACATTCCGGTGCTCCGGCGCGCTGCCCGGCGTCCGAACCGTGGCCAGCACCCGGTCTCCCGCTTCCGCGGCGGCGATCGCCAACGCCCGGCCCAGGCCGCGGCTTGTTCCGGTGATCACCCAGGTTCTCGTCATGCCGCAGACGGTAGCACGAAACGAGACGGACCGTCTCGTTTGGCTGAGCGCACGTGATTCAGCCCTCCGCGGGATAGGCGAGATCGACCGGCTGCTCGGCCGGAGGCCCGTCCGGCCACCATTGGCCCGCGACTCGCACGAAGCGGTACCACCGGCTGTCCTGCCCGTACCGGAGCTGCACCGACCCGGCCGTCACCCGGTTGCGCCACACCTTCACCTCCCCCGGCAATTCCGCCAGTTCCGCCCGCGCCACCGCCAACGGCCCGGGGCCGGGACTCCACACGTCCCGCAGCGCCGCCAGCCCGCTGCGGCCCGCTTCCCGCCATGCCTGCGCGGACACGATCAACTCCGACGGCGCGACCTCGGCGGCCGCGGCCAGCCCGAACACGTCCGCTCCCGGACGGGCGGCGCGACGGGCCAGGTCTTCGGCGAAAGTCAAGTCCGCCAAGGCATCCCGGGTGTGCAGGAGGCCGAACGCGAGCGACGCGGCGTCCGCGGCCAGAGCAGTGAGCGCGGCGGACGTCAGGCCGGTGCGAGCGGGCGGGTCGAGGTCGAGCACGGCGGGCGGACCGGGTTCGCCGGGGATCGCGGGCAACGGCGGCAGCGGCGCGATCCGCCGCGTGTACGCCTTTTTCGGCGTCAGCCCGACGTCCGGCGCGCGAGCCGGGCGGGCGGTGCTGGGCGTCCGCAATTCGCGCAGCTGAGCCAAAACCTCGTCCCGGCCCCGGCCGCGCAGGGTGAACAGCACGAACGGATCGGCGTCCACCTCGTCGGCGACCAGGTAGTACACCGCCGCCACGTGCTTGCACGGATTCGCGCTGTCCGGACAGGAACAGCGCGGCCGCAGATCACCGGGTCCAGGCAGCAGATCGGCACCGGCCTCGCGCGACTGGACGGCCAGCTCCTCCGGCAGTTCGCCGTCGAGCAACGCGGCGGCGTGCCCGAGCCGGCGGCCCGCGACGTCGAGCAGCTTGTCCCATTCCTCCGCGCTGAACTCGCGCATCCGGATGGCGACGCGGTACGGCTCCGGCCTGCTTCCGCGCACCCACGCGGTGATCTCGCCCGCGCTGATCT
Source organism: Amycolatopsis albidoflavus (assembly GCF_039525725.1). Taxonomy (NCBI): domain Bacteria; kingdom Bacillati; phylum Actinomycetota; class Actinomycetes; order Pseudonocardiales; family Pseudonocardiaceae; genus Amycolatopsis; species Amycolatopsis albidoflavus. The sequence continues at coordinate 442,564 of NZ_BAAAHV010000005.1, forward strand.
CCAGCTGGTCCACGACGCCCTTGCGCGCGTACGTCCGCCCGCGCGGCAGCCGGTTCGGGTCCAGCTTGGCGCGCTGCTCCAGCGCTTCCACCCACGCCCGGCCCCACCACCGGCGCCCGAACGTCCGCCGCGGCGGCATCAGCCGCTCCCGAGCCGGACGAGATCGGCGAGCTGGTCGTCGGACAGCTCGGTGATCCAGTCCTCCCCCGCGCCGACGACCGCGTCGGCCAGCCCGCGCTTGGTTTCCAGCACCGCGGCGACGCGTTCCTCCAGCGTGCCCTCCGCGATGAGCCGGTGCACCTGCACCGGCCGGTCCTGGCCGATCCGGTACGCGCGGTCGGTGGCCTGGTCCTCCACCGCCGGGTTCCACCAGCGGTCGTAGTGGATCACGTGCGTGGCCTGGGTGAGGTTGAGCCCGACGCCGCCCGCCTTGAGCGACAGCAGGAACACCGGCACCTCGCCGGACTGGAACGCGGCCACCATCTCGTCGCGCTGGTTCGGCCCGACCTCGCCGGACAGCAGCGCGGTCGGCAGGCCGCGCTCGGCGAGGCGCCGCTCCAGCAACCGGCACAGCCGCACGTACTGGCTGAACACCAGCACGCTCTCGCCCTCGTCGAGGATGACGTCCAGCAGTTCCTCAAACGCGGCGAGCTTGCCCGACCGCCCGCTCAGCACTCCGGTGCTTTCCTTGAGGTAATGCGCCGGGTGATTGCAGATCTGCTTGAGCTCGGTGAGCAGCTTCAGCACCTGGCCGCGCCGCTGCACCCCTTGCGCCTCCCGGATTTGCGCGAGGTTCTCGCGCACCACCGCCTCGTACAGCGTGGTCTGCTCGGCGGTGAGCGGGACGTACCGGTCGGTCTCGGTCTTGCGCGGCAGCTCCGGCGCGATGTCCGGGTCGGTTTTGCGGCGGCGCAACAGAAACGGCCGGACCGTCGCGGCCAGCCGCCCGGTGACCGTCTCGTCCCGGTCCCGTTCGATCGGCCGCGCGACGGTGCGCCGGAACTTCTCCAGCGGGCCGAGCAGCCCCGGCGTGGTCCAGTCGAGCAGCGACCACAGTTCGGTCAGCCGGTTCTCGACCGGCGTGCCGGTGAGCGCCACGCGAGCCGCCGCGGGCACCTGCCGCAGCTCCTTTGCCGTGGCGGACAACGGGTTCTTCACATGTTGCGCCTCGTCCGCGGCGACCATGCCCCAGTCCACTTCGGACAGCAGCTCTCGGTCGCGGCGCAGCACCCCGTACGTGGCGAGCACGACCTCGTCCGGGGCCAGGTCGTCGAGATGCCGGCCGCCGCCGTGGAATCGGCGCACCGGCACGTCCGGCGCGAACTTGCCGAACTCACGTTCCCAGTTGCCCAGCAGCGACGTCGGACACAGCACGAGCGTCGGCCCCGCCGCCTGTGCCCGGCGGTGCAGATGCAGCGCGATGAGCTGGATTGTCTTGCCCAACCCCATATCGTCGGCGAGACAGGCGCCAAGGCCGAGCTCGGTCATGGCGATGAGCCAGCCCAGCCCGGCCCGTTGATACGGGCGCAGCGTGGCGGTGAGCCCCGCTGGTTCCTCGACGGGCGCGGGATCCCTTTCGCGCAGCCGTTCGGCAAGCCCCGACAACGCTGGCTGCGGGGCGAATTCCACTCGTTCGCCGTCCACCTCCAGTTCGCCGGTCAGCGCCGCCGCGAGTGCCTCGGCTCCGGTGAGCCGCGACCGCCGGGCCCGCATTCGCGCCAGCAGCGCGGGATCGAGCTTCACCCACTGGCCGCGCAACCGGACCAGCGGGCGTTTCGCCTCAGCGAGCGCCGCCACTTCCTCGTCGGTGAGTTCGCTGCCGCCGAGACTGAGCCGCCAGCGGAACTCCAGCAGGCCGTTGAGCGGGAACGCGGGACCGGATTCGCTCGCCGGGGCCTGCGTCACGCTCGCCTTCGCCCGGACTTCGCCGGCGAAAAGATCCTTGGGCCACATGACTTCGATGCCCGCGCCGCCCAGATCCCGAGCACCGGAGCCGAGCAGGTCGACCACGTCGTCGTCGGACAACGGAAGCGTGGTGGGCGCCGGTTCGGACAGGACCCGGGCCAGCGGCGGCCAGGCTCGCGCGCCTCGCCTGAGCCCCAGCAGCAGCTGGGTTTCGACCTGGTCGCCGAGCCGGTGCAGGACTGCTTCGGGCGCGTCCCAAAGAGTGGCGGCTTCGACCACCAGACTCGGCTCGAGAGTGGAGCGAACCGCCAGGACTCCGGCGAATTCCTCGTCATTCGCTTCGATCCGCAACAGCAGTTGCGCCCCGTCCGGACGTCGGGCTTCCAGTTCGGCGAGCCACGCCGCGCCGTCCGGATCCAGCAGCGTGGGCTGCGATTCCGCGAATGCCGCCCCGCCGGAACCGACCGCTGCCGCCGGACTGCGTACGAGGACGTCCGCCGCTGCGTCCCACACCGCGCGGACTAGTGATTCCGGCGAGTGCAGCCGGATTCGCTTGACGCCGGACAGCGGCAGCGCATGTGCTTCGGGCGGCAGCGCGGCCGCTAGCCCGCGCAGGAGTTCCTCGTCGGCGGCGTCTAGTGGGCCTACTCGCCAGGTGCCCAGGCCGCTCGGGGTGGACGCCGGGCGCAACCGGCCGCGTGCTACGAGATTCACTCCCGCGTTGACTACTGCCGACCATGCTGCCAGCGCCGGGCTGGTGTCGTCCGGCACGACGAGCAGCCTCGGGATGGCGGTTGCCAGCGGGATCAGCCGCGCTACTACCTCGGTGCGGGCGAATTTTCCGCCGCCGGGCAGGACGAGCTGGATCGGGGTGTCGCCCTCGATCTCGTCGCCCCACAGCGCCAGAACTCCCTCTCGCGGGGGATCCGAGGGGAGGTAGGTGGCTTGGGTGGTCTGGTCGAACTCCACTTGGGCACGGTAACGGTTGGGTCCGACAATTCTGCTCGTCGCCTGGCGGCGACCTTGCCGTGGTGGTTGCGTGGGGCACCCCGAAGCTTGATTGTGCTGACGGTCTGGGGGTGCTTGTCAAGGCGGGAAAGATGCCTTGACAAGCACCCCCAGACCGCAGGGAGGCTTCGTATCGGGGTTGGGGGAGGGGCCGGGTGCCTCGATCGTTGGGTGCAGCGGCGCGGTTGGATGATGGGTGGGGCTTGCGCCCCAATGTGGCATTGGGTGCATGCGACGCACCCAATGTGGCGTTCGGTGCGTCTGACGCACCCAATGTGGCATTGGGGCGCACCGGCGGCAGGCTCTGGTCGGACGGGAGCCGGAAGGTTCGTGAGGGGAACCCTGAGGGACTCTGAGTCCCTCAGGGTTCCCCTCACGAACGGCTACTTGTCCAGGAGCAGGTGGACGGAGAGTTCCAGGCGGCTCGCGACGTCCGCGGCGGAGGCGCGGCGGGTCACCCACGCGACCAGGTTCGCCATCCAGACGTCGGCTACCACGTGGAAGATGTCGCGGTCCGCTTCGGTCGGGTCGTCGATGCCCATCGCGCTCGCGAACATGTCCTCCATCAAGCGGCCGACCAGTTCGACCTCGGCGGCCGCGGACGTGTCGGCGAACATGAACGCGCGCACCATCGCCTCGGTGAGGTGCGGATCGCGCTGCATCAGGCGGGTGTTGCGGCCCAGGACGAACATCAGCCGCTCGGCGGGGGTTTCGCCGGGGATCGCGCTGCGCTGGATTTTCTCGTGCGCGGCCTCGAACTGCTGCGCCAGACCCGACACGAGCAGGTGAATCTTCGACGGGAAATACCGGTACAGCGTGCCCAGCGCGACGTCGGCCTTCTCCGCGACCGCGCGCATCTGCACCGCGTCGTAGCCGCCCTTGGAGGCCAGCGAGAGCGTCGCGTCGATGATGCGGCGGCGGCGGTCCCGCTGGGCAGCGGAGCCCAGTTCCTCGCCCATCGCGCCGAGGCCGTTCGCCCGCGTTTTCGCCGCCGGCGTCTTCGCCTTCCCCGGCATCGCAATCCCCTCTGTCTTTGCGGAACTCGTTCCAGTTTCCGGCTAAGCGTACCTGCCCTGGAGAAAGGTTCAACTCTCGACCGCCTGGCGGAAAAACTGTAACACGTTCTACACTCGCCAGTAGCTCTGTACCCCGCGAGGAGGAGACCGATGCCGGTCGCGCTCACCGAGGAACAAACCGCGCTCGCTGCCGCCGTGCAGGCCTGGGCCGCGGCACACGATCCGGTCGCCGCCGTGCGCGCGGCCGAAACCACTGGAGCCGGTCTGCCGGACGGGTTCGCCGCGCTCGGCCTCACCGGCATCGCGCTGCCCGCGTCGGTGAACGGGGCGGACGGGACTGTCGCGGATCTCGCGGCCGGGCTCGCCGCCGCGGCGGAAGCGCTGGTGCCGGGGCCGCTGCTGAGCACCGCGCTGGCCGGGCTCCTGCTTGCCGGGCATTCCAAGGAACTCGCCGCCGAGATCGCCGACGGGACCGCGCGGGTCGCGGTGCAACTGGACGAATCAGCGACCGTACCCGGCGCGGACACCGGGTCGTGGTTGCTCGCGCGCCGGGGCGAGCAGTACGTCCTGGTCCCGCCTGGGACCGCAGTGGAACCGTTGGCTCCCTTCGACTTCTCCCGATCGCTGGGCCGCGTCAAGCCCGACCTGCCGGGCGAGGTTCTCGACCTGCCGGACGTCCGCGATCTCGCGGCAACGCTCGCGGTCGCGGAGGCGGCGGGCGTCGCGCGCTGGTGCCTGACGACCGCCGTCGAGTACGCCAAGGTCCGGGAACAGTTCGGACAGGTGATCGGCGCTTTCCAGGCAGTGAAACACCTCTGCGCGGAGATGTTGTGCCGCACCGAAGCCGCCGAAGCGCTGGCTTGGGACGCGGCTTCGTCGGTCGGCGATCCGCTGGCCGTCGCGAGCGCCGCGGCGGTGGCCTTGGACGCTGCCGTCGAGAACGCGAAGGACTGCATCCAGGTACTCGGTGGAATCGGGTTCACGTGGGAGCACGAGGCGCACCTGTACCTGCGGCGCGCGTTGGCCTTGCGACAGTGGCTCGGCGGTTCGCAGCAGTGGCGGAAGCAGGCCGCGGACCTGGCATTGGCCGGGAAGCGGCGGACGCTCGGGGTGAACGTCGGCGAGGACGCCGAGGTGACCCGGCTGGTCGCCGAAATCGCAGCTCTGCCAGAGGAAAACCGGCGCACCGCGCTTGCGGACTCGGGTTTGCTGGCCCCGCACTGGCCCCAGCCGTACGGCATGGGCGCCGACGCGGCGACGCAACTGCGGATCGACGCCGCGCTGACGGCGGCTGATGTCCGTCGGCCGGACATGGTGATCGGTGGCTGGGCGGTGCCGACGATTCTCGCGCACGGCACCGACGACCAGCGCGAACGCTTCGCCAAGCCGACACTGCGCGGCGAGGTGACGTGGTGTCAGCTGTTCTCCGAACCTGGTGCCGGCTCGGATCTCGCGTCGCTGCGCACCGTGGCGCGCCGGACCGACGGCGGCTGGCTGCTGACCGGGCAGAAGGTGTGGACGTCGCTCGCGCACGAGGCCGATTGGGCGATCTGCCTCGCGCGCACCGACCCGGAGGTGCCGAAACACAAGGGAATCACGTACTTCCTGGTCGACATGCGCGCCGAGGGGATCACGACGCGGCCGCTGCGCGAGATCACCGGGCGGAGCGTGTTCAACGAAGTCTTCCTGGACGACGTCTTCGTTCCGGACGCGGACGTCGTCGGCGAACCCGGCGCGGGCTGGAAGCTGGCGCGCACGACACTGGCGAACGAACGCGTCGCACTGGGCCGCGGTTCGGCGGTCGGCGAGAACGTGGAAGCGCTGCTGGAATCGGCGCCGGAGGACGTGGACCGCGACCGGCTCGGCGCGTTGATCGGCCAAGGCAGCGCGTGCTCGGTGCTCGACCTGCGGGCGACACTACGACGGCTCGACGGCCTCGGACCGGGTGCGGAATCGTCCGTCGCGAAGCTGCTCGGAGTGCGGCATCGACAGGAAACCGCCGAGTTCGCCCTCGACCTCGCGCCGGAGCTGACCACGGAAACCCAAGCGGCACAAGAGTTCCTGCTCACCCGCTGCCTGTCCATCGCGGGCGGCACCACACAAGTCCTGCTGTCCGCCGCCGCCGAACGCGTGCTCGGTCTGCCGCGCTAACGTCCGTGAAGGGCTCCTTGAGGGAATCTGATTCCCTCAAGGAGCCCTTCACGGAACGTCACTCAGCCCGGAAAGCAGCGGCGAGGCGGGCGTATTCGTCCAGCAGCGCCAGCGTTTCCGCCTCCGGCAGCGTCGGCAGCATGAACCCGTAGTGGTCCAGCCCGGCGTCGGCGTACTGCTTGATCGCGTCCGCGTCGGCCGGTCCGCCGAAGAGTTGCGACGGCATGTCCCCGCGGCCCGCGTCGGCCAGCTGCTGGCGCACGCGGCGCACCTCGTCCGGCGACACCGCGGGGTTCGGGATCCAGCCGTCGCCGTGCTCGATCAGCCGCTTCAGCGCGGCGTCGCTCGCGCCGCCGACCAGGATCGGCGGATGCGGCGTCTGCACCGGCTTCGGCCAAGCGAAGATCGGGTCGAAGTCGAGGTGCTTGCCGTGGAACTCGGCCTGCTCCTGCGTCCAGATCGCCTTCAGCGCGGCGATCTGCTCGTTCAGCAGCGCGCCCCGGGTCTTCGGATCGGTGCCGTGGTTGACCATTTCCTCCCGGTTCCAGCCGGCCCCGACACCGAAGGCGAACCGGCCGCGCGAGATCAGGTCGAGCGAGGCCACCTCCTTCGCGGTGTGGATGATGTCGCGCTGGATCAGCAGCACGACACCGGTGCCCAGCACCAGGTTCGAGGTGTTCACCGCGGCCGCGGTCAATGCCACGAACGGGTCAAGCGTGCGGTAGTAGACCCGCGGCAGCTCGCCCCCGCTGGGGTACGGCGTTTCGCGGCTCGCCGGGATGTGCGAGTGCTCCGCGAGGAAGAGCGACGCGAAACCGCGCTCCTCCGCCGCTTCGCCGAGCACGTCTGGCCGGATGCCTTCGTCGGTCACGAACGTCGAGATGCCGAAATCCATGCCTCCTTCTACTCCGGGGAACGGGCAAGTATTCCCGCGGGCTGTTGACAGATCACCGGCCTCGTCCGCTAGCGTTAAATCATCACCCGTTGAATAGGAGGCTCCGGATGGACGTGACGGACGTCGACTTCGAGGAGATGTACCAAGGCAAGACCCCGATCGGGGAGAAGATCCCGTGGGACATCGCGGGCCCGCAGCCCGCGGTGGTCGCGCTCGAAGCGGACGGCGGATTCCACGGCGACGTGCTCGACATCGGTTGCGGCCTCGGCGAAAACGCGATGTTCCTCGCGTCTCGCGGACACCGTGTGACCGGTCTCGACGGCGCGCCGACCGCACTCGGGCGGGCTCGCGAAACCGCCGCGAAGCGCGGCCTGGACATCACTTTCGCCCAGGCGGACGCAACCCGGCTCGAAGGGTACGAAGGCCGTTTCGACGCGGTCCTCGACAGCGCGCTCTACCACTGTCTCGACGAGGAACAGCGGCACGAGTACGTGGCGGCGCTCGTGCGCGCGACCAAGCCCGGCGCGCAGCTGAACATCTTCTGCTTCTCCGACGAGGTACCGGAGAACTTCCCGATCCCGTACCGGATCACTGAGCAGAATCTGCGCGAAACGGTCGGCAACGGCTGGACGATCAGCGTGATCGAACCCGCCGTCTACACCACCGCGATGAGCCGCGAGGGCTTGATCGCCGCGGTCGCGGCCGTTTCGGAGGGCGAACCGCCGGACCCGACCGCGCTCGACTCGCTCGACGTCGACGAGCAGGGCCGGGTCCTCGCCCCGGTATGGCGGCTGGCCGCCACCCGGGCCTGACGGCTCAGACGTTGCGCCGGTACTGGCCGCCGACCTCGAAGAACGCCTCGGTGATCTGACCGAGCGAGCACACCCGCGCGGCATCCATCAGCACGTCGAACAGGTTGCCGCCGCGGGTGGCCGCGTCGCGCAGCGCCTTGAGCGCCTGCTGGGCCTCCTCGCGGTGCCCCTGCTGGAAGTCGGCGAGCCTGCGCAGCTGAGACTGCTTCTCGTCCTCAGTCGCGCGGGCCAGCTCCACCTCGACGTCGTCCTCTCCCGCCTTCGGGTTGCGGAAGGTGTTGACGCCGATGATCGGCAGCGAACCGTCGTGCTTCTTGCGTTCGTACAGCAGCGATTCGTCCTGGATCCGGCCGCGCTGATAGCCGGTCTCCATCGCGCCGAGCACGCCGCCGCGTTCGGAGATCCGGTCGAACTCGGTGAGCACGGCCTCCTCGACCAGGTCGGTCAGCTCGTCGATCACGAACGAACCCTGCAGCGGGTTCTCGTTCTTCGACAGGCCCCACTCCTTGTTGATGATCATCTGAATGGCCATCGCACGCCGCACCGAAGACTCCGAAGGCGTGGTGATCGCCTCGTCGAACGCGTTGGTGTGCAAGGAGTTCGCGTTGTCGTAGAGCGCGCACAACGCCTGCAGCGTCGTGCGGATGTCGTTGAAGCTCATCTCCTGCGCGTGCAGCGACCGGCCGGACGTCTGCACGTGGTACTTGAGCTTCTGCGACCGGTCGTTCGCGCCGTACCGCTCGCGCATCGCCACGGCCCAGATCCGCCGCGCGACCCGGCCGAGCACCGAGTACTCCGCGTCCATCCCGTTGGAGAAGAAGAACGACAGGTTCGGCGCGAAATCGTCGATGTCCATGCCGCGCGCCAGGTACGACTCCACGTAGGTGAACCCGTTGGCGAGCGTGAAGGCCAGCTGCGAGATCGGGTTCGCCCCGGCCTCGGCGATGTGGTACCCGGAAATCGACACCGAGTAGAAGTTGCGCACGCCGTGCTGGATGAACCATTCCTGGATGTCGGCCATCATCCGGAGGCTGAACTCGGTGGAGAAGATGCAGGTGTTCTGGCCCTGGTCTTCCTTGAGGATGTCCGCCTGCACGGTGCCGCGGACGTTCTTCAGCGCCCACTCGCGCACCTGCGCGGCCTCGGCCTCGGACGGCTCGCGCCCGTGCTCCTCGCGGAACGCGGCGAACTTCTGGTCGATCGCGGTGTTGAGGAAGAACGCGAGGATCGTCGGCGCGGGGCCGTTGATCGTCATCGACACCGAGGTGTTCGGCGCGGTCAGGTCGAAGCCGTCGTAGAGCGCCTTCATGTCGTCCAGGGTCGCGATGGAGACGCCGGAGGTGCCGACCTTGCCGTAGATGTCCGGGCGGGTGTCCGGGTCGTGGCCGTACAGCGTGACCGAGTCGAACGCCGTCGACAGCCGCTTGGCCTCGGAATCGGCCGACAGCAGCTTGAACCGGCGGTTGGTGCGGAACGCGTCGCCCTCGCCGGCGAACATCCGCGCCGGGTCCTCGCCCTCGCGCTTGAACGGGAACACGCCCGCGGTGTACGGGAAGTAGCCGGGCAGGTTTTCCCGGCGCAGGAAGGAAAGCAGCTCGCCGGACTCGGTGTAACGCGGCAGCGCGACGCGCGGGATCCGGTTGCCGGACAGGGTTTCCCGCCACAGCTGGGTGTGCAGCTCCTTGTCCCGGATCTTCACCACCAGCTCGTCCTGCCGGTATTCCGCGGCGAGCGCCTGGAACCGTTCGAGGAGCTTTGTCGACTCGCCGTCCACATCGGACTCCGCGGCGGCGATGAGACCGTCCAGCGCGTCCGTGCTGGCGTCCACTTCGGACAGCGCGGCCTTGGCCTCGGCCAGGTGCTCGTGCTTGCGTACCGCGGCGACCTGCTTCTCGGTCTTCTCGTGGTACCCGCGCACGGTTTCGGAGATGTCGGCGAGGTAGCGCGCCCGGTTGCCCGGGATGATCGTGCTGGCGTCCGTCGAGACCTTGCCCGACACCGCCGGCAGCGTACCGGCCGACACCGACAGCCCGCGGTCGGCGAGCATGTCGCGCAGGTGCTGGTACAGCGCGGTCACGCCGTCGTCGTTGAACTTCGCCGCGCTCGTGCCGTACACCGGCATTTCCTCGGGCGCGGAGCCGAACGCCTCGCGGTTGCGCACCATCTGGCGCGCGACGTCGCGACGCGCGTCCTCGGCGCCGCGCCGCTCGAACTTGTTGATCGCGACCAGGTCGGCGAAGTCGAGCATGTCGATCTTCTCCAGCTGCGACGCGGCGCCGAACTCCGGCGTCATCACGTACAGCGATTCGTCCACGTAGTCGACGATGCCCGCGTCGCCCTGGCCGATGCCCGGCGTCTCCACGATCACCAGGTCGAACCCGGCCGCCTTGCAAGCAAGAATCGATTCGCTCAGCCCGGCCGGAATCTCGCCGCTGGTAGTACGAGTGGCCAGCGATCGGAAGTACACCGGCGAGCCGTCGAGGCAGTTCATCCGGATCCGGTCGCCGAGCAGCGCGCCGCCGCCCTTGCGCCGCGACGGGTCCACCGCGAGCACCGCGATGCGCAGCTTGTCTTCCTGGTCGAGCCGGAAGCGGCGGATCAGCTCGTCGGTCAGCGAGGACTTGCCGGACCCGCCGGTGCCGGTGATGCCGAGAACCGGCACGTGCTTCTGCCCAGCGGCCTCGTTGATCGCCGAGAGCCATTCCTCGGGCAGGTTTTCGCGCTGCAGCTGAGTGATCACCCGGGCCAGCGCCTGAACGTCGCCGGAGAGCAGCTTGTCGACCGAGGCGGGCGGCTGCGCGGACAGGTCGCTGTCGCACTCCTTGATCATCATGTTGATCATGCCCGGCAGGCCCATCTCGTAGCCGTCCTCCGGCGAGAAGATCCGCGCCACGCCACGGGAATGCAGCAGGTCGATCTCCTCGCGCACGATGACGCCACCGCCGCCGCCGAACACCTTGATGTGCCCCGCGCCGCGCTCGTTCAGCAGCTCGACGAGGTAGCTGAAGTACTCGACGTGCCCGCCCTGATAGGCGGAGATGGCGACGCCCTGGACATCCTCGGCGATCGCGGCCGTGGCCACCTCGTCGACGGAGCGGTTGTGGCCGAGGTGGACCACCTCCGCGCCCTGGGACTGCAGGATCCGGCGCATGATGTTGATCGAGGCGTCGTGGCCGTCGAACAAGCTGGATGCCGTGACGAACCGGACCGGGTTCGCGGGACGGTACAGGTCGCTGCCGCTCATCCTCCCAATTTACTAGGACTTCCTACTATTGGAAACCCGAGCCCGAGGTGACCCGGCTCTCAAGGGTTGACGAGCGCGCTATATTCAACCCATCAGTTAATTAACCAAGTGATTGAGCACCGATGCCGACAGACCAGCTGAGCACCACCTTCGCAGCTTTGGCGGACCCGACCCGCCGCGCGATCCTCGCCCGCCTGACTCGTGGCGAGGCCACCGTCAACGAGCTGGCCGAGCCGTTCGAGGTGAGCCTGCAAGCCGTGTCGAAACACCTGAAAGTGCTGGAGCAGGCCGGGTTGATCAGCCGTGGCCGCACCAAGCAGTGGCGCCCGTGCCGCCTGGAAGCCGCACCGCTGGCGGACGTCGCGGGCTGGGTCGCCGAGTACCGCCACTTCTGGGAAACCGGCTTCGATCGCTTGGACGAGCACCTGCGGCAGCTTCAGGAGGGGACTGAATGAGCGAGCTGACCATCGTGCGGGTCTTCGACGCCCCGCGAGAACTGGTGTTCCGGGCCTGGACCGACCCGGCGCACCTCGCGAGCTGGTTCGGCCCGCACGGCTTCGTCGCGTCCGAGACCAGCACAGACCCGCGCCCCGGCGGCACCTGGCACAGCCGGCTCACCAGCACCGAGCATGACGTCGACCGCCGGGTGTCAGGCGTCTACCGCGAAGTCGCGGCCCCGTCCCGGCTCGTGTTCACGTTCCGCTGGCAGCACCAGGAAGACGAAGTCGGCGAAACGGTCGTGACCATCGATCTGGCCGAGCTGGCAGGCAAAACCTCGATGACGTTCCACCAAGCCCCGTTCCCGAATACGGCCGAGCGCGACGGCCACCTCGACGGCTGGCAATCCGGTTTCGAAGATCTCACCCGCACCCTGGAGGAAATGAAATGACCACCGCACTCCCCCGCGTCGTCTCCCCGGAAGAATGGGCCACCGCCCGCGAATCCTTGCTGCGCAAGGAAAAAGAACACACCCGCGCAGCCGACCGGCTGGCCGCCGAACGCCGCCGAATGCCCATGGTCCAATTCCCGAAGCAGTACGCATTCACCGCCCCGAACGGCACCCAAACCCTGCTCGACCTGTTCGACGACCGCCGCCAGCTGATCGTCTACCACTTCATGCTGTACCCCGGCGACGAAGTGGGCTGCCCCGGATGCTCGCTGCTGGTCGACAACATGGCCCACCCAGCCCACCTGAACGCCCGCGACGTAACCCTCAAGGTCGTAGCCCCCGCAACCGCACCGGAGATCGACCGGTACTGGTCCAAGATGGGCTGGACAATCCCCTGGGTTTCCGCGGCAGGCACGGATTTCCCAGCAGACTGCGGCATCGACAGCGGCTTCGGCGTGAGCGTCTTCCTCCGCGACGGCGACGACGTCTACCGCACCTACTTCACCGACGGCCGCGGCGGCGACCAGTTCATCAGCACGCTGCGGTACCTGGACGTCACCCCGTTCGGCCGCCAAGAGGCCTGGGAAGAAGAGTCCCGCGGCACCGACGCCCCCAGCAGCTGGTGGCGCCGCCACGACGAATACTGAAACTTTCCCGCGCGCTTGATGTCCAGTCGGCCATGACGACTCCGACCTCCTGGTGACCACCACTCATCAAGGAAGCGAGCCCGCCATGGCCGACCTGGTCTACCTAGTCCACACCTCACTGGACGGCTGTATCGAAGGCCCCGCCGGAGAATTCGACTGGCCCCAAATGGGCCCAGAACTCTCGGACTACGCGAACGACCTGTCAAAACGCGCCGGAGTATTCGCCTACGGCCGCCGCGTATGGGAATTGATGTCAAGCTACTGGCCCGACGTGGAGTCCATCTCGACCCACCCCCACGACCTGGCCTTCGCCCCGATCTGGCGGGAAAAACCGAAACTGGTCTTCTCCCGCACCCTGTCCAGCGCCGACTGGAACACCACAGTCGCCAACGGCGACCTGACCGAAGAAGTCGCCAAACACAAAGCCACCACAAACGGCGACATAGTCCTCATGGGCGGCTACGCCCTAGCCGCAGAACTAGGCCGCCGAGGCCTCATCGACGAGTACCAGGTCTGCATCCACCCAGTAATCCTGGGCGGCGACAAACGCCCCTTCGCCGAAGGCACCACCCGCGCGCAATTGCAACTGGTCGAAACCCGCACCCTCGACAACACCGTCGCCCTACTACGCCACCACACGAAGCGCTGACCCCAAACCCGACCACAACGCGGGATCGCGTCGGCGTGCGGAGGGGCAGTGCGCACGGCCCCCCAGGGCCGGGTGCACTGCCCCTCCGCACGCCGACTTAAAGGCGATCCCGCCGCGACGACGAAGTCGGCGCCATCAAACACAGCCTGCCGAGCCAACCCACCGACCCAGCCCCGACTAACTACTGATGCGCCTTAGCCGCCCTAAGCGCGATCCACTGCCGCATCGCATACTCAACCAACGTGATCAGCGTCTGCTTAGTAGATTCCCGCTCCCGTGCATCACACCGCACAATCGGGATACTCGAATCAATAGACAACGCCTCGCGCACATCATTGATGTCGTGCTCCAGCACTCCATCAAACGTGTTCACGCCAACGATGTACGGCAACCCGCGATCCTCGAAAAAGTCGATCGGCGCGAACGAATCCGCCAACCGCCGAGTGTCCGCGAGCACGACCGCCCCGATCGCACCGCGCACCAGGTCGTCCCACATGAACCAGAACCGCTGCTGGCCGGGCGTGCCGAACAGGTAGAGGATCAGGTCCGCGTCGAGCGAGACGCGGCCGAAGTCCATGGCGACCGTGGTGGTGGTCTTGTACGGGGTCTGGTCGAGGTTGTCGATGCCGCGGCTGGCGTCGGTCATCATCGCCTCGGTGGTGAGCGGAACGATTTCCGACACCGAACCCACGAAGGTCGTCTTGCCCGCTCCGAAGCCGCCCGCCACCACGATCTTCGCCGATGTCATGGTCGGGGGCGCGGTTTCCCGCGGTGCCTTAAAGCCGACGGAGTCCACTCAAAACCCTTTCCATCAACATCAAGTGTGCTTCGGCGCCGTCCTGGCCCGAGATCGTCCGGTGCACGGTGACGAGGCCGGCGTCGGCCGCGTCGCTGATCAGCACCCGTGCCACCCCCAGCGGCACTGACAGCACCGCGGCGATCTCCGCCACCGAACGCGGGGTCCGGCACGATTCCATGATCGAGATGCTCTCGATCTGTTCCGCCGCCGCCTGGGGGAAGCCCCCCGCGGCGACATGGTCTTTGGTGGAGATCAGGGTCTCCAGTTCGAGCGCGTAGTTCGCCCGGGTGCGCCCGCCGGTGAGAGCGTACGGGCGCACGATCGACGTCTCCTCGGCCGGGTCCACCCGATCGTGGCGCTCGGGGCGGACGATCGCCGACGGCATCGAGAACTCGCCGCTCGGCGGTCCCGGGTCGAAGAGCCCGCCTGGTCTGGGGCCGTCGGAGTCCGTACTGCCCGGTGGAGAGACGAGAGAGGTCACACCATCTCCTTGGTCGGCCGGCGGCACAGGGGCCGGCGGCGGGTCCGCTGCCGCGTGCGCTCCCGCGGCGGGCGGCGCTGGGGACTGGGATTCCTTCGTTTCTTTGCCGCTCTTCTTCCGTTTTCTGCGCGAGCGGCCCGAATCAAGGCTGAACCCGTTGAGGACGTCGGCGAACGTGCCGTCGTCCCCGGCGGCGGGCTCCTCCCCGCGCGGGGGCTCGCCGCCGGTACCGGGCTCTTCGCCGAACAATCCGGACCCCTGGCTCATCGCGCCATCATCCCACCGGTTCGCCGATCAGCGAGCCCCCGGCGCCCTGCAGCTGCGCGCGCAGCTCGGGGGTCAGGATCTGGCCGACGCGGTCGACGAGCATGGTCATCTCGTAGGCGACCTGCCCGATGTCGCAGTTGGGCGCGGCGAGGATCGCCAGGCAGGAGCCGTCGCTGATGGACATCAGCACCATGATGCCGAGTTCCATCTCGACGACGGTCTCGCGCACCGAGCCTGCCTCGAAGCACCGGGCGGCGCCCTGGGTGAGGCTGACGAGCCCGGACGCCACGGCGGCGAGCTGGTCGGCGCGGTCGAGCGGCAGCCGGTTGGAGGCCGTCAGCAGGAGACCGTCGGCCGACACGACGACCGCGTGCGCGACGCCCGGGACGCGGTCGGCGAA
The DNA here is from genome assembly GCF_039525725.1 of Amycolatopsis albidoflavus. NCBI lineage: Bacteria > Bacillati > Actinomycetota > Actinomycetes > Pseudonocardiales > Pseudonocardiaceae > Amycolatopsis > Amycolatopsis albidoflavus. The sequence goes on from NZ_BAAAHV010000005.1 coordinate 457,727, forward strand.
GTCGTTCACCAGCCAGCCGAACTGGTTCTGCTGCGGCTGGGCCGCATTCGGCGAGGTCATTCACCCTCCAATGTTTCGTGGTTCGTCTCAGCGGCCTGCGCGGTGCGGTGCCTGCCGCGCTGGATCCCCTGCTGGAAACTGCTCAGGCGACCGCGCACGTCGTGCGCGTCGCGGGACGGACGGGGGCTCGCCGACCCGGCGGGCGGCGGTGCGCTGCCGGGAAGCAGTTGTTCGCCCCGGCGGCGCCGAGGCAATCCTGCCGAAGTGAAGGAAGCGGGCGTCGACTGGGACACCGACTGGACTGTCCGCCACCCTTCGTCGGAACCGAAGTTCCACTCAGCGGTAGCTTCGGCAGGATCTGGGGCGGGACTCGCCGAACCGTCGGAACCGGCTGGCCCAGAAGGCACCGAGGGCGCCTGCGGGGCGTCCTGCCCGGCGGAGGACTGCCGCGACGGAGCCTGTCCCGGCACCAGCGGCTGACCCCAGAGCCCGGTCTTGGCCGGAGCCTGTCCCGGAGTCCCAGCCTGTGCCGGAGTCCCGGCCTGGCTCGGCATTCCGGACTGGCTCGGCGACGCGGTCGGTCCGGACGTTCCCGCCTGGCTCGGCGACGCGGTCTGTCCAGGCGTTCCGGACTGTGCCGGAAGGTTCTGGCCCGGCACCCGGGTCTGCCCCAGTCCGCCGGCCAGCCCCTGCGCCGAAGCCGGAGCCGAAGCGGCGGGAGTCGCCGGAGCCTGGTCCGCCGTCGGGCCGGACTGCGCCGCGTTCTCCGTCGGCTGTCCCGGCGCGGCGGCCGGGGACTGCGTGGCGCTGCGCCACGTCGTCAGCGGCGAAGCCTTGCCCGGCACCGGGTTCTCCGCGGGCGTGCCCCACAGCGAGGTCTGCTCCGTGCCCTGCGGCGAAGCAGGCGGTGCCGATGCCTGTCCGTTCGCCGAAGCGGCGTCCGTCTTCTCCGGCGCCGCGGTCTGGCCGTTCGCCGAAGCCTGCGCCGCCTGCGACGCGGGAGTCTGTCCCGTGCCGGAGACCGCCGCTTCGAGCCCGGCGACTGCCGCCGGGACCTGGTTCGGGTCGGCGGTCGGCGGAGCGGGCGGGAGGCTGCTCGCGCCCTTGCGGCGGGTCGGCAGGTTGTCCGGCTTGTCCGGCCGGACGCCCCGGTTCGGTTGCGGCGCGGGCAGTTCCGTGCGCTCGGCGGCGGACTGGCGCGGCCATCCGCCGTCCGGGTCGAACGCGGGGGGCACGGCCGGGACGGGAGCCGTCTCGTCCGGCGAGTCCGCGTCCGCGGGCCGTCCGCCGAAGCCGGCGGGCGCGTCCGTCTCGCCGGATCCCGGCTGGCCGCCGAAGGAACCGGCCGAACCCGGGGTGCGCTGCGGCATCCCGCCGGGACGGTTCTGGTCCGCGGGAACGCCGAACGCGCCCGCGACCGTCTGCCGACGCCGGGTCGCCGCGTCGTGGGCGCGAGCCCGCTCCGGCGACGTCGTGGCGCTCGTGGCGTCCGCGACACCGGTGGTACCGGAATCCGCGGTGCCGCCAGTGCTTTCCGGCTCCGTCCCGCGAACTTCCTGCCGACCCCGCGTGACGCCGCGCTGGAAGCTGTTCAGCCGCCCCCGCACGTCCGCCGGGTCGCGGACCGGGAGGTCCAGGAGACCCTTGCCCGGCGCTTCCGCCGGGGGCACCGCCGGTTCCGGCGCGGCGCTGCCCGGCATGAGCTGTTCGCCGCGGCGGCGCCGGGGCAGGCCCGACTTGGTGAACGAGTTCGGCTCCACTTGGGACAGTGCCTGCACTGTCCGCCAGTTTTCGTCGCTCGCGAAATCCCAGTTGCGCTGCTGCTGTTCCTCGTCCGCTTCCGGTTCCGCGGCGGACTTGCCCGGCGCCGACGAAGCGGGCGAAGCGGCCGGAGCGGCGGCGGGCGGGGGCTGTGCGGGCGAACGGAACCAGGCCGACAGCATCTCGTCGAAGATCGGCGTGTTCTCGATCGTCGTCTCGGCCGCGGACGGCGGCGGGACCTCCGGCACCTGCTGCGCGGCCTGGTTCCACCAGTCGCTCAGCGTCGTCGCGTTGGCCGCGGAGAAGAGGTCCTTGCCCGAGGGCAGTTCGCCGTCGCGCTCGTCGCGGGTTTCCGCGGCCGGTTCCGGTTCGGGACGCGGCGGCGGGACGTCGACGGTCTGCGGCAGCTTCGGCGCGGGCGGCGGCGGGGCGGGCGTGTCGTCGTCGCGCGGGATCGGGCTGAACAGCGCGGTGCCGGACACCTCGAGGTCGGACGGCGGACGCGCGACCTTGTCCCCGGAGAAGCCCGCGAGATCGCCTGCCGACGGCCAGCGCTGGGTTTCCTCGGAGTTGCTTCCCTGCTGCGGAACGAGACCCGGCACGGCCGACCCGTTGGTCGAACGCTGGCGCCGGGGCAGCCCGCCCGGCGCGACGGGCGGCGCGGCGAGGCTCGCCTTGGGCCCGGGCAGCTGGCCGGGTTCGGACCGGTCGCCCGGCACGGTGGCCAGGCCGGTCATCACCAGCTCCGGCGGCACGACCACGGTGGCCCGCACGCCGACGATGTCCTTGCCGCCGTGCAGCGAAACGCCGATGCGGTGGCGCCCGGCGAGGCGGCCGACCACGAACAGGCCCATCCGGCGCGAGGTCGCGAGGTCGACCGAGCCCGAGTCGGTGAGCCTGCCGTTGGCCTCCACCACCTCGTACTCGTTCATGCCGATGCCCTTGTCGAGGATGTCGACGTTGAGCGAACCGTCCTCGGCGAGCCGCGTCGCGACCGTCACCTGGGTTTCCGGCGCGGAGAACGCGGTCGCGTTGTCCAGCAGCTCAGCGATGAGGCGCTGGACGTCGCTCGCGGCGAACCCGACGATCTTCACCGCGGGCGGGTGCTGCACCGAAACCCGCTGGTACTGCTCGATTTCCGACACCGCGGCGCGCAGCACGTCGTGCGTGGCGACCGGCTGGCCGGAACGGCGGCCCGGCTCGGCGCCGGAGAGGACCATCAGGTTCTCGTTGTTGCGCCGCATCCGGGTGGCGAGGTGGTCCAGCTGGAACAGCGTGGCGAGCTGGTCGGCGTCTTCCTCGTCGCGCTCCAGCCGCTCGATCAGCTGCAGCTGCCGCTGCACGAGGCTCTGGCTGCGCCGCGACAGGTTGACGAACACGCTGGAGTAGCCGGCGCGCATCGCGGCCTGTTCGGTCGCGAGCCGCAGCGCCTGGCTGTGCACCTTCTCGAACGCCCGCGCGACCTCGCCGACCTCGTCCTGCACCTGGACCGGCACCGGCTCGACCTCGACGCTCTGCGCGCGGCCCTCCTGGATGTTGCGGACCGCCTCGGGCAGGTCCTTCTCCGCGACGTCCAGCGCGCTGCGGCGCAGCACCTTCAGCGACCGCAGCAGCTGGCGGGCGATGACGAACACGACCGCGGCGGCGGCGGCGAGCGCCGCGAACAGCAGCACGGCCAGCAGACCGGCGCTGCTGCCGGCGTCCTCGACGAGCGAGGACGACGCCGCGGTGAGGTCGGTGCTCATCCGGCCGGAGACCTCGGCCAGCTGCGAGACCACCGCGTTCGAGGCGTTGTTCCACTCTTGCGGCGAAATCCGCTTGAGCGCGTCGTCGGTGGAGACGCCCTGCCCGCCGAGCACGGTGCCGAGCATCCGCTTGCGGTCATAAGAGGTGTCCGGCTTGAGCGTGCTCTCGAAGTCGAGACGCTGCGGCGCGGTGGCGGCGGCGTTGAAGTCGGCGACGCGGTCGTCGAAACGCAGCTCCGCGTCGCGCACGTCGCTCAGCTGCTGCGGGGTGAGCGTGCCGGCGGAGATGCCGTAGCCCACCAGGGACTGGGTGACCGACACCTGTTCTTTGGCGGCTTCGAGGTCGTGCAGCGCGCTCGGGGTGCTGCCGAGCGCGTCGGCGCTCGCGCCCGCCGACACCGCGGTGTCGGCGCCGATCAGCGCGCTGGTGACGGCGTTGTAGTCGCCGACGGCCTCGGCCGCGTTCAGCAGGCCGGCCCCGACCTGCTGGCGGATCACCGCGATCTCGTTGACCTGCGCGGTCGCCGAGTTCACCGCGCCGGACACGCTCGAGCCGTCGGCCCCGACCCGGGCGGCCGCCTCGGTGAACGGCGCGACCGCCGCGTCGGTGGCCGCGCGGGCGGCCTTCAGTTCGGGGGTGACGCCCGAGGTGCCCGCGATGAGCTGGGAGGCGGTCTGCGTGCGTTCGCGCTGCAGCCCGTCGGTGAGCGCGCGCAGCTGGGTGCTCAGCGCGACGAGCCGGTCGATCCGCTGGTAGTCGCTCGAGCGCGAGACCTGGCCCGCGATGGCGGTGATGCCGAGGACGAGCGCGAGCACGATGGGGACGATCGTGACCGCGGACAGCTTGACCGGCAGGCTCCAGTCCCGCCAGCGCAACGCCGCCCGCCAGCCCGACGACGAGCGCGGCCGCTTGGGCGGGCGGCCGAGCAGCTTCTCCACAGGCACTTGGCCTTCTCCTGCAACGGTCACGAAAGTGACTCCCTGTCCGGCGTCGTGGCGGCCCGTCGGCGGTTCCCGCGGTTCTGTCCGCTCCCGGTGCGCGATGCGCTCCCGGGGCGGAGCCCCGCGGTCCGTCTGCCCGCGCGTCCGACCGGTGGCGGGCACGACTCGGCCGATCCTTCACCGGTCCGGGAGACGATCGGCTTCCCGGGACTATGCACGTGCACGACGCAACTTGCGGACTGCACGGCGGTGGTCGAGATCAACTTGTCTGCGCCTATCGATCGCTGCGGGCGGCTGGGGCCAAAGAATCGTACACCAATCGCCGCCTGCGTTATTGCGTTCCGCATCGGGGGGCTGACCTGGGAAAATAGTCGAACCGCACGAACTCGGAGCCGCGGATTCGCACACGATCGCCCGCCGCGGGAATTCCGGTTACCCGGTGCTCTCGGCCTCGGCGTCCGGCCGTCACCCGATTAGCCCACACAGGGTAAGCGACACCCTCGATGGGACTACGCTCCGTGCCCCCATCGAGTGGGTGCGCCCCGAAGTTGAACCCGATGTTGTGGAGATGCAGCGACGCGCCGCTCGACCCGGTGATTTTTGCCAGCCTCCCTTCCCTGCCTGGGAATCCCCGCCCGGCCGCGGACCTGCCCGCCGAAGCGGAGCGGCCGCCCCGCCCGGCGGCTACGACCGGTCACCGTATTGGATCTTGACCGGCCCGTCACTCCGCCATCTGCCGCAACCCGGACCACTCTCGGCAACTCCCCGTGACACGGGTGCTCACTATTCCGAGTGATCAGCCTGTGATCTGCCCGGACGCGCCGTTTCGCGCTATTTCCCGGGCGAAAAGGAATTTCCGGTGCCCTCGCGAACCGGCTTTTTCCGCGTTCCGGCGGCGTCGTTACTATGGCCGCCTCCCAGTCCGCAAGGGCGATCCGGGCGCTTTCTCGAACGCCGCCCGGCGCCATCCACCGCGCAAGTTGCCGGAGGCAGCCATGCACAACGTCGCGCGCACCACCGGACCGGCCGCCTCGGCCGAGGACACCGGTCAGATGCCCGCGCTGTTCGACCGCGAAGGAGGCGACGCCGCCCCAAGCGGCAGGCGCCGCAAGCGCGGCCCGGACTACGAGCAGATCCAGCGCAGCCCCCAGTTCCGCTCGCTGCGCAGCCGCTTCCGCCGGTTCGTGTTCCCGATGAGCGTCGGGTTCTTCGTCTGGTACCTCGTCTACGTCGTGCTCGCCGCCTACGCGAGCGACTTCATGAGCACGCCGGTCTTCGGCCTGGTCAACGTCGGCATGCTGCTCGGCCTCGGCCAGTTCGTCACCACCGCGGCTATCACCGCGCTGTACGTCCGCTTCGCCGACCGCGAGATGGATCCGCGCGCCGCCGAGATCCGCGCGCAGAACGCCGTCACGGAAGGAACCCCTCAGTGACCCTCGCGACCACCACGTCGCTCGCCGAAGGAGCTTCGGCGAGCAACCCGTTGATCAACACCGGGGTGTTCGCGCTGTTCGTCGCGATCACCCTGTTCGTGGTCTACCGCGCGGGCAACCGCCGCTCGTCCACGTCGGGCTACTACACCGCCGACAGCGCCTTCACCGGACGGCAGAACGGCGTCGCGCTCTCCGGCGACTTCCTGTCCGCGGCCTCGTTCCTCGGCATCGCCGGCGCGATCGCGATCAACGGCTACGACGGCTTCCTCTACTCCATCGGCTTCCTCGTCGCGTGGCTCGTCGACCTGCTGCTGCTCGCGGAGCTGCTGCGCAACACCGGCCGCTTCACCATGGGCGACGTGCTCAGCTTCCGGATGAAGCAGCGTCCGGTGCGCGCCGCGTCGGCCACGTCGACGCTGGTGATCTCCTTCTTCTACATGCTCGCGCAGATGGCGGGCGCGGGCGGCCTGGTCGCGCTGCTGCTGGACGTCCACTCCAAGTGGGGCCAGGCGCTGGTGATCACCGTGGTCGGGCTGGTGATGATCTCCTACGTGCTGCTCGGCGGCATGAAGGGCACCACCTGGGTGCAGATCATCAAGGCCACCATCCTGCTCACCGCGGCCTCGCTGATCACCGTGTTCCTGATGGGCAAGTACGGCTTCAACTTCTCGAGCCTGCTGCGCGCGGCCACCGACCACAGCCCGATGGGCAAGGACCTGCTCTCCCCCGGCGGCTCCTACGGCAAGAACGGGACCACGAAGCTCGACTTCGTGTCGCTGTCGCTGGCACTGGTGCTCGGCGTCGCTTCGCTGCCGCACGTGCTGATGCGCTTCTACACCGTGCCGAACGCCCGCGAGGCGCGCCGCTCGGTGGTGTGGGCGACCGCGTGCATGTTCGTGTTCTACCTGTGCACGCTGGTGATCGGCTTCGGCGCGGCGGCGATCGTCGGACCGGACGAGATCAAGGCCGCGCCCGGCGGCGAGAACTCGGCCGCGCCGCTGCTGGCCCTGCACGTGGGCGGGACGGTGCTGCTCGGCATCATCTCGGCGGTCGCGTTCGCGACGATCCTCGCCGTGGTGGCCGGGCTGACGCTGACCGCGTCCGCCTCGTTCGCGCACGACGTCTACGCGAACGTCATCAAGCGCGGCAAGGCGGAGCCGGAGGACGAGGTCCGGGTCGCCCGGCTGACCGCGGTCGTGATCGGCGTGTTCGCCATCGTCGGCGGCATCCTCGCCAACGGACAGAACATCGCGTTCCTCGTGGCGCTCGCGCTCGCGGTGGCGGCGTCGGCGAACCTGTCGACGCTGCTGTACTCGCTGTTCTGGAAGCGGTTCAACACCACCGGGACTCTGTGGAGCATCTACGGCGGGCTCATCGCGTGCGTCGTGCTGGTGCTGTTCTCGCCGGTGGTGTCGGGTGCGCCGGACTCGATCTTCCCGAGCGTCGACTTCCACTGGTTCCCGCTGAAGAACCCGGGCCTGGTGTCGATCCCGGTATCGTTCCTGTGCGGCGCGATCGGCACGTTCGTCGGCCGCTCGAAGGGCGACCCGGCCAAGCACGCGGAGATGGAGGTCCGGTCGCTGACCGGCATCGGCTTCGGCTCCTGACCCGCCGAGCACGAAAAAACCGCGGCACCCGAACTTCCGGGCGCCGCGGTTTTTTTACTGCTCAGAAGACGTCGCGCCCGGCCTGCACGCGGTGGGTCACCCGGCGTTCGACGACGAACGACACGAACGGGACGCACCCGGCCAGCAGCACCAGGACGGTGCTCTTGATCGACCAGCGGGCCTTGATCGCGAGGTCGATGGTGAGCACCAGGTAGATCATGTAGAGCACGCCGTGGATCGGCGAGTACACCTGCGCGGGCGTCGCGTTGCCGAAGCCGTACTCGATGATCATGGTGGCGCAGAGGGCGAGCAGGCCGACGCCGGTCACGTACGCGCTGGCGCGGAACCGGGTCAGCGAGCCGGACACCTTCGACTGGCGGGTCGGGGCGGCACCGTCGGTGCTGGTCGTCATGGGAGCGTCCTCATTTCCGCGGGCGTTCAGGACTGCTGGTCGCGGGCGTTGAGCTCGCGCAGGTAGCGGTTGTAGGCGGCGAGTTCGTCGTCTTCTTCGACGGGAGCCGCGGCCGGTCGCGGAGCGGGCACGCGAACCGGCTCCGGTGCTGTCCGCCCGGCCTGGCCCGCGGCTTCCTCCTCGCGTTCGCGCAGCTTCTTGATGCGCCAGAACATGAACGCGGGGAAGAGCCCGAAAAGCGGCCATTGCAGCACGTAGCCGAGGTTCTGGAAGGTGCCGGTGGCGGACGTGAACCGGTCCCACTGCCACCAGGCCAGCCCGCAGCACAACGCCAGGCTCACGACGCTCGTGGCGACGATCATGAGCCGGCGCCCGAGCGGGGACACGGCCGGGCCGGGATCTGCAGGCACGGTATCGACGCTAGCACTGGCGCGAGGAAGCGTTGCTGAGAGGCGGCGAGGTCGTGACCGGGGCCCCACCCGGCACTCGCCGGCCGATTCGCCGCGGCTGAGGTGCCGAAGCCGGCTTCGGACGGATCCCTCGAGCACTGCTCGCGCCGGGACGGCTTCGCTGCTTTGCCCGGACTCTCAGCTCGGGCAAACGCCCCCAATGCCACATTCGGTGCATGCCACGCACCGAACGCCACATTCGGTGCGTCCAGCGCACCCAATGCCGCATTGGGGCTTTCCCGGGTGCGCGGTGTGCGGAGGCTCGCCGTCGCGATGCCCGCCAGAGCGGTTCGGGACACCGGCTGGCAAGACGGGTCACATGCCCTCCCTCCCGCGGAAGTCCGTGAAGGGCTCCTTGAGGGAATCTGATTCCCTCAAGGAGCCCTTCACGGACCTCGGCATCGCGCACCCGGCTCGTCGGCAGGGCGAGCGAACTGCTGAGCCGACCTCGCTTGGGCGGTCGAGCGGGCCGGAGGCGAGGAGCTGGGCGGGAATCCAAGTCCGTGAAGGTTCCCCTCACGGACTTGGGTCGGAGAAGCAGGCCGGGAGGGTGGCGAGCGGTCAGCCCGCTTGCACCTTTTGCGCCGCCTTCGCGTAACCGTCGGCCAGGCCGAAGACCTTCTGCGCGTACTCCGTCGAGTTGTTGTACGACAGGATCCCCGCCCACCATCCCGCCGGGCTGGCCATGTCGCGGCCGCCCGCGCACAGGTAGCGGGCGGCGGTGAGGGCGGCGTCGTCGATTTGCTGCGGGTCGGCGCGGCCGTCGCCGGTGGCGTCGGACGCCCATTTCCGCCAGGTGCTCGGGATGAACTGCATGGGGCCGACCGCGCGGTCGGCGACCGGGTCGCCGTCGAGCTGGCCGCCGTCGGTGTCGCTGATCGCGCGGACGCCGGAGGAACCGTCGAGCGGGACGCCGATGATCGGCTTCGACGGGCGGCCGTCCGCGCCGAGGACCGCTCCGCCGTACTGGCCGTGGTTGGACTCGATGCGGCCGATGCCGGCGAGCGTCGCCCAGGAGATGTGGCAGCCGCGGTCGACCTCGCGCATCGCGAGTTCCGCGTTGCCGTACGCGCGCACCGCGCGGGCCGGGATGCCGGTGGCCGGCCCGACCTTGTCCGCCCAGGCCTGCAGCGGGTCGCCGCCGGTCGGGCGCGCCGACTGCGGCGCCGTGCCCTGGTCCGCCGCCCCGCCCGCGGCGACGGCGCTGACCGGAGCGATCGAACCGGGTTTGACGTCGACCGCCTTGACGCTCAGCGCCGGGATGTCCGTCGTGGTGGGGCTGGCTGCCGGGGCGGCCGCCCTGGTGACGATCCAGACCCCGCCGCCCGCGACCGAGAGCACCGCGACGACGACGGCGAGCCGCACCGCGAGCGCGGCACCGTGACCGCGGCGGGCGGGCGAGGGGGCGGCAGCGGGAGCCGCGGTCTCGTCCCCGGTCGGCGCGGTGTCGGGGGTCTGTCCGGTGGCGGGCACGAAACTCCGGTCCTCCAGCATGGCTTGGGGTTCGCAACACTCAACGAGCCCGCGCAGGTTAGCGTTACGCACGCGTCGCCAGGTTCCCCGCCACGCCGGTTCACCCGGCCGGGTAATCGAGTTCCGTCAGGTGGACGGTTGACGCCACACAAACACCACGAGCCCCACGCCGAGGGGATGTTCGCGGACCGGCCGCAAGCACTTCCGCTGCTGCTGAGGTGCTGCGGATTTCGGTTCGCCGACCAGCGATGCGGTCTGGCCGGGGCAGGCTTTCGCCGCGCTTCGACCGCCGAAGTGGCACCGGCCGCAAGAGCAGCGTCGAGGTAAGCGACGGCGTTGGCAGGCTGGGAAACGATGCGGTGTTGGGCTTCAGCCAGGCAACACCGGCTGAAAAGAATTCCGCCGCTCCCGGAAGACCCGTCGACGAGCACTTCCACCGCGCCGCGACAGCCGCTTCGCCGTGTTGCCTGGCCGATTCACCGACCAGGCAACACAGCTGCCAAACAGGCTTCAGTGACCGCGCGAGCCGCGCGAAACCACGAGAGAGTGCGGAACTTCCGCGAAGAGCGGCCGCCCGGGAATCCGCGGGCGGTCCGGCGAACCGTCAGGCAGGCTTCTGCTGCCGTGCCAGCCGCGCGACGCACCACGCGGGCGCGCTGCCGCGGCGGAGATGCTGCAGCACCGTCATCGGGCCGAGCCGCCGCGCCAGGTCGGACGGCGCGAGACCGGCCGCCCGGTAGTCCAGTGCCCGCTGGTCGAGCGGGCTGATGCCGGCGTCCCACCACTGCTGGGCTTCGGCGACGTCGCCGACCATCTGCCACCAGCCCGCGGCGGCGACGAGCAGTTCCTCCGGAACCTCCGGCAGCCGGGCGCGCATCGCGTCGAGGTAGCCGGGGTCGGCGGCCTCGACCGGGGCCCAGCGGGCGGGTCCGGACCGGGCGCGCTGGCCGGGAATGCCGGGCGGAGCGGCCGGCGCGTCGGCCAGCCAGGCCGAGGCGATGCGATCGACCTCCTGCTCCTCAGGGGTCTTCTCGCGCTCGGCCGACCACTGCCGGATCAACGCGTCCACTCCGGGATCTCCGGTCATCCCTGCCTCCTCATCGGTCCCCGACGGGCAGGCCTTTCGACCGCCTGCCCCGTTGCGCGTCCACGACTGGCACCCCACGCGTGACCGGGCCGAATACCCGCCGTGACCCGGTTCCCGGGGGACCGGAGAACCGGCTGATCACGCAATGTGAGCACCGTAGGGCGGCACCTGCTTTCTCCGCCATACCCCGGGCCCCGGAAATTCCGTGACCAGGAGGTTTCAGGGGCCAATCCACCCGGATGGTCGAGCGAAGTGCCCGAATCCCGGGATCCAGTGACAATGCGTGACTAGCTGGCCGGACGGACGCGCGGAGGCGTCCCGGCGAGAAGGAAAAGCCGGGTCAGGCGAAGAGGCTCTTGAAGAAGGTGACGATCGCTTCGGCGCCGTCCTTGAGCCAGCCGAGCACGCGGTGCACGAAGGCCGCGGAGTTCGTGGGCTGCGTGATCAGGAAGAACAGCACGAGCGCGACCACTCCGACGACGACGATCTTCTTCAGGCCGCTCGACATGGTTTCGTTCCCCTCCGCTCACCCGGCCTCCGGTCGGACGCCGGCCCCGCCTCGGCAGAGTCGGCTCCCACTGTAGTGACGACGCGGCGGAATGGCCCGTCGCAGGCCCCGATCCAGCCAGAAAGCTCACGGTCGGGTGACGACGGTCACCAACGGGTGATCAAGTCCCGCGCGGCACCCCGGTAGGCTCCGCCGATGGACGACGGCGCAGTGACTCTCCGCCCCGTGCGCGAGTCCGACCTCGGTCTGTTGGAGGCGCTGACCAACGACCCGGAGACGGTCGGCGAGCACCAGTGGTTCGGCTGGCACGACCCCGGCTACATCCGACGGCTCTGGCGCGAAAACGGCATGCTGACCACCGACAACGGCATGCTCGTCCCCACGCTCGACGAACGCCCGCTCGGGCTCGTGTCGTGGCATCGCACGCGGACCGGCCCGCACACTTACTGCTGGAACATCGGCATGGTCCTGCTTCCGGAGGCGCGCGGGCACGGCCTCGGCGCACAGGCGCAGCGGGAACTCGTGCGCTACCTGTTCGCGCACACGCAGTTCAACCGCGTCGAAGCCAGCACCGAGGTCGGCAACCGGGCCGGGCAGCGTTCGCTGGAGAAGGCCGGGTTCACCCGCGAGGGGATCCTGCGCGGGTTCGATTTCCGCGACGGCCAGTGGCGCGATCACATCCTTTACTCGGTGATCCGGTCCGATCTGCCGTCGTGACGGCGGCAACTCGGCCGCGCGGGGTTCGTGCCGAGCAATCGCCTTCGCCGGGCACGAACCTCGCGTCGAGCGCTGAGGCCGACACTCACAAGATCGCGCCCGCCTCCCGCAGCGCCGCGACCCCAGCGTCGTCGTAACCCAGCTCCGCCAGCACTTCCGCGGTGTCCGAGCCCTTCTCGTGCGGCGCTTCCGGCGTGGCGGCGGGCGTCCGGCCGAACCGCGGCGCCGGCGCGGGCTGCACCGTGCCGCCGATGTCCACGAACGTTCCGCGCGCCGCGTTCTGCGGATGCTCGGCGGCCTCCCACGGCGACAGCACCGCCGTGAGACACGCGTCGGTGCCTTCCGCTCGCGCGACCAGTTCGTCGCGCGTGAACCGGCCGACCGCTTCCTCCAGGATCTTGCGCAGCCGCGGCCACTGGCTCTGGTCGACGTGCATCGGCAGGTCCTCGTTCTCCAGCCCGAGCACCTTCACCAAGTCGGCCCAGAACCGCATCTCGATCGCGCCGATGGCGACGTACTTGCCGTCGGCGGTCTCGTAGGTGTCGTAGAACGGCGCACCGCCGTCGAGGAGGTTTTCGCCGCGCTCCCCCGGCCACACGCCTGCCGCGCGCATTCCGTGCAGGCTCGTGGTGAGCAGCGCGGCGCCTTCCACCATCGACGCGTCCACGACCTGCCCGCGCCCGGACGTCGTGCGCTCGTGCAGCGCGGCCAGCACGCCCATCGCGAGCATCAGGCCGCCCCCGCCGAAGTCGCCGACCAGGTTGAGCGGCGGCACCGGACGTTCGCCCGCCCGGCCGATCGGGTCGAGCGCGCCGGCGACGCCGATGTAGTTGATGTCATGCCCGGCCGCCGACGCGAGCGGACCGTCCTGACCCCAACCGGTCATCCGGCCGTATACGAGCCGCGGGTTGCGCGCTTGCACCTGCTCCGGACCGATGCCCATCCGCTCGGCGACGCCGGGCCGGAATCCTTCGATCAGCACGTCGGCGCTTTCGGCCAGTTTCAGCACCAATTCGACGCCCTCGGGCGTTTTCGTGTTCACGCCGACCGAACGCCTGCCGCGGGCGAGCGGATCGTTCGGGATGCCGAGCACGTCGGAGCCCGGGGTGGCGCGGTCGACGCGGATCACGTCGGCGCCGAGGTCGGCCAGGATCATGCAGGCGAACGGAGCCGGCGCGAGCCCGGCCAGCTCCACCACCCGCAGCCCGGCGAGCGGACCTTGCTTCACGGGTAAGTCCTTTCGCAGCAGCAGATTTCAGAGCGTGCGGGAGATGATTTCCTTCATGATCTCGCTGGTGCCGCCGAAGATCCGCGAGATCCGCACGTCCGCCCAGGCCCGCGCGATCGGGTACTCGGTCATGTAGCCGTAGCCGCCGAACAGCTGCAGGCAGTCGTCCACGACCTTGTTCACCCGCTCGGTCGTCCACAGTTTCGCCATGGCCGCGCCCTGCACGTCGAGTTCGCCGCGCAGGTGCCGTTCGATGCACTGGTCGAGGAACGCGCGCGACACCGCGGCTTCCGTCGCCGCTTCGGCGAGCTTGAACTTCGTGTTCTGGAAGTTGAAGATCGGGCGGCCGAACGCCGTGCGTTCCTTGGTGTAGTCGATGGTCAGGTTCACCGCGGCTTCCAGGCCCGCCACCGCGGTCACGGCGATGATCAGCCGTTCCTGCGGCAGCTGCAGCATCAGCTGGATGAAGCCCTGGCCCTCGGCGTCGCCGAGGAGGTTCGCGGCGGGCACGCGGACGTCGTCGAAGAACAGCTCGGCGGTGTCCTGTCCCTTGAGCCCGACCTTGTCGAGCACGCGGCCGCGGCGGAAGCCCGGGGTGTCGGTCTCGACCACGATCAGCGAGACGCCCTGCGCGCCCGCGTCCGGGTCGGTCTTGCACGCGACCACGACGAGGTCGGAGTGGAAACCGTTGGTGATGAAGGTTTTCGCGCCGTTGATCACGTAGTGGTCGCCGTCGCGGACCGCGCGCGTCTTGATGTTCTGGAGGTCTGAACCAGTGCCCGGTTCGGTCATCGCGACCGCGCCGACCATCTCGCCGGTGGCCATCTTCGGCAGCCACTCGCGCTTCTTTTCCTCCGACGCGTACGCCAGGATGTAGTGCGCCACGATTCCACTGTGGACGGTGACGCCCCACGCGCTGTCCCCGGCGCGGGCCTGCTCCTCGTACAGCACAGCCTCGTGCGCGAACGTGCCGCCGCCCCCGCCGTACTCCTCCGGGATCGACAGGCACAGCAGCCCGAGCTCGCCCGCCTTGGTCCAGATTTCCCGGTCGAGCTTCTTCTCCGCCGCCCAGCGCTCCTGGTTCGGCACGAATTCCTTCTGCAGGAACGACCGGGAAAGCTCCCGGAGGTCCTCGAGTTCGGTGGTGCTCCACGAGCTCTTCTGGGTCTGCAACGGCACGGCTGGGCCTCCCGCGAACTGGAAAACATGACGCTTGGCAGGTAAGTTCTGAGCGGAATGTACATCCCATCCGTCCGGTACGTAAAGCAGGAGCCGCGATGACTGAGGTCGCCCGGGGACACCGCACCCAGGCCGAACGCCGCGAGCAGACGCGCACCGCCCTGCTGGACGCGACGATCGACTGCCTGGTCGAGATCGGGTACTCGCGGGCTTCGGTGCAGGAGATCTGCACCCGCGCGGGCGTCTCGAAAGGCGCGGTGCAGCACTACTTCGCCACGAAAGCCGAACTGATGGCGGCCGCGGTCGAGCACCTCACCACCAAGCTGCGCACCCAGCTCGCCGCCTCGCTCGGCTCGCTGCCGGGCGGCGCGTCGGGCGTCGCGGCAGCGATCGACCTGCTGTGGGAGGGCTACTCGGGCACGCTGTCGACCGCGGTCACCGAGCTGTGGGTGGCCGCCCGCACCGACCCGGAACTGCGCGCGGCGATCCGCCCGGTCGACCGCGCCCTGGGCCGGGCGACGCTGGAGCACATCAGCGAAGTCGCCGGCGACCTGCCGAAAGAGCGCGCGGAGATGCTGTTCTGGCTCACCGTGAACCTCACCCGAGGCCTCGCCCTCGACGCCGAACTGGGCGGCGACCCGCGCCGGCGCCGTCAGCTGCTGGAGGAGTGGAAGCGGATCGCCGTACTGCTGTATTCGGGCGACTAGTTTCCATACCGCCGGTATGGTGTACTCGTCGGTAACACCCGGCCCCGCACGGAAGAAGGTGCGCTCGATGACGAGTACGACCCCGGCGAACCTCACCGGCCAGCCCCTGCCCGCGACCGTCGGCGGCGTAGCAGGCGCTCCGTCCGCTGCCCGCGCGGCCGCGCTGGTAGCCCGCGTGACCGGGGGCGCCGACAACGCGCCCGTGCAGATGACCGCGCCTTTCACCGGGCAGCCGATCACCTCGCTCCCCCAGGCCGACGACGCCGAAGTACGCGCCGCCTTCGCCTCCGCGCGGGAGGCCCAGCGCGAGTGGGCCGCACTGTCCGCGGCCCGGCGCCAGCAGTTCCTCCTGCGCCTGCACGACCTGGTGCTCGCTCGCCAAGCGGAAGTCCTGGACCTGGTCCAGGTCGAAGCAGGCAAGGCCCGGATCGACGCGTTCGACGAGGTCAGCGCCACCGTCCTGGTCGCGGCCTACTACGGCAAACACAGCGCGAAGATCCTCTCCCCGCGCCGCGCCCCCGGCGTGATCCCCGGCCTGACCCGAGCAGGCGAACTGCGGCACCCCAAGGGCGTCGTCGGCATCATCTCGCCCTGGAACTACCCGCTCGCGCTGACCGCGATGGACGTCTTCCCCGCGCTCGCCGCCGGAAACGCCGTGGTGCAGAAGCCGGACAACCAAACCGCCCTGTCCGCGCTGTGGCTGCAGGAACTGGCCGAGGAAGCCGGACTGCCCGCGGGCCTGTGGCAGATCGTGCTGGGCCGAGGCTCGCAAATCGGCGACGCCCTGCTGGAGGAATGCGACTACCTCTGCTTCACCGGCTCCACCCCCACCGGCAAGGACCTGGCGGGCCGGATCGCACAACGGCTCACCAGTTATTCGCTGGAACTGGGCGGCAAGAACCCGATGATCGTCCTGCCCGACGCCGACATCCCCAAAGCCGCGGCAGGGGCGGTAACGGCGTGCTTCTCGTCAGCAGGCCAGCTGTGCGTGTCGGTGGAGCGGATCTACGTGCACGACAGCATCCGCGAGGAGTTCACCCGCGAATTCGTAGCGCGCACAGCCGCGCTCCGCCTGGGCGGTTCTCTGGACTACCACGCCGGCATGGGTTCGTTGACCTCGAAAAGCCAGCTGGAAACAGTGTCCGCGCACGTGGAAGACGCCCGAACGAAGGGCGCAAAGGTACTGACCGGCGGACGCCCCCGCCCGGACCTGGGCCCGTTGTTCTACGAGCCAACGGTCCTGACGGACGTCCGCCCCGGAATGACCCCGTTCGCCTCGGAAACCTTCGGCCCAGTGGTTTCGATCTACGGGTTCAGCGACGTCACGGACGCGATCGAACGAGCGAACGACACCCCCTTCGGCCTGAACGCAAGCGTATGGACGCGAAGGGGCCGAGCAGGCTGGGAAGTCGGCGCACGCCTGAAGGCAGGCACCGTGAATGTCAACGAGGGCTACGCAGCAACCTTCGGAACAGTAGGCGTCCCCATGGGCGGTATGAAGGAATCCGGCGCAGGCCGCCGCAACGGCGCAGAAGGCCTGCTGAAGTACACCGAACCCCAGTCAATCGCCGTACAGCGAGGAATGGGCTTGCGACCGCCCAAGGGAGTGCCGGGTTCCCTGTGGGCCCGCTTCATGACCGTGAGCATGAAACTCCTGCGGCGCCTGCCGGGCCGCTGAGGTGTCCGTGAGGGGAACCTTCACGGACTTGGAGTCCCTCAGGGTTCCCCTCACCGCCCTTACTCGGGGACGGTGAGCAAGCCGCGGTCGTAAGCGATCGCGACAGCTTCGGCCCGGCGGCTCGCGCCCAGCTTCGCCATCACCCGGGACAAGTGCACGCTTACCGTCTTCTCGGAGATGTACAACTCCTCCCCCACCTGCCGGTTGGTCCGGCCGAGCGCGACGCGCTCCAGCACGTCCCGCTCCCGATCGGTCAAGGGGTTCAGCTGCGGTCGGGCAGGCACAGCCTCGACGCCGGACAGCTCCACCCGAGCCCGATGCGCCACATCCCTTACCGCGTCCCGCAACGGAACAGCGTCCAGCTTCACCGCGACCGAATGCGCCGCCTCCAACGCCTCCGCCGCCCCGGCCCGGCCGGCAGCCAGCAACGCCTCCCCTTGCCGCCACCGGCAAACCGCCTGCTCGTAAACCGCCCCGTACGAAAAAGCCTCAGCCGCTGCAGCCCACAAATCCGGATCCGCCAGCCCCTCCAACGCAGACGCGGCAGCCTCCATCCGCGCCAGCCAGGCCCGCCCCTCCGGCCCCATCGTCCCGGAACGCGGATGCCCCTCGGCAGCACACCGCCGCCCATGCGCCAAAAGCCGACGCCCGACAGCCACAAAGCCATCCGCCGCGGCCTGATCCCCCTTGGCCCGAGCCTCGGCAGCCAACGCGACAGCAGACGGAATCGCCAACGCCACGATCCGAATCCCGCCCAACAGCGCGGACTCGGCCTTCTCCAGCCACAACACCAACTCGTCAGTGATCCGCAACGCCTCGGAATGCTCTCCGCGCCAAGCAGCCAGCTCAATCGCGGCGTCCCCAGCCGCCATCGCGATCTGCAGATCCGCCATCCACTGCTGCCGAAGCCCCGGCAACGCCTTGGCCGCATCAGCGAACCGCCCACGCCCCACCAGGAACAGCACCCAGTTGGCCAAAATCCGGGCAGCGACCGCACTGGACACGCCCCGTCGCGCGCGCCCCGCGGCGTCCTCCTTCGGCCAATCCCCGCTCAGATAACGCAAGTAGAGCAACCGGGCGCGCAACTCCAACCCATACGTACTCCAGGTAAGCCCAGTTTCCTCAGCCCGCGCGACTCCCCGCGCGGCGTGCGCGAGCGCGAGATCCATCTCGGCCTGGTCGTCGTAGCTGAGGGCAAGGAAGTACATCGCGCGAATCTCAACGTTCAACGCACCCGCGTCGTGCGCCTTCTGTTCGGCCTCCCGCAACCGCTCGCGAGCCTCGCCTGCGTCACCCGCGCTGTCGGCCAACGTGCCGAGCGTGACCAGCGCCGACGCCTCAGCACCGACAGCTCCGACGGCGCGCGCGTCAGCGACCGCGGTATGCGCACTGGACAACGCCTCATCAGGCTGGTCACGCAGCCGCTGGAACCCGGCCCGCGAAGCCAGCACCCAAGCCCGCGCACCGCTGGGTTCCCGCTCGGCGACCAGTTCCCAAGCCCGCTCGATCGCCCGAACCGCCTCGTCGAATGTGCCTTCCAAGGTGAGCAGCGTTTCGGCCAGCCGACGCCAGACCTTCGCCGCGTGCTCGGGCGACGCGTCCGGATTGAGCGCTTCGGTGGCTGATCGCGCGTACGCCACGGCACGCTCCGGCTCGCCGGAAGTACCAGCGAAGTACGAGGCTTCGCTGAGCAGCTTCAACTCGTTGACGCCGTCGGGACGGTTTTCCGGAGCCACGGCGTCCCAAATGGACTGTGCTTGCTCGATGTGCCGCAGCGCCGCACCAGGCGCGCCGAGCTTTTCCGCTTCGTCCGCGGCGCGAAGCAAGGCGGCGAGGGCAGTGTCGAAATCCCGGCTTTCCAGGCTGTGGAAGGCCAGCTTCGCGTCGTGGCCGCGGCCCTGCGGCATCGACTTGATCCGCGCCGCGTATCCGGCGTGCATCCGCGTGCGCTCGCCGGGAAGCAGGTCCGCATACACCGCTTCCTGCAGCAAAGCGTGGCGGAAAGTGTAGAAACCGCCCTCGATGACGAGGACGTGGTGCTGCACGGCTTCTCGCAGCGCCTCGTCCAACTCCAGATCGCCGATGCCCGCCACTTGCGCGAGGGCGGCGTGCGAGACCGACTCATTGGCGACCGAGATGACGCGGAGGACCCGGCGCGTCTCGGCGGGAAAACGTTCCAGCCGGGCCAGGAGGACTTCGGCGAGCCCGGCCGGGAGATCTTGGCAGTCGGCACCGGTCGCGAGCAGTTCTTCGACGAAGAACGGATTGCCCTCGGACCGTTCGGCGATGTCCGCGACCACATCCGGCGACAGCGGTTCTTCGGCCAGCGCCGCGACAAAAGCGCGTGCGTCGGCCGGGCCGAACGGGGCCAGTGCGACCTGTTCGACGGTGTTCAGCCGGACCAGTTCGGACAGCAGACCGCGCAGCGGATGCCTGCGGTGGACGTCCTCCTCGCGATAGCTGCCGACGACCAGCAGCCGCTGCGCACGCAACCGGCTGAGCAGGAAGGACAGCAGGTTGCGGGTGGAGGAATCCGCCCAGTGCAGGTCTTCGAGCAGGACGACCACCGGCTGCTCCTGGCCGACCTCGGTCAGCACCCCCAGTACCGCGTCGAACAACTGGAGCTGGCCCAGGTCCTGCTCGGGCCGCACCCGGCGGACGCCCTCGCGCTCCCCTTCGGACACCTGCCCGTGGTCGCCGGTGGCCGCGGGCCGCGGATCGCCGCCTTGCGGCAGCAGCATCCCCAGCGCGGACCGCGCCCGCACCGCGGCCGAAACCGCGGGATCGGCCGACGACCCGAGCGGAGCCAGCGCCTCGGCGAACGGCAGATACGGCAGACCACCGTCGCGCACGTCGATGCACCGGCCGGTGAGCACGAGCCCGCCGCAGCCGGCGACGTGCTCCCCGAGCGCGGTGAGCAGGCGGGTTTTGCCGACCCCGGCGTCGCCCGCGATCAGCACCGCACCTGCTTCTCCGCGCTCTGCGCGCGCGAAGGCCGCTCGCAGCCGCCGCATCTCCTGCGTGCGGGCGACGAGCGGAATACCGGAACCGAGACGAGGCACGAGATGCATTCTCACCTACACCCCCGACAGTTCCGACATGGATTTCCTCGTGGCGGCCGGTTCGGCCAGTGATCTCCGTCCGATCGGCGGACGAAGGAAGCTGCGGGCGGCCCGCCGCGTCGGTCCGGGCGGCGCTCCGGGAACCGATCGGCGCGCGGGCCGCGGCAAGTCTCTGGTGGGCAGGGGCCTCGGTTGACTCGCTGCGGTGCTTCGCGGCGGAAAGCACCGCAGCGACCTCGGCTGCGCGCGAGGCCTGGCACGCGATCCTGAAGTCCGTGAAGGACTCCTTGAGGGAATCTGATTCCCTCAAGGAGTCCTTCACGGACCTCTGCGGGAGCTTCGCGCTGGCGGGCGGAGCGGGCGGAGCGGGCGGAGCGGGCGGAATGTGTCCGGCGGGCGGAGCGGCCGCCCCGGAAACCGTGTTCCGGCCCGTCCGCCCCGCCCGACCCCCTTACCGTCCCCGACCCGGGCCCGGGGGCTCAGGCGCTATGTCGCGCCCGGGCCTCCGGTACCGTCGCCGTCCGCCTCTGCTGGCGCGGCACCTCGACGTTCGTGACGCGGTGTGCGCGCACCCAGCGCACCACCCGGTTGCCGCGGCTCAGGCGGGCCTGGCGGGCGGCGCGGCGCAGTTCGGCCATCCGGTAGTCCACCTCGGCGCGGGTGGCGTCCCAGTTGTAGTCGCTCATCGGATTCTCCCCAGCGGGTCGTCGTTCCTTGGTGACCTCTACTTTCGTGCTGAGGGGCCGGCCCGGACATCAGGTGATCGCCTACACCGAGACGCGAAAAGACCCCTTACCCGCGCTTTCGCCTAGGGAACTCCAGGTCGAGCGGGGTAAGGGGTCTCAGGGCAACGATCAGCCGGCCGAACGGATCAAGCCTGTCCCCGGTCGCGCACCGCGTCCAGCAGGCCCTGCCATCCGGCGGCGGGCAGGCGGAACGCTCCGCCTTCCGGGTCTTTCGAATCGCGCACCGCGGCGCCGCCTGCGACGAAGGCGACCTCGACGCAGTCGTTGCCGCCGCCGCTGTAGCTGCTCTTGCGCCACTGGGCACCGGAAAGGTCGGCCATCATGGTCCCCACATCCTCACTGTCTCGGGTTGGTGTTCCTCGGTTCCTGAACCGCGGCGGCC
Organism: Amycolatopsis albidoflavus; assembly: GCF_039525725.1. Taxonomy (NCBI): domain Bacteria; kingdom Bacillati; phylum Actinomycetota; class Actinomycetes; order Pseudonocardiales; family Pseudonocardiaceae; genus Amycolatopsis; species Amycolatopsis albidoflavus. The sequence continues at coordinate 478,843 of NZ_BAAAHV010000005.1, forward strand.
TGTTCGGCGAACCGGCCGGCCGCGTCGGTGATCAGCGCCACCGAATCGTCCGGTTTCAGCGCTGCTGCGCGCAGGTGGTCGAACATCAGCGCGTAGCGCCGGACGTCTTCGGGCTGTTCGAGGTACAGGCCGCTGGAAGTGCTGTCGTCGACGTAGACCACGTCGGGATCGGCCTGCTCGGGGAAGCCCATGATGAGGAACGGTCCCTCCATGCCGGGGTGCGCCCCGGCGCCGAACGGCACCACCTGGACGGTCACGTTCGGCTTCTCGGCCATCGCGCTCATCCGGTACAGCTGTTCGGCCATCACCTCGGCGCTGTCGACCACGCGGTGCAGCACCGCCTCGTCGATCACCGCCCAGTACTCGACCGGCGGGTCGTCGGCCAGCAGCTGCTGGCGCGCCATCCGCGCGGCGACCCGGCGGCGGGTCTCGGACTCTTCGGCGTCCGGGCGCAGCGCGCGGATCACCGAAAACGCGTAGCGCTCGGTCTGCAGCAGCCCCGGAACCAGCAGCGCCTGGAACGCGCGCAGCGAACTCGCGTCCGCTTCGAGGCCGACGAAGGTGCCGGTGAAGACTTCGTTGTACGCGTGCCACCAGCCGCGTTTGCGCGCTTCGCGCGCCAGCTGGACGAGCGCTTCCTGCCCGTCGCCGGTGATGCCGTACAGCGCGAGCATGTCCCTCGCGTCGCGCGGGGTGACGCCGACGTGGCCGGTCTCGATCCGGCTCACTTTGGACGCTGAGCACTCCAGCTTTTCGCCGACCTCGTCGATGGTGAGATCGGCGGCTTCGCGCAGCCTCCGCAGCTCGCTCGCGAGGCGCCGGCGGCGAACGGTCGGTCCCTGGCCTCTCGCCACGGCAGCACCTCCGGTCCGTATTGTTGCCCGCACTGCATATCTAACCAGGTGATCGACTTGTCAGTGGAGTAATAACACCGGGGAATTCCCGCGGTCGCTCCGGGGAGTTGCCGACACCTGGTTCCGACCTGCATTGTGCAGAGTGCGCTTGTACTCTGGCATCCTGCGGGCCGAGACGCGAATCCAGCCGCGCCGACGGCCCTGAGCAGCGTAGACGACGGCCGTCCTCGGCTATTCGCGGACACCGCGGTAAAGCGGACGACCAGGTGTCCGGGGCCGCCCCCCGACCGGTCCCGGGCACCTTCCTTCGCCTCGCGGTTATTACTCAGACGTGTTTTCCCGCGCAATTTCGCCACGGGAGCGTGGCGGTTTCCGACGATTTCCTTGCAGACAGCCACTCTGCGTGGTCATCGATGGGGTGAACGTCCTTATCGGACCCGCAGCAGTCCTTCTTGGACGACGGTGGCGACGAGGAGGCCGTCGCGGGTGAAGAACCGTCCGGTGGCCAACCCGCGGGCGCCCGAGGCGCTCGGCGACGTGCTGTCGTAGAGGAACCACTCGTCCGCCCGGAATGGACGGTGGAACCACAACGCGTGGTCGAGGCTCGCGCCGAGCACCTTGTCGACGTCCCAGTACACGCCGTGCCGCGCGAGCACCGAGTCGAGCAGCGTCATGTCCGAGGCGTAGGCGAGCACGCAGACGTGCAGCAGCTGGTTGTCGGCCAGGGTTCCGTCGGCGCGCATCCAGACCCGGTGGTGCGCCGGGCGTTCCCCGGTGGTGCGGGTGACCCACGGCGGCTCGCCGATGTAGCGGATGTCGATCGGCCGCGGGACCTCGCTGAAGCGCAGGCCGTAGCCCGCGGTCAGCTCGGGAAAGGTCGGCAGCGTCTCCGGGGCGGGCACGTCCGCCGGCATCGGCTCGGCGTGGTCGATGCCCGGCTCGTCCTTCTGGAACGACGCGGACAGCGAGAAAATCGCCTTGCCGTGCTGGACCGCGACCACGCGCCGGGTGGTGAACGAGCGGCCGTCGCGGATGCGGTCCACTTCGTACACGATCGGGACGCTCGGGTCGCCGCCGCGGATGAAGTACGCGTGCAGCGAATGGACCCGCCGCTCCTCCGGAACGGTCCGGCCCGCCGCGACGAGCGCCTGCCCGGCGACCTGTCCGCCGAACACGCGCACCGACGAGTGCGCGGGCGAGACGCCGCGGTAGATGTTCTCTTCGATCTTCTCCAGGTCCAGCAGCGCGACGAGCTTGTCCAGCACCGGCTGCCCGCCGCCACCGGTGCTCGCGTCGAGTCCGGTGGCGGCTTCCCTGGCCATCTCAGTCATGCCGGAACCCTATGTGTCCGGGGTTCCGCACGTCCCTTATGCGTGGTCGTCTTCACCGAGCCGGTGGACGTGGATCAGGTTGGTCGACCCGACGGTCCCGGGCGGGGAGCCCGCGACGATCACCACGAGGTCGCCGCGCTGGTACTTGCCCATTTCGAGCATCGCGTGGTCGACCTGCTGGATCATCTGGTCGGTGGAGTCCACCCGGGGCACGATCTGCGTCGTGGTGCCCCAGGTGAGCGCCAGCTGGCTGCGGACGCTCTGCTCCGGCGTGAACGCCATCAGCGGCAGCCGCGTGTGCAGCCGCGCGAGGCGGCGCACGGTGTCGCCGGACTGCGTGAACGCGACCAGGGCCTTGGCGTTGAGCCGTTCGCCGATGTCGCGGGCGGCGTAGGAGATCACGCCCCGCTTGGTGCGCGGCACGTGCGACAGCGGCGGCACGACCGGCGAATCCGTCTCGACGGCCTCGACGATCCGGCCCATGGTCTGGACCGTTTCGATCGGGTACCGGCCGACGCTCGTCTCGCCGGACAGCATCACCGCGTCCGCGCCGTCGAGGACCGCGTTCGCGACGTCGGACGCCTCGGCGCGGGTCGGGCGGGAGTTGTTGATCATCGACTCCAGCATCTGCGTGGCGACGATGACCGGCTTCGCGTTCTCGCGGCAGATCTGGATGGCGCGCTTCTGCACCAGCGGGACCTGCTCGAGCGGCAGTTCGACGCCGAGGTCGCCGCGGGCGACCATCACCGCGTCGAAGGCCAGCACGATGGCCTCGAGGTTGTAGACCGCCTCGGGCTTCTCGATCTTCGCGACGACCGGCAGGCGCCCCTTGCCCACGCGGTCCATGACCTGGTGCACGAGGTCGATGTCGGCGGGCGAGCGCACGAAGGACAGCGCGATGAAGTCGACGCCGAGGTGCAGCGCGAACTCCAGGTCCTCGATGTCCTTGTCGGACAGCGCGGGCACCGAGACGTCCATCCCGGGCAGCGACACGCCCTTGTTGTTGCTGACCGGGCCGCCCTCGGTCACCTCGCACACGACGTCCGGGCCCTCGACGTCCTTGACCACCAGGCCGACCTTGCCGTCGTCGACCAGCAGCCGGTCGCCCGGCTTGGCGTCCTTGGCGAGTCCCTTGTAGGTGGTCGAAACCCGGTCGTGGGTGCCGGCGACGTCCTCGACGGTGATCCGGACGACGTCCCCGGTGTGCCATTCCGCCGATCCGCTGGCGAACGTGCCCAGCCGGATCTTCGGTCCCTGCAGGTCGGCGAGGATCCCCACCGCCCGGCCGGTTTCGGCGGCCGCGGACCGGACCAGGTCGTAGACCTGCTTGTGGTCGCTGTGGCTGCCGTGGCTGAAGTTCATCCTCGCGACGTCCATCCCGGCGTCGACGAGTGCCCGCATCTTCTCCGGCGTGGAGGTCGCGGGACCCAATGTACAAACGATCTTCGCGCGTCGGCTCACGTCCGGAGAGCCTAGTCGCTCGGGCCGCTCCCGTCTGTACCGATCCCGAAGTTCCGGCCGCCGAACGCGGGAAGGATTCAGTTCCGGGCACCGGCGTGCGCTGGGCGGCCGCGCCGCGCGCGGGCGCCCGGAATCACCCGAACGGGGGAGGTCGGGCTCAGCGCCGCGGTTTCTCGCTCGGACCCACGTGGTCGCGTGCCCATTCGTTGAATTTCCGCAGCTGACGCCACGATTTCCGCACCCGGTCGAAGGTCTCGCGCTCGTGCAGGAAGTCGTCCGGCTCCCAGGCGCGGACGGCGTACACCGAACGGTGCCGCAACAGGTCGAGGCGCGGATGGTCCTCGGCGAACCCGCGCGGTTTCGACTTCAGCCGGTCGCCGAGAATTTCCCAGCCCGCCTTGCGCAGGCCCGCCAGGATTTTCTCCAGCGCGGGCCCGTGCAGTTCGGTGTCGACCGCCGTGCGGTACCGGGCCAGCTGGTCCGAGGCCAAGTGGAAGCAGCCGCCGCCGACGCGCAGCCCGGCCGGGCCGACCTCGACGTAATACGCTCCCCCGCCGCGGCCGGACTCGATCACGCCGCCGCAGTGCGTCTTGTACGGCGTCTTGTCCTTGGCGAACCGGACGTCGCGATAGGGCCGGAACACCTTCGCCTCGCCGAAGCCCGCGCCGAACTCCGGCTCCAGTTCGGCCAGCAGCGCCTCCATCGGAGCCCGGACGTGCTCCTGGTAGATCGCGACGTGGTCGTCCCAGTAGGCCTTGGTGTTGTCCGCGAGCAGCCCGTCGTAGAACTCGACGGCGTGCTCCCCGAATCCGCTGAACTTCACCCGCAGCACGATAAACCGGGGCACCGACAGAATCGGCGCCCCGGCCGCATCGGGGTGCTACTTGGCGAGCGCGGTGATCAGTTCGCCGTTCGAGGTGTCGCCGGACAGCTCCCAGAAGAAGGTGCCGCCGAGACCCTGCGACCTCGCGTACGACGTCTTGCCCGCGATGGTCGACGGGGTGTCGTAGCTCCACCAGTTCGAACCGCACTTGGCGTACGCGGTGCCCGCGACGGTTCCGGTCGCCGGGCAGCTCGTCTTGAGGATCTTGTAGTCCTCGATGCCCTGCTCGTACTTGCCCGGAGCCGGTCCGGTCGCGGTGCCGCCCGGCGCGCTCTGCGTGACACCGGTCCAGCCGCGACCGTAGAAACCGATGCCCAGCAACAGTTTCGAGGCCGGGACACCCTTGGTCTTGAGCTTCTGGATGGCCGCATCTGAGTAGAAGCCCTGCGTCGGCAGGCCGTTGTACGACGTGAGCGGCGAGTGCGGCGCGGTCGGGCCCTGCGCGGCCCAGGCGCCGAAGAAGTCGTACGTCATCACGTTGTACCAGTCGACATACTGCGCGGCGCCCGCGTAATCGGTGGCGTCGAGCTTGCCGCCGTTGCTGCCGTCCGCGGTGATCGCGGCGGTGACGAGCTTCGACGAGCCGAACTTGGCCCGCGTTGCCGCAAGGAGCTTCTTCAGCGCGTCGGGACCGCTCGTGTCACAGGTGAGACCGCACGCGTTCGGGTACTCCCAGTCGAGGTCGATGCCGTCGAACAGCCCGGCCCAGCGCTTGTCGTTGACGAGGTTGTAGCAGGAGTTCGCGAAGGCTTCCGGGTTCTTCGCGGCCTGCCCGAAGCCGCCGGACCAGGTCCAGCCGCCGAACGACCAGATGATCTTCAGCCCGGGGTGCTTGGCCTTCAGCTTCTTGAGCTGGTTGAAACTGCCCGCGAGCGGCTGGTCCCAGGTGTCGGCGACGCCGTCGACGCTGCCCGCCGCGTCGTAGGTTTTCTGGTAGTCGGCCCACGCGTCGCCGATCGCGCAGCCGCCGCCGGTGACGTTGCCGAAGGCGAAGTTGATGTGCGTGAGCTTGTTCGCCGAGCCGGACGTCTCGATGTTCTTCACGTGGTAGTTGCGGTCGTAGATGCCCCAGTCGGTGAAGTAGCCGACCACTTTCCCGGCCGCGGCCTCGGTTCTCGCGGGCGCGGCCGTCGAAGCGGCGGGGACGAGCGCGGCCGCGGCGGCGAACGCCGCGGTCGCCAGGCCGGCCAGTGCCAGCAGGCGTTTTCTGCGCAAGCGAAGCATCGTTGCTCCCTTCAGGAGTCACCGTCGGTGACGAAGCGGTAACGGTGGGGACGAATGCACCGTAAGTGGACTAGACCACCAGGTCAATGGTTTAGACCATAAAACGGACATTCGGCGGTACTCGCATTCCTTGACAGGCATATGCCCCGCGAGGCAGATTTCCGGGGTGATGCAGACCTTCGACGTGCTGGCCGAACCCCGCCGCCGCGCGCTGCTGGACCTGCTGCTCGAGGGCGAGCGGTCGGTCGGCGAACTGGTGGCCGAACTGCGGCTCAGCCAGCCCGCCGTGTCCAAGCACCTGCGAGTGCTGCGCGAGGCGGGGCTGGTGACCGTGCGGGTGTCCGCGCAGCGCCGCTGCTACCGGCTGCGCGCCGAACCGCTGGCCGAAGTGGACGCGTGGCTCGCGCCGTACCGGCAGTTCTGGGCGGACCGGCTCGACGCGCTCGAACAGCGGCTGGACGAAACCGAGTGAGGAGCACGCCGTGATCCGAGTGGACGGCCGGACCCTGCGGTGCGCCGACGTGGTCGCGGCGGCACACACCGAAGGCCCGCTGGCGATCGACGTGTCCATCGCGGCGATGCGCGCCGCCGAGCATTCGTGGAAGCTGGCCGAAGACCTGAGCACCCGGCGAGTGGTCTACGGCCGCACCACCGGCGTCGGCGCGAACAAGGACGACGCGGTCGACGAACCCGCCGAACACGGCCTCCGGTTGCTGCGCAGCCACGCCGGCGGCAGCGGCGACCTGCTGCCGGACGGCCAGATCCGCGCGATGCTGCTGATCCGGCTCAACCAGCTGCTGACCGGCCGGTCCGGAATCAGCCCGGAGCTGATCAATGCGCTCGCCGAAGCCGTCCGCACCGGCGCGCTGCCAGTAGTGCACCGACTGGGTGCCATCGGCACCGGCGATCTCGCTCCGCTCGCGGAAACCGCACTCGCGTTGGCCGGGGAACGCGCGTGGGCGATCGGCGCGGTGCCACCGGTTCCGGTGCATGCGGGTGATGCGTTGGCGTTCATGAGCAGCAACGCCGCGACACTCGCCGAAGCAACTCTCGCCGCGATGAGCCTCGACACGCTCACTCGCGCGAGCCACGCCGTCGCCGCGCTCACGTATGTGGCTCTCGACGGCAACCCCGAGGCGTACGCGACGCCTGTGCACGAAGCACGTCCGCACGCGGGACAGGTGGCTTGTGCAGCTGAGATGCGTCGGCTGTTGGGCATGCACGGCACGCCTAAACCGGGGCGTCGGCTTCAGGATCCCTTCGGGCTGCGCGCTTTTCCTCAGGTGCAAGGTCCTGCGCTGGACGCGATCCACTATCTGCGGGATGTGCTCGCCGTGGAGATCAATGCCAGCACGGAGAATCCGATGATCTCCACAGTGCACGGCGATGCTTACCACCATGCGCACTTCCACACCGCGTACGTCTCGACCGCGCTCGATCAAGCCCGTGCGACTGTGCATCAGGTGGCGGAGCTGTCCGTGGCTCGGTTGGGTGATCTCGTGGAACCGGAATTCACTGGCTTGCGGCCGTTTCTCGCGGTCGGGCCGCCGGGGAGTTCCGGGGTGATGATCCTGGAGTATGTCGCGCACGACGCGCTTACGGAACTGCGGCAGGCGGCTTTGCCTGCGACGCTGGGGACTGCCGTGGTGTCGCGCGGGATCGAGGACCACGCGAGCTTCTCGACCCAGGCCGCGCGGGCCGCCACTGCGGCCGCGGCTGCTTATCGGCAGGTGCTGGCTTGCGAGCTGGTGGCGGCGGTGCGGGCTCTGCGGATTCGGAAGGCTGAGCTGGTGGACCTGCCGGTCCGAGCGGCTTTCGCGGCCGCGGTGGGGGTGCTGGACGAGCGGTTGGAGGATCGGCCGTTGACTGAGGACATCGCGAAGGCGGCCGGGGTTCTCGATGAACTGGCGCGGATCTGACTGACCACAGCGGACATTCAGTCCCCGGCCACCACGTCCCGCCGCAAAGCCGAGAACAGTTCCTTCGCCTGCGCCCGATCCCGAGCCGCGGCAACGCTATCGCCGCGCCGCTCCAGCAAACCGGCGTGCGCCGCGTGAACCCGGGCGAGCAAGTACGGTGAAGCCATCCGTTTGGCCAGCACGTGTGCTTCTCCGAGGCTTTCCTCCGCCAAGACAAAGGATCCGCGGCGCAGCGCGGCAAGTCCCTGCACCCGAAAAGCATCCGTGCGGGCAAGAATGTGGTCGATGTGCTCAGTACAAGCCACAGCCTCCGCGGCAGTCTCCCCGGCGGCAACCGGATCGCCGGCCGCCAGTTGGGCCTCGGCCAGGAACGGCAGTGCGTCGGTCATCTGCCAGCTCCGCTCACCCTGCATCGCGAGCAACGGCAGCAACCGGCGTACCCCGCGCGCAGGACGCCCCGCACGTACGTCGTTCTCCGCCAGCTGCGCGGACGCGTTGCAGATAATGTCGGCATTGTCGCTTTCCCGCCCCAGCCGAAGCACTTGAGTCAGATCGTCGGCCGCCGCTTCGAAGCGTCCGCAGGCTGACCACAGTGCGCCCCGGCCGATGAGGGCCATCGCGCCGCACATGGGCGACCTGCCGTGTCCCGCGAGTTCCAGCGCCTGGCTGAACCGCCGCGAAGCGTCGCCCCAGCGGCCGACGTAGACCGCGCTCGCGCCGAGGTTGCAGACGGACCGGCTGAGCAGTTCCCGGTCGCCTAGCTCCTCAGCCAGCAAGAGGATTCGCTCGAACTGCCGGTCGGCCCGGGCCAGCTCGCCGCGGTAGTGGTGCAGCACGGCGACGCCGGTCAGCGCGCGGACGACGATCTCCCGGTCGCCGCACAGTTCCGCGGTGGCAGCGGCGGTGTGCAGATCTGTCAGCGCTTCGTCGTTGCGGCCGAGCAGTCGCAGTGCCAGGCCTCGACGCAGGTGTCCGCCCGAGAGGCCGTGCTCGTCGCCCACCGCTTCCGCAGCGACGATCGCGGCGGTGGAAACCTCGACGGACTCCCGGTAGCGCGTGCTCTGGTAGAGATTCGCGGCGCGAGCCAGCCGCAGCCGGACGGCCGATCCGCCGGGGCGGTCCTCGGTCAGCGTCGGCGCGATCCGGGCCAATCCCTCGCGCGGAGTGCCGCGTTGGTAGTGCAGGTAGCCGATCCGGGCGATCACCAGGCGTTGCCGTTCCTCGTCGCCTTCCTTGCGGTACACCAAAAGCGCGCGTTCGGCGGCGGCGAGCGCGGCGTCGTAACGGCCTGCTGCGGCGAGCGCGTCCGCCCAGGCTTCGGCGGCCTCGGCGACAGCGGCCTGCGAACCGGTGCGGTCCAGCAGATCGACCAGTGCGCCCAGGTGCTGGGCGGCTGTGTCGTGCGCGGCTTGTCTGCTGGCTTTCTCCGCGGCATGCCGCAGGGTCTGCGCGGCCCGTTCGGTGTCCTGCGCGTGCGTGTAGTGATACGCCGCGGCCGCGCCGCCCAGTGCCTCGGCCAGTCTGCGGTGCAGCACATGCCGACGGCTTGGCGGCAGGTCTCCGTTCATCACCTCGGCGACCAGTTCGTGGGTCAGCCGGACACCCTCGGCGTTTTCGTCCAGCAGCCGCGCGGTGTGCGCGGGTGCCAGCACTTCGGACAGCTCGGCCGGATCCAGCCCGGCAGCGGCGGCGAGGACGTCCGGGTCCATCCGCTGCTGCCCCACCGCCAGCAGCGTCAGCACCTCGGCCGTCCGTTCGGGCAGAGAACCGAGCTGCCGCCGCACCGCGTGCGCCAATCCCCACGGCAGTTCCGCGGGCGGTTTGCCGGATCTGCCCAGTACGTGTCCCAGTTGGACCAGGAACAACGGGAGACCGCCAGCGAGCCGGAGCACCCGTTCGCGAGCGGACTGCCCCACCTCGGTCCCGGCGCTGTGGTGCAACAGCATCGTCGCGTCGTCGTCCGCCAGCGGGGCCAGGGAATGCTGTGTCAGCAAGCCTTTCCGGTACAAATCGAGCAGCGTGTCGGCCAACGGTTCGGCCGCGGCGATCTCGGTGTCGCGGTAGGCGGCGAGGAAGCGGACCCGGTCCGGCCGGACGTCCTGGACTAGCGACGCCAGCAGCGCGAGGCCGTCCGGGCCAGCCCATTGGAGGTCGTCCAGGATCACGAGCACGCCATGCCGCCGTGCGAGCGTGTCGAGGAACCGCGCGGCCTCGGCGAACATCAGCCAGCGTGGCGGGGCTGGTTCGGCGGTGCGTTGCTCGGGCAGCAGGAACGCCAAGCCAGGCCCGGCGGGGTGCTCCGACGCGTGCCGGGCGAACGCTTCGGAGAGCGGCGCGTACGGCTCTCCGCCATGCCGGGAGCAGGCCGTGGAAAGCACCACCGTGCCCCGGGTTTCGGCCAGCGTCGCGGCTTCGGTCAGCAGCCGGGTCTTGCCGATGCCGGTCTGTCCGGCGAAGACCAGAAACGACTTGCCCGTGCCGGAAATGTGTTTGTCCAGCAAGGCGTTTTCCTCGACGCGGCCGATGAGATCCGGTGCCGGACGAGGCCGCGGGACCGGGTCGTCCGGCGGACGCTGCCTGCCGCGCCGGGCCGCCGCGAGCAGTTCGGCGCGGCCGTCCTCGGGCAGCGCGAGACCGTCGGCGAGGAGGTGCACGGTGACCCGCCGCGGATGCCGCTGCCCGCGTTCGAGATTCCCCACGCCGCGGGTGCTCAGGCCGCAGCGCTGCGCCAGTTGTTCCTGCGTCAGCCCGGCCGCCCGGCGCAACCGGACCAGCGTCCGGTCGAACGTTTCCGTCGCGCCGTCCGGCATGTCCCGCACCTCCCGCCGTTCCATGGTCGCTCTCCCCGGGACTGGCGAACATCCTCCGAAGGTCGGGTTCCTCCGCCTGGCACAACAGCCCGTTGTGCCGGTTGTTCCTGGTTCCGCACCGCCTCGGTGAAATCCAATGGCGGCACCGCTTTTCGCCCGTCTCCGGGCAGCGGCGTACCAGGAAGGACGCGATGATGCGTGCAGGAACGACCTTGAGACGGCTGGCCGCCGCCGGTGCGGCGCTCGCGCTGGGGGCGGGGGTGGCGGCGACGTTCACCCCGGCTGCCGACGCCAGCCCGCAGCTGAGCCCGGCGTCGTGTGCCAGCGCCCCCGAGGGCTACGCGAAATGCCAAGCCGTGCAACTGGTTTCGCCAGGCGCCCGGCCGGCGAGCGCGATGAGCCCGACCGACTTGCAGAACGCCTACGGCGTCGCCGGGTTGAAGAGCGGCGGGACCACCGTCGCGATCGTCGACGCCTTCGACGACCCCGGCATCGAGAAGGACCTGAACGACTTCCGGTCGCACTGGAACCTGGGCTCCTGCACCAAGGCGAACGGCTGCCTGACCGTGGTCGGCCAGGACGGCACGAGCACGCTGCCGACCAAGACCGACTCGGGCTGGGCGACCGAGATGGCCATCGACGTCGACGCGGTCAGCGCGCTCTGCCCGGACTGCAAGATCCTGCTGGTGGAAGGCAACAGCAACGAGGACAGCGACCTCGCGGCGGCCGTCGACAGCGCGGTCCGGCTCGGCGCGAAGATCGTGTCCAACAGCTACGCCGACCACGAAAGCGCGATCCCCTCGGACGCCGAGCAGCACTACAACCACCCTGGCGTCGCCATCCTCGGCGCCACCGGCGACTGGGGCAGCGAAAGCGGCGCGCAGGCCGAATACCCGGCCACCTCGCCCGAGGTGGTGGCGGTCGGCGGCACCACGCTGACCGCGTCCGGCGGCGGCTACACCGAAACCGCCTGGAACAAGACGGGCAGCGGCTGTTCGAGCAAGTTCAGCAAACCCGCGTTCCAGAACGGGATCAGCACCGCCTGCGACAATCGGGCCACTTCGGACATTTCCGCCGACGCGGATCCCAACAGCGGCATCACGATCTACGTCAACGGCCAGCAGTCGCAGTACGGCGGCACCAGCCTCGCCACGCCGATCGTCGCCGGCATCTGGGCACTCGCCGGAACGCCGAAGGACGGCGACAACGCCGCGACCTACCCGTACGCGCACACCGGCGACTTCAACGACGTCACCTCGGGCAGCAACGGCAGCTGCGGCACCGTGATCTGCAACGCGGGCACCGGCTGGGACGGCCCGACCGGCCTCGGCACCCCGCACGGCGTCACCGGCCTCACCCCGGGCGGCGGCACCAACGGCAAGCTGAGCGTCAGCAACCCGGGCAACCAGAACAGCGTGGTGGGCAAGGCGGTTTCGCTGAAGGTCACCGCTTCCGGCGGCACCTCGCCCTACACCTATTCGGCGGACGGGCTTCCGGCCGGACTGGCCATCGACGGCAAGACCGGCTCCATCACCGGCACGCCGAGCGCCGAGGGCACCAGCAAGGTCACCGTGACGGCCACCGATTCCGCCGGGGCGACCGCGCAGGCTCCGTTCACCTGGACCGTCACGACGGCTCCGGTGGGCAAGCTGACCGCGAAGTTCACCACCGACTACGACTACGGGTTCGGCGCCTTCGCGCACTTCACGATCACCAACGGCGGCGCGTCGGCGGCCAACGGCTGGACGCTGGCGTTCGACCTGGCCTCGAACGAATCGCTGTCGAACACGAACCCGGGCACCGCGTCCGGGTCCACCGGGCACGTCGTGATCACCGGCCAGGACGCCATCCCGGCGGGCGGCAGCCTCACCGTGTCGCAGATCTACCAGGTGTCGGGCGGCTCGTTCACCGCTCCGGCCAACGTTTCCGTCTCCTGAACCGCTGAGAGCCGCCGTGCCGCAGGTCCCGCGGCACGGCGGCTTTTCTCAGTCCAGGCAGAATTCGTTGCCCTCGACGTCCTGCATCGGAATGCAGGATTCGTTCACCTCGTCCGCGACCAGCACCTGCACGATGGACGCGCCCAGCGCGACCAGCCGGTCGGCCTCGGCCTTCAGGACCGCCAGCCGCACGTCGCCCACCAGGCCGGCGCCCACGCGCACGTCGAGGTGCACCCGGTTCTTCACCACGCGGCCCTCGGGCACGCGCTGGAAGTACAGCCGCGGGCCGACGCCGTTCGGATCGACGCAGGCGGACGCCGAGCCCTGATGTTCGGCCGGCAGCGAGCGGTCGAACTCCGCCCAGTCGGCGAACCCTTCCGGCGGTGGCGGCATGACATACCCCAGCGCCTCGCACCAGAAGCGCGCGACGCGCTCGGGTTCCGCGCAATCGAAAGTGACCTGGAACTGCTTGACCGACCCCATGCGCTCACCTTACCGACGAGCGGCGGCCAGCGCCGGATCCCGTCCGGCGGCGAGGTCGTCCGGGGCGAAAACCGGGACCTCGACGTCAGGGCTGATGCCGCTGCCGTCGTACGTGCGGCCGTGCGGGTCGAGGTACTCCTCGTTCGGCAGCGCCACCTTCCAGCCTTGCTTCGGCAGCGTCCGCTCCAGCATGTCCGAGAAGGCGCCCTGAGTGGACTGTCCGATCAGGACTGGCCGTGGATGCCGGTTCAGCAGCGCCTGCAGGAAGGTCTCCCCCGCTGAGACGTCCAGGCTGCCGGTGAGCACCGTCAGCGGACCGGTGTAGTGCGGCGCTGGGGCGGGTTGCACGAAGAATGTTTGCGGCACGGTGAACCTCGCCGGGTCGTCCGGATCGTTGCGGGCGCGTTTGGCGTAGGCGAAATGCGGGACGTCCGTCAGCCGCGCGGCGACCTGCAGGCCCAGCGGATCGTCTCCGCCGCCGTTGACGCGCAGGTCGAGGATCAGGCCGCGCAGCGTGCGCACCCGGTCGGCGGTGAAGATCTCGTCCAGCGCTTTCGCCAGGACCTTGCTGCTGGCGGCGAAAGTGTCGGCGTAGTCGTGGAATCCCGTGATGCGCAGGTATCCGTGGCCATTCGGCAGATCGGCGTAGGCGATGGCTCCGTCGGCCCACCGCTGAATCGGTGCGCCGAGATTCGCGTCGGCCACGGCTATCGCGCGCGGGACAGTCGTTTTCAGATCCGGAGTGCCGGGGCGGGGCGACGAGCAATGCTGATCTCCCGCGAGCAAGCCGACATGAGCGTCGTGCAGCGGACGGATCAGTCCACATAGGACGTCGAAGAGCCGGTCCGGGTGCGCGGCGATCTCGCGGCGGGCAGCGTCCCCTTCGGACTTCCAGTCGACACCTTTCGCTGGGAAAAACGGGTAGTTCTCGGCAAAACTGTGCCAGAACACGTCGAACACGTCGGCAGCCGGAGCCTTGCAGGCGGTCGGCAATCCGCCGGGAACACGACGCAATGACCGCACACCCAGGTTGTCGTCGAAACTCATCCTGCCAGCTCGGATAGTGACGACGGAGCCCTCGTTGGTCGAAAACCTTGTGCCGTCGCCAGTTCCGGAAAGCGCGCCCGGCAAACAGCTGACCTTGGTGACGTCGTAGGTCGTCAGCTTGCCGCCGGACACTTGGACCAACTGCCCGTACCCGTCCGTCCGCCAGACACCGTCCACAGTGGATGCAGGAGCCGCGGTCACCGAGAGCATTGCCAAGCCCGCCAGGAAGATTCGCACGAGCCGAGGGTAGAAAAATGCCGGGGGCGCGCGGAATACCGCACGCCCCCGGCACCGTGGTGGGGTTGCCCCTACCCGTGGCTCAGCCGAAGAAGACTTCGGCTTCCTGGTACCGCTCCAGCGGAACGGTCTTCAGCTCGGCCGTCGCCTCGGACAGCTTCACGCGGACGATGTCGGTGCCCTTGAGCGCCACCATCACGCCGAAGTCGCCGTCGGCGACCGCGTCCACCGCGTGCAGGCCGAAGCGGGTCGCGAGGACCCGGTCGTACGCGGTCGGGGTGCCGCCGCGCTGGACGTGGCCGAGCACGACCGCGCGCGATTCCTTGCCGGTGCGCTCGGTGATCTCGTCGGCGAGCCAGTTGCCGATGCCGCCGAGCCGGACGTGCCCGAAGGCGTCCTTCTCGCCGGTCAGCAGCTTCTCCTCGCCGCCCTCGGGCAGCGCGCCCTCAGCCACGACGATGATCGGCGCGTACTCCTTCTCGAAGCGCTGTTCGACCCACTGCACGACCTGGTCGACGGAGAACTGCCGCTCCGGCACCAGGATCACGCTCGCGCCGCCGGCGAGGCCGGAGTGCAGCGCGATCCAGCCCGCGTGCCGCCCCATGACCTCGATGACGAGCGCGCGGTGGTGCGATTCGGCCGTGGTGTGCAGCCGGTCGATCGCCTCGGTGGCGATGGAGACCGCGGTGTCGAAACCGAACGTGTAGTCGGTGGCCCCGAGGTCGTTGTCGATCGTCTTGGGCACGCCGACGACGCCGATGCCGTCGTCGGTCAGCCGCTTGGCGACGCCGAGGGTGTCCTCGCCGCCGATCGCGACCAGCGCGTCCACGCCCTGGTCGGCGAGCACCTTGCGGATCTTGTCGACGCCGCCATCGACCTTGTACGGGTTCGTCCGCGACGACCGCAGGATGGTGCCCCCGCGGGTGAGGATGTCCTCGACGTCGGCGAGGCCGAGCGGCCGGCTGTCGCCGGTCAGCGGGCCCTGCCAGCCGTTGCGGAAGCCGACGAACTCCCAGCCGTGCACTTCGACGCCCTTGCGGACCACCGCGCGGATGACCGCGTTCAGGCCGGGGCAGTCGCCGCCCCCCGTCAGCACACCGACACGCATCTGTTGCCTCCGTCTTTCCTCGCAGGGAGAGTGCAGTCACAGTCCGCGGACAGCGTAGCGGCTTTCATCTGGATCGGTGCAGGGCGGACCACCTGCCCAATCCGGTCCGGGCAGGACGGTCTGAACGGTGTGTTACCTTGGGCTTGTGCAGCGCTATTTCTGGTTTACGAAGCCGGCCCCGGGTGGGCACGGCGGCGTGAACCTGCGCTGACCTCCACCCCGAGCCGGATCTCGAACCGGCTCGGCGATTCTCCCGCGGGTCGGTGTCCACCAGGAAGGACCACCCGCACATGAACACCCCCCTCGTCGCCGCCCCCGCCGACGCGAGCACCCTGGACAACCGCCGCACCACTTCGGTCAGTCCCCTCATCTCGCCCGCGTTGTTGCGCGAAGACCATCCCGTGGACGCCGCCGTCGCGAAAGTGGTGCAAAACGGCCGCACGGAAACCGTCGACATCCTCGACGGCCGCGACGACCGTCTAGCTGTAATCGTCGGCCCGTGCTCGGTCCACGACCCCGAAGCCGCCCTCGACTACGCCCGCCGCCTGGCCGCCAAGGCCGAGTCGCTGCGCGAAGACCTGCACATCGTGATGCGGGTGTACTTCGAAAAGCCGCGCACCACGCTGGGCTGGAAGGGCCTGATCAACGACCCGGACCTCGACGGCACCTTCGCCGTCAACAAGGGCCTGCGCCTGGCCCGGAAACTCCTCCTGGACGTCTCCGAACTGGGCCTCCCGGTCGGCTGCGAATTCCTGGACCCGATCACCCCGCAGTTCATCGCCGACATCGTCACCTGGGGCTCGATCGGCGCCCGCACGGCCGCCAGCCAAGTCCACCGCCAACTGTGCAGCGCCCTGTCCATGCCGGTCGGCATCAAGAACTCGACGGAAGGCGACATCCAGGTAGCCGTAGACGCGACCCGCGCCGCCGCCGCGTCGCACGTCTTCCCGGGCATCAACGTCGACGGCCTCGCCGCCCTGGTGACGACCTCCGGAAACCCGGACTGCCACGTCATCCTGCGAGGCAGCTCCGCAGGCCCGAACTACGACCCGGCGACCGTGGAGGAAACCCTGGCCCGCCTGGCGAAATCGGGCCTGCCGGAACGCCTGGTGATCGACGCGAGCCACGGCAACAGCAACAAGGACCACGTCCGCCAGTCCGAGGTCGTCCGCGACCTGGCCGGCCGAATCGCCGCCGGAGAACGCGGAATCGCCGGCCTGATGCTGGAAAGCAACCTGGTAGCCGGACGCCAAGACCTGGTGCTAGGCCAGGCGAGCGATCTGACCTACGGCCAGTCCATCACCGACGCCTGCATGGACTGGAACACAACGGAAGACCTGCTCGACACCCTGGCGACCGCCGTCCGCACCCGCCGCCACTAACCCCCGCCCAGAGACTGTCCGTGAGGGGAACCCCGAGGGAATCAGAGTCCCTGAGGGTTCCCCTCACGACCTTCCGCGGTCCGTGAAGGGCTCCTTGAGGGAATCAGATTCCCTCAAGGAGCCCTTCACGGACCGCCAACCACCCGCAGCCGACGCACCCAACGTTCGAGGCACCCAGCCCCTCCCCCGCACCCCGATACGAAGCCTCACTGCGGTCTGGGGGTGCTTGTCAAGGCATCTTTCCCGCCTTGACAAGCACCCCCAGACCGTCAGCACAATCAAGCTTCGGGGTGCCCCACGCAACCAAGGAGCAATGTCGCCGCCAGGCGACGAGCCGTCCGCGACCGCAACGGCTCACCGCCTCCGAAACGCCTCCTCGATAACCCCCCACCGCTGCAAGTTATGCCGAGCATCAGCCAACGCGTCATGCTGATCCCCAGGCGCAGCAGGCAACTTAGGCTTCCCCGCATCCTCCCACCGCTGCCGCAGATCCCGGGTAAACCGGGGCAACTGCCGAGGCAACGCAGGCATCGGCCCCCACAACTGCGCCAGCGCCACATGGTCGTAAGCAGCGAACCAAGCCCAAAGCTCGATCCCCCCAGGCGGCTTCCCGAAGAACTCCAGAAGATCCGCCCGAATCCGCTCGCGACTACGCCACGCCGGATCCGCGGGCGAAGGCAGCTTGGGCAGCACATTCTCCCGCACCCAAGCCCCGGCCCGCCCGGGGTCGAAATCAGTGGACACGGCGTAGAACTCGCGTCCGCGCTCGTCAACGACACCGATCGACACCAGGTCAATCGTCACGCCGTCCTCGATAAACTCGGTGTCGTAGAAAAAACGCACCGGGGAACTCTAGTGGGGCGCTACCCGGCCTTGCTCTCCGGCACCCGATCGGCGTCACGACCGCTCGGCTGAACGGGCACCGCGGGCTTGACCCCGGCCGCCTCGGCGGCGAGCAGTTCCTTGGCCTTCGCCGCGTAAATGTCCACGTACTCCTGGCCGGACAGCTCCATCAGCGCGTACATGATCTCGTCGGTGATCGACCGTTCGATGAACCGGTCGCCGGAGAGCCCCTCGTAGCGGGAGAAGTCGAGCGGCTTGCCGAAGCGGATCTCGAGCCGCCGCGGCCACCACATCTTGGAACCGATCGGGTTGACCTTGTCCGTGCCGACCATCGCCACCGGGACCACCACGCCGCGCGATTCGAGCGCGATCCGGGCGACGCCGGTCTTGCCCTTGTACAGCCGCCCGTCCGGGGAACGGGTGCCCTCGGGGTAGATGCCGAGCAGGTGCCCGTCCTTGACCAGCCGGATCGCGGTGTCGAGCGCGGCCTGCGCGGCGTTGCCGCCGGAGCGGTCGATGGGGAACTGGCCGACGCCGGTGAAGAACCACTTCTTGAGCAGGCCCTTGAACCCGGGCTCGGTGAAGTACTCCGACTTCGCCGGGAAGGTGACCTTGCGCTTGACCCGCAGCGGCATGAAGAACGAATCCGCGACCGCGAGGTGGTTCCCGGCGAGGATGGCGCCACCCGTCTCGGGGATGTTTTCGGCGCCGACGACCTTGGTGGGCCACAGCGTCTTCAGCAGCGGCCCGATGAAAACCCACTTCATCAGCAAGTACAGCACCGGGTTCCAGTCCTTTCCTGCCCGCGCGGGCCCCGGCAGGCCAGGGTACGGAACAAGCACCGGCCCGCACAACGCGAGAGCGGGCGGTCACCCGGGGGCAGCGACCGATCTCACAGCGGGACCGGAAGGATCCCCGCTTCCGCGAGTGGACCCCACAACCCGGCTTCGGCGTGAGAGCATGGGAGGACTCCACCGCTTCGATTCGGAAGGGCGTTCGTGATGGGCGTGCTCGCCGGCGCGGAACCGTTCTCCCACCCGGGTTCCTCCGGGGCCGGCTTCCTGCTCTGCCACGGATTCACCGCGACGCCCGACGGCATGCGCGCCTGGGGCCGGCATCTGGCCGACGAGGGCTTCGCGGTGCGCTGCCCGCTGCTGCCCGGCCACGGCACGCACTGGCGCGAGGCCAACCGGACGACCTGGCAGGACTGGTACGGATGCGTCCGCGAGGCGCTGCTGGCGCTGCGCGCGGAGTGCGACCAGGTGTTCGTCGGCGGGATGTCGATGGGCGGGACGCTCACCCTTCGCCTCGCCGAGGAATTCGGCTCGGACATCTCCGGCCTCGTGCTGGTCAACCCGTCGGTCACGCGGCTGAGCCTGGACGCCAAGGTGCTGCCGCTGCTGTCGCGGGTGGTGCCGTCGATCCGCGCGATCGGCAACGACATCGCGAAGCCCGGCGAGGTCGAACTGGCCTACCCGCGCACGCCGGTCCGGGCCGCGGCGAGCCTCGCCCGGCTGTGGAAGATCGTGCGCGCCGACCTGGCGATGGTGACGCAGCCGGTGCTGCTGCTGCACTCGCGGGTCGACCACGTCGTGGAACCCGAGAACTCGCAGATCGTTCTGGACGGCATCTCGAGCACGGACGTGATCGAGGTGGTGCTGGAGAACAGCTTCCACGTCGCGACGCAGGATTACGACGCGGAGCTGATCTTCAGCCGCAGTGTCGACTTCGCCCGGCAGCCGCGGGCGGGACAGGTGGGTGCCGGATGAACCGGGGGAAAGGCGCGGACGGACCCGAGGACGTCGACGCCACGTTCGCCGAGATCGTCGCCGACCTGCGGGCCGAGGGCGTGGGCGTGTTCCTGGACGAGGACCCGTTCTCCACCGCGGGCCCCGCGTCCGCCGAACCCGAGGCGTCCGCCGGAGCCGAACCCGAAGCGGGCAAGGCCAAGCCGAAGCCCACCGCGGACCCGCCGCCCGCGCCTCCGTCGTCGTCTTCGTCGTCGCCCGAGGGCTGGCGCACCGGAGGCACGGACTGGGACGCCACGATGTTCTCCGCCGACCCGGCCGAGGACGACGAGCACTACGTGCCGCCGGAGCCGCCGCCGCTGCCGCGCTGGCGCAAGGGCGCGTTCATCGTGCTGCTGTTCTTCGTCGTCGGGCTCCTGCTGCTGATCGTGCCGAACCTGATCGGGGTCGGGCCGGCGCTCGCCACGCCGCTCGGCATCCTCTCGCTCGCCACCGGCATCGCGCTGCTCCTGCTGCGCGTGCGCCAGGGCCCGCCGCCCGGCGCGGACCCCAGCAACGGCGCCCAGGTCTGACCGGGCGGGCATGCGGATCGACTTCCAGGCGTCCCGGCGTTCCACCGTCGGCGCGGAATGGGAACTCGCGCTGGTGGACCGGCGCAGCGGCGAACTGCGGTCGGTCGCGGAGGAACTGCTCGCCGCGGTCCGCCCGGAGGGGAAGGCCGAGCATCCCCGGATCAAACAGGAGCTGCTGCTCAACACGATCGAGGTGGTCAGCGGCGTCTGCCGCACGGTCGGCGAGGTGAAACACGACCTCGACGAGGCGCTGGACGAGGTGCACCGGGTCGCCGACCCGCTGGGCGTCGAGCTGTTCTCCGCCGGATCGCATCCGTTTTCCTCGTGGTACCGCCAGAAGGTGACCGACAAGGAGCGCTACGCCAAGCTCATCGACCGCACCCAGTGGTGGGGCAGGCAGATGCTGATCTACGGCGTGCACGTCCACGTCGGGCTCGACCACCGGGACAAGGTGCTGCCGGTGCTCGACGGGCTGTTGCGCTACGCCCCGCACCTGCAGGCGCTGTCCGCGTCCTCGCCGTACTGGTCCGGCGAGGACACCGGGTACGCCTCGAACCGCGCGCTGATGTTCCAGCAGCTGCCCACCGCCGGGCTTCCGTTCCAGTTCCGCGAATGGGCCGAGCTGGAGGGCTACGTCGAGGACATGTTCACCACCGGCGTGATCGACCACTTTTCCGAGATCCGCTGGGACATCCGGCCTGCCCCGCACTTCGGCACCATCGAAATGCGCGTGTGCGACGGGCTGCCGACGCTGCAGGAGGTCGGGGCGATTTCGGCGCTCACGCAGTGCCTGGTGGACGACTTCAGCGCGCGCCTCGACAAGGGCGAAACGCTGCCGGTGCTGCCGCCGTGGCACGTCCAGGAGAACAAGTGGCGCGCCGCGCGGTACGGCCTCGACGCGATCGTCATCCTCGACGCCGCCGGCCGCGAACGCCTCGTCACCGAAGATCTCGCCGAGCTGCTGGACCGGCTGGAACCGGTCGCCCGGCGGCTGGACTGCGTCCGCGAGCTGCGCGATGTCGAGAACATTCTCCGGGTCGGCGCGAGCTATCAGCGGCAGCGGGCGGTCGCGAAGCAGTACAACGGATCTTTGAAGGCTGTGGTCGCCGCGCTGGTCACCGAGATGCGCGACGGCGTCCCGCACGCTTAGCTGGTCTGGGAGGCAGCGATGTCGCATACGTTCAGCACGCTCGTCGAGCTCAACGGCAAAACCGCCACCGGTTTCCGGGTCCCGGCCGAGGTCGTCGAGGCGCTCGGCCAGGGACGGCGGCCGAAGGTCCGGGTGCGGATCGGCCCGCACACCTACCGCAGCACGGTCGCGGTCTACTCCGGCGAGTTCATGCTGCCGCTCAGCGCGGCGAACCGGGAGGCGGCGGGGGTCGCGGCCGGGGAGACGGTCGAGGTCACGCTCGAAGCCGATCTCGCCGAGCGGACGGTCGAGATGCCGGACGGTCTGGCTGCCGCACTGGCCGAGCGGAAGGGTGCGCGGGCCGCGTTCGACAAGCTTTCCTTTACCGCGCAACGGGAACGCGCCGAAGCTGTTACTTCCGCCAAGCGCGCGGAGACCCGGGAGCGGCGGATCGCGAAGATCATCGCCGAACTCGCCGGGGACGGGCTTCCCTAGCCCACCGTCACCCCTGGCTTGCCGAACCCGCCCAGCACCGTGTCGACGACTCGGGTCGCCAGCACGTCCGGGTCGGCGGAGTCTTGGTCCTGCGCTGCTTCGTGGATGAGCGCGCAGTACACGCGGCGCGCCCAGACCAGGTCGACGCCGGGCCGCAGCGTGCCGCTTTCCTCCAGCCGCTGGAAGAAGACGTCGCATTGGGCGACGACGTCCGGGGTCAGGACGCCGTCTTCCTGCGGGTGCGCGTTCATCGCGAACCCCCACCGGAGCTTGACGCCCAGCACCTTCGCGGTCACCTGGTACAGCGCGACCAGCGGCGGCGTGACGTCGGGCCGGACGCTGGCGAGCGCGTCGTGGAACTGCTGCGTCGCCCAGAGCGTCATGGCGTCCACCAACGCTTCGCGGCTGGCGAACCGGCGGTGCACCGTCGTTCGCGAGACGCCCGCCGCTTCCGCGATCTGCTCCATCGTCGCCGCCGGGTTGTCGCTGAGCACCCGTTCGGCGGCCTCGAGGATCGCCTGAGCCGTCCGTTCCGAGTCCGCGCGCAGGGCCCGTTTCTCCATGGTGCCCAGTTTACGCCATGGTTGCCACTCGGTTCTTAGTTGCGACACCTATGTTGCAACTGCTAGCTTAGATGCATCGGACCTGGCCCGACTTTGGGGGTTTTTCGGATGGACATGCAGTTGGCCGGCAAGACCGCGGTGGTCACCGGAGCGAGCCGGGGAATCGGACTGGCCACGGTCTCCGCGCTGATCGGCGAAGGGATGCGAGTGGTGGCCGCGGCCCGGACGATCACACCGGAACTGAAGGAAACCGGCGCGGTGCCGGTGGCGATGGACCTGTCCACTCCGGACGGCCCTGGCCGGTTGATCGAACAAGCCGTCGCCGAGCTGGGCGGCTTGGACGTCCTGGTGAACAACGTCGGCGGCGGAGACAGCAGCCAAGGACAGGCCAGCGGTTTCCTGTCGCTCACTGATCAACAGTGGACGGACATGGTGGAGCTGAATTTCCTTGCCGCGGTACGGGCTTCTCGCGCGGCTATGCCGCACCTGATCGAACGCCGGGGCGCGATCGTCACGGTCTCCTCGAACGGTGCGCGGATCCCGCATTCGGGCCCGATCGCTTACACCGCCGCGAAAGCCGCGCTGACCGCGTTCGGGAAGGCACTGTCGGAGGAGTTCGGGCCACAGGGAGTACGAGTCAACACGGTCTCGCCCGGGCCGGTTCGTACCGCGCTGTGGGAGGGGCCGGAGAGCTACGGCGCCGAACTGGCTTCGTCAATGTGAATGTCGCACGGGGACTTGCTGGCCGCGGTTCCGGCGGGCGCCGGGATGCTGACCGGCCGGTTCGTCGAACCGGCAGAGGTGGCCACGCTGATCACGTACCTCGCGTCGCCGCTGGCCGCGAGCACCACCGGGACGGATCACCTGATCGACGCCGGGGCGGTGAAGACCGTGTGACGGCTGATCCGCCGAGGCCGGTTGCTTCCACGACGACCTGGCTCAGTGGGGCGGACCTGGGCTCGGTGAGGTGTCGCGCGCTCCGCGTGCAAAAGCGGACCTGGACTCGGCGGGTGCCGCACCCTCCGCACGCAAGAGCAGGCCCGGGCTCGGCGGGGCAACCCCACGCTCCGCGCGCAAGAGCCGACCTGGGCTCGACGGGGCACCGCACGCCCCACACACAACAACAGACCTGCGCTCCGCGTGCAGAGGTGGAGCAGCATGATCGCGCGGCTTGCCTGGTTGGTCTAACTCCAGCAGCGAGGGTTTCCACCCGCGCACCCGCGCACCCGCGCACCCGCGCACCCGCGCACCCGCGCACCCGCGCACCCGCGCACCCGCGCACCCGCGCACCCGCGCACCCGCGCACCGAGACTGCCTACCCCACCGCGCAACTCGCAATCACCGGTCGCCGGTCACCCACGAAACCCCCACCTAGTAGCAGCGAAACCGCGACTGCCCAATCCCAGCAAGGAGATTCCCGGCCACCTACACCGCAACCGAGCGCCAAAACCGTGACGAGCGGCTAGCCGTCCAGCTCCCGCAGCAGGGTTCCCGGCCCCAGCACCCGCGCACCGAGATCGCTCACCCGGCCGCGCAGCTCGCGATCAGCCGTCACCACCACGACGTGATCATCCGGGCGTTGCCGAGCGGCGGCGGTCACCTCGACGATCTTCGAATCGCCGTCGGTCTCTGCCGCGACGACCTCGACGCCTGGGATCGGTTCCACTCCCCTGGCCTTGCCCTCGACCACCAGCACCACCCGGGGCCACCACGACCACGCCGGGCCCGCGCCGATGCCGGCCACGTCGTCGCGCAGGCCTCGTTCAGCCGGGCCGGTCAGCTGGTCGCGGAGCCGCTCCGCGGCGCCGCGGCGGTCGCGCCACCAGCCGTCCGGGCGGGAGCCCATCACGTTCGCCGCGTCGACCACCAGGACCAGTTCCCGGCCCAGTTGCTCGCGCAGCACCGGCCAGGCGGCGGCGAAATCGCGGTGAAGACCGAGCGCGGCCACCTCGTCCGGCGGGACCCAGCGCATCTCGGCGCTTTCCTCGTTGGCGACCTGGGCCTGCAACGCGCTGTCGGCCAGCCCGAGCACGGTCGTGTACTGCCATTCGCCGTGATCCAGCACCGACGCCGACATCGCACGAAACGCCGACGCGGGGATCGCGGCTTCTTCCCAGGCTTCCCGGGCAGCGGCCTCGTGCACCGTCTCGCCGACTTCGAGCGCGCCGCCGGGCAAAGCCCACGTGCCGCCGTTGTGCACCCACCACGCCCGTCGCTGCAACAACACGCCCCGGCGGGGATCGCACAACAACAACCCGGCAGCGCCGAACGCGCCCCAATGCCGCCTGCCGCAAGAACACCGCACAAAGCGGTTGGCGGTCATCGGCGTCACCCGTCCCAGCCTTCCACAGAACGTCGCGAGTGCCTATGCCGGTCAAAACCCGAAGACCGCTCCGACCACGTCGGCGGGCTGCGAACCTCGTGCTCGGCGAGCCCAGTGAGAACCGAAATCAGCACCCACCAGCCCGGCAACGCATCCATCGCCAAATCCCCGCGCCCCAGAGCCGCGGAACCACAAACCCCGCGCGCAGCAAACCCCAACCACTACCGGAGTCAACACCCGCGAGCCCGACAACGCCTCCATCGGCAAGTCCCCGCGCCCCAGAGCCGCGGAACCACAAACCCCGCGCGCAGCAAACCCAGCCACCACCGGAACCACCCCCGCAAAGCCCTACAACGTATCCATCGCCAGCGCCGCCGCCCCCACGATTGCCGTGTCGTCGCCCAGATGCGCGGTCCGGATCCGGGCCAGCGGGCGGTGTCGCGCTCCGGTGATCGCGCCGGAGTAGTGCTCTCGGGCCTCGTCCAAAAACAGCGGCGCGGACTCCGAAACTCCGCCGCCGATCACGATGATCTCCGGGTCGAAGACGTCCGCCACCAAAGCGAGTCCCTCGCCCAGCCATTTCGCCAGCTCCGCCATCGCCCGCAAGGCGATCGGGTCGCCGTCGCGGGCCGCGCGGGCGACTCGGCGGCCGGTGACCGACCCGGGGTCTCCGGCGATTTCTCGCGCCAGCACGGTGGAACGGCCTGGATACCGGGCCAGCAGCTCGACCGCGGTCGCGGCCAAAGCTGTGCCGCTGCAGTAGCGCTCCCAGCAGCCGTACTTCCCGCACGGGCAGGCACGTCCGTCGCGCACCACGGTGAGGTGGCCGAGTTCCGGGGCCACTCCGTGCGCGCCGCGGTAGATCTCGCCGTCCAGCAGCAGGCCCGCGCCGATTCCGGTGCCCAGCGCGACCAAAGCCGCTACCCCGGCCCCGCGGGCGGCGCCGAAGCGGTGTTCGGCGACTACCGCCGAGTTGACGTCGTGCTCCAGGGTCACCGACAGGCCGACCCGCTTGGCGATCCGGTCCGCCACGGGAGCGTTGCGCCAGGCGAGGTGCGGCGCGAACATCACCGAGCGCCGGTCGCGGGTCACGAAACCGGCCACCGCGAGGCCGACCGCGGCGACGTCGTGCCGGTTGCGCAGGCTTTCGACGACCCCGGCGATGGCGTCTTCGAGCGCGTTCTCCTCGCTCGGCGTCCCGACGCGCGCCGTGTCGAGCAGGGAGCCGCGCTCGTCCACCACGCCGGCTCGCACGCTGGTGCCGCCGACGTCCACCCCTACGGTCAGCAATCAGTTCTCCCGCTCCGGCTGCCAGTCCGCGCGCTTGCGGACGACGATGTGCTGGACCCGCGACGACGACTCCGAAGACGACGCCGCCGCGGTAGCGGGCGGACGCGCGGCGGGCCGGAACCCGGGCATGTGCACGCCCTCGTCCGGCTCCCAGCGGTCCGCGAGCACCGCCCGCAGCAGCGCGACGAGCTGGGCAGCCTGTTCGAGGACCCTGGCCACGAACTCCGGCCGCTCGCCGCGCACGACGGCGACGATCGCACACAGCGGGCACCAACCGCATCCCGAAGTGCTGTCCTCCACACCGGACGCACCCTCGGCGCCCGGTTCCTCCGGGGAGCCGTGCCCGGCGGCCAGCACGCCTTCCAGCCACGGCGCGGCGCGTTCGATCACCATCTCGACCAGCAGCCGGATCTCCTCGGCCAGCTTCAGGCCGTCGGCATAAGACCCTTCGTCGTGTTCTTCGCTCACCCGGATCCCCGGTTCCCGGCCAGGCTGACCACCAGGCCGTCGGCGTCGGATTCCGCGCCGGTGATCCGGCACGGGCGCAGCGTCTCGGGCAGTGCGACGAGGCGGCGGAACCCGTCCACGGTGATCGCCA
Source organism: Amycolatopsis albidoflavus (assembly GCF_039525725.1). NCBI lineage: Bacteria > Bacillati > Actinomycetota > Actinomycetes > Pseudonocardiales > Pseudonocardiaceae > Amycolatopsis > Amycolatopsis albidoflavus. The sequence goes on from NZ_BAAAHV010000005.1 coordinate 505,080, forward strand.
GGTCGTCGTCCACGCGGGCGAGGTCGACCGCCGAATCCCGGTCCAGCGGAAGCGCGACCCGCAGCCGGAAGCCCTCTCCGTCGGGAGCGACCGACAACAACGGCGTGACCGGTTTTCCGTTGCCGGACAACGGATCCCGGCTGCCGTACAGCTCGCGGGCCAGCTCGGCTAGCGCGTCCGCGCCCACCGGTTCGCTCGCCCGGTGCTCGACACGGGCCAGTTCGCCGGGGCCGAAACCGGCCGCTGCCAATTCCGCCAGAACCGCGTCCTGCTGATCCCGCCGGGTGCGCAGCCACTTCGCCGCCGAACCACGCCAGAATCCGGGCGCGGGCATCAGCCGGTTGGCGATCAGGCCGTCGACCGCGATGCCGCGCAGCGCCAGCGAGGTCAGGGTGCGCCGGGCTTCGGCGACCACCACTCGTTCCGGCGTGAGCACCAGCCGCACGGTCGTCACTCGCGGGTCGGTGAGCAGTTCGCGGAGCGCATCCAGGTGTGCGCCGAGCTGCCGGACCGACGCCGCGACGCGCCGGTTGCCGAAGACCCGCCCCAGATAACCCGACACGGCTTCCGGCAGCGAAAGCAAGCGCAGCGTCTCAGCAGTCGGACCGCAGTCGACCACCACGGTGTCCCACGGACCCTGCGACGCCAGCCGTCGCACCTCGCTCAGCGCGAGCAACTCGTCCACGCCGGGCAGCACGGTCAGCTCTTCCGCGTCCAGGATGTCCAGACCGGCTCCGGCCAGCACCTTCCGCAGCTCGCCGCGCAGCTCGTGCCAGGTGCGGTCGGCCAACGCCCGCGAGTCCACCTGCGCCGCCCACAGCCCGGCCGGCGTGCCGTCGCGGCGGAGGTCCACTTCGGAGGGTTCGGCGCCCAGCGGCGTGCCGAACGCGTCGCCGAGCGAATGCGCCGGGTCGGTGGACACGACGAGCGTCTTCCTGCCGCGGCCGGCGAGCGCGGCAGCGGTAGCCGCGGCGAGCGTCGTTTTCCCGACACCCCCCTTGCCGGTGAACAGCAGGATGCGCATTTAGCCCTCGGCCCTGCGCTTGAGCTCCTTGAGCGCGGTGTCCATGACCATTTTCTCCGCCTTGCGCCGCAGCAGCCCGATCATCGGCAGCGCCAGCTCGACGGACAGCGTGTAGGTGACGCGGGTGCGCCCGCCGCCGAGCGGTTCGAGCGCGTACCGGCCGTTCTGCGCCTTCTGCATCTGGCCCTTGACCAGGTGCCAGCTGACGCCGAGACCGGAATCGTCCCAGTCGTACTCGAGCGTGTACACGTCCTTGATCGGCCCGGCGTCGAGGGTGAGCTTCACCTGCTTCGCGCGGCCCGCGTCGTCGGTCGCGAGCACCTCGGTCTCGCGGACCGCCTTGGCCCACTCCGGGTACGCGGGGAAATCGGAGATCACCGACATCACCCGCGCGGGCTCGGCGTCGACCTCGATGGACTGCGTGGACTGCTCGGCCATGGGACGAAGCGTAGCCGGACAGCACAGTCACCAGCGCAGCACGTACGGCTGCCCGGTCTCCTTGAAGTGACCTACGTTACGGCATTCGGTGTGCCCGACCCGGCGCCGCGCGGCCAGCGGCTGGTGCACGTGCCCGAATACCGACCAGCGCGGACGCTGCCGCCGGATCAAGTCCAGCAGCGCCTTCGAACCGAGTTCGGCGCGTCGCGCGACCACGTCGTAGGTCAATTCGGGCACCGCGGGCGGGATGTGCGTGCAGAGGACGTCGACCTGGTCCAGCAGCGAGACCGCCGCGTCGAACTCCTCGCGCGCCCGCAGGTACGGCCGCCACGCCGCGCCCTTGCGCGGACGCGGGAGCACGCCGTCCGGCAGCACCGCGCCGCCCGCGAAGCCGAACCGCAGCCCGCCGATGGTGACGACCTCGCCGTCGACCAGGTGCACGCCTTCGCCGGCGAACTCCGGCCAGGCCGACGGCGCGTCGACGTTGCCGGGGATCGCGTAGGTCGGCGCGGTCATCGAGGCGAACATCGTGGAGTACTGCTCCCGGACCGCTTCGTCGACCGCGGCGGCCGGGTCGTCCAAGGTGGCCCACAGCGTGCGCGAGTAGGCGACCGTCTCGTCCCTGGTGCCTTCGCGGCGCAGGCGGGCGAACTCGCCGACTTTCTCCGCGCCGAACAGCACGCCCATGATGCCTTTGTCGTGGTCGTGGTAGTCGACGAAATCGAGCAGGTCGCCGAGCACGACCAGCGCGTCCGCCCCGTCCCCCGCCCGCTTCAGCGCGTCGGCGTTGCCGTGCACGTCCGAAACGACGTGAACCCGCACAAGAGCCTCCTACTCGACGGTCCGGGGCGGAACCCCCGGCTCGCGCCCGTCCTCGAGGATCTCCTTCAGGCTCAGCGCCACGTCCTTCGCCGCCCGCGCCCGCCGGTCGAACTCGCGGCGCAGTTCGCGCGGGCCGAGCTCGCGCGGGACGCCGCCGGGACCGGCCGGCGTGGCCCGGAGGAAGTAGTGCAGCACGGTGCCGTCGAGAACAGGTTCCAGCCAGACCTCCATGGTACCGATCAAGGCGCCCGTGACGGTCCAGCGCAGGCCCTTGTCCCCCCGGTCGGTGTAGACCCGCAACTCCAGGTCGGGCCAGTACCGCCGCCACGAACGCGGGTCGGCGAAGGCCGCCGCGACCGTCGAAGGGGGCACCACGAGGAAGGTCTCGTCGACAAGATCGAGAGCTGGCGGTTCGTGCACCCGGACACGATGTCACGACCTCGCCGCGCGCCCCGTGCCAGCATGGTCTTAAGGTCTACGGCACGCTAAGTTGACTGGCGGGTAACCGCACGCGTCGAACACGGAGGTCCGAGTGCGCGAATACAGCGCCCCCGCCGGGAAGCCGGTGACCGACGACGAGAATCTGGCCGATGTCGTCTGGGCGAACGCGGAGCGGTTCTCCGACGTGGTCAGCTTCCGGAGGCAGGTCGAGGGCACCTGGCTCGACGTCACCGCGAAGGACTTCGCCGACCAGGTCGCGGCCGTGGCCAAGGGCTTGATCGCGGCGGGCGTCGGGCACGGCGACCGCGTCGCGCTGATGTCGAAGACCCGCTACGAGTGGACGCTGGTCGACTTCGCGATCTGGGCCGCGGGCGCGGTCACGGTCCCGATCTACGAAACCTCGTCGCCCGAACAGGTGTACTGGATCCTGTCCGACTCGGCCGCCAAGGCCGTCGTCGTGGAGACCGGCGCGCACAGGAAGGCGATCGACGAGATCAGCGGGCGGCTCAGCACGCTCGAGCACACCTGGCAGATCGAGGGCGACTCCCCCGCGATCGACGAGCTGACCGCGCTGGGCGCCGAGGTCTCCGACGAGGACCTGCACACCCGCCGTCGCAGCGTCACCGCGAACGAGACGGCCACGATCGTCTACACGTCGGGCACCACCGGGCGGCCCAAGGGCGTCGAGCTGACCCACCGGAACCTGCTCGCCGAGATCCGCGCGGACATCGAGGCTTTCCCGGAGCTGATGGAGCAGGGCAACTCGCTGCTGTGCTTCCTGCCGCTGGCGCACATCCTCGCCCGCGCGATCGCCGTCACCGCGCTCACCGCCCGGGTCACGCTCGGCCACACGCCGGACGTGAAGAACCTGGTCCCGGACCTCGGCACCTTCCGGCCGACGTTCGTGGTCGCCGTGCCGCGCGTGTTCGAGAAGGTCTACAACACCGCCAAGCAGAAGGCCCACGCCGACGGCAAGGGCAAGATCTTCGACGCCGCCGAGGCCACCGCGGTCGCGTACAGCGAGGCACAGGAAAAGGGCGGCGCCGGGCTCGGCCTGCGCGCGAAGCACCTGGTGTTCGACAAGCTCGTGTACGGCAAGCTCCGCGCCGCGCTGGGCGGCCGCTGCATCGCCGCGGTGTCCGGCGGGGCCCCGCTGGGCGCGCGGCTGGCGCACTTCTTCCGCGGCATCGGCGTGCCGGTGTTCGAGGGCTACGGCCTCACCGAAACGTCCGCCGCGGCGAACGTGAACACCAGCGCGGCGTTCCGCGTCGGCACCGTCGGGCGTCCGGTCGCGGGCACCTCGGTGCGCATCGCGGAGGACGGCGAGGTCCTGCTCAAGGGCGACGTCGTGTTCGGCCGGTACTACAACAACCCGGAGGCGAGCGCGGAAGCCCTCACCGACGGCTGGTTCCACACCGGCGACCTCGGCGAACTGGACGCGGAAGGCTTCCTCAAGATCACCGGCCGCAAGAAGGAGATCATCGTGACGGCGGGCGGCAAGAACGTCGCGCCGTCCGGTCTCGAGGACACCATCAAGGCCGCTCCGCTGGTGAGCCAGGTGATGGTGGTCGGCGACCAGCGCCCGTTCATCGCCGCGCTGGTGACGATCGACGAGGAGTACTTCCCGGCCTGGAAGTCCCAGCACAGCAAGCCCGCCGAGGCGACGGTGTCCGAACTGGCCGAGGACGCGGACCTGCGCGCGGAGATCCAAGCGGCGGTCGACGAGGCGAACAAGCAGGTGTCGCACGCGGAGTCGATCAAGAAGTTCACCGTGCTGGCGAACGACTTCACCGAGGCGGGCGGCGAGATCACGCCGAGCTTGAAGCTGAAGCGCAATGTCGTGAACAAGAACTACGCCTCCGACATCGAGGCGCTGTACCGGAAGTAGCCCTGGTCCCGCGAAAACGGGCCCGCACCGATTTCCGGTGCGGGCCCGTTTTCCGTCCGTCACTCCGCTTCTTGCTTCGCCTCGAGTTCTGCTCGCTCGGCGTCTTTGCGCCGCGAGGAGAAGTACTCGTCGGCGAAGTTCTTCTTGATCTGGTCGGCTTTGTCCGCGTACCGCGGGTCTTCCAGCGTTTCTTTCAGCTCGTTGAACACCTTCTTGGAATTCGCCTGCTGCTCCGGGGGCAGGTGGTCCAGGTCTTTTTCGACGTCGTTCCAGGTGCGAGTGTTTTCGCGCAGGTGGTCGCCCGGCACGCGGTCGTGCGTGTAGTCGTACCGGGGATCCTTGTTCAGCAGGTTCTCGTTCTTCAGCACGTTGTCGTATTCGAGAATCGTGTTCTGGGTGTTGCCGCCGTGATTGCCGTGGAGCTTGTCCTGCTTCAGGTGGCCCATCTCGTGCCCGAGCACCTCGGCCGGGTTCCTGGCGTCGGGCCCGTGGTGGATCTTGGGGTCGAGGAAGAGGATCTCGCTCTGGTGGTTGTAGGACCCGCTGCCCTGCAGGTCGATCATGTCTCCGACCCGGCCGTTGGTGAGCCCCTTCTTCTCCAGATCCTCCCGGGAAATGCCCATCAGGTCGTGGAAGGGCTTCTCCCGGTCCCCGGGCGACAGGTTCAGCTGCTGGTCCTGGCGCAGCGCGCTCGCCTTGTCGGTGAGTTTGAGATCGCTGTCCTTGTCCACCGAGACGATCTTGGGTTTGTCCAGCCGTTCCAGGTTTTCCAGGTACTTCGGGTTGTCGATGCCGTGGTCCTTCTTCAGCCGGTCCTTCAGCGCGTCGACCTCTTTCAGGTGCGCCGGGTCCTTGACGTCCTTGAGATCGTCGACGCCGAACTTCTGTTTCAGGTCCTTCAGGTCCTTCATCCCGGGCGCGTCGCCGAAGCCCATCTTCTCCTTGACCTGGTCGACCTTTCCGCCCAGTTTTTCCTTGGCGGACAGGTCTTCCCAGTTCTTGGTGTCGGGCAGCTCCTTCCGCTTCGGCGGACCGCCGGGCGGACGGCTGCCGGCCGGCGGACGGCTGCCGCCCGGAGGCCGCACCGGGGGCGGGCCGGGAGGAGGCGGCGGGCCGGGAGGCGGAGGAGCTGCCGGAGGTCCGCCGGGAACTTTGCCCGGCGGCGGCGGAGGAGGCGGCGGCGGTGGCGGAGGTGCCGACGAAGCCGTGGTCGTCTCCGGAGTCGGTTCCCTCGGCGGAGGTGTCGGCTCGCGCGGCGGCGGGGTGGGTTCGCGGGGCGGCGCCGAGGACGGGTTGGTGTCCTGCACGTGCCCGGCGTTGTTCCCGCCGCCCGGGGTTTCGGCCGGGCGCGCGTCGTCGTTCGGGCCGGACTTCTGCCTGCCCAGGCAGTTGCCCAGGCCTAGCGGGTCGGCGTCGGCGAGCGGGTTCGGCACGTAGGAGGCCGGGTTGGGGGCCGGGGCGAGGCCGAGCGGGTCTTGGCTCAGGTAGCGCCCGGTACCGGGGTCGTAGTAGCGGAAAACGTTGTAGTGCAAGCCAGTCTCGTCGTCCGCGTACTGGCCGGGGAACCGCAGCGGCGTGGCGCCCGGGCGGGTGCGGCCCCACAGCGAACCGGACGCGCGCCAGGCGACGGTGCCGTAGGCGTCCACCAGACCCACCGGCGTGCCGACCGGGTCGGTGACGAACGAGAAGAACCGGGCGCTGCGGCCGAGCAGTTCGGTCTGCGTCACCGGGCGCACGGTGCCGGGCAGGTGGTCCCACGTCAGCGTGAGCGGGGCGGACCCGGCCAGCCGGTGTTCCTGTTCGACCAGGAGCTGGCCGCTCCACGAGAACCGGGTCTCCTCGGCCGGAGCCTCCGCGCCGGGCAGCCAGCGCTGTTTGGCGATGCGGCGGCCCAGCGGGTCGTACCGGTAGCGCCATTCCACGCCGTCTGGGGTTTCCACCGCCAGCAATCGATCCTGCGCGTCCCAGCGGTAGGTCCAGGTGCGCGAGTTCTCGTGGCGGGCGACGAGGCGTCCCTGTCCATCGTGGACATACCGCACCGAACCGGCCGCGGTGAGCCGGTTTCCGGTGTAGCCGCGAGAACCGGAGTCCGCTTCGGCGAACGGCAGCTGCGCGTGCCGGATGTTGCCGGACGGGTCGTAGTGGTAGCTCTCCTGGCCGTCTCGCCGGGCCACCGACGTGACGCGGCCGACGGCGTCGAGCTGGTATCGCGTGGAGCCGGACAGAGTGTCGTCCACACCGAGCAGGTGGCCATCCGGGCGGTAGCGGTACTCGCGCCGCTGCCGGATCTGGCTGCCGGCGGCCAAAGTTTGCGCGACCAGCTGGTGTTCCGCGTCGAAAGCCTGTGCCAGCACAGTGTTTCCGCCAAGGACGCGTTCGACCTCGTGGCCTGCTTCGTCGTGACGGAAAAGCACTTCGTGCCCGGCGGTCGACAGCGCGACTGCCTTCCCCTCGTCGTCGAAGGTCCACTCGCTCACCGAGCCAGACGGTGTGGTGCGGCGTATTCCGGACGGCTCGTGGGTGTACGAAACCGCGCGGCCGTCGACCGATTCCCGGACCACGCGGCCGTCCTCGTCGCGCTCGATCTCCAGCACGCAGGAACCCTCAGTGGCACGCGCGAGGAAGCCGACGGGGTCGTACTCGTAGCCGATGGTGCCGCTGTCCGTGCGACGCTCGATCACGTTGCCGAGCGCGTCATAGCGGTACTCAGTGACCGCGCCCAGCCCGTCGACCGACTGCACGAGCTGGCCCGCCGCGTCGTAGGCGAACTGCCGCTCACGGCCGTCGAAGTCGCTTTCCGCGACGAGCCTGCCGTCGGCGTCGTAGGTGTAGTTCCAGGTCAGGCCCGCCGGGTCGGTGATCCGGACGAGCCGCAGTTCGGTGTCGTACTCGTACGAGGTGCGGGCACCGGTGGCGTCGGTCTTCGCGACCGGCAGGTCGAAGGGGCCGTATTCGAAGCGGGCGTCCGTGCGTTCCACGAGGTTTCCCTCGGCGTCGTAACGCCATTCCTCGTGCCGCCCGGACGGGCCGGTCCGGCTGGCCTGGCTCCCGTCGACCGTCCAGCCGAACCGGGTGCCGTCGGCCACCACGCGCGGGCGGCCGAACTGGTCGCGCTCCACCGGGTCCGGCTCGGACCGCGGCGGCTCTCCCCCGGTCAACTGGCGGTCCTGGGCGAACTCAGTCGCGGCGATTCCGGCCTGCGCGGTGAACAAATCCGGTGCGGTGCCCGGCGGATAGACCCGCCGCCAAGCGCGTTCGGCGGTCTCGACGGTGACGGTCAGCGTGCCGTCCGGCGCCGAGCTGACCTGCGCGCGGCTGCCGTCCGGGCGGACGACCGCGGTGAGCATGCCCTCGGCGGTGTACTCGAACCCGGTGGTGCGGCCGAGCGGGTCAGTGCGCGACAGCAGCCGGTCGTAACGGTCCCATGTGGACACTGTGGTCGCGCCGAGCGGGCTGACGTCCTTGGTCGGCTGCGAGGCCTCGTTGAAGTGGAACTCCGTGACGTGGCCCAAAGCGTTGGTGTAGCGGGTGATCCGCTGCTCGCGGTCGTAGGCGAACTCGCCGTCGTACACGCCCCGGTCGCCGACCGTGCGGACGCAGCGGCCGTCGGCGTCGTAGATGTAGCGGTACCAGATGCCGTTGCGGTCCTGCCAGCCGGTGATCCGGCCGTCGGCGTCGTAGTCGTATTGCGTGGCCACACCGGATGAATTGAAGACCCGGACCAGCCGGCCGAGGTCGTCGTAGCCGAAGGTGCGGACCAGCACCGGTTCCTGGCCCTCGCCGAGCACCCGGATCGCGGTGATGCGGCCCGCCTCAGCGTCGAGTGCCACGCGGTAGCCCGCGGAGTGGCGGATCAGCCGGGGAGCGCCGCTTTCGCCGTACTCGACGTCCATCCGGTCGCCTGCGGCGTCGGTCTCGCTCAGCAGCGGGAAGACGCCGCCGCGACCGGGGCCGAAGCGCAATTCCGTGCCGTTGACCGGATCCACAAGCAGGTATCCGTCGTCGGTCGCGGTCAACGGGCGGCGCGGGCCTTCCAGCGGCAGCACTGGCTCGGCGCTGCGTGGGTACACCAGGATCCGGCCGTCCGCCGCGTAGAACCGGACAAATTCGGAATCGGCTTCGAGCCGCTGGTCCACCGTCGACGTCCAGCTCGGGCCGAACCAGCGGCCGGACCGGTAGGACGAGACGTGCAGCCGTTCGAGCACGAGCGGGCTCGGCAGTTCGAGGTCGACGTCCTTGATGAGGACGGAGCCCCGCACGACGTCGACCGGGTCTCCCGCGGTCTTGCACTCGTCCGCGCCGCCCCGGGTGTCGGCGGCTTTCGGGTCGTCCTTCGGCGGGGTCTTGCCGGACTCGCCCTGGTTGCCGCCCCGGTCCGACGGCGCCGGTTCCTCGCCCCTCGGCTGCTCGGAGTGGTTGCCCTGCGGTTTGGTTTCGTCCTTCGGCGGCGGCGGGGAATGGTCGCCTTGCGGTTTGACCTCTTCCTTCGGCGGCCCGGAGTGATCGCCGGAAGCGGTGGTCGAATCCCCGCCCTTTTCGTTCTCCGGCTTGGGTTTCGGCTTCGTCTCGATGTTCTTCGGCGCACCCGACGGCTTGGGCTTGCCGCCCTTGATGCCCTTCAACGCCTTCGCGGCGTCCTCGAACAGGACGCCCGCCTTCTTCAGCAGCGGCATCAGCGCCTTGAGCGCGGCGACCAGCTGCTTGGTGATCTTGGCCAGCTGCGCGGCGGTCTTGGCGACGGCGCCGACCACCTGCGGCAGCACCCACGCCATCCCGATCCCGGCGGTGAACAGCACCTGCAGCGCCCAGCTGATCAGGTGCCCGACGAGCTGCGCGATGATGTCGCGCACCAGCATGCGCACCGCCGCGACGACCTCGCCGGCGGTCTTCACCCCGGACGCCGCGCCCTCGGTGCCCTTCTGCGCCGCACCGAGCAGGTTCGCGACGTCCTTGGTCCGCTCGCGGTAGGAATCGGCCGCTTCGCCGGTCCAGCTCTGCAGGTCCTTCTCGACGCAGGCGGTCAGGTCCTTGCCGATGCTCTCGAGTTCTTTGGCGACGTTCTGCCACGTCTCGGCCTGCGCCTTGATCTCGTCGGCCTTGCCGGTCAGCGCCTCCAGCGCCTGCTTCAGCGGCCCGACGTGCTCGATCAGCCACCCGACGCCTGCCGCGAGGATCGACCCGAACGGGTCCATCGCGGTCGACAGCACGTCCAGCGCGACCCCGACCGCCCCCATCGCGATCGACGCCCAGTCGCCGGACTCGATGCCGGACTTCACCATCTCGCCCGATTCGAGCAGCGTGATGCCCGAATACGCCTTGGTCGAGTCCTTCGTCTCCGCGATCAACGGGTTGCTCACACCGAGAACGCTATCCGGGACGGCGAGGGCCTTTTCCGGCCTCGCACGCTAGTTGCCCGTGCATCCACGAAGAGCTGGACGCACGGGCAAGCCTGTCGTGGGGGCTCAGGCCTGCGGCGGCTGAGCCTGGTACTGCTGCTGCGGCGCCTGCGCGTACTGCTGCTGCGGGGCGGCCTGCTGCTGTTGCGGAGCCTGCTGCTGGGCGCCGTCCGGGACCACGTACACCGCGGTGCCGTAGGCGGCGATTTCGCTGGCGGTGCCGGCGATCTCGTTGCAGTCGAAGCGCAGCGCGAGCACGGCGTTCGCCCCGTGCTGCATGGCTTCCTGGCACAGCCGGAAGAGGGCTTCGTGGCGCGAGTCGGACAACAGCTTCGTGAGGCCCTTGAGCTCGCCGCCTCCCATCGCCTTGAACCCCGACCCGATGTTGGAGAACATGTTGCGGCTGCGGACGGTGAGCCCGAAGACCTCGCCGAACACGCGGACCACGCGATACCCGGGCAGATCGTTCATCGTGGACAGCAGGATCGGGAACTGCGGCGTTTGCGGTGGCGCGGCTTGAGTCATGCGCGGATCGTATCGTCGGCGACGCGCTCACGCTGTGATTCGCGCACTCCAGTCCAGATGATGCCGGTATGCCCACCCTCGTTCCGCCCCGACGTCGTTGCCCGCGCTGGCGGCCACGAGTTTCTCCACCCGGGCGCGGCGCAGCCGGTCGTAGGCCGCGAACGCGGCGGGCGCGTCCGGGAGATCGCGCAGGCATTGGCCGAGCACCACCGCGTCTTCCAGCGCCATCGACGCGCCCTGCCCGGCCGCGGGCGACGCCGCGTGGGCAGCGTCCCCGGCCAGCACCATCGACGACGTCGACCAGACGCGGGTGGTCGGCAGGTCGTAGGAGTGGCCGCCGTGCACGTCGTCGCCGGTCGCGGCCACGATCGCGGCGCACGGCAGCGGGTCGTCGGCGAAGGCGGTGTGAGCGAACTCGCGCCAGCCTTCCGGGGTGACGGCGGCGATCTCGGCGCGCGAGCGTTCGGAGTCGGGGACGCGGGCGAACCAGAACGTCGCGCCGTCCGGAGCGGTGGTGTAGCCGAACGCGGCTCGGCTGCCGCGGAACATCCGGTAGATGCCGGGGGCGGCGGGAAGTCCTTCGGCGCGGGTGTAGCCGTAGACGACGGTCAAGCCGGTGAAGCGCGGCGGCTCGGCCCGCGGGTCGATCAGGGTGCGCACGACGGAATGCAGTCCGTCCGCGCCGACGAGCACATCGCCGGACTCGGTGGTGCCGTCCTGGAACGTCGCGGTGACGCCGTCGGTGGCGGAGACCAGGCGCTTGCCGTGCACGATCTCGACGCCGCGGCGTTCCGCTTCCTGTTGCAGCGCACGGTAAAGCGCGGCACGGGTGAGGGTGCGCGGGCCGTCGAGTTCGCGGTCGAACTCGTGCGCGCCGAGCGTGGTTCCGTCCGGACCGACGACTTCCATGCCGGTCGAGGCGAAGGACGCCTCGATCACCGGGGAGTCGGCGTCGATCGCCCGCAACGCGTTCATGCCGTTGTGCATCACCACGAGGAACGCGCCCGCGTCCGCTCCCCCGCTGGCGTGCCCCTCGAACACGACCGGCTCGTGCCCGGCCAGCTGCAGCGCCATCGCCGCGACCGTGCCCGCGACTCCGCCGCCTGCGATCAAAACCCGCATCGCGCCCCCTGGATACGACCGTGCCGCCGCCACCGTAGCGGGTGGCGGCGGCACGGAACCAGTGCTCAGGCGCGCTGCGCGACCGCGAGCCGCACGCAGACGGCGAGGGCGCGGACGGCCTCCTCCACCTCGGCCAGCTCGGGGAAGGTCGGCGCGATGCGGATGACCGCGTCGGCCGGGTCGTCGCCGTGCGGGTGGGTGGCCCCGGCCGGGGTCAGCGCGACGCCCGCCTCCTTGGCCAGCCGCACGACCTCCTTCGCGGTGCCCTCGGGCACGGTCAGCGAGATGAAGTAGCCGCCGGTCGGCTTGGTCCAGGTCGCCAGGTCGGCCAGCTCCTCGGAGAGGATGCGCTCGACGGCGGCGAACTTGGGCGCGATCAGCTCGGCGTGCTTGCGCATGAGCTCGCGGACGCCGTTGGCGTCCTTGAGGAACAGCGCGTGGCGGAGTTGGTTGACCTTGTCCGGGCCGATGGTGCGCTTGCTCAGCACGCTCTGCCACCAGGCCAGGTTCGCCTCGGACGCGCCGAAGAACCCGACGCCGGCCCCGGCGAAGGTGATCTTCGAAGTGGAGCCGAACACGAACGCGCGGTCCGGGTTCCCGGCCTCGGCGCAGAGCGTGAGGATGTCGGCCAGCTCCGGCTCGTCGTCGGTGAGGTGGTGCACCGCGTAGGCGTTGTCCCAGATGATCCGGAAGTCCGGCGCGGCGGCGGGCATCGCGGCGAGCCGCCCGGCGACCTCGGCGCTGAAGGTGACGCCGGTCGGGTTGGAGTACTTCGGCACGCACCAGATGCCCTTGACCGCGGCGTCGTCGGCCACGAGCTGCTCGACGACGTCCATGTCCGGGCCGGTTTCGGTGATCGGCACCGGGATCAGCTCGATGCCGAACCGCTCGGCGAGCGCGAAGTGCCGGTCGTAGCCGGGCACCGGGCACAGCATCGCGATCCGGGGCTCGTCGGCCCAGCGGCGCGGGGCGCCCGGCAGGGTGCTGAGCATCGCCTGGGCGATGGTGTCGTGCATCAGCTCCAGGCTGGAGTTGCCCGCCGCGAACAGCTGCTCGACCGGCACCTGCAGCGCGCCGGCGAAGATGCGGCGCAGCTCCGGCAGCCCCTTGAGCCCGCCGTAGTTGCGGGTGTCGGTGCCGTCCTCGGCCTTGTACTGGCCGTTCGGCAGCGTCAGGAGATCTGCGGAGAGGTCGAGCTGCCGGGGCGACGGCTTGCCGCGGGTGATGTCCAGGGACAGGCCGCGCTCGACCAGCGCAGCGTAGTCGCGACGGGCGGTGTCGACGTCGACAGGAGCTGTGGTCATACCACCACGCTAAACCGCTCGCGCAAGCCAGTTCGGGTGACCCCCGGCTCGCGTGGGCTAGCGTGGGTGTTGTGCGGTACCTGGTGCATGCCGAGCAACGGCAGTTCTCCTTGCGGGACAAGGACGCCTGGCGTCCCGGCGACGGCGGATGGACCGACGAGGCGGTGTCCGCGCACCGCGTCGCGGTAGAGCCGTCGTCGCTCTCCGTGGCGACCGCGCGCTCCGATTGGGTCGAGGTCGACGTGTCGGTCGCCGGGGCGGCGCCCTCGGTGCGGCCGGACGCGTCCCACGTCGTGGAAGCCGATCTCGACGTCCCCGGCGGCGAGGCGACGCTGGCCGGTCCCGCCGACTACGAGCGCCAGGTTCACCGGATCGCGGTCTCGCCCGGCCGGTACCGGGTCCGAGTGTCCTATGTGGAAAGCGGCCCGCCGGACGCCGAATGGCACGACCACGAATTCGGCGAGCATTTCCGGTACGTGCTGGACCTGTGGCCGTCCGCCGAAGCCGCCCCGGTCGCGGTGCTGCGCCAGGGCGCCGAGGTCTGGGACGGCTGAATCCCGTTGGCGGCGCGCGGACCGGGACGGCAGACTCGGCGGCATGCAGTGGATCACCACCGAGATCGGCGAAGAGTTCGTGCGCGGTGCACTTGAGCTGGAACGCACGCCGCAGGGCCTGCTGCCGCACCGGCTGACCGCACGGGCACGGGCGCAGAACACCGACAGCAGGCTCGCGCTGGCCGAGTCCCAGCCGTCCGGCGTGCGGTTGGCGTTCCGCACCGAATCGACCGCCATCGAACTGGACACCCACCGCACGAAGGTCGGCTACGTCGGCCTGCCGCCGCTGCCGGACGGCGTCTACGACCTGGTGCTGAACGGCCGTCCAGCCGGTTCCGCCACGGTGTCCGGCGGCGACGAACTGACCCTCGACATGATGACCGGATCCGGCGAAACCCGCCCCGGCCCGCCCGGCACGGTCCGGTTCTCCGACCTGCCTTCGGGAGTCAAGGACGTCGAGATCTGGTTGCCGCACAACGAAACCACCCGGTTGGCCGCGCTTCGCACCACCGCCCCGATTTCCCCGCTGCCGCCCGCACGGCGCGCCTGGCTCCACCACGGCAGCTCGATCAGCCACGGCACCGGAGCGGCAGGCGGGTCCCAGACGTGGGCCGCGCTCGCCGCCGCGGCGGCCGGGGTGGACCTGGTCAACCTGGGCTTCAGCGGGAGCGCGCTGCTGGACCCGTTCACCGCACGGGCGATGCGGGACACGCCCGCCGATCTGATCAGCGTGAAGCTGGGAATCAACGTGGTGAACGCCGACCTGATGCGACTGCGCGCCTTCAGCCCGGCCGTGCACGGTTTTCTGGACACGATCCGGGAGGGGCATCCGGATGTCCCGCTGGCGGTGATCTCGCCTTGGCTGTGCCCGATCCACGAGGACACGCCGGGGCCGGGTGCGCCAGTCTTCAGCGCCGGAACGCTGCGGTTCACGGCGACCGGGGATCCGGCTGCCGTGGCGGAGGGGAAGCTGACGCTGAAGGTGATCCGGGAGGAGCTGGCGCGGATCGTGACCGCCCGGGAGGATCCGGGGTTGTATTACGTGGACGGGCTTTCGCTGTACGGGGAAGGGGATTTCGCCGCGCATCCGCTGCCCGACGAACTCCATCCGGACGCGGCTACGCATCGGGTCGCGGGGGAAAGGTTCGCCAAGCAGGTGTTCGGGGCTGGCGGTCCGTTCGCGGGATGAGGCCCGGTCTGCACCCGCATGACCGCTTGCTCGCGTACGTGAGGGGAACCCTGAGGGACTCTGATTCCCTCAGGGTTCCCCTCACGTACAGCGCGGCGCAGGGCACAGTGATCCAGCGCCGGGCCGCGACCCGACGGCCCCGGCTGCTAACTTCCGCCTCATGGCGGACCACACTCTCCGGGCAAAGCTCACCGACTCCGGCAGCGGCGTCCTGCTCTTCGGCATCACCCCGCCGCGCCTCAGCACCTCGCCCGAGCGGATCCGGGAGATCACCGCCGCCACCCTCGCGCGGCTTGGCGACCTCGACGTCGACGGCCTCGCCCTCTACGACATCGACGACGAGAGCGACCGCAATCCCGAGGAGCGGCCGTTCCCCTACCTGCCGACCCTCGACCCGGCCGCCTACCACGCGGACTATCTCAGCGAGTGGGACCGGCCCGCGGTGATCTACCGGTGCGTCGGCAAGTACCCCGGGGACGAGCTGCGGAGCTGGCTGCGGACCGCCGACACCGAACGGGTGCTGTCCGTCTTCGTCGGGGCCTCCTCGAAGGGCAAGGACGTCCACACCCGCCTGTCCGAGGCCCAGGAACTGCGCCGCGAAGTCCGGCCGGACCTGCTGCTCGGCGGCGTCGCCATCACCGAGCGGCCCGACGAGCACCTGCGGCTGATCGCCAAGCAGCAGGCCGGCTGCGCGTACTTCATCTCGCAGGTGGTCTACAGCGCCGACGCGGCCAAAAGCATGGTCTCCGACTACTTCTACGCCTGCCGCGACCAGCAGCTCGAACCCAAACCCGTCCTGTTCACCCTGTCTGTCTGCGGGTCGGCGAAAACGCTGGCGTTCCTCAAGTGGCTCGGCGTCCACGTCCCGCGCTGGCTGGAGAATTCCCTGCGCCACGCGGACGACACGCTGGCCGAGTCCTACGAGCAGTGCCTGGCCACCGCCTGCGACCTGGCCGCTTTCTGCCGCAAGCTCGGCATGCCGTTCGGCTTCCTCGTGGAGAGCGTGTCGATCCGCAAGGTCGAGATCGAGGCGTCGGTGGCCCTCGCCCGAGAGGTCGGCGAACTGCTTGGCCGGACGGTTACAGCGGATCCAGCGCGGTGATCTTCCACTGTCCGTCGGTGCGATGCGCGGTCACCGACAGCTGCCCCACCGACGATTGCGGGGCACCGCCGCCCGGCAGGATCGTTTGCTGGTCAAGGAAAAGCAGCAGGCTCGCGTCATCGCCGTGCAGGGAGCGGACTCCGATCGCGCGGACGGTCGTCGTCCGGACGAGTTTCTCGTTCGTCGCGCGTTGGCGGGCCGCGGCGAATTGGCTTTGGTACTGGCCCACGGCTGAGCCGGTGAGGACGTCGCCCGCGGCGCGAGCGGTGCGGTCCAGGTTCGCGTAGTCGTAAGAAAAGACCGCCTTGACCGCGGCGCTGACCTGGTCGGTGACCTGCGCCGTCGCGACCGGGTCGACCATCGCTTCGTCGTCTTCGGGTTGCAGCAGCGACGCTTGCACGCCGAACCACACGGCGCACGCCAGCGCGACCGCGGCCACGCCGGCGGTGATCGTCCGCCGGTTCACGAGCCCACCGCCTGGACAGCGCCGATCTTCCACGCGTCGCCGTCTCGCGCGAAGTCCACGGCCAGGCGCGCTTGTTTCGCCGAAGGCGCGCCATCGCCGGTGCTCACGCGGACGTTCAGGACCGCGATCAGCCTTGCCGTGCCTGCTGAAGGATCCAGGTCGGTGACAGCGGCTTGCACCAGCGAAGCTGTCGACACGATCTTGGCGCGCTTGGCCCGGTCGATCTGCATCTGACGGTCGCCGGACAGGTCCTTGCCGTACTGCCCGGTGGTCGCGGCGATCCAGCGGTCCACGTCGACCGCGCTGGTGCGGTAGTCGATCGTGTTGAGCGTGACCAGGCTCGTGCTCGCGGCGGCCAGCACGGCGTCCCGGGCGCGGCCGCGGGCGAGGCTGTCGTCCTGCGCCGCGCTCCACCACGACCAGCCGAACCACGCGGCGGCCAGCACCGCGACGACGGCCAGTGCGGTCAGCACCCGTCCGCTCAGAAAGGGCCGACCCGCGACGACCTCGTCGGCAGCGTCATCAGTTTCCGCGGTATCAACAGCCATCACGAACCGCCCAGCAACGCCCCGAGCCCGCCCTTCAGCGGCGCGGTCAACTGCCCCAGCAAGCCCGGCAACTGCTGCTGCGAGCCCTGGTCCGAAGGCGCGGAAGCCTTGGGCGCGGCCGGAATCGCGGGCGGCTTCCCCGCGTACGGCGCGTTCTGCGCCCCCCGAACCTCAGTCGGGCTGCCCGGCGGCTCCGCGCAGTAAGCGTTCATGTTGACCGGCGCTTCGCTGGTGTCGTTGGCCGGACGCTGCTTCGTGCCCTCGTACCCCTTCGTGCACGAATGCGGGTCGAAGAAGTTGAACACCACGCCCAGATGCCCGGTGCCGTCCGGCGAGGTCGTCGGCGAGAACGCCGAGATCACCGGATACGCCACCAAAAGCTCCTCGATGGCGTCCTTCCGCATCGAGGTGACCTGCGCGGTGGTGAGCGAGTTCGCGAACAGCACGCCGAGGTCGGTCCCGGACGTCGCCAGCACGTCGCTGATCTGCCGGCTCAGCTGCGGAGCCTCGTCGATCACCTTGCGGATGGCCGGATCCGACGATTTCAGCTGCCCGGTGATCGTCTTCAGCCCGGACGCGAACGCCGTGATGTTCTGCGCCTGCCGCTCCTGCGTCGCGAAGACCGTGCGCGAATTCGCCAGCAACCCCTGCGTGTCCGGCACGTACTGCGCGGCCGTCGCGGTGAGAGAACTGGTGCTGTCCAGCAGTTTCTGCAGCTGCGGACCGGAACCGGCGAAGGCGTCGTACGTCTCGTCCACCACGGTCTTCAACGACTCCGGGTGGACACTCGCGACCAGGCCGTCGAGATGGGTCAGCACGGAATCCGGCGTCGCGGGCAGCGACGTGCGGTCCTGCGTGATCACCGCGCCGTCCTCCAGGTACGGGCCGGATTCGCGGTCCGGCAGCAGGTCCACGAACTGCTCCCCCACCGCCGACCGGTTCGCGACCTGCGCGTGCAGCGCGGACGGGATGTCCGGGCCGCCGGAGTCGATGTCGAGCCGGACGTCGATGCCTTGCGGGGTGAGCGTCATGGCCCCGACCCGGCCGACCGTGACGCCGCGGTAGGCGACCTCGGAGTTGACGAAAACCCCGCCGGAGTCGGCGAGCTTGAGCGTCACGTGATACCCGCGGTTGCCGAAAATGCGGTCGAGACCGGCGTAGTGCCCGCCCGCGTACGCTACCGAGACGATCGCGATCGCGAAGAACACCAGCAGCTGGATCCGGACTTTGCGCGTGTTCATCAGCCGCCTCCCAGCAGACCGCCGAGCAACCCGCCCAAGCCCGGTTTCGCTCCGCCCGTCGCCGGTGTGTTGGGCAGCGGCAACGGGAGCTGCGGCAGCTGCGGCGTCCCTTGCCCGGCGGCGGGCGGCGCGCCCCCGGTCGGGGGAGGCGTCGGCAGCTGGAACGGCGGCTGCGACGAGTTCGTGAAGTTCTGCACCAGCTTGTCGAGATCGAGGTTGATCCGCGCGTCGACGTTCGCGTAGTCGCCCTTGATCACGTTGCCCGCGTAGTCCGGGAACGGGTAGGTGAGCAGGATCCGCAGCGCGTTCGGCAGGTCCTTGCCCGCCGCGCTGAGCTGGCGCAGCGTCGGCTCCAGCGCCTTGAGGTTCGCGATGAGCTGGTCCCGGCTGCGGTTCACCGTGTCGACCGCGACGCCGGACAGCTTGTTCAGCGAGTTCAGCATCGCTACCAGCTGGTCGCGCTGGTCGGCGACGATCTTCAGCCCCGGCGCGAGTTTGTCCAGCGCGGTGGCGAGGTTCTGCTTCTGCCCGACGAGCGTGGTGGACAGCTTGTCCAGCCCGTCGATCGCGCGCAGGATCTCGCCCTTGTGCCCGTCCAGCTGGGTGGCCAGTTCGTCCACTCGGGACAGCAGCGCGCGCATCTGCGGTTCGTTGCCCGACAGCGCGTCGTTGAGTTCGTGGCTGATGTTCTGCAGCTGGTCGACGCCGCCGCCGTTGAGCAGCAACGACAACGCGCCCAGCACTTCCTCGATTTCCGGGTTGCGGTTCGTGCGCCCGAGCGGGATCTGCGCCCCGTCGGCGAGCTTGCCGGACGGCTTCTCCGCGGTCGGCGCGCTCAGCTGAACGAACTTCTCGCCGAGCAGGCTGGACTGGCGCAGTTCGGCGCGCGCGTTGGCGGGCAGCTGGACGTCGCCGTTCACCGTCATCGACACCAGCGCGGACCGGGTGTCCGGCGTGAGCGCGATCCGGTCGATCCGGCCGACCGCGACGTCGTTCACCTTCACGTTCGCCTGCGGCACCAGGTCCAGCACGTCGGTGAACAGCGCGGTGACGTGGTACGGATGGTCGCCGACGTCCGGGCCGCCGGGCAACGGCGTCGAGTACAGCCCGTTGAACCCGCCGTCGCTGCACCCGGCGAGCACCAGCACTCCGGCGAGCACGCCCGCCAGCCGTTTGCGGAGGCGTTTCACTTGCCACCTCCGGGTTTCTGCGTCAGCACGTCCGACAGCGGAAGCGGCAACGGCGGCAGCTGGCCGTTCTGCAGCGAGTTCAGCGCCTGCGGGATGGACGGCAGCTTGAGCGTGCCGTCGAGCACCGGCGCGAGCTTCTTGCAGATGTTGCCGAGCGTGTCCGGCAACGGTTTCGGCGTGCCCGCGCTGATCAGCCGGCAGATGGTGAGGATCGGCGGGTTGGTGATCTCGTTCAGGTTGTCGCGCACCGCGATCGTGCCGGACGCCGCGTCGTAGGTGTTGATGAAGTTCGTCGCGCCGACCGGGGCGATGTCGAGCACCTCGGCGAGCGAGGCCCGCTGGTCCACCAGCACCTTGGTGAGCGACGCCAGTTTGGCCACATTGGACGAAAGCCCGTTTTTGTTGTCCGCCACGAACTGTTTCACGTCTCCAAGCGACGTGGACAGCGAATCGAGCGCGGCGCCGACGTCGTGCGAATCGTCGGCGAGGAATCCGCTGACGTCCGCCAGCCGCTGGTAGAACTCGTTCAGCTGACTGTCGCTTTGGGACAGTGCGGAGGTGAAGGAGTTCAGGTTCTTCACCGTGGAGAACAGGTCGTCCTTGGAATCGTCGAGCGTGCCGGCCAGATCGGCGAGCCGGGTGACGGTCGAGTTCAGGTCCTTGCCGTTGCCCTTGAGGTTGGCCGCGGCCGTGTCCAGCAAATCGGAGAACGCGCCGTTTTTGTTGGCCCCGTTGGGCCCGAGCGCGGTGGACAGCTTGTCGAGGCTCGCGTAGAGGTCGTCCAGCTCCACCGGCGTCGCGGTTTTGTCGCGCGCCAGCACGGTTCCGCTCGCGAGCGTCGGGCCGCTGTCGTACGACGGGGTCAGCTGCACGTACCGGTCGCTCACCAGGCTCGGCGAAACGACCACCGCGCCCACGTCCTTCGGGATCGGGACGTCGTCGTTGACCTTCATGTCCACGCGCACCGCTTGGCCTTCCGGCGTCACTGCGGTGACCTCGCCGACCGCGACGCCCAAGACGCGGACAGACGAACCGGCGTAGAGGCCGACGGTCTTCCCGAAGTACGCCGAGATCTTCGTCCCGCCGGTGTCGCGCAGCGCGAAGTAGACGCCCGCTGTGAGCAAAAGCGCTGCCACACAAGCGAATCCGAGCCAGGTAACCAAACTGCGCCCAGCGCGCGTTTCGACAGTCATCGTCCACCCACCCCCTGATCAGGTGCGGAGATCGGCGGCGTACAGCCCTCCGGGTTGATCGAGATTCCGCCCGCCGTGATCGTCGGCGGCAGCAGTCCGCACAGATAGCCTTCGAACCAGCGCCCGTTGCCGGTCGCGTTCGCGCCGACCCGGGCGAACGGGGCCATCAGCTGCAGGCTCCGGTCGAGGTTGCCCTGGTTGCGCTGCAGCACGTCGGTGACCTTCCCGAGCGCGGCGAGCGTCGGCCCGATCTGCGTGCGGTTGTCCGCGACCAGCCCGGACAGCTGCTTCGAGATCTCCTGCGTGCCCTTGAGCAGGGTGCTGATCTGCTCGCGGCGCTGCTGCAGTTCGGTCAGCAGCAGATTGCCGTCGCTGATCACCTGCTGCAGCTGGGCGTTCCGGTCGGACAGCGTCTTCGAGATCTTGCTCGTGTTGGACAGCAGCGCGTGCAGATCGGCGTCGCGCGAGGACACCGTCTTCGACAGCGCCGACAGCCCGGACAGCGTGTCCTTCAAGTACTGCGGACTGTCCTTGAGGGAATCCGACAGCGCGGTGAAGCTCTGCGCGAGCTGCTTGGTGTCGATGTCGCCGACCGTGGTGGACAGCTGGTTGAACGCGTCCTGCAGCTGGAACGGCGTCCGCGTGCGCTGCACGGGGATCGTGTCGCCGGGCGTCTGCGTGCCGCCGCCCTTCGTGTCCAGCGCGAGGTACTTCTCCCCCAGCAGCGTCTTGATCTCGATCGACGCCGTGGACGCGTCGCCGACCCGCACGCCCTTCACCCGGAACTTCACGAGCACCTGCTTGTGCCCCAGCTCCACCGAAGTCACCTGCCCGACCTTGACGCCGGCCACCTGCACCTCGTTGTCCGGCGCGAGCCCGGCGGACTCGGCGAACGCCGCGGTGTAGGTGGTGCCGTTGCCGAACATCGGGATGCTGTCGGAGAAGTACGTCACCGCGGTGATCAGCACGATCAGCACGAGCGTCACCGCGCCGACGCTGGCCTGGTTCCGGTCTTTGAGTCGTTTCACGGGCCACACCTCGGCGCGCGTTCGGTGCCGGGGACCGGAACGATCGGCAGCGTCACGTCCAGCGAGGAAATGCCGATGGTGCCTTCGATCCCGCACAGGTAGTAGTTGAACCAGCTGCCGTAGCTCAGGGTCCGGGTGAACTTCTCCAGGTTCCCCGGCAGCACCTGCAGCAGGTGCTCGATGAGCGGCTGCGAATCGTTGAGGTTGTTCGACAGCTTGCCGAGCTGAGCCACGTCCTGCTGCACGACGGGCCGGGCGTCCGCCAGCAGGCCCGCGGTCGCGTTGGTCAGGTCGCCCAGCGCGCCCACCGCGTCGCCGATCGGCTTGCGCTGCTCGGCCAGGCCGCTCACCAGCCGCTGCGTCTGGTCGACGAGGTCGCCGAGCTGCGGGCCGCGCGCGTTGACCGTGCTGAGCACCTGGTTGAGGTTGTCGATGACCTGCCCGATCACCTTGTCCTTGCCCGCGATCGCCGACGTGATCGACGCGGTGTGCGACAGCAGGCTGGTGATCGTGCCGCCCTCGCCCTGGAACACCTGCACGATCTCGGCGGAAAGCTGGTTGACCTCCTTCGGGTCCAGCGCCTTGAACAGCGGCTTGAACCCGTTGAACAGCACGGTCAGGTTGAGCGCCGGTTTGGTCCGCTCGGGCGGGATCGTGTCGCCGGGGGACAGCATGTCGCCGCCGCTGACGTCGGTGCCGAGCGAGAGGTAGCGCTGGCCGACGAGGTTGCGGTACTTGATCGTCGCGGTGGCGAGCGAGGGCAGCTTGTACGCCGATTCGACGAGGAACCGCACCTCGGCGTAGTTCTGCTCGCCCTGGTCGACCCCGATGGTTTCGACCTGGCCGACCTTCACGCCGGAGATCCGCACGTCGTCGCCGGCCTGCAGCCCGGACGCGTCGGTGAACTTCGCGACGTAGGACGCGGTGTTGCCGAAGTTCGTGTTCGCGATCGTGGTGGCGAGGACCCCGGTGAGCAGCACGGTGACCACGGCGAAGATGCCGATCTTGATCAGCGCGGGAACGAACGACCTCATTTCAGCTCCACCTCCGCCCCGCGGTACAGCGGCCCGACCAGCAGCCCCGACCAGCCCGGCACGTTGTCCGGCGTGGTGTTCAGCGTCGGCGAGACCAGCAGGTCCAGCAGCTTCTGCTCGTCGGCCGACCCGACGATGCTCGGCGCGCCGCCGGTCGAGCCGGACCCGCCGGGCAGCGGGCCGTTGGTGAAGTCGCCGGGCAGCGTCCCGTCCGGATTGTGCGGCGGAGCGGGTTTGCTCGCCCCGTCCTTCACCGCGCCGTCGGGCGGATACTGCGGCCAGTGCCCGGGTTTCGGCACCTGCGGATAGCAGCGCGGGCCGCGTTTGTCGTCGTACTTCGGCTCGTCGACGCCGGGCAGGTACTTGCCGCGGCTCGCCGAGAACTCGATCGTCACGCGGCTGACCTCCGGATGCGCGGTGCCCTTGCCGAACGCCAGCTCCGCGTTCGGCACCGTCCCGGCGAGCTGCTTGAACAGGCACGGGTATTCCGGCGCGTACTTCGCGAGCACGTCGAGCGTGGGCTGCACGGCGGTGGTGAGGCGGATGATGTTGTCCTTGTTGACTTCCAGGAAGCGCGTCAGGTCGGTGGCGGTGCCGGTGACCGAGGAGTACAGGTCGGTCAGGCCCCGCTGTTTCTCCACGATGGTCTGCGTCGTCGTGGTGAGGTCCGACAGCGCCTGCAGCGCGTCCGGCGCGGCCTTGTCGTAGATGCCGGAAACGTTGGCCAGCCCGGTGATGTCGGCCTTGAGATCCGGCAGCGACGGGTTGAGCTTGCCGAGGTAGTCCGACAGCTGGGTCAGCGTCTCGCCGAGCTTCTTGCCGCGTCCGTCGAGCGCGGTGGACACGGCGTTGAGCGTGCTCGAAAGCTTCTCCGGCTGCACCGCCTGCAGCAGCGGCATGACGTGGTTGAGCACCTGTTCCAGCTCGATCGCGGTGCTGCTGCGGTCCTGCGGGATGACGTCGCCCGCCTTGATCGGCCGCTGCGCCTGCTCGGGCAGCTGGAGCGCGACGTACCGCTCGCCGAACAGCGTCTTCGGCAGCAGCCGCGCCGAAACGTTCGACGGGATCACGTCGGTCTTGTCCGGCTGCAGCGCCAGTTCCAGCTCCGCGTGGTCGCCGACCGGCCGCACGTCGCGGATCTCGCCGACGAGCATGCCGCGCACCTTCACGTCGCCGCCGACGCGCAGCTGGCTGCCGACGTGGTCGGTCTCCAGCTTCACGAGCGTGACCGGCGTGAACACCTTGCGGTACGCGGCGATCGTGGTGGTGAAGAACAACGCCGCCACGACCAGGAAGACCAGGCCCAGCAGCTGGTACTGGAGCCGTTTGCGCAATTCTCGACGGGTACTCATCCGGATATCCGCACTGTCGTGTTCGCGCCCCAGATCGCGAGGCTCAGGAAGAAGTCCAGCACCGAGATCAGCACGATCGACGTCCGCACCGCGCGGCCCACCGCGATGCCCACCCCGGCCGGGCCGCCGGACGCGGTATAGCCGTAATAGCAATGGGAAAGAATCACCAGCACGCTGAACACGATCACCTTGGCGAACGACCACAGCACGTCCTCCGGGGGGAGGAACAGCGTGAAGTAATGGTCGTAGGTGCCCGCGGACTGGCCGTAGAGCCAGATGGTGATCTGCCGCGACGCGAGATACGAGGACAGCAGGCCCACCGCGTACAGCGGGATCACCGCGGTGACGCCGGCGAGCACGCGCGTGGTGACGAGGTACGGCATGCTCGGCACGGCCATCACTTCGAGCGCGTCGATCTCTTCGGAGATCCGCATCGCGCCGAGCTGTGCGGTGAACCCGCAGCCGACGGTGGCCGACAGCGCGAGCCCGGCCGACAGCGGCGCGACCTCGCGGGTGTTGAAGTAGGCCGAAATGAACCCGGTGAGCGCGGCGGTGCCGAGCTGGTTCAGCGCCGAATAGCCTTGCAGGCCCACGATGAGACCGGTGAACAGCGTCATCCCGATCATCACGCCGAGCGTCCCGCCGATCACCGCGAGGCCGCCGGTGCCGAAGCAGACCTCGGTGAGCAGCCGCGTGGTTTCGCGGCCGTAGCGGCGGATCGTGCGCGGCGACCAGGCGAGCGCCCGGCCGTAGAACGAAAGCTGCTTCCCGAGTCCTTCGAGACTCGCGCCGGGGCGCGCGATGATCTCCAGCGTCCGGTCGGACGCGCGGGTCTGCTCGATCGGTTCGGCCGTCATGTCACAACGCCTTCGGGGGCACGACTTTGAGGTACACGGCGGTCAGCACGACGTTGATCAGGAACAGCAGCAGGAAGGTGATCACCACCGCCTGGTTCACCGCGTCTCCGACGCCCTTCGGCCCGCCAGCCGGGTTCAGCCCGCGGAACGCGGCGACCACGCCCGCGACGAAGCCGTACAGGAACGCCTTGATCTCGCTGATCCAGAGGTCCGGCACCTGGGCGAGCGCGTTGAAGCTGGCCAGGTACGCGCCGGGCGTGCCGCCTTGCAGGACCACGTTGAAGAAGTAGCCGCCGAGCACGCCGACCACGCTGACCAGGCCGTTGAGCAGCACCGACACGACGATCGCGGCGAGCACCCTCGGCACCACGATGCGCTGGATCGGGTTGACCCCGAGCACTTCCATCGCGTCGATCTCTTCGCGGATCTTGCGCGCGCCGATGTCAGCGCAGACGGCGCTGCCGCCCGCTCCGGCCACCAGCAGCGCGGTGATCAGCGGGCTCGCCTGCTGCACGATGGCGAGCGCGCTGGCCGCGCCGGTGAAGGACTGCGCGCCGATCTGCGTGGTCAGCGATCCCAGCTGCAGCGCGATGACCGCGCCGAACGGGATCGCGACCAAGGCCGTCGGAAGAATGGTCACGCTCGCGAAGAACCAGCACTGCTGGATCCATTCGCGGAACTGGAACGGACGCTTGAAAATCGCCCGCAGGACCTCCCAGGACAGCGTGGCGAGCCTGCCGACCTGAGTCAGCGCCGCGGTGCCCGGGAGAGTGACCGAGCCGCTTCCGCCCACCGCACCTCCCAGTAGTCACCCCCGAGTCTTGCCCATCCCCGCCCGCCGATTTCGGTTAGCGGTGTTCACTCCCGTCCCTTCAGCCCCCAGCCGTCACCCTAGGCCCACCAGCACCGATCACAGTTTCAACGCGTGCGTGGCGGTCGCTCCGCCGTCGGCGACGAACTCGCTGCCGGTGCAATACGAACTCTCGTCGCTGCCGAGGAACACCAGCAGCGGGGCAATCTCGTCCGCCCGGCCGACCCGGCCGAGCGCGACCTTCTTGCCCACCCACGACACGTCCACGTCCGCGCCCGCGGCGTCGGACACCATTTTCGTGTCGATCATGCCCGGATGCACCGAGTTGACCCGGATCCCGCGCGCGCCCAGCTCCAGCGCGGCGACCTTGGTCATCCCGCGGATCGCGAACTTGGTCGCGGTGTAGGCGACGAGAAACGGCATCCCGGCCAGACCCTCCACAGAGGACACGTTGACGATGGAGCCGCCGCCGGCCCCCGCCATCGGTTCAACGACCGAGCGCATGCCGAGAAACGCCCCGATCTGGTTGATCCGCACGACGCGTTCGTATTCGGCCAGCGGCGTCTTCGCGAGCTCCGAAAAGTACAGCACCCCGGCGTTGTTGACCAGCACCGTCGGCGGCCCGAATTCGGCCACCGTGGTCTCGACCGCGGCCGTCCAGCCGTCCTCGTCGCTCACGTCGAGGTGGCAGAACAAGGCCGATTCGCCGAGTTCGGCGGCGAGCTGCTCGCCTTCGTCGTCGAGGACGTCGGCGATCACCACCTTCGCGCCTTGCGCGACGAACGCGCGCGCGGCCGCCGCGCCCTGGCCGCGTGCTGCTCCGGTGATCAGGGCGACTTTGCCGGCCAACCGGTCGTCGGTCATGCGTCCTCCGGGTTCAGGGCAGCGAAAGCAGATCGGTCGCGGCGAACATCCGCTCCGGGTCGCGATCGGCGAAATGCGCGCCGACGGTCGCGGCGAGTTCGCCGGTGGTCCAGGCGCCGTTCGCGGTGTCGAACCGCTCCTCCACCGACGGCGGCTTCAGCAACGCGACCATGCCGCCGTGGACGACGAAAACCTGTCCGTTGACGGCGTCCGCGTCCGGTGAGGCAAGGAATGCGACAAACGGAGCAACGTGCTCTACCGACAACGGATCGAGCCCGTTTTCCGGTGCTTCGCCGAAGACATCCGCGGTCATCGCGGTGCGGGCGCGCGGGCAGATCGTGTTGGCGCGCACGCCGTATTTCGCCAGCCCACGCGCCGCGGACATGGTGAGCGCCGCGATGCCCGCCTTGGCCGCCGAGTAGTTGGGCTGACCCGGCGAACCGACCAGAAACGCCTCGGACGCGGTGTTGATCAGCCTGCCGTACACCGGCTGTCCCTCCATTTTGGAGCGATCGCGCCAGTACGCGGCGGCGTTGCGGGACAGCAGGAAATGCCCGCGCAGGTGCACCGCGATGACCTTGTCCCAGTCCTCGTCGGACATCGAGAACAGCATCCGGTCGCGGAGCACACCCGCGTTGTTCACGACGATGTCGAGGCTGCCGAAGTGGTCCACCGCGGCCGACAGCAGTTCCTTCGCGGTCTCGGCCGAGGAGACGTCCCCGGCCACCGCGAGCGCCTTGCCGCCGTGCTTCTCGATCTCGGCCACGACGTCTGTCGCCTCGCCGATGTCGTTGACCACGACGGACGCGCCTTC
The DNA here is from genome assembly GCF_039525725.1 of Amycolatopsis albidoflavus. Classification (NCBI taxonomy): domain Bacteria; kingdom Bacillati; phylum Actinomycetota; class Actinomycetes; order Pseudonocardiales; family Pseudonocardiaceae; genus Amycolatopsis; species Amycolatopsis albidoflavus. The sequence continues at coordinate 532,283 of NZ_BAAAHV010000005.1, forward strand.
GCGGGCCAGCGCGAGCGCTTCGGCCCGGCCCAGCCCCGCTCCGGCTCCGGTGACGACAGCGACCTTGCCCTCGAGCGTCATCGAATCGCCCCAGCCCGGTCGTCGTACGTGTTCCCTGCGGCCGATTTCACCCGCGAGCCTCCTCGTCGAAGCCTGCCTGACGAAGCACAGACTAGAATCTGTTCTCGTATTGAGCAAGCCCCGATCAACCGGTCGTGAACAGGGCGTTCTTCGGGCAGTTCGTCACCGCTTGCGAAACACGTTCTACTTCATCCTCCGGAACCGGGCCGATCACCAGGTTCTCGTCGTCGTCGAGATCGAAGACGTCCGGCGCGAACCCCACGCACACCGCGTTGGCCTCGCACAGCGTCCAGTCGACACTGACCTCCATGCTTCCCCCCGCTCGCCGCTCCTGGTACAACTAGAACAGGTTCTAGCTTACCGCCGGGGCCCGGTACGACACCACAACGAGACCGGCGGGGTGGAGGTGACGGGTGCGGATCGACTATACGAGCGAGCAGCAGGCACTGGCCGCTGAGCTGCGGGAATACTTCGCCGAACTGATGACTCCGGCACGGCGGGAAAGTCTCGCCGCGCCGGGCGGAGAGTACGGCGACGGGTTGGCGTACAAGGAAATCGTGCGGCAGCTCGGCAAGGACGGCTGGCTCGCGCTCGGCTGGCCGCGCGAGTACGGCGGCCAGGACCGGAGCATGCTCGACCAGCTGGTTTTCACCGACGAGGCGGCGATCGCCGGGGTGCCGGTGCCGTTCCTGACGGTGAACACGGTCGGCCCGACGATCATGCGCTTCGGCACGCCGGACCAGAAGGCGTTCTACCTGCCGAAGATCGCCGCAGGCGAGCTGCATTTCGCGATCGGCTACTCCGAGCCGGGCGCGGGCACAGACCTCGCCTCGCTGCGCACGCGGGCGACCCGCGACGGCGACGAGTACGTGGTCAACGGGCAGAAAATGTGGACCAGCCTGATCGAGTACGCCGACTACGTGTGGCTCGCCGCGCGCACCGATCCGGAGGCGCGCAAGCACAAGGGCCTGTCGATCCTGATCGTGCCGACCTCCGCGCCGGGCTTTTCCTGGACGAAGGTGCACACGGTCGCCGGCCCCGGCACCAGCGCGACCTATTACGACGACATCCGCGTGCCGGTCACGTCGCGCGTCGCCGAGGAGAACGCGGGCTGGCCGCTGATCACCAACCAGCTCAACCACGAACGCGTCGCGCTGACCTCTGCCGCACCGGTGCGGAAAGCGCTGGCCGACGTCGTGGAATGGGCCCGCGCTGAGTCGCTGACCGACCGCGAATGGGTCCGGACGCACCTCGCGCGCGTGCACGCCTACGCGGAGTACCTGAAGCTGCGGAACTGGAAGATCGCCTGGGCCGCCGCTGCCAGCGAACTCGGCCCGGCCGAGGCGTCGGCGACCAAGGTGTACGGCACCGAGATGGCGATCGAGGCGTACCGGCTGCTGATGGAGGTGGTCGGCACGGCCGCCGTGGTGCGCGACGGCTCCCCCGGCGCGGTGCTCGCGGGACGGCTGGAACGGCTGCACCGTTCGGCGTTGATCCTCACTTTCGGCGGCGGCACCAACGAGGTGCAGCGCGACATCGTCGCCGCCACCGCCCTCGGCCAGCCCGTGACGCGTTAGGAGTTCTCCCGGTGGACTTCTCTCTCACCGAAGCACAAAACGACCTCTCCGCCCTTGCCCGGCGCATTCTCGGCGACCAGGTCACCGCGGAATCGCTGGGCCCGCACGGCTCCGGCGGCTTCGATGCTCCACTGTGGACGGTTTTGGCCCGTTCCGGAGTCCTCGACGCCGCCCTGCCCTCGACAGTCGGCGGCGGCGGTTTCGGGTTGCTGGAACAGTGTTCTGTCCTGATCGAGATCGGCCGCGCGGTCGCTCCGGTCCCCTATCTGTCGTCGGTCGTCCAGGCCGGTTCGGTGCTCACCGATCCGTTGCTGGCTGAGAAATGGCTGCTGCCGGTTTCGCGCGGCAAGGCCGTACTCGCGGTCGCTTTAGGCGGTTCGTTCGTCGCTTCAGACGGACGCCTCACCGGTACACAGACCGCCGTCCCCTTCGCAGCCTTCGCGGACGCCTTACTCGTCGAAGCCAACGACGGCGTGTACATCGTCGAGAAGGACGCTGTTGGTGTCTCTATCGAGGCGCAGTCCACGACCGACCACGCCGACGCTGGTCTGGTGACACTTTCCGACACCCCCGGAGTCGCTCTCGGCGATGTCGGCGAACAGTTGCGCCTTCGCGGCACTCTCGGCGCTTGCGCGCAACAGTTGGGCGTCTTGGAACGCGCGCTCGAACTGACCGCCGACTACACGCGCGAGCGCAAGCAGTTCGACAAGGTGCTGGGCAGCTTCCAGGCCGTCCGACACCGTCTCGCCGACGCGTACATCGACGTCGAAGCCGTACGGCTGACGCTGTGGCAAGCAGCCTGGAAACTCTCCGAAGGCCTGCCCGCCGCCGCTGACGTGGCCACGGCGAAGTTCTGGGCCGCCGAAGCCGGACACCGCGTCGCGCACACCGCGGTGCACCTGCACGGCGGTGTCGGCATCGACGTCGAGCACCCCGTCCACCGCTACTTCGCCGCCGCGAAGCGCCTGGAGTTCACCAGCGGCGGCGCGACCGAACAGCTGTTGGGCCTCGGCGAACTGGTGGTCAGTCCAACGGCGTGATGTGCCGCAGCCGACGCGGTCCGGTATCCGGCCGCGTCGGCGGCGCGCCCACCACCAGCCGCGCGTTGGCGACGAACGCCCCGTCCGGCGACGCGAGGATCGGATCCAACGCCAACGACCGCACCTCGGGGTTGTCCTCGGCAAGCGCCGCCACGCGCAACACCATGTCCTGCAACGCCGCGAGGTCCGCGGGCTCGTCACCGCGATACCCCGTCAGCAACGGCGACGTACGCGGCTCACGGATCAGCGTCGCCGCGTCGACGTCGGTCAACGGCACCGCCCGGTACGCGCGGTCCCCGAGCAGCGTGCTGACCAATCCGGACAGCCCGAACGACACAAGCGTGCCGAACGACGGGTCGTCCTGTAGCCCGATCGCGCACGACAACCCCTTCGGCGCCATCTGTTGCACGTACACGTCTTCGTCGCCCGACACCGCACACAGATCCCGGTACGCACCGCGTACGGAGTCTTCGGACATCAGGTCAAGCCGTACGCCAGCGAAGTCCGGCCTTCCACGCAGCCTCTCGTCGACGGCCTTGAGCGTGACGGGATACCCCAGCTCAGCCGCCGCGGCCACTGCGTTGCTCTCACTGGACGCCACCCGGAACGGCACCACATCCACGCCGTAACAGCTGAGCAACCGCACCACGTCGTCATCAGACAACAGCGTCGAACTGCCGTCCTCCGGCAACAACTCGCGCACGATCTCCTGTGCCTGCTCGACATGCAATCCGCCAGGCCGCACTAAGGTCCCCTGCGGCCGCTGCCGCCACGCCGCGTACCGCACGACACGCGCCAACGCGTTCACCGCGCGCTCCGGACTCGAATACGACGGAATCGACCCGCGCGTCGGCACCCCGTCGTCGGACAACACCGCCAACTCGTCCGGTACGCCTTCCGCAGCGAGGAACGTCGAGACGATCGGCTTCGACTGCTTCATCTCCGACACCGCTTCGCGCAACGCCCGCGCGTACGCAGCCCCAGGAATCGCCACCGGCGGCGCGAAAACCGCTATCAACGCGTCCGTCTCCGGCGAATCCAACGCCTCGCGCACCGCCGTCGCGAACTCGTCCGGCCCAGCCTGCGGGCCGATGTCGACCGGATCGAACGCCAGCCGCAACCCCTCCGCGCGGGCGGTATCGGCGGCCAGCAACCCGATCGCACTGGAGTTCCCGACAATCCCGATCCGCGGCCCCGCCGGCAACGGCTGATGCGCGAACACGAGCGCCGTGTCGAACAACTGCGCCAGCGACTCGACCCGCACGACCCCGGCCTGCTCGAACAACGCCTGCACACTGGCCTCGTCGACCTCGGCGGAGGTTGCCGCGAGCTGCGGCCGCACCGCATGCCGCCCGGACTTCACCGCCACGATCGGCTTCGACCGCGCCAGCCTGCGCGCGAGCCGTGCGAACTTCCGCGGGTTGCCGAACGACTCCAGATACAGCAGCACCAGGTCGGTATCCGGATCGGTTTCCCAGTACTGCAGCAAGTCATTGCCGGACACGTCCGCCCGGTTGCCCGCCGACACGAACGTCGACAACCCGAGCCCGCGCGATCCCGCGTCGGCGAGAATCGCTGTTCCGAGCGCCCCCGACTGACAGAAGAACCCAGTCCGCCCCCGCTTCGGCAACCGCGGCGCGAGCGTCGCATTCAGCCGGACGTCCTTCGCGGTATTCAGCACGCCCAGCGCGTTCGGCCCGACCACGCGCATCCCGTGCGCCCGCGCCTCGCCGACCAGCCGCAACTCCGCGTGCAACCCGAGCGGCCCGGACTCGGCGAACCCGCCGGACACGATCACGAGCGTCTTGACGCCCTTGGCCAAACAAGCGTCCAGCACCGATTCGACGGCCTCCGCGGGCACCGCCACCAACGCGAGATCGACGGGATCCGGAATGTCCAGCACCGACGGATACGCCCGCACCCCGCGAACCGACCGATGCTCCGGATTGACCGGATAGACGGCCCCCGCGAAATCCGCCGCCAGCATGTTGGCGAACGCGACATGCCCGACCTTGGTGGGATCCGCCGACGCCCCGATCACCGCCACCGTGTCGGGATGGAGCAGATTGTGCACACTCCGCGCCTCCGCGGCTTGCTCCCTCGACCGCGCGACCGCGAGCGATTCCTCCGTGGGGTCGATGTCGAACTCGAGATGCAGCACGCCTTCCTCGATCGCGCGGCTGACCTGGTAGCCCGCGTCGCGGAACACGCGCACCATCGCCGCGTTCTCGCTCAGCACCTCGGCCACGAACCGCCGCAACCCGCTTTCCGACGCCGCCGCCGCGAGGTGCTCCAGCAGAATCGACCCGAGCCCGCGCCCCTGATGCTTGTCGTCGACGACGAACGCGACCTCCGCCGAAGGCCCCTGATCGAGCCGCTCGTAGCGCCCCACCGCGACCACGTCGTCCCCGAGCAAAGCGACGAACGCGACCCGATCGTGGTGGTCCACAGTGGAAAACCGCTCAAGATCCCGCGGCGGGATGCGGGGGTAGGCGCCGAAGTACCGGAAGTACCGCGTGCGCTCGGAAAGCCTGCCGTGCAACGCGACGAGCCCGTCGGCGTCACTGGGCACGACGGGTCGCAAGTGGACAGTGCCGCCGTCGGAGAGGACGACGTCGGCTTCCCAATCGCGGGGGTAGTCGTAGGGATCGCGCTTCCCGCTGGGGGCGGGATGTGCTGCCGCAGCTTCGCCAGCTGTCGGGCCGTGCGCAGCGGAATTCCCCGCGGAATCAGGCTGTTCCGACGCCGCTCGCCCATCCTCGGCCGGGTGCGGAGCGGAAAACCCGCCGGACTCGCCCGGCTCGCCGCCCCGTTCGGGTTCGCCTGGCAAACCGCTCTCTCCGTGCTTGCCGTCGGCGGCCGAACCAGGCGATCCGGCGCTGTCCCTTGCGGAAGCGCGGCCAGGCTCCGCCGGTCCGGCCGCGGCGGGCCTGCCCGCTGGGTAACCGGCGTCCCGGGCAAAGGCGCCGCCGGACTCGCCCGTCGCGCGGACGTCGGGAGCGGAGCCGCCGAGGTCGGGAGTGCCGGAGTTTTCGCCGGGATGGCGAGGCTGGTCGGGCATGGTCAGTCCCTCGGATCGTCCGGGTCGAGGCCGTGCAGCGGGAAGATCGCGCGGCGGGTGTCGCGGATCGCGATGTCCACCGGGTCGTCCGCGTCGTCGCCCCACGGTTTGAAGGCGGTGTCCTTGCCGTCGGTCATCGCGGCGGGAAGTTCGGCCGCCGGGGCCGCGCGCGTGACCGTCGAGACCCAGCCGGGCGGGAGCGGCGTTTCCGGCGGGACGTCGCGGTCCAGCACGGTCGCCATCAGGTGCGTCCACGAACGCGGCACCACGCGGATCAGCTGGTATCCCCCGCCGCCGACGGCCAGCCAGCGGCCGCCCGCGTAGCGTTCGGCCAGGTCGCGCAGGGTGGAGTAGATGGTGCGGTGTCCATCGACCGACAGGGACATGTCCGCCATCGGGTCTTCCTCGTGCGAGTCGACCCCGCACTGCGTGACGAGCAGCTGCGGCTGGAACTCCTGCAGCACAGCGGGAACCACCGCGTCGAACGCGCGCAGCCATCCGGGGTCCCGAGTGTGCGGCGGCAGCGGGATGTTCACCGCCGTGCCGGCCGCCTTGCCCTTGCCGACCTCGGCGGAATAGCCGGTGCCGGGCCAGAGCGTGAACGGGTGCTGGTGCATCGAAACAGTCAGGACGCGCGGGTCGTCGTAAAACGCGGCCTGGACGCCATCGCCGTGGTGCACGTCGGTGTCGACGTACGCGATGCGGTCGAAGCCGTGGTCGAGCAGCCACGAGATGGCGATCGCGCAGTCGTTGTAGATGCAGAACCCGGACGCGTGATCGCGCATCGCGTGATGCAGCCCGCCCGCGATGTTGACTGCCCGCCGCACCTCGCCGTCGGCGATCTTGCGTGCGGCGAGCAGCGTCGAGCCCACGACCAGCGCGGTCGCGTCGTGCATGCCGGGGAACACGGGGTTGTCGTCGGTCCCGAGCCCGTGCCCGACGTCCCAGCTCACGTTCGGGGCTTCCCGCACGGCGGCCAAGTACTCGGGCGCGTGCACGCGGAGCAGTTCCTCGTCGCCGGCCGCAGTGGGCACGAGCAGTTCGACGCCGTCGAGCACGCCCAGCTCGGTCGCGAGCCGCACGGTGAGGTCGAGCCGGACGGGGTTGAACGGATGTTGCCCGCCCAGGTCGTACTTCAGCAGCGACGGATCCCAGACAACTGCAGGCGACGACATGCCCCGCACTGTACTTCCCCAGCGCGCCCCGAGCCGGGTTTCCGCGGGGGCGCGGAACTCAACCACATGCCGCTTCAGCCGCCATGCCCCGAGCCCGGTTCCGCGGCGGGGCGAAACTCAGCCGCGCGTCCAGACGACGCCGCGGGCTTCGTACTCCAGCATCTCCTCCAGCCCGGCCGCCGCGTCGGAGCCGAGTTCCCGTTTCACCAGCCATAAGGCCAGGTCGAGCCCGCTCGTGATGCCGCCCGAGGTGACCACGTCGCCGTCGTCGACCACCCGGGCTTTCTTGACCACGCCGCCCTGCTGGACAAGCGTCTCGACCGCGCCGTGGTGCGTCGTGCACGGACGCCCGCGCACCAGTCCGGCCGCGCCGAGCAGAAGCGTGCCCGTGCACAGCGACGCCAAAGTCAGCCCTTCGCGCTGCGCCGCGGCAAGCGCGTCCGGCAGCACCCGGCGATCGATCTCCGCCCAGATTCCCGGCCCTTTCCGTTTCCCGTAACCGCCGCCCGGCACGACGATGATGTCGGCGTCCTGCGGGGACCAGCCGCGCTCGACCTCCACCTTCGTGCCGTACGAAGCGCGCACGACGCCCGGCCCGTCCACGCGCACGTACGAAACGTCTGTGCCGCGCTTCGCGTGCATGCCCGCCGCGGAGAACACCTCGTACGGACCGGCGAAGTCCTGCTCCTCGACGCCGTCGAACAACACGACCTGCACCCGCAACGGCCGCCGCCCGCCCACGGCCTCAGTCGCCGCCGACCCGGTCGACGCAGCCCCGGTCGCCGCCACAGCCCCAGGCGTCGCCGCAGCCGAAGTCCCGGCCGCAGTCCCAGCCGTCGCCGCAGCTCCGGTCGCCGCCGCGGCCCCAGTCCCAGCCGCAGACCCGGTCACCACCGCAGCCCCGGCCGGCACCGCCGCCGCGGACGTCGCCCCCATCGCCGCTCCGGCCGCCGCCGACCCGCGCAGGAATGTCCTTCGCTCCATGAACGCCGCCTCTCGCCTGGAAAAGCCTTCCGGACGAAAAGTCGGCCCGCGGCACCGAAAGTTCCGGCGAATTCAGCCGCGCTCAGGACCGGTGGCCGCCGGACGTTCCGGATCGCGCGACCAGTGCGACCACGACCCCGCATACAGCGCGGCAGGCTCCGTCCGCCCCGCCACCTCCAGCGCGAGCACCACCGAGGACGCGGTCACGCCCGAACCGCAGTAAGCGCCGACCGGAACGCCCTCGGCCAAACCGAGCGACGCAAACCGCTCGGCCAGCTCGGACGGCGACTTCCAGCGCCCGTCCGCGCCCGCGTGCTCGGACGACGGCGCGCTCACCGCACCCGGGATGTGCCCGGCCCGCGGGTCGACCGGCTCGGTCTCGCCCGTGTAGCGGACGTGCGCCCGCGCGTCGAACAGCACGCCTTCGCGCGCGAGCGCCGCCGCGTCGTCCGCCGACAGGACCCGCATGCCGCCCGGCCGGACCTCGATGTCGCCCGGCTCCGGCGACGGCGCCTCGGCCGTCACTTCCCGCCCCTCGGCCAGCCACGCTGTGTAACCGCCGTCGAGCACCGCGACCTCCGGATGGCCGGCCCAGCGCAGCAGCCACCAGGCCCGCGCGGCGACCGAACCGTCGGCGTCGTCGTACACGACCACCGCGCGCCCGTCCCGAACGCCCGCTTTGCGCAGCTCACGCTGCAGCACCGCCGGGTCGGGCAGCGGGTGGCGGCCGCCGTCTCCGGGCGGAGCGGCCAGCGCCGTGTCGAGGTCGACGAACACCGCCCCGGGCACGTGTCCCTCCTGGTAGGACTCCGCTCCGGGCGGTCCGCCGAGCCGCCAGCGGACGTCCAGCACGACGGGACGCTCGCGATCGGGGAACGCGGCGAGCTCAGCGGGCGAGATCAACGGTCGCATGGCCCCCATCCTGCAGGTCCGGACGCGGTTCGCGCATCAGGGCAGGACTTTTCGGCGGGGCCGCGCCGTTACGCCGAGGCGGGCCGTCGCTGTCGGGGCCAACGACTACGATGAGCTACGCGGACGAAGGGGACAGCGTGAACGATCTCATCGACACCACCGAGATGTACCTGCGTACCATCTACGAGCTCGAAGAGGAAGGGGTCGTCCCGCTGCGGGCCCGGATCGCGGAGCGGCTGCAGCAGAGCGGCCCCACCGTGAGCCAGACCGTGGCCAGGATGGAGCGCGACGGGCTGGTCGTCGTCGCCGACGACCGGCATCTGCAGCTCACCGACCACGGCCACGACCTCGCCGTCGCGGTCATGCGCAAGCACCGGCTCGCCGAACGCCTCCTCGTCGACGTGATCGGCCTCGAGTGGGAGCACGTGCACAACGAGGCGTGCCGCTGGGAGCACGTGATGAGCGAGGCCGTCGAGCGCAAGCTGGTGAAGCTGCTCGACCACCCGACCACGTCGCCCTACGGCAACCCGATCCCCGGCCTGGACAAGCTCGGCGACGGCGATCCCGCGCCGCGCGCCGAGGACGGCCTGGTGCGCCTCGACGAGTACGCCCGCACCGGCGGCGGCGAGGTGGAGATCCGCCGCATCGCCGAGCACGTGCAGCTCGACGAGTCGCTGCTCACCGAGCTGCGGACGGTCGGGATCGTGCCCGGCGGGCTCGTCACGGTCGGCAAGGCTTCCGGCGGGAGCGCGACCGTCGAGGTCAAGGGCACCGAGACCACGGCGCAGGTGTCCACCGCGGCGCTGCACGCCGTGCTGGCGCTCGCCAAGTGACCCCGGCGACCGACGCGGCGCGCGCGTTCCGGGAGGTCCACGGGCGGGCCCCGGCAGGCGTGTGGTCCGCGCCGGGCCGGGTGAACCTGATCGGCGAGCACACCGACTACAACGACGGTTTCGTGCTGCCTTTCGCGCTCCCGCACCGGCTCGCCGCGGCCGCTTCCCCGCGCCAGGACGGCAAGCTCCAGGTCGCCACGCTCGGCGACGACGGGCAGCTGCAGCACTCCGGGCCGCACGACATCGCCGCGCTCGAACCGGGTTCGGTGCCGGGATGGGCCGCGTATCCCGCCGGGGTGGCGTGGGTGCTGCGCGACCAGGGTTTCGCAGATGGAGCCGACCTGGTCATCGCCGGCGACGTGCCGTCCGGGGCCGGGCTTTCCTCCTCTCACGCGCTGGAATGCGCGGTTTCGCTGGCCCTGCTGGGCGTGGCCGGGGTGGAACTCGAAGACGGCGGGGCGAGCACTCCCGCGCGTCCGGAGATCGCGCGCTGGGTGCAGCGGTCGGAAAACGACTTCGTCGGCGCGCCCACCGGGCTGCTCGACCAGACGGCGTCGCTGTGCTGCGAGGACTCGCGGGTGCTGTTCCTCGACGTCCGCTCGGGCGAGATGGAGCAGGTGCCGTTCCCGCTCGGCGAAGCCGGGCTCCGGGTGCTGATCATGGACACCCGCACCAAGCATTCCCACGCCGACGGCGGCTACGGGGCCCGGCGGCGCGGCACCGAGCGCGCGGCGGAACTGCTCGGTGTGAAGGCGCTGCGCGACGTCGCGCTCGACGGTCTCGACGAGGCCCTCGCGCGCCTGCCCGAAGATCTGGTTCCGCTGGTGCGCCACGTGGTCACCGAGAACCAGCGGGTGCTCGACGTGGTCGCGTTGCTGCGCGAGAAGAAGCTCGCCGAGATCGGGCCGCACCTCGACGCTTCGCACGTGAGCATGCGCGACGACTACCGCATCTCGACGCCCGAGCTCGACCTCGCGGTCGACTCGGCCCGGTCGGCAGGCGCGCTGGGCGCGCGGATGACCGGCGGCGGGTTCGGCGGCTCGGCGATCGCGCTGGTCCGCGACGAGGATCTGGACGGAGTGCGCACCGCGGTCGAAACCGCCTGCGAGCAGGCCGGGTTCCGCCGCCCGCGGATGTTCACGGCGGTGCCGTCGCGCGGCGCGGGCCGCGACGAAGCCTGATTTCCGGAGCAACCCCCGGAGGGTCCGTCGCGTCGCACTGAGGGGAGACTGTGCCGCAGAGTCGCCACCCCTCAGCAGAAAGGCCTTGACGTGACGGACCAGCAAAGCCCCCTGAAACTCATCGTGACGGGCGGCGCGGGGTACGTGGGCAGCGTGTGCGCCGCCCGCCTCATCGAAGCGGGTCACCAGGTCACCGTGGTGGACGACCTGTCGACCGGGCACGCGGACGCGGTGCACCCGCAGGCGCGCTTCGTCGAGGGCGACGCCGCCGAGGTCGCCGCGGACCTTCTCGGCGAGGGTTTCGACGGCGTGCTGCACTTCGCCGCGAAATCGCTGGTGGGCGAGTCGATGGCCGACCCGGCGAAGTACTGGGAAGGCAACGTGGTGACCTCGCTGCGGCTGCTGGAGGCGATGAAGAAGCACGGCACGCCGCGCCTGGTGTTCTCCTCGACCGCGGCGACCTACGGCGAGCCCGACGTGTCGCCGATCCCGGAAACGGCCCCGACGCAGCCGACCAATACCTACGGCGCGTCGAAGCTCGCCATCGACCACGCGATCACCAGCTTCGCCCGCGCCCACGGCATCGCCGCGGTCAGCCTGCGGTACTTCAACGTGGCCGGCGCCTACGGCGCGTTCGGCGAACGGCACACCACCGAAACCCATCTCATTCCTCTCGTTCTCCAGGTCGCGACCGGCCATCGCGACCACATCTCCATCTACGGCGACGACTACCCGACGCCCGACAAAACGGCCGTCCGCGACTACATCCACGTGGTCGACCTCGCCGACGCCCACCTCCTCGCCCTGCGCCACGCCGCCGCCGGCGAGCACCGCATCTACAACCTCGGCAGCGGCACCGGGTTCTCGGTGCTGGAGGTCGTGGAAGCCTGCCGCCGGGTCACCGGGCACGCGATCCCCGCCGTCGTGGCGCCGCGCCGCGCCGGCGACCCGTCGGTGCTGGTCGCGTCGAGCGACAAGGCCAACGGCGAACTCGGCTGGACCCCCAAGCTGACCGACCTGGACGGGATCGTCTCGGACGCTTGGCAGTTCACCCAGTCGCGTCGTTCCTGACGGCGAGTTCCCGACTGGACTCCGGACCGCGGCGACGCGCCGCGGACGGGTCTGGTGCGGGTGGTGTTTCGGGGCGGGAATCCGGATTGGATCCCCGCCCCGCATCGTTTGCGGCGAACCATGAGCGTCGTTCGGACGCGCCGAGGCAGGGCGCCAAGGTCCACTGAGGACTCACCGGTGCGACATCAGCTCGGGACCGCGGAAGGAATCCGGCTCGGGCACCGTGCGGTCCTTCGGCCAGAACCCCGCCCGCCACCGCGGTATCGAACCGGTTCACGGGGCGCGTCTCGGCCTGCCGTCCGATGCGTGGCCAAGGCCTGGTCACCTCATCCCCCTCGGCGGCCCTGATCTTCGACCCCGGTCCCGCTCGGCGCCGCTCCCCGGTTCCGACGGCGGAGACAACCCGAGATCCACCGCCGTGCTCAAGTCGGCGAGGCCGGCCAGTTTCGCCGGATCCGTGCCGATGTTCCACGCGGTCTGCAGCAACTGCGCCACCATGTGATCAGGGTCCGCCTCGACAGCGTTCGCCAGCGCCATCCCCGCGAGCGCTCCTTCCCCGCGCATCAAAGCGGTGTAGCCGAGATAGAGCGCGGCCTCGGCGCGATGCGGCGGCGGCAATTCACGGACGAGCGTCAGCCACACCTCCTCCGCCTCCCGGGTCAGGGACGTATGCGGTGGGACCGCCAAGGCCATGCACGCGTCCCGGATGGGGGTGAACATCAGCGCATGGGCCAGCCGGACGGCTTGGTCGTCATCAGGAGGGCCCGCACCTCGACGCTGGCGGAGGAACGCATCGCGGAGTTCGGTCACCGCGGCGTCCAAGACATCGCTCCGCGACATTCCGGGGCTGTACAACGGTTCCGGGGACGATGCCAGCAACTCGGCGCGACGGGTGATCGCTTCCGGGCAACGCGGTTGCAGCACGGCGGCCAGCTCTTCACGGCTGCGGAAGACGACGAACCCAGCCTCCGTGGTCGCAGCAGCGATGACCGTCTCCTGCGGATCGGGCACTACGCCGCCGCAATCCGGATCCAGATAGCACGCCCATTCCGCACCGGGTTCGATCTCGGACGCCCACAGTGCGTGGAACAGACGGAGGCTGTGCCGAGCCAGGACCCGCTGAAGCTCGGCCAAGAATTCCCTATGGGGTGGACCGTTTTCGTCGGCCGAGCCGCCCACGAGGACGACGGTGACACCGTTGTGCTCGCGATTGGCGAAGCGCGGGATCAGCGCATCGGCTTGCTCTGCTTGGAGTTCTCGCGCCGGCAGGTCGGCGCGCAGCATCAGGCCGATCGTGGTGCCGGGTACGCGATGGCCCAGCAGCACAAGGGAATCAGCCGGACGGAAGCCGAGCAGGTACGGGAGGGAGGCGATGAGGTCGGCCGGATTGCGGAGGGTGGCCCGGGAGATGCCGGGCGGCGTCGAGGTGGTCACGCCTCCACTGTGCGCCGGAAAAACGCGAGTCAAGGCCCGCGAGGCAAATCTGTGGACGACGGCGGGCCGTTGTGGACAACCGCGTCACCGGCGAAGAGAACCGGCGGAAATTGTCGGTGGCATGTGCATCGGCCAACACTGTCCACAATAGACAAATGCTGCCGGAGCCACTGAGAAGGCTCCGGCAGCATCGGTCAAGACAAACTCACCCGCAGTGTTCGAACGGGCTCTCGTACGACGAAGAGCCGACCGAACCGCCCCACTTGACGCACGTCGAACCGGCGGTCTTCTTCACCGGACCCGCGTAGTAGGTGAAGTTCCCCGAGTCCGTGGCCCTGGTCGAGCCCTGCACCTCCAGGAACGCCGAAGCCGCGCTGGCGGTCCCCAGCGAAACCGCCTTCAGAGTCGTCACGCAGTTCTCTTTGGAGGACGAGTTGTACAGCAGGTACGCGGTGCCCGCCGTGCCCAGCGCCTGCTGGTCGATCACCGAGAATCCCGACCCGCACACCTGCGTCGCCGAGTACGGGTTGCCGCCGCAGCCGTTCTTGCTCGTGAAGTCCTTCTTGCCGTAGTACGGCACCGCGACGCCGTTCAGCACGGCCTTCTGCGTCACGCCGTTCAAGTTTTCTTCGAAATGCAGGTGCGGTCCGGTCACCCCGCCGGTCGCGCCCGCCTTGCCGATCTCCTTGCCCTGCCCGACGCTCTGGCCCACCGAGACTTCCTGCTCGGACAGGTGCGCGTACCGGGTCCGCCAGCCGCCGCCGTGGTCCAGTTCGATCCAGCGGCCGTAGCTGGTGCTGCCCTCGTTCGCGACGCGCGTGACCGTCCCGGGCGCGGCCGCGAGCACCGGCATGCCGGTGATGCCGGACTTCTGGAAGTCGACCGAGTTGGCCGGGTTGTGGCCGCTGAAGGTCGCCGCGGTGACGGTGACGCCGCATTTGAACGGCACCTGGAAGTTGGGGGCCGCGGACGCCGTCGACTGGGCGGCGAGCGTCAGGCCGCACGCGGGCAAGGCCACCGCGGCCGCGACCGCCGCGAACCGTCTCAACCTGGACATGGGGCGTACCTCCTGGTGGGGGAAATGTCCGACGCCCTCCAGCCAAGCCCGAGCAAGTACATTTTCCGTACAAGACGACGGGGAGGACCCATGGGCACACCGGCGGCCTCGCTCGCCAACGCCCGGCGGCGGTTCGAGGGCGCCGACTGGGTGCGCTGGGGCGTGCTCGCCGTGCCGCCGCTGTTCGCGATCCCGCACGCGCGACCGTGGACGTGGCCGCTGATCGGGCTGATCCTCGTACTGTCCGTCCCGGCCCTGTGGCTCACCCGCGAGTCGAAGCCGCGCTGGCTGATGCCCGCGACCATGATCGCCGTGGTGGCCGCGGCGGGAGCGCTCTGGATCCTTCAGCCGAGCAGCTGGACCTCGACGACGATGTTCGGCGCGGTCTTCTACACCCTGCGCGTGAGCAGCCGGATCGCGGCGGCTGTCGCGCTCGCCGTGGCTTCGGCCGCGATCCTCATCTGGTCGATCGCCTACGACCTCGACTGGCTGAACGCGGTCGCCCTCTTCGCGATCCTCGTCGTGATGGTGCTGCTCGCCATCAACCGCCGGGGTCGCGCGGAACGGCTGGAACAGACCGAACTCGCGCTGGCCCGCGCCCAGACCGCGAGCGAGGAGCACGCTCGCGCTGCCGCCCTCGCCGAACGCGCGCGCATCGCCCGCGAACTGCACGACGTCCTCGCGCACTCCCTCGCCGGTCTCGCGCTCAACCTTCAGGGCGCGCGCCTGATGCTGGTCCGCGACGGTGCGAGCGAAGAGTCTCTCGCGCAGATAGAACGCGCGCAGAAGCTGGCGACAGACGGTCTCGCCGAAGCACGCGAGGCCGTCGCCGCGCTGCGCGAAGACGCGGTACCCGTCGAGCGCTCGGTGTCGGACCTTCTCGCCGCGTACAGGCTCGACACCGGCTCTCGCGCCGATCTGGTGATCGAAGGTGAACCACGCGAGCTAGACGCAGCTGTCGGCACCACGCTCGTACGCGCCGTACAGGAAGCCCTCGCGAACTCGCGCAAACACGCGGGCGGTCCCGCCGTAGACGTCACGGTGGCCTTCAACCACGACGAAGTCGACTTAACGATCATCGACCACCAGGGCCGCCGTCCGCCGGAGCCGCCGTCGCCGGGATACGGTTTGCGAGGCATGGGCGAACGGGCCGCGCTGTTGAACGGGAAGCTCGAATGCGGCCCTGGGGAGGACGGATGGCGGATTCAGCTGACAGTGCCGGCGTGACGCTGCGCGTGGTGCTGGCCGACGACCAGGCCGTAGTGCGCGAAGGGCTCGTCACGCTCCTCGGGCTGCTGCCGGGCGTCGAGGTCGTAGGCGCGGCGGCAGACGGCGTACAGGCTCTCGAACTTGTCGCCGAGCACCAGCCGGACGTACTGCTCGTCGACCTGCGCATGCCGAACCGCGACGGCGTCGAGACCACTGAACTGGTGCGCGCGCAGCATCCGAAGACCGAGGTAGTCGTCCTCACCACGTACGCCGACGACGATTCCCTGCTCGCCGCGCTCAAAGCAGGCGCACGCGGGTTCCTCACGAAGGACGCCGACGCCGACGCGATCGTCCGCGCGCTCCGTTCCGCCGCCGCCGGTCAGTCCACTGTGGACGGCGCACTCCAGCAACGGCTGGTAGCGGCTGCGACGAGCCGTTCCCCGGTACGCACGAAGGAGCTGGAAGGCCTTACCGCACGCGAAGTCGAGGTGCTGCGGCTGATCGCGGCCGGCCTGTCGAACACCGAAATCGCACGCACTCTCGTAGTCAGCGAGGCGACGGTGAAGACGCACGTCAATCACCTGTTCGCCAAGGCAGGACTGCGCGACCGCGCGCAAGCCGTCGCCTTCGCCTACCGCGCCGGGATCGCCGAGTAGAACGCCTGCTTCCCGCCGACGATCGGCAGCGTCACAGTCGTCCCGGTCAGGTCCAGCGCCAGCCCGGTGCCCGGCTCCGGCCGCAGCGTGAAGTCGTGGTCGCTGGAGGCCAGCACGAACTCCAGCCGATGCCCGGCCGCCACGATGTAGTCCTTCGGCATCAGCAAAACCTCGATGCGGTACCGCTGTCCGGGCGTGATCGGCGACGTGATCGACGGGCTGACGCGGTTCTGCGGGTCCGTCCAGCCCCGGCTGATCACGTGGGAAGTGCCGTCCGGCGCACGGTCCAGCAGCACCGCGGTGACGTTCGCGGCAGGGCGGTCGAACGACAGCCGCAGCTCGGCCTTCGCGGTGCCGGACAGCCGCACCGGCTCCGTGGTCGCGGAAGTGCGGTAGCGCAAGCGGTTCCCGGACGACGCCGCGTCGGCGAGCTGTTCGATCTTCTTGCTCGCGTCGTCGGCCAGCGTTTCGACGGTCGGACGGCCTGGCACCGGCTGCCGGTCGAGTGTCCCGGTCGAACGTCCGCCCGGCCACGGGTGCAGCTCGACGTCCGAAGTGCCTGGCGCGGGCCACTCGGCCTCGTCGACCCACGACTTGTCCTCGCGCTGGATGGTCGCCTTCGGCTCGCGCTCGATGCCGTTGTCGACGCCGTAGAGGTAGTGCGACATCCACTTGTTCAACGTCGTGAGCCAGACGTCGCGACGCAGCGAAATCGGGTCTGCGTGGCCGGACTGGTGCAGCCAGATCTTGTGCTCGACGCCGTGCTTCTTGAGCGCTTCATACCAGGTCGCGACCTGTTCGGTCTTCACGTTCCAGTCGTTCAGCCCGTGCACCGCCAGCACCGACGCGTGCACCTTGCCGACGTCGTCGCGGTAGTTCCGCACGTCCCAGAACTGGCTGTAGTCCCCGGTCAGCCGGTCCTGATCGGCGGTGAGGCCGTCGAGCACCGGACGGCAGACTTGCTGGTCGGCGCGCGAGTAGACGTAGCCGGCGAGCACGTCCGTGTCCTCACCCTGATATCCGCCGGGAGCGACGACCGCGCCGGCGTTGCGGTAGTAGCCGTACCAGCTCGAAATGGCAGCGATCGGCACGATCGTCTCGAGCCCTTCGACACCGGTGCTCGCCACGGCGTTGGGCAGCGTGCCGTTGTAGGACACGCCCATCATTCCGGTCTTCCCGGTGCTCCAGCTCGCCGCGACGGGCGCGCCGGCCTTGTCGTGCGCTTCGGCGCGGCCGTTCAGCCAGTCGACCACCGAACGCGCGCCGATGGTCTCGTTCACGTCGCCGGTCGTCGGACAGCCGGTGGACAGCCCGGTGCCGAGGGATTCGCCGTACACGACAGCGAATCCGCGCGCGGTGAAGTAGTTCTGGTAGCTCCAGCCGATCGGCGCCGCGACATGCGGACCCGGCACGTACAGCTCGGTGTCGACGTCGTGGTTCGGCACGTCGTTACCGCCCGCGAAGTACGGGCTAGCTTCGTACACGACAGGCACCTTCATGCCCTGCTCCGTGGCGCGCGGACGCACCACTTGCGCGTGTACGAGGTCAGGCTTCCCGTCGTGGTCGCTGTCGACGGGCGCGGTGACCCAGACGTCCTCGCGGATGACGTCAGCCGGATCGAAGACCGCCTGTGCTTGACCGTCGGTGAAAACCGGCGCTGGCGGCGAAGCGGCTTCAGCGACCGCGGGCACGGACAACGTGGCCACTGCGACGAAAACGGCAGCGACTCGAGCGGCAACTCCCACCAGAACCCCCAAGCTGGACGAAGCAGGCGAGCAAGTTGAGAGTTCCGTCAACCGCAACTCGCGTCAACCGACTAACGTCGGAGCCATGGACGCACCGATCGCCACGGTCACGGTCTATCCGCAGAACGCGCGCGTCACCCGTCGCTGTCAAGTCACTCCGGCCGACGGTTCCCGCGTAGAGATCACGGGTCTCCCCCTGTCGCTCGACGCTGCTTCGGTGCGCGTCAGCGGCTCGGGCGACGCGTTGGTCACCGGCGTTGACGTCGCGTACGCGCAGCACGCCGCGCCTGCGGACCCGACGCTGCGCGCGCTCGTGGAGCAGCGACGCGCGGATCAAGCGACTGTCGACGAGGTCGCGGACGACGAGAGCGCTGCTGCGGCGCGCGTCGACCTGTTGACCGGCGTCTCACGACGCAGCGGAGCAAGCTTCGCGAAGGCGTTGGCCGGCGGTGACGCCGAACCGGGACGCGTGCAAGAAGTGAGCGAAGCGCTCAGCACGCAGTTAGCGGTGGCGCTCAAGGAACGTCGCGCGCTCGCCACAAGGCTCGAACGGCTGCGCGAAGACCTTGCTGCGCTTGACCGTCAGATCGAAACTCGCAGCGCACAGTCCGAACAGGACAGTTCGACGATCACCGTGGAGCTGGAATCCCCTGCCACCGCCGAAATCGAACTGTCCTATGTAGTCCCCGGCGCGCGCTGGGAACCGGGATACGACGTCCGCGTACGCGGCACCGACGTCACGGTCACCTCGTACGGGCTCGTCAGCCAGCACACCGGCGAGGACTGGCCGGAGTGCGAGCTGACACTGTCGACCGCTCGCCCGGCGAACACCGTCGTGATCCCGGAACTCCAGCCCTGGTACCTGGATCGGCAGCAGCCTCCGCCACCCCAGCCGCGAGCTGCGATGGCGGCCCCTGCGATGGCGTACGGCGGCGCAGCAGGAGCCGGTCGAGACGGCTTCGCCGCGAAGCTCTCCGCGGTGGAGCAAGGCACCACCGCAGTCACCTACCGCCCGGCGCGCCCGGTCGCGATCCCGTCCGGCGCGCAAGGCCACCGGACAACGCTCGCGCAGCTGGACCTCACGGCCGAACTCGACTACGTGACCGCGCCGACGCAGGCTGAAGAGGCCTACCTGCGCGCGAAGGTGGTCAACACCGCCGAGCACACGCTTCGCGCCGGTCGCGCCGCAGTGTTCCACGAAGCCGAATTCGTCGGCAGCACGCAACTGGAGCTGTGGGCTCCCGGCGAGGAACTCGAACTCGCCCTCGGCGTCGACGACCGAATCCGTGTCGAACGCGAACTGGTCAAGCGCAGTGCCAGCAAGGCGACGTTCTCCACGCAACGCCGCCGCGAAGCCGATTACCTGACGACAGTGACCAACCACAGCCCGCGCGAAGCCGTGGTAGCCGTGCTCGACCAGGCCCCGGTCTCCCGGGACGACTCGATCACCGTGCGGGACCTGCGGCTGAGCCCGGAGCCGGTCGAGCGCACCGAACTGGGCCAGTTCACCTGGCGGCTCACGATCGCGCCCGGGGCGTCCGCGACGGTCTCGCTCGGCTACCGGGTGGACGTCGCGAAGGGCGTCGAGCTCAGCGGCTGGCGCGAGTGAGCCGTCAGCCCTGGGAGATGTAGGCCTCCAGCTGTTCCTGGCTCTGTTCCAGCTGCTCCATCCGGATCTTCACCACGTCGCCGATGCTCACGATCCCGGCGAGGCGCCCGCCGTCGAGCACCGGCACGTGCCGGATCCGCCGTTCGGTCATCACCACGCTGAGCTGGTCCACCGGATCGTCCGGGGTGCAGCTCGCGACCATGGTGGTCATGATGTCCGCGACCGGCCCCTGCAGGACCGAGGGACCGTGGTCGTTGAGCCTGCGCACGACGTCGCGTTCGGACACGATCCCGGCGATCCCGCCTTCGGCGTCCACCACGACCATCGCGCCGACGTTGTGCCGGGCGAGCCCCGCCAGCAGCTCGGCGACCGTGGTACCCGGCGACACAGTGGCGACCGTCGCGCCCTTGCGCTGAAGCACATCCGCAATCCGCATGGCGATGCCCTCTCCTCGGTGAGTCGGGTCACATCAGGTTAGGGCCCCGCTGCCGTGTGCGAAAGTCCAGCGGGATGCGTCCGTTCGTGGTAACGCGCTCATCCGTCGAACACCCGGCGCAACCGGGCGAGCCCGGGTCCGATCCGGTCGGTCGCGATCGCGCCGTAGCCGAACAGCAGTCCGTGCCGCCGCGCCGCCACGGAGAAATCGCCGAGCGAGAACAGCCGGACGCCCGCCCCGGTCGCCTTCCGCGCGAAGCCGCGCAGGTCCCGGTCCGCCGACGCGCTCAGGTGCAGACCGGCCGACGCGGGCACCGGCTCCAGCACGTCGCCGAATTCGGTCCGCAGACCGTCCACGAGCAGGTCGTGGCGGGCACGGTAGATGCCGCGCATCCGGCGGACGTGCCGGGCGAACCCGCCCTCGGCGATGAACGCCGCGACCACCGCCTGCTCGATGCCCGGGGAATGCCAGTCGGCGAGATATTTCGCCTTCACGATCGCCTCCGCCAGCGCGGGCGGCGCGGCGAGAAAACCCAGCCGCAGCGCGGGCGACAGGACCTTCGAGAACGAACCGACGTAGACCACCCGGCCATGGGAATCCAAGCTGTGCAACGGTTCCAGCGGACGTCCGGAGTAGCGGAACTCGGTGTCGTAATCGTCCTCGACCACTACGGCCCCGTTGTCCTCAGCCCAATCCAGCAACGCTCGACGGCGAGACGGCGACATCGCGACACCGAGCGGGTACTGGTGCGACGGCGTCACGTGCACCAGGCGAGTGCCCGGCGGGATCGCGTCGACCACGATGCCCTCGTCGTCCACCGGAACCGGCGCGACGCGTACGCCGAGCGTGCCCAGCAACAAGCGCGGCGGCGGGTAACCGGGATCCTCGACCGCAGCCAGGTCGCCCGGCCGCAGCAGGACCCGGGCGACGAGGTCGATCGTCTGCTGCGCGCCCGAGGTGATCACGAGGTGTTCGGGTCGTACGCGAACATTCCGGGACACCGCGAGGTGCCGCGCGAGCTCGGTGCGCAGCCGGGGATCGCCTTGCGGTTCGCCGTAAGTCATCAGCTCCGCGCGGGAACCGCGCAACGACTGGGTCATCAGCCGACGCCAGGTGTCGAACGGAAACAGCCGCACATCCGGCACTCCAGCACGGAAATCGAACTCCGGCGGGTCGGTGAACGCTTTCGGCGGCGCAGGTACGTCTGTCCACTCTGGACGCGGCTGGACGCCGTCGGAGAGCCCGGCCGGTTCGACCGGACGCGGCGCGGCGCCGGCCCGCACGTAAGTGCCGGCTCCGACCCGGCCGGCGAGGAATCCTTCCGCGGTGAGGCGTTCGTAGGCGGCGGTGACGGTGGTGCGCGAAACGGCCAACTGGTGCGCCAGTTCCCGGGTCGGCGGCAGCGCGTCGCCGTCGCGGAGCCGCCCGTCGAGCACCGCTTCGCGGATCTGGCGGTAGATCTCGTCGCGGTGGCCGCGGGTGCCGGACAGGTCCAGGTGCAGGTCCACGCGTCCAGCCTAGATTGGTCCACCGAGGATGGCTCCGCTTTGGCTCTCTTCCTGGACCGATCCGCCGGTTAGCGTGAGGCCATGACCACGTTCGACCTCGACCGGCAGTCCCTGCTCGTCCTCGACCCCATCGTCGCGAAGACCACCGCGGCGGACCTCGACCGGCCCACGCCGTGCGCCGGCTGGACGCTCGCCGACCTGCTCCGCCACCAAGTCAGCGAAAACCACGCCTTCGCCGAAGCAGCGCGCAACGGCTCCGCGAAAGACTGGGACAGCGGTCAGCTCGGCGAAGACCCGTACGCCGCGTACGCAGCTTCGGTGACCGACTACCTCGCCGCGTACAGCGAAGCGGACGTCGCGGAACGGCAGATCGCCATCAACACCTTCGGCACCTTCACCGGCACAGTCGCGATCGCCATGCACCTCGTCGACACTGTCGCGCACGGCTGGGACCTGGCCAAGACCCTCGACGTCGCGTACGACCCGGTGCCGGAGGCAGTCCGCGCCGCACTGCAGTTCGCGCTCATGATCCCCGCCGACCCGAAGGCCCGAATCGAGCGCGGGACGTTCGCGCCGGTCGTGCCCGTCAGCACCGACGAAAGCGAACTGGACCAGTTCCTCGGCCTGCTGGGCCGCGACCCGGACTGGCGGGTCAGCTGACCTTGTCCGCCGGGGCCGACCAGGTGTCGCAGGCAGCCGGGCCGGCTCCGGTGTAGCCGGCCTTCGCCCAGGCCAGCTGGTTCGCGCGGGTCCCGTGGTCGCCGCTGTCGTCGGCGCGGCCGTAGTCGGCGACGGCGGCGTTCGCGGTGGCCCGGCTGATCGACCCGTGATCGGACGCGGCGTGCAGGAACAGCGCGCCGAAACAGTTGGCCTGCAGCTCGATCCGGCGCACGACGGCCTTGTCCGCGTCGCTGGTCGGTTCCGGAGAAGCCATCTCGGCGCTCGCCGCGTCGAGGATGCCGCTCTCGCGCTGGACGTGGTGGCCGTACTCGTGCGCGAGCGTCGCCAGGTGCCGGGCGCGGCTCAGCCCGGCGTCCGCCAGCATCCAGTCGGTGGGCGCGTAGATCGTGGCGTCGCCGCCGCAGTAGTACGCGACCGCTTCGTCCCGGGACGGCGCGTTGCCGCAGGCGCTGGTTTTCGGCAGCGTGACCGACACCTTGACCGGCAGGTTCGGCTCGTCCGCTTTGTCCAGCGCCGGCTGCCACGCCTGTTTCAGGCAGGCGACCAGCGCGGTGTAGAACGTCTTGAGCTGCTCCGCGTCCCGGCTCAGCTCCGGCAGGTCGCACGACACGGGACCGAGCGCGACCCCCTGGGCCAGCAACGGGTTGCCGCTGAGCTTGCGCACCGGTTTGGCGTCCTGGCGGTCCGGCATCGCGTCGGCGTCCGGGGCCGCGATCGCGTGCCCGGACACCTCGTGCGGCACGACGGCCATGAGCGCGAGCGTGCCCGCGACGATCGCCACCGCGGCGACCGCGCCCAGCGCCCTGCCCGGCCTTCGGCGCGGCGCCCGCGGCGGTGGTGGCGGCGGCCACGAGGCTGCGGCGTAATACGTCATTCCTCCCCCTCCCGACCAGCATACGGAGACCGCGAGCCGCCCTGGATCACGAAACGGGAACGCCGGGCTCCTGGCCTGATCCGCGACCGGCAGCGAGACTGGACGCTATGACTGTCGAAGATCCGTACCTGTGGCTGGAAGACGTGACGGGCGACGAGGCGCTCGAATGGGTCCGTTCGCGCAACGCGGAGACGCTGGACGTGCTCACCGCGAGCGAGAGGTTCGGGCAGCTGCGGGACTCGATCCGCGAGGTGCTCGACGCGGGCGGCCGGATCCCGTACGTCGCGCGCCGGGGGACGCGCTACTACAACTTCTGGCAGGACGCCGAGCACCCGCGCGGGCTGTGGCGGCGCACGACGCTGGAGCAGTACCGCACCGGCGAACCGGACTGGGAAATCCTGCTCGACGTCGACGCGCTCGCCGCGGCCGAGGACGAGAACTGGGTCTGGAAGGGCGCCGCGGTGCTGCGTCCCGGGCACCGGCTCGGCCTTGTCCAGCTGTCGCGGGGCGGCGCGGACGCGACCGTCATCCGCGAGTTCGACCTCGACGCGCACGAGTTCGTGGCGGACGGCTACACCCTGCCCGAGGCGAAGCACCGGATCGGGTGGATCGACGCCGACCGCGTGTACATCGGAACCGACTTCGGCCCGGGCTCGCTCACCACGTCCGGCTATCCGCGGCTGGTGAAGGAATGGCGGCGCGGCACCCCGATCGAAGACGCGGTGCTCGTCGCCGAGGGCAAGCCGGACGACGTCGCGGTGATGGCGGTGCACGACCCGACCGAGGGCTTCGAACGCGATTTCGTGCGCCGTGCGATCGACTTCTACCGCACCGAGTACTTCGAGCGGACCCCGTCCGGGCTGGCCAAACTGGACCTG
Source organism: Amycolatopsis albidoflavus (assembly GCF_039525725.1). NCBI lineage: Bacteria > Bacillati > Actinomycetota > Actinomycetes > Pseudonocardiales > Pseudonocardiaceae > Amycolatopsis > Amycolatopsis albidoflavus. Next base: position 556,285 of record NZ_BAAAHV010000005.1, read on the forward strand.
CCCGAGGACGTCGAGGTGTCCACGCACCGCGAATGGCTGCTCGTGCACCCGCGCAGCGCGTGGAGCGTCGGCGGTACCGAACATCCGGCGGGCACCCTGCTCGCGATCCGCTACGACGCCTTCAAATCCGGCGACCGCGATTTCACCGCGCTGTTCACCCCGGACGCGCACACCTCGCTGGACTACTACACATGGACCCGCAACCACTTGCTGCTCGCGACGCTGCACGACGTCAAGTCGGAGCTGCGCGTGCTGACGCCGGGCCCGGACGGATGGGCCGAGGCAGAACTGGGCGGTGCGCCGGAATTCGGCAGTGCGCAGATCGTCGACACCGAACCGGACGTCGACGACGAATATCTGGTGGATTCCTCCAGCTACGTCCAGCCGTCCACGCTCACCCGCGGTGTCGTCGGCGGCGACGTCGAGGTGCTGAAGCAGGCGCCGGCGTTCTTCGACGCGAGCGGGATGGAGGTCAGCCAGTACTTCGCGACGTCGGACGACGGCACGAAGATCCCGTACTTCGTCGTCCGTCCGCCCGGCGCGGAAAACGGCCCGACTCTGCTGTACGGGTACGGCGGTTTCGAGGTGTCGCTGACTCCGTCGTACGGCGGGGTCGTCGGCCGGTCCTGGCTGTCGCGCGGCGGCACGTACGTGGTCGCGAACATCCGCGGCGGCGGCGAGTACGGCCCGGAATGGCACATGCAGGCGGTGAAGGAGAACCGGCACAAGGCGTACGAGGACTTCGCCGCCGTCGCGCGCGATCTGGTCGCGCGGGGCATCACGACGAAGGAACGGCTCGGCATCCAGGGCGGCAGCAACGGCGGGCTGCTGATGGGCGTCATGCTCACCCGCTACCCGGAGCTGTTCAGCGCGATCGTGTGCCAGGTGCCGCTGCTCGACATGAAGCGCTACCACCTGTTGCCTGCCGGGGCCTCGTGGATGGCCGAATGGGGCGACCCGGACGTCCCGGAAGAGTGGGAGTACATCTCGAAATACTCGCCGTACCACAACGTTTCGACCGACGTCGAGTATCCGCCGATCCTCGTCGTCACCTCCACCCGCGACGACCGCGTGCACCCCGGGCACGCGCGCAAGATGGTCGCCCGGATGCGCGAGCAGGGCCACGACGTGGAGTACTTCGAGAACATCGAAGGCGGCCACGGAGCGGCCGCGGACAACGAACAACTCGCGTTCCGTTCGGCGGTCGCGTACGAATTCCTCTGGTCGAAGCTTTCCTAGACCAGATCCCGGGGCCGCGCTCGCACGCGCGGCCCCGGGCGTACCGACGGTCCTCTGTGGACATCGACGAGGGCCTGCTCGAACCGCGCCCAGGCGTCGGTGACGAACGCGAGCCACGGCACCCCGAGCCTCCGCAACGCGCGTCCGTGGCCGACCAGTACGCCGCCGGTTTCCAGCACCGCTCTGGCTCGCCACTTCACCGAGGCCGCGATTCTTTGCCGCCGCAACCGGTCCACGTGATAACCGAGGCGCCGTTCCAGCCCGGCGAACACGCGTGCGGCGACCTCCACGGTGACCGGATCGCGGGTGCCGTCCCGCAACGCGCGGTAGTAGCCAAGCGCGAGAACGTCGGAGATCAGCTGGCTCATCACGTCGCTTTTCCTTGCCTGGCCAGCGGTTTCGAGCAACCGGGCGACCAGCCGCCGGTCTTGCGCGGTCAGCTCGTCCGGCTGCCGCTGGAACCGCCGGACGCTGCGCGCCACCACCGGATCCAGCCGCACCCCGCTCCCCCACGCCGGCTGCGGCCGGACCTTCCGCCGCCGCGCCTCCGCCTCGAACACCGCACTCCAGTCCACGGCGGTCATGCTGCCGCCTGGATGTGCCGGTGCGGCGGGGAGGTTGTGGAGATTCGGTGGAGCTACGGGACTAACAGCGCGGCGGCGGCCCAGTGGAACACTTTCGGGTCGCCAAGGCCGGATTCGGTGAGCCAGCGGGCAGCCTGGCGGGCCGCGGCCGCGGCCTCGATCAGCCCGTAGCGACCGGGCACGACGCCGGTGGCCGCACGGACGTCGTCGACCAGGCCGCCGAGGCAGCGCCAGGTGTGCCAGAGTCCGCCGTCGTAACCGACCAGCTCGAAGCCGAGCAACTCGCCGGACGTGCTCGCGCCTTCCTCGATCCGCCCGACGACGACGCTGGTCTCGCGATTCCAGCCGTCCTCGACGATTTCGCGGACGATCGGCTCGGCTTCCTCCGGCGCGAAGCCCACTTCGAGCACGTCAAGCCCGGTTTGCCGAGCGGGGGCGAGAGCGCGGAACCAGTCGTCGTGCACCTCAGTGACGCACTCGCTGATCGACACGAGTTCGCTTGTCCGGCGCACAGCGCGATAGCCCGCCGACACGAGAGTCATGACCGCTAGTTTCCTCCCCGGTTCGCCCGGATCGTCCGCCGGATCCAGTCGGCGTACGCGGGCACGCTGGTGTACAGCCCGGGCCCGCCCGCACACGCCGGGCGCGCGGTGCCCGGCCCCGAAGTCACTCCGATCAGCTCCCACCGCCCACCAGCTCCGCGCCGGATCTGCGGACCACCGGAATCGCCGATGCACGCCATCGCTTCCGGCCTGGGGCTGACCGTGCACAACCGCATCCGCCCCGCGTAACCCGGACCGCACTCGGACTCCGCGCCGCGTCGAACGTCCAGCTCCTGCAACCGTTCCGCGAATCGCGCTTTGGCTGCGTCGTTCGTGTCCACGGTGGTGCCGAACCCGAGCAGCCGCGTCGGCGTACCGGGCGCACCGGGGCTCGACGCCAGCCGGATCGGTTTCTCGGTGACGGGACGGTCCAGCTTGATCAACGCGACATCGTTGCGGTTGAAGGGAATGGTCTCGCTCTGCAGCGCGTAACCCGGATGCGTGATCACCTGCGCGATCCTCCGGACGGTGCCGCCGGAATGCTGTCGCTCGCTGCCGATGCGGACGGTGCCGTCTGGCGCCACCAGGGTGGAGTCCACACAGTGACCCGCCGTCACCACCCACTGCGGGTCGATCAGAGAGGCGCCGCACACGCCGCGGTCGCCGGTCTGGTCGACCCTCTCCGGGATGGAAGCCATGAACGGGTAACGCTGCGTCGAATCGCCGCCCTTCACGATCGCCTCGGCAGTGCCGGTCGAAAACAGGGTGGCACACACCGCGGCGGCCATCGTCACGGCGACCGCCCGGCGGCCAGCAGACTTGATCACGGAGAAGCCCCTTCCTTCGGCTCGCGACCAGCCTGCCGGGTCAAGATCATCCGGACCATGCGGTCAGCCGGTCTCCCCGCGGTAGGGCCTGCCCCCATGCTTGTCTCTGTACCTACTAGTATGTACGCTCTCGTCATGTCCACCAGAGACCAGCTCATCGCGAGCACTCAGGACCTGCTGTGGGAGCGGGGGTACGTCGGCACCAGCCCGAAGGCGATCCAGCAGCGCGCCGGAGCCGGGCAGGGCAGCATGTACCACCACTTCGCCGGCAAGGCCGACCTGGCGCTCGCCGCTATCCGGCAGAACGCCGACGATCTGCGCGCCTCCGCCGAGGCCGCTTTCGCCCAGGGCGAGACCGCGGTCGACCGCGTTTCCGCCTACCTGCTGCGCGAACGGGACGTCCTCCGCGGCTGCCCGGTCGGCCGCCTGGCGCTAGATCCCGAGATCGTCACGAACCCGGAATTGCGTGCCCCGCTGGAGGAAACGTTCGATTGGCTGCGCGGCCGCCTCTCCGAAGTGCTCGCCGAGGGCATCGCGAACGACGAACTGCCGAGCGACCTCGACCCGGCCGAGACAGCAACCGCACTGGTCGCAGTGCTGCAGGGCGGGTACGTCCTCGCCCGCTCGTCCGGCACGGTCGAGCCGTTCGACCAAGCGATCCGCGGAGCACTCGCCCTCCTCGGCCGGCGGTGACGCCGATGTACGCGATGCAGTACGAGATCGACCTGCCGGACGGCTACGACATCGAGCACCGAGTCGCCACCCGGGGCCACCGCACCGACGCGTTCCCCGGACTGGGTCTCAAAGCGTATTTGGTGCGTGACAACCACTATGCGCCGTTCTACCTGTGGACCGACACCGCCGGAATGAGCCGATTCCTCTGGGGCGGAGGAGGATTCGACGGCATAGTCCAGGATTTCGGCCGACCGCCCGTGCGGCATTGGACCGGCGCTCGCTGTCTCGCCGGTCCGGCGCGAGCGACCGCCCCGGAGTTCGCGACCAAACGCGTACGCCCGCTGCCCGCGGACTCCGCCGCGATCGAACGCGAACTCGAAGAACTCGCGCGACAGTCCCAAAACCCGGCCGTGCACACCACTGCGTTGGCCATCGACCCGCACCGCTGGGAAGTCGTGCGCTTCACCCTCTGGACCACCGATCCGACCGAGGACACCGACGTCCGCTACCGGGTGCTTCACCTGTCCCAACCGAATCTCGACCAGCTGAACTGAAAGGTCTCCCATGCCGCTCGTCCGTATCGACGTGCTGTCCGAACCGAACGCCGGCCGCCTCCCCGCCATCGGCGAAGCGGTGCACCAGGCGATGACCGAAACCATCGACGTCCCCGCCGACGACCGATTCCAGATCCTGAACAGCCACACCGCCGACCGCTTGCGCTACGACCCCGACTACTTCGGTGTCCACCGCGACGACGACATCGTGTACATCGCCATCACGATGCGCGCCGGCCGCACGAACGACCAGAAAACCGCGCTGTACCGGCGAGCGACCGAACTGATCGCCGAGTCGACGGGGATCGAGCCGAGGAATGTGTTCTTCAGCCTGACGGAAAACCACGAGGTGGACTGGTCGTTCGGCGAGGGGGTCGCGCAGATGCTGCCGTCAACGCCCTGAACGTCCTCGCCCGATCAAGCATTTTCGGTCCAGTAGCGCTCAACCCTGGCCACCGCCTCGTCCTTGCTCATCCCGGCCACCTCCGACTCTTCGAGACCCACGCGCGAGAGCAGCAGGTACACGAGATCGGCGGGCAGGGCTCCGGCAGGCGGCTCCGGCGTCCCGCGAGCCGGTTTGACGCCATCCTGCACGCAGGACCAGAATTCCGGTTCCTCGACGTCGAGCTGATCCCGGAGAATGTGGTTCCACAGGCCCGGTCCATAGCCGCCGCGGTCCACCGGATGCGAGATGCGGGTGCGGAGAATCCGGCCGTCGGCAAGATCGAGCTCGTACGTGACGTGATGCGTTCCGGTTCGCCCGCGCGCGTCTCGCACTCTTCGCCATTCTTCGACCTTGCAGAACGTCTGGTGGTCGCTGCGGGTCGGCTGCGGCCAGGAAGTCATTGTGCGGCACCGACAAGCCAGTCACGCAGCTGCGCGTCGTCGCTGAAGCTGATCAGCTGCACCAGCCCCCAGTTGTCCCGGTGGTTCGGAGCGTTCAGCAGCCGCTCCTGCCAGTCCTGCGCGTACTCCCGCAGGGCGTCGACCATTTCGTCGACCGCCTCGTCGAACGACGCGCCGTCCGCGGACACCGGCAGCCCCGGCAGGAACACCGACCAGCCGCCGGCTTCAGGGACGACCTGAGCGTGCGACGGAACGACTGACGCGAGAACGTGGCGCAGGCGCACGACATCCACCACAGCGGTCGTCGCGGAATCGCGCCGGACAGTCGCGACGACCCCTTTCTCAGCGGCATCCAGCAAATCCTTCAAATGTGCACGCGCATCGGTGTAGCTGTCGTAGTGCACAGCAGACATGTCAGCCTCCCAGCCGGTCTCCACCAGCTTGCCTCGCCGAACCAAGTACGTCAAGTACTTGAAGTACTTACGATGGTGGGCGGGATCGCCGGCACACAAAAAACGGAGCTGGGGCAGCACCTGCTGCCCCAGCTCCGATCAATCGTTCAGCCGGCGAAGAAACGCTCGCCCTCAGCTGCAGCCGGAAGTAGCCCCGCAGCCCTCGCAGGCGTAGCACGATCCGGCGGGCCTCATCTTGGTTCCGCAGGTCATGCAGAGCGGTGCGTCCGCCGCCTTGCCGAGGTGCAGTTCCATCAGCTCGGCCGTGCTGTGCGCGTCACGCCCGGAGGTGTCCGATGCGGACTCTTCCGCGCGGGCGGGCGACGAATCCACACTGCTGCGCAGCGCCTCGATCTCGAGGTTCTGCCCGCCGTAGTTCGCCTCGACCTCCGCGGAGCGTTCGTCCGCGGTGAAGATGCCCAGCTGGGCCCGCTTTTCGTACGGCAGGTAGTCGAGTGCCAAGCGGCGGAACAGGTAGTCCATGACGCTCGTGGCGATCCGGATGTCCGGGTCGTCGGTCATGCCCGCCGGTTCGAAGCGCAGGTTGGAGAACTTCGAGACGTAGAACTCGAGCGGAATGCCGTGCTGCAGGCCGACCGAGATCGACATCGAGAAGGCGTCCATCACGCCCGACAGAGTGGAGCCCTGCTTGCCGAGCTTCACGAAGATCTCGCCGAGACCGTCGTCCGGGTACGAGCCCGCGTGCAGGTAGCCCTCGGCACCGCCGACGGTGAACGACACCGTCTGGCTCGGGCGCTTCTTCGGCAGGCGGCGGCGCACCGGGCGGTATTCGACGACCTTCTCCGGCTCGGTCTCCGCCGCGGCTTCCTTCTTCTTGCCCGTGGACAGCGGCTGGCCGACCTTGCAGTTGTCGCGGTAGATCGCGAGCGCCTTGAGGCCGAGTTTCCAGCCCTGGAAGTAGATCTCCTCGACGTCCTCGACCGTCGCCGACTCCGGCATGTTGACCGTCTTCGAGATCGCGCCCGAGATGAACGGCTGCACCGCGGCCATCATCCGCACGTGGCCCATCGGCGCGATGGACCGGTCGCCGACCGCGCAGTCGAACACCTCGTAGTGCTCGGGGCGCAGGCCCGGCGCGTCGACCACGTGGCCGTGCTGCGCGACGTACTCGACGATCGCCTCGACCTGCTCGGCCTGGTAGCCCAGCACCCGCAGCGCGCGCGGCACGGTCTGGTTCACGATCTGCATCGACCCGCCGCCGACGAGCTTCTTGAACTTCACCAGCGAGAAGTCCGGCTCGATACCGGTGGTGTCGCAGTCCATCATGAAGCCGATGGTGCCGGTGGGCGCGAGCACCGAGGCCTGCGCGTTGCGCCAGCCGTTGCGCGTGCCGAGTTCGATGCCCTGCTGCCATTCCTGCGACGCGAGCGCGCGAACCGCCGCGTCGTTGCCGTGATAGGTGCGGACCAGCTCGTTGGCCGCGGCGTGCTTGCGCATGACGCGCTGGTGCGCCTCGGCGTTGCGGGCGTAGCCCTCGTACGGTCCGACGACGCCGGCCAGCTCGGCCGAGCGACGGTAGGACACGCCGGTCATCAGGGACGTGATCGCGGCGGCGAGCGCGCGGCCGCCCTCGGAGTCGTACGCGTGGCCCAGCGCCATCAGCAGCGCGCCGAGGTTGGCGTAGCCGATGCCGAGCTGGCGGAACTTGCGCGTGGTGTCGGCGATCGGCTCGGTCGGGAAGTCGGCGAAGCAGATCGAGATGTCCATCGCGGTGATGACGAACTCGACGGCCTTCGCGAACAGCGGCGCGTCGAACGTGCCCTCTTCGGACACGAACTTCAGCAGGTTGAGCGACGCGAGGTTGCAGCTCGAGTTGTCGAGGTGCATGTACTCGCTGCACGGGTTGGACGCGGTGATCCGGCCCGATTCGGGGCAGGTGTGCCAGTCGTTGATGGTGCTGTCGTACTGGATGCCCGGGTCGGCGCATTCCCACGCCGCCTGCGCCATGCTGCGGAACAGCTTCTTCCCGTCGGTGCGGTCGATGACCTCGCCGGTGAGCCGGGCGCGCAGGCCGAAGTCGGTGCCGTTCTCGACGGCGTGCATGAACTCGTCGGAGACGCGGACCGAGTTGTTCGCGTTCTGGTACTGCACCGAGGAGATGTCGGAGCCGGAGAGGTCCATGTCGAACCCGGCGTCGCGCAGGACCTTGATCTTTTCCTCTTCGCGCGCCTTGGTCTGGATGAACTCCTCGATGTCCGGGTGGTCGACGTCGAGCACGACCATCTTCGCCGCACGCCGGGTGGCTCCGCCGGACTTGATGGTGCCCGCGGACGCGTCGGCGCCGCGCATGAACGAGACCGGGCCGGACGCGGTGCCGCCGGAGGTGAGCAGTTCCTTCGAGGACCGGATGCGCGAGAGGTTGAGGCCCGCGCCGGAACCGCCCTTGAAGATCAGGCCTTCCTCGCGGTACCAGTTGAGGATCGACTCCATCGTGTCGTCGACGGCGAGGATGAAGCAGGCGGACACCTGCTGCTTCGAGGAGGTGCCGACGTTGAACCACACCGGGGAGTTGAAGCTGAAGACCTGGTGCAGCAGCATCCAGGTGAGCTCGTGCTCGAAGATCTCGAGGTCGGACGGACCGGCGAAGTAGTCGTGCTCGGCGGCGGCCTTCACGTAGGTGCGCACCACGCGGTCGATGAGCTGCTTGAGGCTGCTCTCGCGCTGCGGGCTGCCGACGGCGCCGCGGAAGTACTTGCTGGTGACGATGTTGGTGGCGTTGACCGACCAGAACTCGGGGAATTCGACCCCGCGCTGCTCGAAGTTGACGCTGCCGTCGCGCCAGTTCGTCATGACGACGTCGCGGGTCTCCCACGCGACCTCGTCGTAGGGGTGGGTCCCCTCGGTGGTGAAGACCCGCCGGACGGTGAGGCCCTTGTTCGGCTTCTTGTTCTGTCCGGCCGCCGCGCCGGTTCCCACGGTTTCGGTCATGCGGTTCTGTCCCTCGCTCCCCGCGACCCGGTGACGGCTCAGTCGTCGCCGGCGCGCTCGCCTTCCTGGTCCTCCGCAGTTCCCGCCATGGCTTTCCGCAGGTCGGAGATCTCCTTCTCGAAGTCCTCGACCGAGGAGAAGGAGCGGTAGACGCTGGCGAACCGGAGATACGCGACGCCGTCCAGTTCCCGCAGCGGGCCGAGGATGGCGAGGCCGACCTCGTGGCTGGGGATCTCGGCCAAGCCGGCGGAACGGATCGACTCCTCCACGCGCTGCGCGAGCTTCTGCAGCGCGTCGTCGTCGACCGGACGGCCCTGGCAGGCCCTCCGCACGCCGTTGACCACCTTGTCCCGGCTGAACTGCTCGGTGGCGCCGGACCGTTTGACCACGGCCAGCACCATCGTCTCCGACGTGGTGAAACGCCGGCCGCATTCGGCGCACGAACGCCGCCGCCGGATCGCCTGTCCCTCGTCCACCTCTCGGGAGTCGACGACCCGAGAGTCCGCATGCCGGCAGAACGGGCACCTCATCCGCCGATCACCTTCCCCTCCGCGCCGGTCGATTCCTGTCCCAACCGGCCCCTGCCGCCACGCTACGGCCTGGACCGCGGTCACCGCGCGCGACCCCGCGCCTGGTGATCGACTTGTGGACATCCGGTGGGCAACTGCCGGCCGGCTGTGGACAACTGCCGCCAGTCTACCCCTACCTGTGGACCAACTACAGCGGTGTAACTACTAGATATAGGGGTAGACCATAGATCGCCTCCGGGGCGGGCGCAAGAAACCCGAGAGGGTGAAAGACCGGTCGCGCAAGATGCGACCGGGTGGTTTCCGACAGTCATCATCCGGCAGAACCCGGTCCTTCGCCCGATTCCCCCGCCGAACCGCCGCCGGACCAGGCGACCGGCACGGTGAGCGGCATGCCGGGCAGCAGCGCGGTGTCGTCGAGGTTGTTGAGCTCCTTGATGCGTTCGACGACCGCGCCCTGGTCGGCGTTCGGCGCGAACCGGGCGGCGAGCGCGCCGAGCGAATCGCCGGGCTGCACGGAAACGGACGCGGTCCGCGACGGCACCGGGCCGCTGGACACTCCCGAGCCGAAAACGCCGAGCCCGGTGACGATCAGGCAGGCCGCGAAGGCGATCGCGAACAGCCACGGCCACCGCACCGACGGCCTGGTCGCGGTCTGGCAGGCCACGCCGCCGCGCCGTCCGGCGACGACCCGCGCCCGAGACGGCGGCCGCAACGGCTCGCCGCGCCGCTCGCACGCGGTGCGGCCCGGGTTGGCCGGGACAGCGGCGGGAACGTGCCGGATCGCGGTGCGGCCGCGAGCCTCCCGGGGCTTACGGGCAGGGGCTTCTTCGGTTTCGACGGCCGACGGGGCCGACGTCTGGAATCCGGCTCGCTCGACGGACCGGACCGCGGCGGCGGAGCGCGGCTCGGCAATCGCGGCCGCCCGCGCGCCTCGTCCGGCCGAGGGCGAGAAACCGGCGGATTCCCTCACGGACCGCGCACCAATCTCTCCCGCCGCGCGGGCATTCCGTCCCGCCGACCTCGGCTTGGCCGACGACACGAACTCAGCCGACTCCCACGCGGACCGCGCACCAATCTCGCCCGCCGCGCGAGCATCCCGCCCCACCGACCTCGACCCGGCCGAAGACACGAATTCAGCGGACTCCCCCGCCGACCGCGCACCGACCCGCCCGGCAACGCGACCGGACGCACCGCCCGGCGCCGACTGCCCAGAGTCAGGCAACTCGCCGCCGGCGAGCCCGGCCTCTGCCGCCGCCCGCCAGGCGCGCCGCCGTCCGGGCTCGCCGCGCGACCCTCCTCGGGACTCGCCGCCCCGGCTCCGCCGCGAGTCGCCGCGATCTGCCTCGCCGCGCGAACTCTCGGCGGACCGATCCGAAGCAGGGCCGCGCCGGGCGCCTGTCCGGCCGCGAAGCTCCACCACCTCGCCGGAACCGGCCGACAGGCCCGGATCAGCGCCCGTTTCGGCTTCGATCGCCTCCGGAACACCATCCTTTCGGGTGGCGTCGACACTCTCCGCACGCCGCCGCGAACGGCGCGCCGGACCGCCGGACCCGGGCGACCTCCGGGCCGGGATCGCCCCTTCCGACGCACCGCCGCCCTCGACGGGGCGGTCGGCGGGGACGGGCCGAAGCGGGCGGACGAGCCCGCGATCTGCCAGGATCGACATGACGGAACCTCCTCGTGACCTGCGGATCCGTCCGGTCCGGGCCGTACACCTGCGCCGCAGCGGTCCAGATCGAACAGGCGTTCTATCGAACGTCCGTGCGAAGGTCTACCACCCCGCACCGACAAAATCGAGAGGACACGGCGTGTCGATCGAACAGATGTTTGAAATCGTCGCGCGCGGTGGCTAACGTCGGTGACCAGGACATCTGCCGGACCGGCTCCGGCGGGTGCCGCCGGACGGGCGTTCGCGGAAAACGCGGATCCCGGACCGGCGCACGCGGACACGCGCGGGACGCCGACACGGCGGCCGCGGGACGGCTGGAGGCGACGCAGCGTTGGAGAAGGACACGGTGAAGGGCACCGCGGCGAAGGGGGCCAAGACGGCCTCGCGGGGCAAGGCGTCCGCACAATCCGCGCGCGAATCCGGTCACGAGAGCACGGGGAAGGTGAGCGCCATGCCGGAGGTGTACGACGTGGACGAGACGCTGACCGTCCGCCAGCAGCAAGTGCTCGACGTCATCCGCACGTGGGTGAGCCGGTTCGGCTACCCGCCGAGCGTGCGCGAGATCGGCGAGGCGGTGGGGCTGACGTCCACGTCGTCGGTGTCGCACCAGCTGCGCGCGCTGCAGCGCAAGGGCTACCTGCGCCGCGACGCCAACCGGCCGCGCGCGGTGGGCGTGCTCGCGTCCACGGACGACAACCCGATGGGCATCGACATGGACCAGCAGCCGTCCGTGCCGAAGGCGGCGTACGTGCCGCTGGTCGGTCGGATCGCGGCGGGCGGCCCGGTGCTCGCCGAGCAGGCCGTCGAGGACGTTTTCCCGCTGCCGCGCGAGATCGTCGGCGAGGGCGAACTGTTCCTGCTGAGCGTCACCGGCGATTCGATGGTCGACGCGGCCATCACCGACGGCGACTGGGTCGTCGTCCGGCAGCAGCCCGCCGCGGAGAACGGGGACATCGTCGCCGCGATGATCGACGGCGAGGCCACGGTGAAGACGTTCAAGCGCAAGGACGGGCACGTGTGGCTGATGCCGCACAACGAGGCGTACGAGCCCATCCCCGGTGACGACGCGTCGATCTTGGGCAAGGTGGTGGCGGTTCTGCGCCGTCTCTGAACCGTGGTTCGCTCCCCTCCCTTGCGGCCGCGGCCCGGGGTGAGGGGCGAGCGACCCGGGGTGGGGGCTTCGCCGACGGCTGTGGGGTTGTTGCGGCGGGGCAGGCGCGGCGTAAGGCCGGAAGCGGTGCCATGTCAGGAACTGCGGTGCGTCAGTGGCAGCGGCGCCTCAGGAACGGCATCGCGCAAGCGACAACGCCACGCCGGGAACGGGACCGCGCCGCTGGGCAGCGTCAGGCCAGGAGCGGGCTGCACCGCGTCGGTGGCAGCGCCGCGTGCGGAACGGCACCGCGCCAGTGGGCAGCAGTGTGTCCGGAACGGCACCGCACCACGCCAGAAACGAGGAGTCCCGCGCCACTGGCAGCGCCACACCAGAAACAAGCAGCACCGCGCCACTGGCAGCGGCGGGTCCAGAACGCTGCCGTGTCAGGAGCGACGGCGCGGCAGGAACTCTTGCACCCGGAGCGTCCAACAGGTCAAGCGCGGCGGCGTTTCCGCCCCAGCAGAAACCACGCCGCGAGAACGACGACCGCGGCGATGCCCGCAGCAGGAATGAGCGGGAAGCCCCCAGCATCTTCCGCGGCTGGTTGTGGAGTGGCGGCGCCGCCGGGTTTCGGTGCGGGCTCGTTCGGGGTGACCAAGGTCGTCGCGTTTTTGATCGACCGCACCGGTTCGCCGACGCCTTCGCTTCCGGACAGCAGAGTGCCGTCCGGTTCGAAAGCGATGGCTTCGCCCTGTTTTTCGTTCGGCAGCGGAATGCGCACGGGTTCTCGCTGCAATGCTGCCGCGACGTCGCCGTCCGGGGCCGCGTACACATACGCGTCCGTGTAGGTCCGCAGGGCGATGACTTTGCCGTCCGCGCTGGTCGCGCCTCCGGTGATCAGCGCCGAGCCGAACGAGCCGACCGGGCCGCCGGGAGTGTCGGTGCTGCGGACTCGCAGGGTGCCGACCTGCTCCAGTTTCGTCGGGCCGGGAGCGGCCAGCGGGGCCGAAGGCTTGTAGACCTTGGAAGTGCCCAGCAGGTCCTTGGTCACCAGGAACGGCGTGCCGGACTGGTCCAGGACAAGGGCTTCGGTGTCGTGCGGGCCGTCCGGATAGGTCAGGCGATGCACGACCGCCGCGCCGCCGGACGGTTTCAGCTCCAGCAGGGCGACCGTTTCGCGTTTCGCGCGGTTGTCGCCGGTGTCCGAGAGCCACAGCGTGCCGTCTTTGCCTCGGGCGAGGTCTTCGACGTCGTACGGGTCCGTCGGGTCGCTCAGGACGTCCTTGACCTGGCATTTCCGGTCCAGGACGAAGACCTGCACCTTGGTGCCGCCGTCGTTGATGGCGTACCAATGCTCGCCGTCGGAGACCAGGCCGGACAGTTCGTTGAGGCGCTTGTCCGTGATCTGGCACAGCGTCTCCGGCGCAGGAGCAGAAGAAGCAGGAGTCGCCGCAGCCGGGACAGCGCCCGCGAGCATCAGGACAACCGTCAGTGCCAGGACGACCCGCACCAGTTCACCTCCGTAGTGCACGACCCGCTCGGGCCGTGCACTACGGAAGACGTTCAGAGCGCCGAGGCGTTGGTCTCGAACGCCCGCAGCGCCGCGGCGAGGTCCGGACGGACCCGCACCTGCAGGCGCGTCCCGTCGGCGACGTGCTCCTCTTCCAGCACCTCGCCCTCCGCGTGCGCCCGGGACACGAGCTCGCCCCGCGCATACGGGACCAGCACGTCGATCACCGTTTCCGCGCGCGGCAGCCGCTCGGCCAGCACCTCGGCCAGGTCGGCCACGCCCGAACCGGTGCGCGCCGAGATCTGCACCGAACCGGCCAGCGCGTGCCGCAGCCGGGCCAGGGTGACCGCGTCGGCCGCGTCGGCCTTGTTGATCACCAGCAGTTCCGGCGGGAGCGGCTCCTTGCGGCTGCGGGTGATCTCGGCGAGCACCTCGCGCACCGCGTTGACCTGGTCCTCCGGTGCCGGGTCGGAGCCGTCCACGACGTGCAGCAGCAGGTCGGCGTCGGCCGCCTCCTCCAGCGTCGAGCGGAACGCGTCCACCAGCTGGTGCGGCAGGTGCCGCACGAACCCGACGGTGTCGGTGAGGGTGAACGTGCGCCCGTCGGCCGTCTGCGCCCGGCGCGTGGTCGGGTCGAGGGTGGCGAACAGCGCGTCCTCCACCAGCACCCCGGCCCCGGTCAGGGCGTTGAGCAGGCTCGACTTGCCGGCGTTGGTGTAGCCGACGATCGCCACGCTCGGCACCTCGTTGGCGACGCGCTTGCCGCGCTTGGTCTCGCGGATGGTGTCCATCGCGGCGATCTCCCGGCGCAGCTTCGCCACGCGCTTGCTGATCCGCCGCCGGTCCGTCTCCAGCTTCGTTTCACCAGGTCCGCGCAGGCCCACGCCGCCGTTCGCGCCGCCCGCGCGGCCACCGGCCTGCCGGGACAGCGCCGAACCCCACCCGCGAAGCCGCGGGACGAGGTACTGCAGCTGGGCCAGCTCGACCTGCGCCTTGCCCTCCTTGGACCGGGCGTGCTGGGCGAAGATGTCGAGGATCAGGGCGGTCCGGTCGATCACCTTGACCTTGACCTTCTCCTCCAGCTGGCGCAGCTGGCCGGGCGAAAGCTCGCCGTCGCAGATCACCGTGTCGGCGCCGGTCGCCACGACGATGTCGCGGAGCTCGCGCACCTTGCCGGAGCCGACGTACGTCGCGGGGTCGGGCTTCTGCCGCCGCTGGACGATGCCTTCGAGCACTTCCGAGCCCGCCGTCTCGGCCAGTCGCGCCAGTTCGGCCAGCGACGCCTCGGACTGCTGGGCGGTGCCTTCGGTCCACACGCCGACCAGCACAACGCGCTCCAGCCGAAGCTGCCGGTACTCGACCTCGGTGATGTCCTCGAGCTCGGTGGACAGGCCCGCGACCCGGCGCAGTGACGCGCGGTCCTCGAGCTCCATCTCCCCGACCGAGGGGTCGTAGGGGTCGTTGTCGTCGTAAAAGTCTTCGTGTGTCTGTTCTGTCATCGTGCCTCCATGGTCCCACGTTTCGGCGCGGGAACCGAACGGATTACCTGCTGGGATAAACCGAGACGTACACGGCGGTGCGTTCCGAGCCCGGATCGCGGGGCCTGGCCTTGAATTCTTCGAGCAGCCCGTCGAGCCGCCGCTTGAACTCCGCGACGTCCCGCGCGCCCACCTGGACCACGAGCCGGGTCGTCTCCGTCTCCGCCAGGTCGGCCTCCGCCATTTCGGCCAGATAGGCCTCGAACATCGCCTCGTTGACCACGACGGGGTCCGCGTCGCTGTAGTCCAGCTGCCAGGAAAGCCCGGTGGACAGGTACGGGATCTCCTTCGCCCCGCGCGCGCCGCGCCGCGGCTCCTGCGCGACGAGAAAACCGGTGTCGACCAGGCGCCGCACGTGGTGCAGCGTGGTCGCCGGGTCGCGGCCGAGCCGCTCCGCCAGTTCCTTGTTCGTCATCGCTTCAAAGGTGGTCAACCGGATGATGCGCAGCCGTATTCCGGACGCGAGCGCGGCTGCCTCGGCTTCGGTGGAGGGACGTCGGTTGAGCGGCATCCGAGCAGCCTAAACAAAGTGATTGACTCTTTCCAATCACTCCGCGACACTCGATCGAGTGCGTCGAGACTCGTTGTTCTTCCACGCCGACTTCCGCAGGCTGTGGGCCGGGGACACGGCGAGCCAGCTGGGGATGTTCGTCGGCCTCACCGCCATCCCGCTGCTCGCCGCGGTCACGCTGGCTGCCACCCCGTTCGAGATGGGCCTGCTGACCATGGCCGAGACGCTCGGCTTCCTGGTCCTCGGCCTGCCCGCGGGCGTGTGGGTGGACCGGATGCGCAAACGGCCGCTCATGCTCGCCGCCGACCTGGTCCGCGGGATCCTGCTGCTCAGCATCCCGTTCGCGTGGTGGGCCGACGTGCTCACCATGGCGCAGGTGCTGGTGGTCGTGCTGCTCGTCGGGTTCGCGACGGTGTTCTTCGACGTCTCCTACCAGGCGTATCTGCCCGCGCTGGTCGGCCGCGAAAAGCTGCTCGAAGGCAACGCGAAGCTGCAGGGCGTGCAGTCGTCCGCGCAGATCGCCGGGCCGAGCCTCGCCGGCGTGCTCGTGCAATTCGTCGGCGCGGCGAGCACGGTCCTGGTCACCGGGATCGGCTACCTCACGTCCGCGCTGTGCCTGTGGCGGATCCGCACTGTCGAAACCCGCCCGGAACGCGGCGAACACGACCGACTGGTGCCGCAGATGCTCGAAGGCCTGCGGTTCGTCGTCGCCGACCGGCCGCTGCGTGCGATCGTCGCCTGCACCGCCACGTCGAACTTCTTCGGCGGAGTGGTGCAGGCCGTCCAGGTGCTGTTCCTGACCCGCACGGCCGGGCTCAAACCGGCCGAGGTCGGCGGACTGCTCGCGGTGAGCGGCATCGGCGGCATCGCGGCCGCGCTCTGCGCCGGGCCGATCATCCGGAAGATCGGCCAGGCCCGGTCGATCTGGCTGGTCCCGGCGCTGTTCTGGCCGGGCGAGGTGCTGGTCCTGTCCGCCGCGCCGGACTGGCGGATCGCGCTCGCCGGGCTGGGGATGGCGTCGTTCGGCTTCGGCGTGATCCTCTACAACATCGCTCAGGTCTCCTACCGCCAGGCGATCACCCCGGACCGGCTGCTGGGCCGGATGAACGCGAGCGTGCGGTTCGTCGTCTGGGGAGCGCTGCCGCTCGGCGGGCTGCTGGGCGGCGGGCTCGGCGAATGGCTCGGGCTCACCGGCGCGCTGTGGATCGGGACGGCCGGGCCGGTCGCGGGCGCGCTCTGGGTGATCTGCTCGCCGCTGCGGCGCATGCGGGACCTGCCGACGGGCGGGGAAATGGCTGTACCCGCCCCGTAAAGTGCGGGCATGAACGAGAAGATCCCGCACAAAGTCGGCGTCGACGGCCTTGCCGCCAAATGGGTACCGGTGTGGGAACGCGAAGGCGTATACCGGTTCGACCGCACGCGCCCGGACGTCTACTCGATCGACACGCCGCCGCTGACCGCGAGCGGTTCGCTGCACATCGGGCACGTCTTCTCCTACACCCACACCGATGTTCTCGCGCGCTACCAACGGATGCGCGGCCGTTCGGTCTTCTACCCGGTCGGGTGGGACGACAACGGCCTGCCCACCGAACGCCGCGTGCAGAACCATTTCGGCGTGCGCTGCGAGCCGTCGCTGCCTTACGACCCGTCCTTCACTCCGCCGGCAAAGCCCGGCAAGAACGCGATTCCGGTGTCGCGGCGCAATTTCGTGGAGCTGTGTCTCGAACTGACCGAAACCGACGAGAAGGTGTTCGAGGAGGTCTGGCGGAGCATCGGGCTTTCGGTGGACTGGACGCTGGCGTACCAGACCATCGACCCGGCGACCACGGAGATCTCGCAGCGTGCGTTCCTGCGCAACCTCGCGCGCGGCGAGGCGTACCAGTCCGAAGCCCCGACGCTGTGGGATGTCACCTTCCGCACCGCCGTCGCGCAGGCGGAACTGGAAGACCGCGAACGGCCGGGCGCGTATCACGATCTCGTGTTCACCGCGGCTGACGGCGAAGTGCTGATCTCGACGACGCGGCCCGAGCTGCTGCCCGCGTGTGTCGCGCTCGTCGCGCATCCGGATGACGAGCGGTACCAAGGCCTTTTCGGGAAGACCGTGCGCACGCCGGTGTTCGGTGTCGAGGTGCCGGTGCACGCGCACCATCTCGCCAATCCGGAAAAGGGCACCGGCATCGCGATGGTGTGCACCTTCGGCGACACCACGGACGTCACCTGGTGGCGCGCGCTGCAGCTCGAAACGCGTCCGGTCCTGGGCCGCGACGGCCGGTTCCGCGCCGAGCCGCCGCACGGCGTTCCAGCCGACAAATACGAGCCCCTGGCGGGCAAGACTGTCCACACTGGACGCCAGATCGTCGTGGACCTCCTGCGTGAGGCGGGCGCGCTGCGCGGCGAGCCGAGGCCGATCACGCATCCGGTGAAGTTCTACGAAAAGGGCGACAAGCCACTGGAAATCGTCACCAGCCGCCAGTGGTATCTCCGCAACGGCGGCCGCGACGACGCTCTGCGCGCGAAGCTGCTGGAGCGCGGCGAGGAGCTGAACTGGGTCCCGCCGCACATGGAGGTCCGCTACCGCAGCTGGGTCGAGGGCCTGACCAGCGACTGGCTGGTCAGCCGCCAGCGGTTCTTCGGCGTGCCGATCCCGGTCTGGTACCCGCTCGACGCCGACGGCGAGCCGGATCACGACGCGGTCCTGGTACCCGACGACACGAGCCTGCCGGTGGATCCGAGCACCGACGTCCCGCCGGGCTACACCGAGGAGCAGCGCGGCGTGCCGGGCGGGTTCGTCGCGGAGGCGGACGTGATGGACACCTGGGCGACGTCGTCGCTGACGCCGCAGATCGCCGGGCGCTGGACCATCGACGACGACCTGTTCCGCCGCGTCTTCCCGTTCTCGCTGCGGCCGCAAGCGCACGAGATCATCCGCACCTGGCTGTTCTCCACCGCGGTCCGCGCCGAACTGGAGGAAGGCGTGCTGCCGTGGCGGGACGCGGTGATCTCCGGCTGGGTGCTGGACCCGGACCGCAAGAAGATGTCTAAGTCGGTCGGCAACGTCGTCACCCCGGCTGATCTGCTGGAACGGCATGGTTCCGACGCGGTGCGCTACTGGGCGGCGAGCGCTCGCCCGGGCGTGGACACGGCGGTCGACGAAGGCCAGATGAAGGTCGGGCGGCGGCTGGCGACGAAGCTGTTGAACGTGAGCAAGTTCGTGCTCGGCCTCGGGACGCCTGCGGCCGAGTCGGTCGCGACGGAGCCTCTGGACCGGTCCGTGCTCGCCGCGCTGGCGAAGGTGATCGAGGAAGCGACAGCCGCTTTCGAAGCGCTCGACCAGGCGCGTGCGTTGCAGGTGACGGAGACGTTCTTCTGGACGTTCTGCGACGACTACGTGGAGCTGGTGAAGGGCCGCGCGTACGGCGACCTCGGCGCGGCGGCAGCGGAATCGGCACAGGTGGCGTTGCGGACCGTGCTGTCGGCGTTGGTGCGGATGTTCGCGCCGGTGCTGCCGTTCTCCGCCGAGGAGATCTGGTCGTGGTGGCAGGAAGGTTCGGTGCACCAAGCGTCCTGGCCGACCGCGCCTGACGCCGACGGCGACGTCGCCTTGCTGCCGCTGGCCGGTTCCGTGATCGCTGCCGTGCGCCGGGCCAAGACCGACGCAAAGGTGTCGATGCGGACCGCCGTCGAGACGCTGTCGGTCACCGCGCCGGCGGACGTGCTCGAAGGCTTCGCCGGAATCGCCGAGGACGTGCGGATCGCCGGCGTGGTGAACACCGTGACCACCCGGGAAGGCGAGCTCTCGGTGGCGGTGACGATCAGCTGATCAAGCGCCCGCGGCGAGCCACCAGGCTTCGTCCAGTTCGCCGCGGGCCACGATCTCGGCCGGTCCGGTCAGCGTGGACTCGCCGCGCCCGATCGTGACCGACACCTGCCCGCCCGGGATGTCCACTGTGGACTCGCCGGTGTCCTTGCCCGCGAGGTGCAACGAGGCGGCCACCGCGGCGACGGTGCCGGTGCCGCAGGCGCGGGTTTCCCCCACGCCGCGCTCGTGCACGCGCATCCGCAGCGCGCCCTCGCCGAGCACGTTGACGAACTCCAGGTTGACCCCGGCCGGGAAGACGTCGTGGTCGAAATCGGGCTGGTCCCGCAGGTCGAGGCCGGCGATGTCGGTGTCGGTGACCGACACCAGGTGCGGGTTGCCGACGTTCACCGCGACCCCGGAGAACGGCTGCCCGGCCACCACGGTGACCGACGTGCCGGTGATCGCCGCCGGGCCCATCTGGACCGTGACCGAACGGTCCGGGTGCACGACGACCGGCCGGTCGCCCGCGCGGGTGCCGATGACGAACTCGCCGCCCTCGGCCAGTCCGGCGTCGACCAGGTAGCGCGCGAAAACGCGGGTGCCGTTGCCGCACATCTCGGCGATCGAGCCGTCGGCGTTGCGGTAGTCCATGAACCACTCGCCGGCCGACTCTTCGCCGATCGCCTTCGCGCGCACGACACGCAGCACGCCGTCCGCGCCGATGCCCCGCTGCCGATCGCACAGCGCCGCCACTCGCTCCGCGGTGAGGTCGAGGCGGCCGGCCGCGTCAGGCAGCAGCACAAAGTCGTTCTGCGTGCCGTGGCCCTTGAGGAATTCGATGCCGCCCATGCGTCCAGGCTACTGGTCGAGCACGGCGAGGACCCGCGCGGCCAGGTCCGCCGATCCGCCGTCGAACCACTGGATCCGCTTGTCCCGCCGGAACCACGAACGCTGCCGCCGAACGAACCGGCGAGTGGCCTGCGCGGTCGCCGCCGCGGCTGCCGCGAAGTCGCTTTCGCCGTCCAGTTCGGCCAGCACCTGCTGGTAGCCGAGCGCTCGCGAAGCGGTCTTCCCGTCCCGCAAACCACGGCCGAGCAACGCGCGCACCTCGTCCACGAGACCGCCCTCGAACATCCGCTCCACCCGCAGGTCGACGCGCTCGTCCAGTTCGGCGACCTCGCGATCGACCCCGATCAGCACGGTGTCCCAGCGCGCCGGGCCCGGCTTCGGCAGATTCGCGGAGAACGGCTCGCCGGTGATCTCGATGACCTCCAGCGCGCGCACGATCCGCCGGGTGTTGGTGGGCAGGATCGCGGCCGCGGCGACCGGGTCGCGCTCCCCCAGCCGGGTGTAGAGCGCGGCGGTGCCGAATTCGGCGGCCTCCTCGTCGAGCCGCGCGCGCACCGCGGGGTCGGTGCCGGGGAAACGGAGGTCGTCCAGGACCGCTTGCACGTACAGTCCCGAGCCGCCGGTCAGCACCGGAACCCGGCCCGTTCCGAGAATCCGCTCGATCGTGCTGCGAGCGTCACGCTGATAGGCGGCGACCGACGCGGTCTCGGTCACGTCGAGTACGTCCAGCAGGTGGTGCGGGACCCCTCGCCGCTCGTCCATGGTCGCTTTGGCGGTGCCGATGTCCATGCCCCGGTAGAGCTGGAGCGCGTCGGCGTTCACCACCTCGCCGTCCAGGTCCAGCGCCAGCTCGACGGCCAGCGCCGTCTTCCCGGTGGCGGTGGGGCCGACGACGGCCACCGGACGGGGCCGTTGAGCAGGGCTGATCACGCCGGGAAACGCTACCCGGCCGGGGCGGGACGCGGGCACGGAGCGTCAAGGAGAAGTAGGATCAACGCTTTCAGGCGGCTCATCCAGTACCACGGCGCGCGCTGAGCTGCTTGAATGCCGCTGGGGCCCCATGCCCCCGGCAGAGCACGACAACAGCGTAACCCGGCCCCGCTCACGCGGCGGGGCGCCCGCAGCCGCGGGCGTACAGGCGATAAGGAGCCTGCGATGGCCCAGGAGAACACGTCCCCCGGCACCCCGGCACCGCACCCGGTGCCGCACGCGCACGGTGCCGGCCATGCCGCGCCTCCGGTGCCGCCCGCCGAGCCCGCCCCCGCCACCTGGGGCCGGGTCGACGGGGAAGGCACCGTTTACGTCTTCACCGCCGACGGCGAACGCGAGGTCGGGGTCTGGCAGGCCGGTACGCCCGAGGAAGGCCTGTTGCACTACGCACGCCGCTTCGACGACGTGCGCACCGAGGTCGAACTGCTCGAAACGCGGCTGAACTCCGGGGCGGGAGACCCGAAGCACGCGCTCTCGAGCGCCACCCAGATCCGCGACGGGCTCGGCGAGGCGGCCGTGGTCGGCGACCTCAAGGCGCTCGCCGCGCGGCTCGAGTTCGTGATCGGGCTGGCCGAGAAGGCCCTGGTCAACGTCAAGCACGAGCGCGAGGAAGCCCGGGCCGCGGCGGTCGCGCGCAAGCAGACGCTGGCCGACGAGGCGGAGAAGATCGCCGCCGATTCCACGCAGTGGAAGGCCGCGGGCGACCGGCTGCGCGCGATCCTCGACGAGTGGAAGACGGTCAAGGGCGTCGACCGCAAGACCGACGACGAGCTGTGGAAACGGTTCTCGAAGGCGCGCGAGGCGTTCAACCGCCGCCGCGGCTCGCACTTCGCCGAACTGGACAAGCAGCGGGCGAGCGCGAAGCAGCGCAAGGAAGAGCTGATCGCCGAGGCCGAGTCGATCGCCGATTCGGACGACTGGGGCGCCACCGCGGGCCGGTACAAGGACCTGATGGCCGAGTGGAAGGCCGCCGGGCGCGCGCCGAAGGACAGCGACGAAGCGCTGTGGCAGCGGTTCCGCGCGGCGCAGGACGCGTTCTTCGCCCGCCGTTCGGCCGTGTTCTCCGAGCGCGACGCGGAGTTCGCCGGCAACGCCCAGCGCAAGGAAGAACTGCTGGTCGAGGCCGAGAAGATCGACGTGGCGGCCAACCTCGAAGCGGCCAAGTCGGCGCTGCGCCGGATCCAGGAGCAGTGGGACGAGATCGGCAAGGTCCCGCGCGAACGCATCCGCGAGCTGGACGGTCGGCTCAAGGCGGTGCAGGACGCGGTGAAGTCGGCCGAGGACAGCCGCTGGCGCCGCACGGACCCGGAGGCGCAGGCGCGTGCCGCGCAGTTCCGGGAGCGGGTCGAGCAGTTCGAATCGCAGGCCGCGAAGGCCAGGGCCGCCGGGGACGAGCGGCGGGCGAAGAAGGCCGACGAGCAGGCCGCCCAGTGGCGGGAATGGATGGAGGCCGCGGAAGCCGCGGTCGCCGATCGCTGATCCGAATGCGAAAGGGCCGGTACCCGCGGGTACCGGCCCTTTCGCATTCAGCCAAAGTTCGTGAGGGGAACCCTGAGGGACTCAGAGTCCGTGAGGGTTCCCCTCACGGACCTTTGCCGGAAGCGGTCAGTTGCGCGAGAACGCGGTCCGCATCCAGAGGGTCGCCAGGATGATCGTCGCGATCCACGCCACGATCATCCCGATTCCCGGACCGTCGCCGGCCGCCCCGCTGGCGTGCGCGGACTGCTGCGACCAGATCGCCAGCAGGCCGTCGACCGAGGCGAACCAGCCGCCCGCGGCGCAGCACCACGCGACCCACCAGCGGCGCGACACGAGCGCGACCGCGCCGATGAACACGCCGACGCCGGTGGACGTCACGGCGAACAGCTGCGGCACCCCGCCCGCCTCGCCGGCCAGCGTCTCCCAGCCCGCGCGGCCCTGTGCCCACGGCAGGATCTGGGCCACCAGCAGCACGAACATCAGCACCGAGATGGTGAAGCCGCGCCTGCCCAGCTCGACCGTCCGCGACGCGCGGCGGCCCGCGTCGTCGATCTCGTCGCTCAGCCGCTGGTCGACCTCGGCCGGCGTTCCCGGTTCGCTCATCCCGCACACCCACTCACCGGGGCAGGCTGCGCCGCCGGGGCTCCGAAGCCCGGCAGTCCCAGGGTGACCCCGCTCGTCTTGGGCCGAAGACCGGCTTCGGCGTTGTCGCCCGCCCGCGTGCGGCGATGCGTCAGAAGGTCGCCGTCGGCGACCAGGTGGTGCGGCGCGCCGTAGCTGATCACCGTCTCCACGACGTCGCCCGGCCGGACCGAACGGTCGACGGCCGAACCGGAGGGCGTGAAGTGAACCAGCCGGCCGTCTCGGGCGCGTCCGCTCATCCGGTGCGTCTCGGCGTCCTTGCGGCCCTCGCCCGCGGCCACCAGCAGCTCGACCCGGCGGCCGACCAGCTTGCGGTTCTCTTCCCAGGAGATCTCGTTCTGCAGCTCGACCAGCCGGTCGTAGCGCTCCTGCACGACCTCCTTCGGCAGCTGCTCCGCCATCTCGGCGGCGGGCGTGCCGGGGCGCTTCGAGTACTGGAAGGTGAACGCGCTGGAGAACCGCGCGGCGCGGACGACGTCGAGCGTCGCCTGGAAGTCTTCCTCGGTCTCGCCGGGGAAGCCGACGATGATGTCGGTGGTGATGGCGGCGTCCGGCATCTTGGCGCGCACCTCGTCGAGGATGTTCAGGAACCGCGTCGACCGGTAGGAGCGGCGCATCTCGCGCAGCACCCGGTCCGAACCGGACTGCAGCGGCATGTGCAGCTGGTGGCAGACGTTCGGCGTCTCGGCCATCGCGTCGATGACGTCCGAGGTGAACGCGGCCGGATGCGGCGAGGTGAACCGCACGCGCTCCAGCCCGTCGATCCCGCCGGTGGCGCGCAGCAGCTTGCCGAACGCGAGCCGGTCGCCGAACTCGACGCCGTAGGAGTTCACGTTCTGGCCCAGCAGGGTCACCTCGAGCACGCCCTCGGCGACCAGCGCCTCGACCTCGGCGAGGATCTCGCCGGGACGCCGGTCGCGCTCCTTGCCGCGCAGCGACGGCACGATGCAGAACGTGCAGGTGTTGTTGCAGCCGACCGAAACCGACACCCAGCTCGCGTAGGACGATTCGCGGCGCGCGGGCAGCGTGGACGGGAACGTCTCGAGCGATTCGAGGATTTCGACCTCGGCCTCGGCGTTGTGCCGCGCGCGTTCCAGCAGCGTCGGCAGCGAACCGATGTTGTGCGTCCCGAAGACGACGTCGACCCACGGCGCGCGCTTGACGATGTCGCCGCGGTCCTTCTGCGCGAGACAGCCGCCGACGGCGATCTGCATGTCCGGATTGGCGACCTTGTCCGGGCGGAGGTGCCCGAGGGTGCCGTAGAGCTTGTTGTCCGCGTTCTCCCGCACGGCGCAGGTGTTGAACACGACCAGATCCGGCTTCGACGGCCCCGCGGCGGGGACGTAGCCGGCTTCCTCGAGCTGCCCGGCGAGCCGTTCGGAGTCGTGCACGTTCATCTGGCAGCCGAACGTGCGGATCTGGTACGTTTTCGCGTTCATCGCACTCCAGCCTAAACCCCGGAGCCCGCGCCGGACCCGGCACCCGCCTCGCGGGCGTTATGCGGCCTGGCTCACCAGGCATTCCGTTAATCGGGAAATGTGCCGTTGACCGGGAACGGAAATGCACCGAACCGGCCACCGCAGAACAATACCGCCGGAATTTCTCCTATTGTTTTCCGCGCGCTCCCGAAGATAAGATCATCGCCATTGTTTCCGAATCGGACCGCCGCCGCTCTGGAGGAAAAGTGCGCAAGGTTTTCGCCTGCTCCGCGGCTGCTGCCGCGAGCGCCCTCGCCGTCGCGGCGTTGGCGGCCGCCCCGGTCACCGCGGCCCCGGCTCCCCGCTCGGTCACCTGGTCCGCCGACCCGGCCGACGGGGCCAAGGCGTTCAACTCAATCCAGTGCGCCGACGGCCACTTCAAGACCGCGGACTCCGCGAAGGGCAAAGTGTTCGTCGCCGAGCAGCTCGCGAAGGAGGAACGCTGCGAGGCGGTCGGCCCGGACCTCGAAGCGGGCAAGACCTTCTACCTCGGCTGGTCGTCGAAGTACCGCATCACCGACTCCACCAGCCGCTACGTGTTCCAGCTGAAATGCAGCCCGAGCACCGGCACCGCGAACCACCCGATCGTCCTCAAGATCTCCGGCGGCAAGCTCCAGCTGGAGGAATGGACCGTCGACCACACGAGCGTCAAGCTCTGGGAAGCGCCGGTCTCGAACGATCAGTGGCACGACATCGCCTTCCGGATTTCGACCGACCGCACCAAGGGCACCATCCAGTTCTGGTTCGACGGCAAGCAGCAGACGTTCTCCGACGGATCGACCACTTACACCGGCACCACGATCGACGGGGACCGCAACTATCTGAAGTGGGGCGTCTACCACGAGGCCGACCAAACGGCGACGCAATGGTTCAGCAAGATCCGGATGGGCACCAGCCTGACCGACGTCACCGGCTGACCTCTGGCACCATCGCCCCATGC
This sequence comes from Amycolatopsis albidoflavus, assembly GCF_039525725.1. Classification (NCBI taxonomy): domain Bacteria; kingdom Bacillati; phylum Actinomycetota; class Actinomycetes; order Pseudonocardiales; family Pseudonocardiaceae; genus Amycolatopsis; species Amycolatopsis albidoflavus. Next base: position 581,981 of record NZ_BAAAHV010000005.1, read on the forward strand.
GATGGAGGCTGACGCTGGCGCTGGCAGTGCTCACGGTGCTGCTGAGCGGGTGCGGGCCGAGCTTCGCGAACCTGCACCTGCGCGTCGCGGCCGGGTCGGTGGGCGGCGTCTACCACGACCTCGCCGGGCCGCTGGCGTCGTCGTGGGCGGGCGAACTCGGCATCGAGACGCCCGAGGTGCTCGCCACCCAGGGGTCGCGCGACAACCTCAACCGAGTGCTTTCCGGGGGCGCGGACGTCGCGTTCGTCGCCGCGGACCTGGCCGCGGACGCGGCGGCCGCGCACCCCGGCAAGCTCGCCGCGCTGGCCCGCATCCACGACGACTACCTGCACATCGTCGTCCGCAAGGATTCGCGCTACACCTCGGTGTCGATGCTGCGCGGCCGCCACATCGCGGTGGGCTCGCCGGAGTCGGGCGTCGAGTACATCGCCGACCGGGTGCTGGGGGTCGCCGGGCTGAAGGGCGCGGTCGCGGTCGACCAGCTGAGCCTGGACGATTCGCTCGCCGCGCTGGCCGACCGCAAAATCGACGCGATGTTCTGGTCCGGCGGGCTGCCGACGCCGCTCATCACCGAGTACAACCGCAAGATCGGCCTGCGGCTGCTCGACATGTCCTCGCTGATGCCGGGCATGCAGCGGTTCAGCCCGGTGTACGGCACCGCGACCATCCCCGGCAGCACCTACGACCAGGGCGGGCCGGTCACGACGCTGGTGGTGCCGAACTTCCTGGTCGTGCCCACCTCGATGTCCGCCGACGTCGCCGAAGCGCTCACGAAGGGCCTGTACGACGCCCGCCCGGCGCTCGCGGCGGTCAACCGGGCGGCGTTGTCGATCGACGTGCATCCGGGGATCGAGACGGGGCCGTTGCCGCTGCATCCCGGGGCGTTGGCCTACTACCGCGCGGAGAAGGTCTAGCCCGCGACCGGAAAGTCCATCGCGATCCGCAACCCGCCGCCCTCGGGCAGGGACAACTGGATCTCGCCGTCGGAATGCCGGACGATCTCGGTCACGATCGCCAGCCCGAGCCCCGAGCCCGGCACGTTCTGATGCGCCGTGCTCCGCCAGAACCGGTCGGCAGCCCGCTCCAGCTCGTCCTCTCGCAGGCCAGGACCGTGGTCGCGGACCGAAACCGTCACCCGGTCCTGCGCGACGCTCGCGGCCACCTCCACCGAGGTGCCGGAAGGGCTGAACTTGAGCGCGTTGTCCAGCAAAGCGTCGAGCACGACCTCCAGCCCGCGCGGCGGCACGAGCACCCGCGCGCCGTTGACGTCCACCGCGCTCTCCAGCGCGACCTCGCGAGCCGCGCCGACCACCGACCAGTCCGCGACCCGGTCGGCGATCACCTCGGCGAGGTCTTCGGAAACCAGCTCGCCGCCCGCGGATTCGGCACGCGCCATCGACAGCAGCTCGTCGAGGATCTGGTTCAGCCGCTTGGCGTCCACCTGCGCCGCTTCGAGGTCGGCGGCCGCGGTTTCGTCGGTCACCTGACCGTCGAGATTGCCCAGCCGGATCTTCAACGCCGTCAACGGATTGCGCAGCTGATGCGAAGCGTCGGCGACGAACGCGCGTTGTGCGGCCAGCGCCTCCGACACGCTCGCCGCCATCCGATCGAACGACCGGCCCAGCTGCCGCAGCTCCGGCGGGCCGCCGCTCTCCCCCACCGGCTCCGCCTCCCGGCCGCTGACCACGGACGCGACCAGCGCGCCCGTCGCCTCGTCCAGCCGCCGGACCGGGCGCAGCGTCCAGCGCACCACCGGCAGCGCGACGAGCAGCGCGAGCCCGAACGCGACCAGCGCGCACGCGGCCAGCAGCAACCACTGCCACAGCAACTGGGTACGAACGTGATCGGTCGCGGACTCCGTGACGACCGCGCCGCGCACCTCGCCGTCGATGAGGATCGGCTCGGCCAGCACCAGCGGTTTGCTCGCCCACGGCATCAGCAACGGCCCGGCTTCGGGCGGGCGAGCGGCGAGCGCCTCGTTCACCGGCACCCGGATCGCGGCCCGGTCGACGCGCCGCGGGTCCGTGCCGCCGGGCGAGCTCAGCACCGGGTCGCCGTCCTGGTTCACGACGACCACTTTCACGCCGTACACCTCGGTGTAGCGGCGCAGTTCGGGTTCCAGCCGGCCGAGCTGGTTGTCGAGCAGCGGGCGCTGGGCGAGCGACGCGAACCGCGAGGTGTCGGTGAGCCGGTCGAGGAAGAGCTTCTGCTGGAGGCTGCTCGCGATGCTCAGCGCGAGCGGGATGCCGAGCCCGAACACGAGCAGCGCGACGAGCGTGACGACGATGCCCTGCAGCCGGACGCGCACCGGTCAGTCCCGTCCGCTGCCCAGCCGGTAGCCGACGCCGCGCACCGTTTCGATCAGCGCCGGACGGCCGAGTTTCGTGCGCAGGGTGGCGACGTGCACGTCCAGCGAACGGCTCTCGGCCGCGCCGCGATGTCCCCACACCTCGTTCAGCACCTGCTCGCGCGAACACACCGCGCCGCCCGCCGCCGCGACCAGCGCGAGCACCTGGAACTCCTTGCGGGACAACGCGATCGGCTCGCCGTCGACCAGCACCTCGTGCCGGGAGAGGTCGATCCGGACGTCGCCGACCTCGACCACCGGCACCGTCGGCGCGGTCTTTTCGGTGCGCCGCCTGCGCACCGCTTCGACGCGCGCGAGCAGTTCCTCCACGTCGTACGGCTTGACCAGGTAGTCGTCGGCGCCGGCGCGCAGCCCGTGCACCCGGTCGTTCACCTCGCCGCGCGCGGACACCACGATCACCGCGACATCGCTCACTGCCCGGATCTGCCGGCAGAGCACCACGCCGTCGACGTCGGGAAGGCCCAGGTCGAGAAGGATCACGTCGACGTCGTGGACCCGGTCGAGCACCCCGGCCCCGGACGGCAGCCGCTGCATGGTGAGGCCCCGGCGGACCAGCGCGGGAACGAGCGCGCCCGCGACCCGGTCGTCGTCTTCCACCAGCAGCACGCGCACGCTTCAGCCTCCCCGGTGATCCCGACCACGGTATCCGGACTTTAGGGCGCCACGCCCCGCGGACACGGTGCGTGGCGGCCGCCACAGTCCCGACTAGGCTGAAAGCCGCCACGACGGCCGCATCCGATACGTAGTTGAAACCCTAAGTATTGCTCAAGCCGTCTTTACAAGAGATGTCCCGGTAGTAGGTTTCCGCAAGCGTTGCGGAACCCCGGTTCCGCGGACGCCGACGACCAACGGAGCTCTGGAGGCCACGATGACCACCGAGGTGGCGACGCCGATGATCAAGGCGGCCGCCGTGAACAAGTACTTCGGCGAGCTGCACGTGCTGCGCGAGATCACCCTCGAGGTGCCGCGCGGCCAGGTCGTCGTCGTGCTCGGGCCCTCCGGGTCGGGCAAGTCGACGCTGTGCCGCGCGATCAACCGGCTCGAGCCGATCAACTCCGGCGAGATCGCCGTCGACGGCGTGCCGCTGCCCGCCGAGGGCAAGGCGCTCGCCGCGCTGCGCGCCGACGTCGGCATGGTCTTCCAGCAGTTCAACCTCTTCGCGCACAAGACGATCCTCGAGAACGTCATGCTCGCGCCGGTCAAGGTGCGCAAGACGGCGCAGGCCGAGGCGCGCAAGACCGCGATGGAACTGCTCGAGCGCGTCGGCATCGCGAACCAGGCCGACAAGTACCCGGCCCAGCTGTCCGGCGGCCAGCAGCAGCGCGTGGCGATCGCCCGCGCGCTCGCGATGAAGCCCAAGGTGATGCTGTTCGACGAGCCGACCTCGGCGCTGGACCCGGAAATGGTCCAGGAGGTGCTGGACGTGATGACCGGGCTGGCGAAGGACGGCATGACCATGCTCGTGGTCACGCACGAGATGGGCTTCGCCCGGCGCGCCGCCGACCGCGTCCTGTTCATGGCCGACGGCGAGATCGTCGAGGACACGACGCCGGAGGAGTTCTTCACCAAGCCGAAGTCCGACCGCGCGAAGGACTTCCTCGGCAAGATCCTGACCCACTGACCCGTTCGGGGGAATCCCCCGGCGCCCCGCGGCCGAGGTGGCTGTAATCGGCCGTGTCCAGCGGTGCCGCCCCGACCGGCACCGACGTTCCCGGACAGATGTTTCCCGGACAGATATTGGAGAGACTGACATGAGGATCCGCACCCTCGCGGCCGCTCTGCTCGCCGGCGGGCTGCTGCTCACGGCCTGCGGCAAGGAAGGCACCCCGGCTGGTTCCGGCGGCGACGCCAACACCAACGCCGCGGCCCTGCCGACCTACGAAGTGGCGAAGGACGTCAAGCTCGACGGCTCGCCGGTGTTCACGAAGATCAAGTCCGCGGGCACGATCACCATCGGCGTCAAGGACGACCAGCCCGAGCTGGGCCAGAAGGACCCGAAGACCGGCAAGTTCCAGGGCTTCGACATCGAGATCGCCCGGATGGTCGCGGCGGGCCTCGGCTTCGGCGAGGACAAGATCAAGTACACGACGGTCGACTCGGCCGCCCGCGAGCAGGCCATCTCCAACGGCCAGGTCGACCTCTACGTCGGCACCTACACCATCAGCGACAAGCGCAAGAAGCTCGTGTCGTTCGGCGGCCCGTACTTCCAGGCCGGGCAGGACCTGCTGGTGCGCAAGGACGACACCTCGATCACCGGCCCGGAGACGCTGAAGGGCAAGAAGGTCTGCTCGGTCACCGGGTCGACCCCGATCCAGCGCGTGCGCGAGCAGAAGCTGACCGACCAGATCGTCGAGTTCCAGAAGTACTCGCAGTGCGTGGAGAAGCTGCAGACGAAGGACGTCGACGCGGTCACCACCGACGACGCGATCCTCAAGGGCTACGCGGCGCAGGACCCGGACAGCTTCAAGGTCGTCGGCAAGCCGTTCTCGAAGGAGCCCTACGGCATCGGCCTGAACAAGGACGACAAGGTGCTGCGCGACAAGATCGACGACCTGCTGCAGGCCGCCGAGACCAACGGCACCTGGAAGAAGATCTACGACGCGACCCTCGGCAAGTCCGGCGCGCCCGCGACGCCGCCGGCCATCGAGCGGTACTGACCTGATCCGGCGGCCGGTGGGCGAAGCTTTCGCCCACCGGCCGCCGCACACCCACTATCGGCACACGGACGCGGGGAAGGCTCCATGGACGTCCTGCTCGACAATCTGGACCTCTTCGGTCCGTTCTTCCTGACCACGATCGAACTGTTCCTGATCGCGGGAGCGTGCAGCCTGGTGCTGGGCACGATCCTCGCGATGCTGCGGGTGAGCCCGGTCCCGATGCTGCGCGCGATCGGCACGACCTACGTCACCGTCCTGCGCAACACGCCGCTGACGCTGGTGTTCGCGTTCCTCGTGTTCGCCTACCCGCTGCTCGACATCGTCAAGATCGACTACTTCCCGACCGCCGCGGTGGCGCTGACGATCTACACGTCGGCGTTCATCTGCGAGGTCGTGCGCTCGGGCATCAACACGGTGCCGATCGGCCAGGCCGAGGCGGGCCGCGCGCTGGGCCTGTCGTCCGGGCAGATCCTCGGCGGCATCGTCCTCCCGCAGGCCCTGCGGTCGGTGGTGCCGCCGCTCGTCAGCATGCTCATCGCGCTGCTGAAGAACACGACGATCGCCAGCGGGTTCTCGGTCGCCGAGGCCGGCGCGATCCGGCAGTACGTGTCCGAGCGCGGCGACAACCAGATGATCGCGCTGCTGTGGGTGGCACTCGGCTTCATCATCCTCGTGTCGGTGCTGTCGCTGGTGCAGCGCAGCCTGGAGAAGCGCTGGAGCGTGGCCCGATGAGCACGGTTCTTTTCGACACCCCGGGCCCGAAAGCGCGGATGCGGCACCGGATTTACGCGGTGCTCGGCATCCTCGTGGTGGCGGCGCTGATCGCGTTCGTGATCTACCGCTTCATCGACAGCGGCCAGTTCTCCGGCCGCAAATGGGAGTGGCTGCAGTACTCCCAGGTGCAGAGCGACCTCGCGACCGCCGTGCTGGCGACTGTGAAGGCCTTCGCGCTGGGCGCGGTGCTGGCCATCGTGTTCGGCGCGGTGTTCGCCGCCGGGCGGCTCTCCGATCACGCGTGGGTGCGCGGGTTCTGCACGTTCATCGTGGAGTTCTTCCGCGCGATCCCGCTGCTGATCCTGATGTTCCTGTTCTACTACGGCCTCCCGACCCTCGGCGTGGACACGTCGCCGCTGTTCGCGGTCGTTCTCGGCCTGACGCTGTACAACGGCTCGGTGCTGGCGGAGGTGTTCCGCGCGGGCATCCAGTCGCTGCCGAAGGGCCAGAGCGAAGCCGCGTACGCGCTCGGCATGCGCAAGACCCAGGTGATGTTCACGGTCCTGCTGCCGCAGGCTCTGCGCGCGATGCTGCCGACGATCATCAGCCAGCTGGTGGTGCTGCTCAAGGACACCGCGCTCGGCTTCCTGGTGACGTACCCGGAGCTGCTGTACTACGCCCGCTACATCGGCAGCCAGGGCGACTTCGGCCGTCCGATCGTCCCGTCGACGATTGTGGCCGCCGCGATCTACATCGCGATGTGCCTGCTGCTGACCGCGCTCGCGACGTACTTGGAGCGACGCAACCGGCGCTCGAAGAAGCACATCGACACGGGGGCCAAGGACGCCGCGGACCTCACCGCTGCGGCGACCGGAGGCTTGCGCGGAGGGCCTTTCTGACGGTTCGTTCGTCTTTCGCTTGAAGCCCCCGGCGCTGCTTTCGTTGCGGCGCCGGGGGTTTCTTGTTTTAGCCGTGCGCTGTCGGATGTCGCGGCTGGTACAGCGGGAGGACGCTGCCACTGGGCAGCCGGATCGACGCCCGCGTTCCCCACGAGGCTTTCGTGACCTCACCGTCTGCTTCGGCCCCCTTCGCGGTCAGCTGCCGGACTGTCTCGTCGAGGTCGTCGCACATCAGGTAGAACTCTTGCTGCGGTTGTCCCTCGGTCGGATGTACCGCTAGTTCCGTTGGGGGTAAACGGAAGATGAGCCATCCGTCGCCTGCGTCGACGTGGCCTAGGTCCAGTACGTCCCGGAGGAACTCTCGGTCTGCTGCCGCGTCCTTGCTGTAGAGGATCACGTGGGCGCCGGTGATCATAGGCTTGGTCCTTTCGGGAAGTCCTTCTCCGGCAAGGGGAATCGCCGTCTCTGCGATCGAGCCGATCGAGTGATGCGGCCAGTTCTCGGGCGCTGCTAACGTTGATGGCATCAAAGCAAGTTCTGTGGCATGAGGCCGCGAGCATTCTCGCGGCGGCCGCGCAGGTTCCTTGATCGCTCCCGTGCGCTGGTCCGCGCCCTGGTCGGCTTCGACCTCGCCGGCGCACGGCGAGATCGAGCCGCCCGAGCAAGGAACCCTCCGCGAACCGCGCGGACGCCAGGCACCCAGCCCGAACTGGCCGTGCCGCAGTCCATGCCGCCACGCCCGCTGTCTCCAGAAAGGAGGAATCGCCTATCGCCCAACCACAACTGAATACTTCCGCAGCCTGCGGACGAACGGACCCGGAGCCGCGCAGCCTGACCCGCGGCACCCGGTGGACAGGCCCGCCGACCGCGTCAACAGGCCCGTCAGCCGAGTGCATGATCCCGCAGCGCACGAAACCCGCCACCGCGACGGGAATCGCTCACCGGTTACGGCGGAACAGCTTGTCCCCCAGCCAGACGATCGGGTCGTACTTGCGGTCGGCGACGCGTTCCTTCATCGGGATCAGCGCGTTGTCGGTGATGTGGATGCCTTCCGGGCACACCTCGGTGCAGCATTTGGTGATGTTGCAGAGCCCGAGCCCGTGCTCGTCCTGGGCGGCGTCGCGGCGGTCGGCGACGTCCAGCGGGTGCATCTCCAGCTCGGCGATCCGCATGAGGTAACGAGGTCCGGCGAAGCTCTCCTTGTTCTCCTCGTGGTCGCGGACGACGTGGCAGGTGTTCTGGCACAGGTAGCACTCGATGCACTTGCGAAACTCCTGCGAGCGCTCGACATCCACCTGCTGCATCCGGTACTCGCCGGGTTTGAGCCCCTCCGGCGGGGTGAAGGACGGGATCTCGCGAGCCTTCGTGTAGTTGAACGACACGTCGGTGACGAGGTCGCGGATCACCGGGAACGTGCGCATCGGCGTGACCGTCACGACCTCGGCCTCGGTGAACGTCGACATGCGCGTCATGCACAGCAGCCGCGGCCTGCCGTTGATCTCCGCCGAGCAGGAGCCGCACTTGCCTGCCTTGCAGTTCCAGCGCACGGCGAGGTCGGCGGCCTGCGTAGCCTGCAGCCGGTGGATGATGTCGAGCACGACCTCGCCCTCGTTCACCTCGACGGTGAAGTCCTGCAGGTCGCCGCCGGTCGCGTCGCCTCGCCACACGCGGAACTTCGCCTGGTAGCTCACGCGGTCCTCCCGGGGTGGGTCTCCAGCTCGCCGTCGGTGAAGTACTTGCCCAGCTCGTCGAGTTCGAACAGCTCCAGCAAGTCCGGCCGCATCGGGACCTGTTCCTTCACGGCCACGTCGACGTCCGGCACGAGCGGGTTGTCGCCCGGCTGCGCGGAGCAGACGAGCAGCCGGTGCCGCCAGTCCGCGTCCATCGACGGGTAGTCGTCGCGAGTGTGGCCGCCGCGGCTTTCCGTGCGGGTCAGCGCGGCGCGGGCGACGCATTCGCTCACCAGCAGCATGTTCCGCAGGTCGAGCGCGAGGTGCCAGCCGGGGTTGAACTGCCGGTGGCCTTCCACCTCCACCTGTCCCACGCGCCGGCGGATATTCGCGAGTTTTTCCAGCGCCTGCCGGATTTCCCCGGCCTTGCGGATGATGCCGACCAGGTCGTTCATCGACTGCTGCAGCTCGGTGTGCAGCGTGTACGGGTTCTCCGGAGCGCCCTCGGCGGGCGGGTTGAACGGTTCGAGCGCCATCGCGGCCGCGGTGTCCACATCGGACTGCGAAACCGCGGGCCGGTCCTTGAGACCGTCCACATAGGACGCCGCGCCCAGCCCGGCTCGCCTGCCGAACACGAGCAGGTCCGACAGCGAATTGCCGCCGAGCCGGTTCGACCCGTGCATGCCGCCGGAGCACTCCCCCGCCGCGAACAGCCCGGGCACGCTCGCCGCGCCGGTGTCCGGGTCGACCTCCACGCCGCCCATCACGTAGTGGCAGGTGGGGCCGACTTCCATGGCCTCCTTGGTGATGTCGACGTCGGCGAGTTCCTTGAACTGGTGGTACATCGACGGCAGCCGCCGCTGGATCTCCTCGGCGGGCAGCCGGCTCGCGATGTCCAGGAACACGCCGCCGTGCGGGGACCCGCGCCCCTCCTTGACCTCGGAGTTGATCGCCCGCGCCACCTCGTCGCGCGGCAGCAGGTCCGGCGTGCGGCGGTTGTTCTCCTGGTCGGTGTACCAGCGGTCGGCCTCGCCCTCGCTGTCCGCGTACTGGCCCTTGAACACCTCGGGCACGTACTCGAACATGAACCGCTTGTCCTCGGAGTTCTTGAGCACCCCGCCGTCGCCGCGCACGCCCTCGGTGACGAGGATGCCCTTCACGCTCGGCGGCCAGACCATCCCGGTCGGATGGAACTGCACGAACTCCATGTTGATCAGCTTCGCGCCGGCGCGAAGGGCCAGCGCGTGCCCGTCGCCGGTGTACTCCCACGAATTCGACGTCACCTTGAACGACTTGCCGATGCCGCCCGTCGCGAGCACCACCGCGGGCGCCTCGAACAGCACGAACCGCCCGCTCTCGCGCCAGTAGCCGAACGCCCCGGCGACCGCGCCGTTGTCCAGCAGCAGTTCGGTGACCGTGCATTCGGCGAAGACCTTGATCCGGGCCTCGTAGTCGCCGTACTTCTTGAAATCCTCCTGCTGCAGCGAAACGATCTTCTGCTGCATCGTGCGGATCAGCTCGAGCCCGGTGCGGTCGCCGACATGCGCGAGCCGCGGATAGGTGTGCCCGCCGAAGTTGCGCTGACTGATCCGCCCGTCCGCGGTGCGGTCGAAAAGCGCCCCGTATGTCTCCAGCTCCCAGACGCGGTCCGGCGCTTCCCGGGCGTGCAGTTCGGCCATCCGCCAGTTGTTGAGGAACTTCCCGCCGCGCATGGTGTCGCGGAAGTGCACCTGCCAGTTGTCGTTCGAGTTCGCGTTGCCCATCGACGCCGCGCAGCCGCCCTCGGCCATTACCGTGTGCGCTTTGCCGAAAAGGGATTTGCACACCACCGCGACGCTGAAACCGCGTTCGCGCGCTTCGATCACCGCGCGCAGACCGGCGCCGCCGGCACCGATCACCACCACGTCGTAGCTGTGCCGTTCGACCTCGGTCATGGAATAAGCCACCTCACGAGCTGGGGAGAACTGCCTTGCGCTGCTGGATTTCCGGGGTTCAGCCCACGAATCGCAGGTCCGAGATCGCACCGCTGGACACGAGCATCACGTAGAAGTCGGTCAGCACGAGCGTGCCGAGCGTCGTCCACGCGAGGGCCATGTGCCGCGTGTTGAGCTTCGTGACCTGCGTCCAGATCCAGTACCGGACGGGATGTTTCGAGAAATGCTTGAGCCGACCGCCGGTGACGTGCCGGCACGAGTGGCAGGAGAGCGTGTACGCCCACAGCAGCACGACGTTCAACACGAGAATCACGTTGCCGAGCCCGAAGCCGAACCCGGTGGGACTCTGGAAGGCGACGATGGCGTCGTAGGTGTTGACGAGCGAGACGACGCACGCGACGTAGAAGAAGTACCGGTGCACGTTCTGCACGATCAACGGCAGCCGCGTCTCGCCGGTGTAGCGCGCGTGCGGTTCGGCGACCGCGCAGGCAGGCGGGGAGAACCACACCGAGCGGTAGTAGGCCTTGCGATAGTAGTAGCAGGTCAACCGGAACCCGAGCAGGAACGGCAGTACAAGCACGCCGAGCGGCAACCAGGACGGCATCTCGCCGAACCAGTGCCCGAAGTGGCTGGATCCTTCGACGCAGGAAGTGGACACGCACGGGGAGTAAAACGGCGTCAGATAGTGGTATTCGGGCACCCAGTACGCGGTGCGCACGAATGCCCGGACAGTCGCGTAAACGACGAAGGTGGCCAGCCCCAGCACAGTGAGCAGGGGCGACAGCCACCACCGGTCGGTGCGCAGTGTCCGGGCGGCGAGCCGCGCCCGCCCCGGCGCTCGAACGCCGGTGGGGGCGCGGCTGACGTCGTTGTCAGCGGGGGCGCTCACCGCTGGTCGCGCTTGTAGCCACCGACACCTTCGTCGTCTGCGCCGCTCCACAGCGCGGGATCGTAGGGAGTATCAGGAACCGGAACGCGTTCGACGGCTTTCGCCTGCGCGGGCACAGCGGGCGGGTGCCCGTCCAGGTCGGCGGTGTCGATGTCGAGCCGCTCGACGTCGTTGGCCAGCCGGCGCACCGCGGACGCGTCGCCGTAGCGCGATCGCAATGCGCCCACGCACTGCCGCAACTGGCCGATGGTGCGCCGGAGTTCGGCGATCTCTGTGGTGGACATCGGAAGCCTCCCTGATGGTGGGGCCGGCAGTTCGGGTGACGATCAACGTCGCCAAGTACGACTCTGCCTCGCGCGGTGCACTGTGACAAGTAGCACATTTACCAGAAGGAAGCATCCTGTACCGGTTGACCTGGGGATTTATGACTAGATAGGGGCCGAAAGTGGGGTCTGGGCCGTCTCTGGGCCGTCAGCTGCACACTCAGGCCGCCGACGCGAGGTCGGCCGCTGGACGGAACACGCTGTCGATCGCCGCACGAGCCCGGTCGTAACTTGTCTCCATCAGATGGGTATAGACACGGAGCGTGAACGCCTCACTCGAATGCCCTAGATAAGCAGAGAGTTCTTTGATGCTCACCCCACGTGACAGCATCAACGATGCGAACAGATGCCGGAGTGCGTGCATGCCGTCCCGGTCAGCGACATAGGCAAGCCCAGCCGCGACGAACGCGGGCAACCACACGCCCATGTGAAACGACTGGTTCTTGTACGGCACGCCGCTCGGCTTGGTCATGAGCAGATTGACCGTCTCGAACGCCTGCCCGTCCCGTTCGCCCCAGGGCAGCGTCACCGCGACGGGCGGATACTTCTCCAGGTAGGCATCGATCTTCTCCAGCAGCCCGTAGCCGAGCGGGATCTCCCGCACCTTCCGCCCTTTCGGAAGCTTGAACTTCTGCACGCCCTTGATCACCACGAGCTGCCGAGTGCACCGGTAGACCATCTTCTCCCGGTCGATGTTGTCCGGGCTGAACGCCAGCACCTCGCCCGGACGCAACCCGAGACCCGCACCGATGACGACCGCTGGCCTGAACCGGTCCTCGATGGCCTTTTCGACGGCATGGACCTTCTTCTCCGGCCAGACCTGAACCTCCTTGGTCGTCGCCTTCGGCCGGGGAATGGTCGCCTTCTTGAGCGGGTTGAGCCGCATCTTCTCGTCAACCACCGCGGCGTCCCAAATGGACAGCACGAGGTCGAACACCTGGCGCTGGTAAGTCCCCGAGAGGTTCCGTTCGCTGTCGTTGAGCCAAGCCAGCCACTTGCGCGCAAGGTCAGAACTCTCGCACGCATCGAGACTGCGGTCGTCCCCGAAGAACGGGAACACGTACTTGTCGAGCTGAGATGTCATCGTGTTCAACGATGATTCGCCCAGCGGACGACTCTTCAGTACTTGCATGGCATAGGACCGGAATGCTTCCTTGCCCGCGTTCGGATCCCGGTACACCCCCGCGTAAAGCTCGTTCTCAATCTTGGTCTTGAACTCTTTCGCCGCACCAAGCTTCTTGTCCGGGAAAACCTTGGACCCCTCCGACATGTCCGGCTGAGTCCACCGCACCCGGTACCGCGCGCCTTTGCCGTAACGTTTGGTTCGCTCCTGAACCGGCCTGTTCTTGGCATCGAGGACGACCTCACCGGTTTCGGGGTCGATCTTGTCGCTATACCAACGATCTTGAATGTGCGCCATAAGAATCCCCCTATGCGGCAGGCATGGTCTCGGGGCCGTCGAGCCAGCCCCGGACAGCGGCCGGGTCGTAACGGACGTGCTTTCCCATCCGCCGCCACGGCGGGCCGTAGTTCTTGTGCCGCCAGTCCTTGAGCGTGTCCTCCGGAATGCCGAGGTAGGCGGAAAGGTCTTCGGGGCTCCACAAGCCCTCGACGCTGACCAGCCGCACACGCGGGTTGTTGTTCATGGTTGCTCCCCCTCCCCAGGTCAGGCCGCCAACGCCGGAATTGCCGAAGTTTCCGGCGGCTCAGGCGGTGATCCGGACGCGGCGAGCCGGGCCGCTTCGTATTCGGCCTTCCAGGCACGGCGTTCGGCGATAGCGCGCATCACGAGCTGGTCCCGGGGCGGACAGTGCGGGTCGCCGGGCTCGACCTTGCGCCACACCAGCTTTTCCGGGGCGGGGCGCGGCTTCTCGATCCCTACTGCCGCCAGGGCGGAGAGCACGAATCCCACGCGGTCAGCTTTGTGGTCGGCCACGGTCTTGCCCGACCACTTGCGCGACACCAGGACCCGCCGACCGGGCAGGCCGAGCGTGGTCCGCCGATGCGCACGCCCCCGGCAATGCCCCGGGGTGGTCTTTGCGTTGGCTCCCTTGGGATTGATCCCGTAGAGCAGCCACACCGGGCAACGCGGCGAACACGGAGTGACCGCCAGCTCGGCGTGCAACCGGTCGTGGTGGTCCCGTTGCGCGGCCGTCTCGGCGTCCACGACTTCGCCCGTGGACTTCGTGAGGTACTTCGTCAGGTAGCCGATGTGCCGTCCGGCTTCCTCGGTGCCGCCGAGAATTCCCTTGGAGTGCACCTGTTCGCCGAACCGCACGACGTGCGCCGGTTCCTCCACTTCGGACACCGCGTCATCCCACGCCGTCAACGGCTCCCGGGTGTCGGGGTCCACAAAGGAACGGACATCGGGGTCCCACAACGGTTTGCGGTCTCCGCCGTAGACCATGACGTCGTGGTTGGGCCACCACGCCTGGTGATAGGTCGCTTCGGTGACCATCCGGATGACCTCATGGGATATCGCGCCCCGCAGCGCGGTGTGCAGGTGGGGCGCGGCGCGTTTCTGCGGTTCCACGGTGGCGAAGTACTGCACGTCGAACCCGACGACCCGGCGGAGGTTCTGCCACCACCGGTCAACCAGGGCGGCGAAGTGCACCGCGTCCCGGGCCGCCCGCCGGTAGTCGTAGCTGGCAGGGTCGACGGGGGAGCCGTCCGGGCGGACGCGGCCGTAGGTGTCGCAGGTGAGGGTGACGAACATCGACGGCCGGAACCGGCCCGCGAACTCCCGTCCCACGGTGGTTTTGGCGACCTTCTTGCGGGGCAGGTTCGGCGCGTCCTGCCGCCGCTTGGTGGACCGCTTCACCGCCTTCTTGGCGGGCGCGTCGAGGGCCGGGAGCCGTCCCGTCATGCCCGATGCCCGCAACTCCGCGTCCACGGTGGACACTTCGGCGCACAGTTCCTCCGCCTCCGGTTCGTTTCCGGTCTCGACGGCTTCCCGGTAGTGGGCGGCGAGGTCCGCGCGGTAGGTCAGCAGCTCCCGTTGCGTCTCGGTGGGTTCCGCGCGGGTGATCACGGGTTCTTCGGCGAGGTGCCAGCCTTCCCGGCACTGGGCCTGCCGTAGGGCCTTGGCCTTGCGCGCACAGGGCAGGCACACCGATTCGACCGTGGAGCCGCACGGGACGGGGACGTAGCGCAGTTCGCCCGTGTCGGTGTCGGCGACTTCCATGGTGAAGGGCCGGACGCACACCCCGTGCTGCTCTGCGGTCGCCTTCACCACGTCGGCGGCGAGGGCACCGCGGATTTTCTCCCGCGATCCGCTTGCCGGCATTGGCTGACCAGCGGTTTCGTCCTCGGCCGCGGAGTGCGACCATGCAGGCCCCGCAAGCGTGGCCGGCATTCCCTGACCAGGACGTTTCTGTTCGGAGGTGGTCATCAGGCGGCCCCCTCTCCGGCCTCACCGGCGCGTGCCCACTGCCGCAGCAGCCAGACCGGCATTTCCTGGTCAGTCTGGACAGGCAGGTCGGGGAAGGTGGCCGGGTCGAACGGCGCGTAGCCCCAGACGTAGACCGGGATGCCGCACGGGGTGCGTCCGGTCAGCGCCAGGCGCACCCGTGTCCCGCCCGGAGTCCGCCACAAGGCCACTCGCGGCCCGTCGAGGGCGGCCGACCAGGTAGCCAGCCCGGAGACGACACCGGGCAGGGTGTCGGTGTCCAGCGCGACATTGACCGGCGAGGACCAGGCGGTGACCTCCACCGAACAGGCCGGGGGCAGCGCAAACGAGTCGAGGTGATCGCGGATCGCGTCGAGGAAGACCATCAGCCGGTTCACGCGGCCCCCTTCCCGTTGCTGTCACAGCGGTTCTGGGCGAGGTCGATCACCTGTGCCCCGCCGTTAGTGACGTAGTTCTCCAGCGCCTTAACCGTCGCGTCAGAGACCCACCCGGCGCGGACGCGCAGGGGTTCGCGGATGCCCTCGCCCCACACGTAGCCGACACCCGGGGTGGATTCGGGGATGCGGTTGGCCCATGCCCCACGCTCGTACGCGCCGTCGCCGAGCACCATGGACACCTGAGACTTGGACGTCACCCGCAGGCAGACGCGGCGGGTGAACAGTTCCCGCACCGGCACGGTTTCCTTCGTCGGGTCCTGCACGTAGCCGCGCACCGAGATCAGCGCGGCCCGTCCTTGGGTATTGAGCACCGAGACGTGTTCGGTGATCGCGTCGCGGGTCTTGCGGTCGGTGTAGCGGGTCAACGCCGCCAACTCGTCGAACTCCAGCAGCTCAAGCGGAAACTCCTGCGAGAGCGGCACTTCCCGTGTCTGCCCGGCAAACGCCCGCTTGCGGCGCTCCAACTCGTCCCGCAGCGCCTCCAGCACTTCCAACGCCTCTTTGCCCGAAACCGCGTACCGGCAGAAGATCCCGCGCCCGTACGCGAGTTCCATGCCCTTGGGGTCCACACCGGACACCCGCACCAACCCCGACCGGATCGCCGGAGCAGCCGACACCAGCGGCGACCACATCACCGAGTTCTTCCCAGCGCCCGAAGCACCCGCCACGAGGATGTGCGCACCGCCGCCGAGCAAGGGCAGCCGCCAGGCCGTCCCATACTCGGTAGAACCGGCGAACACCCGCCGCAGATCCACCGCCGACGCCTCAGCCACGTCCGGCAGCGGCAGGCACGACACGGCCGACGCCAGCAGGTCACGGCGCATGAAGTCCACCGACACCACATCCGGCGAGATCTCCCGCACCTGCACCCGCGTGACCCGCCGAGCCGTCGCCAACGCACGAGTCGCCTCGCCGAAATCCTCGGGAGTCTGGCCAGGCACCAGCCGTACCCGCACCTCATCCCACGAGGGGCCGGAACGGACCCGCAGCACGCGGGGGAAGGCCACGCCCGCGTCACGCCGCGACTGGGCCACCGCTTCCCGCTTGCGACGGCGAGACACCAGGTTCACGGTCACATCCACCGGGATCGCTTCGTCCCGCACGGTCAATCCGCAGGCATGCAGCCAGCCCGGGAGCTTGCGCCCGTAGACGGCCCAGCGCAGCCACCACGCCCGCACCCAGCGACCGCACCACTGCTCAAAACCCACGGGCCAGCCGCTCCGCCACACGAGCGCCACCAGACCGACAGAGCCCGCCGTGACCGCGAGCGAAGGCCAGCCGAGCCAACGCCACCACGCGCCCAGAGCGAGCAGGGCGAGGCAGGTGCGCCAGTGCGTGGCCAGTTGCCGAACAATCCAGCCACCTACCCGCACGAGGCCCCACAGGGCCAGGCCGAGGAATGCCAGCGCGGCTAGGGTTTCCGCTATCGCGGCGAACGCACGGCCGAGTTTGGCCAGCACCCACACCAGGACAGCCAGGCCCGCGCCGCCGATCAGCACCGTCGCCGCGTTCATCGGCGCTCACCGCCCTCAGCCGCGGTGAGGTCAAGCGGCAGCATTCCTTGGCATGCCGCACATTTCTTTTCACCCGGAACGAGGCGGGCGAACTTCTTGCATGCGGCGCAACGCATCCGGGTGACCCCCGTTGACGCACGCCGTCCAGAACCGGTTATGTTCGTCATTGTTCACTTCCCAGTGGACAGCGCAGAACCGGTGAAGGTTGGTCGCCAGAGGCCGGTTCTGCGTTTATACGGAACAATTCCGCCCATTCAAGGGCGCGTTGAACACAGCACACGTCGCCGTGCGCTTTTTTCAGTACTCCCGCTCGGTTTTCGGCTAGTCGGTGGTCGATTCGTCGGTGGTTGGTTCCTCGCCGGTCAGGAGCCGGTTCAGCCCGGCGTCAGTCGCCCGCCGCTGTGCCTTCACCTCTTTCAGGAGCTGGTCGACCACGACCGACAGCCGCGCCAGCGATTCCGCCGGAGACAACGCCGCCGCCCTCAGCCGCTCGATCGTCACCTCATACGAGGCCGCTTCCTTCCCGACCAGAAACACGCCCATCGCTCGATGCGGGCAGTACACGACATCCGAGGTGTCCTTCAGCGCGTACCGGCTGAACGCCTCCTCCGTCACCGCCTGACTCGGGGCCAGCTGGATCGTCATCGTCCGCGACAGCCCGACCAAGTCCTTGAGGAACCGCGTCTGCCTCAGCATCACCTCGGCATCCCCGAAATGGTTCCGCAGCGCCTCCGACCCGATGAACATCTCCGCCTTCACCGCGCCCGCGCCGAACAGAATCCGGTTGCGATCCATCCGGCTCTCCACGACCTGGTCCAGCTTCTGCTTGTCCCGCAGGTCCGGGCCAAAGACAAGCCGCGCGTAATCCGGTACCTGCAACAGATCCGGGATCAACAGCGGAGCCCACACCGTCACCGCCGTCGCCACCCGCTCGTGCGCGATCAACGTCGTGTAATGCGCCGGGTCCGCCTGCGACCCCACCGACGACCAGCTCGGCCCTGTCACGCCATGCGCCAGCAGCATGATCCAGGCTTTCCGCTCCCCGGTCACGCCGAGCGCACCGAGCACGTTCGACACCTCTTCCGGAGTCGGGACCCGCTGACCGAGTTCCCAGTTCGACAACAACGCCGGGTTCACCCCGATCCGCCGTCCCAGCTCCCGCAACCCGAACCGCGCCTCAATCCGCGCGTCCCGCAACGCCGCACCCAGGCCGCGTGCCCGCGGGCTCGCCATATCCGTCCCACGCATCTACGCCGCCTTGCTGTCACCATTTGCAGACGCAGACCGCGACGGCTTCGCCACAGCAGCCTTGAAGCCGGTCGCCCGGAACACGTACGTCTGGTACTTGAACTCGCCCTGCCCGCCGACACGCGGCTCAGCCGTGAGCCCGTCCAGCTCGATCGGCCGCATCCCCGGCAACGCCTCCGCAGTAGTCGGCACGGGCTGCACGTCCGCCAAGAACGTCACCTCGAACGACGCCCGCTTCGCCTTCGTCTCGCCCGGGTCCGTGACCGCAGCCCTCCACTGCCGCTTGCCGGTCACCTCGTCAATGCGCTGCCGCACCGGCCGACCCGCCGCGCGATCCTCCCGAGACTGATACTCGTTGTCCGGAATCACTTCGCCCACCATCACAAGCCCCTGCGGGAACGCGTCGTCGAAGTCGATCGCAAACCGGTGTCCCTTTTCGATAGCCATGCTGAACTCCCTTTACTGCTCTGGTTTTGGTGCGCTCAGTCGCGCTCTTCCGGCCACTGGTCGCCGAGAGGGGAGGAGTAGGTGCGTGTGCGGTTCTGCGTCTCGCACCACTCGCCGAACTCGCCAGCGGCCACAGAGAGGCTCCGCGCAAATCGCGCGGTGTCCATCAAGCCGCCAATCCGAGCCGGTACCTGGATCACGATCGCGGCCTCATCGCCCCCGGCCACCAGCTGGCGAACCCCAGGGGAAGGCGACACGACGGCAGCGCCGTATCCGACGAGGGGCTGAATCACCACGTGAATGCCCATGTGTGCTCTCCCGATGTCT
>NZ_BAAAHV010000005.1:600891-800425 GCF_039525725.1 Amycolatopsis albidoflavus
GGTAGGTTCGCGCAGGTCAAAAGTGCGTGCTCGGCACCGGCGGAGCAAGCAGAATGATCCCGTGACCGAAGACCGCTCGACCCTCTACGCCAGCTGGGACCGCACCCGCCGACACCTGGCCGCGGCACGCGCCGACATCAGCGACCAGCCGGACGTGGACCTCTCGATCGCAGACGACTTCATCAAGCACAACGAACTCGGCTTGGCGTTCGACTGCCTGGTCGAGATCGGCGACGACGTGAACGTGCGTGTGGCGTTCTGGCGAGCACTGGACGAGGCAGCGCGTGAAATGGGGCTGTACGACGAGCCGCGATCAGGTTCGGCCGGGCTCTGTCTAGAACGGTTGGCCGCAGCAGAGTGATCTGCTTCAGCTCTTGACCGGCACGGCCTTCTCGATCGCGTCGAGCATCGCCGACCAGGGCAGATCCCGACCGGGAGCGCTGCGCGGTTCGTGCAGCGGCCAGACGTCGTCACCGTAAAGCAGCTCGACGCCGACGCGCCGCAGGTTCTCGATGTGCATCTCCCAGAACGGCTGACGCGCATGCGCCGCGTTCACGCGCGGGAAGACCACCACCGGCAGATTGTGGATGCCGATGGCCTCGTTGACCTGCGTCAACGCCTGATTGTCCGCGATACCGAGCGACATCTTCGCGACCACGTTCGCCGAGGCCGGCGCGACCAGATAGCAGTCCGGCGCAGGATGCGGACTGCGCTCCGACGGCGACCGCGGCTCGACCCGCACCGGGTAGCCCGTGGCCTCCTCGATCTCCGCCAACGCACCCGACTCGGCCAGCCAGCGCCCAGCCGTCGGCGTCAACGTCACCGCGACCGTCCACCCCGCAGCCTGCGCAGGCCGGATCAGCTTCGGCAGCAAATCTTCAACCCCGCCAGCACCGGAACCGACCAGGCCGAGAACACGCGATGTCATCCGCCTACCTCACCGCGCCGCAGCGCTCAGCCAGCGCCAGCAGCGCCGAGGACTTCTTGCCCGCCGACGCCGGGGCACGCCGATACATCGACCGCACGACCTCCCGCACCATCGTGTTGTGCCGAACGACAGTCGGTGCCTTCGTCTCGGCCTCCAGCAACGCGTCAAGCGCTTCGTCGTCCTTCGCGACCAGGCTCAACGCCCGCGCGAAGTCGATCAGGTGCGTGACCTGCCGCTCCACCGGCAAGTGGTCGACGTTGATTTGGGGCGCGGACTCGATCACCTGCCCGACGTCGCCAAGATCCAGCGCCGCCGACAACCTGTGCAGCTCGACGTTCGCCGGTCCGAACCCGGTCTGCCAGTAGTTCGCATCGACGCCGAGCTGATCAGCCGCCCGGCCCGCATGGCCAAGAAGGTCATTCGCCGTCGACCGGTCCTGATGCCGAGCCGCGGCCACCGCAGTCCGGAGGTAAAGCATCCCGTACAGGCTCAACGCCGCCGGATCACCTTCGGCCATGCGCGGCAGCAACCACTTGGCCGCGACGTCGCCCAGCTCCAGCGCGTCATCGAACCGCCCCACCGCCAGCAGCGCGTGCGTCCCCGACCGCGCGGCCGACGCCAGCACCAGCGGATCGTCCGCGTCATCAGCGGCCTGCATCGCCCGTTCGGCCGCGATCCACGCGAGGTCAGCCTCACCGATCTTGCTCAGCGTGGTCGCCGCCAAGTGGTGAACCCGGGCCGACACCGCCGCGCACGCACGCTTGTACGTCGCATCGTCCGAGGAGGCGGCCTCCATCGCCTGACTGGTCTTGATCAGACCGGGCAGCGCCGCGACGACCCGGCCCAGTTCGCCGTTCTGGTAGCTGGACCAGGCACCTTCCACCAACTGTGCAACCGGCGCGGGATCGATGTACTCGGGAGACATCGCCGAGGAAAACAAGGTCCGGGAGAGCCGACGCGGAGCCATCAGCGCATCCCGAATCGCCGGGACGTCGTCGTTCTTCTCCTGGTCCTCCAGCAGGACTGGTTCGCCGAGCAAATCGCCCAATGTCACGCGCAGCGCCTGCGCGACCTCCGCAAGCACGTCCAGCCTGCGGATATCCCGCTCGCCGCGCTCGATCTTGCTCAGCCAGTCCTCGGAGCGGCCCACCAGGTCAGCAAGCACCGCCTGCGACAGCCCACGCCGCCGCCGGTAGAAGGCAATACGCTCCCCGATGCTGAGTTGGTCACCCGCACCTCGCATGACACCAGGCTAGCAGCCGAACACAGGCATCACTCCTGCGAACAAAACCCAAACCGAGAATCGTCGCTTACTAAGTCGCAGCAGCCACACGGACAACTTCGCAAGACCTCCGATAGACATCCCACGAAAAAATCGAGATTGGAATCACATCCAGGAATTCCGCTTTTATGATCAAAGGCGCAAACGTAGCGTAAATTACTCTCGCCACCGCCCCTTACTCAACAAGCCATAGGTGCCCACCTACGGACAAGCGGGTGTTTTTTGCCCATCGCTAATAGCGAAGACAACAGTTTTCTGATAAACACCTGGGCGCTGGTCGCAGATCTGCCTAAAGATCACATCCCCCTGCTTCACGCGCATAACCCTAGTGGTGTTCAAGTAGTACACAACTAATTCCCCATTTGCGGATTCCAATACACTCACAACTCGCTTTGGTTCACCCTTAACCTGGAAAACCTCAACCGGCAACCAGAAAGGAGCAGAAGCCAAGTTCAACAGAACCGCAAGGACTACGAGCGGAATCAGAAAAAAGCCGAGTCGATCATGAGCCCTGGAGAGTCGCCGATCTCTCCTAATCTCCTTGTCATAAACTTCCTTAAGCCTATCGACCTCCAGCTCCAGTTCGCGGACAAGTTCCTTTCGGCCCATCCCCCGTCTTTTCTTAATGAAATCATCGATATCGTCCTCCGGCGCACTTAAAACCGCCCTGTGCATGCACACTCTACCCAGAATCCCCATTATTGCCAGAACGGCAGCGATAATGACGGCGAAGATCGTGGAGAACGGTATTAGAAACAGTGAAGTAACAAGTAGCGCAAACTTGCAGGAATCGAAGAAAGAGTTCCTTGCGTTCCCGCCGCTCTGAAAATAGATACCCGTTGACCTAAAATCCATCAACAACGTCGTCATCGAGGTGAACTGAAGCAAGACCGAGGGAGCTACTGGAATCAAAGAACCAAAAAGAATAGTCTTGACATTCATTGAAGCGACCAGGGATGAAATTACCGCCGTGTCACCTTGTGAGATAAAAACAAGCCGTAGCGTCGATACACCGACCGTGGCAATCACCGTCAAGGCGCCAAAGTTGACCAGAACTGACTTCCATCTTCGAGACAGAGCAACGTACATACCTTCGGGACTTAGTTCGCCCTCCCGCTCCCCGCGAGGTCCCCTAGCTTCAGTATCGCCATCAGTTGAATCCGACACGAAGGAAACCTACCTCACACTCGAACGGCTGAGTCGGCAGCGGCGAGCCATTCCTTAAGCGTGCTGCCGAATTTGGCTCTATAGGATCAAGGCGCGCCGCCTGCGGCGGCGCAGTTGGTCACCTCGCGTACGGCGGGACTCGCCGTTGGCTGGGCAGGCCTCCGCTAGCGCTCCGGCCGGCCCGCCCGTCGAGTCCGCCGCACACTCACCCCGGGTGCGCACACTCCGCAGACGCCGAGTGGATCCTCACAGCCCAGCCCGCAGCACGTCACGCCTTCTACGAGCGGCACTGTCGCCCCTGCACGCCTTCGTCAGGAGTGAAACCCCATGGCGCGGGTCAGCCGGACCAGCATCGGCTGAGCCGGGACAACTGCACCGGCCTCGAACTGCACCACGTCTACGTGTGACACCCCAGCGACGTCCGCGAGCTGGGACCGCGTCCACCCCCGCTCCTCACGGATCAGCCGCACCACCAGACCTGAATCTTCCGCGTCCCAACGCGCCCGTTCCTGATCCTGGCGAAACCAGTCGACCGTCCCCGCCATGTCCCCACCGAGCCTCTCGCCATCAGCCAGTCCTCGTGCCTTGACCGATCCTACGCAAAGCAGCGCACCAGAGGTCCTTCGTGCGCATTTGAGCGTCTAGCGCCGAAACGACGGTCTCGACGCTAGATACCGCAGGGGCCAGGAAGACTGAGCAAGCAGTCGCCGAGCTCCAAAGCCACGAGACAGATTCACAGTTCCAGCCTCCCACCTCCGGCGTCGGGCCGTCATCCTCGTGCCCGATGATCGAACGCCGCGCCACCGGCATCAAGGGCGCCTCCGGCGTCGCTTCGCGATGAGCTTCGCTCACCCTTGACCCCGGCACCGCCGCACTCAAGCTGGCAGGGGCGAGAACGACGGATCAGACCGCCCGACGCCTCCCGCGGCCGCCACTCCGCATAGCCAGTCGGCAGACACAGCTAAGGGCCGGTCCGCCCAAGCCACAAAGGACTCAGGCAGACCGGCCTTGGGCCGCCTGTGGGCCGTCAGAGGTCCAAACCGGACCAGACTCAACCAGATCCGACCGACGCGAAAATGCAGGTCAGAGAGCTAAGCGGGCGAAGACCGGCAGGTCAGGAGCCCCCCTCGGCAGAAGTAGCACATTTACCAGAAGGAAGCATCCTGTACCGGTTGACCTGGGGACTCACGGCCAGATAGGGGCCGAAAGTGGGGTCCAGGACGCCACCGGGACGTCAGCCGCACAGCTCGAGGCCGCCGACGCCTGTCTGCCGCTGGACGGAACACTCCTGCCAGCAAACAGAGAGTCACCCGAAGATCACCCCACGCGACAGGCCGCTAGTCGGCCGGATCATCGCCCGCCAAGAGCTTCGTCAGTCCGGCTTCGTTCGCCAGCCGCTGGGTTTTCACCTCCTCCGCGAACCCGGCCGCGGCGGCTGACAGCTGGCGCAGCGAGTCCGCTCGTGACAGCGCGGACTCGGCCAGCCGCTCGATGGTTTCCGCGTATGGGGCGGCCTGCCGGCCGACCAGGAAGACACCGGCGCGATGGTGCGGGCAGTACACGATTTCCGTCTCGTCCCGCTGTCGGTACCAGCTGAACGCACCTTCCGTCACGGCCTGGCTCGGGACGAGCCGAACCTTCACCCTCTGCGAAATCTCCATGAGGTAGCGCGTCTGCCGCAGCATTACCTCGGCATCGCCGAAGTGGTTCCGCAGCGCCTCGGTCCCGACGAACAGCTGCGCTTCGATCGCCTCCGCGCCGAACAGAATCCTGTTGCGGCTCAAGCGGTTTTCCACGACTTGTTCCAGGATTTCCTTGTCCCGCAGCCCCGGACCGAACGCCAGCCGCGCGTAGTCGGGGATCTGCAACAAGTCCGGGATCTGCAGCGGAGCCCACACCGTGACCGAATCCGCGTTCCGTTCGTGCCCGGACAAGATCGCGTAGTGAGCCGTGTCCGCCTGCGACCCGCGCATGACCCAGCTAGACCCCGCCAGCTCGCGCGTCAGCGCCATGATCCTCGCCTTCTGCTCGCCGACCACTCCGAGCGCGCCCAGCACCCCCGCCACGTCCTCCTGCGTCGGAACCCGGTGGCCCAGCTCCCAGCACGAGAGCAGCGCCGGGTCGACCCCGATCCACCGGCCCAGCTCGCGCAAGCCGAAGCTCGCCTCGATCCGGGCATTCCGCAATGCCATGCCCAAAACACGCTCGTACGGAGCGGGCATCTCCGAATCTCGCATCCGCTGTCACCTCCAGCCGCGGATAGTGCCTGTCCCAAACTGCTGACACCTATTCACGCCGTTATCAGCCGCAGACGAGACCTCGACGGGGTACTCCACAGCAGCCGCGAACCCTGTCGGTTGGACCCCGCGCCCCAGCTCTACGGCGGAATCCCGGCCATGCCGCCGGCTTCGTCGGCGCCTGCCGCGCATCCCGAGCCAGCGCGACCGCCTCGCCACCAGCCCTCCTCGGTCACCCCATAGGGGGCTTCTGAATCGATTTTGTTTCCGGCGGGTTTTCGGGTTACCGTGTGCACCGTCACGTTCCCGCGACGCCAGCGCCGCCGTCTCGCGAACCCGTCACGAGCCGGGAGCTTGAGATGAGCAGCAGCCCGAACCCGACCGCCGCGGTGCACCGCGTTCTCGCCGACGTCACCGACCGGATCGCCGAGCGCAGTGCGGACACGCGCGCGGCGTACCTCGCCCGCAGCACGGCCGCTTTCGAGGAGGGGCCGGTCCGCCGCGGCCTCGCTTGCAGCAACCTCGCGCACGGTTTCGCCGCGATGGACGGCGTCGACAAGCAGGCGCTGCGGCAGCTCCGCGCGCCCGGCGTCGCGATCGTGTCCTCCTACAACGACATGCTCTCCGCGCACCAGCCGATGCAGGAATACCCTGCGTGGCTGAAGAAATCTGTCCGCGAGGCTGGCGGGGTCGCGCAGTTCGCGGGTGGGGTGCCCGCGATGTGCGACGGCATCACGCAAGGCCGGCCGGGCATGGAGTTGTCGCTGTTCAGCCGGGAAGTGATCGCGATGGCGACGGCGATCGCGTTGTCCCACGACATGTTCGACGCGGCGTTGCTGCTCGGTGTGTGCGACAAGATCGTGCCGGGACTGTTGATCGGCGCGCTGTCGTTCGGGCATCTTCCCGCGGTCCTCGTGCCTGCCGGGCCGATGAATTCCGGCTTGCCCAACAAGGAAAAAGCACGAGTGCGCCAGCTGTACGCGGAGGGGCTCGCGACGCGGGAAGACCTGCTCGACGCGGAAGCTGCGTCGTATCATTCCGCTGGCACCTGCACGTTTTACGGCACCGCCAACTCGAACCAGATGGTGGTCGAGGTGATGGGCCTGCACCTGCCGGGCGCCAGCTTCGTGCCGCCGAACACTCCGTTGCGCCAGGCGCTCACTGAGGAGGCCGGGCGGCGGGTCGTCGAACTGTCGCGAGGAGAGGCGTACACGCCGATTTCGCAGGTGCTGGACGAAAAAGCGTTCGTGAACGGCATCGTCGCGCTACTGGCCACTGGCGGGTCGACAAACCACACGATGCACCTGGTGGCGATCGCCGCGGCGGCCGGGATTCAGCTGAGCTGGGACGACTTCTCGGACCTGTCGGCGGTCGTGCCGCTGCTCGCGCGGGTGTATCCGAACGGCAGCGCGGACATCAACCACTTCCACGCGGCCGGCGGCATCCAGTTCCTCGTCGGCACGCTGCTCGACGCGGGACTGCTGCACGAGGACGTGCTCACTGTCGCGGGTCCCGGTCTGCGCCGGTACACGCAGGAGCCGATCCTGTCGGACGGTGAACTGGTGTGGCGAGACGTGCCGACGCGCAGCCTCGACGAAGAGGTGCTGCGTCCGGTGTGGCGGCCGTTCGCGCCGGACGGCGGGCTGCGGATGGTGGAGGGCAACTTGGGCCGGGCGGTCACGAAGGTGTCGGCGGTCGCGCCGGAGCACCGCGTGGTCGAGGCACCGGCGCGGGTGTTCACGTCGCAGGAAGCGTTCCGGGTCGCGTTCGAGGCCGGGGAGCTGGACCGGGACGTCGTCGTGGTGCTGCGGCAGCAGGGTCCGCAGGCGAACGGGATGCCGGAACTGCATGGTCTGACCCCGGCGTTGGGGGTGCTGATGGACCGTGGATTCCGGGTCGCGCTGCTCACCGACGGGCGGATGTCGGGGGCGTCGGGCAAGGTTCCGGCCGCGATCCAGGTGACGCCTGAGGCCGCGGTGGGCGGGCCGATCGCCCGGATCTCCGACGGCGACGTGATCCGGTTCGACGCCCGGTCCGGATCCCTCGACGTGCTGGTCGCGGACGACGAACTGGCACAGCGGGACCTGGCGGACGCTCCGCCGTCGGAGGCCGCGTGGAGCGGGACCGGTCGGGAGCTGTTCGGGGCGCTGCGCCGTGCGGTCGGCCCGGCTGACCAGGGCGCGAGCGTGTTCGGAGCGCTCACGCCGGAGCTGGACCTCGCCCGGGGCGTTCCGCCATTCGGAAGCGGGACAATGGACGCGTCCCCCTACGCTCTCCAGACCCAGGAGGTCGGTCAGTGACCACCGGCACGGACCTGCTCGCCCTGTCCCCCGTGATGCCCGTCGTGGTGATCGACGACGTCGACGACGCGGTCCCCACGGCCCGCGCCCTGCACGCCGGCGGGATCGGGGTGATCGAGCTGACCCTGCGCACGCCGGTCGCGCTGGCCGCGATCGAGCGGGTCGCCAAGGAGGTGCCGGACATCGTCGTGGGCGCCGGCACGGTGACGTCGCCGGAGCAGGCGAAGCAGGCCGCCGACGCGGGCGCGAAGTTCCTGGTGACGCCGGGGTGCACGGACGCGGTGCTGGACGCCGCCTTCGCCACCGGGCTGCCGTTCCTGCCGGGCGCGGCCACGGTGTCGGAGGCGATGCGGCTGGCCGAACGCGGGTTGAGCGCGCTGAAGTTCTTCCCGGCGGAAGCCAGCGGGGGCGCGGCGTTCTTGAAGTCGATCGCCGGGCCGCTGCCGCAGCTGCAGTTCTGCCCGACCGGCGGGATCACGGTGTCGTCGGCCCCGTCGTATCTGGCGCTGCCGAACGTCGGCTGCATCGGCGGATCGTGGCTGACGCCGTCGAAGCTGCTGGCGGCCAAGGACTTCGCTGCTGTCGAGAAGCTGGCCGCCGAAGCCGCCGCGCTGCGCTGAGCCGTTCCGGAAACCCGTCGCCTTCGTGTCGAAGGTGGCGGGTTTCTTGGTGGCGCGGCCGATCAGTCGATCGTCGCGTCGTCCAGCAGGCTGGATTCCGCGCCGAACTCGCGAAGCTCGTCGCGGATCACCGTGTACGCCAGTCCTTGCGGATAGCCCTTGCGCGCGAGGAATCCGAGCAGCCGACGGATCGCAGTCTGCTCGTCGACGTTCCCGAGCGACCTCAGCCGTTTTCGCACCAGCTCGCGAGCCCGTTGTTCCTCGGACTCCCGGTCGACTTCCTCCGCCGCTTGCGCCGCGATCTCGTCGTCGACGCCCTTGCGCCGCAACTCCGCGACCAGCGCCGTGCGCGACAACCCTTGGTTGGCGTGCCGGTCGCGAACCCAGGCTTCGGCGAACTCGGCGTCGTTGACGAGACCGGCCCGGTCCAGCTTGCCGAGCAGGGTTTCGCTGGTCTCGCTGTCGAAACCCTTGCGCCGCAACGTCTGCCGCAGCTCCTCGACCGCCCGCGGCCGGGCGGCGAGGAGGTCGAAGCAGATCTCCTTGGCCTTCTTGGCCCGCTCCTCCGGAGGCAACTCCATCGGATCGACCTTCGGTGCCCTGGCCACGACCGCACTCCCGTTCCCGGCGCCGCCCTCGCACGACGGCACCGTCACACCGTTTTCCACCCGGTGCCGAACACCGCCGGTTCAGCACCGTCTCGCCTTCAGCCGGCCGCACCGCGGCCGACGAAACTCACACCGGACCGGACCCTGACCAGCCTCCGCGCCAGCGAATCCCAGCACCGGCAGCCCGCGCGCACGCCGCCTCGAGCCGGCTTGCGCACACCGCGCCGACCGGCCCTAGCCGCAATCGGTCACGAACCGCTGACCGACCAGCCGCAACCAGCTCACGATCTGCCGACCGACCCAGCCACAACCGCTCGCGATTCGCCGACCGCACTCAACCGCAGCCGCTCACAATCCGCTGACCGCGCTCAACCGCAACCGCTCACGATCCGCCGACCGCACTCAACCGCGATCACTCACGATCCGCCGACCGCGCTCAGCCGTCCCGCACCCAGTCAGGGAACCCTCTCCCCGCCAGGCAGCAAGACACCGACGCCTCCGTCCGGAACACCGCCATGCCCGAAGATCCCGTCGCGGCGAAACCGCACCGGAACCCCGGTTTCAGCGGCAGCCCGGCGCGCGGCCCGAGCCCGGCGCGCGGCCCGAGCACCGGGGAGGGAACCTGCCGATCCCCTCCCCTCCCCGGATCAGAAGTCGACCGGCGCGGGCACTGCCTCGGCTTCGGCGTCGACCTGCGGGCCGATGTTGAGCTTCTCCTTGATGCGTTTCTCTATCTCGTTGGCGATGTCCGGGTTGTCGCGCAGGAACTTCCGCGCGTTCTCCTTGCCCTGGCCGAGCTGGTCGCCCTCGTACGTGTACCAGGCACCCGACTTGCGCAGAATGCCCTGGTCGACGCCCATGTCGATGAGCGAGCCCTCGCGGGAGACGCCCACGCCGTAGAGGATGTCGAACTCGGCCTGCTTGAAGGGCGGGGCCATCTTGTTCTTGACGACCTTGACGCGAGTGCGGTTGCCGACCGGCTCGCCGCCGTCCTTGAGCGTTTCGATGCGGCGGACGTCGAGGCGGACCGAGGCGTAGAACTTGAGCGCCTTGCCGCCGGTCGTGGTCTCCGGCGAGCCGAACATGACGCCGATCTTCTCGCGCAGCTGGTTGATGAAGATCGCGGTGGTGCCGGAGTTGTTCATCGCACCAGTCATCTTGCGCAGCGCCTGGCTCATCAGGCGGGCCTGGAGGCCGACGTGCGAGTCGCCCATCTCGCCCTCGATCTCGGCGCGCGGCACGAGCGCGGCCACGGAGTCGATGACCAGGATGTCGAGCGCGCCGGAGCGGATCAGCATGTCCGCGATCTCCAGCGCCTGCTCGCCGGTGTCCGGCTGGGACACGAGCAGCGCGTCGGTGTCGACGCCGAGCTTCCTGGCGTACTCCGGGTCCAGCGCGTGCTCCGCGTCGATAAACGCCGCGATGCCGCCGTTGCGCTGCGCGTTCGCCACCGCGTGCAGGGCGACCGTGGTCTTACCGGAGGATTCCGGGCCGTAGACCTCGATGACGCGGCCGCGGGGCAGGCCGCCGATGCCGAGCGCGACGTCGAGGGCGATCGCGCCGGTGGGGATCACGGAGACGGGCGGGCGGTTGTCCTCGCCGAGGCGCATCACCGAGCCCTTGCCGTACTGCTTGTCGATCTGCGCAAGGGCAAGCTCGAGCGCCTTGTCCTTGTCGGGTGCTGCTGGCATGGAAGTCCACCTCGCTGGTTGGGGCCTGTGTCTGTTCGGTTGTCCGGATCAAGCTCGTCCGGGGGTTCAAGCTCTGTCCGGTCCGACGCTACGGGGAGGGACCGACAATTCCAGGCGCGGCGACTGATCTGTGGATCGCTGACCCCGTTGTGCACAACACCATAGACGAACAGGTGTTCGAGGTTCACAGCGACACGCCCATCCGGCGAGGTTTTCGCCCGCTGCCGCCTCCGGAACCGGAACCCCCAGGTCAGCGCCGTTCCGGTGGCACCTCGAACTCGACGCAGACCGCTCGCCAGATCTCCTTGGCCGACGTCCCCGAGTTCAGCGCCTCTTCGACCGTGCGCCCGCCGAGCCCGCTGAACACGTGGTCCTTGGCGAGCATCTCGGCGCGTCCGGACCCGAACTCCTCGGCCATCAGCCGTCGGAACACCGTGATACGCATCGGGCGAATGCTAGCTTTCCCGCTCCGCCGGGGATCACTCCCCCGGCTGGACGTTCTGTTCGAAGTAGTCGGCCAGCGCGCCCGGCGTGGCCGCCTGCCCGCCGGAATTCACCTGATAGAGGAACCCGACGAGGGGCCGGTCCTTCACCGTGAACACGAGGACCGCCGACGACTGCCCGGCCGCCGCCGAGTAGTGGCCTTCGAGGGCGTTGCCCTTCCAGTCCGCTTCGGTGCGATCGCCGCCCGCGGAGGACAGCAGTCCGTCGGTGTACTGCTTCAGCTCCGCTGCCGACTGCCCCTGCACGTACGTCACCTGAGTGCCCGCGCGTCCCGGCGCGGCGCACGTCGACGCGGCTCCGAGGCTCTTCGCCGGCGCGGCCGGACCGTTGCCCATGCCGGGAGCGCAGCCGCCGTTGTCAGCGACCTTGCCGGCCAGCTGACGCATGCAGCCGGTCAGTCCGGACGAGTCGGCTTGCCCCGGCGTACGGCACTCGTCAGCGGTGTACGTCTTCACCGACGAACCTTGTGTCGTGAGAAACACGGTCAACCCTGCGGCGAGCACGACCACCACAGCCGCCGCGATGCCGATCAACAGCTTGGTGCGGCTCTTCTTCTCCGGCGCAGCGGGCGTGTACGTCGGGAAGTTGGACGGCGCCGGCGAAGGCTGGAACGGCGGCATCTGCTGTGGCTGCGTCGGCGAGTACGCCGGGTAGTTGCCTTGTGGCGCAACAGGCGGCGCGTACGGCGCACCTGATGCCACCTGGCCCTCGACGTTCTGCGTACGCATCGACAGTCCGTCTTTAGCGACATGCTGCGCACCCAACGCGACAGCAGTCTCAGGCTGGTCAAGGCTCGTCGGGACAACGCCGAGCTTCTCCGCGATCATCGACCCGACCAGCGGTAACCGGCTCGAACCGCCGACGAGGTAGATGCCGACGAGACGATCCGAGGTCAGCCCAGCCGAACGCAGCGTCCGCGAAAGCAGCTCCACGCTGCGCAGCATGGCCGGACGCACCAAGCCTTCGAGCTCTCCGCGCGTGACGAGCACGTCCTTGAACGGCTCCGGCATCGGCACCTCTGTCTGCGGATGCCGAGACAGTGCTTCCTTCGCGGCCTTCACGTCTTCCTGCAGCGCGCGTCGCGTACGCCGGTCCGCAGTGGACTCGGGGCGAAGCAGTCGCTGCCAGCGCTGCGGGTCCGAGTGCGACACCTCGCGTCCGACGTGGACCATCAGCGCTTGGTCTACGTCGAGGCCGCCGAGATCGGGCAGACCGTCCTCGGCGAGCACTGTGTAGCCGTTCTGGTTCGCGCCGACGACTGCGACGTCGAAGGTGCCCGCGCCGAGGTCGTACACCGCGAGAGCTTGTCCAGGAGCCAGCGCGCGCTCAGGGAACGAAGCGAAGTGCGCCGCGGCGGCGACCGGCTCCGGCACGAGGACTACGTTTCCGCGAATGCCCGCAAGCCGCGCCGCGCTCAGCAGTACGTTGCGGCGCACCGGACCCCACTGCGCGG
The DNA here is from genome assembly GCF_039525725.1 of Amycolatopsis albidoflavus. Lineage (NCBI taxonomy): Bacteria > Bacillati > Actinomycetota > Actinomycetes > Pseudonocardiales > Pseudonocardiaceae > Amycolatopsis > Amycolatopsis albidoflavus. The sequence continues at coordinate 613,682 of NZ_BAAAHV010000005.1, forward strand.
GGTGTGTGAGCCGGACCTCGTCCGGCTGTTCCCCGCCGAGCTGGCGCGTGGTCTCGTCGAGCACCCGGCGCAGGATCGCGGCCAGCGCTTCGTTGACCGGCACGACGTCTGTGCCGAGCAGCAGCGTCTGCTCGTCGATGCGCCGTTTAGGGTTGGGTTCGAACCGTGTCGGGTCGAGCCGCGCACGACGTTCGGCGTCCCGGCCGACCATGAGCGTGCCGTCTTCCCCGGCGAAGACCGCGGAGGGCATGTTGGCCGACCCGTCGACCTCTACGACGCGAGGCGGCCTGCCGTGCGCGGAAAGGACGGCAACGGTGTTGGACGTCCCGAGGTCCACCGACAGGATCCGCACAGTAATTTCCCCTCGACTCAAGCAGCGCTGGCGGAGATGCTGCCACGTGCCCGGTCACCGTGCGTGCGGACCCGCGAAACTCGCGACGCACGCAACCCCGGGAAACAACGGAACGTCTCGTCTTCCGAGGACGGGGAGGCAATGACAGAGCTAGTGGACAAGACTCGCCGAGACCAGTTCGGACAGACCGCGGCGAGCGGTCCGGCGAACCGATGGCGGGTCGCGGCGGGCAAATGGAGCCGCTCCGGCTACGTGCACGCGGCAGTGCTGTACCTCGTGGCGCGGCTGGTCGGACTCGGCGCGCTCGCCGCCATGGCCGCGCCCCGGGACTTGCCGTTGGGCGAACGCCTGCAGTCCTGGGACGGCTGGTGGTACCTGCAGATCGCGGAGCACAGCTACACCGGCGTGAGCAATCCGCTCGACGCCGCCGGACTGCCGTATCCCGACGCGTCGTACGGGTACTTCCCGCTGTACCCGGCCTTGACCGGCATGCTCGAGAAGCTGCCCGGGGTGTCGTACTTCGGCGCGGGCATCCTCCTGTCGACGCTCGCCGGAATCGCGGCGGCGACGGCGATGTACCGAATCGGCCGGTTCGTCCACAGCCATCGAGCGGGGTTGCTGCTCGCTGTGTTGTGGGGCGCCGCGCCGATGGCGATCGCCGAGAGCATGGTGATGACCGAGGCGCTCTTCACCGCGTGCGCCGCGTGGGCGCTGGTCGGCGTGCTCGAACGCAAGTGGTACCTCGCTGCTACCGCGACGCTGTTCGCCGGGCTCACCCGGTCCACCGCGTGTGTGCTGGTCGCTGTCGTGGTGATCGCCGCGGCCGTCGACGTGTGGCGGAACCGACAGCGGTGGAACGCGCTGGTGTGCGTCTTCGTCGCGCCGCTCGGCCTGCTCGGGTACTGGGCTTTCGTCGCGGTGCAGACCGGCAGTTTGACCGGCTGGCAGGATGTGGAGCTCCGCGGCTGGAACACGCGTTTCGACACCGGTGCCGAAGCGTGGAAGTGGATCACGCAGACGCTTTTCACCTCGGGTAACGCGTGGGAGACGCTCGTCGTGCTCGTGACGCTCTCGGCGATCGCGCTCGCGGTCGTCTCCGTGACTGGCCGCCGGATGCCGTGGCCGTTGGCGGCGTATGCGGTGGGGGTCGTGGTGCTGGTCCTGTGCAGTGCCGGGCTGCCTGCCCTGAAGTCGAGGTTCCTGCTGCCGGACTTCGCGCTCCTGCTGCCCGTCGCGATGGGGCTGGCCGGTCGCAAGAAGTCCACGATGATCGCCGCGACGACCGTGTTCGTGCTGGTCGGGGCCTGGTATTCGGCCTATTCGCTGACCGTGTGGAAGTACGCGATCTAAGCCGATCGCCTCACCCACACGAGCGAATCCGGCCCGGACCGCTCTGCCCGGGCCCCGGAAATTGTCGGGGGCGCCGCGCATGATGGATCCCGTGGCAAACGACGTCCTCGACCTCTTCACCCCGGCGACCAGCACCTGGTTCGCCGGAGCCTTCGCCGCCCCGACGGCCGCGCAGGAAGGGGCCTGGCGGGCCGCACACGCCGGGCAGCACGCCCTGGTCGTGGCGCCCACCGGGTCCGGCAAGACGCTGTCCGCGTTCCTGTGGGCGCTGGACCGGCTGGCGGCGGAACCTCCGCCGGCGAATCCGCGCGAGCGGTGCCGGATCCTCTACGTCTCGCCGCTGAAAGCGCTGGCGGTCGACGTGCAGCGCAACCTGCGCGCGCCGCTGGCGGGCATCTCGCAGGCCGCGCACCGGCTCGGCTTGCCCGCGCCGGAGATCGAGGTCGGCATGCGCACCGGCGACACCACGGCGGCGGAGCGCCGGTCGTTCGGGAAAACCCCGCCGGACGTGCTGGTCACCACGCCGGAGTCGCTGTTTCTCATCCTCACGTCCTCGGCGCGGGAATCGCTGAAGGGTGTCGAGACGGTGATCGTCGACGAGGTGCACGCCGTCGCGGGCGGCAAACGCGGCGCGCACCTGGCGTTGTCGCTGGAACGGCTCGACGCGCTGCTGCCCAAGCCTGCCCAGCGCATCGGGCTGTCGGCCACCGTGCGCCCGATCGACGAGGTGAGCGCGTTCCTCGCCGGCGGCCGCCCGGTCACCGTCGTGCAGCCGAAACTCGCGAAGACCATCGAGGTGCGGGTGGAGGTGCCCGTCGAGGACATGGCGAACCTCGACGGCCCGGCACCGTCGCCGATGGAGCGGCTCGACGACCTCACGTCGCTGTCGCAGTTGCCGTCGGAAGGCGGAATCGGCACCCAGGAAGAGGTCGCGGGCGCGGCGGTGAAGCGGCCGTCGATCTGGCCCGCGGTCGAGGAACGGGTGCTGGAGCTGATCCGCGCGCACCGCTCCACCATTGTGTTCGGCAACTCGCGGCGGCTCACCGAACGGCTCACCGCTCGGCTCAACGAACTCGCGTCCGAGCAGGCCGGTCTGTCTCAGGGCGACTCGTTCCCGGCCGAGGCGGTCGGGCAGTCCGGTGTCACGTCGGGTGCGGAGCCGGTCATCGCGCGGGCGCACCACGGGTCGATGTCCCGCGAGCAGCGCACCCACGTCGAAGAAGAGCTGAAGTCCGGGCGGCTGCCGTGCGTGGTGGCCACGTCGTCGCTCGAACTCGGCATCGACATGGGCGCGGTGGATCTGGTCGTGCAGATCGAGGCTCCGCCCACCGTGGCGTCCGGGCTGCAGCGCGTCGGCCGGGCCGGGCACCAGGTCGGCGCGGTGTCGTCCGGTGTGATGTTCCCGAAGTTCCGCGGCGATCTGGTGTCGTGCGCGGTGGTCGCGGAGCGGATGGCGACCGGGGCGATCGAGGCGGTGCGGTACCCGCGCAACCCGCTCGACGTGCTGGCCCAGCACGTCGTGGCGATGGTGGCGCTCGAACCGTGGACGGTGCCGGAGCTGGCGGCGCTGGTCCGGCGGGCGGCTCCGTTCAGCTCGCTGCCGGACGACGCGCTGCACGCGGTGCTCGACATGCTCGCCGGCCGCTATCCGAGCGAGGAGTTCGGCGAACTGCGGGCGCGGATCACGTGGGACCGGGTCGGCGGCGAACTGCACGGGCGGCCGGGTTCGCAGCGGCTGGCCGTCACCTCCGGCGGCACCATCCCGGACCGCGGGCTGTTCACCGTGATGACGCCGGGCGACGAAGGCAAACCCGGCTCGCGCGTGGGCGAGTTCGACGAGGAGATGGTGTACGAATCGCGGGTCGGCGACACGATCCTGCTCGGCACCTCGTCGTGGCGGATCACCGAGATCACCCATGACCGGGTGATCGTCGTGCCCGCCCCCGGCCAGCCCGCCCGGATGCCGTTCTGGAAGGGCGACGCCGCGGGACGCCCGCTGGAACTGGGGCGGGCGCTCGGCGCGTTCGTCCGCGAACTGTCCACTTCGGACACGGCGGCGGCGAGGGACCGGGCCGCCGCGGCCGGGCTCGACCAGCGCGCCTGCGACAACCTGCTGGCGTATCTGGAAGAACAGAAGTCGGCGACCCGGCACGTGCCGAACGACCGGGTCATCCTGCTCGAACGCTACCGCGACGAGCTGGGCGACTGGCGGATCGTGCTGCACTCGCCGTTCGGCGCGCAGGTCAACGCTCCGTGGGCGCTCGCGATCGCCGCGCGGCTGCGGGAAAACCGCGGCGTCGACGCCCAGGTGGCGCACTCCGACGACGGCATCGTGCTGCGGCTGCCCGACGCACTCGACGCCGACGGCGGAGAAGTCACCATCGGAGCCGACGACGTCCTGCTGGATCCGGAGGAGGTCGAGCAGCTGATCGTGGCGGAGGTCGGCGGCTCGGCGGTCTTCGCGGCGCGGTTCCGGGAGTGCGCCGCACGCTCGCTGCTTCTGCCGCGGCGTGATCCGCGGCGGCGCACGCCGTTGTGGCAGCAACGGCAACGGGCGTCGCAGCTGTTGTCGGTGGCAGCGAAGTACGAGCGGTTCCCGGTCGTGCTGGAGGCCATGCGCGAGGTCCTGCAGGACGTTTACGACGTCGGCGGTCTGCGCGAGCTGATGTCCGACGTCCGCGCGCGCAAGGTGCGGCTGGTCGAGGTGGAGACTCCGGCGGCGTCGCCGTTCGCACGGAGCCTGTTGTTCGGCTACGTCGGGATGTTCCTGTACGAGACGGACGCCCCGCTGGCCGAACGGAGGGCCGCGGCGCTGTCGCTGGATTCCGCGCTGCTGGCCGAATTGCTGGGCACGGAAGCGATTCGCGAGCTGCTCGATCCGGAGGCCGTGGCCGAGGTCGAACGGTCGTTGCAGCGGCTCGATCCGGACCGGCACGCAAGGTCGGCGGAGGACGCGGCGGACTTGCTTCGGTTCCTCGGAGATCTGTCCGTCACGGAAGCCGCGGAACGAGGGATCCAGCCGGAATGGCTGGCGGAACTCGCCTCGGCGCGGCGTGCGATCCAGGTGCGCATCGGCGGCGAGGAGCGGTATCTGGCCATCGAGGACGCCGGACGGGTGCGAGACGCGCTGGGCGTCGCGCTTCCGGTCGGCGTGCCCGAGGCGTTCACCGAGCCGGTGGCGGATCCGGTGGGCGATCTGCTCGGCCGCTACGCGCGGACTCACGGTCCGTTCTCCGCGACCGCTGCGGCAGATCGGTTCGGGCTGGGCACAGCCGTCGTCACCGGTGTGCTCGACCGGCTCACCGGTGAAGGCAGGCTCGTCCGCGGCGAGCTGAGTCCGGTCGGGCATCCGGAAACCCATGGCGTGGGCGTCGAATACTGCGAGGCGGCCGTGCTGCGGCGGTTGCGGCGCGCGTCGCTCGCCCGGCTGCGGGCAGAGGTCGAGCCCGTGGAACCGGCGGCGCTGGGCCGGTTCTTGCCCGCGTGGCACGGAATCGGCGCGCGGCTGCGGTCCGCGCCGACGGCCGACGACGTGCTGTCGGTGGTCGAACAACTGGCAGGCGCGCCTCTGCCAGCGAGCGCGGTGGAGTCACTGATCCTGCCCAGCCGGTTGCCGGGCTACTCCCCCGCGCTGCTCGACGAACTCACCACCGCGGGCGAGGTCACCTGGGCAGGCTGCGGCGCGCTCTCCGGCGGGGACGGCTGGCTGGCGCTGGCTCCGTCCGACGTCGCGGATCTGCTGCTGCCCGAGGTCGAGGAGAATCCGCCGACCAGCCCGTTGCACGAAGCGATCGTGACGACGTTGGAAGGCGGAGCGCTGTTCTTCCGGCAGCTCGTCGACCGGGTCACCCCCGGCCTGGAGCAACCGCCGGACGACGGTGCCGTGCTGGCCGCGTTGTGGGATCTGGTGTGGGCCGGGCTGGTCACCGGCGACACACTCGCGCCGCTGCGTGCGCAGGTCGCCGGCCATGGCGCGCACAAACCGCGGCGGCAAGCACCACGCGGCCGGTACGCCCGCATGCGCGCCGGGCGTCCGGCGATGCCCTCACGCTCCGGGCCGCCGACCGCGGCCGGCCGATGGGCGCTGACCCCGCTTCGGGAGGCCGAGCCGACGCGTCGCGCACATGCCCGCACCGAGGCGTTCCTGGAACGGCACGGCGTCCTCACCCGCGGCGCGCTCGACACCGAACGGGTCACCGGCGGTTTTTCCGGGATCTACAAGGTGTTGCGCGGCATGGAAGACACCGGACAGGTCATCCGCGGTTATGTCGTCGAAGGTCTCGGCGCCGCCCAGTTCGCCGCGAAGGGCGCAGTCGACCGGCTGCGCGCCCTCTCCAGCACCGCACCCGCCGCGGGCCGCAACGACAACGCTCGTGCCGTAGTTCTCGCCGCCGCGGATCCAGCACAGCCGTACGGCGCGGCGCTGTCCTGGCCCGCCGCAACCGGTGACACGAAACACCGGCCGGCGCGCAAGGCCGGAGCGCTGGCGGTGCTGGTCGACGGAATCCCAGCCCTGTACGTCGAACGCGGCGGCCGCTCCTTGCTGAGCTTCACTGAGGAACGCGGTTCGCTGCAGGCCGCCGCGGCGGCCTTGTCGACTGCGGTCCGGGAGGGATGGTTGGGCCAGTTGGCCGTCCAGCGCGCGGACGGAGAGCACGCGCTGACGTCTGAGCTGGCCGAGATCCTGCAGGAAGCCGGCTTCCGTGCGACGCCGAAGGGACTTCGTTTGAGAGCTTGACACTGCCTGGGTTGTTGCTCGGCCTAGCCATGAACGTGGGCGCGTCCGGCCCATGGTCCCGCCCGACCGGCCGTCTTCGTCGCGCGGCCAGCGGGCGCGCGACGGACCCGCGTCGGGGAAGCAGGTGGTGTCACTAGACTTCTCGTGGCCCCTCGGTGGACAAAAGGACGTTCGATCATGGCGATGCGCGAGTTGCGCTACTTCGGTGACCCGGTGCTCAAGTCCGTGTGCGACCCGGTGACCACGTTCGACAGCAAGATCGAGGCGCTGGTGAAGGACCTCCTCGACAGCGTGCAGCCGGAGGGCCGGGCGGGGCTCGCGGCACCGCAGATCGGGGTCGGGCTGCGGGTGTTCAGCTACGACGTCGGCGGGTTGACCGGGTACGTCATCAACCCGGAGATCGCCCATCTCTCCGAGGAGACGCACGAAATCGGCGAGGGCTGCCTGTCCGTGCCGGAGCTGTGGTTCCCGACAGTCCGCGCGAAGCACGCTGTCGTGCGCGGCGTCGACCTGCGCAACGAGCCGATCGAGGTCGAGGGCGTCGACGTGCTGGCCCAATGCCTCCAGCACGAAACCGACCACCTCGACGGAAAGCTCTACCTCGACCGGCTCACTCCCGACCGGAAGAAGCAGGCGCTGCGCGAGGCGCGGGGCAAAGACTGGTTCTGGAACCGCTGACCGTCCGCGGAGCCCTGGGCGTCTCGGGCATCCGAGCCGTCTGGGACGTCTGGGCGGCGAGGAGTCGCAGCACCGTGTCGTCGTCCGGGCTGGTTTCGACGTGCAGTCCGGCGCGAGCAGCAGTCCGGACCATCGCGTCGTTGCCCGGAAGACAGACCGCGGTCAGTTCCGTGGTCCCGTCCGCCCCGGCGAGGGCGACCAGCCGAGTGAGCAACGCCGTGCCGATTCCCTGTCGCTGCCAAGCATCCTCGACGAGCAGCGACACCTCGGCCGTGCCGTCGCGCTGAGGGATGAGCTGTCCGAACCCGATCACGTCCCGACCGCACACCGCGAGCAAGCTGGTTCCGCGCGGCGGCATGAGCAAGCGGTGCAGCCATTTTCGGGGCACCGTACGCAGCCCGGTGTGGTAGCGGTTGAACAATGTCTTCGCCGAACAGCGAAGATGCACCGCGCCGATCGCATCGATGTCGCGCGGAGTACCGATCCGCAGAACGACCGCGGCCCCGTCCGGACGGTCAAGCACCATCGGCCCGGCCAGATTCTGCTCCGCCGCGGCGAGTAATTCCAGGAACGCCGCAGCCTGAGCAAGTTCGGATTCGGCGAACGCCACCCACCGCCGCCGCGCGACGAACGCCTGCCCGTCGCCGAAGGGAAAGACCGCCCGGTGCCCGCCCTCCGTGCGCGCCGGGTTGGATTCGTTCGCGGGAACTAGCGTGACGAGGTCGGCGGACAGGACCGACCGCAGCATCGGAGCACGGCAACCGGGATCAGCAATCGCCCGGCGAGCGGCGCTGAGGGCCGTTGCAGTCGAATCGCGAAGTCCGCAAACGCTGGTTTCGACAGCCGCCTCTCGCACGGCGGCGCGTGCGGGTGCTGCCGGGGCGCGCAGGTCTCCAGTCCCGATGCACAACTCCCCCGCGACGGGGAGCGCAGTCGCCGCACGGGGTTCCGCGGTACCGGCTCCAATTGCGGTCTCCTGAACAGCGGCGAATCCGTTCGCTGCCGAGGCAGTCGACTCCCGGATTGCGGCATCGTCGTCAGACTTCCCCAGCACGAGCGATTGAACTGCAGCAGGCTTCCGCCCTGCGGCGTAGCTATCGGATTTTCCCAGCGCGAGCGGTTGAGATGCGGCAGGCTCCCGGACCGCAGCGTCGCCATCGGACTCCCCCAGCGCGAGCGGCTGGACTGCAGCAGGCTTCCGGACTGCGACATCACCATCCGACTCCCCCAGCGCAAGCGGCTGAGCTGCAGCAGGGTTCCGGACGCCGGTGCCGGAAGTGGCCTCTCGATCGGCAGTGAAAGCGCTTGCTCCAGGGCCGCGCAATTCTCCGACGACGGAATCAGCGGGCGGGTTCTCCGCACCCGGGAGCGGATTTGTCGCAGAGCGTTCGCTGGCGTCGGCTTCAGAACGGGGCGTCTGGTCAGCCGCCGACGCGGACGAAGCATGGCGTTCGCGCGCAGGAATCTCGGCGCGCATCTCCCGGTCGGCGCGGAACGCAGTTGCGTCCGGAACACCGTATTCCCCGGTATCAGGCGCGGCGGCTGCCGTCCGGTCGGGGGCGGGGGTGTCCGTGATCAGGGCGAGGAGTTCTCGGGCGGCGGCCTCGGCGATCGAATCCTCGGGGGCGGGGGCTGGTGCGCGGAGTTCGGGGAGGGCGGTTTCGGTCATTCCCAGGCAATCGCCGCCTTCGTCGCGGAGGGCGTCTATCAGGAGGTGTTGGGGCAGACCGGTTGCGGGGCGCAGCACGAACTCGTCCAGGACGCCGCCGGGTATGGGGTGTCTGGTGAGGCCGACGATGCGGCATTCGAGGTCGGCTAGCCGGATCGCGAAGCGGGCCAGCGTTCCGGGGTAGTCGTCGGAGCGTACGCGTACTCGCCAGGCTCGGGCCGGTGGGCGGTTTTCCTTGGGGTTGCTGGGGTTTGATTCGGAGCGCGCGAGGTGCTCCGACTCGTCGGGAAGGGCGTTTGCGAGGAGGCTGCGGGGCGTCGAAGGCATGTCCATGGGACTTACCGTTCCCGACGCACGTAACCGGGGGCGTCCTGTGGTGTTTCGGGTGTGTCAGAGGGTGCCCGGGAATGCGTGATCTGCGGGAAACGTGCCGCGGATCAGCGTGGGGCGAGCAGGCGGAATTCGTTGTCTTCCGGGTCGGTGAAGTCGGTCTGGCCGACCAGGTGGGCGCCAGCGGCTTGGAGGCGGCGGGTTTCGGCGGCGGGGTCGTCATGGCGGGCCGGAGCTAGCTCCAGGTGGAGGCGGTTTTTGCCGTGCTTCGGGGTTTTCGCGCGGAGGAATTCGAGCGTGGGGCCGCGGCCGGAGGGGTTGCTCAGGGTGGTGATGGCGGGCTCTTCGGCGGTGATGGGCCAAGCTGTGAGCGGGGACCAGAAGCGGGCTAGGCGTGCGGGGTCCTCTGCGTCGACGACGAGCGCTGCCAGGGCACCGGAATTGGCGTATTCCTGGCGGGGTTCCAGCACACAGAACTCGTTGTCTTCGGGGTCGGCCAGGACGATCCACGGGACGTTGCGCTGGCCGATGTCGATGGGGCGTGCGCCTAGGGAAACGGCTCGGGCGACTGTTTCGCGCTGGTTCTGGGCGGAGGTGCTGGAGAGGTCTGGGTGGAGCCGGTTTTTGGTGGTCTTCGGGCGGGAGGCCGGGACGAAGACCAGGGTGAGATCGCAGCCGTCGCCGGGTGACGGGTGGACGGTGACCTCGTCCGGGGATTCGGCGGTGGTGTGCCAGCCCAGGAGTTCGGACCAGAATCGGGCCAGGCGTGCTGGTTCTTCTGCGGCGATGGCCAGGTTGACCAGACGTGGTGCCATGTCGCCACGGTAACGGGGAGGTCCGACAAAAACGGCGGATCGCCGGCTGGCCGGATCGGGTGAAAGAACTGTGCCGGCAAGCGCGGGGGTATCGCGCTTGCCGGCACAGCCGGATCGCCAGGTGGCCGGTGAGAAACCGAGAAGCTTCCCCGCTTTCGGTTCTAGGCGGTCACCTGGTGGCCAGTCGCAGCAGTGCCCAGGCCTGAGCGGACAGCTCGTGGTCGCCGTCGGTGTGGACCATGGTCACCGGGACTCTTCCCCAGAGCCAGAGGTACACGTTCTCGGGCGAGCCGGTGACTACCGCGTCCGCGGCGTCGGCGTCCCGCGGAGAGCAGCGCCAGGCTTCTGTTTCGCCGGGGCCCGCTCTCGCGATCCAGCTGTGGCCTCCGGTATGGAAACCGACTGTGCCGTTTCGGGTTCCCGAGATGCCCATGGTGGTGAGCTTGTGTCCGAAGTAGAGGGTGAGGGCCTCGTCGACGCCGTCGGCGGCCAGGTCGTCCGGGACTGTCGAGTCGCCGGCTCCGGCCGCGTTTTCGGCATCGACTCGGTGCACGAGGGTTTCGTGGAGCATCCGGCGGCGCCAGAAACCGTGGGTCGGGTCGGCGGACCACCAGGTGGCGGCTCGGGAGGCCGGGTCGTGGTCGGCCAGTTCGAGCTCGAGTTCGGTGCGGGCGGCGGAGTAGAAATCGACCACCGGCTGGCCGGGAAGGGGCTCTCGCCACGATTCGGGACGGCGGCCCTCACGGATCCAGCCGAGCACCTGCCAGTACACCGCGCCGACGTGCTTGAGCAGCTCGTTCAACGTCCAGCCCGGGGCGGTGGGCACCGGCGAATCGGGCGACGCCGAGTGCGCCGCCTCCCCCAGCAGCCGCGCCTCTGCGGAGAACGCCTCGAGCAACCGGCCGTGGTCGACCGTGCCGAGTTCACGCGACATGGGCTTCCCCGGACATCGGCAGGCCGTGCACGACCCGGCGGACCAATTCGAGGAACTGGGCGGTCGCCTGCAGGAGACCCGCGGCCAGTTCGGCGGTGACGCGGCCGGTGATGCCCGCTTCGGCGGCGGCCCGGGTTTCGGAGTGGTCGGCGAAGAACGCCGACCATTCGCGCAGTTCGGGGGCGACGGCGTCGAGCAGCACCCACCCGCTGGCCGGCCGGCCCCGTCCCCGGCGCGGACGGCCCCGGACGGCGAGCACCGCACCCGCGCCGCGCAGGGCGGCGAGGTAGGCGCCGATGAAGCGTTCGGCCGGGTCTCGTTCGTTTTCCGCGTGGTCGAGTCCGCGGTTGGCCTGGGCGAGGAGGGTGACCGCTTCGGGCGGGGTCGGCGGGCGCAGGGACAGCGGAAGTTGCGGCTGGCCCTGGGCGCCGGAGCGACGGGCGGACGGTTCGGCGGAGGGACGGACGGCGGCTCGGGTGCGGTGGACGACCTGTCTCGGGGGCGGAGAGCTGGGCAGGGCGGGTTCGGGGACGTGGTGCACGGTGGGCCTGGGGGTTGGGGAATCGGCCGGGGTGCGCTCGGGCTGGGGTGCGGGGTTGGCCGCCGCGGCAGAGATGCTCTCCGACGGCTCGGCGGCTGGGGAAACTGCGGGGAGGAGCTCTGGCTGATAAAGGGAACCATCCCCTGCCGCAGGCAGTGCGGTGGAGCGGTTCTCCGCCAGCCTTGATGCCGGGGAGCCCGCCGGGATGGTCTCGGGCTGAAGAGCGGGACTGGTAGATGGCGCGGCGGAGAGGTCCTTCGACGCAAAGGGCAGCGCGGGGTCGGGCGCCGGAGCAGCACGCCGGGCAGCGCCGACCGCCGAAGCGGCCGGGGCAGAAGCGCCCTCAGCACTCTTCGAGGCGCTCCCTGCAGTACTCCCCGGCTGCACCGCCGCGCCGAACGTCAGCTGTTCGCCTACCGCGCCGAGCCGGTCTGGGCGTCCCTCTGGAGCACGGTCCGCGGGGGACACGACCGAGACGGACATGGCGACCCTCCTCCTGCTCGGGTGGGCCCGGCCGGGTGCCCGAGGTGCTTCCCCCACCCCGGGACCGGCCGGTGCGCTCCCACCGGGTATCGAACGTCTGTTCGATCTGTTTCCAGAGTAGCCGCGCCGGCGAATCCGCTCAACCCCGCCGGTGGAATCGGGGCGCGTGGTGCGGGACACGGCTGCACCGACGTGGTCTCATAACCGGGTGAGCACCCACGACCATCCCGCTGTCGCCAAGGTCACCGCCGCGCTGGGCGAGGCCGGGCAGCACGCCGCCGCTGACGGAGTGCGGGTGCTGCCCGCCGAGGTGCGCACTGCCGCGCAGGCCGCGGAGGCGCTCGGCGTGCCGGTCGGCGCTATTGCCAACAGTCTCGTTTTCCGGGCCCGCACGACCGACGGGGCTGAGGTCGCGTTGCTTGCCCTCACCTCGGGGGCGCATCGGGCGAAGGAGTCCCGGCTGGCGGAACTCGCGGGCGTCGCGGAGGTCGGCAAGGCGGACGCGGCGTTCGTCCGGGAGCACACGGGACAACCGATCGGGGGCGTCGCTCCGGTCGGGCATCCGGAGCGGCTCGTGACACTCGTGGACACGGCGTTGCGCGAGCATCCCGAGGTTTGGGCCGCGGCGGGGCATCCGAAATCGGTCTTCCCGACCACGTTCGACGCGCTCGTCACGCTCACCGGGGGCACCCCTGGCGAGCTGGCGGGCGAAGGGGAGGATGGGCGACTGTGACCGCCATGTCCTCCTCCGGGTGCTCCCGGTACGTGCAGCTCTCCGCCGACGAGTTCCGCTCCCGGCTGCCGGAAGCGCTGGCGATCTACGTGAACGCGATGCACTACCCCGAGGGCACCGCAGAACAGCGCGCGCCGATGTGGCTCACCCATGCGCTGCGTGAAGGCTGGCGCTGCATGGCGGCCCTCGACGACAACGGCGTGCTGCTAGGAGTCGCGTACGGCTACAAGGGCCGCGCGGGACAGTGGTGGCACGAGCAGGTCCGGCACGGCCTCACCCGCCGCGCGGGTACGGAGGAAGCCGAGCGCTGGCTGACGGACTACTTCGAGCTCACCGAGATCCACGTGCGCCCGGAGAACCAGGGCAAGCAGATCGGCGAGGACCTGCTGCGCCGGCTGCTCGACGGCGTCCCCAGCGCGAACGTCCTGCTCTCCACGCCGGAGGGCACGAGCCGGGCGTGGAAGCTGTACCGGCGCATGGGGTTCGTCGACGTTCTGCGCGACTACCAGTTCACCGGCGATCCGCGGCCGTTCGCGATTCTCGGGCGGTCGCTGCCGCTCGAAGAGGCGTAGGACGCCGCACGCCCAGTGCCGGACCGGGCGTGCGGCGCGCTCAGCTACTGCAAGAAACGGCCCCCAGAGGCCGTGCGCGCCAGCGATCAGGCGTGGCCGAGCGACGGTGCCACAGTCTTGGCCACGGCGACCGCCTTCGTGCAGGCGGTGGCGGTGTCGAGGCCGCTTTCGGGCTCGCCGCTGAACTGCACGGAGACGATCTCGCCGTACCCGTGAGCCTCGTCCTCCTTCGGGGTCTCGACCTTGCGCCAGGTCGCGTCGCAGCTGACCACGCTGCTGTCCGCGTCCTTCTTCTGGATGGCCGTGACGCCGCCGCCGAGGTCGGCGGGCTGGCCGTCCCCGGCGTCGGCGGGCAGGCCTTGGTACAGATGCACCGACACCTGCGGGTAGTGGGTGCCGTCGCCGGACCAGAAGTCGCATTCGTGCAGGCTCTTGGGCTCCACGAAGGACTTCTTCCCGAGCGCGGTATCCACGGCCTGCTTGCCCGCCGCCGCGCACGGGTCGGTCTTCAGCACAGAGCCAGGCACCTGCTTGTACTGCGGCGGAGTCCCGTGCAGGGCCTGGACGACCTTGGTCAGCGCCGCGCGGCCGGGCGCGCAGGCGTCGCCAGGGGACTTGGTCTGGAAGGTGATCCCCAGCGACTGTTCGAACGACGTCACGACCGAGACCCAGCACGACCCGGGCTTGTCGTTGTCGACGACCAGCGGAAGGCCTTCGAGCTTCTCGGACGGGTCCTTCGACAGGATCATCTGGTCGCCGACGCGCAGCACCAGCTCGACGGTCTTGCCGCCGGAGTCCTTGACGTCGACGCTGCACTCGCCCCATTCGGAGGAGGAAACGCTCGACTGGTCCAGGGCGCCGACGCCGCCGAGGGTCTTGCTGTCCAGCAGCGCGCACGGATCCACGGTTCGCAGGGCCGCCGCCTGCACCGCGGGGTCGGTGATCGGGGGTTTCGCTTCGGAGGTGGGAGAATCCGCGGCGGCGGTGCCCGCGGTCGAGCCGCCGCAGCCCGCGAGCAACGCCAGCAGAGCCACCCCAGCAGCCAGCGGCGATGCCCGGAATATTCGGTTTTCGGTGATCATGCGCGGCACCGTAGCGGAATCCGTCACCCGTTCGTGGCAAAATCTCCAAAAATGCGGACAGTCCGTGAATGATGTTCACCGGGGCTCGGGCCGCCAGTAGCCGACCGCGAGCGCGGCGATGAGCAGCACCGCGCCGCCCCACGCGAACGCACTCAGCCGTTCGTGCAGGAAAACGACCGAAAGCACGGACGCGGTAAGCGGTTCGAGCAGCGCGGACAACGCGCCCAGCACCGGGTGGGCACCGCCGAGGCCGCGGAAGTACGCGGCATACGCGACGGCTGTCGGGACCACGCCGAAATACAAGGCCAGCAGGAGCACGTCAGCGCTGGCGGGAAGGCCCATGCCGAGCCACAGGGCGGCGGGCGTCAGCAGCAAACCGCCGGTCAGGCAGCCGAAGGCCGTGGTAGCCAACGGATCGAGGCCGTCGACGGGCTTCGCCGTGACGAGTGTGAGCACGGCGAACCCGGTCGCCGCGAGCAATGCGAAGCCGAGACCGCCGACCAGTCGGACGGGTGACGTCGCGCTTTCCGGCGACCAGCGCAGCAGCACCAGCCCCGCGACCGCGCCGCCGACGGACACCAGCGTCCACAACCGGGGTGCGCGGCGGTGCCGAACGGCGGAAAACACAGTGAGCACAACGGGTGCAGCACCGATCGTGGTCATCGTCGCCGTGCTGACCGAACTGAGTGCGACAGCGGCGAAGTAGCTGGCTTGAAAGAGGGCGAAGAGTGCGCCGATGAGGACGAGACGGCGCCAGTTTTGCTTGGTGGGAAGGCGAAGTCCGCCGGTGAAGGCGACATAGACCGCGCTCGCGGCACCGCCGATGAGCAGGCGGTAGGTGGCGACGGCCAGCGGGTGCAGGCCGGCTTTCTGGGCGAGCAGCGAGCCGGACAGGCCGCCGGTTCCCCAGAGCACACCGGCTACGACGAGGGCGGCCGACGAGCGGGCGCGCGAAGGTACGAGAACAGACATTCGGAAGTGGGCTCCTGCGTCGAAGGAAACGGAAATCGACGACGCGGGGCAGCGTGCGTAGGCCGGTTCAGGACGTCATCCGGTGGCCGCGGGCCCGATTTCGGGCGCACGCGGCGAAAACTGCCCCGCTCAGGAGGCTGGTGGTGGGATGACGACGAGAAGCCACTGCACGGACGGGAGCTTAACCAGAGGCGGCGGAGACGATCAACGGGTTTGCGGCGTGCGGCGCCAGCGGATTTCGCCGTCCTGCCACTCGTCAGTGGCGGTGAGCCCGATCGCGGCGGCCACGGCGGCGGAGGCCCGGTTTTCCGGGTGGATGTGGGCGACGATCGCGTCCACCGGCTGCTGGACCAGCCAGCCGACCAGCGCTCGCGCGGCTTCGGTGGCGATGCCCCGGCCCTGCCACGGAGTTCCCACCACCCAGGCGATTTCGGCGACAGAACCGTCGATCGTCGCCTGAACAGTGCCCGCCAGGCCGGAATCGCGCAGCTGAATCACCCAGTTCAGCCAGGACACCGCCGGATCGGGCGAGCCCGCGGTCATCCGCCGGTAGCGCGAACGGAGAGCTGCCAACGAGTCCGGAGCGCCGCCGATGTACGTGTGCAGGACCGGGTCGGACAGCACCGACGCCATCTCTTCGGCATGCGAGACGGACAGCGGCAGCAGGTTCAACCGGGCGGTTTTGATGAGCTGAGCGGTAACCATGCGTGATAGACACCCGGGCCGGTGCGGAAACACCGGCCCGGGAAAGCAGTCTCAGTCCAGCTGCGCCAACTGCTCTCGCAACGTGTCCAGCCCCATGCCGCCCATTTGCAGGGCCTTGGTGTGGAACTGCTTGATGTCGAACGCCGAACCCTGCCGCGCGCGGGCGTCGTCGCGGGCCGCGAGCCACAGGCGTTCGCCGAGCTTGTACGCGGGGGCCTGGCCCGGCCAGCCGAGGTAGCGGTCGATCTCGTCGTGGATGTGCGCGTGGTCGGTGATCGTGCGGGTCAGCATGAACTCCAGGCCCAGGTCGGGCGTCCAGCGCTCGCCCTCGTGGAATCCGGTGCCCGCCGGGATTTCCAGCTCCAGGTGCATGCCGAGGTCGACCACGACGCGGGCGGCGCGGAACATCTGCTCGGACAGCATGCCCAGCAGGTTGCCGTCGTCCGAGAGGTAGCCCAGCTCTTCCATCAGGCGTTCCGCGTACAGCGCCCAGCCTTCGCCGTGCGCCGAGATGAACGTCATGAGCCGCTGGTACTTCGTGAGCGTCTCGGCCTGGTTGACCGCGGTCGCGATCTGCAGGTGGTGGCCGGGGACGCCCTCGTGGTAGACCGTCGAAACCTCGCGCCACGTCGTGAATTCGTTGCGGTCCGCGGGAAGCGACCACCACATCCGGCCGGGACGGCTGAAGTCCTCGCTCGGTCCGGTGTAGTACGCGCCGACGCCGCCGCCGGGCGGGGCGATCTTGCACTCCAGCGCCATCAACCGGTCCGGGATGTCGAAGTGCTTGCCGCGCAACGACTTCAGCGCGTCGTCGGACAGCTGCTGCATCCACGCCTCGAACTGTGGGCGGCCCTGGACGCGGTAGCGCGGGTCGGCGTCGAGCACCGCGGCGGCCTCCGCGGGCGTCGCGCCGGGCTTGATGCGGTTCGCGACCGCGCGCATTTCCGTTTCCAGCCGCGAGAATTCGTGCCAGCCCCACTCGTACGCCTCGCGCAGGTCCAGCTCCGCGCCGATGAAGTAGCGCGACCACAGCCGGTAGGTGTCCTCGCCGACGGCGTCCTTGACCGGGGCCTTCGGGGCGAGTTCGGCGCGCAGGAATCCGGCGAACTCCGCGAACGCCTCGTCCGCGGCCCGCGCGCCCGCGGCCAGATCGGACTTCAGCGAATCGACACCCGCGCCGGCGACCATGCTGGCGAAGAACCCGGGGCCGTCCTTGAGCCCGGCCCACGTCTCGCACTGCTCGGCGACCTTCGAGACCTGCCGCAGCGCCGAAACCTGCCCCTTGTCGGCGGAGGCCAGCAGCGACGCGCGGACGCCGGCGAGCGCCTCGGGCACCTTCGGCAGCCGGGCCGCGACGTTCGCCCAGTCGTCCGGGGTGTCGGTCGGCATCAGGTCGAAGACCATCCGCAGGCCCTGCACCGGGCTCTCGATCACGTTGAGCGAAGCGGCGTCGAGACCCGCGTCGTGGATCTCCAGCTCGAGGCCGATCCGCTCGCTGAAGACGGCCTTCGCGACCCGCTCCCCCGCGTCCGCCGGTTCCGCGGCGGTCACCGCGGCCAGCGCGCGCCGCGCCAGGTCCGCGCGGGCGTCGTGGCCCGCGGGCGAATAGTCGGTCAGCTGGTCGTCGTAGCCCGCGACGCCGAGCATGGTGGCCGCGACCGGGTCCACGGCCACGTAATCGTCGACGTACCGGTCGCAGATCTCCGGAACGCTCTGTTCGGTGGAAGCCATGTCCGGCACGCTACCGGCCTGGGGCGCCCAGAGCCCACGCAGTTACGCGCGGGCGGGCACCAGTCCGAGCCGGGTGACCACCTCGCGCGTCGCCTTGGACCGGTTGAAGGTGTAGAAGTGCAGGTCGGGCACGCCTTCGGCGATCAGTTTCTCGCACAGTTCGGTGACCCAGTCGAGGCCGGCCGCGCGGAACGCCTTGGGGTCGCCGGAGAACGGTTCGAGCCGGTCGAGCAGCCGCTGCGACGCCGGGGCCCCGGAGAGTTTGATCGTGGTGTGCAGCGTCCGCAGCGTGGTCAGCGGCATGATGCCGGGCAGCACGAGCGCGTCGCAGCCCGCGGCCGCGACCCGGTCGCGCAGCCGCAGGAAGTCCTCGGCCTCGAAAAACAGCTGCGCGATCGCGAAATCCGCTCCCGCGCGGAACTTGCGGACCAGGTGCTTCGTGTCCGTTTCCAGGTCCGCCGAACGCGGGTGGCCGTACGGGAACGCCGAGACGCCGACGCAGAAGTCGCCGAGCGAGCGGACCAGTTCGACCAATTCCTCGGCGTAGGCGAGGCCCTCGGGGTGCGGCACCCAGTCGCCGTAGACGTCGCCGGGCGGGTCGCCGCGCAGGGCGAGGATGTTGCGCACGCCGACCGCCGCGTACCAGCCGATCACGTTCCGCAGTTCGGACACCGAATGGTCGACCGCCGTCAGGTGGGCCATCGGGCAGAGCGTGGTTTCGGTGGCGACGCGGGCGATGCTGCGGATGGTGCCGTCGCGGCTCGAACCGCCCGCGCCGTAGGTGATCGACATGTACGCCGGGTCCAGCGGTTCCAGCTCGCGGATCGCCTTCCACAGGACGGCCTCGTCGGCCTCGTCGCGGGGCGGGAAGAACTCGACGGAGAACGCGGGCCCGTCCCCCCGCAGCCTTTCGATCACCGACGTCATGGGGTGAAATGGTAGTGGCTCGCCTCGACCCGCGGCAGAGCTGACGGGTGGGCTTGGCCACGCGGCGTACCGTCAGGGGCGAACCCTCCGGGGAGGCGAGCCCATGAGCAGTGAAGACGATCTGGCCTGGGACGAAGACGTGCGCGTGGCCGTCTACCGCGCGTTCGCTTCCCGCGGCCGCCCGCCCACCGCGCCCGAACTGGCCGACGCCGCGCACGGGTCGCTCGCGGTGGCGAAACAGGCGCTGCACCGGATGGCCGACCCGAGATGGCTGTGGCTCGACGAATGCGAGCACGTGGCGCTGGCCGCGCCGTTCGCGGCGGTCCCGCTCGGGTTCGCGGTGATGGGCGAGCACACCATGTGGTGGGGCGGGTGCGCCTGGGATTCGTTCGCGATCCCGCACCTCGTCTCCGGCGAGCCCGAGGTGCTGGTGGCGACGCGCTGTCCGGGCTGCGGCGAGCCGTCCGCGCTGGTCGTGCGGCGGGACCGGCCGCCTGAGGGCGCGCAGGTCGCGTACTTCCCGGCCTCGCCCGACCAGCTGGCGGGCGATCGCGGGAAGCAGCGGCTGTACTGCGCCGAGTCCTGTGTGGACAGTCCGGGCGAGGTGCTCGGGCTCGACGCGCTGTGGCATCTCGCGAAGGACTGGTACGCGGGCTGCCTCGAACCCGGCTACCGGCCGCGCGGACCGATAGAGGCGGCGGAGTACTTCGCGGCGAGCGGGCGTCCTGACGCGTTCCGGAGCGGCTGAGCGCGTCTGGTGCGCCACATCCGGGGGCGCCCGGCGTGACCCCGGCCGCCCTCGTCGCGGAGGATGAAGGCATGGACGCGCCCGGATTCGACGCCGATCTCCCCCTGCACGTGGAGCGTGCGCTGGCCGATTTCCTCGGCCGGGCGGGGACCGAGATCCTGCGCACCGAGCCGAGCGTCGTGGCCGGGATCGAGGCGCTGTCCGGTTTCGTGCTGGGCGGCGGCAAGCGGATCCGCCCGACGTTCGCCTGGTGGGGCTGGCGCGGCGCGGGTGGCGCGGCCTCCGGTCCGCTCGCTGAGGGCGCGCTGCAGGCGGTGGCGAGCCTGGAGCTGATCCAGGCGTGCGCGCTGATCCACGACGACCTCATCGACTCCTCTGACTCGCGCCGCGGCAGGCCGACCGTGCACGTGGCCGCCGAGAAACTGCACGCCGACCGCGGCTGGCTCGGTTCGCCTTCGGTGTTCGGGCTGGCCAGCGCGGTGCTGGTGGGCGATCTGGCGCTGGCCTGGGCCGACGACATGTTCGCCGAGGCCCCGCTGCCCGCGGCCACGATCGCGGCGGCTCGGCCGGCTTGGCGCGCGATGCGCACCGAGGTCCTCGCCGGGCAGTACCTCGACGTCCGCACGCAGGCGGTGGGCGACGCTTCGCCCGAGGCCGCGCTGCGGATCGACCGGCTCAAGACCGCCGCGTACACCGTCCAGCGCCCGCTGCACCTCGGTGCCTCGCTCGCCGGGGCGGACGAGCGGCTGATCGCCACGCTGCTGGAGTTCGGCGGCGACGTGGGCGTGGCCTTCCAGCTGCGCGACGACCTGCTCGGCGTGTTCGGCGACCCGTCGGTGACCGGGAAGCCCGCCGGCGACGACCTGCGCGAGGGCAAGCGCACCCTGCTCGTGGCGCTGGGCCTGCAGCTGGCCGCGGAGAAGGGCGACCACGCCGCGGCCAAGGTCATCGCCGACGCGATCGGGGCCGCGGATCTGACCAACGGCACCGTGGACCAGGTCCGCGAGGCGCTGACCTCGGTCGGCGCGGTCGCCGCGGTGGAACGCCAGATCGACGAGCTGACCGCCTCCGCGAACGCCGCGCTGGAACGCGCGCACCTGGCCGAGCCCGCCCCGTCGGCGCTCGCCGGGCTGATCCGGCTGGCTACCCAGCGGAACTTCTGATGCGGACGGTGAACGGGCACGCCGACCACGTGGTGGTCGTCGGCGCGGGGCTGGCCGGGCTCTCGGCGACGCTGCACCTGCTCGGGGCGGGACGCCGGGTGACGCTGCTGGAGCAGCAGAAGACGCCCGGCGGACGGGCCGGGCAGCAGGACTTCGGCGCGAACGCGGTCGACACCGGGGCCAGCGTGCTGACCATGCCGGAGCTGGTGGACGAAGCGCTGCACGCGGTCGGCGAATCGCTGGCCGACACCGTGCCGCTGACCAGGCTCGATCCGGCGTACCGGGCTCGCTTCGCCGACGGCAGCTCGCTCGCGGTGCACACCGACGGCGACGCGATGGAAGCCGAGATCCGGTCGTTCGCCGGTCCGGCCGAGGCGGACGGCTACCGGCGGCTGCGGCGGTGGCTCACCGAGCTGTACGCGGCACAGAAGGACCACTTCATCGGCGCGAACTTCGATTCGCCGCTGGACCTTGTCCGTCCGGAACTGGTGAAGCTCGCCGCGCTGGGCGGCTTCGGCCGGTTAGGGCCGCGCGTCGCCAGCTTCTTACGCGACGAGCGCGTACGGCGGCTCTTCTCCTTTCAGGCGCTGTACGCAGGTCTCGACCCGACGCGTGCGCTCGGCGCGTACGGCGTCATCGCGTACATGGACACTGTCGGCGGCGTCTTCTACCCGCGCGGTGGCATGGGCGCGATCGCCCGCGCGATGTCCGACGCTGCGACGCGCGCTGGAGCCGAGCTGCGGTTTGGTACGGAAGCTGCGTGGCTTGAGCGGGTGTCGTCGCGCGTACGCGCTGTACGCACGCGTTCGGGCGAGCGTATTGAGTGTGACGCCGTAGTGCTCGCGACAGAGCTTTCGGCGGCGTACCGGCTGATCGGCGCGCGTCCGCGGCGTGTGCTGCCGTTGAAGTACTCGCCGTCGGCCTTCGTGCTGCACGGGCACGCGGACCGTTCGTGGCCGGAACTGGACCACCACACGATCTTCTTCGGCCAGGCGTGGGAACGGACCTTCGCCGAGATTGTCCGCGAGGGCAAGCTGATGAGCGATCCGTCGCTGCTGGTCACACGCCCGACCGCGACAGAGCCGTCGCTCGCCGGGGACGGCGGCGAGATCGTCTCCGTGCTCGCTCCGGCCCCGAACCTGAACACCGGCCCGATCGACTGGGCGCGCGTCGGCCCGGCTTATCGCGAAGAATTGCTGCGTACGCTGGAATCGCGCGGGCTCACCGGGTTCCGCGAAGAGTTTATTGTGGACGAACAGCTGACTCCGGCCGACTGGGCGGCGCGCGGGTTGGCTGCCGGGACGCCGTTCTCGCTCGCGCACACCTTCAGCCAGACCGGCCCGTTCCGGCCCGCGAACCTGGTGCGGGCGGCGGAAAACGTGGTGCTCGCCGGATGCGGAACGACGCCCGGCGTCGGCATTCCGCCCGTGCTGATCTCCGGACGGCTCGCCGCGGAAAGGATCACCGGCCGGTGAGCGAACTCGACGCGGCCGGCATCGCCGAACCCGCGCTGCGTGCTGCTTATGCGGAATGCCGGCGCATCAACGCCTACCACGGCCGCACGTTTTTCCTTGCCACGCGGCTGCTTCCGGCGCGGGCTCGGCCGGCCGCGCACGCGCTGTACGGCTTCGCGCGGATGGCCGACGAACTGGTCGACAACCCCGAGCCCGGCACCGATCCGGCGGTCGCGCTGGACAAGGTCGCCGGGCTCGTCGACGAGGTTTACGACGGGAGCGTCCCGGCCGACCCGGTGCTGGCAGCGCTCGCGGATACGGTGTCCCGCTACGAAATCCGGCGTGCTTTGGTGGATGCGTTTCTGCGTTCCATGCGGATGGATTTGACGGTTTCCGAGTACGCGACTTACGCCGATCTTGGCGAGTACATCTACGGTTCGGCTTGTGTGATCGGGCTGCAGATGCTGCCGGTGTTCGGGACTGTTGTGCCGCTGGAGGAGGCTTCGCCTAGCGCGGCGGCGTTGGGGGAAGCGTTTCAGCTGACCAATTTCCTGCGCGATGTCGGCGAGGATCTCGACCGTGGGCGGTTGTATTTGCCGACGGAGGAGCTGGCGGCGTTCGGGGTGGATCGGGCGAGGTTGCTGGACGCTCGGCGGAGCGGGCGGCTGGATCCTCGGGTGCGGGCGGCGCTTGCGGTGGCGGTTTCGCGGACTCGGGCGGTGTATCGGCGGGCTGAGGCGGGGATTCCGTTGCTGCGGCCGGAATCTCGGCCTTGCGTGCGGACGGCTATCACGTTGTACGAGGGCATTCTGGACGAGATCGAGGCGATGGACTACGCCGTGCTGAACCGCCGCGCGGTCGTCGGCAACGGGCGGCGGGTTGCGGTCGCGGTGCCTGCGTTGGTACGGCGGGCGGTTACTTCCAGGTCTCGATAACGCGGGCCGGTTCGGCGCTGGCGTCGTAGGAGCGCAGCCAATCCGGAGTCAGCCGGATGAGGGCGAAGGCCTCGTCAAGCGCGCGGGAGCCAGGGAACTGGTCCAGATAGATCTGGCCGGCCTCGCGGCGGGCAGCGCCGGATTCGATGACTGCCGGGCCCTCCGCCTGCACCGAAATCGACCCGGTACAGCCGATCACCGCGGCCGCGCGCGGGTTGGCGCGGAGGTTGGCGACCTTGCGGGTGCTGAGGTTGGCGTTGAACAGCAGCGACCCGTCCTCGGTGACGGCGAAGCTGACCAGCGCTGCTTCAGGATGGCCGTTTGCGGCGGTGGTGGCGACGACGCCTAGCGGGTTGGCGCGGACAAAGCTGGTGAATGCCGCCAAGGAAAGGGTTTCCATGGTGATCAGGTTAGCCGGGCGCGGTGGGCGGCGACGCGTTCCCTTGTGGCGCAACGCGAAGAGCAGTAGCGACGTGGGCTTCCACCGCCTAGGTGCGCGAAGGGTTTTCCGCACGACGGCGACGCGCACAGGCCGCCGGGGACGCTTTGGCGGTCGGCCAGCAGAGTGGCCAGGGCCAGCGCCGAGGACGTGATCAGCCAGGCTCCCCACGGGCCGTCGTCGGACGAGTCGACGTGCAGGTGCCAGCCGAAGTCGTCGTCGTGCGCGGTCAGGCGCGGAGGTCCGGCGTAGGCGGCGAACAGGGCGTTCAGCACCTCGGCGGCCGAAGCGGCGTCCGGGGCGGCGAAGACCTCCCGCAGTTCCAGCGCGGCGGCGCGTAACTCAGCGACCTCGCGCGCGGACAACTGAGGCCGCGGCTCGCCGTGCTCGACCAGTACTGCGGCGACCGAATCCGGCGACGGGTCCGCCGTCAGCAGCACATCGAGCAGCGCTACGGCACGGCGGACAGCGTCCCGAGCGGAGCGGCCCGCGAAATCCGGCTGCGTTCCAGGCATGCGCCACTGTAACATCTCATCGGTGACAAGCCGTTACAGGTTCACGGCGTATCTCATTGGGGCGACGGCTGCGCGCACTGGTGACGAGTTGTCCGGTCCGGCGGTGCTGCTGCTCGGCGTGGGTGCCTCGGGGGCGGTCGCGGGGTCGACACTGCTGGCCGGGCTCACTGTCGCGGCGGCGGTGGGCGGGCCGGTGCTGGGTGCGCTCCTGGACCGGTCACGCGCGCCGGGCCGGATCCTCGCGGTGGGGCTGATCGGGTACGCGGCGGGGTTGGCTGCGATCACCGCGCTGTTCGGGGCGGTGCCGTTTGCGCTGATGGTGGGGATTGCCGTGGTGACCGGGTTGCTGGCGCCGGCGATCGGAGGCGGGTGGACGGCACAGGTCCCCGCGTTGGTACCCGCGCCGAAACTCGGCAGGGCGAGCACCCTCGACGCGATGACGTTCACTGCGGCGGCACTCATCGGACCGGGGCTCGCGGGAGTGCTCGCTACAGCTGCGGGGGCTCCGGTTGCGATGGTCGTGGCCGGAGTGCTGACGTTGATCGCGGTGCCGTTCGCGTGGCGGCTCCCCCGCAACAGTGAAGGGCAGCGGCCGAAATTCTTTGAAGCGGCAACGGTTCTGGTCCGCAATCCTGCGTTGCGACAGTCGACTGCGACCTCGACGTTGTCGTGCGTCGGGGTCGGGATGGCGTTCGTCTGTTATCCATTGATCGGCGAGCAGCGGCTTGGCAGCGCGGGATACGGGACGTTGTTGCTCGTCGGCTTGTCGGTCGCCTCGTTGCTGGCGAACGCGGTTCTCTCGCGACGGTCGTACTCGCCGGATCGCGCGGTGCAGTTGAGCACTGTCGCCATTGGACTTGGTTTAGCGGGGGCGGCGGTGGCACCGAACGCGCCGCTATTGGTGCTTGCGGTGGCGCTCACGGGAATCGGCGAAGGGCCGCAACTGGCGTCGTTGTTCGCGGTTCGACATCGGGAAGCGCCGCCGGAACTGCGGGCTCAGGTGTTCACCACGGCGGCCAGCATCAAGATCGCCGGGATAGCGCTCGGAAACGCCGTTGCCGGGCCGTTAGCCGCCTGCTCCCCCACCGTCGGGCTGGTTGCGGCGGCGGGGACGCAGGTGGTCGCGGCGGTCGCGCATCCGTTGTGGACGGTCAGAAAGCAGCTAGTCCGTTAGGGGTTCCATTACCGGTCGGGCCGTCGTATCCCGGGACGCCGGTGCAGAGATAGTCGCCGCATTCCTCGAATACGACATTGTCTCCGCCGACGACGTCGTAGAGTTTCCCCGCGTACAGCCGCGAGGCGTCCGGATACTGATCATGGTGTCCGGCCAAAGCAATGACTCCGGCGATGAACGGGGCAGAAGCGCTGGTGCCGCCGACTACCGTCCAGCCGTGGAGGACTGTGGTCTCGTACACGGCGGGTCCGGTGGCGGGATCGGCTACCGCGGCGACATCGGCGACGGTTCGGCCGGGGCAGTTCGGGTCCTTCTGCCACGCGGGTTTCGGGACCCAGGCCGAACATCCGCTCGACGCGCCCTTCCACACCGATTCGGTCCAGCCGCGCGCATTGTCCGCTTTGGACAGTGAGGTGCCGCCGACCGCGACGACGCTTGAGTACACCGCGGGCGCGCTCGGCGCCGCGAATCCGCCGTCTCCGCTCGACGCGACAATCGCCACGCCGGGATGCCGGTAATGCGCGGCGAAATCGCCGGACCAATGGCTTTCCGGTGCGCCGTAGCTGTTCGACACAATCGTCGCGCCGAGTTTCACGGCCGTGTCCACCGCGGTGCCGAGCGCTTCGAAGGACGCGTCGTCTCCTTCTACCAGCAGGATTTTGCACTGGGCGCAGGCGGCGGAGGCCATGTCCAGGTCCAGCGCGGCCTCCACTGGCCAGTCGCCCTGCCGCGGCGGGAGCGGAGCAGCCTCGCCGTGCTGGTTGACTTTGCGGAAGCAGCCGTTCGCGGTGGTGCACGCCGGGAGGCCGTAGGTTTGTCGATATACCGCCAGGTCTGCTTCGGCCGTCGGGGCGTCGCCAGCGTCGACGATGGCGATCGTTTCTCCCGCGCCGCCGGTGTCGGGCAGGCGGTAGGCCGAACGCAGGTCAGCGGGGCTGTATCCGGTGGCGCGCAAGGCAGCGCGACTGTCCAGTTTGGCGTAACACCGGGCGAATCCGGGAGCGGCGGGACCGCAGATGTCTCGCGGGGAGGCGGACGCGACGGACGGGATGAGCGCGCCGAGGAGAAGCAGCACAGCCAGGATGCGTTTCATCGCTCGGCCTTCCCGACGGTGTAGGCATTGCTGATCGTCTGCGTGATCGCGTTGCCCGCCAGATCCCGCGCGGTCACCTTCAGCGACGGCGACGTCCCGGCTGGCGGATTCCGCCACATCGCGACGTATTCGCCGAACAGTCCGAAAACCTGCGCGGGCTGCCAGGTGGCGCCGTTGTCGGCAGATATCGAAACTGTTGCCGAGGCGATCGGCGAATGCGACCCGGAACCGCTGTACGCGGCGTGGCCGACATGCAGTTCGAGCAACTGCAGCGGTGAGGACGACGTCGTGGAGAGGTCGGAATCGAGCCGGTAATCGACAGTCAGCGCACCGAGGATTCGGCACGGCTGCGTCGGATCGCTTGCCTGGCAACGATGCGGCGGAGGAAGTACGGCACCAGCCGCGGCCGGGTCGTATTGCAGGGTCAGTTCGGTGCGCAGCTTTCCAGCCTGGCCGACGCCGGGTATCGCGGTCCGGTCGACGTCCAGCACGCCGCGGAAGGTCGCCGGCGTCTTCGGCACGTCGACCGACGCGCCGTAGGCACCGTCCTGGTCGAAGATCTGCTGATCGTTGCGGTACAAGGAGAAATGCAGCCGCGGCGCGTAGAACAACGGGATCGCGGTGTGGTCCGGTTCGCTGTCGCGCAATTCCGGGATGGCGACCGAAACCGTGCCGCCGGAATAACACGCCTCGCACAGCCGGTCTCGCCGCCACTGCCCGAGACCGGCGGTCAAGGGCCCGCGCGACCAGTCGACGGTCGTGGTGCTGCCCGGCCGATAGGTGCGGGGATCGGCGGTCATCAGCGTGTACGACGAGCCTTTTTGCTCGTACTGCACCCATTGCCTCGTGTGCGTGGTGCCGAGGTAGTCAGTCAGCACGCCCGGGGCGTGGATGAAGAAACCGCTCGCGCCGAGGCCGTGCCGCAGGATCACCGGGTCCACCGGACCGCTGTCGATCGCGACCGGCATGGTGTCGGCGGGATCGGCGTACATCCGGTCCCGGACCGTCGCGAGTTCACTGTCCTTTGTGGAAAACGACTGGTCCTCGCCAATGCCCTCGCTGGAGAACGAAAGATCGACGCGGTACCGGTCCTCGGGCTTGGGCGCTTTGCCCGCCCACTGCACGACGTAATGCAGCACGCCCTGAGCCGGCTTCGGCACCGGCCGCACGTACTGCTTGGTCGTGCTGCCCGAGATGCCGATGGCGAATCCCCGGCCGGTCGCGTCCTCGCGGAAGAAGTTGGTGGTGAGCAGTTCCTGTGTCGTCGACTTCGACGGGGCCACCTTGACCTCGGCGGTCGCGTACTTCTCCTCCACGGTGAGGGTCCGCACCTCCGGCGAATCGCCGACGGCGAACCCCTCGACCCACGAGGTCCGCGTGGCGATCACGCTCCCGGTGCTGTCGAAGTCGGAGAAGGTCGCGGAGGCGGCGTAATGCCCTTCGGGAACCGCGATCCGGGTGACGCCGTCGACGTCGACGTGCCGCAGCAGCTTGGCCGCGGAATCGGTGTTGATCAGCGAAACGATGCCGTTGACCGAGCGGCCCTGCAGATCGAGGAGGCGGAGTCCGACGATCTTCATCGGGTACCGCGGCTGCTGTTCGCGGGGCGCTCCGGCCAGCCGGATCGTCGCGGGCAGCGCGCTGCTGCCCGCCGGGCGTCCGGCGGCCGCGTCCTCCGCGAGGCGTCGGTGCAGGTCAGCGGTGAATTCGGCGGGCGAAGCGAGGTAGCCGGTCGCAGTGTTCCCGGCGGACGAAGCGAGCGTGATCCCCGGCAACACCGCCGGGGTCGCGCCTGCCGGGAAAGTGATCTCCACAGGTGTCGCCCCCGCCGGCATCCGAGCCAGCGCGGTGACGTCGAACAGCGATTTGTCCAGCCGTCCGAGAAACGGAACGGCCTCGCCCGGAATGACGTAACGGTCGCCGCCGTCGGTTTGATACGACTGAAAAGTGGTGCTCGGCGGCGACGAAAAAGCGTAATTCGTGCCGCCGTTCGGCCCCGGGAAAACCGTCAGCCGGTCCCCCGTCGGCAAAGCCACTTCCCGCCCTTGCGGTGCCGCCGCCGAGAAGGGCTCGGCCACCGCGGCTGGTGCCGCCACCGCGAAACTGCCCAGCACCAGCGCGATCGACACGACCGTGCGACGTCTTCCGGAAACCCGT
This sequence comes from Amycolatopsis albidoflavus, assembly GCF_039525725.1. NCBI lineage: Bacteria > Bacillati > Actinomycetota > Actinomycetes > Pseudonocardiales > Pseudonocardiaceae > Amycolatopsis > Amycolatopsis albidoflavus. Next base: position 641,972 of record NZ_BAAAHV010000005.1, read on the forward strand.
CCTCCCATGCCCGATGCTCCTCTCCAGCATGCGGCAGAGCAGGATTTTCAGGACGGTTTCCGAGGATGGACTGGACCAATTGACCGCGTCAACGAAAAACGCGGTTTCTGTCCGGAAGGGCGATTGTTGTCAGCCCTGCCGGAGCAATGCGGGAAGGGCCTAGAACGCCATCGCCTGCGCGCGCCGCTTGACCTCGGTCCCGTGGCTGGTGCGCAGTGCGTTGATCGGCGTGCTGCCCGGGAGCGTGTCGTCGGCGGTGAAGAGCCAGCGGAGCATCTCGGTGCGGCTGAACCCGGAGTCGGCGAGCACGGTGATCGTGCCGCCCAGCCCCTTGACGATGCCGTCCTTCACGAAGAAGGCGGCGGGCACGCAGAGTTCGCCCTTGCGCCGGACAGCGATCAGCTCGCCGTCCCGCAGCATCTGGCGGACCTTGTTGGCCGACACCCCCAACGCGGCCGCCACCTCCGGCAACGGCTTGACCGCGACCTCGGTGTCGAGGATGTCGTCGGCGACAGGAATCCCACTCACAGGTGACACTGTGCCACATTCCCCCGTCCGGCCCACTGCTACGCACGGGTGACCCGCCCCGCCGCGCGCGCCCTTCCGTACGATTGCCCACCGTGACGCGCACCCAGCCCAGCCTCGTCGGCACCCTGCTCGAACGCCGGTACCGCGTTGACCAGCTGCTGGCCAGGGGCGGGATGTCGGCCGTCTACCGGGGCCTCGACACCCGCCTCGACCGGGCGGTGGCGATCAAGATCATGGATCCGCGCTTCGCCGACGACCGGTCGTTCGTCGACCGGTTCGTGCGCGAAGCGCGTTCGGCCGCCCAGCTGCACCACCCGAACGTGGTCGCCGTGCACGACCAGGGCTTCGACACCCCGGCCGGCCAGGACACCGGCCTCGCCTTCCTGGTGATGGAGCTGGTCAACGGCGGCACCCTGCGCGACCTGCTGGACGAGCAGGGCCAGCTGGACGTCTCGCTCGCGCTGAGCGTCGCGGAGCCGGTGCTGGCCGCGCTGGCCGCCGCGCACGCCGCCGGGCTGGTCCACCGCGACGTCAAGCCCGAGAACGTGCTCATCGGCCGCAGCGGGCAGCTCGCGGGCGGCGTGGTGAAGGTCGGCGACTTCGGCCTGGTCCGCGCGGTCGCCAGCGCGGGCACCACGAGCTCGAGCGTCATCCTCGGCACCGTCGGCTACCTGGCCCCCGAACAGGTCGCCACCGGCGACACCACGGCCCGCAGCGACGTCTATTCGGCGGGCATCCTGCTGTACGAGATGCTCACCGGCCGGCTGCCCTACACCGGCGACACCGCGATCTCGGTCGCCTACCGGCACGTGAACGACGACGTGCCCCGCCCGAGCGAACTGCGCCCGGACCTGCCGCCGGTGCTCGACGACCTGATCCTGCGCGCCACCCGCCGCGACCCGGAGCAGCGCCCGGCCGACGCCGGCGAGTTCCTGGCGCAGCTGCAAGCCGCGCGCGCCGAGCTGGGGCTGCAGCCGGTCGCGGTGCCGGTGCCCCCGCCGCCGGACGGCGACCGGGTGTCGGACGTCGAACGCACGCTCCCGAACATCCCGGCGGTCCAGCAGAACGTGCCGCTGGGCCAGCAGACCATGCCGGTCTCCGGGCCTCGCGGCACCCGCGCCATGACTCGCGCCGTGCCCGCCGCGCCGCCCCCGGCCGGTTCGTCGCCGCACGCCGGGCCGCCTGCCCCCGCTCCGGACGAACCGCGGAAGCCGCGCGACAAGCGCAAGCTGATCGCGCTGGCGATCGCCGGGGTGCTGGTGCTCGGCGGGCTGATCGGCGCGTTCGCGTTCATCCTCAGCGATTCCAAGGTCACGACCACGACCGTGCCGAAGCTCGCCGGGCTGACCCAGGCCGAGGCGGGCGACCAGCTGCGCGCGGCGAAGCTGAACCCGCGCTACAGCCAGGAGTTCGACAACACCGTCGACGCCAACAAGGTGATCAAGGTGGATCCGGCTCCGGGCACCACGCTCAACCAGGACGCGACCGTGTCCGTGGTGGTGTCGAAGGGCAAGCCGAAGGTGCCGAACATCCAGGTCGGCACCGCGCTCGACACCGCGACGAAGGCGATCCAGGAGCAGAAGCTCACCGTCGTCCAGGGCACGCCGGAGTACAACGACACCGCGCCGCAGGGCACCGTCGTGAGCGTGAGCCCGGCGGCGGGCACCCCGGTGGACATCGGCGGCCAGGTGACGCTGGTGCTGTCCAAGGGCCCGGAACCGCTTCCGCCGGTCCCGGACGTCACCGGGCGGTCCAAGGCCGAGGCGTTCCAGATCCTCCAGCAGGCCGGATTCCAGCCGCAGGACGGCGGCGACGAGTTCTCGCAGAGCGTGCCCGCGGGCGCGGTCACCCGCACCGACCCCGGCGCGGGCTCGGCGGGGACCAAGAAGGTCAAGGTCTACGTCTCGAACGCGGTGCAGGTCCCGGACGTCCGGTACCGCACCTTCGACCAGGCCGCGGACCTGCTCAAGCAGGCCGGGCTCGACGTCGACCGCAAGGGCGGCGACGGCAACGGCCACGGGCACGGCGGCGGCGGCTTCAACTTCGTCCTGGAGCAGGACCCGGCCCCCGGCTCGTTCGTGCCCAAGGGCACCAAGGTCAAGATCCGGGGGATCGGCGGATGATCGGCAGCCGCGGCCGGGTCACCGGCACCGTCGGGCCCGGGCTGATCGGCGAGGTGCTGCTCAGCGTCCGCGGCGGCACCGAGGCCTTCTACGCCTATCCGGCCGAGCCGGACACCACCTTCGCCGTCGGAACACCCGTTCTGGTGGTCGATTTCGAGCCTCCGCGCACGGTCTACGTGGAAAGGTGGCAACCGTTGCGCGCTTGACCGCGTCGCAGTGCTGACGGCGTCTGAGCGCCGTGCCAGCTGAATACGGAAAGTGCGGCGAGGGCTATGGAAATCTGGGTCATCGTGGTGATCGCGGTCGTGGCCGTGATCCTGCTGTTCGGGCTCCTGCGGATCCTGTACAAGGTGGCGGAGCCGAACGAGGCGCTCATCATCTCCGGCTGGGGCGTCCGGGTCGAGCGCACCGAAACGGCCGACAGCCTCGGGTTCAAGATCATCACCGGCCGCGGCGTGAACGTGCTGCCGGGCTTCCAGACCGCGCGCAGGCTGTCGCTGGACACCCGAGGGGTGAACCTGCAGGTCTCGTGCGTGACGAAACAGGGTCTTCCGGTCACCGTGCGCGCGGTCGTGATCTACAAGGTCGGCGACGATTTCGCCTCGATCGCGAACGCCGCCCGCCGGTTCCTCGACCAGCAGAAGGGCATGAACGACACCATCCACGAGCTGTTCTCCGGGCATCTGCGCTCGATCGTGGGCGGGCTGACCATCGAGGAGATGATCCACAACCGCGACGCGCTGACCGGCGAGGTCCGCCAGTCGTCGGCGACCGAGATGATCAAGCTCGGGCTGATCGTGGACTCGCTGCAGATCCAGGAGATCGACGACGAGTCCGGTTACATCGTCAACCTCGGCAAACCGCACGCGGCCGCGATCGCCGCCGCCGCGCGCATCGCCGAGGCGCAGCGCGACCAGGAGGCCACCGAGGCCGAGCAGGTCTCCGCCGCGCGCAAGGCGGGCGCGATCCGGGAAAGCCAGATCCAGCAGGCCGGGTACCAGGCCGAGGTGGACCAGGCCAAGGCGAAGGCGAGCCAGTCCGGCCCGCTGGCCGAGGCGACCGCGCGCCAGGAGGTCGTGGTCCAGGAGACCAGGGCGGCCGAGCTGGAAGCGGCGCTGTCCGAGCAGCGGCTGCAGTCGCAGGTCCGGAAACCGGCCGACGCGAAGGCGTACGAAACGCGCACCACGGCGGACGCGGAACGCGACGCGCAAATCGCCCGCGCGCAGGCACAAGCGAAGGAAACCGAGCTGCGGGCGGGCGCGGACGCGACGCGGGTCAAGACCGCGGCGGACGCTGAAGCGCAGGCGACGAAGGCCCGTGCGGAAGCCAGCGCGAGTGCGACGAAGGCCACCGGTGAGGCCGAAGCGGCGGCGGCCAAGGCGAAGGGTCTCGCGGACGCGGACGCGGCGAAAGCCAAGGGTCTGGCCGAAGCCGAAGCGGCGAAAGCGAAGGGGCTCGCCGAGGCCGAGGCGATCAAGGCGCGCGCGGCCGCACTGGCGGAGAACCAGGAGGCTGTGGTAGCACAACAGCTGGCCGAGCGCTGGCCGGAGATCGTCGAAGCCGGCGCGCAGGCCTTCAGCAATGTCGACCACATGGTGGTCCTGAACGGCGCGGACGGGATGTCGGACATGTTCACCAAGGCGCTCTCCCTCGGCGGCACGGGCCTCGGCCTGGCCCGCCAGCTGATGGACGCCATGGGCACCAAGCAGTCCGGTTCCGACGGCGGCCTCGCCCCTCGCGAGGACTGATGAGCTTCTTCACGGACGGTCCTCGCGAGCGACCCCTGTTCCCGGTCCGGGAGCAGGAGCTGTTCGGCTACGAGGGCCGTCCGTGGACGGGCCCGCCCGCCGACCACATCGTGCCGGCGCTGGTGCCCTGGGCGACACCGCTGGGCCGGTCCGAGCGCACCATCGTGGCGCTGCGCGCGGTCGAGGTGTGGCCGGAGGCGATGACGCTGCGGATCGCGGTGTATTCGCGCGACCGCATGGACGGCGCCCCGCTGATCGGCCACCGGCGCATCCCGGACTACAACTCGCTGCTGGTCGGCGTGCTGTTCCCGGACGGCGGCCGGGCCAGCTCCGAAACCGTTTCGGTGCCCAGCGCGGGCGAGCCGCGCGAGCCGGTGCTGCGCGTCGAGGACGGCAGCGGGTCGGAGTTCCACTACGAGCACCCGGTCTTCGTGTGGCCGCTGCCCAGCGCCGGTCCGGTGAAGCTGATCGTGCAGTGGCTCGACCGCGAGATCGCGGAAACGCACACCAAACTCGACGGCGGACGGCTGCGCGCGGCGGCGCACGAAGCGAGCGAACTGTGGCCGGGGCTGCCGAAGCGGCCGGGCAACGGCGTCGCGATGCGCCAGATCGCCGCCGAGGTCACCGACTCCGCCGGACCCGGCCTGCCGCAGCGGCAGCCGCGGCGTGCCCCGGGCGAGTGAAATCCGCGGGAATTAGCGTCCCCGAAACATAACGGCCGTCCGCCGGTCATACCCGAGTAGTGTCGTGACATTCGCCCTCGACATTCGCACTCGACGCCGGACGTTGGAAGGTGGACCATGGCACCTGCCCCGCTCAGCTCGCTCGATGTCGCTTTTCTTTGCCTCTCCAGGGAAACCGCGCCGATGCAGATGGGAGTGGCGCTGGTTTTCGCGCCGGAGGAGCCGGTCGATCCGGACCGGTTGGCCGGGCTGCTCGCCCGCCGGGCGGCGGAGATTCCGCCGCTGCGCCGGAAAATCCGCGCCGGGCTGTTCCCTCCCGGCTCCGCGACCTGGGTGGACGACCCGGATTTCCAGGCAGTGAAACACATTCACCACCACCGGCTGACCACGCTGTACGACCCGGACCCGCTCCCGGAGTTCGCGGCGAGGTGGATCGCCGAACCGCTCGACCCGCACCGTCCGTTGTGGGAACTCACCGTGGTGACAGGTTTTCCGGACGGAACCTTCGCGATCTTGCTAAAACTCCACCACGCGCTCACCGACGGCGCGGGCGCGTACGCCGTCACAGTAGGACTCCTGGACGGATTGCCGCTCCCGGAGCCCGCGCCGGCGATTCCGCAGCCGCGCACGCCGATGGACGCGGTGCGGGATACGTTGGAGACAGCGGGAATCGCGTCGTCGGTGGTCCGGGCGGCCCGGCCGCCGTGCCTCCCGCTGGCCGCACCCGCGACCGCCGAACGGCGCCTCGGTTTCGCCCGGCTGGCCTCGGCCGATCTTCGCCGGATCCGCCGAACACACGGCGGTACCACGAATGACGTCGTGCTCGCGGTCTTGTCGGGGGCCTTGCGCGAATGGCTGATCAATCGCGGCATTCGCGCGGAGGGACGGTCCGTGCGCGCGCTGATTCCCGTGAGCGTGCGCGGGAGAGCGGCCGAGCAATGGGGCGGGAACAAGCTTTCCGGCTATTTGTGCGATCTGCCGATCGGAATGGACGATCCGGTGCGGCGACTGGCCGAAGTGCGCGCCGAGATGACCCGCAACAAAGCCGCCGGACCTTCGCGCGGAGCCGGGGCTTTCCCGCTGCTGGCCGACCGGATGCCCGCCGCGCTGCACTGGCTGGGAACCCGGACCGCCGGGCTGGCCGCGCCGCTGCTGTTCGACCTGGTGGTGACCACCGTGCCGGTGCCGCCCGCCCGGCACGCGCTGGCCGGAGCGCCGCTGACGGAGGTCTACCCGTTCGTGCCGCTGGCCCCGCGCCAGGCGGTGGGCATCGCGGTGGCGCCTTATCGCGACAGTGTCCACATCGGACTGCAGGCGAACGCGGACGCGGTGGCCGATCTCGGGTCGCTGCGCGACGCGGTCGCCAAGTCGGCGGCGGAACTGCTGGACGCCTCGTGAGCGGCGCTCTGCGGCTTCGGGTTGTGCGCGGATGCGGAGCACCGGCTGGCCGATGGGCCGCGCGGTGCCGTTCCCGCGAAGGTACGTGAGGGGAACCCTAAGGGAATCAGGGTCCCGCAGGGTTCCCCTCACGTACCTCGGCATCGCGTGCCGGGCCCGGTGTCCGCTCTGACCGGGATCAGCACTCTCGGGCGGGAGAGTCAGCCGCGCAGCATCTCCGCGACCAGGAAGGCCAGCTCCAGCGACTGCTGGGTGTTGAGCCGGGGGTCGCAGGCGGTCTCGTAGCGGCCGGAGAGGTCGACGTCGGAGATTTCCTGTGCCCCGCCGAGGCATTCGGTGACGTCCTCGCCGGTCAGCTCGACGTGGATGCCGCCGGGGTAGGTGCCGAGCTTGTGGTGCACCTCGAAGAAGCCCTGGACCTCGTCGACGATGCGGTCGAAGTGCCGGGTCTTGTAGCCGGTGGACGATTCGTGCGTGTTGCCGTGCATCGGGTCGCACTGCCAGATGACCTTGTGCCCGGACGATTCGACCTTCTCCACGATCGCCGGCAGCACCTCGCGGACCTTGCCGTTGCCCATCCGCGAGATCAGCGTGAGGCGGCCCGGTTCGTTGCGCGGGTCGAGCCGCTCGACGTACTCCAGCGCCTGCTCGGGCGTGGTCGTCGGGCCGACCTTGAGCCCGATCGGGTTCGACAGCAGCTCGGCGAACGCGATGTGCGCGCCGTCGAGCTGCCGGGTGCGCTCGCCGATCCACAGGAAGTGCGAGGACAGGTTGTACAGCTTCGGGTTCGCCGCGTCGGCCTGGTCCAGCCGCAGCATCGCGCGCTCGTAGTCGAGCAGGAGCGCCTCGTGGCTGGCGAAGATCTCGGTGTACTGCAGCGAGGTGTCGGTGACGCCGCAGGCGTTCATGAACCGCAGGCCGCGGTCGATCTCGGCGGCGAGCGCCTCGTACCGCTCCCCCGCCGGCGAGGAGGACACGAAGTCCTTGTTCCAGTCGTGCACCTGGTGCAGGTCGGCCATGCCGGCCCCGGTGAGCGCGCGGACCAGGTTCATCGCCGCGCCGGCGTTCGCGTAGGCGCGGATCATCCGGCCCGGGTCCGGCACCCGCAGCTCCGGCTTGGCGACGAGCGAGTTGATGATGTCGCCGCGGTAGACCGGCAGCCCGAGCGCGTCGGTGCCGGACGAGCGCGGCTTCGCGTACTGGCCCGCGATCCGCCCGACCTTCACCACCGGCAGGCTGGCCCCGTAGGTGAGCACGACGGCCATCTGCAGCAGCGTGCGCAGATTCGCCCGGATGTGCGGTTCGGTGTTGGACTCGAACGTCTCCGCGCAGTCGCCGCCCTGGAGCAGGAAGGCCTCCCCGCGAGCCACCATGGCGAGCCGGCTCTTCAACCGGTCGATCTCGGCGGGCACGGTGATCGGCGGCACGCTCTCCAGCACGCCGCGCACCCGCTTGGCCAGCGCGGCGTCCGGCCACTCCGGCTGCTGCGCGGCAGGCAGCGACAAGGCGGTGTCGAGGCGGTCCCGCAGCTCAGGAGGCAGGGGCGGCAGCTCGGGAAGAGTGTCTACGGGAACGTCGACTGTCCAGTTCACGCGTCTCAGGATAGGGTCTGCCGCGTTTGTCCGGGGCGGTGGGCGTCGAGGGTCACGCGTCCGGGGCGTCTTGGCGGTAGAGGGTGCCGAATCGGTCGGCTACGTCCAGCAGACCTGCTAATTCGTCAGTATCAAGGGCTGGGACGATGACGGACCAGTGGTCGAGGGCCGCGGCTTCGGCGAGGATCCGGCGGCGTTCGTCCGGCGGGGCGGCGGCGGAGACGTCGACCAGGAGCCGGGCGCGGTCTTCGGCGGATTCCACGAGGCGGGTCCGGGCCAGCGCGCGGGGCAGGTCGTGTTTGGCGAGTTCCGGAAGGAACGCCAGGACGAGCCGCTCCTGCTCCGGCTCGGCTTCGACGGTCTCGATGACGGCTTCGGCTTGGTCGAGGTGTCCGGCCGCGGCCAGGCCCCGGACTAGAACCCGCCGAGCACCGGCCAGGTCGCGCTCGCCGAGGTACCCGCACAGCTCGAGGGCCGCGGCGACCTCTCCCCGTGCCGCCAGGTCCGCCATCGCGTCCTCGATCGCCAAGCCGAGGGCAGTCTCCGGGTTGGCGGCGACCAGCTCCACGACCTCGGCGGGTTCGCCCGCCGCGGCCAGCATCGCGATCGCTGCGTGCACGTCGTTCCAGGCGAACTGTGCGAACACGGGCGGCTCCTTCACCCGGTTCCGGACATGCGCCGCGATCCGGGCCAGCGCATCGTGGTCGTCGGCCGCTCGAAGCCGACGGGCCAGCGAGGTCACGGGTTCTCGCATCACCGACCAGTACTCGACGCCGCAGATCAGCTTCTCGGCGATCCGCAGATCTCCCTTTGCGGCGAGAAGGCTCGCCAGCTCCTTGATTTCAGTCAGCCCTTGCCATTCCGGCGCCATCAGAGGAGCGAGCAGCTCGGCTCGGCGCACATCCCCGGCCGCCACGACTGTTTTGGTCAGCGCGCTGATCGCCGCTGCCGCGCGCAAGTCGTGCGCCGGACGGCGGGTGAGCGCTTCGGCCTGCTCCGCTGCCTGGCGCGCACGGGTGCGCTCTCCTGCGGACAGCAGCGCATCCGCCAGCACCGCGAACCGATGGGCGTCGGCTTGCAGTTCGAAGGCCGACCGGCGGGTGGAGAGGTAGCGGCCGGTCCAGTGGAAAGCTTGGTCGGCCTCGCCCGCGGCCACGAGTGCCTGAACGAACCGGATCGTCGCCTCGCCCCGCGCGAAGGGGTTGGTCATCGAACCCAGCACCGCCGGAACCTCGGACAGCCTGCCCGCAGTGGCCAGGAATTCGACCAGAACGGGCACGAACCGGTACTCGCGTTCCACGTCGTCGAATCTCGCGCCGACAGCTCCGGCCGAGTCGTGCGCCGCCGCCAATTCGGCGGTGACATCGAGGTGGAACAGCACTCCGGCAGCGCCGTGCTCCTGCGCGAACCTCCGAGCCCGGTCCGCTTCGCCGCGCTGGACGAGCCGCCGTGCCAGCTCCGCGAACAGCTCCTGGCGGCGCAGCTCGTGAGACACGGCCGCGGCCAGTCCGGCCGCCGCGTCCGCGTCGTCGACCGCCAGCACCGCCAGTTCGCCGAGCGTTCCGTCCCGGAGGTCTTCCCTCGAGATCTCCCTCGCCAACAGCCCAGCCCTCGAGAAGCCCAGGTCGCGAACGGCGGCGGTCATCGCGGCGATCCGCCGACGCTGATCCGCACTGACGCGGTCGGCGACCCGCGCCGCCGCCGCGTGCTTTCCGCTGTGAACCAATGCCACGGCAGTTTCCGCGAGCAAGGTGTCGCGCAGATCCGGGTCGTGCTCGTCGTCGGCCAGTCGCTCAGCCCGTTCGGACTGCCCGGCGCGGGCCAGCTCCCGGGACAGATCGAGCAGCGCCCGCGTGCGCGGCCCGGGCTCGGTCATGGACTGTGCCAAAGCGACGGCGTGGTCGACCTGTCCCAGCGCGGCCCACACCGCGGGCAAGCGCACCGGCGTGATCTTGTTGCGCTCGCGGAAGTTGTCCCGATAGGTGTCGAGCGTGATCAGCCGGACCAGGTCGGGTTCACCGGACGCGAGCAGCGCAGCGCGGGCAGCGTCCAGCTCCCCCATCGCGGCAAGGTCGCCGCCCGAAACGTCCAGCAGGCGTTCGTGCCGAGCCGGGTCACCGGCGAGATCTACCAGCGCGGCCACGTCGCCGCTCTCCTGGACGAGCCGGAAGTAGCCGCGCAGCAGGAATTGGGGAGTGTCCGGCGGCCAGCCCGCCGAGCGATACCCGGCGGCCCATTCGTCGATCGCCTCGCGATACCGGGACAGCTCGGCACCGAACGCTTCGACCGCCTCGCGTTGCAGATTCTCGTGCCCCAGAAGGAAAACCGCCGCGGCCTCGCTTGGGCGCCAATGCGCCGGGCGACGGGTGAACGAGCGGCTTGCCACGCTGTTCAGGACCCGTTCGACGTCCCGGGGGCGGCGCTGAGTCAGCTGCGCCAGGTCGTCGCCGCTGAGGCCGCCGCGGGCCGCGACCAGGAAACCCAGCAGGTCCTTTTGGTCTTGGAGCAGCGCGTCGAGTTCGCGCTCCATATCGGCCTTCGCCGCGACGGCCGCGGGCGAAGGCGCCAGGGAACGCTCGATGCCGGGCGCGCGCAAGGGGTGGTCAGCGCGCACATCCGGTGGGACATCGGGGTTGAGGCGGCTGGCGACGATCACGCGAAGACCGTGTTCGGGAAACGGCAGAAGTGCGGCGATGCTGTGGCCGCCGGAGCTGGCGCCGCGATCCTCGTCCAGGCCATCGACGACCAGCACCAAGCGCTCGCCGCGGTTTCGGCAGTGTGCGGCGGCTTCGGCGAAGACCGCGTTGAGGTTTCGGGCCTCGGGGTCCTTTGCCGCGCCCAGGACTTCGGCCAATTGCTCCTGGACGACATCCACGAACGCCTCGCGGGTGTCGTCGCCGAGGGAACGCGCCGTGACGAAGAACGAGACCACCCGCACTCCTTCGGGCGGCGAGAGCACGAACGAGGCCATCAGGGCCGACTTGCCCGTCCAGGGAGCCGCGCGCCACCACCCGTAGGCGGGGGCATCCTCCGGAGCCGTGCAGAACCGGGCCAGTTCGGCCAATTCCGTTTCGCGGCCGATGAGCTGTTCCGGCGCGACCTGGCGCACCCATTGCCGGTAGCGGGAGCGGGCGGGCGGGGCTCCGGTGTAGGTGACCGAATCGGCGTGGCCCACCTGCACGACCTTGCCCGAGACCGGACCCAGGACCTGGTTCGTGATCCGCTCGTCCACCTGGGCTCCCCCTCCGACGGCTCAGCTTCCCACGAACTGTGTCGGCCGGGTCACATCAGCTGGAAGTTGACATCGGTGTCAACGAATAGCGTCGGTTTCGGACAGACCGAGACGCGGGAGGAACCAGCAGATGAGCACAGCCTTGGGATATCGGGCGTTCGGCGCGGCCGACGTCCAGGAGTTCTTCGACCGGCCGGATCCGACGCCCGGGCCCGCGGAAGTTCTGGTCCGGGTCGCGGCCGCCGGGGTGAATCCGCTCGATCATCTGCTGCGGTCGGGGCATGTCCCTGACCTCAATGGGAACCTGCCGTTTCCGCAGGTCATCGGGATGGAAGCAGCGGGGACGGTGCTCAAAACCGGGAAAGACGTGATCGGACTCGAGATCGGCGACCGGGTCACCGGGTTCGCGTTGACCGGGGCGGGGACGTACGCGGAAACGACGCTGCTGCTCGGCGAATCCACCGCCCGGATCCCCGACTCGCTGCCGTGGACTTGGGCGGCGACCATCCCCGTCGCTGGCACCACCGCGCTCGACGTGCTCGATCAGCTCGACCTGCCGAAGGGCGCGTCGCTGCTGGTGAACGGGATCGGCGGCGGAGTCGGGATCGCGGTGGCGCAGCTCGCGCGGGACCGGGGGCTCGTCGTGACGGGCACGGGCAGCGCGGCCAAGCGGGAGCTCGCGACGAAGTACGGCGCGGCTTTCGTCGACTACACGGCGGGCAGCGTCGTGGGCAGGTTCGACGCCGTGGTCGACACCGTTGGCGGCCAGTCCCTGCGTGGCGTCGCGCCGTTGACGGAGAAGCTCATCGCGGTCGGAGACCAGTCGGTGACCGAACTCGGCGGCGAGTTCGTCCGGCGCCGTCTCGATCGGGCGGGTCTGGAACGCGTCGCCGAGCTGATGGCCAATGGGCGGCTCGATCCGCACATCACCGGGACCTATCCGCTCGCGCGGGCGCAGGAGGCGTTGGCGTTGGTCGAATCCCGGCACGCTTCGGGCAAGCTAGTCATCAGCATCTAGCACGAACTCCCCGCGCCCTGCCGGTACCGAGTGTTCGCCTCGATCAGCACGTCCAGCGCGTCCCGGGCCTCGGCGAGGCGGGCCATGTCGGCGGTCAGCCGGTCGCGTTCGGCAACCATTGTGGTGAAAGCATCCTCGATGACTTTCGAGTCGTCGCTGTGCACGCAGGGCAACAGCCGCGCGATTACCTTGCTGTGCAAGCCCGCGTCGAACAGCCGGCGGATGAGTTCGATCCGCTCGACCTCGGCCGCCGGGTAGTGCCGCTGTCCGCCCGCCGACCGGGTGCTGTGCACCAGGCCCTGCTGCTCGTAGTACCGCAGCGAGCGGGCGCTGACTCCCGTCTTCCGGGCTAATTCGCCGATCCGCACAGCATCCAGCTTAAAGAAACGGGCCCCGGCGCGCCGTTGCGCCGGGGCCCGAGCCTCGAACCGATCACACCACCGCGAGCGGCAATGCGGTCGGGTGCACGGGGGCGGGCAGGTCCGAAGCGCCCGTCAGGAAGGTGTCCACGGCGGCGGCCACGGAGCGGCCTTCCGCGATGGCCCACACGACCAGCGACGCGCCGCGGTGGGCGTCGCCGCAGACGAAGACTCCGGGAGTCTCCGTTTGCCAGTCCGAGCCGCACGACAGGGTGCCGCGGCGGGTCAGGGTCAGGTCAAGGCCTTCCAGCAGCGGCATTTCCTCGACGCCTTCGAAGCCGATCGCCAGCAGGACCAGGTCCGCGGGCAGCGTTTCGACCTCGTCGTTCACCGGGAGCACCTCGCGGCGGCCGGTTTCCGGGTCCTTCTGCACGCGGACTTCCTGCAGTTCCACGGCTTTCACGCGGCCGTTGCCGTCGTCGACGAACCGCTTCACCGCCACGGCGAACTTCCGCTCGCCCGCCTCCTCGTGCGCCGGGTAGGTGCGCAGGATGTACGGCCAGGTCGGCCACGGGGAGCGTTCGTCGTCGCGGGTCTGCGGCGGTGTCGGGTACTGATCGAGCTGAGTGACCGACAGCGCGCCCTGGCGGGTGGCGGTGCCGTAGGAGTCCGCGCCGGTGTCGCCGCCGCCGATGATCACGACGTGCTTGCCGTTCGCATCGACCGGGGACGGGCCGTCGCCTTCCACGAACTTGTTGGCCGGCACCAGGTGTTCCATCGCCAGGTGGATCCCGTCGAGCGAACGGCCCGGCGTGGTGCGGTCGTCCCGGCCGCGCAGGGCGCCGACGGCGAGCACGACCGCGTCGTATTGCGCGCGCAGATCTTCCACCGTCAGATCGACGCCGACCTCGCAGCCGGTGACGAACTTCGTGCCCTCCTTGCGCAGCTGCGCCAGGCGCCGGTCGAGGACCTTCTTCTCCATTTTGAACTCGGGAATGCCGTACCGCAGCAGGCCGCCGAGCCGGTCGTCGCGCTCGAACACGGTGACCTCGTGGCCCGCGCGGGTCAGCTGCTGCGCCGCGGCGAGCCCGGCGGGACCCGAGCCGACGACGGCCACCTTGCGGCCCGAGGACACCTCGGCCACCTGCGGCTGCACGTATCCGGCTTCCCACGACTGCGTCGCGATCGTCTCTTCGACGCGCTTGATCGCCACCGGTCCGCCGGACAGCGGCGAGATCGACAGCACGCAGCCCGCCTCGCACGGCGCGGGGCACAGCTTCCCGGTGAATTCCGGGAAATTGTTGGTGGCGTGCAAGCGATCGCTGGCCGCCGCCCAGTCGCCGCGGCGCACGAGGTCGTTCCATTCCGGAATCAAATTGCCCAGCGGACAGCCGGAACCGCCGGAATGGCAGAACGGGATTCCGCAGTCCATGCATCGCGACGCCTGCGTGCGCACCTGCTCGTTGCGCTCTTCCGGCGCGACGTCCGCATAGACCTCGCCCCACGAGGAAAGCCTTTCCTCGTAAGACTTTTTCTTCGGTTCTTGCCGTTCGTGCTTCAGAAAACCGGTGGGGTCAGCCACGAGCCGCCTCCATGATCGCTTCGTCGACATCGCGGCCAGCAGCGCGAGCTGCCTTCGCCGCATCGATGACCCGCTGGTAGTCGCGCGGCATCACCTTGGTGAACGCCGCCGCGCGCCGGGTCCAGTCGCCCAGGAGCGACGCGGCCACGGCCGAGCGGGTGAGGTCGTGGTGCTGCTGCACGATCTGCTTGAGCCAGGCCAGATCCTCCGGCGAGGGCGGAAGCAGGTCCACCATGTCCTGGTTGACCTTCGCGCGGTCCAGGTCGAGCACGTACGCGCTGCCGCCGGACATCCCGGCCGCCAGGTTCCGCCCGGTCGGGCCGAGCACCACCGCGCGGCCGCCGGTCATGTACTCGAAAGCGTGGTCTCCCACGCCCTCGGCCACGACCGTCGCGCCGGAGTTGCGGACGCAGAACCGTTCGCCGACCTGCCCGCGCAGGAACAGCTCGCCGGACGTCGCGCCGTAGGCCAGCGTGTTGCCCGCGATCGTCTGCTGTTCGGCGGCGAAGCTCGCGTCCGGATGCGGGCGGACCACGATCCGGCCGCCGGACAGGCCCTTGCCGACGTAGTCGTTGGCGTCGCCGACCATTTCCAGCGTGATGCCGCGCGGCAGGAACGCGCCGAGCGACTGCCCGGCCGAACCGGTGAGCAGCACGTGGATCGTGCCGTCCGGCAGGCCCTCGCCGCCGTAGCGGCGGGTGATCTCCGAACCCAGCAGCGTGCCGACCGTGCGGTTCACGTTGCGCACCGGCAGCTCCAGGCGCACCGGGTGCGCGTCCTCCAGTGCCGCCTCGGCGAGCTGGATGAGCGTGCGGTCGAGCGCGTGCGCCAGGCCGTGGTCCTGCTCGCGCACGCGCCGCTTCGAGCCGCCGTACGGCGTTTCCGCGGGCATGTCGAAGACCGGGCCGAGGTCGAGACCGGAGGCCTTCCAGTGCTGCACGGCCTCGTCGGTGTCGAGCATCTCGGCGTGCCCGATCGCCTCGTCGAGCGTGCGGAAACCCAGCTTCGCCAAGGTTTCCCGCACTTCTTCGGCGACGAACTCGAAGTACCGCACCACGTGGTCGGCCTGTCCGGTGTAGCGCTTGCGCAGCTCCGGGCTCTGCGTCGCGACGCCGACCGGACAGGTGTCGAGGTGACACACGCGCATCATGATGCAGCCCGCGACCACCAGCGGAGCCGTCGCGAAACCGTATTCCTCGGCGCCGAGCAGCGCCGCGATCACGACGTCGCGGCCGGTCTTCATCGCACCGTCCACCTGCACCGTGATCCGGTCGCGCAAACCGTTGAGCAGCAACGTCTGCTGCGTTTCGGCGAGCCCGATCTCCCACGGCGTTCCGGCGTGCTTGAGCGAGTTCATCGGCGACGCGCCGGTGCCGCCGTCGTGGCCGGAAATCAGCACGACGTCCGCGTGCGCCTTGGACACGCCGGCCGCGACCGTGCCGACGCCCAGCGAGGACACCAGCTTCACGTGGATGCGGGCCTTCTCGTTGGCGTTCTTGAGGTCGTGGATCAGCTGCGCCAAGTCCTCAATGGAGTAAATGTCGTGGTGTGGCGGCGGGGAAATCAGCCCGACGCCCGGCGTCGAATGCCGCGTGCGCGCGATCCACGGGTACACCTTGTTCGGCGGCAGCTGCCCGCCCTCGCCGGGCTTCGCGCCCTGCGCCATCTTGATCTGGATGTCGTCCGCGTTCACCAGATATTCGCTGGTGACCCCGAAACGGCCCGACGCGACCTGCTTGATCGCGCTGCGCCGCTGCGGGTCGTACAGCCGCTCCGGGTCCTCGCCGCCCTCGCCGGTGTTGGACCGGCCGCCGATGCGGTTCATCGCGATGGCGAGAGTTTCGTGCGCCTCAGCCGAAATCGAGCCGTACGACATCGCCCCGGTGTTGAACCGGCGCAGGATCGCCGACGCGGGCTCGACCTCGTCCAGGGGAATCGGCTCGCGCGCGCCGTCGCGGAACTTGAACAGCCCGCGCAGCGTGCCGCCCTCGCGGTAGAGCCGGTGCACCTCTTCGGTGTACTCGCGGTACACCTCGTCGCGGCCGGTCTTCGACGCGTGCTGCAGCAGGAAAACCGTCTCCGGCGTGAACAGGTGCAGCTCGCCCTCGCGGCGGTACGCGTACTCGCCGCCGGTCTCGAGTCCGCGGTGGACCCGATCGGTCGGGTTGTCCGGGTACGCCCGGCGATGCCGCACCGCGACCTCTTCGGCGAGCACCTCCATGCCGACGCCGCCGAGCTTCGACGACGTTCCGGTGAAGTACTCGTCGAGCAGTTCCTGGCTCAGGCCAAGGGATTCGAAGACCTGCGCCGCGGTGTACGCGCCGACCGTGGAGATGCCCATTTTGGACATGATCTTCAGGACGCCCTTGACGAGCGCCTGCACGTAGCTGCGGACGGCCTTCGCCGGTTCGATGCCGGTGATCGCGCCCTGGCTGATCATGTCTTCGATGGTTTCGAAGGCCAGATACGGGTTCACCGCCGCCGCGCCGTAGCCCAGCAGCAGCGCGATGTGGTGCACCTCGCGGGCGTCGCCGGTCTCCACGACCAGCGCGACGCGCAGCCGTTCCTTGGTTCGCACCAGATGGTGGTGCACCGCGGAAACCAGCAGCAGCGACGGGATCGGCGCCATCCGATGGTCGGAATCGCGGTCGGACAGCACGAGCGTGCGCGCACCCGCTGCGATCGCCTCGGACGCGTCGCGCCGCACCCGCTCGATCGCCGCCGCCAGCGCGTCCGCCCCGCCGTCCACTTCGTACAGTCCGGAAAGGACACTGCAGGCGAAACCGGGAAGGTCGCCGTCGTCGTTGATGTGGATGAGCTTGGCCAGCTCGTCGTTGTCGATCACCGGGTACGGCAGGTTGAGGTGCCGGCAGGAGGCGGGCCCGGGAGCGAGCAGATTGCGCTCCGGCCCCATGATCCGGCTCATCGACGTGACCAGCTCCTCGCGGATCGCGTCCAGCGGCGGGTTGGTCACCTGCGCGAAGTTCTGCTTGAAATAGTCGTACAGCAGCCGGGACCGCTTGGACAGCACGGCGACCGGGGTGTCCGAACCCATCGACCCGATCGGCTCGGCCCCGTTGGCGGCCATCGGCGCGAGCAGGATCTTCAGTTCTTCTTCGGTGTAGCCGAAAGCGAGCTGGCGGCGCAGCACCGAATCGTGGCTCTGCACCACGTGGTCGCGGTCGGGCAGCTCGGCGATCTTGAGCAGCCCGGCGTGCAGCCAGTCGGTGTACTGCTGCTTGCGCGCCAGCGCGGACTTGACCTCTTCGTCGTTCACGATCCGGCCCGCCGCGGTGTCCACGAGGAACATCCGGCCCGGCTGCAGACGGCCCTTCGCGACGACGTTTTCCGGGGCCACGTCAAGGACTCCGGCCTCGCTGGCCAGCACGACGCGGCCGTCGGCGGTGTGCCACCAGCGCGCCGGGCGCAGTCCGTTGCGGTCGAGGACCGCGCCGACGAGCGTGCCGTCGGTGAAGGTGACGCACGCCGGGCCGTCCCACGGCTCCATCAGGCTGGCGTGGAACTGGTAGAAAGCCCGCCGTTCCGGATCCATCGAGGTGTGGTTCTCCCACGCCTCCGGAATCATCATCAGCACCGCGTGCGGCAGCGAACGGCCCGCGAGGTGGAGCAGCTCCAGCACCTCGTCGAAGGACGCCGAGTCCGACGCGTCGGCCGAGCAGATCGGGTACAGCCGCGAGAGATCGCCGGGAAGCAGGTCCGATTCGAGCAGTGCCTCGCGGGCGCGCATGCGGTTGCGGTTGCCGCGGATCGTGTTGATCTCGCCGTTGTGCGCCACGAACCGGAACGGGTGCGCGAGCGGCCACGACGGGAAAGTGTTGGTGGAGAACCGGGAGTGCACGAGCGCGATCGCGCTGGCGAGCCGGGAATCGCGCAGATCCGGGAAGAACCGCGGCAGCTGCTCGGGCGTGAGCATGCCTTTGTAGACGATCGTGCGCGCGGACAGCGACGGGAAGTAGGTGCCGCAGCCGGAAGCGAGGCTTTCGTGCTCGACGCGCTTGCGCAGGCAGAAAGCCAGCCGGTCCAGCTCCAGGCCGGTTTCGCCGTGCGGGGACGACACGAACAGCATCGCGAAGTGCGGCATCACCGAACGCGCGGTGGGGCCGATCTCCGCGCCGTCGGTGTCCACCGGAACCTCGCGCCAGCCAAGGACGGCGAGCCCTTCTTCGGCCGCGATCCGTTCGGTGAGCCCGATCGCCTTGCGGCGCTGCTCGTCCTCGGCGGGAAGGAACGCGATCCCGGCGGCGTATCCGCCGTCGGCGGGCAACGGGAATCCCGCCTCGGCGCGCAGCAGTTCGTCGGGCAGCTGCAGCAGAATCCCGGCGCCGTCGCCGCTCGTCGGCTCGGCTCCCGCGGCGCCGCGGTGGTCGAGATTCGTGAGCGCGGCGAGACCGTCGGTGACGATCCCGTGCGTGCGGCGGCCCTGGACGTCGGCGACCATGGCGACGCCGCAGGAATCCTGCTCGGTGTCCGGGTCGTACAGACCCTGCTTGCCGGGGATGGCGGAGAAGATCATGGAAAAGGGACCTCCTTCGTCGTTTCGTGCGGTGGCCGGCGAACCGGCCGCGGGGAGCGCACGGGACGACGATGGCCCGCTTGTTAGCGCGACTTTAACACCTGGGAAACACCCCAGCAGCGCCTCGGAGCTCCCCGAACGGGGAAGAACGGTAACGATCCGGCAGCGCGGAACGACATAGTTCCGGATGGGTTCCCGATGCTTCGGTCCGCGAAGCATAAGCCCCGAAGCGGCGTCGCGCACCTGTCACGTGACGAAGTCGATGCGTCCGCTTCGTCCCCTTCGTCCGGTCCTCCCAGGTAATCGCACAAATTTCCGGGAACCGCCCACACTCGGTGATCGTCGGTTGCCATAGTGTTCGGCAACCGAATAGCTCACGGGGAGGGCGGTTTCTTTCATGTCCGGCATAGAAGTCGACGTCGAGACGATGAACCAGTACGCCGAGGTGCTCGACAGCCTCCACGAGAAGATCAGCAAGATCAACGACTACATGCGCTCCACCGCGTGCGACACGTCCGGTTTCACCGGCCTGTTCGTGGTGCTGCAGCCGGTGGTGCAGCTGGTCGGGAACCTCTACGGCGGCACGCTCGATTTCGGCCACTCGCGGCTGACCTCGCTGTCCGACGGGGTCAAGCAGGCGGCGCAGGCCTACGCGCACCACGACGCGAATTCCGCGCAGCTGCTCCAGAAGTTCATCGACCAGTTCGACGGCATCGACTCCGGCCGCGGCGCGGCCTGATGCGCATCCGCACCACACGGTTCTGACGAGGGGGACAAGACATGGCACGGCACGGCGGCGGGCACGGCGGCGGCCACCACCCCGGGGGAACGGGGACGACGCATCCGCCGTCCCGCCCCGGCGGCACCCAACCGCACCCTGGGGGCAACCAGCCGCATCCCGGCAATCAGCCGCCTCCCGGCGGGAATCAGCCCGGCCATCCTGGCGGGAACCAGCCTGGCCATCCTGGCGGGAACCAGCCTGGCCATCCGGGCGGGAATCATCCCGGCGGCACCGGTCCGGACGGGCGCCGTCCGTCCGGCGGGGACGACCAGACGCATCCGAGCGGCACCGGGGGAAACTCCGGCGACGACAACGGCAATGGCAGGCACCGCGGCCAGTCCAATGACGACGGCAACGGCCGGGACGGCCGCGACGGCCGCGACGGTCGGGATGGCCGCGATGGCCGCGATGGCCGCGATGGCCGGGACGGTCGCGACGGCCAGGACGGCGGCGAAGAAGGCGGCGACGGCCGAGGTCGCGATCGCGGCAACGAGGGCGGCGACGAAGGCGGCGGCCGGGGCGGCGACGAGGGCGGCTCCGGCAGCGAAGGCGGTGAAGGGGGCGGCGAAGGCGGCTCCGGCAGCGAGGGCGGCGAAGGCGGCGGCAACGGCGGCGAGGGCAACACCGGGGGTTCGGGCGGAGACCCAGGCGGGGTTCCCGGCGGCACCGGCGACTTCGACCGCGGCGATTCGATCGTCGAATTGCTGCAGCCGCCGGAAGACACCTCCGGCGAGGACGTCCAGGCACTGGTAAAGGACGCCGGCGTCGAGGTGATGGCCGTCGAGTGGGTGTATCAGAAGTTCACCGGCACGACGCTGACCCAGCAGTTCATCGAACCGCTCACCGGCGACTTCTCGAAGATGTCGGCCGACGCCGAGGCGTGGCGCAACATCTCCGAGGCGATGAAGGCGTTCTCCGAGGTGATGGTCGCCAACGAGAAGACCGTCAGCGATTCCTGGCACGGCATGGCTTCCCTGGAGCACAAGGCCTACGTGCAGGCCGGCTGGCGGGCCGGGCTCGCCGCCGAGGCCGGGATCGCGTCGCTGATCGCCAAGGGCTTCGACCTGCTGTCGGACACGTCGAAAAAGCTCGCGGCCAAGGCGCTGGACCTGCTGAAGAGCCTGATCGACCGGCTGCTGGTGATGGCCGCCGAGGCGTGCGTCCCGATCGCGGGCTGGATCGCCGACGCGATCACCGCGCTGTCGGAACTGCTGCCGCTGATCAACGCGCTGATCTCGATCATCGAGATGATCCAGGACATCATCACGAAGGTCCAGGACATCTGGAACTCGATCAAGGACATCGGGTCGCAGCTGCAGAAGATCAAGGACGTCGGCAGCATCGGCGATCTCGTCGACATCGCGAAGAACATCGGCGGGGACGTCGGCGACATCAAGGACAACGCCAAGGGCATCGGCCAGGACGCCAAGGACGCCGTGCAGGCGGGCAAGGACGGCGTCAACGAGTCGCGCGAGGCGCACGCGGAGAACCGGCGCTCGCGCGAAGGCGGCGACTCCGGGGACGGGGAAGGCGACCGTCCCTCCGGGGAAGGCGGCGACCGGCGCTCCGGGGACGACCGCTCCGGCAACGACGGGGACCGGTCGCAGGGCTCGGGCGACCGAGGGCAGAACCAGCGGTCCCAACCGGACGGTCCGCAGCACCAGCCCCCGCAGAACCACCAGCCTCCGCAGCAGCCGAATCACCCGCCGTCGCAACCGAATCACCCGCCCGCGAACCACCCGCCGTCCCATCCGCCCCGCCGCTCGGCGAGCGGGCGGATCCACGGCCGCATCGACTAAGGAGGAACTGCCGAGATGTCGCAACCCGCGACCGCGGACGATTCGTGGAAGACGCCTGAGCTGCGGGAGGCCGAGGCCGCGCTCGACCGGACCGTGCGCAAGTCCCAGCAATTGCTGAAGGACCTGGAGAAGATCAAGCTCCGCCCGCTGCCGAAAACCGACACCCCGGAACGGATCGAGGCGATCAAGAAGGCCGCCTCGCGCCCCGACGCCCCCGCTCAGCTGCGGCTGATCAAGCGGAAGGTGGACGCGGGCGAATTCTCCTGGGAGGACGTCGCCGCGGGCCGGGCCTTCGCCGACCCCGAGGTCCGCGCTCTCGCCGACGAGAAGCTCAGCGAGGCCAAGGACATCCTCGAGGAATTGGAGGAGGGCCAGACGCCGGAAGAAATCCTCGAGGCGCGCACCGGCGGCGCCGGGAACCCGTTGTCGGACACCGGACGCACGACGTATCCGGACACGCCGGACAAGCCCGCCGAGTTCTCCGCCGCGGACCCGCTGGCGAGCAGCGGCCGTCCGCAGCCCCCACCCCCGCCCGCGCCGGGACCGGCCGAGTACTCGAACGAGAATCCGCTCGCCGACCGGACTCCGCCTCCTCCTCCGGCTCCGTCTCCGGAGAAGGAGGAACCGCCCGCGCCGCCGGCTCCTCCTGCGCCGCCGAGGCATCGCGCCCCGGAACCGGAGCCGGAGGACGACTTCGCCGATCCCCTCGCCGACCGCGGCGACCGGCCGAAGCGCGCCGCGCCTCAGCCGCCGCCGTCGTCGGGCCGCCGCCGTCGTCAGGACTCCGGCGATGACGACGACTACTTCGGCGGCTCATTCCTCGGCTGAACCCGCTCCGCTCTCGCAGAAGTTCGTGAGGGGAACCCTGAGGGACTCTGAGTCCCTCTGGGTTCCCCTCACGGACCTCGGCCGACCACGCGAAAAGAGGTCCCCGCCCAACTCGGGCGGGGACCTCTTTTCGGCTCTGTGCCTAGGGCTTCTCGGACTTGCCGTTTTCCTTGGAGGGAGACCCGGCGTCCACAGTGTCTTCCGCGGTGGTGTCCTTTTCGGTCGGTTCCGGCTTCGGCTCCGGGGTGTCCGAAGTGGACTCGACGGCGGCGTCCCGTTCGTCTCCCTTGCTGCGCAACGTCTCCGGGGCTTCGCGCGGGCCGCGTTTGGCCGCGACGACGAAGTACGCCATCGCGCCGATGAACAGCAGGATCGACGTCCACACGTTGACCCGCAGGCCGAGGATGTGGTTGGCGGTGTCGGTGCGCATCAGCTCGATCCAGCAGCGGCCGACGGTGTAGCCCGCGACGTAGAGCGCGAACGCGCGGCCGTGGCCGAGCTTGAACTTGCGGTCCGCCCACACCACGAGCAGCGCGATGAGCAGGTTCCAGACCAGCTCGTACAGGAACGTCGGGTGCACCGGGCTGTCCGGCAGCGGGATGTGCCCGGTCGCGACGCCGCCGAGGGCGTCCGGGGCTCCGGTGGCCGGGTTGAAGCGCTGGTAGATCTCCAGGCCCCACGGCAGGTCGGTGTGCGCGCCGTACAGCTCCTGGTTGAAGTAGTTGCCGAGCCGCCCGATCGCCTGCGCGACGATGATGCCGGGCGCGATCGCGTCGGCCATCGCGGGCAGCGGGATCCCCCGGCGCCGGCAGGCGATCAGCGCGCCGACGGCGCCGAGCGCGACCGCGCCCCAGATGCCGAGGCCACCGTCCCAGATGGCGAAGGCGTTCCAAGGGTTCTTGCCCTCGGTGAAGTACAGCTCAGGGTCGGTGACGACGTGATACAACCTGCCGCCGACCAGGCCGAACGGCACCGCGAACACCGCGATGTCGAGCACGGTGCCCTTCGTGCCGCCCCGGGCCTCCCAGCGCCGCTCGCCCCACCAGATCGCGACGATGATGCCGGCGATGATGCAGAGCGCGTACGCCCGGATCGGGATCGGGCCCAGGTGCCAGACGCCTTGGTCGGGGCTCGGGATCGTGGCCAGGAACGCTGCGGAGTACACGCGGCCACCGTAGCGCGTCGGGCTCCGGTCGTGGTCCGGGAGCCGCGGAACCCTTAGTCAAGACCCGGTCACAGCCCGGTCACGGCCGTCCGGGGTCACACTGGGTACTCCTGGTCGGAGGCCGCGGCCAGGTATCCGGCCAGCAGCGCGTCCGCGACCTGGCCGACCGCGGCGTCCTCGGGCAGGAACGTTTCGCCGTGCAGGCTGGGCGCGCCCGCGGTCTCGCCGAGGCCGACGAACAGCATCAGGCCGCGGATTCCGTCGCCGCAGTAATGGGCGAAATCGTCCGCGCCGAAGGACCGGAAATCGACGTCGACGTCCACGCCCGCGCGTTCGAGCCAGATCCGCGCGGCCGCGGCCAGCGCCGGATCGTTGACCAGGACGGGCTCGCACGGGCTGATCCGCAGGTCCGCGGTGCATCCGTAGGCGCGCGCGGTGGCGTGCACGACCTCGTCGAGCGCCTCGAGCGCGCGTTCGCGGTCGCTCGCGCGCATCAGCCGCAGCGAACCGAACGCCGACGCCGTATTCGGCACGACATTCGCCGCCGTGCCCGCGCTGAGCCGGCCGATCGTGCAGACGGCTCCGTGCATCGGGTCGATCCGGCGGCTCGCTACCTGCTGCAGGCTCACCACCAGTTGGCTGAGCGCCAGCACCGGGTCGCGCAGCAGGTGCGGATATCCGGCGTGGCCGCCCTGGCCGTGCACCACGACCTCGAACTCGTCGGTGGACGCGTTCACCGGCCCAGGCGCGGCCGAGACGACGCCGTACGGCAGCCGCGGCTGGACGTGCGCGCCGATCACCGTGTCGATGCCACGCTCTTCCAGAATGCCCGATTCGACCAGGTCGAGCGCCCCGGAGGGAGACGTTTCCTCGCGCGGCTGCAGGATCGCGAACAGCGGACGCGGGAGCTCGACGCGCCGCGCCGCCCGGCAGACCGCGGTCAGGGCGGCGAGGTGGACGTCGTGGCCGCAGGCGTGCATCAGGCCGGTGTTCGCGGCCCATTCGACGCCGGTGCGCTCGACGACCGGCAGAGCGTCCAGTTCGGCGCGCAGGGCTACGGCCGGGCCTGGGTGCGGTGCGGAGATTTCGATGAGCCGCCCAGTTTTCGCGACCCGCTCACCCTCTCCCAACGCAGCAGCCACGAGCCGGGCGGTGTCGTCCTCGTCGCCGGACACGCGCGGATCGGCGTGAATCCGGTGCCGCAATTCCACCGCGGCGGGCAATTCCTCCGCCACCGCCGTGCGCCAGGCCTCGACCAAGTCGTTCATGTCCGCTCCAGCCGGTAGATCCGGGCCGCGTTCTCGTGCCCGGCCAAGCGAGCCAGCCGGATCGCGTCCACTTCGGACAGTGCGTCCGCGGCGAGGGCGGCGCGCAGGAAGTCGGACAGGCCTTGCCGGAACAACGCGGTGCCCAGGTGATACAGCTCGGCCAGGCCGAACGCGTCGGTGGAGAACAGCAGCTTCCCGAACGGCGCCAGCTCCAGCGTCTCGGCCAGGATGGCGGGCGCGCGGAAACCCGCGTTGTGCGTGATGAGGCCGACGTCGACGAAGACGTGCTCGAAGACCTGCGCGAGGTAGGCGGCGTTGCGGTGGAACGGATAGTTGTGCAACAGCAGGACCGGGACGCCCGCGTCGCGGGTCGCGCGCAGCAAAGCGGTGAGCCGCAAGGGATCACAGCGGTGGAGGTCGACGTCGGAATCTCCGTAGCCGACGTGGAATTGCACCGGGAGCCGGCGGTCGATTCCGGACCAGATCAGGTGGCGGTGCAGGACCTCGTCGGCCAGCCGGACCGGTTCGCCCGCCTCGATCCGGGCCAGCCAGCGTCCGGCGGCGGCTTCGACCTCGGCCGGGGCCGGGCGTTCGCCGGACAGCTCCAGCCCGACCCGGTACGCGGCGATCGACTTCACGCCGACCGCGTTCCTCGTGCGGCGGTCGAGTTCGGCGGCGAAGTCCTCGGCGAAGCTGGCGGCACTGGTCTCGCGGATGACGTCTTCGGCGACCTGTTCCAGCCGGACGATGTCGTGCGCGCGAGCGTCGGCCAGTTCGGCGAAGTCCTTCGTGGTGGTGAGGGATTCGGGCAGGAAACCGCCGTCCAGCAAGTAATCCGTGCTGCCGGTGCCGCGCAGGAACCGCCGGTTGACCTCCGCCGCGCCCAGTTCGCCGCGGCGCGCGAGATAGTCGTCGGCCGGGGCGTGTTTCGGCAGGTCGAGGATCGGCGCGCAGCGTTCGCGCACGGACAGGCCGATCAGCGAGTCGAACAGCGACGTCCCCAGCGGCGACACGGTGTCCGCCTCGGTCAGCATCCGCTCGAACCCGTCGCGGGCGACGTCGCCGGTGCGCACGCCGTGGCAGTGATGGTCGACCAGCGGCAGGTCCGCGACGAAATCGAGCAGTCCGGTCATGCCTCTCCTTCAGCGAGCCTCTCCCCCACCCTACGGGCGAATCGAGGCGCTGCAGCGACCACGACGACAGCCAGCACGAGCACCCCGCCCGCCACGACCGGGAACCACCGCGCCGGGCCGTCGGTCGGATACGGCACGACGTTGACGTACACGGTGTAGCCGAGCAGAACCAGCGCACCGACCGGGAACGCCAAGTGCCACCACGGCACGCGCATCCGCCGTCGCACGAACAGCAGCAGGATCGCGCCGAGCGTCGTGAGCAGATAGATCACCAACAGGATCAAGGTGCCGATGGATCCCGCCCAGGCGAAGGTGTCGTCCGCGGTGGCGCCGAAGAACACCGCACACACCAAGATGATCAGCGCCGCCGCGAGCGCGACCGCGGTCACGGCGACGGCGGGAGTGCCCTTGGCGGAGATCCGGCCGATGCCACGTCCGTCGAACGCGTCGCGGCCGAGGGCGAACAGCAGCCGCGAGCCGCCGACGACACAGGCGAGGCAACAACCGAACGCACTGATCGCGGCACCCGCGCTGATGACGTCGCCCACCCACGGTCCGACGAAGCGGCTGCCGAGATCGCCCAGCAGCGACGGGGAATTGTGGAACGCCGTGGCGTCGCCGCCGAAGGCCATCATCTCGACGGCGGTCACGAGCACGAAGTAGGCACCGCCGAAGATGGCCGTGCCGAGGATCGCGCGCGGAATGTTGCGGCGCGGGTCGCGGGTTTCCTCGCCGAGCGTCGCGGCGGCCTCGAAACCGGCGAACGACAGGAAACCGAACACCGCGCCGAGGAAAATGCCGGAGACTCCGGTGTCCGGTACGAAAACCCGCAGCGTGAACTGTCCGCTTGGAGCGTCTCCGGCGATCAGCCGGACCAGGATGACCACGGTGACCAGCAGGATGAGCGCGATGGTCGCGCCTTCGACGGCGAGCAACGTGCTGGTGCCGCGACGGGCCGGGGCGACCGCGAGGAGCCAGCTGCCGATCAGCGCGACGGCGGTCAGCACGAACGGCCCCCACGACGGCGGGTGCGGCCAGATCCCGACCTGTGTCAAGAACGCGGTGCCGAGCACACCCGCGGCGGAACTGGTGACTACCGCGTAGAAGGTGTAGGTGCCGAGCAGCCCGATTCCGGACACGACGCCCGCGCGCGGGCCGAGGGTCGCGCCGACGAACGCGTAGACCGACCCCGCGTGCTGGTAATGGCGGCAGAGCTGGACGAAGCCGTACGCGACCAGCAGCACCCCCGCCGCCGAGAGCAGGAAGGCCAGCGGAACCGCGCGCCCGGCGGCCGTCGCTGTTTGCTGTGGATTGATGTTCGCGGCCATGCTGGGTGCCATGAGCGCGACGGACAGCCCGACGGCCTGCCAGACCGACAGGGTGCGCCGCAATTCGGGACGGTCTCCGGACACGGATGCGCTCCTTTCCCGAGGAGTACACAGTGAACCTTCCGAGCGGTGCGGAGAGCGAGCGCCGACCGGCTGAACTCTCTCGTGCGGTGTGGAGGGAGCGCCTCGGTTGCCGCCACACTCGACCGCGAGCGGCTAAAACGGTCGTCGCTTCCGTCCAACCTCGACCGGCTGAACCTTCCATCCAGCGTTGAAGGAGAAACCCTTGTCGTCCCCTTTCTCGCCCTCCGCCGGACTCGACCGCGACCGGCTCGCTGAACTCGGCGCGGCGGCAGCCAGCCGGATGGAGCAGGCGGGCGTCGAGCTCGTCGCGCTGAGTTTCGTGGACAACTCCGGGATTTCGCGGGTCAAGGCGGTTCCGGTGGCGAGGCTGGCGACAGTCGCGGCCTGGGGCGTCGGAGCGTCAAACTCGTTCGACTTCTTCCTCGGCACCGACAGCATCGCGGACGGCGAGCATTCCCTCGGCCCGGTCGGCGACCTCCGGCTGCACCCTGACCTCGACGCGCTCACCGTCCTCGCCGCCCAGCCCGGCTGGGCGTGGGCCCCGGCGTGGCGGTACGACCAGGACGGGCACCAGCACCCGCAGGACACCCGAGGTCTCGCCGCGGCCGCCGTGGCACAGCTCGCCGACCGCGGCCTGACCGCGCGGATGGCCTTCGAACTGGAGTGGGTCGCGACCGACGCGGACGGGGTCCCGCTGCCGGGTCCGGCCTACGGATACTCCCGGTTGAGCGCGAACCACGAGTATCTCCGCGCGATCGTGTCTACTTTGGACAGTTGCGGCGTGCAGGCGGAGCAGATCCACCCGGAATACGCGGCGGGCCAGTTCGAGCTGTCGATCGCCGCGACGGATCCAGTACGCGCAGCCGATTTAGCTGTGTTGACCAAGGAAACCGTCCGGACGGTTTCCGCCGCGCACGGAATGCGGGCGTCGTTCACGCCGAAGTTCGAGCCCGGCGGTGTCGGCAATGGCGGGCATGTGCACCTGAGCCTCTGGGACGGCGAACGGAACCTGTGCGCGGGCGGGACTGGCGCGTTCGGACTGAGCTCGACCGCGGAATCCTTTGGTGCGGGCATTTTCCGCCGGTTGCCCGCGCTGCTGGCGGTCGGCGCGCCGTCGGTGGTCAGCTATCTGCGGCTGGAACCGCACCACTGGGCAGGCGCGTTTACCGCGTGGGGACTGGAAAACCGCGAAGCACCGCTACGGCTGATCCGCGGCGCGGCCGGACAGCGCGACACCGCGGCGAACCTGGAGGTGAAGTGCTTCGACCTCACCGCGAACCCGTATCTGGTGGTGGCGGGACTGCTTTTCGCCGGACAGGCAGGCATCGACGCTGCGGCACGCTTGCCGGAACCGGTCAGTGTGGACCCGGGTTCGCTTTCCCCCGAGGACGCTGCGGCAGCTGGAGTCTCGCGGCTGCCGCAGTCGCTGTCGGAGGCGATCGCCGCGTTCGAGGCGGACGACGTGCTGCCGGGCGCGTTCGGACCCCAGCTGGCCACGACGTTGGCGGACGTCCGTCGTGCTGAAGTGTCCGAGCTGGGGTCGCTGGAACCGGCGGAGCTGTGCCAGGTGATGCGTTTCTTGCACTGACCCGGTTCAACGAAGCAGGGCCGCCACCCGGGACTGCAGTTCGGGCAGCATCGCGTACAGCTTGTCGCCCGGGCAGTCAGTGTTGTAGAAGTCGCGGTGTCCCTTGATTTCCTTGACCGGGATGCCGTACTGGCGGCACACGTACGCCACGAACACCACGAGCGAATCGAACTGCGCCTTCGGCGGGGCGACCTGCATGTAGGTGCCCTCGTTCTCGATGCCGATCGCGTTGTCGTTCTGCCCGGGGCAATGCGCCGCGCGGACGATCTTCTTGCCGCTGCGCAACGCGTCCAGGCTGCCGTGCCGTCCTTCGAGGCGGTAGCCGCCGCGCGAGACGGTGAAGTGCTGGCCGGTGTCGGACCAGCCGTTGTTGTCGATGTGGTCGGCCTGGTCGTTGCGCGCGACCTGGAACGCGTGCTCGAGCGAGTAGTCGGTGCTGTTGGGGCAGTCGATGTGGTGGATGAGCACGCGATTGGCCGGATGGTCGAGCGTGGTGAGCGGATCCGCGGGCGGGCGCGCACCCCATTCCGCACAGCTGTAGATGCGCGGCGCCGCCGCGGCGTGCGCGAGGCCGGGCAGCACGAGCCCCGCCGCCGCGGCAGCGCTCACGCCGGCCGCCCCGCGCAGGAACGTCCTCCGGGGAACCTGTCCGATGTCGAAAGCCATGCGCCGCACTGTGCGCGGACGGCGTACACGATGCGTACAACCGGCCGCTCAGGCGCGCAGATCCAGCTCCGCGGGGAACGGTTCGGCCAGCGTGAGCACCCCGCCCTCGCTCTTCGCGTGCGGCAGATAATCGCCGTCGGAAAGCGCGTACACGGTGGCGGCGTCCTGCTCCGGGTCGACGAGCAGGTAGTACGGGATGAGCGCTTCGGCGTAGAGGGCTTTCTTGAAGATCCGGTCCTGCACCCTGGTGGACGGCGATTCGATCTCGGCGACGAGCAGCACTTGCTTCTCAGTCAGGCTGACCCCTTCGAGGCCGGGCACCGTGGTGACGACGAGATCGGGGATCAGCAACCGGTCGTTCCGGTTGCCCAGCACGAGATTCGCTCCGGGCAGCACCTCGAAGCGGGGTGCGGCTCCCGGGCTCAGCCGACCCCACAACCGGCCGACCAGCCTCTGGTGCTCGAGCCTCGCCAGCGGGCTCACGTGCAGCACCCCGTCGACGAGTTCGACAACGTTGCGCGCTCGTTCTTCGTCGGGCAGCTCGAGAACGCTTTCCACCGTCCAGCCACCGGGCGGAGCGGTGACGCGGAACTCAAGGCCCGTCGGTGTTGCCAACACAGGTCACCTCCGCCTGCGCTCGGTCTTTCGTGCCGGGTCCAGTCTGCCCTGATCTCCGTTCTCCCTCTCGGTTCTTTTGCATACCGAGAGAGTACGAACGACCACCGACAGTTTCCGGCGATCGACCCGAGATCAGGCCGGAGCGACCGCCTCGCGCACGCCCTGTGCCAGCTCCGAAGCCAGCTTCGCCACGCCATCGGGACCGTCCGCCGCAGCCGTGACCAGCGCGGATCCGACGATCACCGCGTCCGCGAACCCGGCCACCTGCGCGGCCTGCTCCCGCGAACGGACCCCGAGGCCCACCCCGATCGGCAGCTCCGTGTGTTCCCGAGTCCGCCGCACCAGGTCCTCAGCGTGCACACCGACCGCGTCGCGGGCGCCGGTCACGCCCATCACCGCGGTCGCGTACACGAAGCCCGACGAGGCCGCCGTGGTTTTCGCCAGGCGCTCCTCCGACGACGACGGCGCGACCAGGAAAATCCGGTCCAAGCCATGAGCGGCGGACGCGGCCATCCACTCGTCGGCCTCGTCCGGGATCAAATCCGGCGTGATCAAGCCCAGGCCGCCGGCGGACGCCAGGTCGCGCGCGAACGCGTCGACCCCATAGCGGTGCACCGGGTTCCAGTAGGTCATCACCACCGCCCGACCGCCGCGCGCGGACACCGATTCCACGACCTCGAACAGCTGCTTGAGCCGGAATCCGCTCGCCAGCGCCGCCTCGGCGGCCGCCTGGATGGTGGGGCCGTCCATGACCGGGTCGGAGTACGGGACGCCGACCTCGACCAGGTCCGCGCCGCCGTCGATGGTCGCGGCCAGCAGGTCCTTCGAGCCGTCGACAGACGGGAATCCGGCGGGCAGGTAGCCGACCAGCGCGGCCCGCTGTTCCGCCCGCGTCGCTGCGAACAGCTCGTCGAGGCCGCTCACTTGTCCTCCCCGTCCACGAGCCCGAACCACTGGGCCGCGGTGTCCATGTCCTTGTCGCCCCGGCCCGACAGGTTGACCACGATCAAGCCGTCCGGGCCCAGCTCGCGGCCCAGTTCCAGGGCGCCGGCGAGCGCGTGCGCCGATTCGATCGCCGGGATGATGCCCTCGGTGCGCGACAGCAGCCGGAAGGCGTCCATCGCGGCGGCGTCGGTGACCGGGCGGTACTCGGCGCGGCCGGAGTCCTTGAGCCACGCGTGTTCCGGGCCGACGCCCGGGTAGTCGAGCCCGGCGGAGATCGAATGCGATTCGACCGTCTGGCCGTCCTCGTCCTGCAGCAGGTACGACATCGCGCCGTGCAGGTTGCCGGGGGTGCCCTTGGTGAGCGTCGCCCCGTGCCGGTTGCCCTCGATGCCCTCGCCGCCCGGCTCCAGGCCGACCAGCCGCACCGACGGGTCGTCGTAGAAGCCGGAGAAGATGCCGATGGCGTTGGACCCGCCGCCGACGCACGCCGCGACGACGTCCGGCAGCCGGCCCGCCTTCTCCAGGATCTGCGCCCGCGCCTCTTCGCCGATGACGTGGTGGAAATTGCGCACCATCATCGGGAACGGGTACGGGCCGGCGGCGGTGCCGAAGAGGTAGTGCGTGGTGTCCGCGTTCGTGACCCAGTCCCGCAGGGCCTCGTTGATCGCGTCCTTCAGCGTGCGCGACCCGGTTTTCACCGGCACGACCTCGGCGCCGAGCAGCTTCATCCGCGCGACGTTCAGCGACTGCCGCTCGGTGTCGACCTCGCCCATGTACACGACGCAGTCGAGGCCGAGCAGCGCGCACGCGGTGGCCGTGGCGACGCCGTGCTGGCCCGCGCCGGTCTCCGCGATGACGCGCTTCTTGCCCATCCGCACGGTGAGCAGCGCCTGGCCCAGCACGTTGTTGATCTTGTGCGAACCGGTGTGGTTGAGGTCCTCGCGCTTGAGGAACACCCGCGCGCCGCCGGCGTGCTCGCCGAACCGCTTGGCCTCGGTGAGCAGCGACGGACGGCCCGCGTACTCGGTGAGCAGGCGGTTCAGTTCGCCGGTGAACGCGGGGTCGTGGCGGGCCTTCTCGTACTCCGCCGCGACCTCGTCGACCACGCCGATCAGCGCTTCCGGCATGAACCGGCCGCCGTACGGTCCGTAGTAGCCGCGCTCGTCCGGGTCGTGCTTGCCGCGTTCGGTCACCGCGAGGGCCTCGGGCAGGCGGGGTGCGAACCGGCGGTGACGAGCTTGACGACCGCGCCCTTCGGGTCGCCGGAGGCCACCAGGCCCTCGCCGACGAGCACCGCGTCCGCGCCGTGGCCGGCGTACGACATCAGGTCGCCCGGGCCGCGGACGCCGGACTCGGCGACCTTGAACACGTCCATCGGCAGGCCGGGCGCGAGGCGGGAGAACACGTCGCGGTCCACTTCGAGGGTGTGCAGGTTGCGCGCGTTGACGCCGATGACCTTCGCGCCCGCTTCGAGCGCGCGGTCGGCCTCCTCGGCGTTGTGGATCTCCACGAGCGCGGTCATGCCGAGCGATTCGACGCGGTCGAGCAGCGCGGCGAGCGCGTTCTGCTCCAGCGCGGCGACGATCAGCAGGACCATGTCCGCGCCGTGCAGCCGGGCCTCGTGCACCTGGTACGGGCTGACGATGAAGTCCTTGCGCAGCACGGGAATGTCGACCGCGGCGCGCACCGCGTCGAGGTCGGCGAGCGATCCGCCGAAGCGCCGCTGCTCGGTGAGCACACTGATCACGCGCGCGCCGGCGTCCTCGTAGTCCCGCGCCAGCGCGGCCGGGTCGGGAATCGTGGCCAGCTCGCCCTTGGACGGGCTGCGCCGCTTCACCTCGGCGATGACGCCGATGCCGGATTCGCGCAGCGCCGCCATCACGTCACGCGGCGGGACGGCCTTGGCCGCCCTGGCCTTCAGTTCGTCGAACGGCAGCGCGGATTCCCGCTGCGCGAGATCCTCGCGCACGCCGGCGACGATGTCTTCGAGCACGCTCATCGGACGCCCCTACCCGCTGCCGCACTCCTGGGTCCACTCGCAAGCTCGCTCACAAAAACCTTCCCCTTCCCGCCGAAACGATGCTAACCCCCGCTCGAGGACCGGCCGGTTCCGGGTTGCTCAGCGCCGCGGATCGCCGCCGTCGGTCGGGTCGTCCCCCTCCGACAGCGCCTCCCACAGCTCGGTGTCCGGATCCTTCCGCGCCGCCTTGGCTCCCGGTGCGGCGTAACGGGCGCCGAGCTTGCGCGCGGCTCCCGCCCACTTGATCGCTGCCAACCCGCCGAGTGCGACAAGAATTCCGCCGAGCACCGCGATCAGGTGGCCGAGCACGATTTCCGTGCCGGGCAGCCCGGGCGCGAAACCGCCGAATTCGATCCCGTCGACGCCGCTCCAGACGCCCGCCGCACCGGCGAGCACCAGCACGATCCCGAGCGCGCGGCGCAGCCAGCCGCCGGTCGCGATGGCCCCGGCGACGCCCGCGAGCGCGAGGATCGCGAGCGGCACGAGCGCGGTGGAGCGCTGTTCGCCGGGTTCGGTGTACAGCACGGTCCCGCGCACGCCCTCGTCGCGGAATTCGGCGAACCACACCATCCGGGAGGCTCCCCAGAGGGCCAGCGCGCCGAGCAGGAGGGCGAGGATGATCGTCCACAGTGGACGGCGGGCCGACGCGGCGGCGGACTGGGCTTCCGGCTGCGATTTCACGCTGCCAGCGGCTTCTCCGGCAGCGGTTTTCCCCGCACCAGGCGATTTTTCACCGACATCCGCCGGTTCGACCGCATCGTGCGCCGCGGCAGTCTCTCGCGCCTCGCCGCGCCGTGGTTCCGCCTCCCCCGCCCGCTCAGACACCGGCCGAGTCCTCAGCCGGGTCCAGCTCCCCCGCCGGGATCATCGTGCCCGCCGCGGCGATCGCGGACAGCACGGTGCGGGCCTTGTTGAGCGATTCGGTGTCCTCGTAGTCCGGGACCGAGTCCGCGACCACGCCGCCGCCCGCCTGGACGTACGCGGTCCCGTCGCGCATCAGCGCGGTGCGGATGGCGATCGCCGTGTCCGCGTCGCCGGCGAAGTCCAGGTAGCCGACGACGCCGCCGTACAGCGCGCGGCGCACCGGTTCCAGCTCCTCGATCAGCTGCATCGCGCGCACCTTCGGCGCGCCGGACAGCGTACCCGCGGGGAAGCAAGCGGTGACCGCGTCGAAGGCCGTGGCGTCGTCCTTCAGTTCGCCGGTCACCGTGGACACGATGTGCATGACGTGGCTGTAGCGCTCGATCTGGAAGAAGTCGACCACGTGCACGGTGCCCGGTTTGCAGACCTTGCCGAGGTCGTTGCGGCCGAGGTCGACGAGCATCAGGTGCTCGGCGCGTTCCTTCTCGTCCGCGAGCAGGTCCTTGCCCAGCTGCGCGTCCTCCTCCGGATCCGCGCCGCGCCAGCGGGTGCCCGCGATGGGATGCGTAGTGGCGCGCCCGTCGCGGACGGTCACCAGCGATTCCGGGCTGGAGCCGACGATGTCGAAGCCCTCCAGCCGCAGCAGGTACATGTACGGGCTCGGGTTGGAGGTGCGGAGGACGCGGTACACGTCGAGCGCGTCGGCCCCGGTTTCGATCTCGAACCGTTGCGACGGCACGACCTGGAACGCTTCGCCTGCCTTGATCGCCTCGACCGCCTTGTCGACGGCCGCGTGGAAGTCTTCCTTCGTGCGGTGGCGGCGGAATTCCGGCGCGGGCCGGTCGAAGGTCGCGACCGTCGGCGGCGCGGGCACCCGCAACTGCTCGGTCATCGCGGACAGCCGGGCCAGCGCGTCGTCGTACGCGGCGTCCACACGCTCGGCCGAGTCGTCCCAGTTGACCGCGTTGGCGATCAGCGTGACGGTGCCTTCGTGATGGTCGAACGCGGCCAGGTCGGTGGCGAGCAGCATGGTCAGCTCGGGGATGTCGAGGTCCCGTTCGGCCAGCTCGGGCAGCTTTTCCAGCCAGCGCACGGAGTCGTAGCCGAGGTAGCCGACCATTCCGCCGGTCAGCGGGGGCAGGCCGGGCAGCGGTTCGGTGTGCAGCGCCTCGACGGTCGCGCGCAGCACCTGCAGCGGGTCGCCCTCGGTGGGCAGGTTGTCCGGCGGGGTGCCGGTCCAGACCGCTTTGCCGTCGCGCACGGTGAGCGCGGCCGGGCTGCGCACGCCGACGAACGACCAGCGCGACCACGATTTCCCGTTCTCGGCCGATTCGAAGAGGAAGGTGCCGGGCCGGTCGGCGGCGAGTTTGCGGTAAATCCCCAGCGGGGTCTCGCCGTCGGCGAGCACCCGGCGCACCACGGGGATCACGCGGCGGCTCTCGGCCAGCGCGCGGAAGTCGTCTCGGGACGGGCTGACCGGGCCGGGCCCGGCCGTGGACGTGGCTGCTGAGCTGACCATGCCTCTCATTGTGCCGCTACGGCCGCGTCCGCCGGTCAGCGGGCTCTCAATTCAATGACTGTTGAATTCGAGGCGGCGACCGGTCAAGATGGTCCGGTGAGCACCGAAGACACTACCGCGCGCCGCCGCGGCCGCCGCCCCGCTGGTCAGGACACCCGCGCGGTGCTGCTGGAAGCCGCCCGCGCGGTGTTCGCCGAGAACGGCTACGAACGCGCGACGGTCCGCTCCATCGCCGCGCGCGCCGGCGTCGACGCGGCGATGGTCAACCACTGGTTCGGCGGCAAGGAAGGCCTGTTCGCGCAAGCGGTGCTGAAACTGCCGTTCGAACCGGCGGAACTGGTCACGGTCCTGCACGACGGCCCGATCGACGAACTGGGCGCCCGGATCGTGCACACGTTCCTGACCCGCTGGGACGGCGTCGGCGGCGACACGTTCCAGGCGCTGATCCGCAGCATCGCCAGCCACGAGGCGGCGAGCACCGTGCTGCGCGAGTTCTTCTCGCAGTTTTTCACCGGGCTGATCAGCGACCTCGGCGGCGACCGGCGGGAGCTGCGGGTGGCGTTGTGCGCCTCGCAGCTGGTGGGGATGGGGTTGATCCGGTACGTGGCGCGGTTCTCGCCGATGGTGGAGGCGGAGGTGGACACGCTGGTCGCGGCGGTGGCGCCTACGTTGCAGCGTTATCTGACCGGTGATATCGACTGAGACTCAGCGCGACAGCAGCAAAAAGACCAGCGCGAGCCCGCCCGGCAGCACCTGCACGAACAGAATCCGCTTCGACGACGTCGCGGCCCCGTAGAGACCGGCCACGATCACGCACGCCAAGCCGTACAGCTTCAGCTGGAAGCCCGCCGGGTCGGCCGCGATCAGGCCCCAGATCAGCGCGGCGGCGAGGAAACCGTTGTACAGCCCCTGGTTCGCCGCCAGCGTCTTGCTCTCCCTGGCGAATTCCTCGGTGGTGCCGAACGCCGCGCGCGCCCGCGGCGTGGTCCACAGAGCCATCTCCAGCACGACGATGTACAGGTGGATCAGGGCGACGAGCCCGATCAGCACATTCGCGACGACGGTCATCACGCGCTCTCGTCCGCGAGCAGCAGCCGTTCGTCGGTGTCGAAACACGTGTGCGTCCCGGTGTGGCAAGCCGGACCGGTCTGGTCCACCCGCAGCAGCACCGTGTCGCCGTCGCAGTCGATGCGGACCTCTCGCACGTGCTGGACGTGCCCCGAGGTCTCGCCCTTCACCCACAGCTCCTGCCGGCTGCGCGACCAGTACGTCCCGCGCCGCGTCGTGAGCGTGGATTCCAGCGCGTCGTCGTTCATCCACGCCATCATCAGCACGTCCGACGTCGCGTGGTCCACCACGACCGCGGCGATCAGGCCGTCCGCGTTCCGCTTCAGCCGCGCGGAAAGTTCCGGCGAGAGGCTCATCGCACGACCACCCCGCCGGTGCGCAGCGCGCCCTTCACGTCGCCGATCGTCAACTGTCCGAAGTGGAATACACTCGCCGCCAGCACCGCGTCGGCACCGGCTTCCACGGCGGGCAGGAAGTGTTCGGTCGCGCCCGCGCCGCCGCTGGCGATCACCGGGACTCGCACCGCCTTGCGGACCAGCTCGATCAGTTCGAGGTCGAAGCCGGTTTTGGTGCCGTCCGCGTCCATCGAGTTGAGCAGGATCTCGCCGACGCCGAGTTCCTCGCCGCGCGCGGCCCATTCCACCGCGTCGATTCCGGTGCCACGACGACCGCCGTGCGTGGTGACCTCGAAGCCGGACGCCGTCGGTTCGCTGCCTTCGGGCACTCGCCGCGCGTCGACGGACAGCACGACGCACTGCGCCCCGAACCGGCGCGACGCCTCGCGCAGCAGTTCCGGGCGCGCGATCGCGGCCGTGTTGATGCTGACCTTGTCCGCGCCGGTCCGCAGCAGCCGGTTGACGTCCTCGGTGGAGCGCACGCCGCCGCCGACAGTGAGCGGGATGAAGACCTGCTCGGCGGTGCGGCGGACCACGTCGAAGGTGGTTTCGCGATCGCCGGAGGACGCGGTGACGTCGAGGAAGGTCAGCTCGTCCGCGCCCTCGGCGTCGTACCGGCGCGCGAGCTCCACCGGGTCGCCCGCGTCGCGCAGGTCGGCGAAGTTGACGCCCTTCACGACCCGGCCCGCGTCGACGTCGAGACAGGGAATCACCCGAACCGCCACAGCCATGCGGTCCAGCCTAGTCGGCCGCTCGGTCAAGCCCGCCGCGACGGCTTCGTCACTAATTCGCGGATCCGATGCATCAAAACCGCACCCTCGCGCGTCTCATGATCGTGACCACCGGTTTCGACGATTTCGTGGCGGAACGCCTCGACGGGCTGCTGCGCTACGCGACCGTCCTCGCCGACGACCCGCATCTGGCGCAGGACATCGTCCAAGACGTGCTGCTGCGCGCCCAGCAGCGCTGGTCGAAGATCGAATCGCCGCCCACCTACGTCCGCCGGATGATCACCAACGAGTACCTCTCGTGGCGCCGCCGCGCCGCCCGCCGCGTGGTCCCGTCGAACCATTCGGTGCTCGACGCGCTCGGGCCGCCGACCGCCGATCCCAGCACCGCCTACGACGAACGCGACGAAATGCTCGCTTTGCTGGCCACCCTGCCGCGGAAACAACGCGCCGCGGTCGTGCTCCGCTACTACGAGAACTACACCGACGCCGAAATCGCCGATTTCCTCCGCTGCGGCGTCTCGACCGTCCGCAGCCAAATCTCGCGCGCGCTGGCGACACTGCGCGCCGGCATGCCCTCGTTGCCGCCCGTCCTCACCACCGGAGCAGGAGAATGACCCCGTCGAACGAGACCGAGACGCTGGTGCGCGACAGCCTCGAACGGCTCGCGGAGCAGGCACCGGACGGCAACGAGGTGCTCAACGCGCTCGCGCGAGCCCGGCAACGCCAGCACCGCCGCCGTCCCCGCCTCGCGCTCGCCGCCGTGGCCGCCGCGGTGATCGCGGTCGCCGCCGGGGTGCCGCTGGTGGTCACCACCGTCACCGACGCGCCCGCGCAGCTCACGCCCGCCGCCGGACGGCCGGTGCTCGCGTACACGCCGGGCTGGCTGCCGGACGGCTTCACCGAGCAGTACCGCTCGGGCGGGCCGGGGAACACCGCGCAGGTCCGGCAGTGGCAGTCCGGAGCGAGCCGGGTGGAAGTCGCGGCGCACTCCACGGCCGATCCGGAATGGGCGCAGACCGCGCTGCGGATCTCGGCGCTGAAGGACCAGGTCGTGGTGCACGGACGGGTCGCCATGGTGACCGGCCCGAGCGACACCATCGCCACGCTGACCTGGATGCCGGACGATCGCCACGTGCTGACCGCCAGGGTGGAAGGCGTCCCGGACGCGCGCACGGTGGCTGAGCAGGTGGCCGATTCGGTGACCCAGGAGCCCGTGCTGGTCCGCGGTGAGGCGCGGTTCGGACCGCTGCCCGCGGGAATGCGCGAAGAAGCCACGACAGTGCGCGGCAGCGACTCGGACAACGCGACGACCATGCTCGACGCGAGCGGTCCGAGCGGCAAGGTGCGCGTGACGATCGGCAGCGGATCCCCGGCTCTCGGCGGATCCGGGCCGGTGCAGGTGCGCGGCCTGTCCGGGGCTTTCGTGCCCGCCTCCGGACCGGCCGACGCGCAGGTCACCGTGCGTCTTTCGTCCGGACGCTGGCTGACGGCTTCCGGCCGGTTGCCGCGCGAACAGCTCGTCGCGGTGGCGGACGGGATCGTGCTCGATTCGGCACCGGATTACGCCTGGCTCGGCACCCGCTGACCGCTACCGTGAACCCATGTCCGACTTGGGGGAGTCTCGGAGCACGTTCTCGCGGATAGCGACCGCCGTCGGCATCGGCGCGGCGATCATCGCCGTTCTGGTGGCCTGGTGCGTCGGCGCCAACTACCTCGCCCAGCTCACCGCGGGCGAGCAGCTGACCTGCCGGTTGCGCAATCTCGTGCCGTGGTCGGGTTTGGGCGTGACGCTGTGGCAGGTCAGTTCCCTCGTGCTGTTCCTGCTCGCCGGAGCCGGGATCTCGGCGCTTGTCGGGCGCCTCGGGACGCGAAAAGCAGCTCTCGGCCTTTGCGCGGCTCTGGTCGTCCTGTTCACCTGGGGCTACGTGGAGGCGACCCACGTGGTGATGCACAAGGTGGCCGACCACGGCACCTCGGTCGCCGTGCCGACGGCGCCCGGCGGGCAGCAGCCTGCCGACCGCTGCCAAGGACTGTGACGCCGTCTACCGTGGGCCTATGTCCGAACTGGAGCGTCTAGGCGCCGAGAAGTACGTCGTGCTGACCACTTTCCGCCGCGACGGCCGCGCGGTCCCGACCCCGGTGTGGGCCTCCCGCGACGGCGACGAACTGGTGCTGTTCTCCGAACGCACCGCGGGCAAGGTCAAGCGGATCCGCAACAACGGCGAAGTACGGCTGCAGGCGTGCGACGTCCGCGGCCGCCGGGTGCACGGCGCCGAAGTGAACGGGACGGCCCGGCTGCTCGACGCCGCCGACAGCGACCGCATCCGCAGCGTCATCGCCCGGGATTACGGCGTCGTCGGGCGAGTGACGATGTTCTTCAGCCGCCTCCGGGGCGGGCCGGAGCGGACGATCGGGATCGCGATCAAACTGGCCGAGTGAGCTACCGGGCCTCCGCGCGGAGCCGGGCGCCCATCGCGGCCGAATCGTGGTCCGGTCCGCAGCCCTCGACCAGGATCACCTCGCCCACCAGATGGTCGGTGCGCAGGCGGAGGATCTTGCGGTAGTCCGCCGACTCGTACCACGCCTCGGCAGCGGCGAAATCCGGGAACTCGAGCACCACAGTCCCGCCCGGCCAGACGCCCTCCAGCACGCGGGTGCGTCCGCCGTGGACCAGGAACCGGCCCTCGAACGGGTCGAGCGTCGCCTGGATCAGCTCCATGTACTCGTAGACCTCGGGGTCCACGGTTCCGGGCTGGCGCAGCTGGGCGATGGCGTAGGCGGTCATGTCCGGCTCCTCGGGTCGATTTCGTTGCCTGCCAAGCAATCCTGTCCGCTCCCGGGCATGGAGTCGATTACCTCGCGGGTAATCGTTCAGCTGCCATAGCGGGCCGTCAGCTCGCGGCCGATGCGGGCGAGTTCGGCGCGGACCGGCTCCGGTTCCACCACCTCGACCAGGTCTCCCCAACCCGCCAGCTGTTCCGCGATCGAGCGCGCCCAATGGGCCGCCACCTTCACCTCGACCCGGCCGTCCCGCTCCCCGACCACCTCGCAGTGCCGCCCGAAATGCGACCGCAGCACGGACAAGTGCCGCGCGTCGACCAGCACCGTGGCCGAGACGAGCGAACGCCGCTGCTCCATCTCCGCCACGACCCGCGCCCACTGTTCCCGGAGATCGAAGTCGTCCGGCAGCTGCGAAGGCAGGTCCGTGGTTTCCGCCGCCGAGATCCGGTCGACGCGGAAAGTCCGTTGCCCCGCAACGGTTCCGGCGATGAGATACCAAACACCGTCCTTGTCGGCGAGTCCGTACGGATCGACTAGCCGCTCTTTGCCGCTGTAGTCGAACCGCACCTTGCGCCGCCGCACGACCGCCTGCTGCAGCGACTGGACGAGCGCGGGCGGCTCGCGATCCTGCTCGCCCCACCCCGCCGGATCGGACACGACGGCCCGCGCGGCGGCTTCGGCGTCGGCCCGGAACGTGGCAGGCAGCGCACGGACGAGCTTGCGCAACGCGGACGACAATTCCGGGCCGCCGGACGCCGCCGGGCCCAGCATCAGGAACAACGCCTGGGATTCGGCCGCGGTCAGCCCGCTGAGATCGGTGCGCGCCCCGCCGACGAGCGACCATCCGCCGCCGCGCCCGGGCTGCGGATAGACCGGGATCCCGGCCGCCGACAACGCTTCCAGGTCGCGGCGGGCGGTCGCCACGGAGATCTCCAGGTCGTCGGCCAGCTCGGCAGCGGTCACCCGGCCGCGGGCCTGCAGCAGCAGGACGGCGGCGACAAGACGGTCGGCTCGCATGGTTTTGATTCTCTCCCTAAAAGTGCTCAGAAGATGAGCACTTTGGAGGAGAAGCTAGTCCCGCAACCGAGCAGACAAGGAATCAGACATGCTTCGAGGACTCAGCACCGTCACCTTCTACTCCCCCGACTTCGAGGCGGCGAAGCGCTGGTACACCGACCTTTTCGGCGTCGCGCCGTACCTGGACACGCCCGCGTACATGGAGTGGCGCATCGGCGATTACCAGCACGAATTCGGCATCGTGCACAGCTCGTACGCCACCAGCGAACTCTCCCGGACCGCCGACCTCGCCACCGTCGGCCAGCCCGCGGGCGCGGTCGTTTTCTGGCACGTCGAGGACGTCCCAGCGACCCTGGAACGAGTCGTCGCGATGGGCGCGAAGGTCCACGACGCGCCGCGCGACCGCGGCACCGGATTCATCACCGCGTCGGTGATCGACCCGTGGGGCAACGTCCTCGGGCTGATGTACAACCCGCACTACGTCTCGGTCCGGGAAACGCTGGTGCGGTCATGATGATCTTCAGCCTTGGTCACCGCGAAATCTCGCCCGGCCGAACCGCTCCGACAGGAAGGCCGGACCCGCCGGGCGGCTAGCGCTCGACCGGGCCGAGTGATTTCCGTTGCCTCGCAGCAACTCCCGCCGTCAGCGAACCGCGGCGAGAGCCTCCGGCAGCGTGAAAGCGCCCGCGTACAGCGCCTTCCCGACGATCGAGCCCTCGACACCGTCCGACGCCAGCCCGGCCAGCGCGCGCAGATCGTCCACACTGGACACTCCGCCGGAGGCGATGACCGGCGCGTCGGTGCGGGCGGCGACCTCGCGCAGCAGCTCCAGGTTCGGGCCGCGCAGCGTGCCGTCCTTGCTCACGTCGGTGACGACGTACCGGCTGGCCCCGTCGCGGTCGAGCCGCTCCAGGA
Source organism: Amycolatopsis albidoflavus (assembly GCF_039525725.1). Lineage (NCBI taxonomy): Bacteria > Bacillati > Actinomycetota > Actinomycetes > Pseudonocardiales > Pseudonocardiaceae > Amycolatopsis > Amycolatopsis albidoflavus. The sequence goes on from NZ_BAAAHV010000005.1 coordinate 684,279, forward strand.
CCTCCCACAGGTCGCCGCCGTCGGACGTCCAGCCGCGCGCGGACAGCCGGTGCCCGGCCTCGGTGATCCGCACGTCGAGCCCGATCGCGACGCGGTCGCCGTATTCGGAAACGACCTTCGCCGTCCAGTCCGGGTCCTCCAGCGCCGCGGTGCCAAGGTTGACCCGGCGCGCGCCGGTGGCGAGCGCGGCCTCGAGCGAAGCGTCGTCGCGGATGCCGCCGGACAGCTCCACCTGCACGTCGAGCCGCTTGACGACGTCGGCGAGCAGCTCGCGGTTGCTGCCCTTGCCGAACGCCGCGTCGAGGTCCACCAGATGGATCCACTCGGCGCCGTCGCGCTGCCACTGCAGAGCCGCTTCGAGCGGACTGCCGTAGGAAGTCTCGGTGCCCGCCTCGCCCTGGACGAGTCGGACCGCCTGGCCGTCGGCAACATCAACTGCGGGAAGGAGCGTGAAAGTCACGCGCACAGACTATGCGGCGGGGCCGGGCGCACCGTCCGGGGGATATCCGCTCGCCCCGACGGCGTCGGCAAGTTAGGCGGTACGGCGGACCGCCAAGCGCCGACAACGTGAGCAGCAGCACATCCGCCTGCCGCAGCAGAGTTCCCGTCCGCTTACGCCAGCGTGCCGAGCCAGTTGCGCAGCAGCCGCGCCCCCGCGTCGCCGGACTTCTCCGGGTGGAACTGGGTGGCCCACAGCGGCCCGTTCTCCACCGCCGCGACGAAATCCTCGCCGTGGTTGGCCCACGTCACCTTGGGCTGCTGGCCGGCGAGGCCGGAGTCCAGCTCCCACTTCCGCGCGGCGTAGGAGTGCACGAAATAGAACCGTTCCTCCGGGTCGATCCCGGCGAACAGCTGCGAATCGGCGGGCGGGCGCACGGTGTTCCAGCCCATGTGCGGGAGCACGTCGGCGTGCAGGCGCTCTACCGTGCCCGGCCATTCGCCGGTGCCCTCGGTCTCCTCGCCGTGCTCGACGCCGCGCGAGAACAGGATCTGCATGCCGACGCAGATGCCGAGCACCGGACGTCCGCCGGCCAGCCGTTTGCCGATGATCCGGTGCCCGTGCACGCCCAGCAGCCCGCTCATGCACGCGGAGAACGCGCCGACGCCGGGCACCACGAGGCCGTCGGCTTCGAGCGCGGCGTGCGGGTCCGCGGTGACCTCCACCTCGGCGCCCGCGCGCTCGACGGCGCGCTCGGCGGAGCGGAGATTTCCGGAACCGTAATCGAGGATCACCACACGAGACACAGCCCGAGCCTAGTCCCCGAGAGAATTTCGTTCCGAGGCCGTTTCGTTCTCGCCCCGATCGGGTACCCACCAGGCTACGTGTGGCGCCGCCGGCGCCCGGACCCGGAAAAGAGGCCGAGATGTCCGAGTCCGACCTGCTGTGCCGAATGTTCCAAGCATGGCGGGACGACATCGACAGCGTGCCGTTCCCGCAGTTCAGGGAACTGACGATCCCGCTGCAGAAGACCCGCGCGGAGATCGACCTGGCGCGCCGGTCGGCCGCGCGCACGGCGACCCCCGTGCGGCGCGTCGACGGCGGCTGGTGACCGCGGGCGGTTGCCCGCTGCCGGAATCTCGCCTTATCCGGTGAAAAATTCCTTGAGGGACAACGCGATCGAACCCGCGTCGAGCCCGTGCACGAGATCGTGGTCGGCGAGCGTGCCGTAGATCCGCACCTCGGTGTCCCGGCGGGTGCCGAGGTTCAGCAGCCGGTGCGGCCGGTCGGCCAGCGCGTCGGCGACGCAATGCGCGGACGTTCCCTTGAGGTACGGCTCCACCAGCGCCACATCGGCGACGTCCGGCACCGCGGCGCGCAGTCCTTCGGCGTCGAACGGGCGCACGGTCGAGGTGTAGAGCACCGTCACATCCATGCCCTCGGTCGCTTCCAGCACCCGGTCCAGCATCGGGCCGACCGCGACGACCACGCCGCGCGTGCCCGTGCGGACCGTCTGCAGCCCGACGCCGAGGTGCGGCGCGGAATTCTCCTGCGCGGACAGGCGCAGATACGTCCGGCTGTCCCCCGGCACCGAATCGAGCAGCAGCCGCCGCGCCTCCTCGGGATGGCCGGGAACGTGCACGTACCAGCCGGGCAGGGAATCGATCAGCGCGACGTCGCCGGGAGCCTGATGCGTGCGGCCCTCCATCGGCATGTCGTAGGAGGCGCCGTAGGACACCAGCACCGCGCCGAGTTCCTGGTGGCTGAGGTCCAATTTGATCTGTTCGAACGCGCGCTCCACGAGGAACGCGTTGAAGGTGTGGACGATCGGCCGCAGTCCGGCGAGCGCGAGGCCGGCGCCGGTGCTCACGAGCAGCTGCTCGCGGATCCCGACGTTGATCACCCGGTCCGGATGCCGTCGCGCGGTCTCGGCGAGCGACGCGGCCGAGATGTCGGCGAGCACGACCGCCACGTCCGGGTCGGTGTTGACGATTTCTTCCGCGGTGGACAGGAAGGTGTCCCGCATGTTCGGCATCAGTGCCCGCCTTTCGGTTCCACGACGGCGACGACCGCGAGCGGCCGTCCGGGATGAGGGGTGGTGAACGCGTCGTACAGCGCTTCGTGATCGCGGCCGGACACGGTGCGCACGGCCCAGCCCTCGGTTTCGAAGCGGCGCGCGATGCCGCCAGGCCAGCCGTGGCTCGAGGACTGGTTGTCCACGACCACCGCGGTCAGCTTGTCGAGCCCGAGCCGCGCGGCGACGACGATCGCCTCGTGGTTGGAGCCCTCGTCGAGTTCGGCGTCGCCGATCAGCGTGACGATGCGCGAGCTGAACCGGCGGGCGCGCAGGCCGAGCGCGGTGCCGATGGCGATCGGCAGGCCGTGGCCGAGCGAGCCGCTGGAGATCTCGACGCCCGGCGCGCGGACGCGGTCGGGATGGTGGCCGAGCCGCGAGCGCGCCGAGCTCCAGTCGGCCAATTCGTCCTCGTCCAGCCAGCCTTTCGCGACGAGCACCGCGTAGTACGCCATCGGACCGTGCCCCTTGGACAGCAGGAACCGGTCGCGTCCGGGCTGGCGGGCGGTCTCCGGGCCGAGGCGGAGGACGCGGTCGAACAGCACCCACAGGACGTCCACTGTGGACTCCGCGGCCGCGTGGTGTTTGTCGTCGCCGGTCATCAGGGAGATCAGCCGGGGCAGGTCCGCGTAGCCCGGCTCGGATGTCGTCGTGGTCATGTCCCGACCATGCAACCTCGACCAAACTGAAGGTCAAGCGCTAACCTGAAGCAATGACGAGGTTGGCGGACAAGCTGAGCATCGGGCAGGTCGCGGAACGCAGCGGAGTCCCGCACACGGCGCTGCGGTTCTACGAGGAGCGCGGCCTGATCACGTCCGAGCGCTCGGCGGGCAACCAGCGCCGCTACTCGCGCTCGGTGCTGCGGCGGATCGCGTTCATCCGCGCGGCGCAGCGCGTCGGGCTGTCGCTGGAAGACATCAGCGCGGCGCTGGAGACGCTCCCCGCGGACCACGCGCCCACGAAGGCGGACTGGGCCCGGCTGTCGCGCGAATGGCAGACCGAACTCGACGCCCGGATCGACGCGCTGCAGCGGCTGCGGGACCGGCTGACCGGCTGCGTCGGCTGCGGATGCCTGTCGCTGCGCAGCTGCGGCCTATACAACGCGGACGACGAACTCGCCCGGTTCGGCCCCGGCGCCAGCAAGCTCCGCCCGGTTCTGGAGGGCGGCATCTGAATTCCGTTGCGCGCCAGGGCGTCGGTGTGGGTTACTGCGGGTCGAAATGAACGAGAAACATCGAACCCGGGTATCGAAACGGCTTTCCCGGCATTTGCGCCACGATCCCGCGGGCCTCGGCCTGACTCTCGCCCCCGGCGGCTGGGTCACGGTCGCCGAACTGCTCGCGGCGCTGGCCCGGCACCGCTTCCCGGTGAGCCGCGCGGAGCTGGACGAGGTCGTCGCGAACTGCGCGAAACAGCGGTTCGCCTTCGACGAGACGCGGACGCTGATCCGCGCCAGCCAAGGGCACAGCGTCAGCGTCGACCTGGAACTGTCCGACGCTGTGCCGCCGGAAATCCTCTTTCACGGCACGGCGACGCGGTTCCTGCCGTCGATCTGGGCGGAGGGGCTGCGGCCGATGAAACGGCACGCGGTGCATTTGTCGGCGACCCGCGAGACGGCGTGGAAAGTCGGTTCGCGGCACGGGAAACCGGTGGTGCTGACGGTCGCGGCCGGGGAGATGGCTGCGTGCGGGCATGCGTTTCAGGTGAGTGACAACGGCGTGTGGCTTACTTCGGCGGTTCCGGCGGAGTTTCTGGCTGAGTAGCGCATACTGAGTCCGTCGAGACGGAGGAGGTGGCTATGGCTGATTACACGATCGTCCAGTGCAGCGAAGGCCACTATTTCTCCACGATCTGGATTCCGTTCGTGTCGCTCAAGGCCATCCGGCTCGGTGACCGCCGGTTGCAGCGATGCCCGGTGTGCCGCCGTTTCCGCTCCGTCGTCCAGATTTCCGCGGACCAGTTGAGCGCCGAGGAACTACGTGCGGCCGAAGCGCTGAAGGACTCCCGGCTGCCGTAGTCCGCCGCGTTTCAGCCGGTTTCGGCCACGCGGCACAGGATTTCTCCGTGCGGGATCGAGAACCAGCCGTCCGGATCCGCCGCCCACTCCCGCCACGCGTCGGAGATCTCGCGGAGGTCTTCGGCGGACGCGTACCCGCCTGCCACGGCCTGTTCGGCGATCTTGGAGTCCAGGATCCGGTCCGCCCACATGCCGCCCCACCACGCCCGTTCCTCCGGCGTTGAATGGCACCAGATGGAGGCACTCGGCCGGACGTCAGGCGCGCCCGCAGCGTGCGCCCAGGCCAGCAGCCGCCGTCCGGCGTCCGGCTCGGAGCCGTTGCCGTGCGCGACCGCGCGGTAGACCTCCAGCCAGCGGTCCAGCCGCGAGTCCGCGGGCCACCAGAACGCCGCGGCGTAGTCGGTGTCGCGGGCGGCGACGACCCCGCCGGGCTTGGCCAGCGCCAGCATGTGCCGCAGCACTGCCACCGGTTCGGTCAGGTGCAGCAGCACCTGGTGGGCGTGCACGATGTCGAACCGGCCGACCGCCGGCGCCGCCGTGATGTCGGCGCGCTCGAACCGGACGTTGGAGACGCCTTCGCGCTGCGCGTGCGCCCGCGCTTGCTCAAGAACGGCTTCCGACAAATCGATGCCGAGCACCTCTCCAGGGGCTACTCGGCGGGCGATGTCCACCGTGATCGTCCCGGGACCGCAGCCGACGTCCAGCACGCTCCGCCCGGGAAGCAGTTCCGGTGCGAGGTAGGCCGCCGAATTGTCGACGGTGCGCCAATGCTGTGAACGTACAACGCTTTCCGCGTGCCCCTGCCCGTAGCTGCTTTCCGAAGGCATGCTTCGAGATTAGGAGCGTGTTCCCAAATACTGCAACAGCGTTCTCAGCATTCGAGAATTCTGGAGGTGCTCAGCAGACCCGGCGGCGAGGCCTGCCAAGCAGCCGCCTGCCGACCCGGACCAGTTCCCGGCGCAGGGTTTCGTCGTCCACCTCGGCCAGGTCCGGCGCCCCGCCCGCCATCGCGATGCCGGTGAACGCCACGATCGCCGTCACGCGGGCGGTCACGTCCAGCTCCGGCCCGCCGGCCACGATCGAGATCAGCGCCTGTTTGAACCCTTCGACGCCGTGCACCGATTTCGCCAGCGCCGCGTCGATGCCGGGGTCGCTGGAGAACAGCGCGACCAGCACCCGGTGCCGCACTACGAGATCGACGAAACCGTCCACCAGATGGTCCACCCGCGCGCCGTGCCGCGGATGCTTCGCGGCCTCGACGACGAGGTGGTCCAGCTCCCGGATGCCCGGCTCCGCGACCGCCTCGGTGATCTCCGACTTCGTCTTGAAGTGGTAGTACACCGCGGCCTTGGTGACGCCCAGCTCGTCGGCGATCATCTGCAGCGACGTGCCCTCCACGCCGTGCTCGGAGAACAGCCGCAGTGCGGTGGCGAGCAGCCTGGTGCGGGTGTCCGCGACCGGTTCGACGGTCGTCATCGCGCCCTCCTCCTCAAGCGGAGTGCGCAGCTCCGCAGCACATCATGATACTTGCCGAGCGACTAGTCCGAAACTTGCCGTGCGGCTAGTCACATCCTAGCCGATCGGCTTGGCAGCTCCTTGCCGAACGGCTAGCTTCGAAAGGGCGATTCCAGTGCGGAGAGCCCGCTTCGGGCGCGAACGGAGACGACTCGTGGCACCCTTCCTGTACCGGCTCGGCAGGCTGTCGTTCCGCCGCCGGGCCCTCGTGGCGGCGGTCTGGGCGCTTGTCCTCGTGGCGTTGGGCGCGGGCGCGCTCACGCTGTCGGGCAAGCTGTCGGATTCGGTGACCATTCCCGGCACCGAATCCCAGCAGGCGATCGACCGGCTCGCCGAGAACTTCCCGCAGGCCGCGGCCGGCGGCGGCACCGCGCGCGTCGCGATCGCCGCCCCGGACGGGCAGAAGATCACCGACCCGGCGGGCCAGGCGGCCGTCGAGGGCGTGGTGGGCAAGCTGAAGTCCGCGCCGAAGGTGGCCGGGGTCGTCGACCCGTTCCAGGCGAAGTCGGTTTCTCCGGACGGCCGGGTCGCGCTCGCGCAGGTGAGCTACCAGGCCAAGGGCTTCGAGCTCAGCGACGCCGACCGCCAGGCGCTGCTCGCCACCGGCGATCACGCGAAGCAGCTGGGATATCAGGTCGAGTACGGCGGCGACGCGGTGCAGGGCATCCCGGCGACCGGGGCCACCGAAGGGCTCGGTGTCGCGGTCGCGGCGGTCGTCCTGATCATCACTTTCGGTTCGCTGCTGGCCGCCGGGATTCCGTTGCTCACCGCGCTGATCGGGGTCGGCGTCGGGATGGCGGGCATCATGCTCGCCTCCGGTTCGATGGAGCTGAACTCCAACACTCCGGTGCTGGCGTTGATGATCGGGCTCGCGGTCGGCATCGACTACGCGCTCTTCATCGTTTCCCGGTATCGGCACGAACTGGCCGAGGGGCGCGAGCCCGAGGAAGCCGCCGGTCGAGCTGTCGGCACCGCCGGTTCCGCTGTGGTGTTCGCCGGGCTCACCGTGATCATCGCGCTGGCCGGGCTGACCGTGGTCGGCATTCCGTTCCTGGGCCAGATGGGCGTGGCCGCCGCAGCGACCGTCGTGGTCGCCGTGCTCATCGCGCTGACGCTGCTGCCCGCTGTGCTCGGCTTCGCCGGCGCTCGCGTCGGCAGCAACAAGATCCGGGTGCGCCGCCGCACCGAAGGCCCGACGCACGGCGAACGCTGGGCGCGTTTCGTTGCGCGGCACCGGGTTCCGGTCCTGCTGGCCGCGCTCGTCGGACTGGCCGTGGTCGCGATTCCCGCGCTGAGCATGCAGCTCGGCCTGCCCAACGACTCGACTGCTGCGCCGGACACCACCCAGCGCAAGGCGTACGACCTGGTCAGCAAGGGCTTCGGCGAGGGCGCGAACGGACCGCTGCTGGTCGTCGTCGACACCGGCCCGAACCACAATCCCGAGTCGCTGAAGCAGGCCGCCGCGGACATCGCCAAGCTGCCGGACGTCGCCGCGGTGACGCCGCCGAAGGTCAATCCCGCTGGGGACACCGCGGTGCTCACGGTGATCCCGAAGAGCGGCCCGAGCAGCACCCAGACCGAGGACCTCGTGTCGGCGATCCGCGCGCAATCCGGTCCGCTGCAAGAAAACACCGGCGGCAGCCTCGCGGTGACCGGCCAGACCGCGGCCAACATCGACGTCTCGCAGAAGCTGTCCGACGCGATGCTGCCCTACCTCGCGCTGATCGTCGGACTGGCGTTCCTGTTGCTGATGCTGGTGTTCCGGTCCGTCGTGGTGCCGCTGAAGGCGACGCTCGGGTTCCTCGGCTCGGTAGTCGCGACGTTCGGCGCGGTCGTCGCGGTGTTCCAGTGGGGCTGGCTCACCGACCTGCTCGGCGTCGCCTCGACCGGGCCGATCATGAGCATGCTGCCGATCCTGCTGATCGGCGTCCTGTTCGGGCTCGCGATGGACTACCAGGTGTTCCTGGTGACCCGGATGCGCGAGGAGCACGTGCACGGAGCCGAGCCGCAGGAAGCGATGGTGACCGGGTTCCGGCACGGGGCAAGGGTCGTCGTGGCGGCGGCGCTGATCATGATCTCGGTGTTCGCCGGGTTCGTGCTGGCCGAGTCGACGCTGATCCAGTCGATCGGGTTCGCGCTGGCCTTCGGCGTGCTGGTGGACGCGTTCGTGATCCGGATGACCATCGTGCCCGCGGTGATGTCTCTGCTCGGACGCGGTGCGTGGTGGCTGCCGAAGTGGCTGGACCGGATCCTGCCGAACGTCGACGTCGAGGGCGAGGGCCTGGTGCGCGAACTCGGCGCGCCCGGCGACGACGAACGCGAGCTGACGCGGGTCTGACCTTCTGCCGGATTTTTGTCGGTGGTGGTTCGTACCCTGGTTTCATGATCGAAGACACGGTGCGGACTTGGGTAGCGGGATGGGCGTTGTCGCGGCAGACACCACCGCCGGTCGAGAAGCCATGGGGGCTTTTCGTCGAGGTCCCGGACAATCCCGCGGAGGTCGGCAGGCACGTCCTGCCGGTGGCTGAGGAATCGCTGGTCCGCGCCGCCGCGGGCGCGGTCAGCGCACCTCGGACGTGGCTGAAAACGCCCGCCGAACCCGAGACGCTCGAGCCGTGGATGCCGGAGGGCTGGATCGTCGCCTGGCAGGACACCGGCCATCTGATGGCGACGGATCTGCTGGCGACGAACCCGGTCGCGCCGGAGGGCTACACCGTGACGGCGGAGACCAGCGGAGCCGTCACGTTCCTCCGGGTGCTGGACGCGTCGGGCGAGCAGGCGGCGAAGGGCCAGATGGCGAAGGTCGGCGACGCGGTGATCGTGGACCGGGTGGCGACCGAGGAGGCCCACCAGCGACGCGGACTGGGCGGTTTCGTGATGCGCACACTGGCCGATCGCGCGGTGGCGGACGGTGCGGTGCTCGGCGTTCTCGGGGCCACCGATGCCGGGCGGGCGTTGTACGAGACGTTGGGGTGGAAGAAGCACGCGACGTTGGCGGAGTGCATTTATCAGCCGTTGGAATCGTAGGTCGGTGGGGGCTCGCGGTCGTTAGGGGGAAGCTGGGGTTGGTTCGCGGGGAGGGCGCGCGTTAGTGGCGGCGAAGGCCCGCGTCTCGTGCGGAGAGGCACGGGTTCATCGCAGGGCAGGCCCCGCGTTAGACGCGGAAAGGCACGCATTCATCGCAAGGCAGGCGCCGTGTCACGTGCGGAGAGGCACGCGTTCATCGCAAGGCAGGCGCCGTGTTGGGCGCGGAAAGGCACGCACTCATCGCAAGGCGGGCCTCGCGTTAGACGCGGAAAGGCACGCGTTCATCGCAAGGCGGGCCCCGCGTTAGACGCGGAGAGACACGCGTTCATCGCAAGACAGGCCCCGCGTCAGGCGCGGAAAGGCACGCGTTTGTTGCGTGCGGGGCCTGTGTCACGTGCGCACAGCCGCACGTCGTCGCGGGGTCCGCGTCAGGAGAGGAGAGCCGCACGTTCGCGGCGTGTGCGGGGCCTGCGTCAGAGGCGGAGAGTCGCACGTTCGCGGCGGGAAGAACCCACAGCAGGTGCGAAGACGCGCATTAGTCGCGGGAAGGCCCGCGTGAGGTGCAGGGGGTGTGCGTTAGTCGTGGGGAGGCGAGCGTCAGATGCGGAGCCGTCCCCGTCAGTCGCGGAGAAGCGCGGGGCAGCTGCGAGAAGGTCCGGCCCAGTCAGCTGACGAGCCAGGCGATGGCCCCGCCGATCGCCAGCACCGCCGCGATGCCCAGCACCACGGCGAAGAACTTCGCGGTCTTCCACAGCGAGTAGACCCCGCCGGCCAGGAAGCCGCCGAGGGCCAGCAGCAGGACCGCGATCAGCTCTTTGCTCACAGGGGTTAGCGTGCCACATGGCCTTCACCGTGACGGTACTGGGCAGTGCGACACCGTACCCCCGCCCGGACGCCCCGTGTTCCGGGTACCTGGTGCGCCACGAGGACACCGCGATCTGGCTCGACGCCGGGCCCGGCACCCTCGCTGCCCTGCAGGAACACGTCTCGCCGGCGGAGCTGGACGCGATCTGGATCTCGCATCTGCACGCGGACCACGTCGCGGATCTGTTACCGGCGGTGTACGCGCTGTTGTTCGCCGATCTGCGGCTGCGACGCCCGATCCCGCTCTACGGCCCGCCGGGGACCGCGGCGCGGATCTCCGCGTTTCTCAGCAACACCGGCCGCGCGCCGATCGAGGAGGCGTTCGCTGTGCGGGAGCTGCATGACGGGCGCCGGACCCGGGTCGGCGGCCTGCAGTTGGAGACGGTGGCCGTGTCGCACGGGTTCCCGGCGTTCGGGGTGCGGATCACTGACGGGGAGCGGACTTTCGCGTACTCCGGGGATACCGGACCGTGCGAGGCGCTGTCGACGTTAGCCGAGGGGACGGATCTGTTCCTGTGCGAAGCGGACAGCATCGAGCCGTCCGCGGAACACCTGACTCCGGCGGAAGCAGGCCGCGCGGCCGCCGGAGCCGCACGACTGGTGCTCACGCATCTCGGCCACACGATCACCCCACGCGACGCGGTTCGTCTTGCCGCCGAACACTTTCCCGGTCCGGTCGCCTACGCCGCGCCGCGCACAGTGTTCCGCGTATGAGCCGGTAGGCACATCGCTGGACGGAGCCCCGCCCGCAGATCGATCCGTCGCTGCCCACAACACACTCGCGACAGCCTCGCGCCCGCCAGAAACACAGGCACAATACCCGCACACCTGTGTCACGCTCACCCCGCGCGACGCGGTTCGTCCTGCGGCCAAACACTTTCCCGGTCCGGTCGCCTACGCCGCGCACGGTGCCCGCGTGAGCCGTTAAAGCACGCCCTTCGTGGACGGAATCCCGCCCGCCCGCGGGTCCGGCTCCGTAGCCGCCCGCAACGCGCGTGCCACCGCCTTGTACTCCGCTTCCGCGATGTGGTGCGGGTCGCGGCCGTGGATCACGCGCACGTGCAGGGCGATCTGCGCGTGGAACGCCAGCGAGTCGAACACGTGCCGGGTCAGGACGAAGGGGTAGTTGTTGCCGATGGTGAACGTGTTGTACTCCTCCGGCTCCCCCACGTGCACGCAGTACGGGCGGCCGGAGACGTCGATCGCGGCGTGGGCGAGCGTTTCGTCCATCGGGATCCACGCGTCGCCGAATCGGCGGATTCCGCTTTTGTCGCCCAGGGCCTGGCGCAGTGCCTGGCCGAGCACGATCGCGGTGTCCTCGACGGTGTGGTGGGCGTCGATGTGGACGTCGCCGGTCGCTTCGACCTTCAGGTCCAGCGAGCCGTGCACGCCGAACGCGGTGAGCATGTGGTCGTAGAACGGCACGCCGGTGGCGATGTCCACCTGGCCGGTCCCGTCGAGGTCCAGCTGGACCAGGATGGACGATTCCTTGGTGGTGCGCTCGATCTTTCCGACGCGGCTCATCGCTTGATTTCCTTACTCGCCTCGAGGAAGGCGTCGTTCTCCTCCGGGGTGCCGACGGTCACCCGCAGGTGGCCTTCGATGCCCACGTCCCGGATCAGCACGCCGTGGTCCAAATAGGACTGCCAGCTGGCCGGCGCGTCGCTGAACTGTCCGAAAAGGACGAAGTTGGCATCGCTCGGCACCGGGGTGAAACCCAAGCCCAGCAAGGCTTCCACGACGCGGTCGCGTTCGGCGGAGAGCCGGTGCACCGACGCGAGGGTGGCGTCGGCGTGCCGGAGGGCGGCTCGGGCGGCCGCCTGGGTGACCTTGGAAAGGTGGTACGGCAGGCGGACCAGCTGCAGGGCGTCCACCATGGCCGGCGCGGCGGCGAGGTAGCCGAGGCGGCCGCCGGCGAAGGCGAACGCCTTGCTCATCGTGCGCGACACGATCAGCTTCGCCGGGTACTCCGAGATCAGCTCGATCGCGCTGGCCTGCGAAGAAAACTCCGCGTACGCCTCGTCCACCACGACGATCCCCGGAGCCGCGTCGAGCACGCCGCGCAGCTGGTCCAGCGGGATCGACCCGCCGGTCGGGTTGTTCGGGCTGGTCACGAAGACGATGTCCGGCTTGCGTTCGGCGACCGCCTTGGCGGCCTGCTCGGTGTCGAGCGAGAAGTCCGCGCGGCGCGGCACCGGCAGCCAGTCCGTGCGCGTGCCGGTCGCGATGATCGGGTGCATCGAGTACGACGGCTCGAAGCCCAGCGCGGTGCGGCCGGGACCGCCGAAGGCCTGCAGGATCTGCTGCAGGATCTCGTTCGACCCGTTCGCCGCCCACACGTTGGACTCGGACAGCACCACTCGCGTGGACACCGTCAGGTAGTCCGCCAGATCGGTGCGCAGCGCCACCGCGTCGCGGTCCGGGTACCGGTGCAGCGAAGCGGCTTCGGCGCGGACGGCCTCGGCGACGTCGTCGACCAGCTCGGGCGGCGGCGGGTACGGGTTTTCGTTGGTGTTGAGCCGGATCGGGACGTCCAGCTGCGGCGCGCCGTACGGGGTGCGGCCCCGCAGGTCGTCGCGCAGCGGGAGTTCGGCGAGGGTGACCTCGCCGCCGGGGATGGCTTCGTTCATCGGCCGTCTCCTTCGAAACGTGCGGTGACGGCTTCGCCGTGGGCGGGCAGGTCTTCGGCGTCGGCGAGGGCGACGACACGGGGGGCGACCTCGCGCAGGGCGTCCTCGGAGTAGTCCACGACGTGGATCCCCTTCAGGAAGCTCTGCACCGACAGGCCCGAGGAGTGCCGCGCGAACCCGCCGGTGGGCAGCACGTGGTTCGAGCCCGCGCAGTAGTCGCCCAGCGAAACCGGGGCGTACGCGCCGACGAAGATCGCGCCGGCGTTGCGCACCCGGGCGGCGACTTCGCGCGCGTTCGCGGTCTGGATTTCCAGGTGCTCGGCGGCATACGCGTCCACCACGCGCAGGCCGTCGTCCACAGTGGACACCAGGATGATGCCGGACTGCTTGCCGCCCAGCGCCTGTCCGACGCGCTCGGAGTGCTTCGTCGCGGCGACGCGGGTGACGAGTTCGCGGTCGACCGCGTCGGCCAGCTCCTCCGAGGTGGTCACCAGGACGCTCGCGGCCAGCGGGTCGTGCTCGGCCTGGCTGATCAGGTCGGCGGCGACGTGCGCCGGGTCGGCCGTCTCGTCGGCGAGGATCGCGATCTCGGTGGGACCGGCCTCGGAGTCGATGCCGATCACGCCGCGGACCAAGCGCTTGGCCGCGGTGAGGTAGATGTTGCCCGGCCCGGTCACGATGTCGACCGGGGCCAGCTCGGCGCCGTCGGTGTCGACGCCGCCGTACGCGACCAGCGCGACCGCCTGCGCGCCGCCGACCGCCCAGACCTCGTCCACGCCGAGCAGCGCGGCCGCGGCCAGGATCGTCGGGTGCGGCCGTCCGCCGAACGCGGCCTGCGGCGGCGAGCACACGACCAGCGAGCGCACGCCGGCCAGCTGAGCCGGGACGACGTTCATCACCACGGTCGACGGGTACACCGCCAGCCCGCCCGGCGCGTACAGGCCGACGCGATCGACCGGCACCCAGCGCTCGGTGACCGTGCCGCCGGGGACGACCTGCGTCGTGACGTCCTGGCGGCGCTGGTCCGAGTGCACCTTCCGGGCGCGCTTGATGGACTCCTCCAGCGCGGCGCGGACCTGCGGGTCCAGCTCGGACAGTGCCTTGGCCAGCTCCTCGGCGGGCACCCGGACCGTCTCCGGGCGCACCTTGTCGAACCGCTCGGTGAACTCGAGAACCGCCTCGACCCCGCGATCCCGCACGGCCTCGACCACCGGCCGGACATGATGCAGCGCCGCGTCCACGTCGTACTCGGCGCGCGGAAGCGCGGCACGGAGCTCGGCAGCGGAGGGGACCTGCCCGCGCAGGTCGGTGCGGTTCAACATGGACACCAGGGTACGAGGTGGCCCGCGCGCTCCCGGCAGGGATACTCGGTGTCGACCCGCTGTCCCCGGACCAGGGAGGCTCGTGTGCCCCGGATCGCGTTGTGCCAGCTCAACTCGGGCGACGACCCGGAAGAAAACCTGAAAACGGTTCGCTCCGGCGTGGAGGGCGCCGCTGCCGCCGGAGCGCGCGTGGTGGTGTTCCCGGAGGCGACGATGGCCCGCTTCGGCCGCCCGCTGGCTCCGGTGGCGCAGCCGCTGGACGGTCCGTGGGCGTCGGCGGTGGCTTCGATCGCGGCGGAGCACGACGTGCTGGTGATCGCGGGGATGTTCACGCCCGCCGACAACGGCCGGGTGCGGAACACGCTGCTGGTCACCGGGCTGGGGCAGCATCTCGGGTACGACAAGATCCACCTGTACGACGCGTTCGGGTTCGCGGAGTCGGACACTGTCGCACCGGGGTCGGAGGTCGTGACGTTCTCCGCGGAGGGGACCGTGTTCGGCGTCGCTACCTGCTACGACCTGCGGTTCCCGGAGCTGTTCCGGCGGCTGGCCGACGACGGGGCGGACGTGGTGGCGGTTCCGGCTTCGTGGGGCGCGGGCGCCGGGAAGCGGGAGCAGTGGGAAGTGCTGGTGCGCGCGCGGGCGCTGGATTCCGGGTGCTGGGTGGCGGCTTGCGGGCAGGCTGATCCTTCGGTGACGGGGGTGGAGGTCAATCCGAAGGCGCCGACCGGGATCGGGTACTCGCTGGTGGCGGACGGTTTCGGCCGGGTGGAGGCGCAGGCTGGGGCCGGGGTGGAGATGCTGGTGGTGGACGTGGAGCCGGAGGTGGCCGGGAAGGCTCGGACGGCTACTGGGGCGTTGGCGAACCGGCGGCTGTGAATTCGCGGCCGCTTCAGGAACCCGAGTGGCGGAAGGACGCGATGACTGACCACGGCATGATCACGGTCGCCAGCGCCTGGTCCGTCGGAGTGACGATCGACCGGTTGGAAACCGCGCTCGCCGGCGCGGGCCTGCTCGTGTTCGCCCGGATCGACCACGCGGGCAACGCGGCTCGAGCCGGGACGGAACTGCGGCCGACCGAACTGCTGATCTTCGGCCATCCGAAAGGCGGCACCCCGCTCATGCTGGACCGGCAGACCAGCGGCATCGACCTTCCGGTGAAGGCACTCGCCTGGCAGGACGAAGCAGGACAGGTCTGGCTGACGTACAACGACGCGCGGTGGCTCGCCGACCGGCACGGGCTCGGCGCCGGAAGCGAGCAAGCACTCGAAGCCATCGAGTCAGGCCTGGCACATCTCGTCGAGCGGGCAGCGGCTCCCTAGCCGCCGGAACACCCGCGAAACCTCAGCGCAGCAACCCTTCCCGGATCGCCACCCGCACGAACCCCGCCCGGCGTCGTTCCCCCGTCTTGTCCCGGATCCGGTCCAGATACGACCGGACCGTCCGGACGCTGATGTCCAGGATCTCCGCCACGTCGACGTCCCGCTCCCCCGCCGCCACCAGGCGCAGGACCTGCTTTTCCCGTTCCGAAAGCACGATCTTCGGTCCCGCGTGCCGTTCGTCGCTGTCCTGGATGATCATCCCGGCCAGCGTCGGCGAGACGTAGGCGTTGTCCTCCGCGATGGTCCGGATCGCGCGCAGCAGCTCGTCCCCGTCGACGTCCTTCGACAGGAATCCCTTGGCGCCGGCCTGCATCGCGCCGAGGACTTCCGGCTGTTCCGCGTGCGCGGACACCACGAGCACCTTGTGCCCCATCTGCCCCACCTCGAGCACCGCGGCCGCGTCCTGGACGCCGCGCAGTTTCAGGTCGAGCACGACCACGCTGCCCGGCGGCTGGTCCTGTACCGCGAACCGCGCCACGGAGTCGGCTACCGCGACCAGTTCGATGTCCGGGGCCTCGTTCAGCACGCGTGCGACCGCGTCCCGGTACAGCGGGTGGTCTTCGATCACCCCGACCTGGATGGGTCCGCTCCGGCGCCGCCCCTCGTCGGCTTTCACCTCAGTGTTTCCTTCCCCACCAGCCCGCGGCGGATGGCTTCTTTCACGAGGCCGGGGCGCCGCCGTTCGCCGGTCTTGTCGCGGATCCGGTCGAGATAGCCGCGCACGGTGCGGACGCCGATGTCGAGGATCCGCGCGATGTCGACGTCCCGTTCCCCTGCCGCGACGAGCCGCAGCACCTGCACTTCGCGCGGCGACAGCTCCATTTCCGGCCGCGTGACCGGGCGATCGGTGTTGTCCTTGATGATCATTCCGGCGACGACGGCCGACACGTACGCGCCGCCGCCCGCGACCGCGCGGATGGCGATGAGCAACTCGTCGACGTCGACGTCCTTCGACAGGAATCCCTTGGCGCCGGCGGCGATCGCGGCCAGCACCGTCTCCGGTTCGGCTTGCGCGGACACCACCAGCACGTGATGGCCCAACTCCGCCACTTCGAGCACCGCGGCCGCACCGGCGACGCCCGGCAGGCCGAGATCGAGGAGGACGACGCTCCCGGCCGGCTGGCGCGCGACGTGGAAACGGGCCACCGAGTCGACCACCGCGCCCAGTTCGACGTCCGGCGCTTCGATGAGGACGCGCTCCACCGAACGGCGGTACAGCGGATGGTCTTCGATCACGGCCACCTGGACGGCACCGGGAGCCAGCGGTTCCGGTTCCGGCTCCCCCACGTCACTGGGTCGCTGCGCTGTCGTGGTCACCGGCTCGCTCACCCCGTTCCCGCAGGCTGCCGGGCCGCGGCGGGATCGAGCGCGGGACCGGTCGGCATCAGCGCGAGAAGCCCGCCCGCGACCGGATGCCCGGACCCAGAACCGTAGCCCAGCGACGTGAGCGCCGTCCCGTTCGCCACCGGATATTTTCGTCCTGTGTCCGTGACGAGATAAATCGTGCCGGACCCGGCGTCCGTCGCGACCGCGCCGCGCGAGGGCGGAACGTAGACGACATCCGCGACCCTGGCGTCGGTCCGGCTCTGCACCGGCAGCGCGCGGGCGCCTGCCGGGACCGGCAGATCCGCCGAGACCGTCACGCGGCCGTTCTGCGCGCACAGGGTCACCGCGCTGCCGGTGATCGGCGCCTTGCCGGGGATCCGGTCCGGATAGGCCGCCGGATCCGCGCCGCCGGAACGGGATTCGCTCACCTTCTTCACCGCCGCGACGTCCGCCGCGCGCACCCGCGCCGGTTCCGGGCGGCCCGAGTACGCCGATTCGTTCGCCGGGGTCGTGACGAGCAGCGCGGCCTGGGTCTGGCCGACGGGTTCGAGACCGTCCGGGCGGACGAGGTAGTAGGTCGAGGCGGTGGCCGCCCCGGCCATCGGGTCGACGACCGACAGCACCTGGCCGACGCGCGTCTCCTGCGTGCCGACGCGCGGGCCGCGGTTTCCGGCGCCGTCGACCGGGATCTCGCCGAGGTCCCGTCCGGCGGGCACGGTGTCGATCCAGCGCGCGGACACCGTGATCGTCGGATAACTGTCGAATTGCAGCGCCGCCGCGGCTTCGTCGCTCAGCCGGTACCGGTGGCCGCCCGCGAGGAGGAACCGGCCGCCCTGCGGGACGCGGACGATCACGCCCGAATCGCGCGGCAGTTCGACCCCGGACGCCGCCGCTTCCAGCAGCACGGCGACGAGCGGTTCGGCCGAGGCGGGCGCGTCCTGGGTGGTGCGGCTGCAGCTGGTCCACGGGGTGGTGATCAGCGTGCTGGGCAACGAATCCGGCGCGCCGACGATCCCGATCTGCGTCCCGCGCGGGGCGGTGCCGAGCTTTTCGGCGGGAACTGTGACGGTCTCATGGCCGTTGCCGCCCGCCAGCAGCCGCGCGGACGCGTAGTTGAGCACCGGGTGCACCGCACCGTCCGCGCCGAGCACGAATCTCGCCCCGCTGTCCGCTTCCACGATCACTTTGCCGCCGGCCAGCCAGTCCTTCCCGCCGGACGGGCTGACCAGGCCGATCACCCCGAACACCGCGGTCACGAGCAGGGCCGCGCCGACGCCGAGCACCGTGCCGAGCACGAGCCGGCGGCTGGGCGACACCGGATGGTTGGCGTCCGCGGCGACGAGCGCGGACACGAGACGGCGGCGCAGGAACTGGTACGCCTGGATCTGGTCCCGCTGCGTCCACACGCTGTCCCGGCCCCCTGGAGATCACATCCGCTTCTCGCGCAGGCTAGACAGCTCCGCCGGGCGCGCACGAGGGTAATTTTTACGCCCACGCGCCCGCGCGGGGACGCTAGCGTTCGCGGGGCCGGGTCGCTGCCCGGGGAAGAGGGGAATGCGTTGTCCGTGTCCGCGCCGCCTGCCCCGGCTCCTGCCCGCGCTCCCGGGACCGCCGGGATTTCGGGCACCGCGCCGTGGCCGTGGCTGCTGCCGATCCGCCCGCTGCAGGCAGCCGGGTGGGAGATTGCCGCGCTGGCGCTGCTGCTCGCGTTCACCGTGCACGGCCTGGCCGAGCCGGTACGGATCACCGTCGCCGCGCTGGCCGGGCTGCTGGTGGTGACGACGTCGGTGCGGGTCGCCGGACGGCATTTCGCCGGGTGGGCGTGGACGTGGCTCGCGCATCGCCTGCGCCGGCACGACAGCCGCCGCCACAGCCCGGACGCTTTGCTGCGCATCGCCGGTCCGGTGAAGGTCCGCCAGCACGTCGACCGCGCGGGCAACCGCTTCGGCGTCGCCGAGGTCGACGGCGACTGGAGCGCGATCGTCCGGCTCACCCCTGGTGCCGGGGAACCGTCGACGGACGAACTGCTGGCGATCCTCCGCACGACATTCCAGAACACGGACATCCCGCTGGCCGCCGCGCAGCTGCTGACTTGGGCGGTGCCAAGGGATTCGCGGGTGTACCGGGTGCGCTGGCTCGCGGTGCGCTACCGGCCGGAGGACGCGCCGATCGCCGCCCTCGCGCGCGGCGGCGGTGAACTGGGGGCGTTGCGGAGTACCGCGAGCGCGGCGTTGAGTTTGATGGTGGCGCTGGCGGAGTCGGGGTATCCGTCGACGGTGCTGGAGGCCGGTGAGCTGACCAACGAGCTTCGGGTGGCGTTGGGGGTTTCGACCGGCGATCCGGAGTCGGACGGGGATTTGTGGCGCGCTTGGAAGTGGGGCGGGCTTACGCAGACGTGCTATTCGCCTCGGTCCGCGCGGGGTCTTGCGCGGACGCTCGGGGTGGCGGTGCCGGGAGCGGCGTTCACCGCCACGTCCGCGACGCTGCGGCGGACGCCGGGCGGGCGGGAGAAGCTGGAGCTGACCATTCGGGTGGGGGCTCGAGCGGTGGAAGTACCGGTGCCGCAGGGGGTTTCGGTGGTTCCGCTGCACGGCGGGCACGGGGCCGCGGTGCGGCGGACGTTGCCGCTCGCGCTGACCTGAGCACCACGGTCACGCGGTCTTCGTACGAAACGACCGCAGCCCCCACGTGTAACCGGCACCGGCGATAACCACGCACCACGCCAGCGCGAACAGCACGTCGCTGCCGGCCGGAACGCCGGTCAGCAACGCCCGGACGCTGTTGACCACCGGAGTGAACGGCTGGAATCCGGCGAACCAGCGAATACCGGCCGCCATCGACTCCGTCGGCACGAACGCGCTGGACAGGAACGGCAGCACCGTCGAGATGATCTGGGTCAGGCTGTTGGCCCCGGTGGGAGTCTTGGCCGCCAAGCCGATCGCGACCGCCAGCCAGGTCAGCGCGAACGCGAAGGCGAGCACGATCCCGGCCGCGGCGAGCCAGCCGAGCGGGCCGCCGCCGGGGCGGAATCCGACGAGCAGCGCGACCAGGGTGAGCAGGACAGCCGCGAGCGCCGTGCGGACGACGCCGCCGACGACGTGTCCGGTGAGGACCGCGCCGCGGGCGATGGGCATGGTGCGGAAGCGGTCGATGATGCCTTCGGACATGTCGGTGGACACGCTGACGGCGGACGGCAGAGCCCCAGCGGCGACGGTCATGACGAGGATGCCGGGCGTGAGGAAGTCGACGTAGCTGAGCGCGCTGCCGGACCCGCGCAGACCCGCTCCGACGTAGCCGCCGAACACGTAGACGAACAACACGAACATGAGCACCGGCAAGGCGACCGAGGCGGCCACGAACAGCGGGTAGCGGACGAGATGCCGCAGCTCCCGGCCGACCATCGCGGACGAGTCGGCGATCGTCATCGGGTCCTCCCGAGGTCTGCGGCGGTCGTGGTGAAGGCGAAGAACACGTCGTCGAGGTCGGGCGTGTGCACCGTGACGTCCTCGACGTCGACGCGGTCGGGAATCCGGTCGAGGACTCGTTTGATCGCTCCGCCGCCGTCGGTCATCGGCACGCGCAGGGTGAGCGCGTCTTCGTCGGAAGTGCTGCCGGCGAGCGCCAGCGCCGCGGTGCGGAGATCGGCGGGCGTCGCGAACCGAAGCGTCAGGTGCGCGCCGGGAACGCGTTGTTTCAGCTCGGCGGGAGTGCCCGCCGCGACGATACGGCCGTGGTCGAGCACGGCGACGCGCTCGGCGAGTTCGTCGGCCTCTTGGAGGTACTGGGTGGTGAGGAAGACCGTCACGCCTTCGGCGACGAGTTCGCGGACGATCTGCCACATCGTCTGCCTGCTGCGCGGGTCGAGCCCGGTGGTCGGCTCGTCGAGGAAGATCAGGGCCGGGTCGCCCATCAGCGTCATCGCGATGTCGAGCCTGCGGCGCATCCCGCCGGAGTACGCCGAAGGAGGGCGGGCGGCCGCGTCGGCGAGATCGAACCGTTGCAGCAAGCGACGAGCGCGCGCACGTCCCTCGGTGCGGGACAGATGGCCGAGTTTCGCCATCAACAGCAGGTTTTCCTCGCCGGTGAGCATGCTGTCGACGGCCGCGAACTGACCGGTCACGCCGATCCCGGCACGCACCTCGGCGGGTGCCGCGCGCAGGTCGTGCCCCAGCACTCGCGCGCTCCCGGAGTCAGGAAGCCGGAGTGTGGACAGCAGCTGCACCAGTGTTGTCTTGCCGGAACCGTTCGGACCGAGGAGCGCGAACACCGTTCCGCGCGGCGCGGCGAACGAAACCCCGTCCAGCGCGACGGTTTTCCCGAAGGTCTTGCGCAGCCCGGTCGCGACGATCGCGTCGGTCACGACTCGCGTCCCGCGCGAAGGAGCCGTTCCAGCTCGGCCTCGGCGTCGCTGCTTCCCGCGTCGGACAGCCGCTGAAGCTCGCGCAGGTCGCGGTTCGCCACCGCTCGACGGGTCAGCAGCCGTCCGGCGTACTCGCTGCCCTCGTCGAGCAGTTCGGACAGCTGCGCCAGGTCGCCGCAGCCGTCGGCGAGGTCGGCGAGGCGGTCCAGTGCGGTCTCGTTGCCCTCGTCGGCGAGCGCGCGCAGGGTGTCGTAATCAGCCATGCCGCCAGCTTCCAACCTTGCCCCGGGGACAAGGTCAAGAGCGATACTGGGGCATGCTCACCATCGGCCAGCTCGCCCGCCAAGCCGGGGTTTCGGCCAAGGCTGTCCGCGTCTACCACGCCAAAGGGCTCCTCCCCGAGCCCGAGCGCGACGCCTCCGGGTATCGCCGTTACGACGCGCAGGCGGTCATCGATCTGGCCCGCATCGTCACGCTCGCCCAGGCCGGCGTCCCGCTGGCGCGCATTCCCCAGGTGCTCGACGCCGACGAGACCGCGATTGAGCAGATCGACGCCGAATTGCGCGACCGGATCCGGCAGCTTCAGCGACGTCGCGTCCGGTTGCGGGATCTCGACCGGCCCGATCGGCTCTGTCTCCCGCCGGAAGCCGTCGCGTTCATGGAGCGGCTGCGGCCGATCGGGCTGTCCGAACGCCACGAGAACGCGATCCGCGACGGCTGGATCCTCGCCTGCGCGCTGGCCCCGGACGTCAGCAGCGCGATCCTCGCCAGCCGGACCGCGTTGCTGGACGATCCGGAGTACGTCGCGGTCCTGCGCGATTACGACGAGGCGATCGACTGGAGTCCCGACGATCCCCGGCTCGAAGCGATCGCCGTCACCGCGGCGGCGCTCGCGCGGCGGATGCCGTTGCCGTCTGATCTGCCGGACTTCCGGAAGGTGCCCCGCCAAGTCGTCGAGCTGCTCTCCGGGCACCGCGGCAGCCCCGCGTGGAAACGTCTCGACCAGCTCGTCACGCAACGGCTCAGCGAAGCGAAGAACGCGACGTCGGAGCCAAACGAAGCCGCTGCACCTGATCGGTCGTAGGCAACCCGCGCTCAAAAGCCCGCAGCGCGGCCAGGTCAGGGAAAACCCAGACTCCCACCCGGACGTTCTCTCCTTCCCGCACCGGAAGCGCGCGGAAGGTGTTCTCCGCTGGTTCGGTGACGAAGGACGCGAACGGCTTGGGGAAGTCGGCAGAAGCCGGGCCGATCAGCACCAGGATTCGTGATGACGCAGCATCGACGGGCCTGGGCAAAGGCGGGAAGTCAACTTCGGGGCGGAGCAACAGGACGTTGTCGCTGTCGAGCATGGTGGCGTTGGCGGCGTCGCGGTGTTTCCGCCAGGCCTCGCCTTCGAGGTAGAACGCGGTCAGTGCGGCGTGCCGGGCCGTCATGTCCGCGAAGGAACGGAACCACACGAAGCGGTCCGGATCGTCCTCGTCCCGGAATTGGCCGACGACCGTGCAGCCTGCCGCTTCCTGCGGTTCCAGCAGCTCACGGTCGAAAAGATCGATCAGGACGTCCCGCTGTCCAGGACGGAGGGTGTACTGGCGGAGTTCCACGACGGTCACCGCAGCGAATCTGCCACCGCGCCGACGCCGGCACGAGTGGCAGGACTGACTCCTTCCGCATAATTCCTGCCGTATCCTCGATACCATGCGAACCGTCGGGGTCGCGCTGGTCGACGACATGCCGCTGTTCGAGCTGGCCATCGCGGCGGAGGTGTTCGGGCCGTCCCGGACCGACCTCGCCGACCCCTGGTACGAGCTGCGGTTCTGCGCGGCGAAGCCGGAAACCCGCACCGAGTTCGGCTTCCGGCACCACGCCGGCCACAGTCTCGACGCGCTCAAGGACGCCGATACCGTGCTGGTGCCCGCTTTGCCGTATGCGTGTGTCCAAACTGGACAGCCCATCCCGGCGAATCTGGTCAGCGCGATCCGAGAGGCCGCGGACGCGGGCGCAAGGATCGTTTCGCTGTGCACCGGCGCGTTCGCGCTCGCGGCGGCGGGGCTGCTGGACGGCCGGCGTGCGGCGACGCATTGGATGTACGCCGCCACGCTCGCCATGCTGCACCCGCAGGTCCAGGTGGACGCGTCGGTGCTCTACGTGGACGACGGGCAGGTGCTCACCAGCGCCGGACGCAGTGCGGGGATCGACCTGTGCCTGCACGTCGTGCGCAACGACCTCGGCGCGCACGTCGCCAACGAGGTCGCGCGCCGGATGGTGCTGCCCGCGCATCGCGGCGGCGGGCAGGCGCAGTACGTTTCCGCCACCGTGCCGGAGACCGACGACGCCGGGCTCGGTCCGGTGCTGCACTGGGCGACGCGACACCTCGACCAGCCGTTGACTGTCGAGCAGTTGGCCCGCCAGGCCGGAGTCAGCCCGCGCACGTTCGTCCGCCGGTTCCACGAAGCCACCGGGACGACGCCGTTGCAA
Organism: Amycolatopsis albidoflavus; assembly: GCF_039525725.1. Classification (NCBI taxonomy): domain Bacteria; kingdom Bacillati; phylum Actinomycetota; class Actinomycetes; order Pseudonocardiales; family Pseudonocardiaceae; genus Amycolatopsis; species Amycolatopsis albidoflavus. The sequence goes on from NZ_BAAAHV010000005.1 coordinate 707,710, forward strand.
TGGCTGCTCGACCAGCGCGTTTTGCACGCCCGCAGCCTGCTGGAATCCACTGACCTGCCGATCGGCCTGATCGGCGAACGCAGCGGCCTCGGCTCGGCGGCCAACCTCCGCCGCCACTTCACACTCCGGCTGGGGACGGCTCCGACGGACTATCGGCGCGCGTTCCGCGAGTGAGCCCGATCGCGGTCAGCCCGGCCGCGACGGTCAGGCCGACGGCCGTCCAGCACGCGACTTTTACCTCGGTGGCGAGGAAAACCGTTGTCAGCACGGCGACTCCGACAGTTCCGCCGAGCTGCTGCACCGCGTTCAGCAGACCCGCCGCCGAACCTGTTTCCGAAGGACGCACGAGGGCCAATGCCGCAGTGAAGAAGGGCACGGTGAACAACCCGGTTCCCGTTCCCGCGATCGCCAGCGAGAGCAGCAGCGGCCAGCCCAAAGCGATCCCGGCGATCCCCACGGCCAGGAATCCCGCGCCGGCAAAGAGAATCCGGGTGCCGAAACGCGGGACCAGCCAGCGTCCGGCCGCAAAGGACGATACCGCCAGCCCGCACGACCACGGCAGCAACGAGAGTCCGGCGGTCCGGGCGTCCGCGTGCTGGGTCAGTTGCAGGAACAGGACGACGACCTGGGTCAGGCCGGTCATCACGGCGAAGAACAGCACTGACGTCAGCAGCCCTGAGGGGAAACCCAGGCCGCGGAAGAGGCCGCGCTCGATCAGACCACCGCGAAACCGTTGCTGCAGAGCGAAAACCACCAGTACAACCACTCCGGCGGAGACGAGGTAGCCGTTCCACTGCGTGAGGAGCGGATAGACCACCAGCCCGGCACCCACGACGACCAGGCCGGTCCCGAGCAGGTCGAGTCGCGGCCGGGCAGCCGAACGGTCCTCCGTGAGCAGCCCGGACGCGGCGAGCACGGCGAGTCCGAGCGGGACGTTCACCAGGAACACCGACCGCCACGTCCAGGCGTCGGTCAGCAGCCCGCCGAGGACCGGACCGCTCACCGCGGCCAGTCCCATCACCGGGCCGATCATGCCGAGCGCCCGCGCCCGGGCCGCGCCGTCGAACAGGACGCGGATCAGCCCGATCGTCTGCGGGATCACCAAGGCCGCCGAAGCTCCTTGCAGCGCCCGGAAAACGAGCAGGAACTCCGGCGTGGTCGCGGCCGCGCACAGGGCCGAGGCGAGGACGAAACCGGCCATGCCGAACTGGAAAGTGCGGCGCCGGCCGAGAATGTCGCCGAGGCGTCCGCCGGTGATCAGCAAAAGCGCGAACGGCAGCGTGTATCCGACGGTGTAGAAGGAGATCGCACCGCCCAGTTCGGCGTGCACCGCGGGCGCGGCGACCTGGACGATGGTGGTGTCGAGGAGGTTCATCGCTTCCGCGACGAGCAGGACCGCCAGCGCGGTCCAGCGGCGTGAATCGTTCATGCCGCCAGCCTGGGCAGCAGCCCGGCAAGGTTCCAGCCACCGGCGCGAACGAGCAGAAATCTTCCACTCAGGACAGTGTGGTGCAGAATCAAGCCATGCTCGACGACCTCGACCACGCCCTCGTCCACGCGCTCCAGATCGACGGCCGCGCCCCGTTCGCGCGGATCGGCGCCGTCCTGGGCGTCTCGACGCAGACCGTCGCCCGCCGCTACCGGCGGCTGCGCGCCGAAGCCGGACTGCGCGTCGTCGGGCTGGCCGCGCCGCATCGCGCCGGACAGACGCAGTGGCTCGTGCGACTCACCGTCGTGCCGGCGGTCGCGCAGCGGGTCGCCGACGCACTCGTCCGGCGCACCGACACGACGTGGGTCAAGCTCGCTGGCGGCGGTACGGAAATCTGCGTCATCGTCAATAGTGCCAACGACTCCGGGCACGGGCTGCTGCTGCACGACATCCCGCGCACGACCGGGATCACCGCCGTCTCCGCGCACCAGCTGCTGCACCTGTACCACGGCGGCCCCACGGCCTGGCTAGGCCGCGCCGACGTCCTGACCGACACCCAACGCCGTCAATTGGAACCGGAAACCCGCGCCACGCCTGCCGAAGCAACCGCAACCGACGCTCCCCTGCTCACCGCTCTGCAGCGAGACGGCCGCCTCGGTCAAACCGAACTGGCGGCCATTACGGGGTGGTCCGCCGCCACCGTCGCCCGCCGGATCGCCGACCTGCGCGCGGCGGAAACCCTTTATTTCGACGTGGAAATCGACGCCCGGCTCTTCGGCGCGACCACCCAGGCTCTGCTGTGGATGGCGGTCGCCCCCGCGGATCTCGACACCGTCGCCACCGAACTCGCCACCCACCGCGAGCTAGCCGTCGTCGCCGCCACCACCGGGCCGACGAATCTCCTCGCGCACGCCCTCTGCGCCGATCCCCCGGCGCTGCACCGCTACCTCACCCACCGGCTCGGCGCGCTGCCCGGCATCCGTTCCTGCGAAACCGCGCCGGTCCTGCGCACACTGAAAGCCGCGAGTCCGCTCAGCCGCTGACCGCCTCGTACACCCCGGCGATCAACGCCACGAACGGCACCAGCGACAACAGCACCAGGAATTCCGAGATGTCCAGCAACCGCGACCAGTACGGCGACCGCACCCCGCGCGCGACCCGCGTCGCGTAGAACAGCGACACCACCGCGGCCAGCACCAACGCCAGCCCGACCGCGAGCAGCGCGATCCGCTGATTAGTCGCGATCAGCCAGAAACCCGCCGTCAGCAAGGCAATGAGGCCGAAGCCGACCAGCACCAGCCGCTGCGTGCGGCCCGCGTACGAGCGCGACCGCTGGATCCACGCCGTCCCCACGAGCGCGGCCAGCCCGGCTTCCCACGGCCCTCCGGTGGCGAGCACGATCGACGAGCCGATCACCACCAGTCCGAGCGCCACCAGCAGGCTCGTGAGCAGTGCCTGCGCATACGTGGTCCGCCCGGCCATTTCCACGCCGAGCGACGGCTGTTCGTTGGCACGGAAGGATTCCATGTCGTCCGGCACGCGCGGAAGCGGCATCCGGCCCAGCCGCAGCGCGAGCATCGGCGCGACAGCCGCCAACGCCGTCGCCAACACTGCCGCGACAGCCGCAGCGGCGACCGGCTTCGCACCAGTCAGCAGCACCACGCCGGTCGCGATCGCGCCAATCCCGGCCGAACCGACGACCGCCACGAAGAACGGCAACCGGTCAGCCACCGAAACCGCGGCCAGCACCCCGTAAACAGTCACCGCCGCGAGCCCCGCGGCAAGCGGTCCGGCAGAAAGCGAGAACATCGAATGCGGTGGCAGCAAAGACATTCCGGCCAGGAACGCCACGCCGACCCCAGCCAGCGCACCAGCCGCGCCCGCGCCCGAATCGCCGTACGCCCGGCTCAACGCGCCGCCGCCGAGCAGCAGCACGATCGCGAGCAGCCCGGTGCCGATCGGCGCGAGCACACTGCCCGCCAGCGAGGCCTGGATCAGCAGCCCGCCCGTGAACAACAGCACCGCGGCCGCCGTGATCCCGGCTCGGCGAGCGACCTTCGGCCCCCACGTGGTCGACGCGGACTCTCCGACGCTCGCGATCGAATCGACCACGTCGTCGAACAGCAACGGACCCCGCGGACGTTCGCGCGGGGTCAGGTGCAGCACTTCGCCGTCGCGCACCTGCGCGGCGGCCACGGTGAGCCCGAGCGCGAGCGGCGCGCCGCCGAGCCGCGACAGCACCCAGCCCGGATGCTCGGCCGACGCCTGCCCGGCCGCCCCGGCGAGCCGGACCAGCTGCGGCACCAGTTCGGCGAACGTGCTCTGCTGCGGCAGCGCGACGTCCACCCTGGCGCGCGGGGTGACGATCGTGACGCGCCGGGTCGACCCGGCGACGGCCGGCGCGCTCACAGCTGGGACCTGGACGCCTCGATCACCGGGGCGAACTTCGCGCTGCTCGCCTCGGCGAGCTTCTGCAGGCCGGCGTTCACCGCTTCGAGGACGATCTCCGACAGCGTGCGCGCGTCGTACTCGCGGATCGCGCGCTGGTCGATGTCGACCGAGGTGAACCGGCCGTCGCCGCGCAGCGTCACGGTCACCTCGTTCTGCCGCGAAGCCGCCTTGACCTCCATCGCCTCGACCGTGCGCTGGATCCGCTGCACCTCTTCGGTCTGCTTGCGGACCTGCGCGAGCAGGTCGTCCATGTCCGGCACGGCATACGGTTCAGTCACCGTCGTTCTCCTTCTCCTGCGGGGTTTCCCGGCGGACGTGCACGCTGGCGACGAACTTCCGGAAGTCGGGGACGAGCGTGCGCGCGTCCTGCGGATCGGCCGTGCAGACCAGTTCCAGCACCACCCGCCCGGCCGGACCGGGCACGGTCAGGAACACCTGGATCTGCAGCAGATCCTGGCCTTCGCCGGTGCGCATCCGCAAGGTCTGGGTGCAGCCGGGAGCGGCGGGACTGCCGACCTCCTGGCGGTCGAGGACGTCCAGCAGCGCCATCGTCCGGCCGAGCCGCTCGACGGCTTCGTCGGCGATGTCCTTCATCAGCACGGAATCCTCGCGCTGCTGGATGCCGAGCGTGATGTTCGGCGTGAAGTCCGCGACCGGGTTCGGGTGCACCGCGACGAAAACCAGCCCGGGCGCGATCGGCGGCACCGGCGTCCAGCCCTCGGGGACGTCGAAGCCCAGCGGGAGCGTCACCAGATCGGCCATGGCGCTCACCAGGAACCCACATACTGCGCCGCGTCGTCCCAAGCCCCGCCGAGTGCGTTGGCCGCCTCGCTCGCCGCATCGCCGACCGCGTCGACCGCCGCACCGCCGTATTCGCTGACCGCCGCGCCTACCTTCGGCAGGTCGATGTCGATCTTCGCGCCAAGCCCGGCACCGAGCCCCAACGCGGCACCGGCCTTGAAGTTCATCTTCAGATGCCCGTTGTCATACACGAACTGCCCGTCGAGCTGAGCGCCGATTCCATATTGGACACTCCCGCTCGCGCCGACGCCGACCCCGGCTACGTCAGCCGCGACCTGGCCCTCCAGCTTGCCGCCCGCGAAAGCGTTGGCGTGCACGCCAAGCCCGTGGATCCCCAGCTGCCCCGAAGCGCTGACCTCGCCGCCCGCGAACGCGGACCCGCGAGCGCTGCCGTGCGCGACGCCGTAGCTTCCGCTGGTCCCGATGTCCTCCCGGAACCCCAGTTCAGCGTGGCCGGAAGCCTTCGCGTCCCAGCCCTGCGAGGAGATTTTCCCGTCGTACTCCGGAATGAAGCCGTCTTGCTCGTGCGCGGTCTTGTAGTAGGTGATCTCGGTAGCGCGGGCGATCTCGCTCTTCAGCTTCGGCTGTCCGAACGGCGTGTCGGCCTTCTTCGGCGCGCGAGTGCCTTCCAAACCGTTCCAGGTCAGCTTCTTCCAGCCGGAATTGCCGAACCACGACGGTGCCGACCGCGGCCGCTTGCGTCCGTCGAGGGTGTCGCCGTTGACCCAGGACAGCGGGCCGTAGTTGCGTTTGCCCAGCTTGCCGGGCTTGCTCATCGGCCCGGCCCACGGCGCGGGGAACAACTCCGCCAGCGCGTCCGACAGCTCGTCGGCGACCTGCCCGGCCGCCGCGACCGCCTGTTCGCCCAAATCCCTTGCGGCGGCGATAAAAGCGCCCACCGCGTTCGGATCCGCCGAACGCGCTTGGTTGATCAGCTGTGTGCCGTACTGCTCGAACTGGGAGACAACCGAATCGACCCCAGAGCGCGCCCATCGCAACAGCTGTCCGGCCATCGACAACCGCTTGCCCTGGTCGGCCAGTTTCGTGCCGTCCTCGGTCAGCGCGTGCGCGACATCGGACGCTGCTGTCGCGTACGCGGTGTACGCAGCGCCGTCCCAGTCAGCGTGCAATGCCGTGGCAGCGTCCGCGATTTCGGTGGCTTTGCCGGTAATCGTGGACGCGTTGGTGCCACAGCGGTTCGCCGCCGCTTCGAGCGCCGCCGGGTCGCCGGTGACCCGGCGCTGGTATTCGACCAGCACCTGCCGGTAGTTCGACAGCACCGAGCTGACGACTCCGGACGCGTCCACGGCCACCGGCTACGCGCCCTTCGCGTCGATGTCGACGTGCTGCTGGAAGTGCTTGCCCTGGTAGGTGACGTCGACATCGATGTCCACGTCCTGCCCGGCCGGAGCTTCGACCGTCGACTGGCCGGTGTTCAGGTCGGTGTGGATCACGACCTCGTGCGCACCGGTCGACTGCCCCGGCACCGAAGGCGCGGGGGACGGAGCCGGATCCACGGGGATCCAGCTGTTCCCCGGGTTGGCCCCGGTCCCGGCGCCTCCGCCGGACGGCCAACCGCCAGTGCCAGCGCCAATACCACTGCCCGAAGGCCAGCCGCCGTTGGACAACGCGGGCGGGGTGTAGTTCGTGAACGACGGGTTGCCCCCAGGCACTCCCCCGCCGCTGCCGCCGATCGCCGCCTGCCCGGACGCGCTCGCGACCGGCGCGGGCATCTGCGGCGCGGTGACCGGAGTACCCGAGACCGCCGCGTTGCCCGCCGCGCCATTGGCGTCGGAAGAACCGTGGTGGAACAGCTTTTCGATGTCGCCGATGATCGTCGCGACCTGGGTGATCTGGTTCGCGAGGTCGCCCGCGCCGAGCGCCTTCAGCAGACCGCCGACCGCGGTGATGAATCCGCGGAGCGTGGCGCTGGTGGCAGTGGAAAGCGCGACCGCTGCCCCGTAGGTCCACCAGTTCGACATCAGCGACGCGACGGTCGGGTTCACCGCGGCGACCACCGACCGGTACGCCTCCTGCGCCGCCTTCACCAGGGTGCCCGAGACGCCGAGCAGTTCAGCGCCCTTCTCGATCACGTTGATGATCTTGGTGAGCTGCTCGAGCGAGTGGGAGATCTTCTGCAGCGCCGATTCCGACGCCCCGCCAGACCAGACCTTGCCGAGCTGGTCGGCGGCCTTGCTGAGCTCGGTGTAGAGCGAGGTCAGCTCGGCGGCCTTGTGCAGCAGGTCGAGGACGTGCTTGGCGATCTGCTCGGGCTGGCCGGTGACGATCTGCGGCAGCACGGTGATCGGGCCGCCGCTGGTCGCGGTGGCGTCCATCGCGCTGGAGTTCGGGAAGAACATCGGCTTCGGACCTCACTTGGTCGGGGGTTCGGGGTCAGACGGAGGCGGGCCGGTAAACGCTGACCTTGGCCAGTCCGCCGAGGCCCGGATCGACAGGGCCGTGGTTGTAGAGGGCGCCGCCGTCCCCGGCGACGCCGATCACCGGGTGGTGTTCGGGCAGCAGAAGCGGCTCCACCACGACGACGTCGCCGCTGTGCACGCCGCCGGGCACGTCGCCGAAGGTGCGCGCGGTGCCCGAATACACCTCGATCAGGCCGACGCGCGCCTGGTTGTCGGCGTCGCCGGCGAGCCAGTCGTTGAAGTCCGCGACGCCGTGGAACCGGGCGTCGGTCAGCGGATGCTCGGCGAGCCTGCCGAGGTCCGCGTCGCCGAGGTAGCGCAGCACGTTGCCGACCGAGGACGGTTCGCCGTGCGCGCCGGCGCTGTCGGTGATCGCCGCCGCGGCGAGGTGCGCGGCGTGCGGTGCTCCCCAGATCGAGGTCAGCGGCGAAGAAGACTGTGCACGGCCGCCGCCTCCGTAGCCGTCGGAAACGGCTTCGTCGGCGCTTTGGTAAGCGTCGGCGCTGTGCTTGACCAGGCCGTTGACCTCCTGCAGCAGCTGCAGCAGCGAACGCACCGCCGTCACCTGCTGCGAATGCAACGCCTCGTTCGCCGCCGCGACGACGCTGCCGAAACTGGCGAACGTCGTCGGCTGCAGGACGAGTTTTTCCAGGTCTGCGACGGCGTTGATGCCGTGGGCGATGACGGCGCCCACGTTGCCGACGGTGGAGCGCATGGCCTCCGGCTCGGCCAGGTACTCGCCGGTCGTGCCCATGGCTCTCCCTCCCGCTCCGTGCGTACGACGCACCGGTGCGGGGCGTCTGCGCAGAGCGTAAGTTCGCGCCGCCGGGCGAGCGGACGGCAAAAGTACCCACCGCGACCGGACAACAGGCGGCCAAAATACGGGGCATGAGTTCCACCCGCGACCGCCTCGGCCTGCTCGGCGAGCAGCCTGGGGAGATCATGCTGCAGTCCCCGCCGATGCTGCCCAAGAGCGGCTCCGGCGGCGTGATGCAGCTCATGATGTTCCTGCCGATGATGCTCGGCATGGGCGCGATGTCGTTCGTCTACATCGGACGCGACGGCGGGGTGATGACCTGGATCTTCGGCGCGCTGTTCGTCACCGCGATGGGCGGCATGATCGTGATGTCGCTCGGCCGCGGCGGCATGGCGAAGAAGGCGCAGATCAACGAGGAGCGCCGCGACTACCAGCGGTATCTCGCCGGTCTTCGCACGCGCGTGCGCGCGGTCGCCGACTCCCAGCGGGCCACGCTGATCGCGCAGCAGCCGGATCCGGCGGATCTGTGGGCGTACGTCGAAACCAACCAGCACTGGGACCGCCGCCGCGCCGACCGCTCGTTCGCGATGGTGCGCGCGGCCACCGGCCCGCAGCCGCTCGCGACGCCGTTGCGCGCGCCGCAGATCGCGCCGCTGGAAGAGCTGGACCCGGTTTCCTCCACCAACCTCAAGCACTTCATCCAGACTTTCTCGACCGTCGAAGGCCTGCCGGTTTCGGTTTCGCTGCGCTCGTACGCGGCCGCGACACTGTCCGGCCGGCGGTTCGACGTGCTCGGGATGACGCGCGCGGTGCTGGCTCAGCTGGTCACTTTCCACTCACCGACCGATTTGCGGGTGGCGTTCTGCGTCGCCCCGGACCGTTCGCATGACTGGGATTGGGCGAAGTGGCTGCCGCACGCCACCGCGCCGGTGCTCGCCGACGCGACCGGCCCGCGGCGGCTGTTCGCCGACAGCGCCGCGGAACTGGCGCGGTTGCTCGGCCCGGATCTCGGCGACCGCCCCGCGTTCTCGCGCCGCGGCGTCTCGGCCGACCTGCCGCACATCGTGCTCGTCGTCGACGGCGGCGACTCTCACGGCGAACCGCGGCTGCTGGCCGAAGAAGGCCGTCTGGGCGTCACAGTGCTGGAAGTCGGCGGCGACCAGCCGCGCGCGACGTCGACCGATCGCTTGCTGAGCCTGCACGTCGCACCGGATCAGCTCGGCATGGTGGTACTCGACGGCACCGAAGCGCGGCTCGGCTTCCTCGGCATGCCGGACCGGCTCGACCACGGCGCGGCCGAAGCCCTGGCCCGGATGCTGACGCCGCTGCACCACGGCGGCGCGGTGGTCAGCGAACAACCGATGTCCTCGACCTTCGGGCTGGCCGGGCTGCTCGGCATCGGCGACCCGCGCGACACCGACACGACGGTCACTTGGGCCCCGCGCGCGGCGCGCGACCGGCTGCGGATTCCGTTGGGCGTGAACCCCGACGGCCGTCCGGTCGACCTGGACCTCAAGGAATCCGCCGAGGGCGGCATGGGCCCGCACGGCCTGGTGATCGGCGCGACCGGGTCCGGCAAGAGCGAACTGCTGCGCACGCTGGTCACCGCGCTGGCCGTCACGCATTCGTCGGAAAAGCTGAACCTCGCGCTGATCGACTTCAAGGGCGGCGCGACGTTCGCCGGGATGACCAATCTGCCGCACACCTGCGCGGTGATCACGAACCTGTCCGACGACCTCGCGCTCGTCGACCGCATGGCAGACGCGCTGAACGGCGAACTACTGCGGCGGCAGGAACTTCTCCACGCGGCGGGCAACTACGCCTCGGTGCGCGACTACGAAAAAGCGCGCGCGGACGGTACTCCGCTGCAGCCATTGCCATCGCTGCTGGTGATCATCGACGAGTTCTCCGAGCTGCTGTCTTCTCGGCCAGAGTTCATCGACCTGTTCGTCGCTATCGGACGGCTAGGCCGGTCTCTGGGAATCCACCTGCTTTTGGCCTCGCAGCGCCTCGAAGAAGGCCGCCTGCGCGGGCTCGACTCGCACCTGTCTTACCGGATCGGCCTGCGGACGTTCTCCGCCGCGGAAAGCCGTGCGGTGCTCGGTGTCGCGGACGCCTACCAACTGCCGCCGGTGCCCGGTTCGGCGTACCTGAAGTCCGACAATGACACACTGATCCGGCTCAAGGCCGCATACGTCTCCGGCGAACTCCCGCCGCGCAGCCGGATCGTGCGTTCAGACGGACAACAACTCGGCGTCCTGCCATTCACGCTGGGACCGGTTGAAGTACCAGTCGCCGAACAACCCGCCGCCGAGGCTCCGGCAAAGGGAACCGGCGAAACGATCATCGGCGCGATGCTGTCCCGTTTGGAGGGACGCGGCCCGGCCGCCCACCAGATCTGGCTGCCGCCTTTGGCGGAACCGCCCACCTTGGACCAGCTGCTGCCCCCGATCGGCGAAGACCCCCGCCGCGGTTTGTGTCCCCTCGGCTGGGGCGGCAACGGCAAGCTGACCATCCCGGTCGCGTTGGTGGACAAGCCTTTCGAACAGCGTCGCGACATGCTGTGGGCGGATTTCTCCGGCGCGGCGGGCAACGCGGTGATCGTCGGCGCACCGCAAAGCGGCAAGTCGACATTGATGAAGGACATCGCGGCGATGCTCGCGCTCACCCACACCCCCGCCGAGGTGCAGTTCTTCATCCTGGACATGGGCGGCGGCGCGCTGGCCCCGATCGCCGGCCTCCCGCACGTCTCGGGCTACGCCACCCGCCGGGACCCGCAACGCTGCCGCCGAGTCGTCGCGGAACTCGTGACATTGCTGGAACAACGGGAAGAATTCTTCGCCGCGCACGGGATCGAATCGATGGCCGCTTTCCGCAGCCGCCGCGGCGAATTCACCGAAAGCAGCGACGACCGCGAGTTCGGCGACGTGTTCCTGTTCGTGGACAACTGGACCACGATTCGTTCGGAGTACGAACGCCTGGAAGAACAAATCACCGCGCTGGCGCAACGGGGTCTGGGCTTCGGCATCCACGTCCTGGTCTCGTTGAACCAGTGGATCGGCGCCCGCGCTCAGCTGCGCGACGCCATCAGCACCCGCTTCGAACTGCGCCTGGGCGACCCGGCGGACTCGTCGATCGACCGCAAGGTAGCCCAAAACGTCCCCGCCGACCGCCCCGGCCGCGGCCTCACCGCGGACAAACTGCACTTCCTCGCGGCCCTCCCGCGCATCGACGCGGACCAACGCCCGGAAACCGTCGGCGCCGGCGGCCTGGACCTGGTCCGGCGCGTCTCCGCGGCGTGGACCGGCCCGCGCGCTGCCCAGGTCCGCCTTCTGCCGCCGGAAGTCCCGCTGGACTCCTTCCCCGCCGCTCCCCGCGGCCGGATCACCCTTGGCCTGGCGGAATCGACCCTGCGCCCCGTCCACCTGGATTTCCGGACGGACCCGCACTTCCTGGCCTTCGGCGACGTCGAATCGGGCAAGAGCTCGTTGCTGCGCGCCCTCGTCACCGGCATCTGCGCGACCAACACCCCCGACGAAGCCCTGATCCTGGTCGGTGACTATCGGCGGGGCCTGCTGGGCGTGGTGGACCAACCGCACCTGCTCGGCTATGCCGGTGCGGAGAACACGCTGACGGACTTGGTGAACCAATGCGCGACCGCGATGCGCAACCGGCTCCCCGGCCCCGATGTCACGCCGGACCAACTGCGCAACCGCTCGTGGTGGCGGGGACCGGACCTCTACGTAGTCATCGACGACTACGAACTGGTCGCCACCGCCGGACGGAACCCGGTGCTGCCGTTGCTGGAATTCCTCCCGCAGGCCAGGGACATCGGCCTGCACCTGATCCTGGCCCGCTCCTCCGGCGGCGCCGGGCGGGGCATGTACGAGGCAGTGATCCAGCGGGTGCGGGAGCTGGGATCGCCCGGTCTGGTCATGTCCGGCGGCAAGGAGGAGGGCGCGCTGATGGGCGATGTGAAGCCTTCGCCGCAGCCTGCCGGGCGAGGGACGTTGGTTTCGCGACGGCATGGGACGGAACTGGTGCAGGTGGCTTGGACTAAGCCGGTGGAGGACTGAGCGGGGTCAGTCGAGGAAGGTCTCCAGGTTGGTCAGATGGCTCAGGTAGGAGACGTCCCAGTCCGCAGGTACTTCACTGCGGACCCGCCGGGCAAGTTCCCAGCCCCGCTCGTCGAAACGCCGCCCCGCTTCTTCTGAGGGGAACGCGGGCGCCGGGTCGGCGTGGTTCAGGGTGGCGTCCCATTCGTCCTGCCACTCCGTCAGGTCGCGAGCCAGCTCCGCGCTCAGCCCCAGTTCCGGCGACGCGGGGTCGGTCGGATTGGTCACCGGGCGCGTATCGGAATCGTAGAACCACACCGCCTCGGCACCCCACTCCGCCATGATCTTGATCGACCGCAACGGGCTGCTCAGCCGTCGCGCGGGGAGCGACTTACGGCGAGCAGGCCAGGCGAACATGTCCGAGATCCGGTGGAAATCCCAGAAACTGACGGGTCGCTGAGGCTCCGGGTCGATCACCGGCTTTCCTCTGCACCGGCACGCTCTTGCGAAAGAAAGCGACTCACTCCCTCACCAGCGCGAAAAACTCTTCTACCTCGTCCGCCTGCTCCGCCGCCCGCGCGGCGACCACCTTCTCCGCCTGATACGGCCAGGCGAGGTTCGGCCCAGGGCCTCCGTTTCGGGACAGCCACTCCGAGAATCCAGGAAGCAATGCGCATTCCATCGCCGCGTCGCATCCTTCGAAGAAGCAGATCGCCTGCTGCAGCGTGCAGATCCCGTACATCCCGGACGATGCAGCACGTCGGCCATGCGTTCGTGCTGGCTCAGCATTTCCGCCGCTCTCAGGGCAATCGCGGATACAGCGGTTCCCAGCGCAGCACGACTGCGCGCATCTCCGGATCGACGAGGTGGTCCCGCATCTCTCCGGCAATCTTGATGAGCTGCTTGACCCGATGCAGCCGGGCGATCTCCGGCGTCGACAACTTCGTCCACCCAGGGCTCAGCCGCTCGCACTCGTCGATCCGCTCGGGCGTGAGCACCGCCATGATCCGCCGGATGGCGTCCTCTGCATCATACCCCTTGCCAGTAAAGGAAAACTCGGATTTGGCAAGCCCGGTCGACAACATCAACTGCCGGTTCAGCAGTTCGTCCTCCTCGATCAGCCCGTGTTCCTCCACGTAGGAGAGCACGTCACAGGCCGCGCGCAGATACCGGTCCTTCTCCGCCTCCGACCACGCCTGCCCCTCGTTGATCTCTCTCCACAACCCGCTGAACAACAGACTGAGCAACTCGCTCCAGCCCCGCGGATGGGTTCCGTCCGGCAGCCGTCCCCCGCCGATCCACCACTCGAACCGCTCCCGCAACGACAACCTGACCAACCGCGGGATCTCCGGCCACGCCATCAGCTCGGGATGTTCCGCATCGAATCCCGGCACCGAGCCACATCCGGCGGCACGTCTTCGACCGGAATACCGGACCGTTCCAGCAGAACCAGGCATACCCCGAGAAACCCGCGCGCCAATTCCCGGTACACCTGATGAGTCATCACGGAACTGTCGAGCACCGTCCGCACGAACACGGCAAGCTTCGCCGGATCCACGCAATAGAAATCGGCGGCCATCGGGCTCAGCCCGGCGTCGCTGATGTCCAGGTCGAAGTTGTGCGCCAGCGTCACACCCATGTTCGCGAACAACCGGCCGACCCGAAGTGCCGGACTCCACACGTCCTCGTCGTCGACAGTAGTGAAAATGTAGCTCACTCAGCCGCCCCCCACCTTCACAGCTCAAGGCTCACGTAATTGTACGGAACCACGTCCCACAACGACTTCGCCGTCCGCCGCACCGCCGTTACCTCCGGCCACGCGACCTCGTCGCTCACCGCGAGCGTCACGATCGCGTCGGCACCGGCGACACGACCCGGCTCGTCACCCGGCGACAACCTCAGGATCATCTCCAAGTACGCCTCTGAAATAAGCGGCGCGACCACGGAAAACTCAAGCTGACAGCCCACCTCCGCGGACACCCAGCCGTCGCCGTCGCGGCGATCCTCGACCGGCAGCGCCGCAGTCAGCGCGTCGAACCCGGCAGCAGCACTCAACCCGCCGGTCCGGCAGTACAACTGGATCTCCCGCGCAACCGGACCGCGGACGGAGAAGCCTTCCGCCGCTGACAGCCGTCGCAGCGCCGCACGCACCTCAGCGAGCAACTCCTCGTCCGTCACGTCGCCCGGGTCGCGCAGCGCCGGGTCGATCGGATAGTCCTCAAGCACGAAGAACAGATGGTTCAAGACCTGGTAGAACGGGGTCTGCAACCGTTCCCGACGCTCGTCGGACAACCGCCAAGCAGCACCCCAGGCCAGGGAGAACTCCGATCCGGACAACTCCCCGCGAACCAACGCCTCCATCGCGGCAAGCTCCCGCGCCACACCGGAATCAGCGGGCACCTCGCTTCGCTTGGCCCACACCGGCGTCAGCACCGAGTACTCCGCCGCGATGCCCGGCAGCTCCGGCTACCGTCCCGCCAGCAGCCGGGAGCATTCCCAATGTCGCCGGTCACAACGCGTCCAGATCCACTGCGAAACCGGAGCCGTCGTCGTGCGGAACCACATCCCACAACGACTTCGCCGCACGCCACACCGCCGACACCACCGACCACTCGACCTCGCCGCTCAGCGTGAGCGTCGCTATCGCATCCGCGGCGACGACCCGGCCCGACTCGTCGCTCAGCGCCAGTTCCGCGATCATCGCGGCCACCACCGGAGTACCCGCGGAGAACTCAAGCTGGCAGCCACCGCCCACCTCCGCGGACACCCAGCCTTCACCGCTATGCCGATCCTCGACCGACACAGCGGCACCCGCGGTCAGGGCATCGAACCCCGCGACGGCGCCCACCCCGCCAGTCCTGCAGTACAGGTGGATCTCATACGCCATCCGCACACACCGCCGTCATGGAGCGTTCCTCACCAAGCTGACAATGAGCTTGCAGACAGGCCTTCACGGAAGACCCAGTACGGGAAATTCTTCCTCGACCGCCGCCAACGCAGCCACAACAGCCTCCACCTGCGCGTACTCAATCCCCTCGAGACGGAACAACAACCGGTTCCCGCTCGAATGATCCGCGACCGCCACGCCCTCTGCCTCGACCCGTCCGTCCGCGACGGTCACCGTCAGGTCCAGCCAGTCCTCCAGCGACGTCAGCCGCGCGCTGCCGCCGGACTTCGTGCAGGCCGCCAGCTCCTGCCGGAACTCCTGCAGTTCATTGGCCCGCAACCCGGCGTCCAGCCGCGCGGTGAACCCGCCGGAGACGATCTCGATCGGGCTGACCAGCCAGTTCCCGTCCCAGAAATCGTCCGCGCCGGGATGCATCCGCCCGCGCACGGCGATCACCAGCCGATCTCCGCGCGCCGCGCCGAACGTTACTGTCTGCATTCCACTCCCCGGTATCTCTAGCTCTGCCAGCATATGCAGTCCACGAGCGAGGGAGCCCCGATGCCCGGCCTGGTCGAACTGGCCTACACCACCGGCGGAGGCGTCGTCGGCGCCGCGCTGACGAACTACTTCACGAAGATCCAGGAACGCCGCCAGCTCCGCGCCGAGGTGTACCGCCGGCTCGAAGCGACCCGCGCGGTCTCCGGCGGCGTGCACGAAATCCGGATCGGTCTGCCCCCGAACACCTTGACCAGCCGGAAAACTCTCGCCAACGCACTCGGAATCGCCGCTGTCCTCGAAGACGGCACGGACGCGCACCGCGCCCTCCACGAAGCCCTGTCCGAACTGCTCACCGCGGTCCTGGTCGCCGGAATCCCCCGCCGAGTAGCCGATTTCGCTGCCGGCGCGCACGAACGCGTCCTGGAAAGCGCCGTAATAGCGGCTGTCGACCGACGCCTAGGCGGTATCACAGACACCGACCAGCTCACCCAAGCCGCCCAGACCTACCGCGCGGAAACCACCAGCCTCCTGCTCGCCGTCCTCTGGCACCCCTGGCGAGCCCGCGTCCGGGTACGCAGCCGGATCCGGAAACTCCGCGTCGTCGTACACGCACTGCACCTTCAGCAGGAAACAGCCGTCGCCACACTCACCCGTCCGGAGCAAGCCGAAGCCCTCCACCGGCGTCTTGACCCGGACGGCACGCTCCGCGAAACGTGGATCGAAGACCGACTTCCGTAGGTTACCGGATTTCCACATGCCGCCTACGGTCGGGAAATCACCACCGAGGCGGAGGGATTTTCCATGCGTTACGCGAAAGCGGCGGCCGTCGTCGCAGGGGCAGCGATGGCGTTCGGAGTCGGGGCGGCACTCCCGGCGAGCGCCGACACGCACATCATCGGCGGCGGCACCGTGAAGTCGGCCCCGTGGGGCGCCCAGATCTTCTGGGACGACGTCACCGACTACGGCGGCTTCGAATGCTCCGGCACGATCATCGCCTCGCAGTGGGTGCTCACCGCGCAGCACTGCCTGAACAAGGGCGGCATGCACGTCAAGGTCGGCGACGTCTCGCTGGGCAAGGGCACCGAAGCCGCGGTCGACGAGCAGAAGGCCTCGCCCAACGGCGACATCGCGCTGCTGCACCTTAAGTCCGCAGTGGACACCACGTTCATGAAGCTGGCCGACAAGGACCCGGAAAACGGGGCCACCAACCAGATCTACGGCTGGGGCCGCACGAAGGACCAGAGCCCGCCGTCCGACACCCTCAAGACCGCGGACGTCCAGGTGACCGGCGAGAGCACGGATGCCTTCAACGGCAAGGCAATCGCGAGCAAGGGCGTCACCGGCTCGTCGTGGCACGGAGACTCCGGCGGCCCGCAGCTGGCCGACGGCGTCCAGGTCGGCGTCTGCTCGACCGGCGAAAACTCCGGCAGCGACGAACACGGCACCCAGAACTACGCCAGCGTCGCCAACAGCCGAGACTGGATCAAGCAAACCGCGGGCGTGTAACCCAAAGCCGTGAAGGGCTCCTTGAGGGAATTTGTTTCCCTCAAGGAGCCCTTCACGGCTTTTGCGGTACGCGAGGGTGGCCGACAACCAGCTTCCGCAACGCCTCCTTGTCCGGTTTGCCGGACGCAGCAACCGCAACCTCGTCCATCACAGTGAAAGAAACCGGCACGGCAGCATCCCCCAGCTCAGCAGCGACAACCGCCCGCAACTCCCCCTCGTCCACCACACCCCCGGGCGCGGCGACGACAAACGCATGCGCCGCCTCCCCAGTCCGCTCGTCCGGAACCGCGACGACATACGCCTGGTCCACGGCGGAATGCGCGGCGATCGCACGCTCGATCGGCCCGGTGTAATGAATCACCGCGTTCACGATCACCACATCCCGGGCGCGACCGGTCAGATACAGAAAGCCGTGCTCGTCGAGTCGCCCGATGTCCTGAGTGCGGACCCAGCCGTCGGCCAGCACCGTCGCGCTCAGCACGGGATCGCGCCAGTACCCCGCGAAACCCCTTGCGGTACGGGCGAAAACCTCCCCCGTCTCCCCCGTGGGAACCGCACGGCCCGAAGCATCCCGCACCTCCAGCGAGACCCCTTCGACCGGCAATCCGACCGAAGCGATCGCCTCCGGACGCGCGGACACGTCCGCCGTGTCCAGCACCGTCAATTTCCCGGTCTCAGTCTGCCCGTACCCTTGCCGCAACGCGGGTCCGATTCGCGCGAACCCTTCAGCCAGCAGCCCGGGTTCCACCGGAGACCCGGCGACAGTCAGCATTCTCAGCCCGGAAAGCTCGATTTCCTCTTCGCGCAGCACGTCCAGCATCCGATACAACCGGGGAACCGTCACCAGCGCCGCCGTGATGTCCAGCCGCGGCAGAATCCAGGGAAAGTCCGGCGGCCCCTCCGGAATCACCGCGGTGCCGCCAGCGAGCAAACAAGCCTGCAAATGCAACACCATCACCGCGCTGCTCAAAGTCCCGAACAGAAGAAACCGCCGATAGTCCTCGGCCGAATCCCCCGCCCGCTGTTCAAGACCGAACTCCGCCAACGCGTCGAAACGGTACGCGACCCCTTTCGGCACACCGGTGCTCCCGCTGGTGAATACCACCCAGCCGAGGTCTGACGGTTTCCCGCACGGCACCGGTTCTTCATACGCGGCAAGGAGTTCCGGGCCGATCGGAAGCGTCCGCGCTCCCGCCGGAGCCGGCAGTTCGGCGTCGGTCACCACCGCGGCCACCCCGTCCAGCACCGCGTCGAGATGCGCCGCGGGCAGCCCGGCCCGCACCCCCACCGCCCGAGCCCCCAGCGTCTGCACCGCGATCTGGGCGGCCCAGCCTTCCGGCGTCACCCCGGTCGCGATCCCGACCCCGTCACCGGCCCGCACCCCGGCCGCCCGCAACCCGGCCACGAACCGCCCGACGAGATCGAGCACCTCCCCCCGGCGAACCCGCCGCTCCCCGTGCTCGAACGCGACGTCCTCCGGCGCGCGCCGCAGCGAATCCAGCAGCTCCTGGGGAAATGCCATGACACCGTCCTCCCGTCGGGCCAGCCACCCGCGACTGGCCCGGCCAGAAGTACCGAACAGATCTCAGAATCCCCTCAACGCATGCCGTTCACCGGGAACCACCGAAGGCCGCGCCGCCCGCACTGACAACACCGCGCCAAGCGCCACCACCGCGACCAACCCGGCAGTCGCAGCGAGCGTCCACACATCCGGCCGCACAATCGACTGCCCCCGCATCGCCTGCCACGCGGTAATCACCACGACCCCCGCGTACCCGACGGCCCCAGTCCACACCAGCCGACGCCGCACAAGCTCGCTGGAGAGCACCGGATACCGCCGGGACAACGCCACCAGCGCGAGCGCCAGCAGCGGCAACGCCTGAATCGCGTGGATCCCCACGAAATGCGTGATCCGCATGTCCCCGCCGACCGTGCTCCAGCCCAGCAGCGGCAACCCCGGCCCGCCGTCCTCGAGACCGACCGTGTGCCCGCCGATCATCGACGGCTTCCCGCCGCCGTCCAGCACCCGCTGCTGCGCCGGGCTGGCCGAGAACATCATGAGCGCCAATCCCATCCCGCCCGCCGCGAGCGCGGTCCCCCACCGCAGCGCGGACGTCAGCGCGCGGTCCGGCAGCTTTTGGAACAGCAGCAGGACGACCACCGCCGCGGTCGCGCCCCACGCGGCGAACGCGCCGGTGGCCAGGAAGTTGCCGATCGTCGAGTCGGCCGGCGTCGCGTGGTTGAAGTGCAGCGGACGGTCCCGGACGAGCACCTGCCACACCAGCAGCGCCATGTCCGCGCCCATCGCGACCGCGAACACCGTGCCCATCCACCAGCCGGCCCGGCGGCCGCGTTTCACGAGCGACAGCAGCCACGCCAGCGTCGGCGCGTACAACGCCACCGAAACCGCGAATTTGAACGGTTTGGCCCACAGCGGCGCGTTGACGAGCGTGCGATCATCCAGCAGCAGCCCGAACACGCACGCGATCAGCAGCAGCACCATCGCCCCGGCCAGCACCCCCAGCGGGCGGTGCAGCCGGAACAGTCGCAATCCCCAGGAAGTCATGCGATCAGCCTGGCCGCCAGCGGGGGGCCGGACACTGGCGTCGTCCCCCGTCTCGGGGGTAGGGCGCACCCCACCTGTGGGTAATAGTGCCGTCAAAGCGACCGGCAGTTGTGCCGTTTGACCGGACCCGCTCTTTTTCTAGCGTGACATTCACACCGCGCGGCCCGCCGCGCACCGGGATTTTCCACGAGAGGGAAGGAGGTGGCCCGTCAGATGTCCAGTCCGGGATTCCAGGCAGATTCAGCTGCCATGACGCGCGCCGTCCAGGGCTTCGAGGAGACCGCGTCGAGCGCGAAGACGACGATGGCCAGCTTGGAGTCCGAGCTGACCGAGACGCTGCGGAACTACAAGGGCGACCAGGCCGTCGCGTTCTGGGACCTGCAGCGCAGGCTCCAGGAGAAGATGACCGCCGCCGTCCGCGAGCTCGACACGATGTCGCAGCTGGTGCACACCAGCCACGCGAACTACAACTCGGGCGACTCCGACGTGCACCAGAGCTTCCAGAGCGTCAGCCACACCGTCGAGGGCAACGTGATCCCTCGCCTCAACCCCTGAGAGAGGACAAGACACCATGGCTGACGTCGTAGAAATCAGCTTCGGGGCCCTGCAGCACAGCTCCGCGTCGCTCGCCGCCAAGGCGAAGGCGCTGACCTCCCAGCTGGAGCAGCTGCACCAGAACCTGCAGCCGATCACCCAGACCTGGTACGCCTCGGGCAGCTCCGCCGGTGAAGCGGCGCGCGCGTCCGAGACCCGGCTCCGCCAGGCGACCGCCGACATCGTCGCGATCATCGCGCAGTTCGGCACCAAGGTCGGCGACGCCCACGATCTCCAGCACCAGCTGGAGAACCGAAACCAGGGCCTGTTCGCCTGATCCGGCCCCGACGCCGGCCGTCCGGGGCGGGACCACCCCCCGCCCGCTCCGGACGGCCGGCTTTCCCGCGTCCTGCCGCACGAGAGGTCACCGGCCGATGCCCGACCAGTCGTACTACGTCCACCTGGAATCGCTGAGCGACTTCGTCCGGGAGCTGGAAACCCAGATCCACGCGATGTCCCGGCCGAACGACTTCCTGCGCACCCTCGGGGAGCATCCGCTGCTGTTCGGGGAGTTCGGGGAAGCCGCTTCGCTCGCCGACGCCCACCACGCCGCGGTCGCCGAAATGCAGGGCCTGCTGGAGCAGGTCCGCGGGGCGATCACGTTCGCTCAGGACGTCACCACCACCGTCGCCGACGGTTACGCCCAGGCCGACCAGTCGGTCGCGGGCGACCTGCACCAATCGGGTCAGCAGACCGGTCTGCTGGACCCGCTTTTTTCGTTGCTGGGCCTTGATTCTTCAGGGGGTAAGAAGGCATGAGCGGCCCTCGCACCAATTTCGCCGGCTACACCCATCAGCAGCTGTACGCGATGCTGCAGGCGGGCGATCCGACCACCGCGCGCGCCGCGGCCGAACAGTGGGGTTCGGCCTCGCGCGGGCTGTACGACCAGGCGGAGAACCTGTCCGATCAGCTCACCGACTTCTCCAGCTCGTGGACCGGCGGCGCGGCCGATCAGTACCGGACCATGATGACCGACCTCGTCGGCGGCATCCGCAAGGTCGCGGTCACCGCGCAGGGCATGCGCGACATGCTGGAGGACGCCGCGGACGCGCTGGTCAAGGCGAAAACCGAGATGCCGCCGCCGGTCGCGGTGCCGGACGTCTCCCCCGCCGACGTCGCGCTGGCGGTCAACCCGCCGCTGCTCCCGCCGGACACTCCGCCCGCCACGATCGTCGCCGCGACGCAGCAGCGGCAGCAGGCGATCGCCAACGTCGAAGCGCAGCAACAGGCCGCCAACGCCGCCGGCTCCGCGCACGCGAAGGCGATCGTCGTGATGAACAACCTCGCGACGAATTACGACACCGCCGAGGACGCGATCCCGGTTTCGCCGAACGCGGCCGCTCCGCCGCCCAAGCCGGTTCCCGGCGGCGGCGCTTCGACCGGGGGCGCCACCGGCCCGATCGGCAACAGCCCGGACGGCGGGACCGCGGTCGGCGCTCCGATCGACTCGCATCCGCTGCCCACCGACGGCACGCAGGTTCCCGGCTCCCAGCCCGGACACCCGGCGCAGACGCCGGGCAGCCCGCTGTTCGGCGACATGTTCACCGCCGGTCTCGCGGCCGCGTCCGCCGCCGCGTTCGGCCGGTTCGGCTCGATCATGCCGAAGGTTCCGCCGTGGGCCTCGGGCAAGGACAAAGACAAGAACGACAAGGACAAAGAGCAGGACACTCCGCCGGGCATCAAGCTCGGCGGCGGCGCCGGTCCCGAGGGCGGGGGCGGCGGCGGGATCCCGGTCGGCGGCGGAGGCGCGCCGTCGATCGACGGCGGCGGCCTCAGCGGCGCCGGGGAAGCTCCGGCCGCGCACTCCGGGCTCGCCGGGAACGCGCAGTCGAACGTCCTCAGCGGGCTCGCGGGCGGCGCCGCCGGTGCGGCGGGCGCGGCGGCCAAGAGCGCGATGCCGATGATGCCCATGATGCCGATGGGCGGCATGGGCGCGGGCGGCGACATGGGCTCCGGCAGGCGGATTCCCGCGTGGCTCGTCGAAACCGAGAACGTGTGGGGCCAGCAGGCTCCGGTCGCGCCCTCGGTCATCGGCGAAGAGCCGATCGACCAGCCGTGACCGACGGATACCGGGTCGCCCCGGCGAAACTCGCCGGCGCGGCGTCCGAATTGGACGCTCGCGCCGGCGCGCTCCGGACCGCGCAGCAGGCCGTGGCGGGCGAACGAGTGCCCGCCACGGCCTTCGGCCAGGTGTCCGCGTCGGCCGGATGTGCCGTCGGGCTGGCGAAAACGCTCGGCGCGCTCGCCGGGGACGTCGATCAGCGCGTCGTTCGCATCCAGGTTCTTCGCGACGGCCTCACCGCTTCCTCGGCGGGATACCGGCGCGCCGACGAGCAGGTCGCGGCGATGTACCGCTCGCTGCTGCCCGAAGAAGCCGTTCCCTCCGCCGGAAAGTCCGCTGCCAGCGGCGGGGGCTGGGCCGGGACCATCGCGGCCAACCGCATGAAGGTTTCCGACGCACTCGCCGCCGAACGGACCCGCCTCGCCGGACTGTCCGATCCGGACGACATCGCCCGCTCGCAGCGGCGAATCGCGCTGTACCAAAGCATTCTCGACGACCACCGGCAGATCCTGCGGTTCGACCCGTCCGGCAACGGCCGGATCGCCGAACTCGTCGGCACGATCCAGCCGGGCACGCGCAACGTCGGGCTGTTCGTGCCCGGCGTGCACACCCGGATGGACACCTTCCAGTCCTACGCCGACCTCGGCCGCAGCCTCGTCGCCGCCGACCCGAGCGGCCGGACCGCGATGGTCGTGTGGGCCGACGGGGTCTTCCCGCAGAACGTCACCACCGAGGGCGCCGAAGCCAGCTACGCCCAGACGATGGCCCCGAACCTCAAGGCGTTCGGCGACGAACTGCGCGGCCAGGTCGACACCCAGACCGGCGGAGCCGCCACGATCACCGCGATCGGCCACAGCTACGGCGGCGCCACGGTCGGGCTCGCTGACCAGCAAGGCTTGCCAGTGGACCGGGTACTGCACGTAGAGTCGGCGGGCATGGGACACGGCGTATGGAGCCCAGCAGACCTGCCGCCGAGCCAAGCCGGCGTGCAGCGGTACTCGATGACCGCCCCGCTGGACCCGATCATCCTCGCCCAGGGCAACGCCGGGGCACTGGAATGGACCGGCATCGGCCACGGAGCCGACCCGGACACTTTCCCCGGCGTCACCGAACTCACCACCGGCCGCGACGCGGCCGGGAATGTGCAGTGGGGCTTGTCCTCGCACAGCGGCGTGCTCAAACCGGGTTCGGATTCGTGGGAGAACATCTACGGCGTGCTCACCGGCGGCCACGTCACTGAAGCGCCCGTGCCGGTTCCGGCGGTGCTGCCGTGATCACGCGCGAATTGACGGATCTGGCCGCCGAACTGACGAACGTCATCGACAGTGTCGCGGAGGCATTCGGCTCTCGCGCAGTGCCCACAGTGGACGGTGAGCTGGACTGCGATCCCGCGCAGCCGGGGCATTTGGTGTGCTGGCAGTACGGCGTCCGGCTGGAGGACAGCCCGGGTGCGTTGCGGGTGCTGACCGAAGCGGTGCGGCCGACGTTGGAAGCGGCGGGCTGGGAATCCTACGATCGCAGCACTTATCGTGAGGTTATCGGGCGATTTTCGCGTGAGGGCGCGGATTTCAGCGTGCACATCGCGCGCGACGGACGCGGCGTGGCGATCATCGGCTCGACGCGACTCGTGAGCGTTAATCGCGATTCTGAAGAGAATTAACTTCGCACGATCTGGTGCACGTTAATCCCGGTTAGAACCGCCGATCACGCCCGAAACCGCGACGGCCGCCATCCGCGCCGCCGCCCCCGCCGGAACGCCGCCACCCCGATCCCCGCCGCAGCAGCCGCCGCGACCCCGCCCACCGCAACAACTCCCGCCGCGACATCAGACGTCGGCCGAGCCTCCGCGGCCGCCGGAACCACCGCGGGCAGCTGAGACCGCACCGCGGCCGCACTCGGGCCGGGCGCGTTGGCGGGCAACGTCGACGACACCGCGGCGTAAGCGTCGAGCATTCCCCAGCCCCGGCGCGGATCGTGCGCCCCGGACGGCGGCCGGGAAGCGGTGAGCGTCAACCGGTTCACCACCTGCTCGCCCTTCAGCTCCGGATGCGCCGAACGAACCAGCGCCGCCACCCCGGCGACATACGCCGCGGCCAGGCTCGGGTCGGTGATCGGCCACCGATGCGCCACCGCGCCCCCGCCGCCCGCCGACGTGCTCACCAGATTCGCGCCAGGCGCGGCGATTCCGAGGTAATCCCCGGCTTCGGTCTGCACCGGCGCGCCGGATTCGTCCGTCGAGCCGACCGCGAGCACGTCCTTCGACGCGGTCGGATACGTATGCGCCCCTTGCTGAGTGGCCGCCGCGGCCGAAATCACCACGGCACCACGAGACTTCGCGTGCTCGAGCGCCGCGCCGAGCGCCGGGCTGTCCGAACCCGCCGGGACCGCCACGAGAATCACGCCCGCGCCGCGATCGACCGCCGTCTCGATTGCCCCGGCCAGCGCGCCCGGATCACCGCCGCCGTCCGAGGAGGAACCGTTGCTTTCGGTGTAGCGCAAGGGAAGCAGCTTCACTCCGGGCGCGACGCCGGTGAAGGTGGTCTCGTTCGCCTGCTGCGCGCCGACGATTCCCGCGGCGATCGTGCCGCGGCCGTCGCAGTCGGAATCCGCGGTGCCGGCGCCGCCGAGCACTTGTCCCGGCCCGAATTGCGCGTTCTGCTTGTCGACGCCGGTGCCGATCACCGCGACGGTCTGTCCCTCGCCCCTGGTCAGCGCCCACAGCCGCGGCGGGTTGACCAGCCGCTGCCCCCAGGACACCGCGCCGGTGTACGGGCCGGACGGATTCGCGCACGCGGCCGCGCGGGCCGAGGTCGCCGTGCTGGGCAGGCCGAGCACCACGAGCGCGGCCACCGCTCCGGCGGCAATTCCCCGCACCGCGGCCCCCTCCCCTTGTCGGACAAGGAGATTCTAGTGGAGAGCGGGCCGCGGCGACAGGGTTATCGCAGGTCCATCCCGAGATCGAGAGCGGGCGAGGAATGCGTGAGCCCGCCGACGGAGAGATAGTCCACACCGGATTCGGCGTACGGTCGCGCACGGTCGAGCGTCAGCCCGCCGGACGACTCCAGCCGCGTCTTCGGCGACACCTCGTCCCGCCGCGCGACCGCCTTCACGCACTCTTCCGGCGTGAAGTTGTCCAGCAGCACCTCGTCCGCCCCCGCGGCCAGCGCCTCGTCCAGCTGAGCCAGGTCATCCACCTCGACTTCGCATGGCAGCTGCGGCGCGTGTTCCCGCGCCGCCGCCAGCGCCGCGGTGACCGAACCGGCCGCGACCACGTGGTTGTCCTTGATCAGCACCGCGTCGCCGAGACCCATCCGGTGGTTCACGCCGCCGCCGCACCGCACCGCGTACTTCTGCAGCAGCCGCAGCCCCGGCGTCGTTTTGCGCGAATCCCTTACCGCAGCACCGGTTCCGTCTATCGCGGACACCCACGCCGCGGTCGCCGTCGCCACTCCGGACAGCAGGCACAGCAGGTTCAGCGCGGTGCGCTCCGCGGTCAGCAACCCGCGCACCGGACCGCGCAGCACGAGCACCGGCTCCCCCGGGACGGCGGGCGAACCGTCCTCGCGGATCGAGACCACCTCGTAGTCCTCGCCGAGCACCTGGTCGAAAACTGCCAGCGCCACCGGAATCCCAGCCACGACACCGGCGACGCGCGGCGTCAGCTCCGCCACCGCACGGGCGTCCGCCGGGACCGTGGACGCCGTCGTGGCGTCCGGCCCGTACCGCAAATCCTCTTCCAGCGCGGTAGTCACGACCCGCCGCACGTCCGCGACGTCCAGCCCGTCCACCACCAGCGACCGCACGACCGCTTCGGAGAATTCCCCGCTCATGCCACCCCTTCCAACGACGTCGCCTCGACCAGCACCGGCTGTCCCGACGGGCTCAGCCGGATCAGCTGACTCCGCCGCAGCCCCTCGTCCCGCTCGGGGAAGTCCGTCCGCACGTGACATCCCCGCGATTCCGTCCGCCGCTCCGCGGCCGCGAGCAACGCCTGCGCCGCCAAGGTGAGCGCCGCGTCCTCGACCGCGCGGTGCGTCCACAACGGACTGTCCGTTGTCGACAAATCGAGCGCCGAACCCGCCGCGGCGAGCCCGTCCGCGTCCCGGCCGATCGCCGCGTACCGGCTCATCACCCGTTGCAGCACATCACGTTCCGCCGCCGGCGCGACCGTCCTTTCCGGAATCCGGCCCCGTGCCGGATCCGGCAGCAACCCGGCGGCCAGATCCGCGACGACCGCCTCTGCGGTCCGCTGTCCCACGACCAGCCCTTCGAGAAGACTGTTGGACGCCAGCCGATTCGCCCCGTGCAACCCGGTCCGCGCGACCTCGCCCGCCGCGTACAACCCGCGCACGCTCGACCGTCCGTCCACAGTGGCCACCACGCCGCCGCACGCGAAGTGCGCCGCGGGCGTCACCGGAATCGCGTCCACCGCCGGGTCGATGCCGAGCACCGCGCACGCCGCGTGCACCGTCGGAAACCGCTTGGCGAAGCCGGGAATGCCAGTGGCGTCAAGGAAAACGTGATCGTCGATGCCGCCGGGAGCCAACAGTTGCCGCCGGGTGATCGCCGCCGCCACGACGTCGCGCGGGGCCAGATCCCCGAGCGGATGCACCCCGGCCATCACCGACGCGCCCGCGCCGTCCACAAGCGTCGCGCCCTCGCCGCGCACCGCCTCCGTGACGAGCGGACACCGCCCGCGCGCGCCCGGCGTATACAGCACCGTCGGGTGGAACTGCACGAACTCGATGTCGGCGGCCGTCGCCCCGGCACGCAAAGCAAGCGCCAGCCCGTCACCGGTCGCGATCTCCGGATTGGACGTCGCCTGATACAGCTGCCCGAACCCGCCGCTCGCCAGCACCACCGCGGACGCGCGCACCACACCTGGCACGCCGTTGCGATCGAGCACCGTCACCCCGGCCACCTCGCCCGCCGGCGTACGCAGCGCGTCGACCGCGATGTGGTGCTCCAGCACCGGAATCCGCCGCTCGCCCGCTTGCGCCACAAGCGCGCGCTCGACCTCCGCACCGGTGGCGTCGCCGCCCGCGTGAATCACCCGGAACGCACTGTGCCCGCCCTCGCGCGCCCGCGACAGCCCGCTCGAACTGTGGTCGAACACCGCGCCGTTCTGCCGCAACTCGGTGACCGCCGCCGGACCGCCGCCGACGATCGACCGCACCGCGGCCTCGTCGCAGATCCCGGCTCCGGCCGTGAGCGTGTCCGCCGTGTGCTTCTCGACCGTGTCGCCCTCGTCGCGCTCGCCGTCGAGCACCACGGCCACGCCGCCCTGCGCCCACCGCGTGTTGCCGTCCGCGACCGCTGCCTTCGTCACGACCAGCACGTGCAGCCCGAGTTCACGCGCCCGCAGCGCCGCCGAAAGCCCGGCCACGCCGCTGCCGATCACGACCACATCGGCCCGGGCCTCCCAGCGCGGATCCGGTGCGGTTTTCGCCTCATCGGCGTTAACTAGGCCGCTCATTCCCCACCGCCAGGCTGCCCGATTTCGATCATCCGCTGCACCGAGGCGCGAGCCCGCGAAGCCGTTTCCGGGTCGACGTGGACTTCGTCCGCGCCCTCGGTGAGGCTCCGCAGCAGCGCGGCCGGGGTGATCATCTTCATGTACCGGCACGAGGCCCGGTCGTTCACCGCGCGGAAGTCGATCTCCGGCGCGGCCTTGCGCAGCTGGTGGATCATGCCGATCTCGGTAGCCACGAGCACCGAGGTCGCCTTGGTGTCGCGCGCCGCGTGCACCATGTCGCCGGTGGACAGGATCTTGACCCGCTCCGGAGCCACCGCGCCCTCGCCTGCCAGGTAAAGCGCCGAGGTCGCGCAGCCGCATTCGGGGTGGATGAACAGGTCGGCGTCCGGGTTCTCCTCGGCGCGCGCGGCCAGCTCGGCCCCGTTGATCCCGGCGTGCACGTGGCACTCCCCCGCCCAGATGTGCATGTTCTCGCGCCCGGTCACGCGCTTGACGTGCGCGCCGAGGAACTGGTCCGGCAGGAAGAGAACTTCCTGGTCAGCGGGGATGGAAGCGACGACGTCGACCGCGTTCGACGACGTGCAGCAGATGTCCGTCTCGGCCTTGACCTCGGCCGTCGTGTTCACATACGAGACGACCACCGCGCCCGGGTGCTCGGCCTTCCACTCGCGCAGCTGGGCGCCGGTGATGGAGTCGGCGAGCGAGCAGCCGGCCCGCGCGTCCGGGATCAGCACCGTCTTCTCCGGAGCCAGGATCTTCGCCGTCTCGGCCATGAAGTGCACGCCGCAGAAGACGATCGTCGACGCGTCGCTGCTGGCCGCGATGCGGCTGAGCGCCAGAGAGTCGCCGGTGAAGTCCGCGATGTCCTGGATCTCCGGGACCTGGTAGTTGTGCGCGAGCAGCACCGCGTCGCGCTTGCGGGCGAGCTCCCGCACGCGGGCGGCCCAGTCGGCGTCCGCCTCGACCCCGCCGTAAGGGGTCAGATCCTGGTCAAGCGTGGTGGTCATGTCTTCGGCCCTCTCGACTTTCGCCGGCCTAGGAACCGGATCGACCCCGGTTCCTCCCCATCCCGGTTTTCGCCTTATAATCGAAAACCGTGCGAAGCCATCTTAACACCCGAGCCCCCCTCGCCCACGAGGTTCTGGCGGCAGTCCTTCAAGTGCGCTCCGACACACTGCGCGTCCTCTTGTGGCGCCGAGCACTAGATCCGCACCTAGGCCGCTGGTCGCTCCCCGGCGGCCGATTGCGCCCCGATGAGGACGTCGAAACCTCCATCCGCCGCCAACTCGCGGAGAAGGTCGACGTCCGCCAGCTGAAGCACGTCGAGCAGCTGTCCGTCTTCAGCGCTCCGGACCGCGTCCCCGGCCCACGCGTCGTAGCGACCGCGTTCCTGGGCTTAGTCCCCTCCGATGTCGACCCAGCGGTCCCCGAAGACACCGAGTGGCACGACGTGAACGCCCTGCCGCGCACCGCGTTCGACCACGAGGCCATCGTGCTGCGCGCCCGCGACCGCCTGCGTTCGAAACTGAGCTACACCAATCTGGGTTTCGCGCTGGCCCCAGAGGAATTCACCATCTCCGCACTGCGCGGCCTGTACTCCGCCGCACTCGGCTACAAGGTGTCCGCGACGAACCTGCAGCGCGTGCTCCAACGGCGCGGTCTGCTGGTCCCCACCGGACACACCGCACCCCCCGGCCGGACCGGCGGACGACCTGCGGCGCTGTTTTCTTTTGCCGCGAAAGACATGCACATCACCGACCCTTTCGCGGTCCTGAAGCCACCGCCGCGGCGGTAAACACGAACTGCGCCAGCGCTCCGCAGCCCGTACCGTGGACCGCGTGACCGAGCCAGAGCAGTGCCCCAGCGGGACGGCGACCCTGCCGTTGTTCCCGTTGCAGACGGTGCTGCTCCCCGGTACGCACCTGCCGCTGCACATCTTCGAACCGCGCTACCGGCAGCTCACCGCGGACCTGGTCACCGGCAACGTCCCGGAGCACGAGTTCGGCGTGGTCGCCCTGCGCGCCCCGCTCGTCCGCGAGGTCAGTGGTTTGGACCACGTGTACGGCGTCGGCTGCAGCACGATCCTGCGCGAAGCAAAACGCCTCCCGGACGGCCGCTACGACGTAGTCACCCGCGCCTCGCGCCGCTTCCGCCTGCGCGAACTGCACCGAGCGTCCGCCCCGTACCTGATGGCCGTCGTGGACTGGCTCCCCGACGACCCAGTCCCCGCCACAGCGGAATCGACGGCCCGCCAACTGGCCAAGGTAGCCCGCGCCGCCCACGAGCGTTACTGCGAAGCCGCCTGGCACGCGGACGACTGGCACCCGCCCCACGACGACGCCGACCTGGGCGAACTCGCCTACCAACTAGCCGCAGACTGCCTGCTCCCGCTGGAAGACCGTCAGCTCCTGCTGGAGGAAACTCACCCGCTGCGCCGGCTGCGCATAGTCTGCCGCCTGCTCACCAGGGAAGCCGGATTCCTGGAAACCCTGGGCGCGGTCCCGCTTCCGCCGACCGAACTGGCGACCTTCACCAAGCCCTCCGACCTGAACTAGCCCGGGGCGAGTGCCGTGAGGGCCACCTTCACGGACTCTGATTCCCTCAGGGTTCCCCTCACGTCCCCAAAACCGCACCAGCGCACCCAACTCGAGGTGCACCCAGCCCCTCCCCCGCACCCCGATACGAAGCCTCCCTGCGGTCTGGGGATGCTTGTCAAGGCATCTTTCCCGCCTTGACAAGCATCCCCAGACCGTCAGCACAATCAAGCTTCGGGGTGCCCCACGCAACCACCACGGCAAGGTCGCCGCCAGGCGACGAGCCGACTCACCCCAGCCGCCGCCCAAGATCCTCACGCCCATTCCACGCCGTCATCAACGCATAAACCAAACAAGTCACCAACGGCGCGGCCAGCACCACCCACCCCGTCTCGATCCGAGGCGCCTGCTCGATCACCGCCCCCAACGCGGGCGGCGCGTCAACCGAATACTTCGAGTTGGCGAACGCGGGCCCCATCTGCGTCCCGAGCCAAGCCGCGACCAACGCCCCGCCGGCCGCCGCCACCAGCACCACCGGCCCGCGCCGCTCCCGCAGGAACCACACCACCAGCCCGATCAGCAACCCGGTAGCCATCGCCAGAAACCCGAACACAGCCAGATCGTCGAACCGATGCCAGCTCTCCAACTCCAACGGCGCCAGCTGACCGTTAGTGCTGATCACCCGCACCCGCTCGGCCGGAGCAAGAAGAGACCACAACCAGCCCATCGGAATCCCGAGCAACGCAGCCGTCGACAGGACGCTCACCGCAGGAAGAAGATCAGCCTTCACCACCACCCGCGGACGCTGCGGCGGAAACAACACCGGCACCGACCAGCCCTCGGCAACCGCTGACGACCGATGCGCCGCCTTTCCCGCGGAATCGACCACCGGGGACTCCCTTCCCTGCGCGTGCGTTCTGCGAGTGTGCGGGACTGAGGGTAACTGGTTGTGCCCAAGACAGCGGCGAACGGCTCGTCGTTTGGGCCAAGCCGGGCGGGAATGGGCTGGAGGCTGGGCAGGGCGGGTGTTGCGGGCTTGGGTCGCTCACGGCGGGGAGGGTGCGCGGGCTCGGACAAGTTGGGTGACAAGGTTCGCGACGTGGGTCAAGCCGGGGGCTGACGGCTCACGGCTGGCCAAGCTGGGCGGGTCCGGTGCGCAGGCTGGGCGCAGAGGCTCGCGGTCTTGCTTAGGCGGGGTGCGGAAGGCTCGCTGTTGCGGTCACGTCGGGTGCCAAGGGTTCGCTGCCTCGGTCGAGCTGAGCGGGAACGGTTCGCGGCCTCGGGTCAGCTCGATACCCACGGCACCGAGCCCCACTCAAGCCGGGCGGCCACCCACCCAGCCTCGGCCCAGCCCGACGCCCACGGCACCCAGCCCGGCTCAAGCCGACCGATCACCACGCCCAGCCTCAGCCCAGCCCGATACCCAGGGCACCCAGCTCGGCTCAAGCCGACCGATCACCACGCCCAGCCTCAGCCCAGCCCGATACCCAGGGCACCCAGCTCGGCTCAAGCCGAGCGGCCACCCACCCAGCCTCGGCCCAGCCCGACGCCCACGGCACCCAGCCCGGCTCAAGCCGACCGATCACCACACCCAGCCTCAGCCCAGCCCGATACTCACAGCACCCAGCCCCGCTCAAGCCGAGCGGCCACCCAACTCAGCCTCGCCTGGCTGAGGTTTTTGACTCACCAAACTGTGTTTGATGGCCGCGACTCCGTCGCGGCGGAGAAATCGCCTTCATCCGGTTTCTTCCCTCCCGATCCGCTCGGCCCGGGGGGCCGATCGGATCGCTCAGTCCAGAAACCGGGGCGATTTCTCGTTGTGGTCGGGTGAGTGGTCAGGGCTACGGCGGGGGCAAGAAGGGGTAGCGAGAGGGGGTAGTGAGGCGAGAAGGGGTTAGTTCTGGGTGGAGGCGGCGGCGGTGAAAGCCTCCGGGTCGAACTCGCCGCCGAACCACGGGGACAACCCGGACCGGGCCTGGTCGGCGAAGGTCTCGCGATCGGCGGCGCCCAAACCGGCGGGGAGGGCGCCCAGCAGCGGGGCGCCGGCGGCAACTGGCAGGTCGCGGAGGTTTTCCAGGGCGGCCAAGTCCGGCGAGGCGGGCCAGGATCCGATGATGACGCCCACGACGTTCAGGCCCCGCCGGGTGGCGACTTCGGCCGTCAGCGCGGTGGTGTTGAGCGTGCCCAGCCCGGCTTGGGCGACCAGAACCACCGGAGCGCCCAGCGACCAGGCGACATCCGCCAGGCTGCTTCCCTGCGGATCGAACCGGACCAGCAGCCCGCCCGCGCCCTCGACCAGCGTCAGGTCGTGGGTGGAGTCCAGGTCGCTCGCGGCGGCGGCGATCTCGCCGGGGCCGACGGTCGGGAGCCCGGAGCGGCGGGAAGCGGCTTCCGGGGACAGCGGGTCCGGATAACGCCGCAGTTCGCGGATCGTCAGGTCCTTGCCCGCAAGGCGCACCACCTCGGCGAGGTCGCCCGCCTCCCCGGGGAGCACGCCGGTCTGTGCGGGTTTCAGCACCGCGACGCGTTGTCCCTGCGCGAGGGCCAGCGCCGCGATCGCCGCGGTGGCGACCGTTTTGCCGACGTCGGTCCCGGTTCCGGTCATCACGAGCGTCGTCACGAGCCATCAAGATATTGACGTGCTCCCCGATGTCAACACTCGGGGGTTCCCTCGCGCGCACCGGAGGGCACGCGCGAGGGCCCGAGTCAGCCGGCGGGAGCCGCGGCGGGCGCTCCGGCGGCCATGAACTTCCCCGTCGCCGGGTCGGACAGGTACACCTGCGCCTCGCCGACGTCGAAGTACAGCCCGGTCAGCGCCAGCTCCCCGCGCGCTTCGGCCTCGGCCACCAGCGGATATTGCCGCAGATGCGTCAGCTGCTGCAGGACGTTGTGCAACGCCAGCCGGTCCGGTTCGCGCTCCGGGCGGTCCCCGTCGAGGGTCACCGCCCCGGCCCGCTTCCGGCTCGGTTCGGCGTGCACCAGCCAGGTCGCCAGCGCGGTGTCCGCGGGCGGACCGCTGGCCAGCGCGCCCATCGCACCGCACGAGGAGTGCCCGCACACCACGATTTCCCGCACGCCCAGCACCCCGACCGCGAATTCGATCGCCGCGTTCGTCGACGGATCGGCCTGCCCGGGCGGCACCAGGTTGCCGATGTTGCGGATGGTGAACAGATCGCCCGGACCGGACGTGGTGATCAGGTTCGGCACGATCCGCGAATCACCGCAAGTGATGAACAGCGTGTGCGGCTGCTGAGCGTGCGCGAGCCCGCTCAGGACGTCCTTCAGCAGCGGCGCGGCCCGGCGCTGGAACTCCGTCGCGCCGCGATGCGTGCGCTGCCCGGGAACCCGCACGTCCACGGCCTGCCAAGCCGACCACGGAGCCAGCCACCTCGGCATCGCGCCCGCCGCCGCGGTGCGCCGGAGCGTCGGGCGGCCTTCCTTGCCCTTGGCGAACCACGGATGCCCGATCTCGTCGACGACCACCGTGCCGCCGGTGCGTTCGTGCGCCTGCTGCCAGGCGGAAAGACTTTCGAACGCCGCGTGGTCGAGGTAATCGGCGACCAGCTCCAGCGTCACCTTCGACCCCTCCGGGATCGTGCCGAGCACCTTCGTCAGCCGCGGCACCGACAGGAACGTCAGCACGCCTTCGACAATCACCCGCCATTCGCCGCTGTGCTGCTCGGCATGCACGCCCGACCACACGGTGCGGCGCAGCATCAGCAACACGGCCAGCACAATCCCGGCGAGCACGCCGGTCAGCAGGTCGAACACGACGACCCCGGCGACGGTCACCAGGTAAAGCGGCAGATCGCCGTGTCGCAGCACCTGCCGCAGATGCCCGGGATTCACCAGCTTCGCGCCGACATGCACGAGCAGCCCGGCCAGCGCGGCCAGCGGAATCGACTTCAGCACCCCGGCGAGCGCCACCACGAACACCAGCACCCACACGCCGTGCAGGATCGCCGACGCCCGCGTGCGCGCCCCGGCCGCGACGTTCGTGGAGCTGCGCACGATCACACCGGTCACCGGCAGGCCGCCGAGCGCGCCGGACACCATGTTCGCCGCGCCCTGGCCGATCAGCTCGCGGTTCAGGTTGGCGCGCGGGCCGTTCTGCAGTTTGTCGACCGCGACCGCGGACAGCAGGCTCTCGACGCTGGCGATCAGCGCGATCGTGACCACCGCGACCGCGACCTGGCCCCATCCGCCGTCCGGCAGCTGCGGCGCGAAGCGGATCTGCAGCAGATCGCCGGACAGTTCGACGCGCGGCAGCGTCATCCCGGCGACGAGGGACACGAGCGTCGCGACGGCGATCGCCGCGAGCGGACCGGGGATTTTCCTGACCGCGGCGGGGAGTTTGGGCCAGGCAAGGAGGATGGCGAGGGTCAGGACGCCGATCAGCGCGGCGGCGTCGTGGTGGGCGGCGATCTGCGCGGGCAGCTGGGCGATGTTCTCCAGCGCCGAACTCTGCGCCTTTCCGCCGAACAGCACGTGCAGCTGGCCGAGCACGATCGTGATGCCGATCCCGGCGAGCATCCCGTGCACGATCGCCGGCGAGATGGCCAGCGCCGCCCGCG
Organism: Amycolatopsis albidoflavus; assembly: GCF_039525725.1. Lineage (NCBI taxonomy): Bacteria > Bacillati > Actinomycetota > Actinomycetes > Pseudonocardiales > Pseudonocardiaceae > Amycolatopsis > Amycolatopsis albidoflavus. The sequence goes on from NZ_BAAAHV010000005.1 coordinate 742,320, forward strand.
CGACGCGGCTCAGCCCGAACAGGATCTGCAGCGCGCCGGCGAGGACGGTGATCAGGCAGGTGACCGCCCACCCGAAGGTGGAAATCGTCTCGGCCATCAGCACGGTGAGCCCGGCGGCGGGCCCGCTGACCTGCAGCGGAGAGCCGCCGAGCGCACCGGCGACCACGCCGCCGACGACGGCGGCGATCAGCCCGGCGACGATCGGCGCGCCGGACGCGAGGGCGATCCCGAGCGAAAGCGGGACCGCGACGAGGAAGACCACGAGCGAGGCGGGCACGTCGTGGCGAAGCACGGCAAGTCGTCTCATGATCACCAGGAAACCGGGATCCCTGTGAAATGTCCGCTATGTCCCACTCTATGGAGTGGATCTTTATCGAATTACCCACGATCGGGTTGCGCGACTAAGCTCGGACCACTACACGCAGCCACGCCTAACCCGAAGTAACCTCAGGCCTTCGCCGCGGCGGCCCGCATCGCCGACATGATCACCGCCAGGTCCGCGTCGGTGCTGATGTACGGCGGCATCGTGTAGATCAGATCCCGGAACGGGCGCAGCCACACGCCTTCGGCCGTCACCACCTCGGTCGCGACGCCCAGGTCCACCTCGTGATCCAGCTGCAGCACGCCGATCGCGCCCAGCGCCCGCACGTCCACGACGTGCGGCAGCTCCCGGGCCGGCTCAAGTCCTTGCCGCAGCGTGGTTTCGATCCGGGCCACATCGGACTGCCATTGGCCTTCAGCCAGCAAGCCGAGCGAAGCGTTGGCGACCGCCGAAGCCAGCGGATTTCCCATGAATGTCGGGCCGTGCGCGAGCACCGGCAGCTCGCCGCGCGCGATGCCGTCGGCGACTTCAGGCGTGCACAACGCGGCGGCCATCGTGAGGTAGCCGCCGGTGAGCGCCTTGCCGACGCACAGCACATCGGGCGTCACGCCAGCGTGCTCGGCCGCGAAAAGCGTTCCGGTACGGCCGAATCCGGTCGCGATCTCGTCGAACACCAGCAGTACGTCGTGCTCACGAGTCAGCTCGCGCAGCGCTCGCAGGTAACCGGGATGGTGAAACCGCATACCTCCCGCGTTCTGCACCACCGGTTCCACGATCACCGCGGCCAGTTCGTCCGCGTGCTGCTCGATCGCCTTCGCCACTTCGTCCACATAGGACTGGTCGACCGGGGTGTCGAACCCGGACGGCGGCGCCGGCACGAAAACCTGTTCCGGCAGCACTCCTCGCCACAGCGAATGCATGCCGCCGTCCGGATCGCAGACGCTCATCGGCGTGAATGTGTCGCCGTGATAGCCGCCGCGCCAGGTCAGCAGCCGATGTTTGCCGGGCAGCCCGCGAGAACGCTGGTACTGCAGGCACATTTTCACCGCGACCTCGACCGAAACCGAGCCCGAATCGCACAGGAACACGTGCTCGAGCCCGTCCGGAGTCAGGTCGACCAGCGTCTTCGCGAGCCTGATCGCCGGTTCGTGGGTGAGCCCGCCGAACATCACGTGGCTCATCCGCCCGGCCTGCTCCGCGAGCGCCGCGTCGAGCACCGGGTTCCGGTGGCCGTGCACCGCCGCCCACCAGGACGACATGCCGTCGACCAGTTCCCTTCCGTCGGCGAGCTTCAACCGCACTCCGCTCGCCTCTTCCACGAGCAGGGGCGGGACGCGGCTCGGCATCGGCGCGTAGGGATGCCACACGTGCGCGGCGTCGAGGGCGAGGAGATCAGCAGCACTGGGTTCCACCCGCCGACCCTAACCGGGCGGCGGGCGGAACCGCAGTGACAACCGCTACGCCCCGTCCGGCCGCACCGGCAGCGCCAGCACGCCGTGCACCAGCGAACTCGGCCGGTAGACGATGTCCTCGGCGGGCACGGCCAGGCTCAGCTTCGGGAACCGCTTCAGCAGCGAGCCCAGCGCGATCTCCGCCTCCAGCCGGGCCAGCGGCGCGCCGACGCAGTAGTGGATGCCGTGCCCGAACGCGAGGTGCCCGCCGGGCGGGCGGGTGACGTCGAGCGTGTCCGGATCGGGGAACTTCTCCGGGTCGCGGTTGGCCGCCAGCAGCGAAATGTTGAGGAACTCGTCGGTCGGGATGGTGACGCCGCCCGCCTCGACGTCCTCGACCGTGTAGCGCAGCGTCGCGAAGTTGATGGGTCCGTCGAACCGGAGGAACTCCTCGACCGCACCCGGCATCAAACTCGGGTCGGCGCGCAGTTTTTCCGCCTGTCCGGGTGCGCGCAGCAAGGCGAACGTGGCGTTGGCGATCAGGTTGACCGTGGTCTCGTGCCCGGCGATCAGCAGCAGGAACGCCATCGAGATCAGCTCGTCCCCGTCGAGGGAATCGCCTTCGTCGCTGGCGTGCACGAGGTCCGAGAGCAGGTCTTCGGCCGGTTCGGCGCGTTTGCTCTCGACCAGCTGCTGCAGGTAGGCCTGCATCTCGCCCGCCGCCACGGCCTGGGATTCCTCTTCCGCGGCGAACGACAGCAGCGTGTGCGACCAGGCGGTGAACTCGCCGCGGTCCTCGATCCGCACGCCGAGCAGCTCGCAGATGACGGTGATCGGCAACGGCTCGGCGAACGCCTGCACCAGGTCGGCCTGCTCGTGCCCGGCCATCTCGTCGAGCAGCGAGTCGGCGATCTCCTGGATCCGCGGCCGCAGCCGGGCGACGGTGCGTGCGGTGAACGCCTTGTTCACCAGCTTGCGCAGCCGCGTGTGGGCCGGCGGATCGCTGTTGAGCATGTGCCGGGTGAGCAGGGTGCCGAAGTCCGGCCCCTGGACGTCCTGGCCGACCTTCGCGGTGATCACCCGCGCCACGTCCGTGCTGTCCTTGCTGACGCGCGGATCGTTGAGCAGCTCGCGCGCCTGCTCGTATCCGCTGACCAGGTAGGACGGGATGCCGCGGCGGGCGGTCATCGGGCACACCGCGCCGGATTCGCGCCGCCGCGCCAGCCATTCGTGCGGGTTCTGCCAGAATTCCTCGCCCGCGTAAGGGAGTTCTTCGGTTTGTTCGTCGACACCCACTGCTGGGACCCCCAGTGCGGTTCGGTCAGCGTTCGGCCAATGCCGCCTCGACGCGCTCGACCACTTGTTTCCAATATGCCCGCTGCTCGGCTTTCTCCGCCACGTCCGCGAGCCGTTCCTGCCGGATTTTCAGCGTGCTGCGCTTGCCGAGATCCGCGACCTCGAGCTCCAGCAAGGAATCGTGGTCCCAGTCCGTCGGCCGCCAGGTGAGCCGCAAGCGGTCGTCGGTGTAACTGCGGATTTCGCCGGTCGTGCCGTGTTCGGTCTCGTATCCGGCCCCGCGCTCGCGCGGCAGCTCGACGCCAGGGCCCAGCCAGATCTCCACCCCGTCCCCCACCAAGAACTCCCATACCCGGCTGCCCGGGTACGGCATCGTGCGGGAAACGGCTGTCTCCCAACCACTCCGCCCGGTCTTGCCCTCCTCGTTGGCCATGCCGCCATCATGGCATCGGGGACCGACGGAAACCGGTGCGGGATCATGCGATCGTGCGCTACCGCCCCATCTCCCCCGACGCCCTGGCCGCCGAGCTGACCGAGCGCGTCGACGCGCTCACCCACCGCCGACGAATCGCGGTCGCGGTCGACGGAGCGGCCGGAACGGGCCCGCTCGCCGAGGCGCTGACCGGCCCGCTGAAGCTGCTCGGCCGGGCCGCGCTGCACGTGCCCGCCGCCGGTTTTTTGCGACCAGCGTCACTCCGTTTCGAGCACGGCAAACAAGATCCCGACGCCCGGTATACCGATTGGCTCGACGTGGGCGGTCTGCGCCGGGAAGTCCTGGACCCGCTTGCCGACGACGGCAGCGGCGAAGTGCTGCCCGCGCTGTGGGACGCCGAACGCGACCGCGCGACCAGGCTGCCGCGCGTCCCGGTCCCGGACCGCGGCGTCGTATTAGTCGACGGAGAGTTCTTGCTGGGCGCGGGATTGGCGTTCGATTTCGTGGTGCATTTGTGGCTTTCGCCGGGTGCGCTCCGCCGTCGCGTATCCGACGAATGGGCGCTTCCCGCATACGAACGCTACGAAAACGAAGTCGACCCGAGCGCCCTCGCGGACGTCGTGGTCCGAGTAGACGACCCGCGCCACCCAGCGATCTACGAACCCTGATCCCGGGTCAGCGCACCGCCGCCACCGGATCGCCGTCCAGGAGGGTCGAGAGGCGCTTCGCCATCGTGTCCCAGCGCCAGTTCTCGGCGACCCACGAACGGCCCGCCTCGCCCATCCTGCGGGCGCGGACCGGGTCGGACAGCAGGGCCGCCAGAGTCTCCGCGAGCTGACCCGGGTCACGGCCGTCGACCACGTGGCCGGTCACCTCGTCCAGCACCGCCTCCGGCGCCCCGCCGGACGTGCCCGCGACCACCGGCAGCCCGGTCGCGGACGCCTCCAGGTAGACGATGCCGAGCCCTTCCACGTCGAGCCCCTTGCCGCGGGTGCGGGCAGGCATCGCGAAGACGTCGCCGGCGTTGTAGTGCGCGGGCAGTTCTTCCCACGGCACCGAGCCGGTGAAAACGACGTCGTCGGTGACGTTGAGCGCCGCGGCCAGCTGGGCAAGACGCTTCCGGTACGGACCGCCGCCGACGAGCAGCAACGCCGCACCGGGCACGCGCTCGCGGATCGCGGGCAGCGCGGCGATCAGCATGTCCTGCCCCTTGCGCGGAACCAGCCGCGAAACGCACACGACCGTCGGCCGATCGCCGAGACCATGTCGGGTGCGGATCTCTTCGCGACCAGCCGGATCGGGCGCGAAAACCGTGGTGTCGACACCACTCGGCAGCATTTCCAGCCCAGCATGCCGACCGAACGCGGCGGCGAATCGGTTGCGCGTGTACTTGCTGACGTACGTGACGACGTCGACAGTCTCGCCGATCCGCCGCAACGCCTGCCGCGAGCCAGGAAGCATCGACCAGCCGACCTCGTGCCCGTGCGTGGACGCGACGATCCGGCGCGCGCCAGCCTGCCGCAGCGGGTGCCCAAGCAGCGCGAGCGGAGCGGCCGCGCCGAACCAGACGGCCTCGCAGTCGCGAGCGTGCATGATCTGCTTCGCGCGGCGCAGGACGTCCGGGGTGGGCAGCATCAGCGACGTCGGATGCCGCACGACCTCGAACGGCGCGGCCGCGTCGAACTCGACGTGCGAGCCGCTGCTGCGTTCCCAGGAAGGTGCGTAGACGACCAGGTCGTCCGCGGGCAGCCGGGTGGCCAGCGAATTGAGGTAGTTCTGGATACCCCCGGGGCGCGGCGGGAAGTCGTTCGTCACGAGCAGGGTCCTCAGCACCCCCGCAGGCTACCGACGGATGGTTTCGCCGGAGCGGGCCGGTGAAGCGAGAACGCCTTGCCAGGTACTTGCCGACCTGACGAACAATGCGGTGGTTTACCTGTCGGACGCTCGGTCATCGCGACGAGGGAGTGCTCCGCGGAGCGCGCTTGCGATCGCTCGTTGCAACCACCGCAGGATCTTGAACGTCTCCTCGTCCGAAATGCGTGATCGACCAGTCGCGCCCCAGGAAGCCCATCGCCACCGCAAGTTCCTCGGTGCCTAGCCCGCGCCATTCAGGCAGTCCACGAGACAGCGCGGCGCGCTCATCGTCAGCCAGCTCGATCGCCACCAGTTCGTTCACCGGCAAATCATGCCCCGAACGCCCACGCCACCATCAGCGAGAACTCTTCGCGCCAGAACGCGCCGCCGTGCGATCCGGCTCGCTCGGTCAAGACGACGTCCGCTCCGGCATCGCGCAACGCGTCCGCCCACCGGGTCGCGTTCTGGAGGAAGAACGGTTCCTGTGTCCCGGCGACGAGGTAGGTGCGAGGAAGCGTCGGCAGGTCAGCGGGCGGTCGATAACCGCCTCCGGGCGAGGCGCACAAAACCGTGCCGTAGACGTCCGGATGCCGAAGCCCCAGGGCCAGCGCTAATTCTCCACCAGCCGAGACACCGCACACGGCGGTGCGCTCGGCGGGCAGCGCCACCCCGAACCTCGATCGCGCCCAGTGGCCGACGTCTTCGCAGAAGAACCTCTCGTGCGCCGAGAATCGGTCCGGATCGAAGCCCGGCGAGTATTCGTGCAGCCGCAGGGTTTCGTCGGCCGAGCGGTGCACACCGACGATCATCGCGGGCGGCACGTCGGCGGCTTCGAGGTCGCTGCCCCACTGCGAGATCAACTCGCCGTCACCGGCGAACACGACTGCTGTGGGCCGACCTGCCGGAATGTAGACCGTGACCTGGCGACCGCCCTCGTATTCGAAGGTCTCGGTGACCAGTTCGCCCGCGAGCGACATCGTCGGCTCCTTCGGGTCAGCAGTGCTGTCGGCCAGGCTCGAAGCTAGCGGATGTCTTCTTCGCTGGCGCGCCCCGCAAACGACACCGGGGCGGCACCGCGTCATGCGGTACCGCCCCGGTGAGGCGAGAACGTCCGGTCAGGCGACCCGGCGCGCGCCCACGTACTGGCTCTGCAGCGGCGAGATCTTGACGACGTCGCCGGTGGTCGGCGCGTGCACCATCATCCCGTTGCCGATGTACATGCCCACGTGCGAAACCGGCGTGTAGTAGAACACCAGGTCGCCGGGCTGGAGCTGGCTGCGCGGGACCGGCGTGCCGGTCTGGCTCTGCGCCTGGCTCGAACGCGGCAGCGAGACGCCCGCCTGCTTGTAGGCCCACAGCATGAGCCCGGAGCAGTCGTACGAGCTCGGCCCGGTGGCGCCCCACTCGTAGGGCTTGCCACGCTGGCTCAGCGCGGCCTGGACCGCGGCCGCCGCGGCCGGGCCCGCGTTCGCGAGGTCCACCGAGATGTCGCCGCCGGTGTCCTTCTGCGCGTTCCGGTCCGCCTGGCTCAGGCCCGCCGTGGTCTTCTTCAGCTCGGCGACCTGGTCGTCGAGCGTCTTCTTCTTGGCCGTGATGTCTTCGGTCAGCTTCGCCGCCGCGTCGCGCGCCGCGGTGGCCCGCTGCGCGGCGTCGGCGGCCAGCTTCTCGGCGGCCTTGGCCTGGTCGACCGCGCCCTGGAGCTTCTCGAGCGCGGTGGCCTTCTGCGACGCGATCTGGTCCAGCGCCGCCGAACGGTCGAGGAACTCCTGCGTCGACGTGCCCGCCAGCAGCGCGGACAGCTTGTTCATCTGCACGCCGGACAGGAACGACGCGTTCGCGAACTTGTCGACGTCGACCTTGTACTTCTTCTCGTTCTCGGCGGCCTGCGCGGAGAGGTTGTGGGCGTTGCCCACGTCTCCGTTGGCCTTGTCGAGGTCGCCTTGGCGTGCGGACAGGTCGTCTTTGGCTTTGAGGAGGTCCTCGTTCGCCTTCTCCGCCTGCGCCGCGAGGTCGCGGTACTTGGCGAGAGCGTCCGAACCGGAGTCCGGCGGGGCCTGGAGGACGGGGAGGGGGGAAGCGGCTGCGGTGCCCGCTGGCTGCGCCGCGGTGACGATTGCGATCACCGAGGCGGCCGCGAGGGCGCCTGACACCACGCGCTTGACTGGATGCGACTGCACGGCCGCGCGGGTCTCCTTTGCTCGTCGGGCCGCCGTGGCCGGAACCCCGGCGCGGAAGAGGTCGGGGGCCCTCTTCGCGCACGCTGCCCGTCCGCGTTCCGGCCGTCGTGTTCCACAACAGCTTTTCCGCGCACGGTGGTTGGTTCCAGTCCTGACTCCCCGACAAAGCCGAACCGGCGGCGATCCCGCGTCGCCGTCGTCCGACAGCTGCCTGGCGCGAGATCTCGGCCAGGTTACGAAAAGACCGTCGGCGCGTCCACCGGGCCCCCCGTAAAAACTCTCCGTAGTCCGGTGAAACACCATCGGACCAGCACGGCAGTTCAATGTGACTTAGACCACACGCTGCGGCAGCACAAACGGCTCCCTCCGTTACTTACCGTTCACCGCACCGAGGCGACCGCTCGGCGAGCCAGTGTCACCCACTGGTGTCACGCCGACCTACTGTCTGTCTCCGGAACCAGGCGCAGCCGCGGCACCATCCCCGCCTCGGCGAGCGCGTCGACAGCTCGCCGCTCGTCCGCGTCCCAGACGAGGCCGACCGGCGGCCCGAGCAGCACGCTGACCACGCAATCGGCACACGCCGCCCCGCGCACCGCACACCGGTCGCAATCGACGACGAACGTGTCGATGTCCTCGACCGCGACGTCCACCGCACCGGCCGGCCGCCGCTCTTCCTGGTGGGAGGTAACGGGTTTCGCCCGCTTCGCGCTTCGCGACGCGTCTGGGTGCCGCCGCGCCGAACGCCGGGACCGAGCAAGGCCGACAGGCTCACCCGCACCCGTTCCCGCCGGGTCGTCGGCCCCCGCCTCGTCGACCGCACCAGGCCGCGCCCGCTCCGGCACGGTTGGCGAGCCCGCAGCATCAGCCGCCCCCTCGAGACTCCCGCCGGAACCAGCCGAAACACCGCTTTCCCGGCACGCCTCCAAATCCCGGTCCCGCGTGGCCGGACTCACCCCAGTGGCAAGACTCACCGAAGAACCCACCCCGCCCGGGTGACCGCCCCGGTCCGGCGGCCGAGACCGCTGAGCCGCCCCGCCGCCGACACCAGCGCCCCGATCCCCCGGACCCGCCGCGAAGCGAAGTTCCCCGCTGACCCCAGCCGAGCCTTCCGCACGCACGCCGGAACCGGCACCGAACCGCTCCTGCTTGTTCTCGCCCATCGCCGTGCCTCCGTACCTCGCGAGGCCCCGGACCGGTTCCGGGAATCGCCTCGGGAACAAACGGTAGGAAGCACCACCGACAATTTCCGGGGCCCGCGAGCCGGGCAGGCTCAGACTCGACCCAATCGGCTGACGAGCACCGCGGACGGAGCGGGGTGCGCACCGGCCGCGCGGACCGAGTCCGCGACCGCCCGGTCGGACGTCGCGACGACCATCGGACGGCCCTTCGGCTCGGCCGCGACCAAGGACCGGATCACGTCGTCGGCGAGCACGCCACGCTCGGAGAACAGCACTCGCACCCCGCGCGGCACCGCGGCGGGCACCGACAGCACACCGGCCCCGTCGAACACCACCGTGACCTCCGCCGACGTGCGCGCCGCCAGCGCCGAAAGCTGATGCACCAGCCGGTCTCGCTGGTCGGCCAGCGCCAGTTCCGGATAACCCGTTTTGGTGACGTTGTAGCCGTCCACGATGAGATGGACGTTCGGCAGTGCCAGATGCCGGTCGAGCGCCGTGACGTCCTGGATCCGCCCGCCAGGGCCGAGCCCGGACCGCGCGCCGCTCACCATGTCGGCAGGGCGTGCGCCACGGTCGCCCAAAGCGAGTTCACGACGCAAGCCGTGCACGGCGCCGTCGATCGTGTCCACCAGCAACGCCAGCCGGACCTCGTCGGCCTCTCGAGCCTCGCGCGCCGATTGCCGCGCCATCTCCGCGTCCGCGACCGCCCGTTCAGCACGGGCGCGTTCGGAAGCGACCCGACGCCGCTCCCGGTCGAGCTGCACGTTCAGCGTCTCGATCTCGCGTTCCCGCGTCGCGCCCCCGTCGGCCAGCTCGGTCCGCGCCGTCTCGGCCGCGTCCTTGGCCTGGCGCAAGAGCACGCCCTGCTCACGCAGCCGGCGCAGCAGCTTCTCGACCTCGGCCTCGCGTTCCCCGCGCACGCTCTCGACCGCCCCGCGCGCCTCTTCCAGCTCGGCCCGCAGCTCGGCGATTTCGACTTCCAGCCGCTGATTCCGCGCCAGCGCCGCGTCCCGCTCAGCGCGCAACGCCGTTTCCTCGGCGTTCTTCGCGACCAGCCGCACGCGTCCGGCCGCACCGGATTCACCGAGCAGCACCGCGGCGGCCGCGGCCGCGACCGAGTCCGAAACGTTCGGGTCCAGCGCGTCTGTCCGGTGCTCCCGCAGCCACTCCAGGACCGCGGTACGGAACTGCGCGGAATCCCCCAACGCGGTCAGCAGCGCGGTGCCGCCGAGCTTCGCGCGCTTGGCCGGAGCGAACTTCGCGACCGGCCGCAACTGCCTCGGCACGTCCGCGACCGGCAGTTTCGCCACCGCGGCCGCGGCCAGTTCGGCGATGCGCTCGCGCACCGCCTCCGGCAGGCTCGTCCACGACGACGGTTCCGGACACGTCCCCGCTTCCGGGACCCCGGCGTCCTCCTCCGCCCGCGCCGGAACCGCCGAGGGGCCGACGGCCTCCGCGGCTTCTTCCGGCTCGACGGGCTGGGGGTGCATTGGTCCAGGGTAGGCCCCGCCGCCGGATCCCGCGCCGCACCGGCCCGTTCCGCTGGTCACCATCGGGCCACAGGCCGCGCGCGCGAAGAATGTCGGTGGTCGGTCCTACTGTGCGCGATCATGGAGACCCGACCGAGGCCGGACCAGGCTCAGCTGGCGTTCGACGAGCTCGGCACCCCGCTGCGGGACACCACGTTCGTCGTGTTCGACCTCGAAACCACCGGCACCAAGCCCGGCCCGGACGGGATCACCGAGATCGGCGCGGTCAAGGTCCGCGCCGGACAGGTGCTGGGCGAGTTCGCGACGCTGGTCAACCCGGGCACGCCGATCCCGCCGCAGATCGTCGAGCTGACCGGGATCACGCAGGCCATGGTCTACGACGCGCCGCGGATCGAACGCGTGCTGCCCGCGTTCCTGGAGTTCATCGCGGGCGCCGTGCTGGTCGCGCACAACTCCGGCTTCGACACCAGCTTCATGAAGGCGGCCTGCGACGGGCACGGCTACGTCTGGCCGCGCCCCACCGTCGTCTGCACAGTGAAGCTCGCGCGTCGCGTCATCCCGCGCGAAGAAGCGCGCAGCTACCGGTTGTCGTCGCTGTCGATGCTTCTTGGCGCGCGCACCCGGCCGACGCACCGCGCGCTCGACGACGCCCGCGCCACCACCGATGTCCTGCACGCGCTGCTGGAGCGCGTCGGCAACGTCGGCGTCCACACTGTCGAGGAGCTGATCGACTACCTCCCGGACGTCACGCCTGCCCAGCGCCGCAAGCGAAACCTCGCCGCCGACCTCCCGTCGCGGCCCGGCGTGTACCTCTTCAAGGGACCGCGCGACGAAGTGCTGTACGTCGGCACCGCGCGGGACCTGAGACGGCGCGTGCGGACTTATTTCACCGGTTCCGAAAGCCGGGGCCGGATCCGGGAAATGGTCGCGCTGGCGGAGCGGGTGGACGCCATCGAGTGCGCGCATTCCCTCGAAGCCGAGATCCGCGAACTGCGGCTGATCGCCGCGCACCGGCCGGCGTACAACCGGCGGTCGAAAAACCCGCACCACGGCTGGTGGATCAGCCTCACCGACGAGGCTTTCCCGCGGCTTTCGGTGGTGCGCCTGCCGCGCGCGGGCACGCTCGGGCCGTTCCGCAGCCAAGCCGACGCGCGCACCGCCGCCGAAACCCTCGCCGATGCCTCCGGCCTGCGCACCTGCACGCAACGCATCTCGGCCACCTCCGCGTCCGGCACGCCGTGCGTGCTGGCGGAACTCGGCCGTTGCGGAGCGCCGTGCGCGGGAAGGCAGACGGTCGACGACTACTCCCCCGCCGTCGAGGCCGCCCGCGGGCTCATCGCTGGTCACGACGGCCGTCCGCTGCATCTGGCCGCGGCGAGGCTGGAGGAAATGGCGGAGCGAAGGCACTACGAACAAGCCGCCCGGCACCGCGACGAACTGGCCGGGCTGGTCCGCGCCGTCGGCCGCGCGCACCGGCAGGCCGCGCTCGCGTCGGTCGCGGAACTCATCGCCGCCGCACCGGACGGCAACGGCGGCTGGGAACTGTCGGTCATCCGCTACGGCAGGCTCGCCTCCGCCGGAGTCGCGCGCCGTGGCGTGCCGCCGATGCCGGTGGTCGAATCCTTGGTCGCCGCAGGGGAAACCGTGCTGCCTGGCGATGGGCCGTTGCGCGGTGCTCCCGGTGAGGAGGTCGGAATCTTGCTGCGCTGGCTCGCCCGCCCTGGGACCCGGCTTGTCCGTACTACGCGACCGTGGGCCGAACCCGCGGCCGTCGCGGGCTGGCAGGCCTGGCTCGCCAGAGTCGCCGACGCCCGGTCCCTCGAACACATCGCAGGCTGACAGCCGCGTTGACCCGAGGCCGAACCAACCACCCGTCGCGAACTGGCCAAGCCCGGGTCGCCGACGCCCGGTCCCGGCCGCCGCGCGGGCTGACCGCCCCGCTGCGGCGTGCGCGGGCTCGTTCCCGGCTACGATCGCGCTCGAGGAATTACCGCGAGCAAGTGGGAGGAACGCTGTGATCACGGCGATCGTGCTGATCAACGTAGAGGCCGAGGAGATCCCGCAGGCCGCGCAGGCGATCGCGGACCTCGACCAGGTGTCCGAGGTCTACTCGTGCGCCGGGGACGTCGACCTCATCGCCACCGTGCGCGTGCAGGCCCACGAGGACCTCGCCGACCTGATCCCGGGCCGCATCGGCAAGGTCCGCGGCGTGCTCGACACCGTCACCCACATCGCGTTCCGGTCCTACTCGCGCGCCGACACCGATTCCGCGTTCGAGATCGGCGTCGAGGGCGCCTGACCCGCCCGGAATTGTCGTACCCCCGGGCTAACGTCCGGGGCATGACGACACTGCGGTTAGCCGAGGTCACCAGCGACAACGTGGGCGCGGCCTGCAACCTGTCGGTAGCGCCTCACCAGGAGCACTACGTCGCCCCGGTCGCCCGCTCGCTGGCGGAGGCCTACACCCAGCCGGACGTTGCCTGGCCCAGGCTGGTCTACGCGGGAGACGACCTCGTCGGCTTCGTCATGGCCGCCCTCGATCCACCTTGTCCGATCGACTACTTCCGCTGCGGCGTCTGGCGGTTGAACATCGCCGCCGAGCACCAGAAAAAGGGCTACGGGAAGTTCGCGGTCGAAGCGGTGCTGGCCGAGGCACGCCGGCGAGGGAACGAGTCCGCGACGGTGCTCTGGGTGCCGGGCGAGCACAGCCCGGAGCCGTTCTATCTGCGGCTGGGTTTCGAGCCCACCGGACAGCTTCACGAGGGCGAGGTCGTCGCTCGCATCCGGCTCTGAACCTCGCGGGCCGCGCTACCGTACTTCGCATGACGACCCTGCGTCTGGTCGAAATCACGGTCGACAACGTGGACGATGCCTGCGATCTGAAAGTGGCGAAACCTCAGCGCGACTACGTTGCCTCGGTCGCCCGTTCGCTCGCCGAAGCCTACGTCCAGCCCGACATCGCCTGGCCGAGGCTGGTCTACGCCGGGAAGAAACTCGTCGGCTTCGTCATGGCCGCCTTCGACCCGGACAACCCGACCGACTACTACCGCTCCTACCTCTGGCGGCTGAACATCGCCGCCAAACACCAGAAAAAGGGCTACGGCCGGTTCGCGGTCGAAGCCGTCCTGGCTGAAGCGCGCCGCCGCGAAGCCGAATCGGTGACAGTCAGCTGGATGCCGGGCAAGCACAGTCCACAGCCGTTCTATCTGCGGCTCGGCTTCAAACCCACTGGAGAGATCGACGAGGACGGCGAGATCGTCGGCCGCATCCAGCTCTAGAAAACCTGGACAACACAGCAAGAAGGCCCCTCCCTCGCGAAGAGGAAGGGGCCTTCTCGGCTTGATCAGAAAGAACTCAGGGACTCAGTGCCCGGAACCGACCTCGGTCGACTCCTCGGACCCTTCGACCTGCGCCTTGCCGTTCCCGTGGCCGTTGCCGCGAGCGCGGTCGAGCGCCTTCGTCTCCTCCGCCGGGTCCGGCGTCCAGATCGAACCCGGGACGGCGTGGCCCGCGGTGCCGAGCTTGTTCATCTTCTTCGGCACCGCCGCGCCCTGGTACTCGAGCGGGATGGCGTGACCGTGGCTGTCCGTGCCGGCCAGCGGCTGGTGGATCTCGATGAACTCGCCGTGCGGCAGCCGCTTGATGATGCCGGTCTCGACGCCGTGCTCCAGCACCTCCCGGTCGGACCGCTGCAGGCCCAGGCAGATCCGGTAGGTGAAGTAGTACGCCAGCGGCGGCACGATCAGCACGCCGATGCGGCCTGCCCACGTCGTCGCGTTCAGCGAGATGTCGAACTGGTCGGCGATGATGTCGTTGAAGCCGGACAGCTCGATCACCGCGAAGAACCCGAGCGCCATCATGCCCAGCGCGGTGCGGACCGGTGCGTCGCGCGGACGCTGCAGCAGGTTGTGCGCCGCGTTGTCCTTGGACAGCTTGCGTTCCAGGAACGGATACCCGAGCAGCAGCGCGAACAGGATCGGCATGCCGATCGCGCCGGGGAAGAACACCGCCGGGATCGTGTAGTTCCCGAGGTAGACCTCCCAGGCGGGCCAGATCCGGAGCATGCCGTCGGCCCAGGCCATGTAGAAGTCGGGCTGGGACCCCGCGGACACCATCGACGGGTTGTACGGGCCGAAGTTCCACACCGGGTTGATCTGGAACAGGCCGGACATCAGCGCCAGCACGCCCACGACCAGGGTGAAGAACGCGCCGCCCTTGAGGGCGAAGTACGGCATGATCCGCACGCCGACGACGTTGGTCTCCTTGCGCCGCACGCCCGGGAACTGGGTGTGCTTCTGGTACCAGACCAGCGCGAGGTGCGCGCCGATCAGCGCCAGCATGATGCCCGGGACCAGCAGGATGTGCAGCGTGTAGAGGCGCGGGATGATCTGGTCGCCGGGGAACTCCCCGCCGAACAGCGCCCAGTGGATCCAGGTGCCGATCACCGGCACCGAGAGCACGATGCCGGACAGGGTCGCGCGGATACCGGTGCCGGACAGCAGGTCGTCCGGGAGCGAGTAGCCGAAGAAGCCCTCGAACATGCCCAGGATCAGCAGCAGGCCGCCGATCACCCAGTTCGCCTCGCGGGGCTTGCGGAACGCGCCGGTGAAGAAGATCCGGAGCATGTGCACCATCATCGACGCGACGAAGATCAGCGCCGCCCAGTGGTGCAGCTGCCGCACGAACAGGCCGCCGCGCACGTCGAACGAGATGTCCAGCGTGGTGCGGAACGCCTGGGACATCTGCATGCCCTGCATGTTCGTGAAGCTGCCGTGGTAGGTGACCTCCTGCATGGAGGGGTCGAAGAACAGCGTCAGGTACACCCCGGACAGCAGGATGACGATGAAGCTGTACAGGGCGATCTCGCCCAGCAGGAAGGACCAGTGGGTCGGGAACACCTTGTTCATCTGGTGCCGCAGGCCCTTGGCCAGCTTGTACCGCTGGTCCGCGTTGTCCGCGGCCTCGCCCAGGTGCTTCTGGAGTGCGCTCGTGCCCTTGGTCGGCGTGGTGAGTGAACTCATGACTTACGCTCCCAGAAGGCCGGTCCGATGGCCTCGTTGAAGTCGCCCTTCGCGATCAAGTATCCCTCTTCGTCAACCGTGATCGGAAGCTGGGCCAGCGGCCGCGTCGCCGGGCCGAAGATCGGCTTCGCGTAGTGCAGGGCGTCGAACTGCGACTGGTGGCACGGGCAGAGGATGCGGTTCGTGCGCTGCTCGTACAGGGAGGTCGGGCAGCCGACGTGGCTGCAGATCTTCGTGTACGCGTAGTAGTCGCCGAAGTTGTAGTCTTCCTGGCCCTTGCGCTTGACGACGCGCGAGGCGTCGGTCGGGCGCAGCCGGATGAGCATGACCGGGTTGTCGACCCGCATCAGCGCCTCGGACAGCGCCTTCTCGTCGCCCTTCTCCGATTCGCGGTACGGGAAGACCGTCTCCATCGCGCCCGCGTCGAGGTCCTCGGCCTTGACCAGGGCGACGCCTTCCTTGACGTCCGCCTCGAGGTTGCCGGTGTTGCGCCGCAGGTAGACCTTCTCGCCCTTGAACTGGGGCAGCCAGCCGGTGTGCCAGAGGCCGTCCTTGTTCTCGGTGTCCTTCCACGGGTCCTTGATGAAGGACGCGATCGGGAGCGCCGCCACCGCGAGGCCGAGCGCGCCCGCGCCCGCGCCGGCGGTGCGCTTGATCAGCGACCGGCGGGCGATGCCGTTGCGGGTGCCGGCGTCGGCGAGGTGGGCGAGGATGGTGGCCCGGTCGACCTCGGCCGACGGACCGTCGGTGCGCTGCTGCACCGACGTCTCGTGCGGGACGAACTTCTTGGTGTAGAGGATCACGCCGATGCCGAGCCCCAGCACCGCGAGGCCGAGCGTGACGCCGAGCGCCGGGGTGTAGAGGCTGTAGGTCGAGTGGCCGCTCGGGTCGCTCGGGTCCTTGTACTCCCACCACTTCGGCCACGCGAGCACGACCACGAACGCCAGGCCGGCGAGCGCGGACAGGGCGAACCAGAACGCGACGAGGCGCTGTGCGCGCCGCTCCGCGCGGGTGCCCTCGACCGGCCACGGTTCCGGGTAGTCGACGATTTCGACGCCGTCCAGCTGACCGCCGAGCTTGAGCAGCTCGTCGCGGTCCATCTCAGCCAGCTCCGCCTCCGAGGGCGGCTTGGGCCCTTCGGCACTCATGCCTTCGATCCAATCCACAGCGTAATGCCGACGAGCGCGGCGATTCCGACGACGAAGGCGATGACGCCTTCGGAGGCGGGGCCGACCCCGCCGAGACCGTTGCCGCCCGGGTCGTTGTTGCCGTCGGACACCGACTTGACGTAGGCGATGATGTCCTTCTTCTCTTCCGCGCTGAGCTGGCGGTCGGAGAACTTCGGCATGTTCTGCGGCCCGGTGAGCATCGCGTCGTAGATCTGCTCCTCGGTGGCCGGGTCGAGCGGCGGCGCGTACTTGCCCGCCGACAGCGCGCCCCCGCGGCCGGTGAAGTTGTGGCACGAGGCGCAGTTGAGGCGGAACAGCTCGCCGCCGCGCGCCGGGTCGTTGCCGCGCAGCGCCTCGCCGCGCTCCTCCGGACGCTGCGCGCCGCCGCCGTGCGCCTGCACGTAGGCGCCGACCGCGTCGATCTCGCTCGGGGTCAGCTTCGGCGGCTTGCGGGCGGCCTGCGCCTCCTGGCGCGCCGCGGGCATCCGGCCGGAGGAAGTCTGGAAGTAGACGGCCGCGTCGCCGATGCCGATGAGGCTCGGACCGCGGTCCTTGACGCCCTCGAGGTTCGCGCCGTGGCATTCGATGCAGGTGTTGTTGTAGACCTGCTCGCCCTGGCGCAGCAGCGCCGGGTCGCCCTGTGCCTGCGCGGTCTGCGGTTCCGGGGCGAAGACGGCGTACAGGGCGCCGGCCCCCACCAGGGCGACGCCGAGTGCGAGCACGCCCGCGAGGCGCCTGCGCATCTTCGAGCGCGCGCGGAACCGGCGCTCCGAGGATTTGGTGCTGGTGGTCATCTTGCGGCAACCCTTGCTGTCAGTTCAGGCCGTTTTGTGGTGGGCGGTGCGGAGATCAGGGAAGGATGTAGATCACCGCGAAGAGGCCGACCCACACGATGTCGACGAAGTGCCAGTAGTACGACACGACGATCGCCGAGGTGGCCTGTGCCGGAGTGAACTTGCTGAGCTTCGTGCGGATCAGCAGGAACACGAAGGCGATGAGCCCGCCGATCACGTGCAGGCCGTGGAAACCGGTCGCGAGGTAGAACACCGTTCCGAACGGGCCGGACGGGATCGTCAGCCCCTCCTCGACGAGGTTGTGGTACTCGTTCGCCTGCCCGGCCACGAAGATCGCGCCCATGATCAGCGTCACGATGTACCAGCGCCGCAGCCCGTAGACGTCGCCCCGCTCCGCGGCGAACACGCCGAACTGGCAGGTCAGCGACGACAGCACGAGGATCACCGTGAACGGGATCGCGTACGCGACGTTGAGGTGGAACTCCTCGCCGTGCAACGGCGGCGGCCAGGACGCCCCGGCCGGGTTCTGCGCCTTGACGGTGAAGAACATGGCGAACAGTCCGGCGAAGAACATCAGTTCGCTGGACAGCCACACGACGGTGCCGACACTGACCATGTTCGGCCGGTTCAGCGAGTGGACCCGCTGGCTGATGGTGGGAGCTGCCGTTGTCACGGATCGCATTATGTCCTCTCGCGACCGCACCCCGCCCGCCGGGTCTGCGGCGGGTCGTGGGAGCTTCGCGTCACACCCGCGCGCGAGAGGCGGACCAGCAGCGGAAGGAGCTACTCGTGAGTTGGCTGGAGAAGCTCCGTGACCTGGTGAGAAAGCCGGAAAACGCGGTTCTCGACCCGGACGCGCCCGGTCTGCGGGTCGTCGTCTCGGCGTTCGACCCGGCCGTCGCGGACTCCGCGGTGCTCGCCGATTCACCCGGCTGGGCAAGCGAAGCGCCCGCGGTGCTCGTGCATCACCTGGTCCTTCCGGCGGACCGGATCGAGGAGGCGGCGGCGATCCTCGCCCAGGACGGCTACGACCTGCGCGAGCAGAGCCGCGACGGGGGCCGGGTGCTGGCGCACGCGCGGCGGGTGCAGGTGCTGGACGCCCTGCACTGCGCCCAGGAACGGTCCCGGATGGCCGGGCTGGCGCAGCGGCTCGGCGGCGACGCGCCGGGCTGGGAAGCGCGGCAACCGGGTGACTCGCCCACCGCGTCCGCGTGAGATGCGTCTCGGCGGATACGATCGCGGCTGTTCCACCCGTGACGAGACGGAGGCGTGCTCAATGAGCGAGCAGTCCCAGCGGATCCTGGTGTTCAGCCACAAGGCCGAGGTCCGCGAGGCGATCATGAACGCCGTCGGCAGGCGCCCGGCGGTCGACCTCGGCCGCGTCGAGTGGGTCGAGGCGTCCGGCATCGCCGACGTGCTCGCCGAAATGGACGCGGGCTCGGTCGACCTCGCGATCCTCGACGGCGAGGCCCAGCCGACCGGCGGCATCGGCCTGACCCGCCAGCTCAAGCACGAGATCGACGACTGCCCGCCGATCGTGGTGGCCGTCCGCCGCCGCGACGACCGATGGCTCGCCACCTGGGCGCTCGCCGACGCCGTGCTGGTGCACCCGCTCGATCCGCTGACCGCGGCGGAGACCGTCGCCGGCGTGCTGCGCGCCGGGCGGGTCCCCGCCGTCAACGGCGGCTGAGCCCGGTGGGCGCCACCCCGCACACCTGGCCCGCGCTGCTCACCCGGCTCATCGCCGGCGAGGACCTGTCCGCGGAGGACACGGCGTGGGCGATGGACCAGATCATGTCCGGCAGTGCCGGGCAGGCGCAGATCGGCGGCTTCGCGGTCGCGCTGCGCGCCAAGGGCGAAACGCCCGCGGAGATCTCCGGCATGGCCGACGCGATGCTGTCGCACGCCCGGCGGATCACGCTGAGCCGTCCCGCGGTGGACATCGTCGGCACCGGCGGCGACCGGTCGAACTCGGTGAACATCTCCACGATGGCGACGATCGTCACGGCGGCGGCGGGCGCGCCGGTGGCCAAGCACGGCAACCGGAGCGCGTCGTCGAAGTCCGGCGCGGCCGACGTGCTGGAAACCCTCGGCGTGAAGATCGACCTGCCGCCGGAGGCGGTGCTCTCCTCGCTCGAGGAGATCGGCATCGGGTTCTGCTTCGCCCCGGCGTTCCACCCGGCGTTCCGGCACACCGGCCCGCCGCGGCGCGAACTCGGCGTGCCGACCACGTTCAACCTGCTGGGCCCGCTGACCAACCCGGCGCAGCCGCGGAGCGCGCTGATCGGGTGCGCCTACGCCGACAAAACCCGTGCCCTGGCGGAGATTTTCGCCGACCGCGGGATGTCGGTGCTGGTGGCCCGCGGCGACGACGGGCTGGACGAGATCACCACCACCACGACGACGTCGGTCCTGGTGGTCTCCGGCGGCACGGTGACGGAACGCAGCTTCGACCCGCAGTCGCTCGGCATCCCGCGCGCCACGGCCGAAGACCTGCGCGGCGGCGACGCGGCGGCGAACGCGGAGGTCGTCCGGGAACTGGTCAGCGGCAAGACCGGCCCGGTGCGCGACGCGGTGGTGCTGAACGCCGCTGCCGCGCTGGCCGCGTTCAAGGGCTTCTCCGATTCGCTCGAGGACGACTTGGCGGCGGGGCTGGACCGAGCACGCCAGGCCATCGACAGCGGGGCGGCAGCGACGCTTCTGGACCGGTGGATCGCGTTCTCCTCGGCTGGCCGCTGATCGTTCGCAACGTTCTGAACGCCGCATTGGGTGCTTTCCACACGCACCCGGTGCGGCGTTCGGTGCGTTCAGCGCACCCAATGCGGTATTGGGAACGGACAGCGAGCACCTAAACGCGTCGTTCGGTGCACGCGTCGCGAGCGGCTTTCCTTTGAGCGCGGTGCGGCGGCTCGCGGTAACGGCGCTCGCCAGAGCGATGCTGAGCACCCGCTGCCGAGCCTGGTCGCCTGACCTCGCTCCCGCTGAGGTACGTGAGGGGAACCCTGAGGGAATCTGATTCCCTCAGGGTTCCCCTCACGTACGTTCACACCAGCCGGACCGCGCCCCATCGACCAGGACAACCCCGTGTCCTCGCCGCTGCGCCCGCTGCCGAGAAGACCCCAATGCCGCATTGGGTGCGTTAGCTGCACCCAATGCGGCATTCGTTGCGTCACACGCACCCAATGTGGCATTGGGGCGGTCTGGGCCGAGGGGTCAGGAGCGGAAGGCGGTCCGGTAAGCGCTGGGCGTAGTCGAGCGCAGGCGCGAAAACTGGTGCCGCAACGCAGCCGCCGACGCGTACCCGCACGCCGCGGCGATGTCCTCCACCGACAACCGCCCCTCTTCCAGCAGCGCCTGCGCGCGGTCGAGGCGGCGTTCGGTCAGCCAGCGATGCGGCGTCGTCCCGGTGGCCGCGGAGAACCGGCGCAGGAACGTCCGCTCCCCCAACCCGCTGCGGCGAGCCAGCTCCGCGACGGTGAACGGCTGGTCCAACCGCCGTTCCACCCATTCGAGCGCTTCGGCGACCACCGCGTCGTCCGGCGCGGCCGTCGCGGGCACCGGTGCCTGCACGAACTGCGCCTGACCACCAGCGCGGTGCGGCGCGGCCACCATCCGCCGGGCCAACGCCGTCGCCGCCGCAACACCGCGCAACCGACGCACGAGGTGCAGGCACAGATCCACCGCGGCGACCGTCCCGGCGCTGGTGAACACGCCGTCGTCGTCCGCGTAGAGGGCTTGCGGATCTACTGCCGCGGCGGGAAACAGGCGACGGAACTCCGGCTCGTAGATCCAGTGCACGGTGCAGCGACGGCCGTCCAAAAGCCCCGCGTAGCCAAGGGAAAACACTCCCGCGCAGAACCCGGCCACCCACGCGCCGCGTTCCCGCGCAGCGCGCAACGCGTCCAGCAGCGGCTCCGGCGGCGGCGCGGTCCGCGGGGCTTGGGTGGGCACAATCACCAAATCCGCGGACGCCGCGAAGTCGAGGTCACGCAGTCCGGCGAGGCCGAATCCGGACCAGCTGGCCACTTCCGCCCCGTTCGGCGAGCACACGCCGAAGTCCCAGCCAGGCATGCCGTCCGCGCTGCGGTCGGTGCCGAACACCTCGCACGCGACCCCCAGCTCGAACGGCGAAACCCGGTCCGCGAGCAGCACGGCGACCCGTTCTACGTCCATGCCGCCCAGGATGTCACAAGTTTTGCGGTCATTGTCATCTCTGACACTGGTTGAACGTCGCCGCGAAGGCGAATCTGGGACGCATGAAGAACCCCGAATCCCGCCCGGTCCTGCAGTGGTCCGCGGCGATGGCGTTGTCCGGAACAATCGGCGCGGTCGTGCTCGAAAGCGGCGCGGCCGCCCCGGCGGTCGCGTTCGCCCGCTGCCTCGTCGGCGGCGTCCTGCTGGTCGTGTGGTCCCTTGCCCGCGGCTGGTTCCGCGACTGGCGGCCGACCCGCCGCGACCTGCTCCTCGCCGTCGCCGGCGGACTGCTGCTGGTCGGCAACTGGGTGCTGCTGTTCGCGTCCTACTCGCTGTCGTCGATCGGCGTCAGCACCGTCGTTTATCACACTCAGCCGCTGATCCTGGTCGGAATGGCGGCGATGTTCCTCGGCGAGAAGGTCGGCCGTTCGCACCTCATGCGAGCAGGTGTGGCGTTCGCCGGAGTGGTGGTGATTTCCCTTTCCGCACAAGGAGATGACGGACAACCGGTGCGGCTCGCGGGGATCGCGCTCGCCCTCGGCGCAGCCTTGCTTTACGCCGGTGCGTCCTTCATCGCGAAGCAGCTCAAGCACATCCGGCCGCATCTGCTCGCCGCGGTGCAGCTGACGGTCGGCGCGATCGTGCTCGCTCCCGCGCTGATGTTCACGCCGCTGCCGAGTTCCGCTCTGGGGCTGCTGTGGCTCCTGCTCCTGGGCACGGTGCACACGGCGGTGATGTACGTGCTGATGTACGCCAGCATCGGCAAGCTGCCGACCACGACGGTGGCGCTCCTGTCCTACCTGTACCCGGTGGTCGCGGTCGTGGTGGACATGCTGGCGTTCGGCCACCGGCTCACCTGGCCCGAAGGCCTCGGGATGCTGGCGGTGCTCGCCGCGGCGCTGGCTCCGCAGCGAGCCAAGGCAGATACGCGAAACGCCCAGCCAGGAATCCCCAGCCGGGCGTCTCGGTGAAGCGTAAAACTCAGTCGTGCTCGGGACCGGTGTGGTACTCGAACACCAGCCCGCCGACCGCGATGAGCAGCGCGACGAGCGCCATCACGAGGAGCCAGATGTGGAAGAACGCGAGCGCGAGGCCAGCGAGACCGGCCGACGCGGCGAGCGCGACCGGCCAGTAGCTGCCCGGGCTGAAGAAGCCCAGCTCGCCCGCGCCGTCGCTGATCTCGGCGTCCTCGCGGTCCTCCGGACGCTCCTCGATCCGGCGGGACACGAACTGCATGTAGCTGCCGGCGAGGAACGCCAGGCCGCCGGTCAGGAACAGCGCGACGATGCCGACCGGCTCAGCCTTCTGATCGGTGGTGAAGAGCGCGGTCATGACCCAGTAGACGGCGGTCATGAGGACGGCAAACCCCGCCACCATGTAGAAAATCCGGGCTTCGACCTTCATGGGATTGGTCCCCTGCTCCTTCTGGTTCGCCGTCAGTTGGACGCGGTGCGCGCGGTGCGGTCAGTGTTGAACGGCTTCGTGGTCACCGCGTACGGGCTGCACAGCTCGCCGCAGTTCATCGAAGCCAGCGCCTCGGACGCGGTGTTCGGCTTGCCGGTCTTCGGGTTCGTCGCGGCGCGCAGCTTGAGGTACTGGTCGAACTTGTCCGGGGACAAGGCCCGCACCTCGAAGTTCATCACCGAATGGTACGTCCCGCACAGCTCGGCGCAGCGGCCGACGAACGATCCCTCGCGGTCGATCGAGTTCTGGAACGAGCTGTCCTGGTTGTTCTTCTCCGGGTCCGGCATCACGTCGCGCTTGAAGTTGAACTCCGGGACCCAGAACGAGTGGATGACGTCCGTCGAGCGGAGCCGGTACTCGATGGTCTTGTTCGTCGGCAGCACGAGCAGCGGGATCTCGCCGGAGGAGCCGACGGTGCTCACCTGGGTGCCGTCGGCGCGCTTGGCGGCATCGCCCTCGTACTTGAACTCCCAGTTCCACTGGAAGGCGATCACGTCGACGACGACGTCCGGGTTCGGCTTCTTGTCGAGGACCTTGCTCTCGGTCGTCGCGGTGAAGAAGAACAGCACGCAGACCATGATCGTCGGGAGGACGACCGTGAAGATCTCCAGCGGGATGTTGTACTGGAACTGCCGCGGGAGGTCCTCGGGGCCTTCGGCGGCCGCGCCCTTCTTCTTGCGGTGGAAGATCGCGGTCCAGAAGATCAGTGCCCACACGATCGCGCCGACGACGAGCGCGGCGACGACCGTCCACGTCCAGAGGGTGCGCATCTGGTCGGCCTGCGGCGTGACGCCCTTCGGCCAGCCGAAGCGGAGGATCTCGTCTCCCGAGCAGCCCGTCGCGGTCAGCGCCACCAGCACGGCCAGCGCGGCGACACGCCCGACCCGCTTACCCACCGGGGTGCGCTCTGGTTTTCCCACTGCGCCCTGCCCTTTCACCCAACAGGCCCTCTCACACCGGGCCTTCTTCGACCGATCTTCGTGACAGGCGGAGCCTAGCCGAGTTGGCCGCTCCCGCTGACCAAGGGGTGACCAGTTGCGCCGCGCGTCACCCGCTTTCCGGGCGAGGCGCCCCGCCCCGGCATACTGGGCCCTTCCCCGGACCGGCCCGACCCTGAGGTGTGTGAGTACACGTGTGCGGCCTGCTTGGACTGATCTGCGCGACCGAAAACGACGCCTCGAACGCCCGTGAGAGCGTCGGCGCGGCGATGCGCTGCCAGCGCCACCGCGGCCCCGACGAGCAGGACACCTGGGCCGATGCCGAAGTCGTGTACGGCTTCAACCGGCTCGCCTTCATCGACGTCGACCACGCGCACCAGCCGCTGGTGTGGGGTCCGCCGGAGGCTCCGGACCGGTACACGCTGAACTTCAACGGCGAGATCTACAACTACCGCGAGCTGCGCGACGAGCTCGCCGAAAAATTCGGTGCGAAATTCGCCACTGAAGGCGACGGAGAGGCGATCGTCGCGGCTTATCACTACCTCGGCGACAAAGCGGTCGAAAAGCTGCGCGGCATGTTCGCGTTCCTGATCTGGGATTCGGCCGAAAAGGTCGTTTTCGGCGCGCGCGACCCGTTCGGCATCAAACCGCTCTACTACAGCGCCGGCCCGAAGGGCACCGCGTTCTCCAGCGAGAAGAAGAGCCTGCTGGAGCTGTCGGACACGCTCGGCGTCGCGCAGGAGCTGGACCGCAAGGCCCTGCAGCACTACCTGGTCCTGCAGTACGTGCCGGAGCCGGAGTCGCTGCACACCGCGATCCGCCGCGTCGAATCCGGCACCTCGTTCCGGCTCTCGCCGGGCGGGAAGACCGAGTTCACCCGCTACTTCCACCCGAAGTTCGCCGCGAAGCCGGTGAACAGCCAAGCCGAGGCCGACGCGCTGTACGAGCGCATCGCCGACGTGATGCGCGACTCGGTCGGCAAGCACATGATCTCGGACCCGGATGTCACCGTCGGCGCGTTCCTCTCCGGCGGCATCGACTCCACCGCGACCGCGACGCTCGCGAAGGAGCACAACCCGAACCTCATCGCGTTCACCACCGGGTTCGAGCGCGAGGGCTACTCCGAGGTCGACGTCGCCGCTGAATCGGCCGCCGCGATCGGCGTGAAGCACGTGGTCCGCACGGTGTCGGCGGACGAGATGATGGAAGCGCTGCCGCTCATCGTCTGGTACCTGGACGACCCGGTGGCCGACCCGGCGCTGGTCCCGCTGTGGTTCATCGCCCGCGAAGCGCGCAAGCACGTGAAGGCCGTGCTGTCCGGCGAAGGCGCCGACGAACTGTTCGGCGGCTACACGATCTACGGCGAGCCGATTTCGCTGGCCCCGTTCGAGAAGATCCCCGGCGGCGTACGCAAGCTGCTGGGCAAGGTGTCCACGAAGATCCCCGAGGGCACCCGAGGCAAGGACCTGCTGCGCCGCGGCGCGCTTCCGCTGGAAGACCGCTACTACGGCAACGCCCGCAACTTCCGCGACGAGCAACTGCGCGCGGTGCTGCGGACGTACGAGGAAGGCGTCGGCTTCAAGGACGTCACCGCCCCCTGGTACGACGTGTCCCGCGGCTGGGACCCCGTAGCCCGGATGCAGCACGTGGACCTCTACACCTGGCTGCGCGGCGACATCCTGGTCAAGGCGGACAAGGTCACCATGGCGAACTCGCTGGAACTGCGGGTGCCGTTCCTTGACGCCGAGGTGTTCAAGGTCGCCGCCTCAATCCCGCTGGACCAGAAACTCGCCCACGGCACCACGAAGTACGCCCTGCGCCAAGCTCTGGCGAAGATCATCCCCGGCCACGTGCTGAACCGGAAAAAGCTGGGCTTCCCGGTACCGATCCGCCTGTGGCTGCGCAACGAGATGTACGACTGGGCCCGCGGCATCATCAACGACTCGAAGACTGACGAGTTGCTGGACAAGAACGCAGTGCTGCGCCTGCTCGACGAGCACAAAGAAGGCCAACTGGACCGCAGCCGCCAACTGTGGGCCCTGCTGGTCTTCATGCTGTGGCACGGCATCTTCGTGGAACACCGCATCAAGCCGGAAATCCCAGAACCGGTCTACCCAGTCAAGCTCTAAGACGTCCGTGAGGGGAACCCTGAGGGACTCAGAGTCCCTCAGGGTTCCCCTCACGTCCCTAAAACCGCACCAGCGCACCCAACTCGAGGTGCACCCAGCCCCTCCCCCGCACCCCGATACGAAGCCTCCCTGCGGTCTGGGGGTGCTTGTCAAGGCATCTTTCCCGCCTTGACAAGCACCCCCAGACCGTCAGCACAATCAAGCTTCGGGGTGCCCCACGCAACCCAAACGGCAATGTCGCCGCCAGGCGACGAGCCGAAACCAAAAGCCTCAAGCAGGCAAAACCGCCGAAATCTCCTCAGCGGCCTCAGGCCCGAACGCCTCATTCAACCGCGTCAACGCCTCGGACCGCACGAGAGTCCACTCCTGCGTCCCCACAGTCTCCAGCACCAGCACAGCGATCAAACACCCCAACTGCGCAGCCCGCTCCAACCCAAGCCCGCCGTCAACCGCGGCAAGAAACCCAGCCCGGAACCCATCCCCAACCCCAGTGGGATCAGCCTTCCCCCGCTCCGGCACCGCCCCGATCTGCAGCGCAGTCCCATCGCGCCCAACGATCTCCACGCCCTTCTCCCCAAGCGTGGTAATCCTCAGCCCAACCCGCTCCAGCACATCAGCCTCAGTCCACCCAGTCTTCTGCAGCAACAACTCCCACTCGTAGTCATTGCTGAACAGATACTTGGCCCCCTCCACGAACGACCGCACCTGAGCCCCGTCCATCCGAGCCAGCTGCTGCGAAGGATCAACGGCAAACGTGTACCCCCGCTGACGGCACTCCTGAGCATGCCGAACCATGCCCTCAGGATCATCCGGACTGATCAACACGAGCCCAAGCCCGCCGACCCGATCCGAAATCGGCCCCATCTCGATATTCCGGGACTCCGCCATCGCACCCGCGTAGAACGTCGCGATCTGGCACATGTCCTCGTCAGTGGTGCACACGAAGCGCGCGGTGTGCGCGACCTCGGACACCAGCACGCCGGAGGTGTCCACGCCGTGCCGCTGCAGCCACGACTGGTAGTCCGCCCAGTCCTGGCCCACGGCTCCGACGAGCACCGGCTCCACGCCGAGCACGCCGAGGCCGAACGCGATGTTCGCGCCGATGCCGCCGCGGCGCACGACGAGGTCGTCGGCGAGGAAGCTCAACGACACCCGGTGCAGCTGCTCGGCGACGAGCTGCTCGGCGAACCTCCCCGGGAAGTGCATCAGATGGTCTGTCGCGATGCTGCCCGACACGGCGATCCTGGGCTTGTCTGCCACCGGTTCTCCTCACGAGGTGGATGAGCTGTCTTTTCGCGCCCTGACGCAAGTTACCCGCTGGTCATGACCCTTCCGGGTAGTTTCCGCGCCACGTTCCGACACTACCGGCCGGTACTCGTTTCCCGTTCAACTCCGGCTGAATAGCGTGACGTTCGTGAACCTCGCGACCGAACCGGAAACCCTCGGCGACCTGATCGCCGACTGCGCCCATCTCCCGTCCGCGCTGCGCCCCGAGCAAGCCGCCGGCCAGGCCCGGCTGCCCCGGCCGAGGGCCGCGCGGCCGTGGACGGTCGACGACGCCTGCCACGCACAGGTCGCCGACCTCGACGCGTACGTCTGACCTCGCGAAACCTCCGCGGCGGGTGCGAGCCGCGGCCGAAACGGACAACGGGCCCCGGCGCGGATGCGTCGGGGCCCGTTGTCGGCTCTGGGGCTCAGTGGAAGCTGTCGCCGCAGGCGCAGGAACCCGTGGCGTTCGGGTTGTCGATCGTGAAGCCCTGCTTCTCGATGGTGTCGACGAAGTCGATCACGGCCTCGGACACGTACGGTGCGCTCATCCGGTCCACGGCGACCTGGAGGCCGTCGAAGTCGCGGAACAGGTCGCCGTCGAGCGTGCGCTCGTCGAAGAACAGCTGGTAGCGCAGGCCAGCACAGCCGCCGGGCTGCACGGCGATGCGCAGGTGCATGTCGTCGCGGCCCTCCTGTTCGAGCAGCGCCTTCGCCTTGGCGGCCGCGGCGTCGGTCAACGTCACGCCGTGGGTCTCCTCGGCGGTCTCGGCCGCAGCCGCACCGGTCTGCTCAGCGGTCGTCATGGCACTCCCTCTTTGGTCGAACTCGCTGCGGGTACATCTCGTGTCCTACCTACAACACGGGACTCGCCCGATCTGTTCCCCTCCATCGTCGCATATGGAACGACCTGGTGAACAAAGCCGTGACGCCTGCAATACCCTGGTGAGGTGAGGTTCCTGCGCCGAAGCACCACTGACCCCGCCGCCGACGACTCCGCGGCCGAGGCCGCCGCTGTCGATTCCCCGGTCACGAGCAAGTCGTACACGCCGGGGAAGGGCAAGGCCACGCCGAAGCGGCGCGAGGCCGAGGGACGCAAGCGCGGGCCGGTCGCGGCGCCGCCCACCTCGATGCGCGAGGCGATGAAGCGCAACAAGGAGTTGCGCAAGGCGAACCCGGTCAGCAAAGAAGACCGCAAGGAAGCCGCCCGGCAGCGCCGCGAGCGGATGATGTCGGGCGACGACAAGTACCTGCCGCCGCGCGACAAGGGCCCGGTCAAGGCATACGTCCGCGACCTGGTCGACTCCCGGCGCAACATCCTCGGCCTGTTCATGCCGCTGGCGATCCTGGTGTTCCTCGCGCTGCTGGTCCCCGCGCCGGCGGTGCAGCAGTACATCACCCTGGTCTGCATGGCGATGCTGCTGGTCATGGCCATCGAGGGCTTCGTGAACGGCCGCAAGATCTCGAAGCTGGTCAAGGAGCGCTTCCCGAAGGAACCGGCGACGGCCACCCGCGGCGTCGGCTGGTACGCCTTCGTGCGGGCGAGCCAGATCCGCAAGCTGCGGGTTCCGAAGCCGCGGCTGAAGGCCGGGGACCCGATCCCGAACTGAGCCGTGCGGCACACAGGTCGTTAGCCTGGCGAACGAAACGTTTACCCTGTGGGCATGGAGTTTCGACGTCTCGGCCGCAGCGGCCTCAACATCAGTGAGATCTCCTACGGCAACTGGCTGACCCACGGGTCCCAGGTCGAGGAGGACCAGGCGCAGGCCTGCATCAAGGCGGCGCTCGACGCAGGCATCACGACCTTCGACACGGCTGACGTCTACGCGAACACCGCCGCGGAGTCCGTGCTCGGGCGCGGGCTGAAGGGCCAGCGCCGGGAGAGCCTGGAGATCTTCACCAAGGTCTTCTGGCCCACCGGTCCGAAGGGCCCGAACGACAAGGGCCTCTCGCGCAAGCACGTCATCGAATCCGCGAACGCGTCGCTCCAGCGGCTCGGCACCGACTACGTCGACCTCTACCAGGCGCACCGCTTCGACCGCACGGTGCCGCTGGAAGAGACGATGCAGGCGTTCGCCGACCTGGTCCGCCAGGGCAAGGCGCTCTACATCGGCGTCTCGGAGTGGAACGCCGAGCAGATCTCGCGCGGCGCGGCGCTCGCCCGCGAGCTGAAGATCCCGTTCGTGTCGAACCAGCCGCAGTACTCGATGCTGTGGCGGGTCATCGAGTCGCAGGTCGTGCCCGCTTCCGAGCGCGAGGGGCTGAGCCAGATCGTCTGGTCGCCGGTGGCGCAAGGCGTGCTGACCGGCAAGTACAAGGTGGGCCAGCCGCTGCCCGCCGGTTCGCGCGCGACCGACGAGAACGGCGGCGCGAACATGGTGAAGCGCTTCCTCGACGAGAAGACCCTCACCGCGGTCGCGAAGCTGGAGCCGCTGGCGGCCGACGCCGGGCTGTCGATGGCGCAGCTCGCCGTCGCGTGGGTGCTGCAGAACCCGAACGTCGCGTCGGCGATCATCGGGGCCTCGCGGCCGGAGCAGGTCTACGACAACGTCAAGGCGGCGGGCGTGAAGCTCGAGCCGGAGCTGCTGACCGCGATCGACGAGGCGCTCGGCGACGTCGTGATCAGCGACCCGGCGCTCACCGTCGCTCCCTGATCACCGCAGCAGGAACCGTTCCGCCACCGCGAGGTCGTGCGGATAGGTGATCTTCACGTTCTCCGCGCTGCCGGGCACCCACCGCACCGGCAGCGCGGAGAACCGCTCCATGCACGAAGCCGTGTCCGTGCCGAGAAACCCTTCCGCGGCAGCCTGTTCGTAGGCCGCCAGCAGCGGTTGCGCACGGAAGCCCTGCGGGGTCTGCACCCGGATCGCGCCCGGCAGCGGGCCGGCCACCTTGTCCGGTCCGGCCATCGAGACCACGTCGTCCGCGGCCAGGCCCGGCACCGCTCCCCCGTCTTCCCGCGTCCGTTCCAGCACCGCGGAGATCAGCTCCGGCGTCACCAGCGGGCGGGCCCCGTCGTGCAGCAGCACGGAATCCACTGTCCCGTCGGCGATCCGCGGCGCGAGATGGCGCAGCGCGTTCAGCTCGGAGGCCTGCCGCGTCGGGCCGCCGGGCACGATCTCGACCGGGACGGACAGCTCGGCGAGCACTTCCTCGGCCAGCGGCGCGTCCTCGGGCCGGATCACCAGCACCAGCACGCCGATCCCGGCCGCCGCGGCGAACGCGTCCAGCGACCACGCCACCACGCGCCTGCCCGCCACCGGCAGGTAGACCTTGTTCAGCGCGGCCCCCACCCGGGTCCCCGCACCACTGGCCAGCACGACCCCGGCCGCCGTCGATTCCCGCACGCCGACCGACCCTAAGGGCCGCGCCCCGGCGGCGGTAGGTTGGGCGCCGGGACGCCCAGCGGCGAAAGGAAACCTGGCTGTGGACACCGGCGAAACGGGCATCGAGTTCGGCGAGATCGAACCGCCGAGCGACCAGGCCCGGTCGGGCGCGATCGCGCTGCACGACAAGCTCGTCAAACCCGCGGGCTCGCTCGGCAGGCTGGAAGAGCTGGGCGTGTGGATCTCCTCCTGCCAGGGCCAGGCCCCGCCGCGGCCGTTCACCCGGCCGCGCGTCGTCGTGTTCGCCGGCGATCACGGCATCGCGAGGAAGGGCGTCTCGGCGTACCCGCGGGAGGTCACGTCGCAGCTCGTCGGCACCATGCTGACCGGCGGCGCGGCGATCAACGTGCTCGCCGCGGCGGCGGGCGCGGGCGTGCGCGTGGTCGACATGGCCGTGGACACCGAGGAATCCGCGATGCGGTCGATCGGCGAGTTCAAGGTGCGCCGCGGTTCCGGCTCGATCGACGTCGAGGACGCGCTCACCGACGCCGAAGTCCGCGCCGCGGTCAACGCCGGCCGCAAGATCGCCGACGCGGAGGTCGACGGCGGCGCGGATCTGCTGATCGCGGGCGACCTGGGCATCGGCAACAGCACCCCGGCGTCGGTGCTGGTCGCGGCGCTGACCGGCAGCGAGCCGGTCGCCGTGGTCGGCCGCGGTTCGGGCATCGACGACAACACCTGGATGCGCAAGGCCGCCGCGGTCCGCGACGCGCTGCGCCGGGCCCGTGCGGTGCTGGCCGACCCGCTCGCGCTGCTGCGGACGTCCTCGGGTGCGGATATCGCCGCGATGACGGGCTTTCTCGCGCAGGCGGCGGTCCGCCGCACGCCGGTGGTGCTCGACGGCCTGGTGGTCTGCTCCGCCGCGCTCGTGGCCGAAGAACTCGCTCCCGGCGCCCGCCGCTGGTGGATGTCCGGGCAGCTCACCGGCGAACCCGCGCACGCGCTCGCGCTGGAGCAGCTGGACCTCGGCGCGCTGCTCGACCTCGACGTCCGCCTCGGCGAAGGCACCGGCGCGGTCACCGCGCTGCCGCTGCTGATGATGGCCAGCCGCGTGCTCGCGGAAATGACCACGCACGAACAGTCCGGCGTCTCCGGACCGCTCTCGTCCTGAAAGCCGTGAAGGGCTCCTTGAGGGAATCTGATTCCCTCAAGGAGCCCTTCACGGACAGCTGGCTTCAGCTGAGCGGGATCATCCAGCCCGCGGGGGCCGGGCGGGTGCCCTCCTGGATCCCGACGAGCTGCTCGCGCAGGCTCATCGTGACCGTGCCGGGCTGTCCGCCGGAGATCGAGAACTCGCCGCCGCCGTGCTTCACGTGGCCGACCGGCGTGATGACCGCCGCCGTGCCGCACGCGAACACCTCGGTCAGCTCGCCCGAGGCGGCCGCCTTCTCCCATTCGTCGGTGGAGATCCGGCGCTCCTCGACCTTGTGCCCGGCGTCCTTCGCCAGCTGCAGCAACGACTTCCGGGTGACGCCCGGCAGCAGCGAACCGGTCAGCTCCGGCGTGACCACGCGGACGTCGTCGCCCGAGCCGAAGACGAAGAACAGGTTCATCCCGCCCATCTCCTCGACCCAGCGGCGCTCGACCGCGTCCAGCCACACCACCTGGTCGCAGCCCTTCTCGACAGCCTGCGCCTGCGCCACGAAGGACGCCGCGTAGTTGCCCGCGCACTTCGCCGCGCCGGTGCCGCCAGGGGCCGCGCGCACGTACTCGGTGGACAGCCACACGCTGACCGGCTTCACGCCGCCGCTGAAGTACGAGCCGGCCGGCGAGGCGATGACGGCGAAGACGTACTCGTCGGCCGGGCTGTTCACGCCCAGGCCCGCCGAGGTGGAGATCATGAACGGGCGCAGGTACAGGGAATCGCCCTCGCGGGTCGGCACCCAGCGCTCGTCGACGGCGATCAGCTCGCGCAGCGAGTCGACGAAGGTCTCCACCGGCAGCTGCGGCATCGCGAGCCGCTCGGCGGATTCGCGGAACCGCTGCGCGTTGGCGTCCGGCCGGAACGCGGCGATCGTGCCGTCCGGCTGCCGGTAGGCCTTGAGGCCCTCGAAGATGGCCTGGCCGTAGTGCAGCACGGACGTGGCCGGGTCGAGGGAGAACGGCTCGTACGGCCCGACCTTGGCGTCGTGCCAGCCCTTGTCGGTGCTGTAGCGCACGGTGACCATGTGGTCGGTGAAATGCGTGCCGAACCCCGGCTTGGCAAGTACCTCGGCGACGCGTTCAGGACTCGCGGGGCTCGGGTTCGGAACGTGGGTGAACTGCGTCGCTGTGGTCATGCATAAACGATAGCGCTTGGTCGGAAGCACGTTAGTCGGAAGTCCTGTGGTTTTACTCGCCGCACTGCCCCGCGCTCGCAGCGTCACCCCACTACGATGGACGGCGTGAGCACTCAACCAGCACGCCAAGCCGGGCCGGGCGCCGGGCCGGACGTCAAGACCTTCGGCACCGCGGCCCTGCTGACCTTCGGGGCCGGAATGCTCGGGATGGTCGGCTGGGGCCTGCTTTCCAGCGGGTTCGGCTTCTTCCTCGGCCTGGTCGTCGCCGGGTTCGGCATCTACTGGTGGAAGAACCTGCACGGCCAGGTGATCGCCAGGAACGTGCCGACCAAATCGGTGGTGATCCTGCTCGTCGTCAACATCGTGCTGTTCATCTCGCTGGTCCTGCTGGCCCACTAGGCCGCAGCCCGGCGGGCAGCTCCGGAGCGGGCCAGTCCGGGTCCGGGCGGAAATCGGTGTGCGTGCCGTCGAACGGATACGCGCCCCGCTCGGCCAGCGCGCCCATCCGTTCGCCTTCCGCGCGCAGCTTGCCGAGTTCGGCAGTGGTCAGCCGCCCGGCCTCGACGGCCGCTTCGGCCTCGTCCTCGTCCTTCCACTTCCAGCCCGCGCCCGGCGTCACGACCAGGTCGAGGATGCCGTCGATCCGGTCC
Organism: Amycolatopsis albidoflavus; assembly: GCF_039525725.1. NCBI lineage: Bacteria > Bacillati > Actinomycetota > Actinomycetes > Pseudonocardiales > Pseudonocardiaceae > Amycolatopsis > Amycolatopsis albidoflavus. The sequence goes on from NZ_BAAAHV010000005.1 coordinate 775,751, forward strand.
GGGCCGGTTCCGGTGCGCCCGCGCGGGATTTCGAGGTTCACGTACCAGTCGCGGAAGCGTCCGTCCGCCTCGAAGAACCACCACACCGACGACCAGGCGTCGTCGGGAATCAGCCGCAGCGTCGAGGTGCCGTGCCAGATGTCCGGCACCCGCACGCGCGGCTCGCGAAACCGTTGCTCCAGCGGCGCTTCGCGCAGGCTTCGGCCGTCCGCGAGCCTGCTGCCGACGATCGGAGTGCCGAGCGGAAGCCAGCCGAGCAGCGTCTCGCCGTCGTCGGAGAGCACGCGCAGCGGATGATGCTGGCCGATGCTGCCGTCCGGGCGGACGAAACGTTCGACGACTGTCTGTCCCGGCGCCCAGCGGTGCTCAGTCATGCACGCCACGGTAGCGACGAACCCGCACCCGCAGCAGTACTTCGATCACCGCGCCGAGCCCGGCCGCGAGCAGCACCGCCGGCAGCGGGACGAACGCCGCGGCGGCCGCTGCCAGCAGTACGCTGACCGCGACCGGAGCCCCGCCGGACGGCGCAAACCGCTGTCGCGCCCCGACGAAAGTCGTGAATGCAGCGGGAAGAGTCGCCAGCACTGCGATCACCGTGAGCAACGGCTGAAGCTGTCCGGCGTCCGCGGCGGAAAGCAGATCCCGCATCGCCGTCCCGGACAACCCGAGCCGGATCGGACCCAGCTGGAAGAGCGTGACCGCGGTGACGACGACCGCGACCAGACCGAGAACGATCGCGCGTCCGGTGCTCCGCTCCCCCGGTTCCGGAATCAGGAACGGCAGCAGGAACAACGCCGCCACGGCAATCGCGGCCGCGTTCGGCGTCCCGATTCCGCCCGTTTGCGACACCGGAGCGACCGCGAGACACATCGCCACCAGCACCGCCGCGGCGGCCAGCAGCACACCCAATACCCACTTGACCAGCAGATCCGGCAATCGGAGCCCGGCGAAGTCCGCGGCGGCGACGAACACGACCAGCGCGGCGGCGGCGTATCCGGGCTGCAGCGGGAAGACGTACGCGCCGAAGGCCTGCGCGAGCACGACAATCTGTGTCAGCCGGGATAATCCGCCGACGATCCGGGCAGCCGGATCGGTGCCGAGCACGGGCAGCCGGGAAGCGCCGACCGCGGCCAGCGCGGCGAGCAAAACCCCGCCGAGCACCCAAAACCCGGCCCCGGCGGCACCCGCCGCCAGCGTCACCAGGAGTGCTCCCGCGAGCCGCACCGCGATCCCCCTTCCCCCGTCCGGATGGCTTTGTCATTAGCATGGCTCACGATCGACCGGGCAGATCGCCCGGCGCCACCGCGACGTCGCGAGGAGCCAGAAGTGACCGTGCCGAAGCTTGCCCTCTCCGAGAACACGGGTGCGGCATTGGGCAAGACCCGCGCCGACGTCGTCGTGATCGGCACTCTCCAGGGCGAGGACGGCCTCGCGCTCGCCGCCGGCTCCGAGGTCGCCGACGCGGCGTTCGACGGCAAGCTCGCGGAGGTGCTGGGCACGCTCGGCGCGTCCGGCAAGGCCGAGGAGATCGTGAAGCTGCCGACGCTGGGCAAGCTGCCCGCGGGCGTCGTGCTGGCCGTCGGCCTCGGCAAGCCGAAGGACGGGGAGATCACCGCCGAGCAGGTGCGCCGCGCGGCCGGCGCCGCGGCCCGCGCGCTGAGCGGCACCGAGCGGGCGTTCGTCACGCTGTCCGCCGTCGACCTGCACGCCGCCACCGAAGGCATCGCGCTGGGCGCGTACGTCTTCACCGAGTACCGCTCGGAGAAGGGCGACGCCCCGCTGGCGAAGGCCGACCTGGTCAGCCCGGCCGAGGGCACCGCGCGCGAGCACAAGGCCACCCTCAAGGCGGCCGGATTCATCGCCGAGTCGGTGATCATCGCCCGCGACCTGATCAACACCCCGCCGAACGACCTGTTCCCGGCGTCCTTCGCCGACCGCGCGAAGAAGCTCGCCGACGCGAACGGCCTGGAGTTCGAGGCGCTCGACGAGAAGGTCCTCAAGCGCAAGGGTTTCGGCGGCATCCTCGGCGTCGGCGGCGGTTCGTCGCGGCCGCCGCGCCTGCTGCGGATCAGTTGGAAGCCGGCGAAGGCGCGCAAGAAGGTCGCGCTGGTCGGCAAGGGCATCACCTTCGACTCGGGCGGCATCTCGCTCAAGCCCGCCGCCAACATGGACCACATGACCTCCGACATGTCGGGCGCGGCGGCCGTGCTCGCGTCGGTCGTGCTGGCAGCGAAGCTGAAGTACCCGCTCGAGGTCACCGCGCACATCCCGCTCGCGGAGAACCTGCCCTCGGCCACCTCCTACCGCCCGGGCGACGTCCTCACCATGTACGGCGGCAAGACCGTCGAGGTGCTCAACACCGACGCCGAGGGCCGGCTCGTGCTGGCCGACGCGATCGTGCGCGCGGCCGAGGAGAACCCGGACTACCTGATCGAGACCGCCACGCTGACCGGCGCGCAGGTGGTCGCGCTGGGCAACCGGATCTCCGGCGTGATGGGCTCGGACGAGTTCCGCGACCGCGTCGCGGGCATCATGCAGGCCACCGGCGAGGGCGGCTGGGCGATGCCGCTGCCCGACGAACTGCGCGGCGACCTCGACTCGCGGCTCGCGGACATCGCGAACGTCACCGGACAGCGCTGGGCGGGCATGCTCGTCGCGGGCGTCTTCCTGCGCGAGTTCGTGCCCGCGGACCTGCCGTGGGCGCACCTCGACGTCGCGGGCCCGGCCTTCAACTCCGGCGGCCCGTGGGGCTACACCGGCAAGGGCGGCACCGGCGTCCCGGTCCGCACCATCGCCGCGGTGCTGGCGGACATCGCCGACCAGGGCTGACCCTGTGCCGGAGGCCCCGCACCACGCCCGGTGCGGGGCCTCCGTCGTGTCCGCGGCCGTGTGGCACGCTCGCGTTCATGCAGCGCGACGACTACCTCGAAACCGCCGTCCGCGACGTGCTCACCGCCGACGAGGCCGCCGCTGACCGCCGGATCGGCCACGCCGCGCTCCTCCTCGCGACCGCTGGCGCTTCCGATGCGGCGGATCGCCTTGTCACGCAATGGCACGCAGTGACCGGACGCCCGACGTCCGTCCTCGCCGACGACGCCGTGCGCGCCCGCGCCTGGGCAATGCTCTTCGAGGCGCGCGGCGACCGTCCACAATGGGCAGACGCACTCGTGCCCTTGGACCTGGACGCGGAAGAGCAAGCCCACCAAGCACTCCTCGCCCGCCGAGTGTCCGATTTGGACGGCCTCTTCGACGGCTCACCAGTCGCCGGGGCAGTCTCCGCGCTCGCCCCGGAGCGCCCCGATCCAGTGCGCGACGCACTGGCCGCCGCCGACCTGGACGCGTGGGCCGCCCTCGTGGAAACCCACCCGAACCCGGACGTCGCGACCCTCGCCGCCACCCGCCCGCTCGCCGCCCCGCTGACCGCCGGCGCGGACCCGCTCGGCCTAGGCACGGAGTGGCCGGACCAATGCGCGGGCGCACTGATCGCCGCCCTGCGCGAACGCCATCCGACCGGCCCGGCCAGCCTGCCGGAACTGATCGCCGCGATCCTCCGGCTGCGCGGACAACGCGCCCCCGCCCCCACGCCGCCCGCCGACCTGGCCGCGACCGAACACCGCCTCGGCTTCCGCCTGCCCGACGACTACCGCGAGTTCCTGAAGATCGCGGACGGACTACCAGCGGACGTCGTCTTCCCGCGCCTGCTACCCGCCCGCGAACTGCGCGCCGACGGCGCCGTCGTGATCGTCTCCGACCCCGCCACAGTCCTGCTCACCCACACCGGCGACAACTGGCGAGCAGTCGAAGTCGACCTCACCTACGGCAGCACCGCACACGACTCGTTCCGCGCGCTGCTGGAACACCACCACCGGCTACTGGAAGCGAGTGCCTGACTCACCAGCTGAGTCCGTGAGGGGAACCCTCACGTACTCAGATTCCCTCAGGGTTCCCCTCACAACCAGCCGAAGTACGTGAGGGGAACCTTCACGTACTCAGGTTCCCTCAAGGAGCCCTTCACAGCCCACCCGCTCACCGCTCCGCCGCGACGCACCCAATGTGGCATTCGGTGCATCCCACGCACCCAATGCGGCATCCGGTGCGTCACATGCACCCAACGCCACATTGGGGCGCTAGCCCCCACCCACCAACAAACCGCACCGGTGCACCCAACGATCGAGGCACCCAGCCCCTCCCCCGCACCCCGATACGAAGCCTCCCTGCGGTTCGGGGGTGCTTGTCAAGGCATCTTTCCCGCCTTGACAAGCACCCCCGAACCGTCAGCACAATCAAGCTTCGGGGTGCCCCACGCAACCAAGAGGCAAGGTCGCCGCCAGGCGACGAGCCCCCCAAGAACTCAGCCCCACCGACTACGGCGAGCGACCACCCACCTCAACTACCCGGCCGACGCTTCTGCCGTTCGGTGTAATCCCGCATACGCTGCGGATAACCAACCCGCGCCACCTCATACACCGGAATCGTGTGCTTATGCCCGAACCGCTGCGCGGCGTCGAAACTCCCGATCCGCCGCCGGGTCCATTCGCCGTCGTGCGCGACGAGCACCACAGTGGTGTCGGTCACCGTGGTTTTCGGCTCGACGAAGGCTTCCACTCCGCGTCGCGCGGCAGCCCATTCCTGCAGGTAGCGGGTATCGGCCTGGCCTCCGGAGCGGCCTGCTCCAGCGGACGGGCCGCGTCTGCCGCGGCGGCGCAACGAGTCGAAGATCCCCACTTCGACCACCTTTCTTCCGGCGAGAGTCCGGACTCCATTATTCCCGGTGGCGCGTGTGGCCGGTGTCGCAGCGCCGCCTTGGCCCGGCTAGGTCGCAACACCGATCGGCGTAGTGACAAGATGGCTGTTGTCGCGCGCGCGTTTATACCGGGTGCCGCGGCGACCGAAGCTTCACCCCTATCGCTGCCGAGGAGTTATTGAAGTGAGCGACACCTCCGCCGACCTCGTGATCCTGGGAGGCGGATCGGGCGGCTACGCCGCGGCCTTCCGCGCGGCCGAGCTGGGCCTTTCCGTCACGCTGATCGAGAAGGACAAGCTGGGCGGGACCTGCCTCCACCGGGGCTGCATCCCGACCAAGGCCCTGCTGCACGCCGCCGAGGTCGCCGACGAGGCCCGCGACGCCGAGACCTTCGGAGTCAAGGCCGTGTTCGAGGGCATCGACATCGCGGGGGTGAACAAGTACAAGGACGGCATCGTCTCCCGGCTGTACAAGGGCCTCCAGGGCCTGGCCAAGGCGCACAAGGTGAACCTCGTCGAGGGCACCGGCCGGTTCGTCGGCGGCACGACCGTCGAGGTCGACGGCACCCGGTACACCGGCAAGAACGTCATCCTCGCCACCGGTTCCTACTCGCGCACCCTGCCCGGTCTCGAGCTCGGCGGCCGCATCATCGCGAGCGAGCAGGCGCTGACGCTGGACTACGTGCCGAAGAAGGTCGTCGTGCTCGGCGGCGGCGTGATCGGCGTGGAGTTCGCCAGCGTGTGGGCCTCCTTCGGGGTCGACGTCACCGTGGTCGAGGCGCTCCCGCGGCTGGTCCCGAACGAGGACGAGTACGCCTCCAAGCAGCTCGAGCGCGCGTTCCGCCGCCGCAAGATCGGCTTCAAGACCGGCGTCCGGTTCACCGGCGCGAAGCAGGACGACAACGGCGTCAGCGTGTCGCTGGAGTCCGGCGAAACGCTGGAAGCCGACCTGCTGCTGGTCGCCGTCGGCCGCGGCCCGAACTCGGCCGGGCACGGCTACGAGGAAGCGGGCGTCCAGATCGACCGCGGCTTCGTGCTCACCGACGACCGGCTGCGCACCAACCTGCCGAACGTGTACGCGGTCGGCGACATCGTGCCGGGCCTTCAGCTCGCGCACCGCGGCTTCCAGCAGGGCATCTTCGTGGCCGAGGAGATCGCCGGCCTGAACCCGCGCGTCATCGACGAGCGCGGCATCCCGCGCGTCACCTACTCGCACCCCGAGGTCGCCTCCGTCGGGCTCACCGAGGCGCAGGCCAAGGAGAAGTACGGCTCGGACGTCACCACGTTCACCTACGACCTCGGCGGCAACGGCAAGAGCCAGATCCTCAAGACCTCCGGCGGCGTGAAGCTGGTGAAGGCGCCGGACGGCCCCGTCGTCGGCGTGCACATGGTCGGCGACCGGGTCGGCGAGCTGATCGGCGAAGCGCAGCTGATCTACAGCTGGGAGGCGTTCCCGGAGGACGTCGCCCCGCTGATCCACGCGCACCCCACGCAGACCGAGGCACTCGGCGAAGCGTTCCTCGCCCTCGCGGGCAAGCCGCTGCACGTGCACAGCTGACGCGCAACCAGCACAATCCAGACCACGTCTTAGCGATCAAGGGAGCCAGCGAACAATGGCCTACTCCGTCACGCTGCCGGAGCTCGGCGAGAGCGTCACCGAGGGCACCGTCACCCGGTGGTTGAAGCAGGAGGGCGACACGGTCGAGGTCGACGAGCCGTTGCTCGAGATCTCGACCGACAAGGTCGACACCGAAGTACCGTCGCCGGTGGCAGGCACGGTCGTCAAGATCAGCGCCAAGGAAGACGACACCGTCGAGGTCGGCGGCGAGCTGGCGGTGATCGACGACGGCACCGGCGGCGTGCCCGAGTCCTCCGCGCCCGCCCAGCAGGCCGAGCCGGAGCCCGCCCCGCAGCAGCAGGAAGCCCCTGCTCCCGCCGCGGCGTCCGCCCCGGCCGAGTCCGCCCCGTCGCAGCCGGACACCGCTCCGGCCGCGGGCGGTTCGGGCACCGAGGTGAAGCTGCCCGAACTGGGCGAGAGCGTCACCGAGGGCACCGTCACCCGCTGGCTGAAGCAGGTCGGCGAGTCCGTCGAGGTCGACGAGCCGCTGCTCGAGATCTCCACCGACAAGGTCGACACCGAGGTCCCGTCGCCGGTCGCCGGCACCGTGCTGGAGATCCGCGCGGGCGAGGACGAGACCGTCGAGGTCGGCGGAGTGCTCGCGGTCATCGGCGACGCGAACGCCGCCCCTGCCGCGGCTCCGGCAGCCCCGGCTCCGGCTCCGGCGCAGGAGTCCAAGCCAGCTCCGGCTCCGGTGCAGGAAAGCAAGCCCGCCCCGGCTCCGGCCGCCCCGGCCCCCGCGCCCGCCGCTCCGGCTCCCGCGGCCCAGGCCCCGGCAGCTCCGGCTCCGGCCGCGCAGGCCCCGGCGGAATCCGCGGACGGCCCGTACGTCACGCCGCTGGTGCGCAAGCTCGCCTCCGAGCACGGCATCGACCTCGCGTCGCTGACCGGCAGCGGAGTCGGCGGCCGCATCCGCAAGCAGGACGTGCTCGCCGCGGCCGAGGCCAAGCAGAAGGCGGCTCCGGCCCCGAAGGACAACACTGCCGCGGCCCCGTCCGCCCCGGCCGCCGCCGCTGCTCCGTCCGCGCCGCGCGCCGCCGCGGTCTCGCCGGAGGTCGCCGCCCTGCGCGGCACCGTGCAGAAGGCGAGCCGGATCCGGCAGATCACCGCCACCAAGACCCGCGAGTCGCTGCAGGTCTCCGCGCAGCTCACGCAGGTGCACGAGGTGGACGTCACCAAGATCGCCAAGCTGCGCCAGCGCGCGAAGGCGGCGTTCAAGGAGCGCGAGGGCGTCAACCTCACGTTCCTGCCGTTCTTCGCCAAGGCGACGGTCGAGGCGCTCAAGCAGCACCCGAACGTCAACGCGTCCTACGACGAGGACACCAAGGAGATCACCTACCACGGCGCCGTGCACCTGGGCATCGCGGTGGACACCGAGCGCGGCCTGCTCTCGGTCGTGATCCACGACGCGGGCGAGCTGAGCCTCGCCGGTCTCGCGCACCGCATCGCCGACCTGGCGGCGCGGGCCCGGGCCAACAAGATCAAGCCGGACGAGCTGATCGGCGGCACCTTCACCGTCACGAACATCGGCTCCAACGGGGCCCTGTTCGACACGCCGATCATCGTGCAGCCGCAGTCCGGCATGCTCGGCACCGGCGCCGTGGTGAAGCGCCCGGTCGTCGTGGCCGACGCCGAGGGCAACGACACCATCGCGGTCCGCTCGATGGCGTACCTGCCGCTGACCTACGACCACCGCCTGGTCGACGGCGCGGACGCCGGCCGCTTCCTGACCACGATCAAGCAGCGGCTGGAAGAGGGCAACTTCGAGGACGAACTGGGTCTCTGATCCGGTAGCCCCCTCGGCCGAAGGCCCCGCACCCGCCCGGGTGCGGGGCCTTCGCGTTTTCCGACTTTCGGCTTATCCGAAATTCCGGAATATCGGAGTAAGCTGACGGCATGCTCACTCGACGAAGCTTGCTCACGTCGGTCGCAGCAGCGGGGGCCGCCACTTTCGTTCTGCCCTCGCTCGCGCTGGCCGACCCCCCGGACCAATCCACTCCCGAAGGCTGGCTCGCCCGGCTCGCGGCGCGCCGAGGCGACGTGTCGGCGGTTTTCGCCGACGGCACGGGCCGCCGGTTCAGCCATCTCCCGGACCGATCGCTCACCGTCGCGTCCGCGATCAAGGTGGTGCATCTGCTCGCCTACACGACCGCGGTCGCGCGGGGACGGCTCGATCCGGCCGAACAGGTGCGCGTCGGCGATTGGGGCGCGCGGCATCCGTACATCGGCGACGGCCCGGTCGGCCATGGAAACCACCGGAACGCGTTGACCTACCTGGGAATCCCGTGCGACGAGTACGGCGTCGCGAAAGACCCGGATCAGCGCGTGCCGCTGCGGAGCATCGCGCAGACGATGATCTTGGTCAGCGACAACTCCGCGGCCGACTACCTGCGCTCCCGGCTCGGCGACCGCGCGCTGCGGGAAGCCGCGGCCCGCGGGGGCTGGCGGATGCCGGACGTCCGGATGTTCGGCGGCGAGGTGTTGCTGCTGTATTTCCCCGAGTACTGCCCGCCGCCGGGCAGCCCGGTCGAGGTCCGCCGAGCAGCGGGAGACGCGCTTTCGGACCGGTTCGCGTGCGACCCGTCGTTCCGGGCCCAGGTACTCCCCCGCGCCGCCGAGAAGCCGCCCTCCGCGGAAGCGATCATGGCGTGGTCGGCCGCGACCGGACAGGGCAGCGCCGCGCAGTTGTTCGGACTGCACCACGAAATCGCCACGAGCCGCGATCGAGCGGCCGTCCTCGCCCAGCAACTCCTCGACGTGCCCATCACGAAGAAGCCTTCAGGCTCGAAAGCCTTGCTGTACAAGGGCGGAAACCTTCCAGGATTCCTCGTTCTCGGGTTCGACGTGCTGTGGCCGGACCGCCGTCCCGGCACCAGCACGATCTTCCTGAAGAACTGCACCCCGGAAGATCTCCAGTACGCCCAAGTGCTGATTCAGCTGTGCGTCGACGCGCTGTACCTCCCGGACACCTTCTCCGCACTGGAGCGCGCGCTGGGACACTGACCCGCATGACCGAAGACCTCGCCGAGCGCGTCGCGGCGCTCGAACGCCGGATGGCCGCATTGGAGGGGCGGCCCGCCGAATCCGTCCAGAGCGGTCCGCAGGGGATCGTGGGCTATCAGGGTGAATTGAGCGATCCCGAGCTGCGCTGGGAAATCCGGCTCACCACGCCCGCGGTCCTCTCGCTGCCGGACGGGCCGCGCGCCGAGGTGCTCGCCGCGCTCGCGAACACCGACCGGATCGCGCTCGTCCGGCTGCTCGCCCGCGACGGCGCGCAAACCGGTGCCGCGCTGCAGGAAGCGGCCGAACTCAGCTCGCCGGGGCGGCTTTATCACCACCTCAAGGCGCTCACCGCGGCCGGGCTGGTCGAGCAGGACCGGCGCGGCAGCTACCGGCTCAAGCCGACCGCCGCGATTCCCGCGCTGGTCCTGCTGACCGCCGCCGCCGACGTCGCCGGTCAGCTCCGCCCGGGTGTGCACGAGCCCGGCCGATAGGACACGATCAGAGGCATGCGGGTACTCATCGCGGGCTCCGGCGGTCTCCTCGGCACCGCATTGACCGGACGGCTGCGCGAATCCGGGCACGAAGTGCGCCGGCTGGTGCGGCGCACCGCGCAGGCTTCCGACGAGAGCGGCTGGGACCCGCCGTCGGGAAGGATCGACGACGGCGCGTTCGACGGCATCGACGCGGTGGTGAACCTGTGCGGCGCACCGCTGTTGCCCGGCCGCTGGAGCGGAATGCGCAAACAGCAGCTACTCGACAGCCGCGTGGAGCCGACCGAAGTGCTCGCCGAAGCGGTGGCCGAACACGGCATCGGCGTGCTGGTGAACGCCTCGGCCGTCGGCTACTACGGCAACTCCGGGTCCACTGTGGTCGATGAGAACACCAAGGCGGGCAACGGTTTCCTCGCCGAAATGTGCACCGAATGGGAGGCCGCGACCGCCGCGGCGACGAATGCCCGGGTGGTCTCGATCCGCACCGGTCTCGTCCTCGCGCGGCAAGGCGGCCTGCTCGACGTGCTGCGTCCGCTCTTCCGCTTCGCGCTCGGCGGACGGCTCGGCGACGGCAGCCAGTACATGCCGTGGATCGCGCTGGACGACGAAATCGGTGCCCTCGTGCACATCCTGGAGCACGACTCGCTGTCCGGCCCGGTTAACCTCACCGGCCCGATCCCGGTCACCAACGCCGAGTTCACCCACGCCCTCGGCCACGCCGTGCAGCGGCCCGCGCCGTGGTGGGTGCCGGAAATCGCGATGAAGATCGCCCTCGGCCAGGCCGCCGAAGAGATGGCGTTGTACGGGCAGCGCGCAGTGCCCCGGAAGCTCGAGGCGAGCGGTTACGAATTCCGGCACCGCACCGTCGACAGCGCGCTCGCCGCGGCGACGTGACGATGCCGCGCGTCCGGTGGATCGTCACCGGGGTGGTGCTGTTCGCGGCCTTCCTCTGGCTGGGATTCCTGGTGGACCGGCAGCCGCTGCAGCTCGACGTCGAGGTCGCTCTGGCCTTGCAGGGACAGGACACCCGCCCGGCCGGGCAGATCGCGGGCGTGGTGACGAACGTCCTCGGCCCAGTTCTGCCGTACGTGCTCGGTGTGGTGCTGCTGGCGATCGTGCTGCGGGACCGGTCGCAGTTCTCGCTGTGCGTGCGGCTTGCCGTGGTCCTTCTGCTCTGCCGGCTGACCAGCCTGGCGTTCAAGCCGGTGTTCCAGCGGCAGCGGCCACGCGTGTACCCGGATCTGAGCTACCCCAGCGGCCACGTCGTTTCCGTCGCGACGACCGGCCTGGTCGTGGTCCTGCTCTGCGCCTGGCTCCGGCCGCGGCTCGCGCGGTGGGCGATCTGGATTTCCGCCGCGGCGACCGTGCTGGCCGCGGCCTGCCGGATCGTGCTCGGCGTGCACTGGGTGACCGACACCGTCGGGGCCGTGCTCGCTGTGCTCGGCGTGGGGCTGGTGTCAGCGACCGCACTCCGGCTGATCCCCTTTCCGGCGGGCGGAAGGCGTAGCCTCGACGGGTGAGTTCTTCGAGCGCAAGCTGTCGCATCGCCGCCGAACCCCTGGTCGTGCGCGAGGTCGGGACGATCGACTACACCGAGGCCTGGGACCTGCAGCGGGAGATCCTCGCCGCCCGCGCGGACGAGACCGGGCCGGACACCATGCTGCTGCTGGAGCACCCGTCGGTCTACACCGCGGGCAAGCGCACCGAACCCGAGGACCGGCCGTCCGACGGCACCCCGGTGATCGACGTCGACCGCGGCGGCAAGATCACCTGGCACGGCCCCGGCCAGCTGGTCGGCTACCCGATCCTGAAGCTCGCCGACCCGATCGACGTCATGCACTACGTGCGGCGCCTGGAAGAAGCGCTGATCGCGGTGTGCGACCGGTTCGGCGTGCGCACCGGCCGCGTCGAGGGCCGCAGCGGCGTGTGGATCCCGGCCGACGAACGCGGCATCGAGCGCAAGATCGCCGCGATCGGCATCCGCGTCCAGCGCGGCGTGACGATGCACGGGTTCGAGCTGAACTGCAACGCCGACCTCGCCGCGTTCGACAACATCGTGCCGTGCGGCATCCGCGACGCGGGCGTCACCTCGCTGTCGTACGAGCTGCAGCGCGACGTCCCGGTCGCCGAGGTGCTGCCGCTGGCGAAGGAACTGGTGCTGGCCGCGCTCGAAGGCGAACTGCCGGTGAGCGACGACCGCTGGCTGCCGCGTCCGGAGGCCCCGAAGGCCCCCGGCGTCACCTTCGCCCTGCAAAACTGACCCCAGCTGTCCGTGAAGGACTCCTTGAGGGAATCTGATTCCCTCAAGGAGTCCTTCACGGCTTTTCGGGGCTCAGTCCAGCTGAGGCGCGACCTCGCTGGCCACGAACTCGATGTGGTCGAGGTCGGACAGGTCGAGCACCTGCAGGTACAGCCGGGTGATCCCGGTCTTCTCCCGCCACTGCCCGATCCGGTCCACGATCTCCGCCGCGGTCCCGGCAAGGCCGTTGGCCCGCAGCTCGTCGGTCTCCCGGCCGATCGCGGACGCCCGGCGCGCGACCTCGGCCTCGTCCCGGCCCGCCGCGAGCACGAGCGCGACCGAACGCAGGATTTCCTTGGGGTTGCGGCCGATCGCCTCCGCCGCCGCGTCCACGCGCTCGAACTGCGCGAGCGCGGTTTCGGCGTCCACGAACGGCAGGTTGAACTCGTCAGCGTACTGCGCGGCCAGCGCCGGGGTGCGCTTCTTGCCGCCGCCGCCGATGATCACCGGCGGTGCGGGCGACTGCGCGGGCTTCGGCAGCGCGGGCGAGTCGGCGAGCGTGTAGTAGTCGCCGGAGTAGGAGAACTTCTCCCCCGCCGGGGTCTTCCACAGGCCGGTGATCACCGCGAGCTGCTCGGCGTAGCGGTCGAAGCGCTCCTTGAGCGGCGGCAGGGTGAGGCCGTAGGCGGTGTGCTCGTCGTCGTACCAGCCGGTGCCGATGCCGAATTCCACGCGCCCGCCGGACATCTGGTCCACCTGCGCGACCGAGATCGCGAGCGGGCCGGGGTGGCGGAAGGTGGCCGCGGTGACGAGCGTGCCGAGCCGGACCCGCTCGGTCTCGCGGGCGAGGCCGGCGAGGGTGATCCACGCGTCGGTCGGCCCCGGAAGGCCGTCCGCGCTGCCCATCTTGAGGTAGTGGTCGCTGCGGAAGAACGCGTCGTAGCCCGCGGCCTCAGTGGTCCGCGCGACCCGCAGCAGGTCGTCGTAGCTCGCCCCCTGCTGGGGTTCGGTGAAGATCCTCAAGTCCATGTCCGCCAGCCTAACGGCGAAACGATCAGCCTGCGGCGGGCCGCTCCTGGTCGCCTGCCGGACGGCGCAGCCGGAACAGCATCCGCATGATGACGTCCTCGATCTCGGCCCCGACCTTCTTCGGGTCGGCCGCGCCGGCGATCTCGGTGGCCGCGCTCGACAACGCGCCGAACAACAGCCGCGCGGTCAGGTCGACCGGCACCGGCTCCACCTCGCCCGCGTCCACGAGCAGCTGAAGCCCGGACCGCACGAGCCCGAAGCTGGACTGCTCCTCGGCCTCGCGCCAGCGCTCCCAGCCCATCACGACCGGTCCCTCGTGGATGGCGATCCGCTGGTAGGAGGGGTCGAGGCAGCTGCGGATGAACGCCTGCAGCCCGCCCATCGCGCGCTCCCACGGCTCGCCGTCGCCGGTCATGATCTTCTGCAGCCGGTCGTAGACCAGGCTTTCGACCTGTTCGAACGCGGCCTCGAAGAGCGCCTGCTTCCCGCTGAAATGGTGGTACAGCGCGCCTTTCGTGACCCGGGCGCGTTTGGCGACCTCGTCGAGCGAGGTACCCGCGTACCCGCGTTTGGTGAACAGTTCGACCGCGCTGTCGACCAGGGCGGAGCGGGTCGACTCGGAGTAGTCGAGTCGTCTGGACCTCATTGTCGGCACGCTCACAACCTTACGCCGGGGCCTGGCGGACCATACCCGTGGTATGTTGGCTGCGTCAGGTCCGTACCGGGAGTATGCCGCAGACCGGCAGTATGACCCGGGTCACGGAAGGGGAGCCACAACCATGAGCTGGACCGACTTCTACCGGCGGCGAGAGATCCTCGATGCCGCTGTCCGCCAGGCGAGGCGCGCACCGCAAGCGCCGCTTTCGCTGGCCGAAATCCCGGGTGCCGCCGAAGAGTTCGGCACCGAAGAGAACCTGCTGCTGGCACTGCAGTACAAGTGGACGCAGCTGCTCAGCGGCTACCTGCGGGCCGAGTTCGCCGATCCCGACGAGGCGGATCTGCCCGGCGACCAGGTCGACGCCGTCACCCGCGCGTGGCGGCAGGCGCAGCACGACCACGAAGACCTCCGCACCGTGCTGGACGGCGCCTTGGAGCGCTGCCCAGCGCTGGAACCGCTGCACCGCATCGAATTGCACACGCTGGCGCTCACCGCCGGTCTCGCCGAGCCTGGCGAACCGGCCGACGAGATCGTCAAGGTCGGGCGCACGCTCGACGCGCTGCTGCGCGCCGGAGACGCCGGCCCGGTCCGCAGGCGCGGCCCGGTCGGGCATCTGATGCGTCTGCTCGCGCCGAGCGCCTGACGTGTAGTTAGCTGACCCGATGAACGAACGCTGGACCGAGGCCCGGATTCCCGACCAGAGCGGCCGGACCGTCCTGATCACCGGAGCGAATTCCGGCCTCGGCCTGCGTTCGGCGGAAGTCCTCGCCGCACACGGCGCCCGTGTGCTGCTCGGCTGCCGCTCGCCGGAACGCGGCGAATCCGCGCTCAACCAGGTCCGCGCCGCGGCTTCGGGCGCCAAACCTGAACTCGTCCGCGTGGACCTCGCCGACTTGGCGTCCGTCCGGAATGCCGCCGCGGCGGCGCGCGAACTCACCGGCGACGCGCTGGACGTGCTGATGAACAACGCCGGCGTCATGGCCACCGCGCAAGGCCGCACCGCGGACGGTTTCGAGCTGCAATTCGGCACGAACCACCTCGGACACGCCGCGCTGACCTGGCTGCTGATGCCCGCCCTGCGCGGCGCACCGGCCGGCCGCGTCGTCACGCTGTCCAGCGTCGCCGCCTTCGGCGCGCACCTGCACCTGGACGACCCGAACGCCGAACACCGTCCCTACCGTGCGGCGGCCGCGTACGGCCAGGCGAAACTGTCGAACCAAACCTTCGGCATCGAACTGGACCGACGCCTCCGCGCGGCGGATTCCACTGTGCTCAGCGTGCTGGCGCATCCCGGCTACAGCGCGACCGGCCTGACCACGAACATGGCGAGTTCGTACCAGAATCCCTTGGTACGCACGGCACTTCGGGAAGTCGGCAAGCTGGGCGGAATGCTGCTGGCCCAACGCGTCGAACGAGGCGCGCTGCCGCAACTGTACGCCGCGACCGCCCCTGGCATCGAAGGCGGGGACTACATCGGGCCGGTCTTCGTCGCGCGCGGCCGTCCGACGAAGGTGCGGACCCTCGCCCCGGCGCGGAATCCGGAGGCCGGGACCACATTGTGGGAGCTGACCGCCGAGCTGACCGGCGTCACTCCCGATCCGCGCTGAGCTCCAGCAGCGGCACCACGATCCGGAAGCACGCGCCCTCGCCCACGGCGGTCTCCAGTTCGAGCTCGCCGTCGTGCGCCCGTGTCAGGGAACGGGCGATCGCCAGCCCGAGACCCGCGTCCGCCCCTGCCGTCCTGGCCCGGGAACGGTCCGCGCGGTAGAACCGGTCGAAGACCCGTTTCGCTTGCGCCGCGGTCATTCCCGGGCCTTCGTCAGCCACCTCCAGCACCGCCCGGCCGCCAGCCGTCCCGACCCCGACGCGGACCGCGGTGCCCGGCGGAGTGTGCGCGACGGCGTTGCCGACGAGATTGGTGACGACCTGCCGAAGCCGCGCCTCGTCGCCGTTCACCGGAGCCGGTCCGGGCATGCCCTCGCCGCCGGGGCCGGTCAGTTCGATCGGCCGCGACGGGTCGAGCGCGCGCAACGAGTGCCGGGCGTCGCCGGCGAGCGTGCGCAGGTCCATCGGCGCGCGGTCGAGCTGCGCTTCCGGAGCTTCGTCAAGCTGGGCAAGCAAAAGCAGGTCCTCGGTGAGCGCGGCGAGCCGGACCGCTTCCCGGTCGATCCGGTGCATGGCTTCGTCCACATCGGACTGTTCGGCGAGCGCGCCCATCCGGTACAGCTCGGCGGTGCCCTTGATCCCGAAAAGCGGCGTGCGCAGTTCGTGGCTGACGTCCGCGACGAACGTCCGCATCCGCGCCTCGGAGGCGGTCCGGTCGGCGAAGGCGCGCTCCAGCTGTCCGAGCATGGTGTTGAGCGACACCGCCAAGCGCCCGATTTCCGTTCCTGGCGCGGCGATTCCGGGCACCCGGCGGCTGAGGTCGCCGCCGGCGATCGCCGCCGCGGTGTGCTCGATCCGGCGCAACGGACGCAATCCGCCGCGAAGCGCGAACCAGCCGGCACCGGTCAGCAGCACGAGCAGCGCGGAGCCGGTCAGCACGCTGCTGAGCCGCAGGCGGGAGATCAGGGCGTCCGCCTCGGCGAGCGGAGCCGCCGCGATCACAGTCCCGCCCGGCGCCGGCGCCGCGACCGCGCGCCAGCGCTCCGAACCGGCCCGCAGGTCGGCTGGCGCGCCGTGCACCGGGAGCGACCGCAGATCCTCGGGCGAGGGCAGGGTTTCCGCCGCCAGCCGCGACGAATGGATCCCGCCGGTCACCGCGCCGTTCGCGTCCAGGTAGAGCACGTACGGGGCGCCGATGAGGTCCAGCGCCGGATCGAGCGACGTCGTCCTGGGGTCGCCGGCGGGCAGAACTCCGGCCGGCACCCGCGCGACCAGTTCGGTGAAACCTCGCAGCTGGGTGTCGATCCGGTCGAGCTGGTAGCGCTCCAGGCTGTCCGACACGACGGCGCTGATCAGCGTGAGCCCGGCCAGCAACAGACCCGCGGTGATCAGCAGAAGCCGGGTGCGCAACGACATCCGGCGCAGCGGATGCCTCATCGCCGCGGTTCCCGCATCACGTAACCGACGCCGTGCACGGTGTGGATCAGTTTGGGCTCGCCGGTGTCGACCTTGCGCCGCACGTAGGAGATGTACGTGTCGACGATGCTGGCGTCGCCGCCGAAGTCGTACTGCCACACCCGGTCGAGGATCTGCGCCTTCGACACCACGCGCCCGGCGTTCTCCATCAGGTACCGCAAGAGCCGGAACTCGGTGGCGGAGACGCGGACCGGCTGCCCGGCCCGCGTGACCTGGTGGCCTTCCGCGTCGAGCACCAGCTCGCCCACCGTCACTACCTCCTGACGTCCTTGTGTGCGCCGGAGGATCGCGCGGATGCGGGCGATCAGCTCCTCCAGGTCGAACGGTTTGGTGACGTAGTCGTCGGCGCCCAGCGAGAGGCCGGCGACCTTGTCCGCCTGCCGGTCGCGGGCGGTGAGGAAGAGCACCGGCACCGGCCCGCTCCGGCCGGGCCGATGCCGTTCGCGCAAGCGCCGGGCGACCTCGAAACCGTCCGCGTCCGGCAGCATCACGTCGAGCAGCACCAGGTCGGGCGGCTCCCCGTCGGCCGCGGCGACCGCTTCGCCCGCGGTCGCCGCGGAACTCACCTCGAACCCGGCGAACCGCAGCGCCGCGGACAACAGCTCCCGCACGGTCGCCTCGTCGTCGACCACCAGCAGACGCGCGGGCGTCATCACTGCCATGGAAGCCAGCGTACGGAGACCGCGGTCACACGTCCCGCCGCCGGAAGGCCGCAAAAGCCGCTGCCAGCACCACAACCACGCCGGCGTACAGACCGGCGAGGTTGAGCCACGGGTCCGGGTACGCCGGATCGAGCTTGACGGAGAAGATTGCCGCCGCGCCCTTGGACGGCCAGAACGTGAACAGCCACTGCATCCAGTCCGGGAAGGCGCCCGCGACCGCGGGCACCAGCAGCACGATCCCGACGAGGGCGGCCAACGCGCCCGCGGTCGCCCGGATCAGCGTGCCGAGGCCGACCGCGAGCAGCGCGATCGCAGCGAGGTACAGCCCACCGCCCGCCACCGCACCGAACACCCCGGGATCGCCGAGGCTCGTGTGCGGCAACTGTTGTCCGGCGAGAAACCCTTGCCCGATCAGGAAAGCGGCGAACATCAGCACCTGCCCGGCCACGACGGCGACCGCGGCGGCGAGCACCACTTTCGCCGCAAGCAGCCTCGCCCGCCGCGGCGTTGCCGTGAGCGACGACTGGATCAGGCCGGTCGCGTACTCCGACGTGACGACGAGAACGCCCAGCACCCCGATGATCAGCTGCGCGATGATGAAGGACTTGAGGCTGAGGCCAGTCGGGTCCCAGGCCGCGCGTTCCGAGGCCGTCGCCTTCGCGTACTCGGCACCCGCCGAAGCCGTCGCCAGCGCGGTGATGCCGATGCCGGCGACGAACAGGCCGCCCATGGTGTACCAGGTGGATTGCAGACTGCGGAGCTTGATCCACTCCGACCTAAGGGTTCCGGAGAGCATCATGCCGCGGCCCCCTGGTACTCGACGCTGTCCTCGGTGAGCGCGAGGAACGCGTCCTCGAGCGAAGCCCGCTGCGGCGTGAGCTCGCTGAGCGCGACCCCGTGGTAGGCGGCCAGTTTCCCGACCTCGTCGCTGGTCAGACCGGACACGACCAGCGCACGCCCGGCGCTGTCCCGCACAGTGGCCCCGGCGGCTACCAGATGCCGCGTGAACCCGTCCGGATCGGAGGTGCGGACGAGCACCGTCCCCTCCTGACCGGCCAGCTCGTGGGTCGTGGTGTCGGCGAGCAGCTTTCCCCGGCCGATGACCACCAGATGGTCGGCGGTCTGCGCCATCTCGCTCATGAGATGGCTGGACACCAGGACCGCACGGCCTTCGCGGGCGAGCGAGCGCATGAAGTTCCGGATCCAGCGGATGCCCTCGGGGTCGAGGCCGTTCACCGGTTCGTCGAAAATCAGCACCCGGGGATCGCCGAGCAGCGCGGCCGCGAGCCCGAGCCGCTGCCGCATCCCGAGCGAAAATCCGCCCGCTCTTCGTCCGGCCACGCTCTCCAAGCCGGTACGGGCGAGCACTTCGTCGACCCGGCGCCGGGGAAGCCGATTGCTCGCCGCGAGCGCGAGCAGATGGTCGCGCGCCTTGCGTGCCCCGTGCACCGCACCCGCGTCGAGCAGCGCGCCGACCTCGGTGAGCGGAACCGGCAGGTCCCGATAACGCAGCCCGCCGATCGTCACCGAACCGCGAGAAGGCGCGGCGAGACCGGTGATCATCTTGAGCGTCGTGGACTTGCCCGCTCCGTTCGGCCCGAGGAACCCGGTGACCTGCCCGGGCTCGACGGTGAACGAAAGATCGTCCACCACGGTGTCGGGCCCGTAGCGTTTCGTGAGCCCGCGTACTTCGATCGCTGTCATGCCGGCGAGCGTGCCGGGACGGTCCGGGGGAATCCGGAGAGCTTCTGGGAGAACCCTGTGCGTTCCGGCTGTCCCGGGGGTTGATCGGGCCCGGTTCACAGGAAAACCTCGGCGTAGGGTGGAGCCCGTGAGTGCTGCACCGGAGGGGCGGAAGTTGTTGCGGCTTGAGGTGCGCAACAGCGAGACGCCGATCGAGAAGAAGCCGCCGTGGATCAAGACCCGGGTGCGGATGGGTCCCGAATTCACCGAACTCAAAGGCCTGGTGCGCCGCGAAGGCCTCCACACCGTCTGTGAGGAGGCCGGTTGTCCGAACATCTACGAATGCTGGGAAGACCGCGAGGCCACGTTCTTGATCGGTGGTGACCAGTGCACTAGGCGCTGCGATTTCTGCCAGATCGACACGGGCAAACCCGCTGAGCTGGACCGTACCGAGCCCCGCAAGGTCGCCGAATCGGTGCAGGCCATGGGTTTGCGGTACTCGACGATCACCGGTGTCGCCCGCGACGACCTCGCCGACGGCGGTGCCTGGCTGTACGCCGAAACCGTCCGCCAGATCCACTCCTTGAACCCCGGCACCGGCGTCGAACTGCTGATCCCGGACTTCAACGCCGAGCCCGACCAGTTGGCTGAGGTGTTCGGTTCCCGTCCCGAGGTGCTGGCGCACAACGTGGAGACCGTGCCGCGGATCTTCAAGCGGATCCGCCCCGGCTTCCGCTACGCCCGCTCGCTGGACGTCATCACCCAGGCCCGCGCGGCCGGGCTGGTGACGAAGTCGAACCTGATCCTCGGGATGGGCGAAACCCCCGACGAGGTCACTGTCGCGTTGCAGGACCTCTTCGACGCGGGCTGCGAGATCATCACGATCACCCAGTACCTGCGGCCTTCGCCCCGGCACCACCCGGTCGACCGCTGGGTCAAGCCGGAAGAGTTCGTCGAGCACGCGAAAACCGCCGAGGCCATCGGGTTCCCCGGTGTCATGGCCGGCCCGCTGGTCCGCTCGTCCTACCGCGCCGGACGGCTCTACGCCCAGACCAAGGCCCACCGCGGCGAAGAACTGCCGGAAAACCTGGCCCACCTCACCGCCGAAGGACCGGCCGCGCAGGAAGCCAGCAGCCTGCTCTCCCGCTGACCCCGTTCACCGAAGGGCCCCGGTTACGCACCGGGGCCCTTTGCTGTCCCCCGAACGTGGCACCCGATTCCCAAGAATCAGTAAAGTGATGATGTGGCTTTAGTAACGGACCTCCTCGACTGGTTGCAAGCACTCCCCCAACCGGGTCTCGTCGCGGCAGCCGGCGGGCTCGTGTTCGCCGAGTGCACGATCGGCCTGGGCTTCATCGCCCCCGGCGAATCGGGCCTGCTGATCGCGGCGACCACGGCGACGTCCGTGCCCCGCTTCCTGACCCTGTGGGCGGTAGTCACCGTCTGCGCGGCACTGGGCGATTCGGTCGGCTACGTCCTCGGCCGGAAGTTCGGACCGCGCCTGCGGGAGACGAAGCTCATCCGCAAGTACGGCCTGGACGCCTGGGACCGAGCCACCGGAGTCCTCGAACGCCGAGGCGCGTGGGCGGTGTTCTTCGCCCGGTTCCTGCCCGTGCTGCGCACCCTGACGCCAGCCGCCGCGGGAGCCTCGAACCTGCCGTTCCGCAAATTCCTCCCCGCGACCGCGGCTGGCGCGTTCTGCTGGTCACTGGTGCACATCAGCCTCGGCGCGGCGCTCGGCGAGGCGGCCAAGCAGGTCGAGAGCGCGATGAACACCGGATTCCTGGTGGTGGCCGCGCTCGTGGTGGGGGTGCTGGTGTTCTTCTTGCTGCGCTTGAAGAAACGGAAGGCACTGGGCGTGTCGGGTTCTCCGGACGAGCAGCCGGAGGAGCCTGTTCGCACCGGCAACTAGTTCGCCGCGTCCGGCGGGCTGCCTGGCCGTGCCGCGCAGCGCGGGCGGGCAAGCCGAGTGTTCTCCGCCGCCTGGCCGCGCCGCGCAGCACGGGCGTGCAAGCCGAGTTTTCTCCGCCGCCTGGCCGCGCCGCGCAGCGCGGGCGTGCAAGCCGAGTTTTCTCCACCCGCGCTGCCCGGCACGCCTCTGCCTGCACTAGCCCACCCAGCCGGCTGGCCACCGCGTCTGCCCGCCCAGCTCACCCGCCCTCCCGGCTTCCGAGCGAAACCAGCCGGGCTGCCACGCCCCCGTCGCCGGGCGCATCCGCAGATCCACGTCGCTCACGGCCTGCCCGCCTGGCCGGTCAACGCATGCGTCCGCCCCATTCACCCACGCCTTCCCGCCCCGGCCCAGGCGAGCCACGTTCCTCATCCACCCACCCCGCGACCGCCTGCCCAGCCCGTCAGCGAGAGAAGCGGCGAACCTCACTCACCCAACCCTCACCCCAGCCCCGAAGTCACCCACCCGAGGTCCCGTTCCCGAATTAGATTCGACCGTATGCAGGCACTAGACCTCCCGAAGCCGGTCGCGTTCGTCCTCGGCGGGGGCGGCAGCCTCGGCGCGTTGCAGGTGGGCATGCTCCAAGCCCTCGACGAAGCGGGCATCACGCCGGATCTGGCGGTCGGCACGTCCGTCGGCTCGCTGAACGCCGCGGTGCTCTCCCTGCCCGGCGACGACCGGCTCGGGCGCCTCCGCGACATCTGGGCGCACATGACCAAAGCCGAAGCCTTCCCCGGCGGCGTCCTCAGCCAGGTCCGGACTCTCCGGCACAGCAAGACCCACCTGTTCCCCAACACCGGCCTCGCCAAAATCATCGACGATCACCTAGGCGCGGGCAGCCGGTTCGAGGACATGGCGCTGCCGCTGGGCGTCGTGACTACCGACGTCGACACCGCCGAGCCGGTTCTGCTCACCTCGGGCCCGCTGCAGGCACCGCTCCTGGCGAGCTGCGCGATCCCGGGCATCTACCCGCCGGTGCCGTACGAGGACCGTCTTCTCTACGACGGCGGCCTGGTCGCCAATGTCCCGATGCGACAGGCGCTGAGCATGGGCGCGAAGTCGCTGGTGGTGCTGGACTGCGCGTTTCCCGGCAAAATGCCCGGCGCGCCGCGGACGTTCGCCGAGGTCATGATGTTCACCGCGATGATCAGCATGCGCAATCAGGCCGTGCTGGAAGCGCCGGCCGCCGCCCGGAAGGTGCCGGTCGTCTACCTGCCGGGTCCTGCGCCGGTCCAGGTGAGCCCGCTGGACTTCTCGCGCACCGACGATCTGGCGTCGCAGGCGTATCACGCCGCGCGGGACCATCTGAAGGAACTCATCGTCGACGGCCCGGGCTTGTACGGAGCCCCCGGATTGCTGCGTCCCTGATCCGCTCGGCGGCCCGAAATCGCGAGAGTGATCCGCGTCACCCCAATGCACCGATCCACCGGTCAGGGCGTCTTTCCGATCGCGTAGTTTTGCAGTTGAACCCTGCCGGTCCGCGACCCTCACAAAAGAGACATAATGTTCCCGAAGAAGACATTTTTTCCGGTTGCCGGAATTCTCGCGGCGACCCTGCTGCTTTCCGCTTGTTCCTCCGGGGACGGCGGCAGCAACGCTGGCACGCCCGGTGCGCCGGGCGGGTCGAGCCAGACCGCGACACCGGCTTCGGTGTCGATCGAACCGGCCAACGCGTCCGGCATCAGCCCGAGCACGCCCATCGTCGTGAAGGCGGCGAACGGGAAGCTCACGGACGTCACGGTCACGAGCTCCAAAGGCAAACCCGTCGCGGGCGAGTTCGCGGCGGACAAGCTCAGCTGGACGACCACCGAGGTCCTCGGCTACGGCGGCACCTACCAGGTGAAGGCGCATGCCCAAGGCGCGGACGGGAAATCCGTCGAACAGCAGGGCCAGGTGACCACGCTGTCGCCGAAGAAGCAGGCGAACGCGAACCTGATCCCGGCCCCCGGCGCGGTGAAGAGCACCGGGGTCGGCGTGGGCCAGCCGATCGTGTTCAGCTTCGGCACCGCGGTGAAGAACAAGGCGGCCGTGGAGAAGGCGCTCACGGTCGAGTCGTCGCCGAAGCAGGAGGGCAGCTGGTATTGGATGGACGACAAGAACGTCCACTACCGGCCGAAGGAATACTGGAAGCCGGGCACCACGCTCACGGTGACCGCGAAGATTTACGGCGTCGATTTCGGAAATGGCGTGTACGGAGCGGACGATCGCACCGAAACGTACAAGGTGCACGATTCGTGGATCGCCAAAGCCGACGGCAACAGCGAGCAGATGCAGATTTTCCACAACGGCTCGATGGTGAAGTCGATGCCGATCTCGATGGGCAAGGACGCGACGCCCACGCACCTCGGCCCGCACGTCATCTCGGACAAGCAGGCGAACTACACGATGGACTCCTGCACGTACGGCGTGTGCCCGCCGGACCCGAAGGCGTACCGCTCGAACGAGAAGTTCTCGCAGCGCATCTCGAACGACGGAGAGTTCGTCCACGAGAACCCGAACAGCGTCGGGCAGCAGGGCAGCTCGAACGTCTCGCACGGCTGCATCAACCTGAACGCCGCCAACGCCGAGTGGTTCTTCAACAACTTCGGCCTAGGCGACGTCGTAGAGGTCACCAACTCGGGCGGCCCGCAGCTGCCGGTGTGGGACCTGTACGGCGACTGGTCCAAGTCCTGGACCGACTGGCAGAAGGGCTCGGCCCAGTAAGGCCGGCGACCAGGACGGGGACCGGGTTCGGTTCGACTTAGCGGTTCGACAGAGAGAGGTGCCGGAGCTTCGTGCTCCGGCACCTTTTTCGTTGCCCAGGCCAGGATCGGCGGGATCAGGTCGGGCCCGCGTTGCCTCGGGACCAGGCGCGGGGGTCTGCGGCCAAGCTGCCTGGACTTCGGCTGCCCAGCTGACCCGGCCGCCCCAGCCGGCCCAGCTTGCCGGCCGGTCCGGTGCCGTCTGGGGCACTGGCCGCCCGCTTCGGCTTCGGCTTCGGCTTCGGCTTCGGCTTCGGCTTCGGCTTCGGCTTCGGCTTCGGCTTCGGCTTCGGCTTCGGCTTCGGCTTCGGCTTCGGCTTCGGCTTCGGCTTCGGCTTCGGCTTCGGGCGATGAAAACAAGCCCGCCACGGGCAGCCTCTCCCTGTTGCGGCGATGCTGGCCGAGTCCCCTCGCTGCGCGCCTCCGCTTCCGGCAACTGGCCGCGTTCCCCTCGTGTCGGCGCGCCTGCACGAGATGGCAGGGAGATCTCCGCGGTCGGTCCTGCTGGCTCATCCCCCACGCCTTCTCAAGACACGGAGCACCCGCGGCAGCAATTCCACCGCCTGACGGAAACCCGGCCTGTATCGCCTGCGGGCAACGTGAAGCACGCTGGCGCGGCGAGAAGTTCCGACAGGACCTCAGAGATAGCTCGGACATGACGAAGGCCCGAACCCCGGCGGGGGTTCGGGCCTTTATAGGTCCGGAAATGAGTCCGGGCCCCGGGAGAACCGCTGCGGGTTCTCGACCGGGGCCCAGACTGTTTGGTTAAGTTCGGC
>NZ_BAAAHV010000006.1:0-132124 GCF_039525725.1 Amycolatopsis albidoflavus
GCCGAGGACTTGCCCACAAAGATCGCTCGCATCCACTCTACGGTTCTGAAACACCACACCGGCCCCACCATGACAGGTGGGTGGTGTGTGTTGTTTCGGAGTGTTTCGGTGGTTTTAGCGTCAGGGAAACGCCCGGTCCCATTCCGAACCCGGAAGCTAAGCCTGACTGCGCCGATGGTACTGCAACCGAAGGGTTGTGGGAGAGTAGGACACCGCCGAACTTAACCAAACAGTCTGGGCCCCGGTCGAGAACCTGAAAAGGTTTTCCCGGGGCCCAGACTCATTTCCAGGCCCGTCAAGGCCCGAACCCCCGCCGGGGTTCGGGCCTTCGTCATATCCAGGTCACAGCGGCAACCCGCGGCTCCGAACGGGAGAAGAGAACACAAGCGACGTCGTCGTCTCGCCGTAGCGATGGGCCCGCTCCACGAACTGCTCCAGCTCCGCCGTCGTACGGCAGTGCACCCGGAGCAGCCAGCACTCGTCTCCGGTGACGTGGTCGGCGTCGGTGATCTCCGGCAGCGGGAGGATCGTCTCGCGGAACCGCGGGCCGTCCAGGCTGCGGACTCGGACCCGGACCATCGCCTGGATCGGACGGCCCAGCTTCTCCGGGTCGACCCGCGCGCCGTAGCCGGTGATCACCCCGCGCTGTTCCAGCCGGCGCACCCGCTCCGTCACGGCCGGCGCGGACAGCGAGACCCGGCGGCCTAGTTCCGAGAACGTCAGGCGGCCGTCGTGCTGGAGCAGCTCCAGCAGCTGTCGATCAACGTCGTCCAGATCCACTCGCGGCACCCCTTCCCGAGACTCAAGGCTAACTGCTGTCCAGACCTGGAAAACCCTGGTGAAGACGGCGGCACACCTGGATCTTCCCCTGTCTCCCGACCGCGGCGGAACGGGAGGATCAACAGCGTGAAACCTCGCATCCTCTCCCTTCCCCTCGAAGCTCCTGTCAACGCCGTCGAGTACTTCGGGCGGGAACTCGCCTTCGAGGTCGATCCGGTCGATCTCGCCCTGGACCTCGCGGACGGACGCACCGACGGCTACGTCCTGGTCGAGACCCGCAGCCCCGGCGCGTACGAGGAAGCGCACCTGCCGGGCGCGATCTGCTTGCCGTACCGGGAAATGACCGAGGAAGGCACTCGTGACCTCGACCGGAACCTCGTCTACGTCTGCTACTGCGAGAGCATCTACTGCAACGCCGCCACCCAAGGCGCGTACCGGCTCGCGCGGCTCGGCTTCACGGTGAAGCGGCTCTCCGGCGGCATCACGACCTGGCTCGCCCACGGCTATCCGACGGAGGCCGGCATGGCCGTACCCTGGACGCCGTGACTCGTCTGCTCATCATCCAGCCCGACGCCACTGACCCGCTCGGCCCGCTCGGGGAGTGGCTCACCGAGGCGGGGGCGGAGCTCGACGTGCGGCTGCCGCCGGAGCAGGACCTGCCCGCGAGTCTCGACGGCTACGACGGGCTGATCTGCCTCGGCGGCGGCATGGGCGCGCTCGACGACTCCCGGCACCCGTGGCTCATCGACGTCCGGAAGCTTCTCGCCGCCGCGGCCGGGAAGGCCGTGCCGACGCTGGCGATCTGTCTCGGCGCGCAGCTGCTCGCCGTCGCGACCGGCGGGCAGGTCGCGGAGGGCGAGGCCGGACCCGAGGCCGGGCCGGGGCTGGTGTCCAAGAAGGACGCCGCGTGGATCGATCCGCTCTTCGCGGACATGCCGTTCCTCCCGGATGTCCTGCAGTTCCACCGCGACGTCATCACCGTTCTGCCGCCGAGTGCCGAGCTGCTCGCGTCCACGCCGAAGTACGCGAACCAGGCCTACCGGATGAACCGTTGTGTCTACGGTGTCCAGTTCCACATCGAGACCACGCCGGACGTCGTCCTCGCCTGGGCCGAGGCGGAGCCGGAAATGGCGGAACTCACCCGTCCGGGCGCGCTGGACAGCGACACCTTGATCTCTGCGCACGCGGACATCGCCGAGACGTGGCGTCCGTTCGCGCGCCGGTTCGTCCAGTTGGCCGCCGGTCAGCTACAGGCGGCTCCGGAAAGTCAACGCCAGTTGCCGTTGGCTTAACGGATGACGTCGGAATCACTTACGGCGAGTTAACGGTTCACCCAAACGGTCAGGTACCTTGCGAGAGGTATTTCCGTAGGGTTCGGAGGTCGGGGTGGACCCCTCGCTGCTCGTCGTCGTCGTGATCTGCACGGCGCTGGTTTTCGATTTCACGAACGGCTTCCACGACACGGCGAACGCGATGGCGACCTCGATCGCCACCGGAGCACTCCGGCCCCGCGTCGCCGTCGCGATCTCCGCGGTCTTGAACCTGGCTGGCGCGTTCCTGTCGGTCGAGGTCGCGAAAACGATTTCCAGCGGTCTGGTCGACGAGACGAGGATCGGGCCCGCCATCGTGTTCGGCGGGCTCATCGGGGCGATCGTCTGGAACCTCTTCACCTGGTACGTCGGCCTGCCGTCGAGTTCGTCGCACGCGCTGTTCGGCGGCCTGATCGGCGCGACCTGGGTGTCCGCCGGCGCGGATTCCGTGCACTTCGCCAAGATCGTGGACAAGGTGCTCGTTCCGGCCGCCGCGTCCCCGCTCATCGCGGGAGTGGCGGCGGCCGCGGTCACCTTCCTCGTCTACCGGTTCCTGGTCCGCAAGCGCGGCGGGCGCGGATTCCGGGTTGGACAGATCATCTCCGCGTCTCTCGTCTCGCTCGCGCACGGCACCAATGACGCGCAGAAGACGATGGGCGTCATCACCCTGACGCTCGTGGCGGCTGGCAGTCTCCCTGCCGGGTCCGCTCCGCCCGTCTGGGTGATCATCAGCGCCGCGTCCGCGCTCGCGTTGGGCACGTACCTCGGCGGCTGGCGGATCACCCACACGCTCGGCAAGGGCCTCACTGACATCGAAGGTCCGCAGGGCTTTTCCGCGCAGACCAGCAGCGCGGTCGTGATCCTGCTGTCCTCGCACCTCGGTTTCCCGCTGTCGACCACGCACGTGTGCTCGGGCGGCATCGTCGGCTCCGGCGTCGGCCGTCGCGAGGCTCCGGTGCGCTGGCGGATGGCGGGCCGGATGGTCGTCGCTTGGCTGTTCACGCTGCCTGCCGCGGCTGTCGTAGGTGCGGCGGCGGGCAAGATCGCGTCTCTCGGCGAGGCCGGGACCATCGCGGTCGGCGTCGCCGGGATTCTCTTCGCAGCCGGGATTTACCTCCTGTCGCGGCGCAAACCCGTCACCGCGCACAGCTTCCAGGTCCCCGAACCGTCCGCCGCCGATACCGAACCGGACCGCCTGGCTGCCTGAACCACCCCGTGTCCGGCTACGGTGTGAGCGATGGCAGAGCGCGCGCGGACCACAGCTTCGGCGGCCAGGTACGGCTTCACTGACACCCGGGCCGACGGTCAACTGCGCGCAGCGGGCTGGTGGACCGAGGGCGGACCAGCCGACGGTGCCGCGGACGTCCTCCTTGCGTTGTCTCGCGCTGCCGATCCCGACCTCGCGCTAGCCGGGCTCGACCGCATCCGCGAGGCTGACGAACCCGGCTGGCCTGAGCTGGACAGCACGCTCCGCGAGAACCGCACGTTCCGCGGGCGGCTCCTGGGCGTGCTCGGCACTTCCACCGCGTTGGCGGACTTCTTGGTCGCCAATCCCGGTGAGTGGCGCTGTCTCGCGGACAACCGCTGCACCGATCCGGCGAAGTTCGCGGAACGGCTGCTCGAGCGGGTTCGGCAGGACGACGGAACGTACCTCACCGGGACGGCGGCCGAACACGAGTTGCGTGCTGGCTATCGCGGACTGCTGCTCGGCATTGCCGCTGCGGACCTCGGCCACCTCGTGGAGCCCGGGCTGGAACACCCGCAGTTCCGCGACGTCGCCAGCGAGCTGACCACCCTCGCCGAGGCGTCGCTGCAGGCTGGGCTCGTGGTCGCCGAGCAGGAGGTTGGCGCGTCCGCCGAAGGCACGCTCGCGGTGATCGCGATGGGCAAGACCGGCGGTCGCGAGCTGAACTACGTGAGCGACGTCGACGTCATCTTCGTCGGGGCGGGTGATCTCAGCGTCGCGACCCGGCTGGCCAGCACGATGATGCGACTGGTCGGCAACGCGTGCTTCGAGGTCGACGCGGCATTGCGGCCGGAAGGCAAGAGCGGTGCGCTGGTGCGCACGCTCGAAGGGCACACCGCGTACTACCAGAAATGGGCGAAGACCTGGGAGTTCCAGGCTTTGCTGAAGGCGCGTCCGGTGGCGGGCGATGTCGAACTGGGGCGGCAGTACGCGGAGATGGTCGCGCCGATGGTGTGGTCGGCCGCGGACCGCGAGAACTTCGTGACCGAGGTCCAGCAGATGCGCCGGCGGGTGGAGGACCACGTCGCGTCGGAGCATCTCGAACGCGAGCTGAAGCTGGGCCGCGGCGGGCTGCGGGACGTCGAGTTCGCGGTGCAGCTGCTGCAACTCGTGCACGGCCGGGTGGATCCCGCGCTGCGCTCGCCGTCCACTTTGGAGGCTTTGGCCGCGCTCGGCGATGGCGGGTACGTCGGCCGCGCGGACGCGGCGGAGATGAGCTCGTCGTACGAGTTCCTGCGCACCGTCGAACACCGGCTGCAGCTGCGCCGGTTGCGGCGGACGCACCTGTTCCCCGCCTCGTCGGACACTGATGAGCTGCGGATTCTCGCGCGCGCCTGTGGGATTCGGCCGGTTCGCGGGCGTAGTCAAGGCGAGGCGCTGCTGGCCGAGTTCCGCCGCCACGCGCAGGGGATTCGGCGGCTGCACGAGAAGGTCTTCTACCGTCCGCTGCTGCAGTCGGTCGCGAATGTGCCGACAGAAGCGTTGCGGCTCACCACGAAACAGGCCGCCAGCCGGCTCGCCGCGCTCGGGTACGCCGCGCCGGAAGGGGCGCTGCAGCACATCAAGGCGCTGACCTCGGGGGTCTCGCGGCGCGCGGCTATTCAGCAGGCGCTGCTTCCGGTGTTGCTCGACTGCCTGGCCGACACGCCGGATCCGGACGGCGGGCTGCTCTCGTATCGCAAGGTGTCCGAGGCGCTTCAGGACACGCCTTGGTACCTGCGCGTGCTGCGTGACGAGGGCACTGTCGTCGAGCGCTTGGCCTTCCTGCTCGGCACGTCGAATTTGGTGCCAGACCTGCTCGTCCGCGCACCGGAAGTGCTGCAGCTGCTGGGAGATCCGGCGCGGCTGACCGGACGTACTCCGGCCGAAGTGGCGACGTCGCTGCGGGCCGCCGTACGTCGTCAGCCTGGGTTGAGCGCCGCCGTCACCGCTGCCCGGTCGCTTCGTCGGCATGAGCTGCTGCGTGTCGCGTGCGCGGATTTGTTGGGACTGCTGGATGTTCCGTCGGTCTGCGAAGCGCTGTCGAGCGTGTGGGTGGCGGTGCTGCAGGGCGCGTTGTCGGCGGCTTACCGGCAACGGCAGGCTGAGCTGGGACGTACTCCGGCGACGATCGCGGTCATCGGCATGGGGCGGCTCGGCGGAGCGGAACTGGGCTACGGCTCGGACGCCGACGTTCTCTTCGTCTGCGAGCCCGCCGAAGGGGTTCCGGACGCCGAAGCGGTGCGGTTCGCCTCGTCGGTCGCGGAGACGGTGCGGAAGATCCTCGGCGCGCCGAGCGCGGACCCGGCGCTGGTCGTCGATGCCGATCTCCGGCCGGAAGGGCGCAGCGGGCCGCTGGTGCGGACGTTGGAGTCGTACCGGGCGTACTACCAGCGCTGGGGCGAGGTGTGGGAGTCGCAGGCGCTGCTGCGGGCCCGGTTCGTCGCCGGCGACGAGGACCTCGGCCAGCGGTTCATCGAGATGATCGACCCATTGCGCTACCCGGAGGGCGGGCTCGACCCGACGGACGCGCGCGAGATCCGGCGGATCAAGGCCCGGGTGGAGACCGAACGCCTCCCGCGCGGCGCCGACCCGACGCGGCACACGAAACTCGGCCGAGGCGGTCTCGCCGACGTCGAGTGGACCGTCCAGCTTCTGCAGTTGCAGCACGCACACGAGGTGCCTGGCCTGCGGACGACGTCGACCCTCGACGCACTGACCGCCTTGGCCGAAGCGGGTCTCGCGCCCGCGGAGTCGGTGGAGTCGTTGCGCGAGGCTTGGCTGCTGGCCACGCGCGTGCGCAACGCGACGATGCTGGTGCGCGGGAAGGCCGCGGACGAGGTGCCCGGCACCGGCCGCGACCTCGCCGCAGTGGCGCGCGTGTTCGGCTACTCGGTGGACGACGACCCTGGCGAGTTCCTCGACGCCTACCGCCGTGTGACGAGGCACGCGCACGCGGTGGTCGAGGAACTTTTCTACGACAACTAACGTGGGCTGCGTGACTGACCGCGAACCGTTCCGCACCCGGATCAAGGTGCGCCACTACGAACTCGACACGCTGGGCCACCTGAACCACGCCGTGTACCACTCGTACGGCGAGGTCTCCCGGCTGGAAGTCTTCGAGGCAGCGGGCGGCAACACCCTGCACGAATCGCGTCTCGCGCCGGTGCTGCTCGAATCGAACATCGTCTACCGGCGGGAACTGCGCGCCGGCGACGAGGTGGACGTGACCTGCGACGCGTCGTTCAGCGAGGGCAAGGTGTTCTGGATGACCTCGCGCATCGTGAAGCTGGACGGGACGCTGTCGGCCGAGATCAAGTGCACGCTGGGGCTGATGGATCTGGAGAAGCGCAAGCTGGTGCCGGATCCGCGGGGGCATTTCGAGCGGGCTGGGGTGGATTTGAAGGTGCTGTCCACTTCGGAATGATCTGCGGAATGTCAATAGCGGCTTAATCTATCGGGTAAAAGCGCGCGTCTCCCCGGATGAGTATTTCTCGAAGATCTTTTTTATACGGTGGTCGCGCGCTTTCCTGCCGAAGCCGATTGCGGGGTCCGTGCGTCGTGCCGCGTACGGGCGGCCGAGATCTCCTCGCCGTGCTGCTCGCTCCAGTCGATGAGACCGCGCAGCCGTCCGCTCAGGTCGTGCCCGATGGCGGTGAGCGAGTACGAGACCCGCAGCGGCGTCTCGGTTTCGACCGTGCGGTCGAGCAGTCCGTCGCGCACCAAGGTGCGCAGGTTCTGCGTCAGCATCTTCTCGCTGATCCCGCCGATCCGGTCGCGAAGCTGCGCGAACCGCAGCGCGCCCGGCGCGAGTGCCAGGAGGATGAGCAGGCCCCAGCGGCTGGTCGCCTGTTCGAAGAGCGGGCGGCCGGGGCAGTCCTTGCGGAACGTCGCGTCCAGCGGCGCGGCGGCCGGGCTTCGTCCAGGGCTGGTCGCATCCACGAATGGACCTTACCAAATTGTCAGTGCTTGTCAGTGCTTTTCAGTGCGGCGCAGGGATCCCTATTCTTGCGGCATGACGAAGATCGCGGTCGAAATCTGGTCCGACTTTCTGTGCCCGTGGTGCTATATCGGCAAGCGGCGGTTCGAGGTCGCGTTGTCCGAATTCGAGCGCGCTGAGGACGTTCGCGTCCGGTGGCGCAGTTACGACCTGCACCCCGACGAAAAGAAGGTGCCGGACCTGACCATCCCGCGCAGGCTCGAACGGGACCTCGGGCTCAGCCTCTCCGACGCGGAGGCCGCGGTCGACCAGGTCGGCGAGCTGGCCGCGGAGCTGGGGTTGCGCTATCGGATGCGGGACGCGCTCCTGGTGAACTCGTTCGACGCGCACCGTCTCGCGCACTTCGCGGAGGCCCGCGGGCACGGGAACGACTTTCGCGAACGGCTGATGCGGGCCTATACCGGCGAAGGGGCGAATATCGCCGACCATGCTTCGTTGCTGCAGTTCGGCGTCGACGCCGGGCTCGACAAGGACGACGCGCAAGCATTGCTCGACAGCGACGGTTCCGCGGACGCTGTCCGGGATGACCACCGCGAAGGACGGGCGCTCGGCGTGAGCGGCGTTCCGACGGTGATCGTCAACCGTCAGTTCGTGGTTTCCGGAGCCGCGTCCTCGGCCGCTTATCTCGACGCCCTCCGCCGAGCCGTCGCGGCCTGATCCGGCGGGCTGGTCAGCGCTACCCTGGTCAGAGAGCCTTGGGGGGGGCGTTCATGGTGGGAAGCTCATTGCAAGTGTCACTCGACGGCTGCACTCTTCGCGGGCAGACAGCCGGAGAAGGTCCGGTGCTGGTGATGGTGCCAGGCGGAGCCGGTCAGGCACATCAGACAGATCCGATGCGAGAGATGCTCAAGCCGCGGTTCGAGGTGGTCTCCTACGATCGCCGCGGCATCTCGCGCAGCCCGCTCGCCCCGGGCGCGCCGTCTCCGACGATCCAGACGCATGCCGATGACCTGCACAGCTTGATCGAGACGCTCGGCGGTGGCGGCGTCTTCCTCTTCGCCACGAGCATCGGCTGTCTGATCGCTCTGGATCTCTTGGCCCGCTACCCGCACGACGTCGTGAAGCTGGTCGCTCACGAACCGCCGGACACTCATCTGCTCAGCGGCGCGGCGCGGGAAGAAACAGACGCCGGGATCGCGCGCCTGGCCCAGACTTTTCAGACTGACGGCACCGTGCCGGCGCTGCAGCAACTCGCGGCTCTGATCGGCCTGAATCCGGCCGAGCGCGAGGCCGATGCCCCGGAATTCGTGGTGACGCCGCAGTTCTTCCAGGACATGTCGTTCTACTTTGAACACGATCTCGGCGCCGCGCGCGACTACCGCCTGGACATCGAGGCCCTTCGCACGCATCGAGACCGGGTGATCGTGGGCGCGGGCGAGAAGTCCGGCACGCTGTGGACTTGCCTTTGCGCGCAGGCACTGGCCCGGGAACTGGACCTGCCGTTGACCACTTGGCCCGGCGGTCACAACGGTCCGACGGCGTATCCGAAAGCCAGCGCGAGGGCCGTCATCGAAGCTCTCGCCGAGGCCTGACGCGGTCAGTCCAGTCGCATTCCGTGCCACACCAGGTCGACCACTCCTTCGGTCTCCGCCTTCCAATCTCCGTCCGGGGTAAGGAAAAACAGCCCGCCGAGGCCGCGCATCAGCGTTTCCGTTTTCAGGTCCGGCCGGATCGTGCCCGCTTCCGCGTTCGCCTTCCGCAGGGTGTCCAGTGCGTCGATCATCCGCGCGTACGCCTGCGTCGGCAGTTCGCTCTGCGACGCGCGCAACGCGTTGGCCAGCCCGCGTTTCGTCATCATGTAGTGCGCCAGGTGGTCCACGATCCAGACGCGCAACGCCTGATCGGGGGAATGTTTGGCGAGTAATTCGGGCACGATCTCGACGAGCTGGTTCACCTCGCGCTCGTAGACGGCCAGCACCAGCGACTCCGGCGTGGGGAAGTGCCGGTACACCGTGCCGACGCCGACGCACGCTTCCTTGGCGACCGCGTTGAACGACACTTCTCCCGCTCGGCTCACGGTTTCCGCGGCCACCGCCAGGATCCGTTCGTGGTTGCGCCGGGTGTCCGCCCGCCGCGGGCTCACCGGCATCGCGCCTCCCGCGTTTGCTTCGCCTTGTCTGACCTGGAGCCGCTCCAGCCTCACCTGGAGCAGCTCCACTTCGTTGCGTAGCGGATTCTAATCCGCTAGCCTCGTTCAAAGCGAGCCAAGCGGATGAATATCCGGTTTACCCCGGCGGCTCGTGTTCCCGAAGGGCCGTCACCACCACCATCACGCCGCAGGACGTCCGCCGCGGACGGGCTGCGGGAAAGCGAACCCTACTGTGGACATTTCCCTTGAAGTCAATGGAAGAACCGAACAGGTCAGCGTCGAGCCGGGAGTGACCCTCCTGGACGCGCTGCGCGAGCGGCTCGGCATCACCGGCCCGAAGAAGGGCTGCGACCGCGGTCAGTGCGGCGCCTGCACCGTGCACGTCGACGGCAAGCCGGTGCTGTCCTGCCTCACGCTCGCGGCCGCTGTGCGCGGTCCCGTCACCACCGTCGAAGGACTGTCCACTGAGGACGAACTGCACCCGGTGCAGCAGGCGTTCGTGGACCAGGACGCGCTGCAGTGCGGGTTCTGCACGTCCGGTCAGGTGATGTCGGCGGTCGCCGCGGTGCGCGACGACGTGTCCGACGTCCGCGAGTTCATGTCCGGAAATCTGTGCCGCTGTTCGGCTTATCCGAACATCGTGCGCGCCGTGGAACAGGCGAGGCAGGCCGATGCGACCGTTTGAGCTCACCGCACCCGCCACGGTCGAGGACGCGCTGGGCAGCGCGGGCACGTACCTGGCAGGCGGCACCACCCTCGTCGACCTGATGAAGCTCGACGTCCTCACCCCGCAGCAGGTGCTGGACATCAACGACCTGCCGTTGCGGGGCATCGACACCGCCGACGGCCTGCGGTTCGGCGCGCTGGAACGGATGGGCGACATCGCCGCGCATCCCGGCGTGTACCCGGCGATCTCCCGCGCGCTGCTGCTCAGCGCGTCGCAGCAGCTGCGGAACATGGCCAGCATCGGCGGCAACCTGATGCAGCGCACGCGGTGCTCGTACTTCCGTGATGTCGCCATGCCGTGCAACCGGCGTTCGCCGGGCAGCGGCTGTTCGGCGATTTCCGGCGTCAACCGGATGCACGCGATCCTCGGCACCAGCGACTCCTGCGTGGCCACCCACGCCAGCGACGTCGCGGTAGCGCTGGTCGCGCTCGACGCGGAGGTCGTGCTGGCCGGCGCCGAGGGCACCCGGACGGTCGCGCTCACCGAGTTCTACCGCGAACCGGGCGACACCCCGGAAATCGAGCACGACCTGCGTCCCGGCGAGCTGATCACCGAGGTGCGCGTGCCGCGGCTCGACTGGGCGGAGAACTCCACGTACCTCAAGATCCGCGACCGGCAGTCGTACGAGTTCGCGCTGTGCTCGGCGGCGGTCGCGCTCGACGTGCGCGACGGCAAGATCGCCGACGCGCGCGTGGCGGCGGGCGGGGTCGGGACGGTGCCGTGGCGGCTGCCCGCCGTGGAAGAGGCGCTGCGCGGCGCGGAGCTGACCGAAGAAGCCTTCGCCGCTGCCGCCGCGGTCGCGGTGGACGGGGCAAAGCCGTTGTCCGGCAACGTATTCAAACCTTCGCTGCTGAAGCGGACGATCGTCCGCGCGCTGCTCGAACTGACCGAAGGGAGCCGGGCATGACTGCGCGGCTGGACGGTCCGCGGAAAGTCACCGGCCAGGCCGATTACGCGCTGGACCGCACTCTCCCGGGCATGCTGTACGGGTACATCGTGCTCAGCACGATCGCGCACGGCGAGATCACCGCGATGGACGTGACCGCGGCGAAGGGCGCGCCCGGCGTGGTCAGCGTCTACAGCCCGTTCGACCCGCTCGAACTGCACCCGTTCAAGTCGCAGCTGATGGGGGACGTGTGGCTGCCGCTGCACGACCGGGACGTGGTGTTCTACGGGCAGCCGATCGGGCTGGTCGTGGCGGAAACGTTCGAGCAGGCGCGGGACGCGGCGGGGCTGATCGAGGTCTCGTACCAGGAAAAGCCCGCTCAGACGTCGATGGAGGACGGGCTCGCGACTGCGGAGGACGCGCCGGAGAGCCGGGGAGCCGCGCCGTCGATCGAGGTGCTCGCCGACGGTGTCGAGTCTATTGTGGACGCGTTGGCGCAGAGCCCGGTCGTCGTCTCGCAGACGTACCGCACCGCGACGCAGAACCACGCGGCGATGGAACCGCATTCGGCGGTCGCGAAGTGGGACGGCGGCGAGCTCACCCTCTACAGCGGAAACCAGGCCAGTCACCTGCAGGCCATGGAAATGGCCGGCGTGCTGGGCATCGAGCCGTCGGCGATCCACGCGGTGAACCCGTATGTGGGCGGGGCGTTCGGCGGCAAGGCGGGTACCTCGGCTCCGGGGATGCTGGCCGCGGCCGCGGCCAAGGCGCTGGACCGGCCGGTGAAGTGCGCGCTCACCCGCGAGCAGGTGTTCACGGCGACCGCGAACCGGCCGGCGACGGTGCAGAAGGTGGCACTGGGCGCGGACCGCGACGGCACGCTGATCGCGGTGCAGCACGATTCCTGGTCCGCCACGTCGATGAGCCGGTCCTTTGTGGAGCCGACGTCGCACGGCACGTCGCGCGAGTGGTACGCGACGCAGAACCTGTCGATCAGCCAGAAGATGGTGCCGCTGCACATTCCGCCGGGCACGTTCATGCGCGCGCCGGGGGAGGCGTCGGGGTCGTTCGCGCTTGAGAGCGCTGTTGACGAACTGGCGATCGCGCTCGAGATGGACCCGATCGAACTCCGCAGGCGCAACAGTTCGCTCGCTCCGCCCGGGGTCGATCTGCAGTGGTCGAGCAAGCATCTCGACGAGTGCTACGAGATCGGGGCGCAGCGGTTCGGCTGGGCGAACCGGTCGCCACGCGGGCACGTCGACGGCGACTGGCTCGTCGGCATGGGCACCGCGACCGCGATGTTCCCGGGGCTGCGCTTCCCTGCGACGGTCGAGATCACGCTCAACGCGGACGAGACCGCGGACGTCTCCACGAGCGGGGCCGACCCGGGCACCGGGCTGCTCACCGTGCTGGCCACCATCGGGGCCGAATCCCTCGACATCGACCCGGAACGCGTCACCCCGCACCTGGGCGACTCGCGGTACGCACCGGGCGGGATGTCCGGTGGCTCGACCGCCACGGCGAGCACCGGCACCGCGATCATGCTCGCGGCGACCGAGTTGCTTGACGAACTGGTGGCGCTCGCCGCCGAACCGGGCGCGCCGTTCGAGGGCGAGGTGGTCACGTACGCCGAGGGCCTGCTGCACGGCAACCGCGGCACCATGCCGTTCGGTGAACTGCTGCGCGAGATCGGCCGGGAATCCTTGTCCGCCAAGGGTTCCTCCGCCCCGGGCGAGGAGATGACGAAGCATTCGTTCAGCTCGTTCGGCGCGCAGTTCTGCGAGGTCCGGGTGCACCGGCTGACCCGCGAGGTCCGGGTGTCGAGGATGCTGGGCGTCTTCGACGGCGGCCGGATCATCAACCCGACGCAAGCGAGGAGCCAGCTGTCCGGCGGCATGATCTGGGGCGTGTCCGCGGCTCTGCACGAGGGGCTGGAAGTGGAGCCGAGCGGCCGCTTCGCGAACGCGGACTTCGCGAGCTACCTGCTGCCGGTCAACGCCGACATCCCGGAGATCGACGTGCAGTTCGTCGAATACCCGGACACGCTGCACAACGCCGTCGGCGCCCGCGGAGTAGGCGAGATCGGCGCGGTGGGCATGGCGGCCGCGGTGGCGAACGCGGTGTGCAACGCGACCGGGATTCGGGTGCGGAGCATTCCGATCATGATTGAGGATCTGCTGGTGGAGTGACCCCGGTGGGGGCGTCCGGGTGTGGGCGCCCCCACCGCCGGGGTCCGGGGTGGTGCACCGGAGGGCTGCCGTGCCGTGGATCTTCGGCGGCGGCCGGGCAAGCGAGTGCATGCGCAGGCGTTCCCGGAGCGGCGGGCAGCGCGTTCCGGAGTGTGTGCGCGCTCGGTCGTGGAGCAGCGGCGAAGGCATGGCATCGGGCCACGAAGGCGGTGACCTCCGCGGTTCGCTCAGCACAGCCGAACCCGGCGGTTCGCTCAGCACAGCCGAACCCGGCTAGATCGCCGCGCACGCCGTTTCCGCGGAGCCCCTCGAACCGTCGCCGGAACTGCTCCTCGGTCCCATTCACCCCATTGCCCACATCCGGAAAATTGTCCTCAGCTGTGCGGCGCAGGTCTGGCCCCGCGTGCCCGGATGCGGCTTCCGCAGGTCAGCGGCCAGATTCTCCTTCCCATTTTCCCCTGGTGAGAAATTCGCTCGTGCTTCCGCTCTCGGGCGGTATGGTTTCGAGGGCACTTGTTCGGGGAGGCTGGCGAATGGACGCAGCACCGGCCGGGAGTGCGGACCTGCCTCGAAGAGGCGGGGTCGGCTCGTATCGCGGATCCGAACCGGGCGTTCCGCTGATTGGCCGGGACGCCGAATTCGCTGTGCTGGCAGGGGCGATCGACGCCGCGGGCACCGGGCGAGGGGGCGCGGTCGTGGTCTGCGGGCAGCCGGGGATCGGCAAGTCCCGGCTGGCCGCCGAGGCGATCGGGGCGGCTCGCGGCAAGGGATTCGCGATTGTCGAGGGGCGCGCGGACCCGTTGTTGTCGGGCCTTTCGTACGCGCCGATCGTCCAGGCTTTCCGCGGCCATCTGAGTGAATCCGCCGGATTTTCTCCGGAGCCCGGTAATCTCGGCGCATTGTTCCCCGATCTGCGTCCGGTTTCACCCGAATCCGGGGATCCGGGACTGCAGCGCACCCGGATGTGCGAAGCGGTGCTCGCGGCGACGCGGCAGCTCACCGTCGGTAGTCCGGTGCTGCTCGTCGTCGACGACCTGCATTGCGCTGATCGGGGGACCATCGAACTGCTGCACTATCTCGGGCGCAACGCGGAGGAACTGCCGCTGCTCGTGATCGGGTGTTTTCGCTCGGGCGTCGACAACGAGGCGCTCGACGCGATGGCGGAGGCGACCCGGCGGCATCAGGCGGGGAGGCTGCTCGAACTCGCGCCGCTCACCGACCAGGCGGTGCGCGATCTGGTGCAGCACGTCCTGGGCACGCCGCCGCCGCTCGCGTTGCTGCGTGCGGTCACCGCGCGCGCGTCCGGGTTCCCGTTGTTCGTCGTCGCGCTGACCCGGCATCTCGTCGCGAGCCGGATGTGCGGGCCGTTGCCGGAGGTGATCCGGGACATCGTGCGGGAGCAGATCAGCCGGCTCGGCGAGGTGGACCGGCGGCTGCTGGAGGTGGTCGCGGTCGCCGGGACGCACGGGCGGCCGGAGGTGCTGGCCGATGTCTCCGGCATGGGGTTGCCCGCGCTGCACGCGGCGTTGCGGCGGCTGGTCGGGCGCCGGCTGGTCACTGAGCATCAGTCGGAGGTCGAGCCGCATTATCAGGTGGCGCATCCTCTTTACGCCGAGGCGGTTTATCACGAACTTCTGCTCGCTGAGCGAAGGGCGCTGCACGCGGCGATCGGGGCGGCGCTGCATCGCGCGGACCGTACCGTCGCGGCGGCGCCGCATTACGCGGCCGGCGGGAACAGCGTTCCGGTGGACCGGGCGATCGAGGCGTTCAGCGCTGCGGGAACCCGGGCGCTGACCGTCGGGGATTTGGACGAAGCTGCTGAGTATCTCGCGGCCGCGTTGCGGCGGGCGCGTGATGCGCGGCCGGACGCGGTGCCGGCGTTGCTTGTCGACTTAGCGAGATTGCAGCAGGGGCGTGGCCGGTTGGACGAGGCCGCTGAGTTGTTGCAGGACGCGGTCGCGCTCAGCGAGCGGCGTGGGCAGGACACCGAGCGTCGGCGGGCGTGGCGGCATTTGCAGGCGTTGCTCGAAGTCGAGCGCGGGAACCTTCCGGCGGCGGTCGGGCTGGCGAGGGCCAGCGGTCGCCGTCCGGACACGGATCCGCCGACGCGGTTGCTGATCCATTGGATTATCGCGTTGCGGCACGGCGATTTTCCGGAGCTTGCGGTGATTTCGCAGGAACTCGTCGCGCTTCCGTCCACAAGCGACACTCCGGGGGCGCATTCGGTCGCGCATCTCGGGGCCGGGGCGCTGGCGGCGTTGTCGGGTGATGTCGAGACGGCGGTCGTGGAGTTGCGCAGTGCGCTGGAGCTTGCGCTTCGCTGTGGCGACGAAGGCCCGCGGCTCGCGTTCGCTCCGCGGATGATGCTCAACGGTTTGTCAACGCTGCGCGGTGATCTCGTCACGGCGATCCGGGTCGCGGATGTCAGCAGTACTCCGGCGGTGCGGCAATGGCTGCCGTCTGCCACGTGTTATCTGCAGACAATGCTTGCGACCACACGGTACTTCTCCGGGGATCTCCGGACCGCACTGTCTGAAATGGACAGTGCAGTGGCCGAGGCGCGCCGGGTCGGGCAGGATCGGCTGGTGGGGCGAACCCTTGCTGGACGGGCGTTTGTCCGTGCGGAACGAGGTCATCTTGATGAAGCAGCGGCGGACCTGGCCGACGCGCGCAGGCATTACGACCCTTCGCAGATCGATCTGCTGGACGCGTTCGACCTGGCGGCGACGGCATTGGCGGTGCGGCGAGGGGTCGCGGCACAAGCCCCGGCGCTGACCGACACGCTGCCGTTCGGCGACACGCAGCTCAACTGTCTCCGAGTGTCGTTCGCTGGATACGCAGCGGTGCAGCGGGGAGATCTGACGGAGGCTGACCGCGTGGTCGGCCTGCTTCGCGGGGCGGGCAGCAACGCTCCGGTGCTGCACGCGCTCGCCGACCGCCAGCAGGGGTTCGCCGAGGCGGCCCGGGGGAACGCGACGGAGGCGGTCGACCGGCTGCGTGGTTCGGCGACCGTGCTTCGCGGGTTCGGGATGAATCTGCTTGCCGCGCAAGCGGAATTGGAGCTGGCCGAACTGCTGGACCCGTCGGAGGCGGAGGTGATGGCGTCCTCGGCGACGGCGGCGTTCACCGCGGCCGGCAGTGCGCCCTGGCCGGAGCGGATCGTGAAGCAGGGGCATTCGGTACCTGCGCAGCGGTCCGGGCCGCTCACCCGGCGGGAATCGGAGATCACCGTGCTCGTCGGGAAGGGACTGTCGAACGCGGACATCGCCTCCGCGCTCTTCCTCAGCGAGCGGACGGTGGAGACGCATCTGCGCAACGTCTACCGCAAGCTCGGCCTCAAATCCCGGGTGCGGCTGGCGCAGTGGGTTCGCGACCGGCGCGCTCGCTGACCGACGGCAGCGTCGCGGGGAAAAGGAATATGCCGAATTTACCGGCCGTCGCCGCGAAAAACGGTGACGTAGCGGTGACGGATCCCGATGACACTGCCCCGGTGGTCCAGTGATCGGGAGGGTCCTCGATGGAGCAGCACGTCCGGGTGCCCGCGCCGGGACCGGCCGAACCCGGGCCTGAGCCCGCGCGCGGAGGAAACCCGCTCGAACCGGACATCCGGCATTTCATGGAGCAGCGCTTCGGCCAGGACTTCAGCCAAGTGCGCGTGTACTCGGACCGGACGGCAGCCGATTCGGCGGCCTGGCTCGGCGCGAAGGCGTACACGGTGGGCGAGCGGATCGTGTTCGGTACTGGGGAATACCGGCCCGGTACGGCGTCCGGCAATCGATCCCTCGCACACGAACTGGCGCATGTCGTCCAGCAGCGGCGCGGCGGCGGACCGGCGGCCGGGCATCAGCTCGAACGGTCGGCGGACGTGGCGGCGGACGCGGTCGTCAGCGGCGGGCCGGTCAAGGTGTCCGGGGCCAGTGCGCCCGGCGTCGCCCGGCAGGCTGAGCCCGACACCCGGGCGGTGGTCACGAATCTTCGCGGCAACCGGATCTTCGGCGCCGCGCGGGTGGCCGTCTCGGTGTTGTCCGCGCCGCTGAGGTTGCTGGGGTGGGCGATCACCGGCGCCGCGATCGGGATGCGCGCTTCCGGCAATGCCGGTGCGGTGGTCGGGGCGGGCGCGGGGCAGGACACGATGGTCTTCGTCAACATCGAGTCCGGCGAGGTGACGACCGACGTCATCGGTTACGCCGAACTCGGGGTCGGCGTGACCGCGGGAGGCAGCGAAGCGATCGTCTTCGCGCTCCGGCTCGGCCCGGCCGGCCGAGCGGGAAATGTGTCCGGCGCGTATGCGGGCGGAAGCGTCAACGTCGCGGTGAAACTGCTTGCCGGGGTGGGGTTTTCGGTCAGTACCGGGCTTTTCTCGGGGGAGGAAGGCTGGGTGGCGGCCGCGTTCAGTCTCGGGGCCGAGGCCGGCGCGCGAGCGTCGGGCAGTTACGGCGTGAGCGTGACGGACACGGTCGCGCCGGCGGTCGCGGCATGGACTCAGCGCGTCGCGACCGGGCTGGCGTCCGGGGTGCAGACGGCGGGTGCGGTCGCGCAGGGCGTCAGCAGTGTGGTGGCGCAGATGTTCGGCAGTGTGATTGGCATATTCGACTCGGCCAACTGGGATCTCACCGGGTACACGCCGGCGGAGCAGCAGGCGTGGCGCGAGTTCGGCGGGTATCTGGCCCGGGTCATCACCAGCACCACTCTCGACCGGTTTCTCGCCGGGGAAGCGCAGGGGGTGCCGGTGTCGCAGCGGATCGCGTCGATCGGGGACGTGGGGGTGTTCATCCGGGTCTCCGAGGCGATCAACGCGCGGTACCGCCGAATGGCTGGTGCGGCGCTGCGGCCGGGTGACGAGATCTGGCCGGCCAACGCGTTCAACCAGCGCACGTATCTCCAGTTCCTTTCCTTCCTGCGGGACCAGAGACTGCTGGCCGGGGCAGGTCCGGGAGGGTCGTTCACGCGGGCGCGGGAACGACCGTGAGCGAAGTTACGTGGTAGCACGGATGGCGCGGCGGCGGCACGGTCACGATCATCGGAGTACGACCGGCAGCGCTCGCGGGGGACGCTGCCGTGGATCGAGGGGGTGTCGGTTCGGATGGTCGGTTCGCGGGCGAAAACGGTGGACTACGAATCGGGAGAGGGAACTGGAACGGCGTCGGTGCTTGTCGTGCAGACGTTGCCGGCCTTCGCGGTGGACGGCGCGGCTGACGCGCGGCCGCTTTCCCGTGCGGCTCAACGGTTAGTGACTTATCTGGCGCTTCGAGACCGGCCCGTGCGGCGGGCCGAGGTCGCGCACGCGCTGTGGGCGGACTCGTCGGAGGAACACGGTGCGGCGAGCCTCCGCACCACGCTGTGGCGGATCGGCCGGGTGCATCGGGATCTGGTGCAGGCGACGGCCGAGCGACTGTCGCTCTCGGACACCGCGGCCGTCGACGTGCAAGCCGCGTCGAGCCTGGCGCGTTCGCTCGCGTCCGCCGACGCGGAGCTTCCCGACGACAGCGAACCGGTGATCGGTTTGCTGTCGACCGATTTGCTGCCGGACTGGTACGACGACTGGCTGTTCGTCTTCCGTGAACGGTGGCGGCAGCTTCGCTTGCACGCGTTGGAATGCCTGGCGGGACGGCTCGGCGAAGCGGGCCGGTTCTCCGAGGCGATCGACGCCGCGCTCACCGCGGTTGACGCCGAACCGTTGCGGGAGAGCGCGCATCGCTGTCTGATCCGGGTTCATCTTCTCGAGGGGAATCGCGGGGAAGCGGTGCGGGCTTATCGCGCCTTGGCGGAATTGCTGCACACCGAACTCGGCGTGCGGCCCAGCCCGGGTGTGCGGGCGTTGCTCGCCTGATCCGGGTGACGGTGCGGTGACGGGGAACCGTTGTACTGCACCGTATGGCAGGTGCGGACCCGGAGCGAATCGCGCTGCACGTCCTTCGGGCGTGGTGCACTTCCGAAGGACAGCTGCGGGTCCGCATCACGACCACCGCGGACGTGCGCACCGACGCGACGACGTCGGAGGTGCTCACGACCCGCGAACAGGTTCTCGCGTCGGTGGACCGCTGGCTGAGCCGGATCGGCGCCGGCGAAGGCGACGTGACGCCGCGGTGACGGAACCAGTGCACGCTCACGACCACGGCCGAGAAAGCCGCGGAGGGAGACGGCCATGCCCATCACGCCCACTTTTCCGGGTGTCTACATCGACGAACTGCCGAGCGCGGTTCGGACCATCATCGGGGTGCCCACCTCGGTCGCGGCTTTCGTCGGCACCGCACCGCGCGGCGTCACGAACGTGGCGGTGCACATCACGAGCTGGGAGGACTACGAAC
This sequence comes from Amycolatopsis albidoflavus, assembly GCF_039525725.1. Classification (NCBI taxonomy): domain Bacteria; kingdom Bacillati; phylum Actinomycetota; class Actinomycetes; order Pseudonocardiales; family Pseudonocardiaceae; genus Amycolatopsis; species Amycolatopsis albidoflavus. The sequence continues at coordinate 19,515 of NZ_BAAAHV010000006.1, forward strand.
AGCAGTTCGGCGGCCTCGATCCGGCGAGCGACCTCAGCTACGCGGTCTGGCAGTTCTACCAGAACGGCGGCAGCGAGGCCGAAATCGTGCGGGTGTTCGGCACCGCGCAGCCGACCACCCCGCCGTCCGGCACGGGCCAGCCTGCTGCCGAGGACACCACGCCACCGCCCGCGGCCGCGCGGGCGAAGATCGTGTTGCCGGCGGGGCCGACGCTGAACGCGGCTGGAGAAGGAACCTGGGCCAACGGAACGCTGCTGGCGCGGGTCGACTACAACACCGTCAAGGACGAGCTCAACCAGCTGTACAACCTGACTGTGCACGACCGGACCAGCAAAGTCACCGAGCAGTACCTCAACGTCAGCATCGACAAGAATTCCCCGCGCACACTGGGGAACGTCATCGCGTCCTCGACGTTGATCGGATCGGTCGAGAACGCCGAGCGACGGCCGACCGCGCACAGTTCCGCCGGGCTGGAGGACGGGCAGGATCCGTTCCAGGACACCACGAAGAAAGACATCTGGTACACCGAAGCGGGCCAGGGCGCCAACGGGCCCACGCCGCGGCGCGCGGATTACCTTGGCGACAAGGTGCAGCAAACCGGCATGTACGCCTTGCTCGAGACCGACATCTTCAACATGCTCTGCCTGCCGGGCGCACCGGGGCTCATCGGCGGCGCGCAGAGCGTGCTGGACGACGCGATCAAGTTCTGCGTGGACCGCCGGGCGATGCTGATCGTGGACCCGGACCCGCAATGGCAGGCGCCGGATGTCGTCGCCAAGGCCGTGAAGGCGGACGGATTCGTGATGAACAACGATTTCGCCCGCAACGCGGCGCTGTACTTCCCGCAGGTAAAACAGCCGGATCCCAAGCAGGAGAACTTCGTTCGCAATTTCCCTCCGTGCGGAATGATCGCGGGAACCTGGGCGCGTACGGACGTCCAGCGGGGCGTCTGGAAGGCCCCGGCCGGAACCGAGGCGACGCTGAACGGGGTCAGCGGTCTCACCGTCCGGCTCACCGACCTGCAGAACGGCGTGCTCAACCCGCTCGGCGTGAACTGCCTGCGCGGCATGCCTTCGGTGGGGAACGTGATCTGGGGCGCGCGCACCCAACGCGGCGCGGACGTGCTCGCGAACCAATGGAAATACCTGCCCGTGCGGCGGTTGGCGCTCTTCATCGAGGAAAGCCTTTTCCGCGGCACGCAGTGGGTGGTGTTCGAACCGAACGACGAACCGTTGTGGTCGTCGATCCGGCTCAACGTCGGCGCGTTCATGAACAATCTGTTCCGGCAAGGCGCGTTCCAGGGCCGTACGCCGAAGGACGCCTATCTCGTGAAATGCGACGCGACGAACAATCCGCAGAACGACATCGACCGCGGCATCGTCAACATCCTGGTCGGGTTCGCCCCGCTGAAGCCCGCCGAGTTCGTGCTCATCCACATCCAGCAGCTCGCCGGCCAGATCCAGGTGTAGCAGGAGGTAGACGTTATGTCCGACAGCAAGACGAGGCGGCGCGATCCGTACAAGAACTTCCGGTTCCGGGTGAAGTTCAGCGGCGGCGACTATCTGCTCGGGGTCAGCAAGATCACCGGCTTCAAACGGAGCACCGAGGTGATCAAGCACCGGTCCGGCGGCGATCCGGCGACCAGTGCGAAACTGCCCGGCCGCACCGAATACGACGCGATCACCCTCGAACGCGGCGTCACCGCGGACAAGGTGTTCGCGCAGTGGGCGAACCGGGTGTGGAGTTTCGCCAACTCCGGGCAGGGGCTGGAGACCTCGCTCAAGGACTTCCGCCGCGACCTCATCGTCGACGTGTTCGACGAGGGCGGCCAGAAAGTACTGTCCTATCAGGTCTTCAACTGCTGGGTCTCGGAATGGCAGCCGGTGTCCGATTTGGACTCCAACGCCAACGCGGTCGCCGTGCAGCACATCAAGGTCGAGAATGAGGGGTGGGTCGCCGAGGAGGTTTCGGAGCCGCAGGACACGTCCTTCGAAGACCCGGCGTGATGTTCACCGAAGCGAGCCTTCTCGACGTATGGGAGGCGGCGCACGGGCTGGGCGCGGTACGGCGGGCGCTCGCGCTGGCTGTGGCGGGCGGTGCGGAACCGGGCGAGGTCGGCGATCTCGCGGTGGGCCGGCGGGACGAATTCCTGCTGGCCCTGCGGGAACGGTGCTTCGGGACCGCGTTTCCGTGCCTCGTGAGCTGTCCTTCGTGTGGTGAGGAACTTGAGCTGGAACTGTCGAGCCGGGATCTGCGTCCGTCGCAAGTGGACGCTGCCGCGATCGTGGCTGTCGACGGGTACGAGGTCGAGTTCCGTGCGGTGACGAGCCGGGATCTGCTGGAAGTCCACAGTAGACGGGCGTTGCTCGAACGGTGCGTGGTGACCGCGCGGACCGGCGGGCAAGAGGTGGAGCGGTCCGAGTTGCCGGACGCGGTGCTCGGCGCGCTCCCGGACGCGTTGGCCGCGGGCGATCCGCAGGCGGACGTCCGGATCGACCTGGACTGCGCGGTGTGCGGCCACCGGTGGGCGTCTCCGTTCGACATCGCGGTTTATCTGTGGGCGGAGCTGGAAGCCTGCGCGCGGCGGTTGTTGTATGACGTGCACGCGCTGGCGCTCGCCTACGGCTGGTCGGAGGCGGAGGTGCTCGCGGTGAGTCCGGGGCGGCGCCGGCGGTATCTGGAACTCGCGGGGACGATGGCATGAACGATTTCGTGGACCGGCTGCTGGGCCGGATCGACGCGCCGCCGATCCGGCCGCTCGTGCCGACGTTGTTCGAACCCGCCAGTCCGGTCGGGGCGGAGCCCGAGTTGCCGATGGGCACGTTCACCGAATCGGAGCAGAAGCCGGTGGTCACGAAGGAAACCGAACGGGTCCGCGAGGTTCCGGGTCTGGGGCGGGTTATCCAGGAAACCTTGGCGACGCTGCCGGGTCCGGTCGAGCGCGTCCGCGAGACCGAAGTGTCGCACACGGAGCGAGTCGAAGGCGGTCACGAAACCCGGGTGCTGGGGCCGGAATCAGTCGAGCGAGTCCGGGAAACCTCGGTGCCGTCCCCTCCTCCGGTGATCGAGCGCGTCCGCGAAGTTTCCGAGCCGGGAGAGCCGGGCACTGTGGTTCGAGAAAGTGTTGTCGAGTCACGGACGCACACCGAGCACGCGACCGTATCGAGCTCGGAGCGGGTCACTGAATCGTTGCTGGAGCACGAAGTGCGTACGGAACACCTGCAGCGAGAGACGGTACTGCAGCCAGTCGCCGCGGCGGAGCGAGAAGCCGTCCTGGTGCCTCCAGAACCAGAACGGGCCGCGCCGGTGCCGGCGGTCGAACCGGTCCGTGCGCATCCAGTCGCGCGTCCCCGTCCGGAACCGGGACCGCAGCCTCAGCAACAACTGCAGCAGCCCTTGGTGATCCGGCGACAGAAAGCACCGGCTGAACCGGACGTGCACATCAGCATCGGCCGGGTCGAGGTCGTTGCCCGTCCGGCTCCTTCGGCGGCACCGAAGCCGCCGAAGGAACGGAAACCGTTGCTGAGCCTCGACGACTACCTCCGGGAGCGGGGATGAGTGACGCCAACGCGATCGAGGCCGTGACCGAGGCGCTGGTCCAGCTGGTCCTCGAAGGCGCGCGTGAGGTCGAGAGCGGCGCGAAGGTCGAAGCGCGGCCTCCGCACGAGACGCCGGGGCCGAGCGGCGATCCGCAGCTGAACCTGTTCCTCTACCAAATCGGCATCGACGAGGCGCTGCGCAACGAGGATCCCGTAGGGCTGCGGTCCGGAGAGCACGGCGATCCGCAGCTGCCGCTCGTCCTGCACTACCTGCTCACCGCGTACGTCCCGGGCGGCGCGGACACCATCGCGCACCGGATGCTCGGCGGTGCGCTGCGGACGCTGCACGAACATCCGCACCTCAGTCGCGCGCGGCTGAGGCAGGTGCAGTCGCCCAGCGACGTCTCGGAACAGTCCGAACTGGTCCGGCTCACCTGGCAGTCCTTCGCGGAGAAGGACATCTACTCGCTCTGGTCGGCGTTCCAGACCAGCTACCGGCTCACGGTCGCGTTCGAAGCCGGGCCGGTGCTCATCGACAGCCGCCGCCCGCCGCGGACAGCGGTGCCGGTGCTGCGCCGGGGCGCGCTGGACCGGGGGCCGGAAGCGGCTGCCAGCGTCGAATCGCCGTACCCGCAGCTCACCGCCGCGGTGCCGGTCGCGGTCGGCCCCGACGGTCTCGAGCACGAGCAGGCGTCGGTCAAACTCGGCGGGCGCGTCGTTCTGCGGGGCGCGAATCTCGACCAGGCGAACGAGGTCCGGTTGTCGCATCCGCTGCTGGCCGGGCCGGTCTCGATTCCGGTCGTGCCGGGCAGTGCGGCCGAGGTCCGGTTCGAGCTGACGGGGCCGCCGCAGGCGTTTCCGGCCGGTCTGTGGTCGGTGGCGGTGGTGTCCGGCACGACGGCGACGAACGAGGTCTCGCTCGCGGTCGCGCCGGAGATCACCAGCGCGATGCCGATGGCTGTGCAGCGGGACGGGACCGCCGCGGTGGTCCAGCTCGTCTGCCGTCCTCCGGTGCGGACCGGGCAACCGGTGCTGCTGGTACTCGGGTCGCGATCGGTGCTGGAGCGGCGTGCGGTCGCGGCCCAGCCGGAGGACCCGGTGGCCGGCGCGGACCTGACCTTCGACGTCCCGGACGCGCCGGTGGGCACCCATCTCGCGCGACTGCGGATCGGCGGCGTGGACAGCCTGCTGGTCGACCGCACCGGGCCGAAGCCGGTGTTCGACGCCACCCAGACGGTGACGATCTCATGACCTGGGAGGCGGCGAACGGACGCTTCCTCGCCGCGTCGCTGGAGTGGGTGCGGGAGGTGCTGCGACACCCCGGCGAAGAGGTTTCGACCGCCGCCATTGAGGAAGCCGAGGCGATCGACCCGCCGCCCGCGCTGACGGTACTGGCGGCGCGGCTCGGGCTGTCGCGGTTCGAGCGGGACACCTTGCTGCTGTGCGCGGCGGTCGAGCTGGATCCGTCGATCGCCGGGCTTTGCGCCGAGGCGCACGGCAATCCGCACATGGCGTATCCGACGTTCGGGCTGGCTCTTCGCGTGCTGCCCGATCCGGCGTGGGAAGCCGTGTCGCCGCAAGGCGGTCTGCGGTATTGGCAGCTCATCGAGGGTGTGTCCGGGCAGGGCGTGGTGTCCGCGCCGCTGCGGGCCGCTGAGCGCGCGGTCAACTATCTGAAGGGGCTCAACAGTCTCGACGACCGGCTGAGTCCGCTGGTCACGCCGCTGGCTCTCACCGAGCTGTCGGCTTCGCAGCAGAGGATTGCCGAGGAAGTCGCCAGCCAGTGGGCGCTCGCCGGTCCGGTTCAGCTCACCGGTGCCGACGAGGCCGCCAAACGACAGGTCACCGCGCACGCCGCGGAGATCTCCGGACTGGCGGCGTACCGACTTGAAGCGGCCGCGTTGCCCGCACAGCCGGTGGAGCTGGACCTTCTGGCTCGCAGCTGGCAGCGCGAGGCCGCCTTGCTGCCGCTGGCGTTGTACCTCGAAGCCGACGACGCGGACGGTTCCCGGTTTCTCGACCGGATCACCGGACCGGCGGTGCTGGCCGTGCGGGAAGGCGGGCCGGGACTCCGGTCGATCGAGGTCAGCCCGCCGACGCCGGCGGAACGGGCGCTGGCGTGGCGGGAGGCGCTCGGGAGCGAGCAGCCGGTGATCGACGCGCTGGCCGCGCAGTTCGCGCTCGACCTGCCGGGCATCGCGGCGGTGGCCGCGGTCGCCGGAGCCGATCCGGAGAAGGTGTGGCAGGAATGCCGTGTTCGCACCCGGCCGCGGCTGGACGGCCGCGCGCAGCGACTCGAATCGACGGCGGGCTGGGACGATCTCGTGCTGCCGGAGCAGCCCCGCCGGTTGCTCGGCGAGATCGCCGACCAGGTGGGGCAGCGCACGCGAGTGCACGAGACGTGGGGCTTCGGTGAGCGCGGCCTGGGATTGAGCGTGCTGTTCACCGGGCCGAGCGGTACCGGCAAGACGATGGCGGCCGAGGTGCTCGCGAACCGGCTGGCGCTGGACCTTTACCGGATCGATCTGTCCACAGTGGTCAGCAAGTACATCGGGGAGACCGAGAAGAACCTGCGGAAGCTGTTCGACGCGGCCGAGGGTGCGATCCTGTTCTTCGACGAGGCGGAATCGCTGTTCGGCAAACGCGGCGAGGTCCGCGACGCGCACGACCGGTACGCCACGATCGAGGTCGACTATCTGCTGCAGCGGATGGAAGCGCACCGTGGCCTGGCGATCCTCGCGACCAACATGCGTTCGACGCTGGATACCGCTTTCCTGCGTCGGCTGAGGTTTGTGGTCGAGTTCGTTTTTCCCGGGCCTGCTGAGCGGAAGATTATGTGGCAGAAGGCGTTTCCGACGCGGGCCCCGTGCGAGGGCCTCGACTTCGGCCGGTTGGCGCAGCTGCAGACGAGCGGCGCGATGATCCGCAACATCGCGCTCAACGCGGCTTTTCTCGCTGCGGCGGCCGGGTCGCCGATCACGATGGAGACGGTGCTGGCCGCTGCGCGCACTGAGTTTCGGAAGCTTGAACTTCCCGTGCCGGAACGGGATTTCCGGCGGTGATCGAGGTCCGGATCGACCGGCTGGTGCTGACTGGGGTGGTCGAGGATCCTGGTCTGCTTCGCGATGCTGTGCAAGCCGAGTTGGCGCGCCAGATGGTGGCTGCCGCGCCGCGCCGGGGGTGGCGGGAGTCGCGGCGGCGGGTCGTGGTGGCGCAGCTGGCGGAAGGCACGCTCGCGGAGGCGATCGCGAGCTCGATTCACCGCGGCATCCGCGAGGCGGCCGGTTGAGCTGACCGGGTTGGCTGAGGATCCCGGTCAGCTTCGCGATGCCGTGCAAGCCGAGTTGGCGCGTCAGATGGCAGCCGCGCCAGGGTCGGCGGCGGGTCGTGGTGGCGCAGTTGGCGGAGGGTTCGCTCGCGGAGGCGATCGCGCGGTCGATTCACTGTGGGATTCGTGAGGCGGCCGGTTGAGTTGATCGGGTTGGCTGAGGATCCTGGTCAGCTTCGCGATGCTGTGCAAGCCGAGTTGGCGCGCCAGATGGTGGCTGCCGCGCCGCGCCGGGGGTGGCGGGAGTCGCGGCGGCGGGTCGTGGTGGCGCAGCTGGCGGAAGGCACGCTCGCGGAGGCGATCGCGAGCTCGATTCACCGCGGCATCCGCGAGGTCGCCGGCTGATCGGTGACGGCTCGGTGACGCGCTCCCGGCACGCTTTGGGGCAAGGCGTTCCGCCGTTCGCTGGGGAGGACTACGACGATGACCACCTTTCCGCAGAGCCTGAATCCCGTCCGGGGCGGGTTCGTGCTGGTGGATCCGGACAGCGGGCGGGCGTCGAAGACGATTCCGTTCCAGTACAACCCGGACACGCTCACCCGGACCCTGCAGGTGCAGGGCCTCGGCGGGGAGCCGGGCGACCGGCTGGAAGCGTTGCGGCTCAAGGGGCCTTCGCACGAGACGTACCGGTTCGACGCCGAGTTCGACGCCACCGCGGCGCCCGAGAAGTTTCCCGACGGATTGTTCCCCGTCCTGTGTGCGCTAGAGAAAAGCCTTTCGCCGACCTACGCCCAGCTGCAGAACGAAGACCAGCTAGCCGGCCAAGGGCAGCTGGAAATCGTGCCGGTCGAGGCACCGCTGACCGTCCTGGTGCTCGGGCCTAAACGCGTGCTGCCGGTGCGGATCACCGACTTCAGCGTCGCCGAGGAAGCCTTCGACGCCGCGCTGAATCCGATCCGGGCCAAGGTCAGCATCACCGTCCGGGTGCTCACTGTGGACGATCTCGGCTACCCGCGTCCCGGCGATCCGGGAGCGCGCGCCAAGGGCGGAACGCTGTACCTGACGTATCTCCAGCAGAAAGAACAATTCGCCGACGGGGTCGACAACCCGGTGACCGACGTCGGCGTGCCGACCGTCTAGGAGGTGCTTGATGTTCTCCGCGACCAGTCGTTACTACAGTCTGCCCACCGCGGTCCGCGACCTTCCGGACGGTCGTTCGGTCCGCTTCGTCCAGCGGCGGTTGCTGCCCCAGCCTGAGCAGCTCGCGCAGATCGGCGAGCGCGTGGTCAAACCCCGCGACCGGCTCGATCGCATCGCCGGCGAGGTGTTCGGCGACGCCGAGCAGTACTGGCGGATCGCCGACGCGAACCGGGCGATGGATCCGGACGCGCTGACCGCGGAGCCGGGCCGCCGGCTGCGGATCACGCTGCCGCCCGGGATTCCGGCGGGAGGGACCGGTGGGTAAGAGCTTTCAGCTGCAGTTGATGATCGGCCGCGTCCTCGCCGCACCGGTGCCGCATGAGCTGATCGACGCGTTGCAGTCCGTGCAGGTCACCTCGTCCGCGGGCGAGCGCAGCGGGTTCCAGCTGACCTTCGCGGTGAGCCGGAAGTCAGTGCTCACCCGGACGTTGCTGCCGTCCGGGCTGCTTGATCCGCCCGCGCGGGTCGTGCTGTCGGCGATCGTCGGCGGTTCGGTGGACGTGCTGATGGACGGCGTGATCACCCGGCACGAGATGAGCCCGGGCGCGGGGCCCGGCGAGTCGCGGCTCACCCTGACCGGCGAGGACCTCACCGCGCTGATGGACCTGCGGTATGAGGAAGAGATCTTTCTCGAGATGCCGCTGCACGTGCGGGTGCTGAAGATCCTCGCGAAGTACGCGATGTACGGAATCGTGCCCGCTCCGGTACCGGCGCGGCTGTGGGAACCGGAGCCGCCGCTGTCGAGAATCGACGGCCAGTCCGACACCGATCTCGGCTATCTCCGGGAACTGGCGCGGCAGGCGGGGTACGCGTTCTACCTGACCCCGGGGCCGATGCCGGGTGCGAGCATCGGGTACTGGGGCCCGGAAATCCGGGCCGGGGTCGTGCAGCCCGCGCTCACCGTCGATTCCGGGACCGCGACCAATGTGGAATCCCTGTCGTTCAGTTTCGACGGGATGTCCGGGAAGCAGTACACGATCCGGATCACCGAGCCGCACACCAAGATCGGGTTTTCCATTCCGGTGCCGGACCTCGCGTTGCTGCGCCCGCCGCTGGCCGCTCGTCCCGCGGTCGCCCTGCAGGAGCGGCCGTTGCCGGACCTGGACGGCCGGTCCACGACGGACATCTTGTTGCGCGGCCTCAGCAAAACCGCGAAGGCGGCCGACGCGGTGACCGGACAGGGAAAGCTCGACGTGCTCCGGTACGGCCACGTGCTCAAGGCACGCGCGCTGGTCGGGGTGCGCGGCGCGGGGCTCGCGTACGACGGCCTCTACTACGTCAACCGGGTCACCCACGAGATCAAACGCGGCGAGTACAAGCAGAGTTTCGGACTGACCAGGGACGGTTTCGTCCCCTTCTCCCAGCAGGTGAGCGCATGACCGAAGAAACGCGGTTCGACGGCACCTACGAGGGCGTGGTGGTGTCCAATGTGGACCCGCTGCGGCTCGACCGGCTGCTGGTGCGGGTCCGCGAAGTGCTGGGCGACAACGCCATCTGGGCGCGGGCGAGCACCGCGACGCCGGGCATGAACGTGGTGCCGCTGGTCGGTTCCGGGGTGTGGGTCGAGTTCCAGAGCGGAGACATCGGCCGCGCGATCTGGACCGGGTTCCGGCGCGACGTGGCCGAGGAAGGACCGCCGATCGCGTCGAGCATCCTGCCCGGGGTGCCGCAGGTCGTCATCGGGACGCCGCTGACCCCGTTGGGCGTTCCGCCGCAGAACTACCTGCTGATCACTCAGCAACCCGGTCCGACCGGCGGCATCCAGCTGCAGATCCTGGGGCCGTCCGGGCCGTACATCAAGCTCAACGAGACCGGGATCGAACTGTCCTGCGGTCCCGGTCTCGCCTCGATCCGGCTCGCCGGGACCTCGGTCATCGTCAACAACGGCACTTTCGTCGTTCCGAACTAGGGGGTGGCGGCATGCCGGGTTTCCTGCTCCACAGCGGAATGACGATGACCTGCCCGCACGGCGGCGCGGTGACCGCGATCCCGGCCGGGCCGCCCGCGGCGCTGGTGAACGGAATGCCGGTGCTCACCACGAAAGACCAGCTGATCGTCGCCGGGTGCACGCTGACTCCGCCGTGCGCGACGGTGCAGTGGACGAACATTTCGTCCCTGCTGGCGGGTGGAACGCCGATGCTCACGCAACTTCCTCCGGCCGGACAGGGCGGCGGCACGTGCCTCGGCTCTCTTTCGCCCGGTCCGCCGATTGTGCTTGTCATGCAACAGTCCGTCACGGGGAGGTGACCACTGTGGACATTGACTTCCCGTTCCACTTCGACCAGCGCGGCCGGGTCGCGGAAACCGGCTACGCGAACCACGTGCTCGACCTGATCGAGCAACTGCTCTTCACCACGCCGGGGGAGCGCGTGATGCGCCCGGACTTCGGCTGCGGACTGCTGGACCTCGTGTTCGAGCCGAACAGCCCGGAGCTGGCGGCGGCGGTGCAGGCGTCGGCGGAAGGCGCGTTGCACCGCTGGCTGGGTGACCTGATCACCGTGCAGCACCTGGAGGTCACCGCGGAGGAGAGCACTTTGCGGATCGAGATCGGGTACATCCTCCTCGCGACCGGCGAACGGCGCGAGGACGTCATCACCGGGAGGGCGGCATGATCGGCTGTGCGGACGAGCGCCGCCGGGCGGACGTGCGCGTCGCGGGCGGCAACGGGATCGACTCGGTGGGCGTGAGCGACGACGGTCGTTCGCTCACGGTGGGGTTCTTCGGCAAGGCACCGGAAGAGTTGGTGCCGGCCAATTTCCGGATCGACGGCGGACGGCGCGTGACCGGGATCGCGGTCGTCGCGGTCGAACTGTGGGCGAGCGACGATCCCGACCTCGCCGACGCGGTACGGCTGACGGTCGACCGGGCCGGAGATCTGTCGACCTACCGGTTGTCCATTGTGGAATGCGGACCGATCGGCAAACCGGGAACGAGGCCGTATCCGGGCTTTGATCCGCGGTACGCCCAGGTGGACTTCACGTTCGGCAGCTGCGGCGACGTCGACTGCGCGCCGGTCGCGGAAAGCGCGCCACCGGCGGAAGCAACGGCCGAGATCGATTACCTCAGCAAGGATTACGCCAGTTTCCGGCAATTGCTGCTGGACCGGTTGAAGCTGACGATGCCGTCCTGGACCGAACGGCACGTCCCGGACATCGGCATCATGCTCACCGAACTGCTCGCCTACGAGGGCGACCGGCTGAGCTACCAGCAAGACGCCGTGGCGACCGAGGCGTATCTGGATACCGCGCGGCTGCGGGTTTCCGTGCGTCGGCACGCCCGGCTGGTCGACTACCCGATGCACGACGGATGTTCCGCGCGGGCTTGGGTGTGCATCGAAGCGGACGAGGAGGTCCCGCTCCCGAAGGGGACTTTCCGGTTCAGCACGCTGCCCGGCGTCTCCCTGAAGGAAAGCGATCTTCGCGGTGCGCCGGAGATCTTCGAGCCGGTCCACGACGAGGAGGTTCGGCTCCTTCCCGCGCGCAACCGGATCAGCCTGTGGACGTGGGGCGACCACGACTGCTGCCTGCCGGCCGGGGCGACCTCGGCGACCCTGGTGGACAGTGACCGGGCGTTGGGTCTCGCAGCAGGGGACGTGGTGCTCTTCGAGGAACTGATGGGCGTGCCGTCCGGTCTTCCGGCCGACGCTGATCACACGCACCGACAGGCTGTCCGGCTGACGTCGGTGAGCGAGACCGAAGACGAGCTGTATCGGCAAAAGCTGCTGGAAGTGACCTGGGGTCGCGAAGACGCGCTCACTTTCCCGCTGTGCGTCAACTCTCGCGGCGGCCCGGAGTGCCTTGACCTTGAGGTCGGGGTCGCTCGCGGCAACGTGGTGCTGGTCGAGCACGGCTGGCGAGTCGACCCGGAGTGCCACCCCGTTCCCGACCCCGCACCGGACGAGCCGCAGTGTCCGCGCGACTGTGGCTGCGGTTGCGGCGGTGAGACCGAACCCGAACCTGCTTACCCGCCGTTGCCGGTGGTTGTTCAGCCGCAGCTGCGACACCAGCCGATCACGCAAAGCGTGCCGTTCCCGGATCCCGCCGACATCGCGGCCGCGCAGGCGCGCTGGCTGGTGGGGCTGCCCGGCCGGATCCGCGCGAGGCTGATCAAGCTGTGGCGGAGCGAACTGTCCGAAGAGGACATCAAGTTCGTCACCGTGCTTTTCGGGGCCAAGCTCGTCAAGAAGCTGCACCTCCGCGAGCATCCGCGACGCGCGCTGCGGTACCTGCTGGCGTGTTTCGACGACCTGCTGGAAACCAAACTGGAGCGGGTGAAAGACCTCATCCGGCAGGCTCGCGCGGGATACGTGCTCACGGCGAAGAACGAGGGCTGGGAGATCGGTCAGAGCTGGGGTGCGGACGAGGGCGCGAAGCTCGACGAGCACCGTGAGGCGTTTCGCGGTCCGGCAAGTCTTGCCACGCAACCGGATCCGCGCGCGGCGCTGCCCGCGGTAACCGTCACTGACCGAAACCATGATGTTTGGCTGCCCCAGCGGGATCTGCTCGACAGCGGGCCAGTCGACCGGCACTTCGTCGGCGAGCTCACTGATACCGGCGCGACCGTGCTGCGATTCGGCGATGGACGCAACGGCGCGAAGTTCCCCTTGAGTGGCGAGCTGACTGCGTCGCTGCGTGTAGGGACCGGTCTGGCGGGGAACGTCGGCCGCGAAGCCATCAGCAGCATCATCTTCGACCGCGCCGACGTGCCCGGCATCCGAAGCGTGCGGAATCCGTTGCCTGCCAAGGGTGGAGTGGATCCCGAGCCGGTGTCCGAGGTCCGGCTGCGTGCTCCGCAGGAGGTCCGCCGTCGGCTGCTGCGCGCCATCACGGCGGACGACTACGCGACGCTGGCCGGTGCCTCGCCGAGCGTGCAGCGCGCCGCGGGCGACCTGCGGTGGACGGGCAGCTGGTACGAGGCGCAGGTCGCGATCGACCCGCTCGGCACGGAGGTCGCGCCGAGCTGGCTGCTCGACGAAATCCGCGCCGGGCTGTACCGCTACCGCCGGATCGGCCACGACCTTTCGGTGTTCACCGCGACCCTCGTGCCGCTCGACCTCACGGTGCACGTCGAAGTGCTGCCGGACCACATCGCCGGACACGTGCGGTCGGCCCTGCGGCGGGCGCTCGGCGCGTTCTTCCAGCCGGATCGCCTCACCTTCGGCACTCCGATCCGGGTCGGCCAGATCGTCGCGACCGTGGCCGCGGTACCCGGGGTCCGGCACGCCGAGGTGACCCGGCTGGAGCGGCTGTTCGGACCGCCCGGCACCGCACTCGCCACCGGCGTCCTCCCGATCGGGCCGCTCGAGGTGGCGCAACTGGACGACGACCCGAGCCGGCCCGAGAACGGGCAGCTCACCCTCGACCTGGCAGGCGGACGATGAACTGCTGCGCGCGAACCAGCCTGACAACTCCGGCGACGACCTACCAGCGCCCCGGCCTGCCCGCGCTGTCCCGGCGGATCGGCACCTACGCGCGGTTCCGCCAGTCGATGCTGGCCAGGCTGGCGAGCCGCGCGGCGCTGGCCCCGCTCACCACGCGCGACCCGGACGACCCGGCGATCGCACTGCTGGACTGCTGGGCCGTCGTCGGCGACGTGCTGACCTTCTACCAGGAGCGGATCGCGAACGAGGGCTACCTGCGGACCGCCACCGAACCCGAATCGCTCAACCACCTCGGCACTCTCGTCGGCTACACGCCGCGGCCCGCGCTGGCGGCGACCACCTTTCTCGCGTACACGCTGGATCCCGGCGCGCGGACGGTGATTCCGGCTGGCACCGCTGCGAAGAGCGTGCCCGCGCAGAACCAGCTGCCGCAGACGTTCGAGACCACGGCGGAGCTCCAGGCGCGCGAGGAGTGGAACGCGCTCCAGGTCGCCACTGCCGACCCGGTGGACGTCACCGCCGACACCGCCCCGGCCACCGAACAGATCGGGATCCAAGGCACCACCGCGGCGCTCAAGCCGGGGGACCGGTTGCTGCTGCTGTTCGGCAAGTTCCCGCCGGTGATCCGCGTGGTCGCCGAAGCGGCGACGGACTTCCAAGCCAACCGGACGACCGCGAAGCTGGTCATCTCAGGCCTCGACGACCTGAACCGGGCTATCGCCCACCTCCGCAAGGTGATCGGCACCGCGGTGGAGCGAAAGCCCGCGCCGTCGGACTGGATCGACTGCACGGTAACCGTGTTGAACAACACCGAGACCTATCTGCGCGGCCTCGGTACCTCGGCCACGGTGACCTATGTCCTCGCTCGCACGGCCCACCAGGTGAGCACCGAACTGGCGGAGCAGGCCGCGCTCGCCAGGGCGCACGCGAGCTGCGCTGTCCAGGACTGGTTTCGCGATTCCGTCGGGCCGGTTTCGGACGCGACGGACGTGCTGCTGAAGCTCTGTACCGCGGCGATGCGCGAAAGCGATCCGGAGCTGCGCTACCTGAACAACTTCGCCAAGGAACTGTTCTGCTCGTCGCCGGGATACCGCTTCGAAGGCAGCGGCGACGGCTGCGGTTGCGGTTGCGGCTACGGCACCGATTGCGACCGGGCGGCGGCGCTGATCGGGCTCACCCCGGTGCTGCCGTGGCTGCGGCGCGAGCCGTCCCGGCCGCCGCGCAAGGCGGTCGACCTTCCGTCCACAGTGGACCAGTTGTTCCACGCCGGTTCCGACGTGCACCCGAAGCTGCTCATCGAGGCCGACCCCCGACTGGGACCGAACCTGCACCACGCGTGGGCGAACGAGCAGATCGCGCCGCCGCCGGCGTTGTCCGGCCTGCAGGTGCTGCGGACCAGGGCGGTCGCGATCGCGCGCCCGGCCGGTGCGGAGGCGGACCCGGCGGGCACCACGAAGGTGTGGCTGGACGCGGTGTACGACGGCATCGCCGGCGGCAGCTGGGTCGTGCTCGAATCGCCGGACGGCAAGCGGTCCGCCGCGCAGGTGACGTTGGTGGAGCTGGCCAGCGTCGACGTCACCGTTCCGGGAAAGACCGACCCGGTCGGGAAGAAGCAGGTCACCAAGATCACCGTGAACCAGGTCGTTTCGCCGGTTCCCGGGGCGGGCACGGTCGTCTGGGCGCGCGGCGAAACGCTCACCGCGGTCGGCGACCCGATCACCAAGGACGTCGAAGGCGCCGAGATCGAACTGTCGCGGGTCTACGACGGGCTGCGGCCGGGCCGGTGGCTGGTGGTGTCCGGCGAACGCACCGACGTGCCGCACACCAGCGGGATCCAGGCCGCCGAGGTGACGATGGTCGCCGGGATCCGGCAGCGGGTCGAGCCGACGCGCAACGGCAGCCGGGTCCGCACGTTCCTGTCGCTGGCCACGGAGTTGTCCTACCGGTACCGCCGGGACACCGTGACCCTCTACGGCAATGTCGTGGAGGCGGACCAGGGCGAGACCCGCACCGAGGTGCTCGGCAGCGGCGATCCGGGCGTCGCGAATCAGGTTTTCCAGCTGCGCCAGGCCAATGCGGACAATCCGCTCACGTTCCGGCCGTCCGCCAACGCTTCCGGCGCGGAGAGCACGCTCGCCGCTCGCGTGGCCGGTGTCCGCTGGCACGAAACCGAGGGGCTGGTGTGGTCCGGGCCGACAGGCCATGACTACGAGGTCTCGGTCGGCGCGGGCGGCACCCGCTCGCTTCGGTTCGGCGACGGTGTCCACGGCGCGCGCCTTCCCGCAGGCGTGGAGAACGTGACGGCGGTTTACCGGATCGGCGCGGGCCACGACGGGAACGTCGCGGCCGGGCAGATCAGCCAGGCCACTGGCCGGCCGCCGGGCGTGCGCGCGGTGACCAACCCGCTGGCGTCCGGCGGGGGAGCGGACGGCGACGGACCGGCGGACGCCCGGGCGTCGATCCCGCTGCGGATGCTCGCGCTCGACCGGCTGGTGTCGATCCGCGACTACGAGGACTTCACGCGTGCGCGGGCCGGGATCGGGAAAGCCAAGGCAGTCAAGCTGTCTGACGGCGGACGGCGGGTCGTGCACGTGACGGTCGCGGCGACCGGGGACGCGCGGATCGACTCGTCCTCCGGCTCGGTGGTCGCGCTAGAAGCGGCGCTGGCCGGCTTCGGCGATCGCGGCGTCGGAGTGCGGGTCGCGGTGCGGGAACGGGTGCTGCTCGTGCTGCGCGCCGGGGTCAAGGTGCTGCCGGACTACTCGTGGGAGCTGGTGGAGCCCGCGGTGCGCGCCGCGTTGCTGGACAAGTTTTCCTTTGCTCGCCGGGAGCTCGGCGAGCCCGCGTTCCTCAGCGAGGTGTTCGCCGCGATCCAGGCCGTGCCGGGCGTCGACTACGCCGCGATCACTGTCTTCGACGGCATCGCCGGCGACGTCACGCCGGTCGAACTGGCCACGGTCGCGGACCGGCTCACCGAGGCGAAGCCGTGCGTCGGGGCGTCCGGGGCGCGGTTCGAGGAGGTTTTCGACGAGGTGGGCTACGTGGACTCGTTCGGCAAGGACACCTTGACGACGATCGCGCTCCGGCACGGGCTGACTGTCGACGAGCTGGTCCGGTTGAACCCGGGGCTGGAGTCGACGGAGCTTGAGTGGGGACAGAAGTTGACTGTGTACCGAGGAATCCGGCCCGCGCGGCTCGCTGTGCTCCCGGCGGGGGTGCCGGAAGCGCTGATGTTGGTGAGGATCCCATGACTCGCAATCCGGATCGGCTTTACGACCTGATGCCGTCGGTCTACCGGCGGCGCGACGAGGAAAACGCGGGGCCGCTCAAGGCGTTGCTCGGCGTGATCACCGAGCAGGCCGACCTGATCGGCGCCGACCTGGACGCGCAGTACGCGGACTGGTTCATCGAGACCTGTCAGGACTGGGTCGCGCCGTACCTCGGCGATCTCGTCGGGTACCAGATCCTGCCGGGTGCCGACGAGACGCTCGCGACGGGATCGGCGGCGGCCCGGCGGCTGTTGTCCGCTCTCGCGCCTCGTCGCGATGTCGCGCACACCGTCGGCAATCGGCGACGCAAAGGCACCTTGGCGTTGCTGGAACAACTCGCCGCGGACGTCGCGGAATGGCCCGCGCGGGCGGTCGAATTCCGGCAGCTGCTGGCGGTCTCGCAAGCGATCCGGCTGCACGGCCGAGACCCGCGTGCGGACCGGCGACGGCTGACTAGGGGACAGCTGACCGACCTTCACGGCGCCGACGCGCTCGACCGGCTCGACGGGCCGTTCGACGAGCTCGCGCATTCGATCGACGTCCGCCGGATCACCTCGCACCGGGGGACCGGCCGGTTCGGCATCCCGGAGATCGGCCTGTATGTATGGCGGCTGAAACCGTACTCGATCACGCGCGGGCCCGCGTATTGCGAGGACCGGGCGCGGACCCGGTTCACGTTCAGCATTCTCGGCAACGACACTCCGCTGATCGTCTCTCCGGTCCGGGAGCCGTCGCCGACCCACATCGCCGACGAGACGAACGTTCCGGTTTTCATTCGGCGGCAGGCGTTTTCCGAGCGACCGGCGGTCTACTATGGACCGGAGAAGAGCCTGTGCGTCTACCTCAGCGACGGGAACCCGATCCCGCTGGACGACATCATTCCGGCGGATCTCTCCGGCTGGCGTTACCGGCCCGCGCACGGGAAGGTCGCGCTCGACCCGGTGCTCGGCCGGATCGCCTTCCCCGCCCGGCAGGCGCCGGAATCCGGGGTGTGGGTCGACTACCACTACGGGTTCTCCGCCGACATCGGCGCCGGTGAATATCCGCGAGCGCCGGAAACGGCGAAGCACGTCTATCGCGTCGGTCCCGGGCACCACGAACTCGTCATGGAAGCCGTCGAGGAGTGGCAGCGGGACAAGGAAACCGACAAGACGGCGCGCAAGGCGGTCATCGAATTCACCGACAGCGGGGCGTACCAGGAGCAAATCAAGCTGGTGGTCGACCGCGGTGATTTCCTGACCCTGCGGGCGGCGAACGGAAAGCGTCCGGTGCTGCGCCTGCTCGACTGGAACAGCAACCGTCCGGACGCGCTGCGGATCATCGGCACCGACCGCGGCGCGAAAGACGATCCGCTGCCCAAGGTCGTCTTCGACGGGCTGCTGATCACTGGGCGCAGCGTCCAGGTGCACGGTCCGGTCGGGCAGTTCGCTTTGCGGCACTGCACTTTGGTGCCCGGATGGTCGCTCGACGCGCAGTGCTGTCCGGAACACGAGGAAGAGGCGAGCGTCGAACTCACTGACACGCCAGCGTGCCTGTGTGTGGAACGCAGCATCCTCGGCACGATCCTCGTCACCGCCGACGAAGTACACCGCGAACCCAACCAGATCCGGCTCATCGACAGCATTCTCGACGCCACCGGACCCGGCCTCGCCGCGCTGTGCGGCCCGGACGACGGCTGCGCGCACGCGGTGGTCGACTTCCGCCGGTGCACGGTGTTCGGCTCGGTTTTCGCACATGCCGCCGGATTGCTCGAGAACTCCATTATGGACGGTCGGGTGCGGATCGCCCGTCGCCAAGACGGCTGCGTGCGGTTCTGCTGGCTGCCGAAGAGTTCGCGCACCCCGCCCCGATTCCATTGCGAACCGGAGCATTCCGGCGATCCGGTCCGCGTCGTCCCCCAGTTCACCTCGACTCGCTACGGCACCCCGGGTTACGCGCAGCTAGCGCGGTCCGGGCCGGAAGAAATCAGCCGCGGCGCGGAGGACGGTTCGGAAATGGGGGCCTTCCACGACCTGTTCCACCCGCAACGCGAGGACAGTCTCCGGCTGCGGCTCGCCGAGTACACCCCAGCCGGCACGGACGCCGGCATCCTGTTCGCCACTTAGGAGACCGCCATGCAAGCCGACTTCTCGCGCCGCACCTTCGACTCGCTGAAGCACTTCTCCGCGGTGCTGGCGCAGCAGGGCCGGGTCCAGCTCGACGCGGACGCGAACGAGCAGGCCGCGATCCTGCTGTACCAGCTGCGGACCACGGTGGCCGACCTGCTCGGCCAGTCCGCCGCGCCCGCCGGGTCGCACGGCTTCCGGATCGACCCGCACCAGGAGAACTCGAAAATCACCGACCTGGACCTTTCGGCGGGCCGGCTGTACGTCGACGGGCTGCTGGTCGAGAACGACCAGGCCACGAGCTACTGGACTCAGCCCGAGGGCTACCTCGACCAGGAGAAGGACGAACTCCCCGAGACCGGGCCGTTCGTGGTGTACCTGCGGGTGTGGGAACGGCTGATCACCGCGTTGCAGGACCCGGCGATCCGCGAGATCGCGCTCGGCGACCCCGGCCCGGACACCGCGGCGCGGGCCAAGGTCGTCTGGCAGGTGGCCTGGTGCGCGGGACAGACCGTCGACGATTTCGAGACCTTCCGGAAATCGCTGAACCCGGAACCCGGTCTGCTTGCCGCGCAAGCGAAACACCCGGGCGACACCGACGCCTGCCATCTGCCGCCGGAGGCGCGGTTCCGCGGCCAGGAGAACCAGCTGTACCGCGTCGAGGTGCACACCGGCGGTCGCGGGTGGACGGATTCCGTGCCCACCAAGGGTTTCCGCCGGACACTCCACGGCGCGACGTTCAAATGGTCGCGGGAGAACGCGTCGGTGGTGTTCCCGATCGTCTCGGTGTCCGGTGCGACGGTGACGCTCGGTACGCTGGGCCGGGACAGCAAACTGGACCTGGACGTCGGCGACTGGGTTGAGCTGCTCGACGACGCGGCCGCCACCCGCGTCGCGGATGACGTCCCCGCTGACGACCGGCCCGAATCCGCGCCCGCGCTGCGGAAGGTCATCGCGGTCGACCCGGCGGACCGGCTGGTCACCCTCGACGACGAACTCGACGAACGCTGCGGTCCCGGTTCCGACCCGGACCTGCACCCGTTCCTGCGCCGCTGGGACCACCTCGCCCCGGACGACAGCGAGGACGGCGCGGTGCCGCTGGTCGAGAACACCTGGATCGACCTGGAGGACGGCGTCCAGGTCCGGTTCGAGGCCCCGCCGAGGTCGTCGGCGGAGGTCGCGGCCGGGCAGCCGGGCACGTACCGGCGCGGCGACTACTGGCAGATCCCGGCCCGCACGGTGACCGGGGACGTCGAATGGCCCCGCGACGACGACGGCCCGCGTCCGGTGCCGCCGCACGGGGTCGAATACCGCTACGCCGTGCTGGGAGTGCTCGACGGGAACGGCAAGGTGACTCATCCGCCGGACACCTTCGAGCCGCTCTTCCGGACGGGAGCGAATCCCGTCACGCCTCCCGCGGAGACCCCGAAGAAGGCGACCGTGATCGACGCACCGCCGCCGGCCGCGCATCCGACTGATTCGGTGGTGTTCGAGGCGGAGAAATCAGCCGGTGCGTCCACCGGTGCGAAAGCCGTGTCCCCGGCGCCGAGCCCGACTCATGCCACGGGCACCGCGGGCGCGGGCGGCAACGGTTCGGCCGCATCCGTCGTCCCGGCGCGCGACGTCGCCACCGAACCGGATCTCCCGGACGCAACTGTCACTTCGCCGAGCACTGCAGTCACCGCACCGACCACCACCGAGCCGACCGCCACCGAGCCGTCCGAACCCCCGACCACACCCGCCACCGAGCCGGAGAAACCAGCCATGACGCAACCGACCACGCAACTCGGCGACCACTTCACCTCCTGGCTGCGCACCGTCGTCCCCGGCCTGTGGTCGGCGCTCGTCGCGTGGCTGGTCTCGCTCGGCCTGCCCGCTTCGGTGACCGACGCGGTGTCCGGGCTCGGCAACCAGGTGATCGTCCCGGTCGTGCTGGCCATCGTGTACGCGTTGCTGCGGCAGCTCGAACCGCAGATGCCGCCGTGGCTCACGCGGATCCTGCTCGGCTCCAACCGGCCGCCGAGCTACGCCGAAACCGGGTCGGACCACCATGCGCTGGGCTGACTATTCCGAGGGCACGCCAAGCCCGGGGGCGCTCAAGGGCGCCGGTTTCGACGGCGTGATCCGCTACGCCGGGCTGGGCCGCGGCACGAAGCGACTCACCGGCCCCGAATACCGGACTCTCGTCGGCGGCGGGATCACCGTCGCGCTGGTCGTCGAACTGGGCACCGACGACGCGTGGGGAAGCGGCAACGACGACGACTTCGCCCGCGGAGTCGCGTTCGGACGGGCGGGACTCGCCGACGCGCGCGGCATGGGCGTCCCGGACACAGCGCTGATGGCCTGCGCCGCCGACGCGCACGCGGCGGCTTACCAACTCGACGACGTCGTGCGGTTCGCGAGCGGGTTCGCCAGCGTGGTCGGCCGGAACCGGGCCGGGTTCTACGGGTTTTCCGAGACGCTGCGCGCGGTGCACGACGCCGGGGTCGTGTCCTGGTACTGGCGTTGCGGTTCGCAGCCGACGGCCGCCGAGCGGACCTGGACGCATCTGTGGCAGCGCAACGACGGCAAGGTCAAGGTCGACCGGATCACGTGCGACATCAACGAGCAATACATCCCGCTTTCCGGTGGCGGCACCGGACCCGCCCCCGGCAATGACGAGGAGACTCTGATGCTGATTCCCGCAGCCCCGAACGGCGACCACTTCTACATCCCGCTCGCGGGCCGGCCGCCGTATCTGTACCTGTTCGCCGGTTACGGCGACACCATCGAGATCAAGCAGATGGACTTCGTCCGCGCGACCAAGGAAGGCACCCAGGGCGACTTCGTGCCCGGCGCGGAGATCCGGAACTTCACGTTCCTGTCCGACCGGCCGGGCCCGCTGGACCTGCGCAGCGTGGCCGCGGCCGGCGCCATCGGGATCTCGATCTGGTACCAAGCCAAGCACTCCTTCACCGCGTACGTCGGCTGACGCTTCGGCCGGTGCCCCCAATGTGGCATTGGGTGCATCTGACGCACCGAACGCCACATTGGGTGCATCCCGCGCACCCAATGCCACATTGAGGCGGCGGCCCCGGCGCGAGTTCAACCGGGCAGCTGGGCTCCGTCCGGGAAGTCGGTGGACCGGCTCAGCTCGGCCCATTCCTCGATCTCCTTGTCGACCGCGGCGCGGCCGTTCGCGACGAGCCGCAGCGCGTCCGAGCCGAGGACCAGGTGCGCGGGCGGGTTCGGGACGTCGAGGATGCGCAGCACGGCCTCGGCGGCCTTCCGCGGGTCGCCGAGCTGTTTGCCGCTGGCCGCGAGGCGGTGGTCGCGGATCGGGTTCATCACCTGGTCGTAGTCCGGCACGGAACGATCGGTGCGGACCATCGACCGGCCCGCCCAGTCGGTGCGGAACGATCCCGGCGCGATCGCGGTGACGTGCACGCCGAACGGCGCGACCTCCTTGCCGACGGTTTCGAGAATGCCCTCCACGGCGTACTTGCTGCCTTGATAGAAGGACGTGCCGGGCACGGTGATCAGCCCAGCCATCGACGTGACGCCGAGGATGTGCCCACGCCGCCGCTGCCGCAGGTACGGCAGCACCGCCTTTACAGTCGCGACGACGCCGAAGACGTTGACCTCGAACTGCGCGCGCAGCTCCGCCATCGTCGACTCTTCGAAGACGCCCTCGTGGCCGTATCCGGCGTTGGCGATGACGACGTCGATCGGGCCGACCTCGGTCTCGATCTCGTCGACGGTCCGGAACACCGCCTCGTCGTCGGTGACATCGAGCAGGCGCGCGAGGGATTTCCCCGGCTGGAGCTGCTCGAACGCCTCGGCGTCGGCCTGCTGGCGGACGGTGCCGACGACGGTGTGGCCGGCCTGGAGCGCGGCCTCGGCGAACGCGCGGCCGAGGCCGGAGCTCGCGCCGGTGATCAGGAAGATCTTGGTCATGAAGCAAACTCTACACTGTGCTGATAAAAATCTGCACAGCGTCAAAAATAGTCGGCGTGATAGAACGTGCAGGTGGAAGAGCAAGGCACCCGGGCCCGTCGCCGGACGGCTCCGACCAAGGGAGACCTGCGCGAACGCGCGATTCTCGACGCGGCGGAGCAGCAGCTGAACGCGACGGGCGGGGCGTGCATGACCGTCGCGACGATCGCGCAGGAGGCCGGGATCACCCGGGGCGCGCTCTACTTCTATTTCGGGTCCAAGAACGACGTGCTCGCCGCGCTGGTCGAACGGACGGTGGCCAAGCTGCGCATCGAGGTCGACGCAGTGGACGCGGCCGCCGAGGTTCCCGGCGACGCGGTCCGGCAGGGGATCGAGCAGACCGCGCGGATGTGGCGCGAGCACGGCACGGTGATGCGCACGGCCGTCGAACTGTCGCCGTCGGTTCCGGCGATCGACCAGGCGTGGCGTTCCGCGGTGGTCGCGCTCGCCGACACCATGCGCGGGGTCGCCGAGCGCGCCGGACTGCCGTCCGGAACCGCGGCGGAGGTCGCTGCGGCATTGGTCTGGATGACTGAACGCGTCTTCTACCAGGCGGTTGTCGCCGGCAGTTCGCTGGACGACGCGGCGGCGACGCTGACTCAGGTGTGGCTGGCGGCGCTCGGCCTCGCGGCCTAGCCCACGGCGATGGCGACCTTGCCGCGCGGACGTCCGCCAGCCGAGCCGCCTTCGACCAAGGCGTGCGCTGACGCGATGTCGGCCAGCGGGAGCACGGTACCGATCACCGGCCGGAGCTTGCCTTGCTCGATCAGCTGGGTGAGAGCTTCGAGCTTCGCGCGGCCGGGGCTGACGAAGAGGAAGTGATACGTCGCGTTGACACCCCACGCGGCGAGCAGGTTCTGCGGTTCGGGAATGTCCACAATGGACACCACGCGGCCTCGATCGGCGAGGACCTCCGGACTGCGGGTGAGGGTGTCTCCGCCCACGGTGTCCAGTACGACGTCCACTCCGCCTAGGGTGCGGACCTGCGGCACGTAGTCCCCAGCCGAGAAGTCGATCGCGGCATCGGCTCCCAATCCGGCGACGAACTCGTGGTCCCGCTTTCGCGCGGTGGTCACCACCTCGGCCCCCAGTGCGCTGGCGAGCTGGACGGCGACCGAGCCGACCCCGCCCGCTCCGCCGTGCACCAGGACCCGTTCGCCGGCCCGCACCGCGGCGCGTTCGACCAGCGCCTCCCACGCCGTCACGCCCACGAGTGCGAGACCGGCGGCTTCGACGTGTGACAACCCTGCGGGCTTGCGGGCGACCAGGGCCTGGTCGACCACGTGGTACTCGGCGTAGGTGCCCGGCCCGGCGAACACCGGCGCCAGGTACCAAACCTCGTCGCCCGGTGCGAAGTCGCTTGCCCCGGGGCCGGTCTCGACCACCACGCCGGACACGTCGTTGCCGATCACCGCGGGCAGCGCGACCTGGTCGCGGTAGTCGCCGCGCCGGGCCTGCAGGTCGAGCGGGTTCACGGACGTGGCCGCCACGCGCACCAGCGCCTGGCCAGGGCCGGGGACGGGTCTTGGCAGCTCACGGGCGGCGAACGCGGTGTCCGCGGCGCCGAAGCGGGCGAGTTCCGCCACGCGCATCGAAGTCTGCATGCGGCGAACATAGATCTACATATCGCGAATTGTCAATATGATGGTGCGCGTTAGGATCGTCCGGTGTTCTCGGAGGCGGAGTTGCTGGCGGTGTTCCGCGCCCTGTCCAACCCGACCCGCCGCCAGATGCTGGTCTGGCTCAAGGATCCGATGAGCTTCCCCGGCCAGGAGCCCGAGGACGTCGAGATCGGCGTCTGCGTGACCGACATCCAGCAGCGCGCGGGCCTCGGCCAGTCGACCACCTCGCAGTACCTCGCGATGCTGCGGCAGGCGGGCCTGGTCGTCGCCACGCGGCGGGGCAAGTGGACCTACTACCGCCGCGACGAGCCGAACATCGCCCTCCTCCTGGAGACCCTGCGCGACGTGTTCTAGGCCGGGGTTGCGAGGCCCGCCGAGGTCCTGCCCGCGCGGACCAGCCGAGGGCGACGTTGGGGCAACTATGGCTCTTCGCGGAACTTCCGGGCAACGTCATTCGGTGCTTCACGTCTTTGGGGTTAGAGAATCGCCAAAGACACGGGGAGCGCACAATGGGATTCACCGCGATGAAGTCGATGAAGCTGGTCATGGTCGGCGGGGCGGTCGCCGCGACCGCGTTGCTTTCCGCGTGCAGCGGAAACAATGTCGACGGAAATGGTTCCGCGGCGAAGAGCGTTTCCGACGCGGCGGCGGTCAAGCAGGGCGGTTCGGCCGGTGCGGCGGGCACCGCGGCCACGTCGAACGGCGACGTGAACTGCAGCAAGCTCGGCGGACAGGTCGGCCCGGCAGGCGGCAAGCAAATGGACCTGATCGCGGTGCAGAGCACCAGCGGAAGCATTCCCGGCTGCACCGAGGCATTCACTGTGATGACGAAGTACTACGAATTGGCGCCGTCGCAGGGCGAAGGCCCCGGCCACCGCGTTCTCGGAATCGAAGGGCACTGGGACTGCGCATTGGGCGCGGAAGAAGAATTCACCCAGGGCGTCGTGAACTGCGGCAAGGACGGCGGCAGCGAGTTCATGATCAAGACCGCGCCGACCGCGGGCAAGGGCTCCGGCCAGCAGCCCGCCGCCCCGACGCGCCGCTTCCCGAACACGACGCAGACCGTGCAGTTCACCGGGTTCGACCGTTCGGTCAACATGGCCCAGTTCCAGCTGATCACCTGGAAGAAGGGCGGCGCGGACAACGGCCACTACGTGCCCGTTCCCGGCGACGGCAAGACCTACCGGCTGCCGGTGAGCAAGACCGCGCAGGTGTTCGGTGCGGCCGAACTGTGCCCCGGCGGCGACGTGGCCATCGACCAGCAGGGCCGCGGCACGAACCCGTGCACTGAGCAGGCCCTGATGGAGGCCCTGACCGGCCCGACCCCGCCGCTGGCCGAGATCCACGTCGACAAGAACGACAACATCGACGTCGCCAAGGAGCTTTACCGCCCCTGACGGAACCGGCGGGATTGCCGTCCGTGAGGGGAACCCTGAGGGACTCTGATTCCCTCAGGGTTCCCCTCACGGATCTGAGACCACCTGGGCGCCGGTTCGTGTTAGGCGTCGAGTTTCTGTTGTCCGGCGTCGAAACTGCGCAACGCGGCGCCGACGGCCGCCGCGACGGTGATCTCGTAGACCTCGTCTTCGCGGTATTTCGTGGCCAGTTCGGCGAAATCGTCATCGGTGAGCCGGTAGGACGCGTCACGGACCTTCGCCGCGAACGGCTGCAACGGCGCGGGCAAACCATCCCCGCTCGCCGCCGCGCCGCGAAGTGCCTGATCGGTCACCGCAGGCCCGGTGAAGACGGAATACCGCATGTTCTCCACGGGATCCTCGTGCGTGCCCGCCGGACCGTCCGCGAGCAGGAAGCCCGGGAACCGGTACCCGAACCGGTGCAGGGCACGGGTTCCGCTCTCCAGTTGACCTTCACGGAGCACGAACCCGAACGCGTTCGCGAGCCGGTTCACGATGTTCCACACCAGATTCACCCGCAGCGCCTCGCCAATCGCCGCCGCGGGAAGATCCGGCAGCACGATCTCGTCCGGGTGCAGCGTGACGGTCTCCAGAAACGCCCGAACGGTCCGCACCTCAGGCCGTGCCGCGTCAGGTCGCAAGGGGTCGATCTCTCCGTGTCCGGCGATCCGCGTCAGCTCCGCATGCGAGTCGACGCAGAACGGGCACTCGTGCAGCAACGCCGTTGACATGGCGAGAAACTCGCGTTCCCCGGCCGTCCAGTACGACGGGCCGCGCATCGCCGGAGCGGTGAGGTCCAGCAACGGCCGGGTGAGAAAGCCGGGACGGTACAGCAGCATCTTCACGATGTCCGGCGGCTGTTTCGACGTGATCGACAGGAAAAGCCTGGCCCGCAGGCGATGTCCGTTGTCGAGAATGGACAGTCTCATCAGGACTCCAAGGTGGCTAAGCGGCCTGCGAGAAATCGCCGGTCGGCGGGGTTGACGGCGAGTTCGTGCGCGCGCCGGTATGCGGCCTTCGCGTCGGCGGTATGGCCGAGACGACGCAGCAGATCGGCGCGCGCGGCGTGCATCAGGTGGTACCGGTCAAGGCCTTCGATGCCGTCGATGAGCGCCAGGCCCTCCGACGGGCTCGTGGCCATGGCGACCGCGACAGCGTGGTTCAACGCGATCACCGGTGAGGGATTCGTTTCGTACACACGGAGATACAGCCCGGCGATCGCCGCCCAGTCGGTGTCCGCCGCGGAACGAGCCTGAGCATGCTGGACGGCGATAGCGGCCTGCAGCTGATACGGCCCCACCATCTCGAAGCGCAGCGCACGGTCCAGGAGTCCGATCGCTTCGGCGATTTCACCGTGGTCCCAACGACTTCGGTCCTGGTCTTCGAGCAACACGACGTCGCCGTCCGGCGTATACCGGGCGGCGGCGCGCGAATCGTGCACCAGCAGCAGCGAAACCAGGCCAAGTGCTTCCGGTTCGTCCGGCATCAGCGTCGCGACCAGCTTCGCCAGCCGGATCGCTTCCTGTTGCAGCTCGCGATCTCCCCCAGCGGTGTAGCCTTGGGTGAAGATCAAGTACAGCACCGCCAGAACCCCGGACAGCCGCTCGGACAGCAGATGATCGGGCGGGACCGCGAGGCTGATTCCGGCGTCGCGGATCTTGCGCTTGGCCCGCACCAGCCGCTGCGCCAGCGTCGCCTCGCTGACGAGGAACGTCCGCGCGATCTGCCCCGCGGTCAGCCCGGCCACCGCCTGCAGCGTCAACGCGACGCGCGCGTCCTCGGCGAGCGCGGGGTGGCAGCAGGTGAAGACCAGGCTGAGCCGTTCGTCGCCGATTTCGAGCAGGCGTTCTTCGGCCGGGCCCGCGCTCGTGGCTGGTTCCTCGAGCTGCGCGAGCTTTTCCTGGCCGCGGCGGGCGCGCCGGAGCCGGTCGATCGCGCTGTTGCGGGCGGCGGTCAGCAGCCACGCCACGGGGTCGTCCGGCGGCTCGTCGCCCCACTTGCGCAGGGCGAGCGCGCACGCGTCCTGCAGCGCGTCCTCGGCGAGTTCGAAGTCGCCGAGGACGCGGACCAGCGCCGCGAGCATCCGGGCCCGGTGCTCGCGGTAGGTCTCCCGCAGCAATGCCGAGGTCATGTCTGGTGAGACAGCCCCGGCACGCCGGCGACCGGCCGCACCTCGACGGTCCCGACCTCGGCCATCGGGCACAGCGCGGCGAGTTCGAGGGCTTCGTCGAGGTCGCGGCAGTCGAGGACGTAAACGCCGCCGAGATGCTCGTGAGTCTCCAGGAACGGCCCGTCGGTGATCAGGGTCTTCCCCTCGCGGACGCTGACCGTGGTCGCGGTGTGCTCGCCCTGCAGCGGATGCCCGGAGACGAACACCCCGCGCCGGCGGCATTCGTCGGCGAACGCGTTCACCCTGGCCAGCGCGTCCGGGAAGGCCGGATCGCCGGGTTCGGGGCGGTCGCAGTTGTAGATCACCAGCAGGTACAGCATGTGTCCTCCGAGAGCCGGTCCGACGTTGTCGTAATGGAAGACGAATGCGTCGACCGTAACTCGACAGCGCGGGGGAGGCTTCCCGGAAAAACGGAGAACGGCGGGCCCGGGGGAGCCCGCCGTTCTCTTCAGGAGGGGATCAGCCCTTCTGCCACAACGCGGGCGCGTTGGGCGGTTCCCAGCCCTGCTGGGCGGTGTGGCCTTGCAGGCACACGTAGCTGACCCCGTTGAACGTGACGCGCGTACCGGCGGTGTACGCCTTGCCGGTGGCCCAAGACGTCCCGCCCGGCTGCCCGGTCGGCGGTCCCGTGGTCGGCCCGCCGGTCGGCGTCTGCGCGACGTTCAGCACGAAGTCGAACGCCGCCTCCTTGGCGTTGTTCGGGGCGTCGCGGACCGTCATGAGCAGCCGCGGGTCGAAAATCGTGTCCGTGTTGTTCCGCGGCTCGCCGGGGAAGTACAGCTGCGTAGTCAGGATCGGCTCGTTGGGGGCCTGCACCTTGACGTGGATGTGCCGCGTCCGGCCGGGGTAGAGGCCGGGCACGATCGTGGTCAGCTTGAACTCGCCGAGGTCGTTCGTGTACTGGTGGCCGCGGAAGTTGTAGCCGACGTTGTCGTACGCGCCGTTGTCGTCCGCCTGCCAGAAGTCCAGCAGCGCGCGGCTGATCGGCTGGCAGGCCGTGCCGAAGACGTACCCGCTCACTGTCAGCCGCGTGCCCGGGGTGCTCCCGTCGACGAGCACGCTGCGCTCGGGCGAGCCCGGCGTGAAGTACGGGCCCTCGGTCTGGTCGATCGTCGGTTCGTCGCCGTCGTGGCAGTACGGGGTCGGCTCGACCTTCTGCCCGCCCGCGAAATTCGTGCGGGCGAGCGCGGGTCCGCCGACGAGCGCGACCGGCGCGGCGACTCCTGCGGCCAGCGCGGCCTTCAGCACTGTCTTGCGGCTGAACTTTCTTTCTTCGTCCATGCCTGCTCCTCGGTGGGGGCTCGGGATTCCCCTCGACGGTAGGGAGAAGATCAGCCCGCAGCGATGGACGGAGTCATGCAGTCGTGGTGAATCTTCGGGGCGGCGTCGCCGGTGCGGCGGAATCCGCCGGGGCTCAGCCCGGTTTCGCGCCGAAAGAACCGACAAAAGTAGGCTGGATCGGCGAATCCGACGCGGCTCGCCACCTGCCGCACGGACAGATTCGTCCGCAGCAGGAACCGTTTCGCCTCCTGCGTTCGCGCCTCGCGCACCAATTCCGCCGCGGTACGCCCGGTTGCCGCCTTGACGGCCTCGGTGAGGTAGCCGGGAGTGACGCCGAGCCGTTCGGCGTGCGCGCGCACCGACCACAGTCCCAGCTCGGATTTTTCCGCCTGCTGCGCGAATTCCGCCGCGACCGCGCGGGCGCGGACGGGGGCCGGCGCCGGCGGAATGCCGGGAAGCCTTCCGGCGCGCACGATCAGCACGTGCAGCAGCGCGCGCAGCACGGATTCGCCGTCCTCGCCGCCGCGGCGGAATTCCTCCTCGAGTTCGGCGATCAGCCGCGCGGTCCGGTCGTGTTCGGTCCCGTCCAGTCGCAGCCACGGCCGTTCGCGCAGCCTGCGCAGGGTTTCCCGGTCGGCCGGATGGTCGAAAAGGAAGTCGTCGGTGAACAGCACGACCGACCCGGTGAGCCCGCTGGCCTCCCAATGGTGCACCTGGCCCGGCGTGACGACGCCGAGGTGCGGCGGGCTCAGTTCCCACCGCGTCAGGTCGACGACGTGCGCGCCGGTCCCTCCGGTGACGAGCACGATTTCGTAGAACGTGTGCCGGTGCGGGAATTCCGCGCGCGACAACGGTCCCACCGCGTCGAAAGAACCGACCGCGAACGGCACCGCGTCGGGCGCGGGCACCTCGAGCCGGTGCAGTGGAAGTTCACCGGTTTTGACCGGTCTGCAGCACATTCCCGGGGGCACCGTCGTCCCACGCATCAGTCCGTCCTTTTCGCCGGTTTCGGAACGAAAAGTCTAGACCAATTTCGGAGCGGATACCTCCGACGGAAGTATCAGTACTGTGCCGGATGGTTACTGATCCGACCACAGTCACGGCCTATGACTTCGCTGCGACGGTTACGTGCCGCTTCAGGGGCGGCCTGCTTTTGGTCGAATCAGTAACTCGGTGGAGTGACGCTGACGAGGAATCGGGCGGTGGTCCGGCCGTCGTTGCGGAAGCGGTGCGGGATCGCCGAATCGAAGTGGCAGCTGTCGCCGGTCTTGAGCACGTGCGTCTGCTCGCCGACCTGGACGGTCAGCCGCCCGGCGATCACCACCACGCATTCCTCGGACGGATGCGAACGCAGTTCGTCGGACGAGACGCCGCCCGGTTCGAGCACGCCTTCGAGCACTTCGAGCTTCGCGCCGCCGGGCGACGCGCGGGTGTAGGTGATCGCGTGGTGCGGCGAGGAGATCCGGTACCGGTCGTCGTGCCGGATCACCGCGACGGTTTCCTCGTCCGGCTCCTGGAACAGGCTGAACAGCGGGATGTCGAGCACCTCGGCGATCCGCCGCATGGTTTCCAGGCTCGGGTCGGTCACGCCCCGCTCGACCTGGCTGATCAAGCCGGTCGACACTCCCGCCTGGTCGGCAAGCTGGCGCACGGTCAGCCCGCGCAGGGTGCGGAACTCGCGGATCCTCGTCACGGTCACCCGATCATTATCGTCAAACGGCGCTTCGGCGCAGGTCACCGGCCTCGGCGGAGCCCGCTGGGCGGTCCCCGGCCCCGACGTCGACGGCGGTTCGCGACGGCGGCCGGGTCACCAGGCTGACCGCCACCGTCACGATCAAGTTGACGACGAGCGCGGGCAGTCCGACGACGGTCCCGGGCGGCATCGTGTGCGCGACAAGCGAACCCAGCGCGGGCACGCCGACGATCAGCCCGCCGCACAACGCGCCGGCCGCGAGCCCTGGTGCGGTGACCCGCCGCCACAGCATCGAAAGGAACAGCGCGGGGGCCAGTTGCCCGACGGCGCTGTACACGTTCGTCATGATGCTCAACAGTTTTTCGTTGCTGTGTGCGACAAGAAGTACGGAAAGCGCGGTGAAAACGAGAACGCCCACGCGCATCGCAGTAAGCGACGAGGCCCATTTCGCCGAGCGGGCACCGAGCACATTGCGGGTGAACAGACTGCTGGCTGCGAGGACAAGCACGGCGGTCGGCACGAGCGCGACGAGAATGCCCGCGCCGCCGAGCAGCCCGATGACCCATTCCGGATACTTCTCGCGCACGAAAATCAGCAGCGACGCGTTGGCCTGCTTGCCGGTCAGCTTCGGCAGCGCGAGCACCGCGGCGAGCGCGATCATCACGATCAGGACGTAAAACAGCGAATACAGCGGCTGGACCACCTGATTGCGGCGGATCGTCGCGACGTCCTTCGCGCTGTAGGACACCTGGAACATGTGCGGCAGCGCGAACGAGCCCAGCGGCGTGAGCAGCAGGAAGCTCATCCACCACCAGGTGTTCGTCGCGGCCGAGCCGTGCAGCCCGGGCAGCGTCGCGCCGCTGGGATGCGCCTGCTTCATCGCGTCGAACACGCCCATCGGGCCGCTCACTCCGGCCGCGTTCGCCGCGCCGATCGCGACCACGAGCAGGATCGCGATCAGCAGCACGTCCTTGACGATCGCGGTGAACGCGGCCCCGCGCATCCCGCCGACCAGCACGAACCCGGCGACCAGCACGCCGCCGGCGATGACGTAGACCAGCGACGGGACCTCGCTCCCGAACAGGCTCGCCAGGATCAGGCTCAGCCCGGTCAGCTGGACCTGGGCGTA
Organism: Amycolatopsis albidoflavus; assembly: GCF_039525725.1. Taxonomy (NCBI): domain Bacteria; kingdom Bacillati; phylum Actinomycetota; class Actinomycetes; order Pseudonocardiales; family Pseudonocardiaceae; genus Amycolatopsis; species Amycolatopsis albidoflavus. The sequence goes on from NZ_BAAAHV010000006.1 coordinate 51,561, forward strand.
CAGCAGCAGCGCGACGATGCCGAAGACGGCGACCAGCCCGCCGAACCAGCGGGCCTCGAAGCGGGTGGTGAAGTAGTCGGCCATGGTGACGAGGCCGTGCTGCTTGCCCGCGCGCCAGATCTTGGGCACCACCCAATAACCGACCGCGGCGGTCAGCACGACCGTGCCGAGCACGTAGAACCCGGGCGCACCGTTGCTGAACACCCCTTGCGAGGCTCCGAGCAGCGCGAACGTGGTGAATGTTTCGCCGACCAGCAGGAACCAGAACAGCCAGGTGCCGAACCGGCGTCCGCCGACGGACCATTCCTGCAGATTCATCGCCCGGCCGCGTGCGGCGGCGACGGTGCCCCAGACGATCGAGCCGACCGCGATCAGCAGAGCGAGCGCCAGTGCCATCGCGTCACACCCGGTCCAGGTCGCCGCGGCGGCGGTCGATCGCGTAGACGAGACCGATCGCGCCGGAGCCGATCAGCACGCCCGCGGTCATCCACACCAGCAGGAACGGGATCGAGCCGAAGACGTAGTCGATCCGGTTGACCAGGGGAATCGCCGCGACGCACCACGCGAACGGGACGACGAGCAGAAGCCAGTGCCAGCGGCGCTTTTTCGGTCGGGCCATCGATCGCTCCTCAGCTACCCACGTCACTGTGTTCAGCCTGGATGAATGTGCATCAGTGTGAGCGATGACTTGTAGCGCGTCAATGACGACGATCAGGTGGACGCAAGAGAGGCTTGCGCAGTGGGAGTGCTGACTGTTCACTGTGCCTAATGGCAGCCCAGCGCATCTCCGCGGAGGCAGGCATGATTTTCACCGCCGCACGACTGCTGACCGACGCGTCCGCCCCGCTGATCCGCGACGCCGCCGTGGCCGTCTCGGACGGCGTAATCACCTATGCCGGGCCAAGGAATTCCGTCCCCTCCGGCGAAGCTGCCGATCTCGGCGACGTCACTCTGATGCCCGGCTTGATCGACTGTCACGTCCACCTCTGCCAGGACCCAGGCTCCGGCGAGGTCACCCTGGAAATGTCCGCCGACGACGATGCCCTGAGCCGCCGGATGATCGCCAACGCACAACGATTGCTGGACGCCGGCGTCACCACCGCCCGCGACCTAGGCGCACCCGGCACCCTGGGCACCCGCGTACGAGATTTCCTCGCCGCCACAACGGAAGCCACCCCGAGAATGCTCGCCGCGAACGCACCGATCACCGTCACCGGCGGCCACGCCGCGTCGATGGGCGGCGTCGCGGACGGCGTCGACCAGGTCCGCGCTGTGGTGAAACAACACTCCGACGACGGCGTCGACCTGATCAAAGTCATGACCACCGGCGGCTTCATGACTCCCGGCAGTCACCCGTCGGAAGCGCGTTACACCGTGGACGAGCTAGCCGCCTTGGTGTCTGAAGCGCACTCTCGCGGGTTGCCAGTCACGACGCACGCTCTCGGCGTCGAAGGCATTGAACGAGCCGTACTCGCCGGTGTCGATTGCATCGAGCATTGCGGCTGGGTCACCCGTACTGGCACCGAATTCGATCCGCGGATCGCCGAGATGATCGTGGCGCGCGGAATCGCCGTCAGTCCGACCATGAACACCGCTTGCACCGCAGCGGATTACATGTGCCCGTGGGACGAACGCGACGCCGTTGTCGGCAACCTCCGCGCGCTGTTTTCCTTGGGTGCCACCATTGTCGCCGGAACCGACGCCGGAATCCCGTTAGTCCACTTTGAACGCTACGCCGACTGCCTGGACACCTTCGCCGAAGCCGGAATGACTCCCCGGCAAGCGATCGCGAGTGCCACCTCGGTCGCCGCCCGCGTTTGCGGCCTGGCCGACGTAACCGGTCGATTGGCACCCGGATTCCGCGCCGACGTCATCGCTGTCGACGGCGATCCGACTGAGTCACTGGCCTCCCTGCACCGCCCCCGTTTCGTCATGGCCGACGGTCTCCGCCACGAAATCCGCGGCCACGACGTGGGTACCGGCGACTCCGCGGCCAGGGACCGAATCCGCCGAAACCTCGAACAGGGAGCCGGACGATGACAGACTGAAGGTCCACTGGCCGGAGGGGGACCTGATGCTGTTCGACTGGACGCCGGAGGCGGTCGTCTTCGATTGCGACGGCCTGCTGATGGACACCGAACCCTGCTGGTCTGTCGCCGAAACCGAGCTGTTCGCCCGCCGCGGCCTGCCCTTCGGCGCGGAGCAGAAGGCGCTGGTCATCGGAAAATCGGTCGCCGCGGCCGCCGACACCATGGCCGGCGTGTTCGGCGAACCGGGCAACGGCCCCGCGATCGCGGACGAGCTGCTGGCCATGGTGACCGAAGTGGTGTCCGCCAAGGCCGAGGCGATGCCCGGTGCCCACGAACTGGTCGAACTCGCGTCCGCCGCGGTACCGGTCGCGGTGGCCAGCAATTCGCCTCGCGCGCTCTTGGAAGCCGCGCTGGCGCGAGGCGGTTTCGAGTTCCAGGTCAGCGTGGCCGCCGACGAGGTCACCGAGCCCAAGCCAGCACCGGAGATCTACCTGACGTCCTGCGCCCGGCTAAGCGTGGCCCCGGCCTCCGCACTCGCCTTCGAGGACTCGATGACCGGCCTGCGGTCCGCCCGCGCCGCTGGCGTGCCGGTGGTCGGCGTTCCGACGTTGCCCGGTACCGAATTCCCCGCCGACGTCGTGGTCCCGTCCCTGCGGGACGCCGGACTCCTGACCTGGATCAAGCAGTGGCGATGACCCCGCGCCCCGCGTGAAGACCCGCCCGTCTCGTGATTGACTGGCCGGCATGGCCGTACTTCCGCATCCGGGTGCTCGGGGTCCGCAGTGACCTCCGAACCGGCCGCGGCCACCCGTCCGCGCAACCGCAAGCAGCTCATCGTCGAGGCGGCGGGCCGGGCCTTCAGCGAACGCGGCTACCACGCGGCGTCCATGGAAGAGATCGCCGCCGCCGTCGGAATCACCGCGGCGGCGCTGTACCGGCATTTCCCGAACAAGTACGCCCTGTTCACCGAATGCGCCAACGTGATGGCAGACCGACTGGTCGCAGCCCTGGACGCAGTCCCCGCTGACGCTCCCGCGGACGACGTCCTCCGCCCGCTGGCCCGCGTCACGGTGGCCCACCGCGAGTCCGGCGGCCTGTATCGCTGGGAGGCCCGCTACCTCGACCGAGCGGACCGTCGCGTCCTGAGCGCCAAATTCGCCCACGTCGTCGCGCGGGTGACAGAGGTAGTGCAGCCATCACCGGACGCGGACCTGCGAGCGGTAGCCGCACTCGGCGCGATCGGCTCGATCACCATGCACCGCACGTCGATCGCCCACCACCGCGCCGAGAACCTGCTGACCGAATCCGCCCTGCGCCTGGTCACCGCAACGACCACCGCGTCCGTGCCCGCCGTCTCGCTGCCCACCCAGCCTGTCCCGCGAACCCGCCGCGCGCAGATCCTCGCCGCCGCCGTGCCGCTGTTCGAACGCGACGGATTCGCCACCGTCACCAACGCCCGAATCGCCGAGGCAGTTGGGCTGGTTCCTTCCGCCCTCTACCGCCATTTCCCCAACAAAGCCGAAATCCTGGCAGCCGCGTGCCTGCAAGCCGCCGGGCTCCTGTCGCAAGCGGTGGAACAAAACCTCCACGGCACCACCGGCGCGGAAGCCCTGCCCGTCCTAGCCGCGACCTACGTGGCCTACAGCTTCGAACACACCGCCCTGACCAACGTCGCCGCCGCCGAACTGGGCGGTCTCCCGGCCGCGTTGCAACGCCCGCTGAACCTCGCCCAACGCGAGCACATCGCGGTCTGGGAACACCAACTCCGCCTGGCCCGCCCGGAATTGGACGCGCACCAAGCCCGCGTACTGGTGCACGCGGGCTTCGGCGCAGTAGTCGAAACCGGACGGCGGCTGCGGTGGGAGGACACTCCCGGCCACCGCGCCGCCGTCACCGCTTTCCTGCTGAGTGCGCTGGGACTCTAAGCACCCGGCCGATTCGCCGTGGGAAGCGTGATCGGCGTCTGCGTCGGCGACGTCCCGTTGTTGAGGTACAGCATCGAAATGCCGCGCACGAACTGATCGAAAAGATAGAAACTGCCCGGCATGATCTTGGACGTGCCTTCCCTGAACGCCACATACGCCGGCCATTCGATCCGCACGAGTGCCGCCTGCGCGTAATCGCGGGGGAGCCCGAGCCAATCGCCCATCTGGTCGTTGAGCAGATACCGCACCAGTTCATTGACGAACCCGGAATCGAGTCCGAGCGTCGGCTTCTCGATATACCCGAGCAACGTCTTCGCCAGGCTGACCCCTTCGTCAGTCGGCCCGAGCACCGGCCACAACATCTGCTGTGCCTGAGCTTCCGCGTCCGCCCAGGTCGGCGGAATGAACTGCTCCTGCACGCCGAGCAGATGCAGCGCGACCTGCCAGGCATGCAGATCCGCGTCCTGCTCGGCCGTCGACAACGCGATGTTCCACTTGAGCATGTTGCTGCGCGCGAACGTCGCCACCGAATGGAACGTCCGCAAAATGTCACCGTTGCTGATCGGCTTGGGCTGATCCGCTCCGTCCTGGTACTTCGCCGACGTCGGCAGCAAATTCCGCACCACAGCATGTACGAGCCGAGTCTTGTTGGCCGTGACAACGAAATGCCCGTCCGGCGCCCAAGCCTTGGAATTATGCAGGTCGTACCCGAACGTGAACGTCTTCGCGGCCCGCTGTTTCATATCCGCGCCGCCGGCCGACCAGTAAACCGCCCGCGCCTCCCGCGGAATGACGGTGCTCATGATCCCGCTGCCCAGCGTCTCCGAGACGAACAGATAACTGCTCAACCGGGTATACAGCTTCTCCGAAGCGGCGAGCTTGGCCGGATCCGCCCACGACGGCAGTTTGTTGACCTGCCGCAGATACGCGACCACATAGTCCGGCATGCCGGCAGGCAACGGCGCGTTGTTGTCGATCCAGCCCTGCCAAGCCGTATTGACCGCGGGAATCTTGCCCTCTTTGAGCAACGCCGCGGCGACCGCGTCCGCCGTGTCGTCCCAGACCTGGAACGGATCGGCCCCCGTCCCGCTGCCGGCGATCGACCCCTTGCCCGACCACGCCCACGCAGTGCCGGTGGTGCCCGCCATGCCCGCGATGCCCAACGCCGCGCCGAGGGTCAGCACCTTCCTTCTGCTGAGATTCTCCATGTACTTGTCTGCCTCCCTGGTAGGCGTCGTTGCCATCCCATCACCGGCCAGGGGCTGCTCGCCGCCCCGTGTCGACAGTCTCGGAAGAAGTGATTTCTCATTAACATAACGGCGCCGGTCGGCTGGTGGCAAGAGGTGTCGCCGCTCCGGATCAACGCCCCGCGCGGTTTGCGGTGTGCGCGCCGGTTTGTGACACTCGACGACTGTGAGTGATTCGGCGGCGCAGGAACCGGCTTCGCTCCCGCCGGAGTTTCCGCCGGTGGTGTACGTGCCCTGCGCCGAGCACGTGGAGGAGATCGCGGACGCCCGGCCGGTGCTGCGGCGGACGAAAGAGGGCAAGGTCGCCCTCTTCGCGTACTCCGCGCTCGACCGGTATCGGTAGGGGATACGAGCTCGGACCGGGGGTGCTCGACGGCATCCGGGGCCAGCTGAGCGACGCTCGCGGCCAGGTCGAAGGACTGTCCGGCTCCGTTCCGCAAGGTGTCGACGCCGGACTGCTGACCGGCCCGCTCGACGCGGCGCTCTCGAGTCTGGTCGAAAGCGCCGCGCAGTTCTCGACGGCACTCGGCGGAGTCGCCGACGATGTCGAGACCGGGAAGAAGGACTACGAACGCGCCGAGGCCGACGTGCGGGACCAGCTGCCGAGGCCGGGCGGGGGTGCCTGATGCCGATAGAGACCAAGGTGGACGGCGATCCCGGCAGCATGCGTGCCGCGGCGAATTGGCTGAGACAAGATCTTTCGCAAGCGATTCACCGCGCGAACGACAAGGTGTACGGCGCGCGGAACAGCGCCGCGAGCGGCCTTCGGGGCGAGGCGGCCGATCAACTGCGGCAGAAGCTGACGACGGGCGGCAGGCAGGCCGACGACTTCGCGGAAAGCGTTTCCTCGGTGGCACAGAAAGTGGACGCCGCTGCCGACGTCTTGCAGCAGGTGCAGACCGACCTGGGGCGAATCCGCTCGGACGCCGCCAGCGCCGGGTTGTCCGTGACGGGAACGGTCATCCAAGATCCCGGGCAGTCTGGCTCAGCCGGGGATCACCAGGCCAAGGCCGACGCGTACCAGAAGGCCAGCACCGAAGCGGAGGACGCGCGCCGCCGGTGGAAACAGCAGGTCGAGCAGCGGTCGCAGGACTTTCAGAACACCAAGAACAAGACCGTCTTCACACTCGCCGGATTCGGGGTCACGGGCGGGACGGAAGCGGCCAAGGTGCACAAGTCGATCCTCGAGAAGGATTCGACCGAACTGCGCACCCGCGCCGCGCAATCCCTCAAGCACGCGGAAGCCATCGGTGGAGCCGATCCGAAGGGCTTCTACACGAATATCGACGCCGCGGCAGCGGACAGCCAAGCCGCGCGAGCCGCGAAGTTCGGCAAGACGCTCACCCGGGTCGGCAACGTCGGCGGCGGCGCCTTGGCGTTGGGCGGGATCGCCTACGACATCTCCCACGGCAAACCCGTGGCACAGGCGGTGACGTCCGGCGCGGCGGGGTTCGGCGCGTCGATCGCGACCGGGGCCGCGGTCGGCACCGTGATCGGCGGCCCGGTCGGCACCGCGGTGGGCGCGGTCGCGGGAACGGTGGTCGGCGCGTTCACCTCCGGCGCGGTGGATTCGATGTTCAAGCACGGCGGACACGTCGGATCGGCGATCGACGACGGGATCAAAGCGGTCGGGGACACCGGCAAAGCGGTGGGGTCGCTCGCATCGGACGCAGGCAGCGGGGTGAAACATGTCTGGGACTCGATCTTCTGATCACCTGACGGTTCCGGAGGCGTGGGCCGCCGGCCCGGCCGGCCGGTACCGCAACGCGCTGGCCATCCTGATGCTGCTGACGCTGGCGGCGGCGGCGATCAGCGTGTACCTGTACACCGGCGGAAGGTGGATGGCCGGAACCGGCGCGGCGTGGTTCACGGTGCTGCTGGCCGTTTTTGTCTACGTCGGCACGGACGCTCGGTTGCGCCAGAAGCCGACGGGATCGGCTGTGACCACAACGGTGACCGCGCAAGGACGGCCCGCGACTGAACTGAGCTATTCGGCGGTGCAGTTCTCGGGCTACCTGTTCATCCTGTCCTGGATCGCGTTCGGCCTGTTCCTGTTCGCTGTTCTCGCGCACGAATCGGACGACTCGACGGTGCGGAACGCGACGATCCCGTTCGCGGTCGCGGGCGTGCTGATCTTGACTTTCCCGGCGGTCGTCGCCCTCGGCTGGTTCCGCCGAGGGCGGATTCTCCTGACCGCAGAAGGCATTTACCAGCGCGGGTGGACGTTCGAGTCGTTCCTGCCGTGGTCGGCGATCACGTCGATCCAGCCGTACTTCCTCGACGGCCCGGAGATCTGGGTCGCGGCCGGGAAAAACGAGCGACAGTGGCAGCGCAAGCAATTCACCCGCTGGTGGCGCCAAGACCGGCTGCCCGCGGACCCGGTACTCCAAGTCCCGGCCAAGAACCTCGGCGTCGACGCCACCTTCGCCTACCACCTGCTCGGCTACTACTACCTGCATCCAGCCAGCCGGACCGAACTCGGCAGCACGCTCGCCGTCGACCGGGCACGGCAGGCGAATTTCTGAGCTTGTTCAGGCGCAACAGCCCTCGGGCTTGGCGGCATCGTCGGACGTGCAGCACGCGGTGTTGTCCGATCCGAACGTCTGCGCATCCGCCTTGACGGTGTAGACCTCCCACGGCTCCCGGCCCGGACCGTGCACCCACACCTTGTCCTGCACGGCGTAGCAGCAGGTGGTGTTGTCCTCGGGCAAAGTCTCCAGACCCTCTCCGGTGAGGCGCTTGCTGGCCGCGTTGACGTCCTCCGTCGACTCGACCTCGACGCCGAGGTGGTCCAGGACGGTGTCCTGTCCGGGCTCGCCTTCCAGGAGCACGAGCTTGAGCGCGGGTTCGGCGACGGCGAAGTTGGCGTAGCCGGGCCGGAGTTTGGCAGGCTCGACGCCGAAGAGCTTCGAGTAGAAGTCGATCGAACCCGCCAGGTCTCCGACCCGCAGGGCGAGCTGAACTCGGGACATCGGTCCTCCTTGAATAGATGTTTGTCGAAACAGGATGGGACCTAGATTGCTGTCTATGTAGAGATCTGTCAAGATAGACAGATGTCGAAGCAACTGCCGCTGGTCGCGATGGACGCGTGCTGCTCCCCGTTGGCGCGCGACCCGCTGACGGCCGATCAAGCCGTGGAGCTGTCGAAGCTGTTCAAGGCGATGTCCGACCCGGTGCGGCTGCGGCTGCTGTCGCTGATCGCGTCCCACGCCGGCGGGGAAGCGTGCGTGTGCGACTTGACCGACGCGTTCGACCTGACCGGCCCGACGATTTCCCACCACCTGAAGGTGCTGCGCGAATCCGGCCTGATCACCGGGGAGCGGCGCGGCACCTGGGTCTACTACCGGGTCCACCCCGAAGTGCTGGCCCGGCTCTCGGCCGTGCTGGTCCCGGGCGGGACGGAGGCGCTGGCATGACCGGGGAAACGGGCGTCGTCGGCAAACTGTCCACTTTGGACAGATTCCTGCCGGTGTGGATCGCCGTCGCGATGCTGGCCGGATTGCTGGCGGGCCGATGGATTCCCGGCCTTGGCGAGGTCCTGAACGCGGTGCGGGTCGACGGGATTTCCTTGCCGATCGCGCTCGGGCTGCTCGTGATGATGTACCCGGTGCTGGCGAAGGTCCGCTACGACCGGCTCGGCAGCGTGACCGGCGACCGGCGGCTGCTGTGGCCGTCGCTGGTGCTGAACTGGCTGATCGGCCCGGCGCTGATGTTCGCGCTCGCCTGGCTGCTGCTGCCCGACCTGCCGGAATACCGGACGGGGCTGATCATCGTCGGCCTCGCCCGGTGCATCGCGATGGTGATCATCTGGAACGACCTGGCCTGCGGCGACCGGGAAGCCGCCGCCGTGCTGGTCGCGCTGAACTCGGTGTTCCAGGTCGTCATGTTCGGCGTCCTCGGCTGGTTTTACCTCGCCGTGCTGCCCGGCTGGCTGGGCCTGCCGCAAGCCGGGTTGAGTGTTTCCGGGTGGCAAATCGCCAAGAGCGTGCTGGTGTTCCTGGGCATCCCGCTGCTCGCGGGTTATCTTTCGCGTCGGCTGGGGGAGCGTGCGAAGGGCCGTACCTGGTACGAATCCCGGTTCCTGCCGAAGGTCGGCCCGGTCGCGCTGTACGGGCTGCTGTTCACCATCGTGGTCTTGTTCGCGTTGCAGGGCGACCAGATCACCAGCCGCCCGCTCGACGTCGCCCGGATCGCGCTGCCTTTGTTGGTCTACTTCGGACTCATGTGGGCCGGCTCCTACGCGGTCGGCAAGGCGGTCGGCCTGTCGTACGAACGGACCACGACGCTGGCGTTCACCGCCGCGGGCAACAACTTCGAACTCGCCATCGCCGTCGCTATCGCCACTTTCGGCGCCACGAGCGGACAAGCGCTCGCCGGAGTCGTCGGGCCGCTCATCGAAGTCCCGGTCCTGGTCGCGCTGGTCTACGTGTCTCTCGCGCTCCGACGCCGCTTCGTCACGACGCCCGCGGAGGTCTCGTCATGACCGTCCCCGAAGTGCTCTTCGTCTGCGTCCACAACGCCGGACGCTCGCAAATGGCGGCCGGGCTGCTGCACCATCACGCGCGCGGCAGGGTTGCCGTCCGCTCTGCCGGATCCGCCCCCGCCGACACGGTCAATCCCGCCGTGGTCGCGGTGATGGCCGAACTCGGCATCGACCTGTCCCACGAATTTCCCAAGCCCCTGACCGCCGACGGCGTGCGCTCGGCCGACGTTGTGATCACCATGGGCTGCGGCGACGCTTGTCCCGTGTTCCCCGGCAAGCGCTACCTCGACTGGCAGCTCGACGACCCGGCGGGCCTTCCGGCCGAGCAGGTCCGGCCCATCCGGGACGAGATCGACCGGCGGGTCCGGGACTTGCTCGCCGAGCTGGTCAGCTGACCCCTTCATCGTCTATCGTCGATGGACGATGAAGGAGGATGCCGTGCTGGACCGTGCCGCCGCGGAGACCTATGCCGGATGGTTCCGCGCGCTCGCGGATCCGACGCGCGTCCAGATCCTGCACCTGATCGCTTCCGCGGGCCGTCCGCTGCCGGTCGGCGAGATCGTCGAGCAGGTGAGCGTGAGCCAATCGACGGTCTCGGCGCATCTGAAGATCCTGACCGAGGCCAGGTTCGTCCTGGTGCAACCGCACGGCACCGCCCGGTTGTACCAGGTCAACAGGCAGTGCTTGTCCTGCTTCCCCAGTGCGGCCGACGTCGTCATGGGCAAGGCGGCCGTCCCCTTCGCCGACATCGTTTGCGAGGTATCGAGATGACGTCAGGCCAGGACGCGATCCGTGACCGCTATGCCAATGCCGCACGACGAGCGTTGGCGGGCGAAGCCACCGGCCTGCTGTCTGGATCCGAACGACTCGGCGCGGTGCACTACGCGGAAGAAAACGTCCCCGAAACGGTGGCAGCCACTAGTCTGGGCTGCGGAAATCCGCTTGCAGTCGCCGATCTGCGGCCCGGCGAAACTGTCCTCGACCTCGGCTCCGGCGGCGGCCTGGACGTACTGCTTTCCGCCCGTCGCGTCGGGCCGGAAGGCCGCGCCATCGGTCTCGACATGACCGATGAAATGCTCACCCTCGCCCGACGGCACGCCGCACAGGCGGGGGTCGGGAACGTCGACTTCGTCAAGGGCACGATCGAAGCCATTCCCTTGCCGGACAACACTGTGGACGTCGTGATCTCCAACTGCGTCATCGCCCTGTCGCCGGACAAACCGGCAGTTTTCGCGGGGATCGCGCGCGTTCTGCGTCCCGGAGGCCGTCTCGGGGTGACTGACCTTCTCGCCGGGGAAACCTTGACCGACGCGGAGCGAGCTGCCGCTGACGAAGAATGTCTCGGCGGGGCACTCACGGCCGACGACTACCGAGCCTTGCTTCACTCCGCGGGCCTCGTGAACGTCGACATCCGGCGTACCCACGAGGTCGGGAACAAGCTGTACTCGGCAATCATTCGGGCGGACAAGCCGTCAGGCTGACTCGCTCACTGCCGAAGCAGCGGCCCCACTCCCGGAACCCGAATGATCTCCTCCGCGAGAAAGTTCCGCAACAACCGCACCCGAGTCAGCTCCGCCCGCTCAGGCACGACGAGCAGATTTACCGGCAACGGCGCACAGCTGTACCCAGGCAACACCGCCTGCAACACCCCGTCCCGAAGAAGGTCGTCCACCAGCCACCGCGGCACCGGCGAAATCCCGCGCCCAGCGACGAGCGCCTCCCGCGCAGCCAGCCCGTGATCGACGCGCAACCGAGGCTCGAAGGTCGCGACGTGCGCCGCCCCCTGCGCGTCGATGAGCGTCAACTCATGGCTCTTCGCGACACTCGTCCGCCGAATCACGTCGTGCGTCGACAGATCCTCCGGCAACTCAGGCGTCCCGCGCCGCGCGAGATAGTCCGGCGACGCGACCAGGATCTGATGCGCCACCCCGAGCGGATGCAGCCGCAGTTCGCTGTCCGGCTGAGGTCCGATCTGGATCGCGACGTCCACGCCGTCGCGGATCAGGTCGGAGCGTTCGTCGGTGAGGACGAAGTCGACGCGGATGTCCGGATAGCGGTCCTGGAAGTCGAAGATCAGCCTGCTCAGATGCATGACCCCGAAGAACGCCGAACACGAGATCCGCACCTTCCCGGACGCACCCGGCTCGACCTCTTGGCGCGCCTGCTCGACCAGCCGGAGGATCTCCGTGGCGCGGTCGTAAAAACGGCGCCCTTCCTCGGTCAGCGAAATGCTCCTGGTGGTCCGGCTGAAGACGGACACCCCGAGCGCCTCCTCCAGGTCGCTCACGTGCCGCGTGACGGTGGACTGGCCGACGCCGAGATCCCGTGCGACAGCGGAAAAGCTGCCGCTTTCGGCGACGCGGACGAACGTGCGCATGCGATCGAGCGTGACTTCTGGCTTATGCATCGTGTGGATAAATCCTCTCCGCCGACGAGGCTAAATGAATCGCCCTCCCGCGGCTACCGTGACGATATTCCGAGGGAAAGAAGCGAAAAATGCCCATGGGACCTGTGCGGACTTGGCCGGACGGCAAGAAGGTCGCGGTGAAGATCTGCGTCGCGCTCGAGTCGTGGTCCGAGGGCCATTGGCCGGTCTACGCGCCGATGGCCGCCGCGTGGCCGTTGTCCGAGGTGGAGTGCCGGCACAGCATGTCGTGGGCCGAATACGGGGCGACGACGGGAGTGTGGCGGCTGCTCGAAATCCTGGACCGGCATGGCATGCCGGCCACCTTCGGCGTCAGCGGCCTTCTCGCGGAGCGGCATCCCGAACCCGTACTGGCCGCGCACGCCGCCGGGCACGAGATCGCAGCGCATTCCTACGCCCAGGACATCATTCCCGGACAGCTCAGCGCCGCCGCCGAAGCCGAAAACATCAGGCGCTGCACCGACATCCTGCGCCAAGTCACCGGTTCCCGGCCGACCGGCTGGCTCAGCCCGCGAGCCACCGAATCCCGCCATACCCCGGCCCTGCTCGCCGCGTCCGGCTACCTCTGGTCCGGCGACCGCAGCGACCGCGACCTGCCCTACGTCGCCGCCACCTCGGCGGGTCCGTTGGCCTACCTCATGCACAGCGACTTCACCGACGTCCGCGGCGTAATGGCGGGCCCGCGCGCGTACCGAGACATCCACGTCGACTTCCTCGACTACCTCCTCCGCCAGCCGACGCGAGGCATCCTCAACCTGACCGTTCACGCACACGTCGGCGGACGCCCACTGTTCGCCGATCAGTTCGACCAGCTGCTCCAGCAGGTCGCCGTCCTCCGGGACGACCTCTGGATCGCCACCCACCACGAGCTAGCCGAGCACGTGCTCAACACCGAAAAGGCCGCATCATGACCCGAACCCTCGTCATCGGCGGCACCGGAGCCATGGGCAGCCGGGTCGTCGAGCGACTCCTCGCCGACACCGAGCACGAAATCACGGTGCTCACCCGCGACCCAGACTCATCACGCGCCGCAGCCTTGTCCCATGACCGCGTGCGTCTGGTCCGCGGCGACGCGGGCGACCCGCGAAGCATCGAGTCCGCGCTGCACGACGTGTCCCAGGTCTTCTGCAACACCGACTTCTTCTCCACCAAAAGCCCGCTCGCCGAGTTCGCACAAGGCACGAACATCCTTGAAGCAGCCAGACAACACGGCGTCGACCGGTTCGTATGGTCATCGCTGGACAGCGCCGCGACCCTGACCAACGGACGCGTTTTCGTGCCGCACTACGAGGCCAAGGCAGCAGTCGCCGCGCACATCCAGCTCCACCGCTCCGAAGAAATGATGCGGCAGGAACCGGACGGCTGGTACACCGAGCACGTCTCGATCCTCGTGACTTCGCCGTACTTCGAGAACCTCCAATCCCGGCTCTCACCCTCCGCCGAGGACGCGGTGTTCACCCTCCCGCTAGGCACCGGCCGATACCCCATGATCGCCCTGGCCGACATCGCCTGGTTCGCGGTGCACATGCTGGAACACTGGCAATCCTGGGGCGCACGCGACCTGTCCGTCTCCGCAGACAGCCTGACCGGCAACGAAATCGCCGAGACTTTCGCGCGGGTAACCGGAACCCCCGCCCGCTACGAAGACCTGCCCCTCGACGAACTCCGCACGAGCATCCCCGACGTCGGCCATGACTACGCCGGAATGTTCGGCTTCTTCCAGCAACACGACGTCGCCGCCCACGACCGCGACCTAGCCCTGCTGCGCCGCCTCCACCCCGGCTTGATGACCTTCGAAGACTGGCTGCACCACACCGGATGGGACGGCAGCCGCCGCGAGGTCCAGCAATTCCGGCCCCGCGCATGACCTACACGTCCGTCCAACCCGAACTGCGCACCGCGCTAGCCGAACTCCGCAGCGCAGACCTGTACAAGACCGAACATCACCTCACCTCGCCACAATCGGCACGGCCGGTCGTCGACGGACGGGCTGTCCTGAACTTCTGCGCCAACAACTACCTGGGCCTGGCCGACCACCCCGCAGTAATCGACGCCGCCAAACAAGCCCTGGAAACCCGCGGCTTCGGAATGGCAAGCGTCCGCTTCATCTGCGGCACCCAAACCGAACACGCCGCCCTTGAGAATCGCCTGTCAGCTTGGCTGGGCACCGACGCGACGATCCTGTACTCCTCCTGCTTCGACGCAAACGGCGGCGTATTCGCCACATTGCTAGACGAGCGAGACGCGGTTCTCTCCCACACCCTCAACCACGCCTCAATCATCGACGGCATCCGCCTTTCGAAAGCGCGCCGCCACCGCTACCGCACCCTGACCGACCTGGAAACCCAACTGTCGACCCCCGCCCGCCGCCGCCTCATCGTGACCGACGGCGTCTTCTCCATGGACGGCTCCATCGCCCCCTTGCGAGAAATCTGCGACCTAGCCGACCGCTATGCCGCCCTGGTCATGGTCGACGACTCACACGCCGTCGGGATCCTCGGCCCGACCGGTGCCGGAACCCCCGAGTTGCTTGGCGTGCAGGACCGAGTCGACATCGTCACCGGCACGCTGGGCAAAGCCCTCGGCGGTGCTTCCGGCGGCTACGTCAGCGCTCACGCCGAGATCGTGGAGTTGCTGCGACAGCGTTCCCGTCCGTACCTGTTCTCGAACGCCCTCTCACCCGCCATCGTCGCGGGCGCTCTCGCCGCTCTCGACCTCGCAACGGACCCCTCTCGCCGCGCCGCACTCCACCGCAACACCGCTTGCTTCCGCGACCAGATGACTGCAGCTGGCTTCTCTCTCCTGCCTGGCGAACACCCCATCGTGCCAGTGATGTTCGGCGACGCAGGGGAGGCCGTCCGCGTGGCCGAGCGGATGCGGCGGTCGGGCGTCTACGTGACGGCGTTCAGCTACCCAGTGGTGCCATGGGGAGAGGCCCGCATCCGGGTGCAGGTCTCGTCGGAGCATTCTCGCGAGGACCTGGACCGCTGCGTCGCCGCGTTCGTCGCGGCACACGGCGCGAACAGCTGAGGAACGCGCCGAGATACTGCCTCTCCGACAGCCGTTCGTGCCCGGAGCGGGGATGAACCAGGTCAGCGCACGATGCGAAGGCGGGGCCCAGTGAGCTGGTCGAGCCGGCGATTGGCGTCCTCGGCGGAAAACGCGTGCGGGTCGAAGTCGGCGGGCGAAGCCAAGCCGAGCCATCCGAGCATGCCCTCGTGCTCGTCGTCGCCCGGATCGGCCAGAATCGCCTTCAGCTCCTGGTAGCCGTACGGGCCGCCGCAGTCCTCCGGTGGGCACGCCCCTTCACCGACAGTGCAGATCGGACCGGTCGTTCCGGCTTCGGCAGGCAGGATTTCTTCCAGCGTGAGCTCGTGTTCCCAGCCGTCGCCGAAGTCGTAGGCGTAGCCCAGCCGGTCGCCGGCCTCGGCCAGCAGCTGGGACAGGCGCACCGCCCGCTCGTCGGCGTGGCCGAGGTCCGGGTCGGGAATTCCGTACTGGGCGCCACCCGCGGAGAAGGCGTGCAGATGGCAGTTGTCCCAGCCCATCGCGATCTGGATCACCTCGTGCACCTGGCCGAGATCGAGATCGGCGGGCACCTCCAGGCGTCGCCACACCGGCGGTTTCGTCACGTCGCGCAGGGCGAGCTTGACCTGGTAGCGAGTGTCGGGGCGCACCGCGGCGGGCGGGACGGGCGCGTCCGGTGCGGGCGGTGGACCGCCGGGCAATCCGGCCATCGGAGAAACCGGCAGGAGTTTGACCAGCCGGTCGGCCGCCGGATGACCAGTGGCGGCCAGCAGCGGCAGGATCTCGGCCTGCTCGGCGCCTGCCTGGTCGTGGAGCAGGCCGGACAGCGCTTGCGGGGGCAGATCGGGAGCCAGCGTGTCCTGCAGGACGGCGAGTGCGTCCACGGCGGTCCATGCCAGGTCGGTCTCGGCCGGCTCCGTGCCGTCCTGCTCGGCCAGCCAGATCCGCGCGTAGGAGCCGAACCCTTCATAGCCCGCCCACTCCCGCCAAGCGGCGGCCGCGTCCGGGCCGCATTCGCGAGCCAGCGCCAGTGCGGCGAGCCGCTGTTGCCCCGAGGCGGATTCGCCGGCCGAGATCAGTTCGGCCGCGGCCTCGGCCGGCGCGCGGGCGGACAGCCAGGGCCGGGCCATCAGTGCGGCGATCCGGTCGGGCAGCGCCACCACCGCATCCACCAGCGCGGCGGCATCGGCTCCGGCCGCCGGCGCGTTTCGCCGGAACAGGAAATCGGTGAGCCAGCGCCCCAGCGGGGTCAGCTCGGCGGTGTCGCCGTGCAGGGCGGCGATACCGAACTCGGCGAGGGCTTCGACGATCTCGCCGCCGGCTTCCGTCGTGCCTGCCAGGTCATCGAGGAGGCCGGTCGCCAACGAGCAGGACGGGCAAGTGCAGCCCGGCGTGCCGGCGGCGAGGCCCCTCGCGATGTCCTCGCTCAGGTCGTCCAGCGAGATCGCGCCGCCCCGCTCGTACAGGACGGCCAACCCGTCCAGGAGCTCCGCATCGGGATCGCCCGCCTCACCGGCCAGCCCGAAACACTCCAGCGTGCACCGGGTCCAGATCGCCAGTACCTCGTCCGCGGTCCCCTCGGCCCAGGTCTCCAGCGCGGCGCCCGCGGCCGCCCGGCCACGCTCCACCTCGACGAATCCGGCCGCCGCCGCGGTGAACCACGCCAGCATCAGCTGATCGATGTCCAGCGCGCTGCGGGGCTTGCGGGTAGCCAGTTCGATCCCGAGCAGGTCGCAGGCCTCGACGGCGGCGGCAGGCTTGAGCACTCCCCGAGCGGTCAGCGGCCGGCCAGGTCCGACCCATCCGGCCAGCTTCGCCGCCTCGGCGAGCGCCGGACAGCTCCGCGCGGCCGAGGCGAGTTCCTTGGGCGAGAAAACCGGCTCTCGTTCGTCCGCGCGGAATGGCATGAAAGCACCTTAGGGCCGCCGGTCACCAGGGGAACGGCAGGCCGGACTTCTCCACGGCGCGCCGTGGACACCGGGAAACACAAACGGCCGGTCCCGCACGGATGGCGGAACCGGCCGCTTGTCGCTGCCGTTTTACCAGGTCAACCCCGGTGTTGCAGCACACGTCGTAGGTCTGTCACGCCCCGGCGCTGACCTGCGGTCCGCCCAGTTGTACCCCTTCTGACCTGGCGGTTAGTGGTTGTCGTCGGTCGTTCATGGTCAACACTCGCCGACCTCTGACGGCCTGGAGACGGCCTGGCGGGTCGTTCCTGCACCCGTCCGGCGGCCGACCGCGGAACTGACCTCGTGGGGTTCCTGTTCGCCCCTTCTCCCTCGTCCCTGCTGCCTCTAGCGCCGGGTCGGTCGTGTCAAGGCACGCTTTCCCGCCTTGATGCGGCCGACCCGGTGTTAGATGCTGAGTAACGAGGGACCCTTGGTGACCACTCCGCGTCGGCTGCGCAAGTCGGGGGACTGAGCCGGACAGCTCGATGAATCTCCGTCGCCGTTGGCGGCGCGCTCGCGTTGCCACGTCTACGGCGGGCTCGCCCGGCGGCGCGGGCCGGAGCGGAGCGGCAGGCTCGCGTCCGCCACTGGGCGGAGCCCGCCGCACGCGAGGTGACACGCGCGCCGCCAACGGCGGCGCGCCTTGATCCCATAGAGCCAAGTTCGGCAGTAGGCAATTTTTACTGCGCTTGAGCGATTAACAAGTCGACAGTTATTCGAATCGGAAGCCTTCTGGTTTGGTGCCGGTTGTTTTTGTTGCCAGATGTCACAAGAAGGTATGCTCCGTGGTCTGTTGCGATGCTAAGCACGACAGTATCGAAGGCTCTTGGCTTGCTCGTTATTGCGATTTCACGGCTGCGAGCTTGATAAGTTTGGAAAATTTCTAACATTACTCTTGTGATCATTACGTTGCGTGCTGATCGTAACTAATCGTCAAGGCTGGGCGACTGTCACTTGAAGCCGGAAGACGCAAGGAGGCAGCTTGCCGCGCGAGTGGGACACCTACACCGCCGCCGGTGGCGGCTGCCCTGTGGAGAAGGATCTTCTCAAGGCGAGGCTAAGCAAGTGGGAGGCCGGTCGCCTGGACGAGGTCCAGACCATGATCGCCGAGGGTCGGGGTCGACCGAAGATCGACTTCAAGTACCTGCGAGACGGCGTCTCAGAATGCCTGGTTGACGGGCACAACCGGACGTTTCGGCTGTTCTACGCGGACCTCAACGGAGGCCCGTTTCTCTTGGCGCTTCACTTCATCAGCAAGAAGAAGCAGAACGACAGGAACGCCGTCAACCTCGCTGTGAAACGCCTGCGCGACTGGCTGCAACGAAACCCGCAACCATGAGCGTCACACAATTGGAACTAGCGAGCATATCGCCTAGAGGCGATACTGGAGCATGACGGAGGTGATGGGACATGGCAAAGAAGCTGCTTGACCTGCTTGGATATGACCGAAACGACCCTCGGGTCGCTGCTGGCCGCCGCCATGGGGCTGCGATCGCACGCCTGATCGATAGCCTTGTTCAGATACGTGACAAGCGAAATCTTACGCAGAGTGATGTCGCTGAACGCATGGACACCACCCAGTCTTCAGTGTCGAATTTTGAGCGCCAGGGCGGTGACCCCAAAGTGTCTACCCTGTTCCGGTACGCCGATGCGGTCGGTGCGGATCTTGATTTCATCGTGGATCCGGTGGACCCGATCATGAGCCAACCGCACGCGCCGGTGGTCCCACGGGCTGCCGAAGCAGCGACCCGAAGCGGCTACACGACCTCCCGCTTTGAGGTGGCGGTTCATTGAGAGTCAACGTTCTGCTCGGGGACTCGGCACAAGTCGATGTCGGCGGTAAAGCGCATGTCCTTGGCATGGGATGGACCAAGACCGGGGTTCCGACCGGTCCAATGGCTGTCGTCGTTCTGATCTCCTTGGACGACGAGGCAGAAGTAACCAAGCCTCACGATGTTGTCATCAAGCTGATGGACCAACGCGGTGAAGTCGTGGATCTTTCCGCAGTGGGTGCGCGCCGGATGGAATTCGAAGCAAAGATCGAGCCGCGGCCCGACGTGCAGGTCGAGTTGCCGTCGGTGGCCCCTATCGCGATTCAGCTAGTGGGCTTGCAGTTGAGCCCAGGCGAGTCGTACGTGTGGCAAGTGGACGTTGATGGGAGGAGCGAGTCCGCTTGGTCCGCGAGCTTCACCACGCATCCGGAGATGGCAGGGATACCGGTCAACACGGCTTGACGTCTTGCCAAAGGGGGAGACCTCGGTTGATGCTTGACGCTGATGGTCAGCTGAGAACTTCTGTCAACGCGCGGTGAATCGCTGCCGAGGCTCCGACGGTTTCGGCGGAGTCGGTGGTGTGCTGCTTGCCTTCGATGTCGGTGACGAGTGCACCGGCTTCGCGGGCGACGAGTACGCCGGCTGCTGTGTCCCATGGCTTGTTGGACAGGATGACGCATGCGTCTGTGCGGCCCTCGGCGACGAATGCGAGGTCGAGGGCCGCCGATCCGAACATGCGGACGCGCTCTACGTTCTCGGCTAGGGCTTGGGTGACATCGAATCGGCGACGGTTCTTCTCTGTCGCACCTGCGCCGGTGGCGTAGTCGCCGAGGGAGACGATGGCGCGGGCGAGGTTGGCGTTGGTGCTGGCTTGGATTGGCTTGCCGTTGCAGCGCGCGCCTGCTCCCTCAACCGCGGAATAGCTGAGGTTCAGGAACGGGGCGACGACGACACCGACTACGGGTTTGCCGTGGCGGACAAGGGCTAGCTGGGTTGCGCAGAGCGGTATGCCGTGTGCGAAGTTGGATGTGCCGTCGATGGGGTCCAATGTCCAGACCTGGGGTGTGCTCGGGTCAATCGAGCCGCCGCCTTGTTCTTCGCCGAGGAAGCCGATTTCTGGTGTGGCGTGTGCCAGGAAAGCTTGAACTTCCCGTTGAATGCGAAGATCGAGATCGGTGACGAGGTCGCGATCGCCCTTGGCGTGAACCTCGCCGGGCCTTTGGGTGGTCATGAGTTTCCGGCCGATCTCGACGGCCTCCTGAGCGACGGCGAGCATCGCGTCCAAGTCGTCGTTCTTCACGCGGTGACCTCCGTAGAACGCGCCCACATGGACTCGAAGACCTGGGAGAACGTGTCGAAAAGGCCGGCGGGCTTGCCTGCCTGCCGTTCCATGACCAGCGTCGGTGACTCGACACCTCGCGCGTCCGGTAGGTAGGGCTGGACCACGCAGGTGTCGTTGTCGATGACGGTGATGTTGAAGCGCACGGGCTCGTCGTATGTGCGGATCTGGAGGCTCTCCCGCGCAGACGGGCTGAGCTTGGAGTGAAGGCGCTGCAAGGTCTGCATGTTCAGCGTCGTCAACGTGGTGAGCACGTCCGGCGGAAGCCCTTCTTCGCGTTCGCGCGCCTTGATGTACTCCCCAGCTGGGTCGAGGAACAAGGCGCGAACCGTGGTTCCATTCTCCAGCAGGTCCGTGAGCGACCGGTCGGAGTACTGCTGGCACAGGGCGTTGAGCGACAGTCCAACGATGCTGATCGAGTCCGCGTCGTCGAACAGCCGGTGTGGCGGCATCTCGTGGCTGAACTCGGGCCGCGTGGTGAACACGGCGGTCACATCGGCCATGCCCTCGGCACGGGCAACCGGCGGCGCAGCTGGCGCGGCGGGCTTGGTCGACGGCGGCTCGGGAACGAAGCCGATTCCGCCGGTGTGCTTCTGGAACAGCTGCTCGGCAGTCCACCCGGGCAACATGCTCTCCAGGATTCGGCAGTGGTCGGCGTAGGGCAGGCCGCGGACGTCCCCGGACAGCCACCGGTAGAACTGCGCCTTGCTGGGATAGCCGCCCTTCAACGCATCGTCGATCTTGGCGGCGTGCTTGTCGTACTCGCGGCAGAACGCCCGATGTCCCTGCAGGTGCCGCTGCTTCAACAGCACCTTGAGCACGTTCGCTTTCTCGGTCACCGGTCCCGCGTCGTGCACCGCCATCGACTCACCGTAGCAGGCAGATGAGACAAAGACGAGACTCGACGATGGTCAGAAGTTCGAGACGAGACCTGCGCGCCATCTCGATGAAACTCCTGGTCAGCCGATTGTGTACGTAGCCGCCAGTGAGGCGGGACACAACGGTGAATCAGGTGAATCCAACATGGCGATCAGCAAGGGCTTTCGGTTCCCGGGCGAGTTTGACGAGGCGTTCCCGCAGGGTTTGGTGATGGTTGGCGAGGTGTCGCCGGGTAACGAGTACCAGTCGCGAGAGGACCGGGCGGCGGGTCGGCCTGCTCGGCAGCGGGTGGACGAGTCCACGGGCAAGCGGCAGTGGAAGGTGACGGTCACCGACCCGAGCGAGCAGAACGCGAAGCGGGCGTCGTATGAGGTGACGTTCTTGGCCGATGTTCAGCCGGTGCCGACGACGAGTGAGGTTCTGCCGGGGATGCGGCCGCTCGAGCTGGACGGGCTGACGGCGGAACCGCGCGTCGCGGGCAACGGCGAGTTCAAGTACCAGTCCTACGTCTGCCGCGCGACGGTCGCGAGCGGTGGCGGGTCGAAGTCGGCGTGTTCGGCACAGCAGGAGCAGACGGCTAAGGCCGCGTGATGGCGCTGACGGCTACCTGACTGGGAGTCGCAATGGTGACCAAGAAATCGGTGAAGGCGTGGGAGGACGCGTACCGCAAGTACGGTGCCGCATCGGAATTCGCGGCTCGTGCGGGTCGGGGCGATCACGAGGCGGCGTCTGTCATGGCGCACGCCTCGTGGGTCGTCGCTGAAGCCTGGCGGGCCATCGCTGCGGAGCGTCAAGACCTGACCTGGTGGATGTTGGCTGCGATCGAGTCCGCGGCGGAGGCATTCGAGGACCAGGCACGCCATTGGCAACAAAAGGAAGGACAAGACGGTGCCATTCAACGCGACCTGGGTGCCTGGTCCGGACGCGGTGGCGGGAATGTATGTCAGTGGCCCGGAAACCCTGCCGGGTTTCGTGTGCCGCCTCGACAAGGACAGCCCGTCGACGGATCCGACACAGTGGCAGAGGTTCGCCCTTCACCGACTCCGCGCCGAAGCGGACCAACTGTCGGCCGTCCTCGAGACATCGGCAGGGCAAGCACATGACAACCAGGACTGAACCGGCGACGCTGGAAGCTGCTCACTCCACCGCGATGTCTCGGCGTCCCGCGTCCGACGCAGCTCGTTCGGAATGGGTGGCTTTCCACCTGGCGAACGCGGCGATGTACCGCACCGTCGCAGACTTTGATCGCTGGCATCACCATGAAGCCCTGTACTGGGCGGACTACGAAGAACGCCAAGCGGCAAGACTTTCCTCGTCGGACGATGTGGCACCAGTAGTCCACATTGGACGAGGGGAATCCGACGACAGTAAGAAAAATGCACGTTCGGCCGCGCGGCGATGAAAGACACCTCGTTCAGGTGCGCAAAAAAAGGACGGCGGCCGAGGAATCCCTCGACCGCCGTCCCGTGCTAAGCGGAGGCTCCGACCAGTAACCCCTGGTCGAACCCCCAACCGCATCACACGTCGTAGTACAGCGAGAACTCGTACGGGTGCGGACGAAGCCGCAGCGGGTCGATTTCGTTCTCGCGCTTGTACTGGACCCACGTCTCGATCACGTCGGGCGTGAAGACGCCGCCCTCGAGCAGGTAGTCGTGGTCGGCTTCCAGCGTGTCCAGCACGGTGCCGAGGTCGCCCGGGACCAGCTTGACGTTCTTGGCCTCCTCGGGCGGCAGCTCGTAGAGGTCCTTGTCGATCGGCTCCGGCGGCTCGATCT
Source organism: Amycolatopsis albidoflavus (assembly GCF_039525725.1). Taxonomy (NCBI): domain Bacteria; kingdom Bacillati; phylum Actinomycetota; class Actinomycetes; order Pseudonocardiales; family Pseudonocardiaceae; genus Amycolatopsis; species Amycolatopsis albidoflavus. The sequence continues at coordinate 74,411 of NZ_BAAAHV010000006.1, forward strand.
TGTTCTTGATGCCGTCGAGCCCGGCCATCATCATCGCGGAGAACGCCAGGTACGGGTTGCCCGAGGAGTCCGGGCAGCGGAACTCGGCGCGCTTGGCCTTCGCGTTGTTGCCGGTGATCGGGATGCGCACGCAGGCGGAGCGGTTGCGCTGCGAGTACACGAGCGAAACCGGAGCCTCGAAGCCCGGCACCAGGCGGTGGTACGAGTTCACCGTCGGGTTGGTGAAGGCCAGCAGGCTCGGAGCGTGCTTGAGCAGGCCGCCGATGTAGTGCCGCGCCGTGTCGGACAGGCCCGCGTAGCCGGACTCGTCGTGGAACAGCGGCTGGCCGTCCTTCCACAGCGACTGGTGGCAGTGCATGCCCGAGCCGTTGTCGCCGGCCAGCGGCTTCGGCATGAACGTCGCGGTCTTGCCGGCGGCGAACACGGTGTTCTTCACGATGTACTTGAACAGCTGCAGGTCGTCGGCAGCGTGCAGCAGCGTGTTGAATTTGTAGTTGATCTCCGTCTGGCCCGCGGTGCCCACCTCGTGGTGCGCGCGCTCGATCTCGAAGCCGGAGTTCGTCAGGGTGCGGACGATGTCGTCGCGCAGGTCGGCGAAGTGGTCGACCGGCGGGACGGGGAAGTAGCCGCCCTTGAACTTCGTCTTGTAGCCCTGGTTCCCGCCCTCGGTGTCGGCGCCGGTGTTCCACCAGCCCTCGACCGAGTCGATCTCGTGGAACGACAGGTGTTCGGCGTCCTCGAAGCGGACCGAGTCGAAGATGTAGAACTCCGCCTCGGGACCGAAGAAGACGTTGTCGGCGACGCCGTACTCCGCGATGTACTGCTCGGCCTTGCGCGCGATGTTGCGCGGGTCGCGGCTGTAGGCCTCACGGGTGAACGGGTCGTGCACGAAGAAGTTCAGCGAGAGCGTCTTCGCCTTGCGGAACGGGTCGATCCGCGCCGTCTCGGGGTCCGGCAGCAGCAGCATGTCGGACTCGTGGATCGACTGGAAGCCGCGCACCGAGGAGCCGTCGAAGGCGAGGCCCTCTTCGTACGCCTCCAGGTCGAACGCCTTGGCCGGCACCGTGAAGTGCTGCATGACGCCCGGCAGGTCGCAGAACCTGACGTCGATCGACTCGACCTTCTCGTCGGCGATGAGGCGCTGAATGTCGTCTGGAGTAGTGGGCACCCTCGGTGACTCCTTCTCGTTCGTTACCGGCGGCTGTACTCTCTTCGGCTCACGCTAAGAGGGCGGTGTTGCCCGACCGTCACCCGAATGTTTCGCCGGTGTTAACGGGTCGCCGCCACTGCCCAGTCGACCAGGCCGGATGTGGTCCGCGCCACCGGCATACCCTGGACGGGTGGCGAGATGGACGGGTGAATGGCTGCCGGGCACCGGCGACGGCTCCACCGCGGCGGGCCCGCGCGAGGCCCCGAAGTGGCGCGGCGAGTCGATGGGCCTGCCCGAAACCGGCGTCGGCGCGGTGGCCGGCGGCGGCCCGCGCTTCCTCGCGCTGGTCGTCGACCTGGTGCTCGCGTCCCTGATCACGGCCCTGTTCGTGCGCTACGACCTGCAGAACGCGGCTGCGATGCAGACGTTCAACCTTTGGGCGGGCGCGGTCTGGGCGGTCATCACGGTCGCCCCGGTCACGTTCTTCGGATTCACCCCCGGCATGGCGGTCCTCGGCATCCGGGTGGCCCGCCTCGACGGCGCGACGATGGTCGGCGCGTGGCGCGCGCTGGTGCGGATGGTGCTCACCGCGCTGCTGCTCCCGCCGCTGGTGCGCAACGCCGACGGCCGCAACTGGCTCGACCGCGCGACCAACACCGTCGTCATCCGGATGCGCTGAAGTCCGTGAAGGGCTCCTTGAGGGAATCAGATTCCCTCAAGGAGCCCTTCACAGACCGCAAGCTCGCTCCCTCGAATGCGAAGAACCCCCGGCCGTGGCGGACCGGGGGTTCTCGGTAAGCAAGCGTCAGCGACGGCGGATGGTGCGCTGCACGTTCCGCATCTTCGCGCCCGCGGGCATCGGCCCCTTCGGCATCGCCGCGCCGCGCGAGCCGAGGGCGGCCAGCTTCGCTTCGAGCGCGTCGACCTGGGCCGGCTTGAGGTTGCGCGGCAGCTTCGTCAGGTGCGACTGCAGCTTCTTGAGCGGGACCTGCTTGTCCTCGTGGCCGATCGTGACGTCGTAGATCGGGGTGTCGCCGACCAGCCGGGACACGCGCTTCTTCTCCTGCGCGAGCAGGTTCTTCACCCGGTGCGGAGCGCCCTCCGCCACGAGGATCACGCCGGGGTGGCCGAGCACGCGGTGCACGGCGTCGAGCTGGGTCGTCGCGGCGACGGTCGGCGTGACCTTCCACTTCCCGCGCAGGTTCTCCAGCGCCCAGGCGGCCGCGCCGGGCTGGCCGTCGGCCTTCCCGTAGACCGTGCGCTGCACGCGCCTGCCGAAGATGATCACGGCGAGCAGGATGCCGAGCACGACGCCCAGCGGCAGCAGCGTCCACTGGATGTCGAAGATGAACCCGATGCCGAACAGCACACCGGCGACCACCACGATCGAACCGACCATCCAGGGGATGAGCATCGGGTCTTCGCGGCGCTGCATCTTGAACGCCTCGAACAGCTGGCCGCGCCGTGCCTTGCTCGCAGCGCGCTTTTCCCGCTTGGCCTGCTTGGCCGCTTCCTTGTCCTGCTTGCCCGCCATATGACCAGGATACGGCCGCGTGCCCGGCCGGGAATCCGTCGGCCCCCTCTGCGAGGATCGCGGGGTGGCCATCGCATCGTCTCCCCAGAGCCGGCAGAGCCGCGCGGGCCTGCTCGACGGGCTTGATCCCGAGCAGCGCGCCGCCGCGGCGGCCCCCCGCGGTCCCGTGTGCGTCCTCGCCGGAGCGGGCACCGGCAAGACCCGGACGATCACGCACCGCATCGCCCACCTGGTGCAATCGGGCCACGTCTCGCCCGGGCAAGTACTGGCCGTCACCTTCACCACGCGCGCGGCGGGGGAGATGCGCACCCGGCTGCGCGGTCTCGGGGTCGACGCGGCGCAGGCGCTGACGTTCCACGCCGCCGCCCGCCGTCAGCTCCGCTACTTCTGGCCGCGGGTCGTCGGCGACCGGCCGTGGGACCTGATCGACAACAAGTTCCGGCTTGTCGCCCAGGCCGCCCAGCGCGTCCGGCTGAGCACCGAGACCGAGGTGCTGCGCGACCTGGCGAGCGAGATCGAGTGGAGCAAGGCGTCCCTCGTCTCGCCGGACGACTACCCCGCGGTCGCCGCGCGGACGCAGCGCGACACCCCCGCGCCGGTCGCGCAGGTCGCCGAGGTCTACCGCTGGTACGAGGAGCTGAAGACGAACGCGCAGGTCCTCGACTTCGACGACCTGCTCCTGCAGACCACCGCGGTGCTGGAGAAGCACGACGCGGTCGCGGCCGAGTTCCGCGACCGGTACCGCTGCTTCGTGGTCGACGAGTACCAGGACGTCACGCCGTTGCAGCAGCGGCTGCTCGACGCGTGGCTCGGCGGCCGCGACGACCTCACCGTCGTCGGCGACGCCAACCAGACCATCTACTCCTTCGGCGGCGCCTCGCCGAAGTCGCTGCTGGAGTTCACGCGGCGGTTCCCGGAGGCGACCGTCGTGCGCCTCGAACGCGACTACCGGTCGACGCCTCAGGTCGTCGCGCTGGCGAACCGCGTGATCGGCGCCGCGCGCGGACGTCCGGCCGGGTCGCGGCTGAAGCTCATCGGACAGCGGCCGGAGGGCCCGGAACCTCAGTTCGCCGAGTACGAGGACGAGGCCGCCGAAGCCGGCGCGGTCGCGCGGCGGATCCGCGAACTGCTCGACGCGGACGTGCCGGCCAGCGAGATCGCGGTGCTGTTCCGGGTGAACGCGCAGTCGGAGGCCTACGAGCAGGCGCTCACCGAAGCCGGGATCCCGTACCTGGTCCGTGGCGGCGAGCGGTTCTTCCAGCGCACCGAGGTGCGGCAGGCGATGGCAGCGCTGCGCACGGCGTCGATGGAGCCGACCTCGCTGGAGCTGGTCACCGCGGTGCGCTCGGTGCTCGCGCGGGTCGGGCTCACCGAGCAGCCGCCGTCCGGCGGAGCGGCGAAGGAGCGGTGGGACGCGCTGCTCGCGCTGGTGGAGCTGGCCGAGGAGCTGGCGGCGTCGGTCGAGGACGCGGACCTGCCGCGGTTCGTCGCGGAGCTCGAACAGCGCGCAGTGGCGCAGCACCCGCCGACGGTCGAGGGCGTCACGCTCGCGTCATTGCACGCGGCGAAGGGCCTTGAGTGGGACGCGGTGTTCCTCGTCGGGCTGTCCGAGGGCACCATGCCGATCTTGCACGCGGACGGCGACGACGCCGCGATCGAAGAGGAACGACGGCTGTTCTACGTCGGCGTCACGCGAGCCCGGGAGCACCTGTCGTTGTCGTGGTCGCTCTCGCGCGGTCAGGGCCGGGGACGCAACCGGCGGCGGTCGAGGTTCCTGTACGGGCTGATCCCGGAGGACCACCCGGCGGCGCGCATCGCCCGTTCGCAGCAGGTGTCGAAGCCCGGGTCGAACGTCGCGCGCTGCCGGCTGTGCGGCGGTCCGCTGGTGCAGACCATGGAGGTCAAGCTGGGGCGGTGCGGGAAGTGCCCGTCCACAGTGGATGAGGATTTGCTGGAGAAGCTGAAGACGTGGCGCGGGGAGCGTTCGCGGGAGTTGAAGGTCCCGGCGTTCGTCGTGTTCACTGACGCGACGCTGATGGCGATCGCCGAGCAACGGCCGACCGACGACGGCGCGCTGGTGTCGATCTCCGGGATCGGCGCGACGAAGCTGGAGCGGTTCGGCGCGGAAGTGCTCGACGTGGTCCGTTCGTCGATGCGATCTTGACCGCGTCTTCGCGGTGATCGATGCGGCGAACCTGCTGCTAGGGGGCGATCTTCGTCTCTTCGGCAGAGATTTGGGAAAATAAGTTGCCCCGGCTGTGCCGGGGCGCATAGCCTGCGTAGGCACCCGGGCGAGAAGAAGGCCCGGTCTGGGGAAGAACAAGAACATGACGGCCGCCGCTCCGCGCGGCGCAGTCCGACAGAGAAAGGCGGTGCCGGTGAAATGATCAGCAATCTGATGCACACGATCCCTGGCACTGGTCTGCCTGTCTGCACGACCGTCGCCGCCCCGCGCCAGGGCACCGGTGTGTCCACGTTCGCGCCAATCGACGGAACGCGTCGTCACGTTGACGGATTGCGTCGCATCGAGCGCAACTGGGCCCCGGCCGGCATCACTCTCGCGACCGCCGCCGTCGTTGCCGCGTACCCGCAGGTTGATGTCGATCTGCCGACCATCAAGCAGTTCCGTGTTCCGTTGTCGATACGGGAGCGAAGTTCCTGACCTGACGTCAGGACTCAAGGCTCACGAAGGCCGCGGAACCGGTAACCGGATCCGCGGCCTTCGTGTTTTTTTGGCTGCACAACAAGAAGGAACAAGTTGTCCAGTTCGATCGCCCACCGCCACACCACCACCGAATCGCAAAGGAGCACGGATATGTCTGCCGCCATCGCCCTCGCCGAGGGCCCCTTAGCCGAAGGGTTCGACATCGGCGACCTGCTCGACGGGGTCGCTGAGCCCGAACTCCCCTGCCGCTCGCGCGACGCGGACCTCTGGTTCGCCGAATCGCCCGCGGAACTCGAGCGGGCCAAGGCGTTCTGCGCCGGCTGCCCGGTCCGCGAGGCCTGCCTCGCGGGAGCACTCGCCCGGCGTGAGCCGTGGGGTGTCTGGGGAGGGGAGATCTTCGAGCGCGGTGCGGTGATCGCGCGCAAGCGGCCCCGTGGCCGTCCGCGCAAGAACGCCGCCCTCGAACCCGCCGCCGCAGCCCGGAGCGCCGCCGCATGACCGTCGACCTCATCACCACGCGCGATTTCGAGGCCCGCACCGGAAAACCGGTCCGAGTGCAGCCGAAACCCAAGCAGAACAAGTCTCAGGAGACCACGAAGATGTTGCTTCACGAAGAACTGTCCCGAGCGCGAATACGCGACCTGATAACCGAACACGAAGCCCAACGCCCATGGCGCCGAGCGCGAGCCGCGCGCCGCTGGTCGCGGGTAGCCCGCTGGGCGACCAGCCGAGCGGAACGATTCCAACCACCCAGCTAGACCCACTCCGGTCCGGCTGCGGTCCGGCATCAGTAGACCTGCTCTGGTGCGGCTGGGGCGGGTCCGGCTTCAGCAGACCTGCTCTGGTGCGGCTGGGGCGGGTCCGGCTTCAGCAGACCTGCTCTGGTGCGGCTGGGGCGGGTCCGGCTTCAGCAGACCCGCTCTGGTGCGGCCGGTCGGGGTCCGGCTTCAGCTGGCCTCCGCCCGGCCCGGCCGGTGCCTCTTTGCCCGGGAGCCGATGCCCGCCATCAGGATTGCCTCCAATCCTGGCTGGCGAGCGTCGCCGCCCGGGCTTTGCTCCCACCTCCGAGTCGATTCGCGCCTCCGAGCCGATTCGCGCTGCCCGGCTCATCTCGGGCAGGGCGGATCTGATCCGGCTGCGTCGTCTGATCATCCGGCTGCGAACCAGGTAGTCGGACGTCCGCCGACCTGATCTGCCTTGCCCAACCGGCTCGGCTGCGAGCAACCGGCATCGGTTTTCGGGAACGGGGAGGCGGGCGACCGCGCAAGACGCTTTGCCCAAGGGGAGGGGCAGACGTCCGCTCGGCCAACACCGTCGCTGATCACTTCGCGGGAATGAGCCTGGAAGGTCCGTCGGGGGACCGTCCAGGCTCGTTCTCGTCCGCGGACAGGTGTTCAATGAGCCCGTGTCCGGACATACGCACGACCACATCGACTGGGCTGACCGGCTGGTTCTCCTCCGCGCGGCCGACGCTCTCGACGCTCCCGCGCAAGCCGCCATCGCAGCCCGCCTCATCGAGAAACTCCCCGCCAACCCCACGGTGATCGACCTGGGCTGCGGTGCCGGCGGAATGAGCACCCACTTCGCCCAAGCCCTGGCCACCCAGCACGGCGGCACGATAATCCTGGTCGACGCGACGCCCGAACTGCTCCACGAGGCCGAGCGTGCTGTCCTTGCCGCCGCCGAAGGCCTCGAACCAGACGGAGACGCCGCGCCGACAGTCGAGGTTCGGGCGATCGTCGCCGATCTCGCCGACGGTGCCTTGCCCGACTTGCTTCCCGCCGCGGATCTCGTGTGGGCGTCGCGCGTGGTGCATCATCTTCCGGACCAGCAGGCCGCGATCGGCACGCTTGCCGCTGTCGCACGGGCTGGCGGCGTGGTCGCTCTCGCTGAAGGCGGGTTGTCTTTTTCTTGCCTCCCTTGGGATCTCGGAGTCGGACGGCCCGGCCTAGAGGACCGGTTGCAGGCCGCGCAGGCTGAGTGGTTCGTCGGAATGCGCGAGGGCATCGACGGCGCCGTGCCGATGCCCTACGGCTGGACCGTCGCACTTGAACGGGCCGGACTCGCCGACGTCAGCTCGTTCAGCGCGTTGGTGGACCACCCCGCACCCGGCCCGAACGGTCTCGCCGACTATGTGCACCACCACCTTTCCCGCCTCGCGACGCACGGCGCCGACCACCTCGCGGAGCAAGACCGCGCGACGCTGGCTTCTTTGCTCGATCCGGACAGCTCCCACTACCTCGGCAAACGCCGAGATCTCTTCCTGCTCGGCGCACGCACCGTGCACCACGGACGCCGACCATGACCGCGCCCGCCCCGACGTGCTCCCGGTGCGGCCGAGCACGTGCCGCCGAAACGGACCCGCTCGCGACCCTGGCTTGGGTCAGCACCAAGGAAAACGGCGAACAGCGCTGGCTCTGCCCGGACTGCGCGCGCAACCACGTCCGGGACATCGAGGGCAAGCTGCCCGACGAATACTGGTGACCGAGCGCGCGAGATCCGGGATGCAGGCTGCCTGACGATCCCTCGCGACCGGACCGCGTGCGCAGACCATGCCAGACGCCGCTCATCGAGCTTGGCGGTGGAGTGCGTGCGACCAGGCCCGGGCACTGAGGGCAGGCTTGCTGGACGAGTACTGGTGACCGGATTGCGTGCAGCCAGATCCGGGGCGTCAACGGCGATCCGCTTAACGTGTGCCGGTACCCGCGGTCGGCCACAGACAGATCTGGCGTGCCAGCGGTGGTCTGTTGGCGTATGCGGGCGCCGGGGCTGGCCGCGGCCGGATTCGGGGTGCCAGCGGTGGTCTGTTGGCGTGTGCTGGTGTCGGGGTTGGCCGCCGCAAGATCCGGGCGTCAACGGCGATCCGTTTAGCGTATACCGGCACCGGGGTCGCCGCCGCCAGTTTTTGCTACGTCGTTGGCAGGCTGTCTGACGAATACCGGACACTGGATCGCGTGCACGCCGGTGCCCTGCGAGTCGAGTTCCTGGCGATCAGCCTCGCGCGCAACCACGTTAGATGCGTCGAGACGAGTCGCTCACCGAGTACTGACGGCTAGATCCCCTGCATAATCACGTCCGCGGCGTTGCCTGCTGCACGGCTGCCCGCCGAGCGCCCGTCACAGTGCTGGCCCGGCCCCAACGTCGTCCCGCCCGTGCTGTCAAGTTGGGCTCATGCGGCATTTCCCGTCTTGTAGATCGCGCGCACCTTCGGCCGAGGCGTGCGTGCTGCATGGCGGTAGGCATTGAGAAGCTCAGTGCTCATCTCCTCTGGTGATTCCCGGAGTTGGCGTGGGGTGCACCGAAACAGCACGGTGCCGGTTGCGGCTAGGGCTAGGTGGCTGAAGTCGTCGGGGCCTGCTGCGGTGCGGTAGCGCCAGGCGAGGCCGATTTCGTCCCACCAGGCATCCGCGGTACCGAGCCGGCGGCCGCGGCGGTCGCAGACTGCGACGTTCCATTGCGGGGTGGGCAGCGGGGTTCGTTGGAGGACACGGAGTGCTTGTCCGTGCGCGAAGGTTACTTGGTCGTCGAGGCTGCGCAGGACTGTGCGGACGGCTGCTGAACCGCGCTGGTTTCCGTTGTCCAGTTCGCGCGTCAGTTCGGCGCGGTCCGCCAGACCCCAGTACAGCGGCAGCGAGACCAGTCTTGCGATCTCATCCGGATCGTTTTCCCGTCTGGCCAGGTCGAGAGCGGCGCGGGCGGCGCTTGCGTAGGGCAGGCCGTCGATCAGGATTTCCTTGGGCATCCGGGCGGTGCGGTATGTGATGACGCTCGGTTCGTTGGCCGGCCTTCGGTTGTGCGGCACCAGCAGATGGATTTCCGGGGTCCGGGGATGGCTGATTCCGTGTGCGCACAAAGCATCTGTGCCGGTTATGACGGTTCCGGGACCGTACCGGGCAACGGCTGCGTGCAGGAGTTCTTCGCGGCTCGGAGGTTTGTCGTGCACGAGGTACACGCCGGAATACACCTGTCGCCACGGGCCGCCCGGGCCGGAGAGTTGTGCGGCTCTTCGATCGGAAATTCCCGCGACGCGCAGATGCCGGCGATGGAGAACTCCATGCGAGACCAGGTCACCGAAGGCGAGGGAATCCGTGCTTGCTGTAGTCGTCATACCTCGAGAATGACGGCTTGATCAACTCCGCGAAACCACCTTGCGCAATCTGTGGACAACTCGGCGTCGCGCCCTCGTCTTGTGGATAACTCAGCCGGCGAACCCGGGCTGCCACCGTTCCACGATGCCGCGGGCGGGGATCTCGGCGTCGAGTTGGCAGAGGATGCCCGTCGATCCTGCCGTGACCCGGTGGATCATCAGGTATTCCGGCGGCAGGTTCAGCGAACGGCCGACGTGGAAGTCGTTGCCTCGGGAGTCGCCGACGCGCCCCGCCTGCCGCTGCATCCAGCGGCGCGTGAAGTGGAACGTCGGCTCGGCCAGCGGCTCGGTGAACGGTGCGAGATAGGCGAGCACTTCGTCTGCTTCCAGCGACGAATCCGCCCGCACGAAACCGTTTTCGCGCAGCAGCCGCATCAGCTCGTCGGAGTGGCCGTCCAGGGCCAGTCGCGTGATTTCGCCCAGGTGCCGCGGAATTCCGTGCGGCAGCTTCGCGACGCCGCCGAAGTCGATCACGCACAGCCTGCCGTCGCCGGTGAGCATGAAGTTGCCGGGGTGCGGGTCGGAGTGCAGCAGATGCGCCCGCGCGGGCGACGAGTAGTGGAACTCCGCGAGCAGCCGGCCGGCGAGATCGCGGGTGGCCGGATCGCCGTCCGAGATGATCTTGGCCAGCGGGGTGCCGGTGGCCCACTCGCTGACCACGACCTTCGGCGCGCTTGCCACGACGCGCGGGATCAGGAACTCGGGGTCGCCCTCGAACGCCTTCGCGAAGGCGCGCTGGTTGTCGGCTTCGGCGAGGTAGTCCAGCTCCTCGTCCATCCGCTCGGCCAGCTCCGTGAGCAGCGGTTTCACGTCGGTGCCCGGGACGAAAGCCTGGAACAGCCTGCTGAAGCGCTGCAACTGGCGCAGGTCGCTGCGCAGCGCCTCGTCGGCACCGGGGTACTGGACCTTGACCGCGACCTCGCGACCGTCGTGCCAGGTCGCGCGGTGCACCTGGCCGATGCTCGCCGCGGCGGCCGGTTCGTCGTCGAAGTGCGAGAACCGTCCGACCCAGGAACGGCCCAGCTGCTCGGCGAGCACGCGGTGGGTTTGCCGGGCAGGCATCGGCGGCGCGGCCGACTGCAGCTTCGTGAGCGCTTCCCGATACGGCTGTGCCATGTCGTCCGGCACCGCGGCCTCGAAGACGCTCAGCGCCTGCCCGAACTTCATCGCGCCGCCCTTGAGCGTGCCCAGCACCTCGAACAGCTGCTCAGCGGCCTTGGCCGAGAGCGTCGCGCTCACCTGCTCAGCGCTCTGCCCGGCCAGCCGCTTGCCCCAGCCACCCACTGCTCGTCCGGCGATGCCGAGCGGAAGGCTCGCCAGCTTCGCGGTACGGGCAGCGCCGCGACGCGGCATGGCGGAATCGCGGTCTCCGGTTCGGTCGCGAAAGTCGGTCACCCTGCGATTCTGCCTTGACGAGCGCGACGCTCGCAGCCTGCTGACCGCACCCAGGTGTGTCCTACGTCTCTTGCAGCACCTCCGCGGGCACCTCTTCGGCAGGCAAGGGACCTTCCTCGAAGGGGACGGGCGCACCACAGCCGCAGTCCGGGTGTGGCTCCCAGTCCTTGCGGTGCAACTTTCCGTCGAAGTTGTCGATCTCCAGCGTGGCGTTCCAGGCCGGCGGCGGGGTTTCGCTCGGCGAAAGCAGCCGCATCGCCTGCGCGACAGCGAGCGAGGCGCAGGCGTGCACGGCACCCAGATCCGCTCGTGGAATCCGGCCTACCAGCTGCGTCGCGATCCTTGGCCACGACAGGTCAGCGTCGGTCCGGTGCAGGTCGCAGCAGCGGAGGCAGGCGCTGCGACCAGGCACGACGAGCGGCCCGACGATGCCTGTGCCCTCGCACACCCGGACCGGCAGATGGGACGTGGCGGAGTCGACCAGTTCGGCCACTTCTTCCGGCGGTGGGACGAGTGTGTCGGTGAGCAGCACGAGGTCGGGGAGTCGCCGCTGGTTTCGGGCGGTGGTGACGTCCGGCGCGACCCGGGCGACGACGGTCCGGATCGCGCGTTGCCTCGGTTGGCCCAGTTCAGCAGGCGTGAACCCGGACCCGAGGTCGGCTTCGGTGACCGTGCCGGACGCCCGGATGTCGAGGTGCCCGACTCCGGACGCCGCGAGCAGCGCGGCGACTGCCACGGCGATCCGTCCGCTGCCATGGACCGCGATCAGGCTTTGCCAGCGACGGTCCATGAGCGCCGGCTGGTAGTGCCGCGCTCGCAGCGACCACAACCCGGTCTCGACCCGTTTCGCGCTCTTCTTCGCCGCTTCCGTCACCAAACCGAGCGCGGACAGCTGTTTCAGCAGCAGCTGGAACTGCTCCCGGTGTTCGCCTACAGCGAGCAGGACGTCCTCGAGCCCGCGCCGGCCGTCGAGCCTGCGGACGCTGTCGACGATCGGAGCGGGCAGGCCGTTGGCGACGATGCCGTGGCGGGGGTCGAGGCCGAACTGGATCTCGTTGCCGTCGCGTTCGAGCACGTGGATGCCCGGAAGCAACGTCGGATACTCCGGGAGGAGCACATCCGGCGGCGGAACACTGGACAGGGTCATGCGGCCAGCTTGGCAGCTCCGGAGCTCCACTCGCGGGTGAGAAGCTGAGTTGTCCACAGGGAAATCTACTTGTGGACAACTCAGGGCTGTGACCTTTCGGCGCTCCAAGTTGTCGGTGCTGAGCCTTACCGTTGTCGAGTGGTCGAAGCACGGATGCCCTCACTGAGAGGCAGGGGCGAGAAGGCCCCGTCGGACACTTCTCAACACAAGGTCGAGGTGCGGCGCAGCCAGCGCAGGCACCGGACGGTCACCGCGTACTGGAACGAGGACACCCTGGTGGTCCTCATCCCGGCACGGATGACCCGCGAGGAAGAGAAACACTGGGTCGCGGAGATGGAGCGCAGGCTGCTGCGCTCGGGAGGACGGAAGGCGGCGCCGCCCAAGGCGTCGGACGCGGCGTTGCTGGCGCGCTGTGCCCTGCTCGGGGCGAAGTACCTGGACGGGAAAGCGCTGCCGGCCAGCGTGCGGTGGGTGCCGCCGATGCGGACCAGGTGGGCGTCGTGCACGCCGGTGGACGCGACCATCCGGGTCAGCGACCGGCTTCAGCGGGTGCCGCAGTGGGTGCTGGATTACGTGCTGATCCACGAGCTGGCGCACCTGAAGGAGCCGGGGCACGACGCGGCGTTCTGGACGCTGGTCAACCGGTATCCGAAGACGGAACGGGCGATCGGATACCTGGAGGGGCTTTCGGCGGCGGCTGGGTGGGGGATTTCGGAGGAAGACTGACGGGCTGGGGCTCGGGCTCGGGCTTGGGCGGCTGGGTGCGGCTGTGGCTGTGCGAGGTGCGGGGGAGAGCAGGTGGGTGGCCGGGTGCGGCCGGCCGGACGGAGTGCGGAGTGTTTGGCCTGTGGTCGCGGGGCGAGGATCTTCGCGAGGACTAGGCGCGCGGTTGTTGCGGGCGCGAGTGCGGACCAGACGGCTGTGCGAGTGCGGGGAGAGCAGGTGAGTGGCCGGGTGCGGCCAGCCGGACGGAGTGCGGAGTGTGTGGCCTGCGGCAGCGGAGTGAGGACCTTCGTGAGGACTTGGCGCGCGGCTGTTGCGGCCGTGAGGACCAGACGTCGCCGGGGTTTCCGAAAGAGCGGGCGGCCCGTCGAGGAGCCCGACAGTTCGGCGGCCAGGTCAGCTACTGGGAGGGAAGCGGAAAGCCACCGCGGATTGCCGGTGGGAGGAAACGAGGGGAGCGGTTTCGAGCGTTGCGAAGCGGAGCACAGGCGGTACAAAAGCCGCACGGACCGTCTCAACCAGGTGAGACGGTCCGCGCGGTGGGTCGAACGGCAGCCTAGGCAGATCGCTGGGCGGCCTCAGGAAGGCGAGTTCCCCTCGTCCTTCGGAGTCTCGTCGCCCTTGTCGGCGGAGGCAGTGTCGGAGTCCTTGGTCCCGCCAGTCTCGTCGCCGCCCTCGGCGGCCGTGCGGGCCTCGCGCTCGGCCTTCTCCGTGCGCTCCAGCTCCGCGATCGGGTCCAGGTCCGAGGCGAGAGCCGCCGGTTCGGCCATGCGGTCGGCGAAGTCCAGGGGCTCGTCCAGGTCTTCGGCGGTCGGCATCAGGTCGGGGTGGGACCAGAGACCATCGCGTTTTTCCATGCCGTGGCGGTCTTCCACGAGCTTCCACAGGGACGATGCGGCGCGCATCCGGCGCGGGCGGAGTTCGAGGCCCACCAGAGTCGCGAAGGTCTGTTCGGCGGGGCCGCCGGTCGCGCGGCGGCGGCGCAGCGTTTCGCGCAGGGCTTCGGCTCCGGGGAGACGGTCGCCGATGGCCTCCGCCACCACCACGTCTACCCAGCCTTCCACCAGCGCCAGCAGGGTTTCCAGGCGCTTCAGCGCGGCCTGCTGCTCGGGGGTGGTCTGCGGCTCCAGCAGACCGGACGACATCGCTTCCTCGATGCTCGCCGGGTTCGCCGGGTCGATGCTTCCGGCCAGGGACTCCAGCGCGGAGGTGTCGACGGTGATCCCGCGGGCGAACTCCTCGACCGTCGCCAGCAGGCGCTGCCGCAGCCAGGGCACGTGCGCGAACAGGCGCTGGTGCGCGGCCTCGCGCGCGGCCAGGAAGACCAGCACCTCGCTCGCCGGCAGCTCCAGGCCCTCAGTGAACTTCTCGATGTTCGCCGGCAGCAGCGCCGACGTCGAGGCCTCGCCGAGCGGCAGGCCGACCTCGGTCGACGTGAGCACTTCCTGCGCGAGCTGCGCCAGCGCGTTGCCGAGCTGGGAGCCGAACGCCATGCCGCCCATCTGGCCCATCATCGACAGCAGCGGACCCGCCGCCTGCTTGGCCTCCTCGGGCAGCGCCTGCATCCACGCGCCGGACACCTGCTGCGCCACTGGATCGCACAGCCGCTGCCAGGTCGGCAGTGTCTTCTCGACCCAGGTGCGCGCCGACCACGACACCGTCGACGTCGCGCCCGCGGGGAGGATCGTCGCCGCGTCGAGCCACAGTTCCGCCAGGTGTGCGGCATCGCGCACGGCGGTGGCGGAGTCGCCGCCCTCAGACGTGAAGCCGATCTTGGCGTCGTCCCGTCCGCTCAGGTTCTGGAGTGCGATCTGCTTCGCCAGGTCGTAGTTGACCGGCCCGCTCGACGAGCCCGCCTGGCTCAGCATCTGGCCCAGCTGGCTCAGCATCTGCCCGAGCTGGTTGAACGCCTCGGCTCCGCCGGGCTGGCCCGGGTTCGAGGGGTCGTTGTCGCCTCGCTTGTCGGGATCGGGCGGTCCGAAGCCGAACGGGGGATTGCTCATAGCTCCACCGTACGCGGGTACGACCCGGCTCAGCGCGTCAACCGTGGCCTTCACCGGGAAGCGAACACAGTCACCGTACGCTGTCGCTCGTGACAAAACCGGACGAGGACACCGCGAACCAGTCCCGCCGCGCCGAGCCGTCGCGCGCGCCTGCCCGCAGCGACCGGCGGATGACCCGCCGCGGATGGACGATGCTGGTCAGCGGCGTGCTGTTCCTGGTGTTCGTCGTGGCGGGGTTCCTGGTCCAGGTGCCGTATGTCGCGATCAGCCCCGGACCCACCTACGACACCCTCGGCCGCGACGCCGCGGGCAACCCGGTGATCCAGGTCAAGGGACAGCAGACCTACGGCACCAGCGGCGAACTGCGGATGACCACCGTCTCGCTCAACGACGGCATCAACCTCTTCACCGCGCTCGGCCTCTGGGCCAGCGGCCGTTACGCGCTCGCGCCGCGCGAGGAGTACTACAAGCCCGGCGAGACCAACGAGCAGGTCAAGCAGGAGAACATCCAGCAGCTGCAGAACTCGCAGAGCAACGCGCAGGTCGCCGCGCTGCGCCACCTCGGCTACCCGGTGCAGGTCGTCGCGAAGCAGATCGTGTCCGGCAGTCCGGCCGACCACATCCTCGCCCCCGGCGACAAGCTCATCGCGGTCAACGGCAAGCAGGTCCGCGAGGCCGCCGAGGTCGCCGCCTCGATCGCCAACACCAAGCCGGGCGACTCCGTCCAGGTCACCTTCCAGCACCTCGGCCAGCCCGAACGCACCGTGCCGGTCACGCTCGCCCAGCGCGAGGACCGCACCCAGGGCTTCCTCGGGCTGACCGCCGTCGACCGCGCGGTCGCGCCGTTCTCCGTCGACATCTCGCTGCAGGACGTCGGCGGCCCGTCGGCCGGGCTCATGTTCACCCTCGCGATCATCGACCGGCTCACCCCGCCCGGGAAACCGGGCAGCGACCTCGCGGGCGGCAGGCACATCGCGGGCACCGGCGAGATCAGCGAGACCGGCCAGGTCGGGCCGATCGGCGGGATCTCGTTCAAGGTCGTCGGCGCGAAGGAAGCGGGTGCGACCGACTTCCTCGTCCCCGAGCACAACTGCGCCGAGGCGAAATCCGCCGCGCCGGAAGGGCTCAACCTCATCAAGGTGTCGACGCTGGACGACGCGCTCAAGCAGCTCGACAACCTGAAGGCCGGCCGCCCGACCGCGCACTGCTGACCGTCAGCCGAACTCGCCGGTGACGGCCAGGCCGACTCTGCGCAGGACGTCGACGATGCCCGCGGGACTGCCCGGGGATCCGTCCGCGAGCCACCGGCGCAGCACTTCGGTGGTCCCCGCGACCACCAGCACGAAGGCCGACTGGGCGGCCGGATCGTCCTCGCGGCCGGGGAGCAGGATGCTGACGAGCAGATCGGCGAACTCGGCGTAAGCCTCGCTCCGGTGTTGTTCCAAGGCCGGATGGTGATTCGCTTCCACCCACAACCGGCTCACCCGGGGGTCGGTGGCGATGGCCTCCACGGTGGCGGTGACCAGCAGCGTCATCCGTTCCTCAGCGGCTGAGGGGGCGTCCGTCAGTGCTGTCTCCAACGAAGACCGGACGGCGTCGAAAACCCCGGTCAGCACCGCTGTCAAGAGCGCTTCCCGGTCCGCGAAGCTCTCGTAGAAGTAGCGCTTCGACAGGCCCGCGCGCTTGCAGACGAGGTCAACCGTCGTATCGGCGACGCCGACCTCGCCGACCACGTCGAGACCCGCTTCCAGGAGTTGGCTTCGACGTTGCCTACGGCGCTCGTCGGCGCTGACCCCGCGGTAGGGGCGGACTACTTCGGGCACCGGGTCATCTTGACACACGAACGTTCCTAGTTGATAGTCGGCTGAATCAGGAACGCTGGCGTTCTTACTTGGTCCGGAGGTGCCCATGAACGGACTCGCGGGCGGGCGCAGCCTCGCCGCCGCCATCGCGGCCCTCGACCCGGTGCGGGACAACGAGGCCATCACCCACCTCAGCCTCGGCGTCCGATACGGCGACGCGATGTTCGTGCACGGTGCCTACACCGTCGCGTTCGCCCGCCAGGTCGCCTCGCCGTCGATCGCGCGGATCGTCTACCGGACCGGCTCCGGCGACATGATGCGGAACGTCCGGCGGCGCAACGACCACACTCTCGTCTTCTTCGGCGAGATGATCCGGCACGTGCACAGCAGCGAAGCCGGTCGCCGGGTCATCGACCGGATGGAGGAGATCCACGCCCGATTTGGGATCACCGGCGAGGACAAGCTGTTCACGCTCGGGTCGCTGATCTTCGAGCCGGCCCGGATCCTCGGCGAGCTGGGGCTGTCGGTCTTCACCGAGGCCGAGGACCAGGCGCATTACTACTTCTGGCGCGGCGTCGGCGAGCACATGGGCCTCGAAATCCCGCCCAGCCGAAGAGAATTCCTGGACTGGATCCACGGCTACGAGCAGCGGCTCGGCTTCACCGACGGCGGCCGGAAACTGGTGGACCAGCTGTTCCTCGACTGGCGACGCTGGTTCCCCCGGCCCGCGCGTCGCCTCGCCGCGCCGAGCCTGTTGCTCCTCATGAGCAGGCAGTTGCGCGAGGTCCACCGGCTGCCCGAGCCGCCCGCCGGGCTGCGGCGGGCGGGCCCGAGCCTGGTGTCGGCCTACCTCGGTCTTCAAGGAGCCCGGCCGCACCACGTCGATCGATCCTGGTCGGACCACTTCGCCGACCCGCGCGCGGTCGACATCGCCCGGTACGGCCACCAGCCGCCGGAGCGGAAGGTGGCCGTCCCCGGCTGATCAGGGCTGCAGGGTCGTCTTCAGCGCGTCGACCAGATTCGGCGCGAGATCCGGGCTTTCCACCAGTTCGTCGACCGCGTTCTCGTCCTCGTCGCCCGGCTGGACGCCGCGCAGCCGCATCACGCAGGCCGCGTCGCCTTCGCGCAGGACGGCGGCGACGAGACGGGCCTCGGTGCGGCGCGGGTGGTCCGCGGCGGCGCGGCGAAGGCTTTCGGCGTCCGCCTCGGCGATTCCTTCGAGCTCCGCCTCCACGTCCGGGGGCAGCACGATGATTTCCTGCGCCAGCGCGCAGCCGACCACGATGTCCGGCCACGCGATCCGGCCGAGCGATTCGGCGAGATCGCCGTCCGGCAACGCCTCCTGGGCCACCGGCGTCAGCGGGTTCGCGCGGTCGAGCTGACCGGCCAGCTCGGGCTGTTCGTCCAGCAGCGCGGCGGTCGGCACCAGCGCGAACAACTGCGGCGGCTGGTTCCAGCCCGCGGCGGCGACGAACTCTTCGACTTCCCGGGCCAGCCCGGCGACTGGGTGGGCGGCAGACGGCTCACTCGGTGGCATGGCGACCATCGTGTCAGGCGTCCTCGCGACGCGCCGCGCGTGCCCGGTTTGGGTGGTCCCGGGAACTCGCGGCACCGTCCGTAGAGTTAGAGGTCACGGGGACACAGCTGTCCCCGGCGAACGTGTTCACGAAGACAGGAGCATTGCCGTGGCGACTCGGCCCCCGGTGAGCCTGAAGCTGTCCCGGCGCAGCCGGATCCTTCTCATCATCGCCGCGGTGATCGTGCTGGCCCTGCTGGCCGGCGTCCGGTTGCTCGACACCTACGTGGACTGGCTGTGGTTCGGCGAACTGCAGGCGCGTTCGGTGTTCACCACGCAGCTGGTCACCCGCATCGTGCTCTTCCTCGCGGTAGGGCTGCTGGTCGGCGGGGCGCTGGCGGTCAGCCTGCTGATCGCCTACCGGACCAGGCCGGTGTTCGTGCCGGTGTCCGGCCGCGACGATCCGCTCTCGCGCTACCGCTCGGTGATCGTCAGCCGGATCCGGCTGTTCGGCATCGGCATCCCGGTGCTCACCGGCGTCATCTCCGGCGCGTCGGCGACCGGGGACTGGCAGACGATCCAGCTGTTCCTCAACGGCACCTCCTTCGGCCAGAAGGATCCCGAGTTCGGCATCGACCTCGGCTTCTACGCCTTCACCCTGCCGTTCGTGAACTGGCTGCTCGGCTGGCTCTTCGTCACCGTCGTCGTCTCGTTCTTCGGCGCGCTGATCGCGCACTACATCTTCGGCGGCATCCGGCTCGCCGGCCGCGGCGGCCAGCTGGCCGGCCCGACGCGCGCGCAGCTCGCCATCACGGTCGGGCTTTTCGTGCTGCTGAAGGCCGTCGAGTACTTCTTCGACCGGTACAACCTGCTGCTGTCCGACCGGAACATGCCGCTGTTCAACGGAGCCACCTACACCGACCTCAACGCGGTGCTCCCGGCGAAGCTGATCCTGCTGTGCATTTCGGTGATCTGCGCGATCGCGTTCTTCGCCGGCGCGTTCCTGCGGAATCTGCAGCTGCCGGCGATTTCGCTGGTCCTGCTGATCCTCTCCGGCGTGCTGGTCGGCGTCGCCTGGCCGGCGATCCTCGACCAGTTCTCGGTCAAGCCGAACGCCAACGAGAAGGAAGCGCCGTCGATCCAGCGCAACATGGACGCGACGCGCGCGGCGTACGGCCTCACCAACGTCAAGTACGAGCAGTACCCGGGCAAGACCGAAACCACCGCGGACGCGGTGAAGGGCGACACCGGCACGGTGTCCAACATCCGGCTGCTCGACCCGAACATCCTCAGCGACACCTTCACCCAGCGCGTCGGCCGCGAGAACTTCTACGGCTTCCCGTCCAAGCTGGACATCGACCGCTACACCATCGGCGGCACCACGCAGGACTACATCGTGGCCGCCAAGGAAATGAAGACCGACGGGCTGAGCGGCAACCAGACCAACTGGATCAACAAGCACATGGTCTACACGCACGGCAACGGATTCGTCGCCGCGCCCGCGAACACGATCGACCGTGCGGTAAAGGATTCGAACTCCGACGGCGGCTACCCGATCGCCACCACGAGCGACACCACGAACCCGACCGGCGCGGGCTCGGTCAACGGCCAGCCGGGCATCAAGGTCGACCAGCCGCGGATCTACTACGGCGAGCTCACCAACCAGTCCGACTACGCGATCGTCGGCGGCACCCCGGGCAAGGCCCCCGGCGAATACGACACCGATGCCAAGCGCGACTACCTCTACCAGGGCAAGGGCGGCGTCTCGCTCGACAACTGGTTCAACCGGTTGATGTTCGCCGCCGAGTACCGCGAACCGAAGATCCTCTTCTCCGACGCCATCGGCGACGGTTCGAAGATCATGTACAACCGCGAGCCGCGCGACCGCGTCGCCAAGGTCGCCCCGTGGCTCACCCTCGACGGCGACCCGTACCCCGCGGTGGTCAACGGCCGCATCCAGTGGATCGTCGACGGCTACACCACGCTCGACAACTACCCGTACGCCCAGCAGACGCAGCTCGGCGAGGCGACCAACGACTCGCTCAACGGCGTCACCAAACAGGCGAACAACTCGATCAACTACATCCGCAACTCGGTGAAGGCGACCGTCGACGCGTTCGACGGCACCGTCAACCTGTACTCGATCGACGACAACGAACCCGTCCTCAAGGCGTGGGAGAACGTCTTCCCCGGCGTCGTGAAGCCAAGCTCGGAGATTTCGCCCGAACTGCGCTCGCACTTCCGCTACCCCGAGGACCTGTTCAAGATCCAGCGCGAACTGCTCGCCCGCTACCACGTCGACAGCCCGCAGGAGTTCTACGCACAGCAAGCGTTCTGGAGCGTCCCGCAGGACCCGACCGAGGACGGCAGTTCCACCACCGCCGGCGCGAATGTCGCCAACCAGCCCGGTTATTACGTCCTCGCCAACGCGGCGGGCGAAGGCAGGCCGACCTTCCAGCTGACCAGCGCGCTCACCGGCCTGCAACGGCAATACCTGTCGGCCTGGATGTCCATCTCGTCCGATCCGCAGGACTACGGCACCATCCGCGTCCTCCGACTACCGCCGGCCAGCGGAGCCAACCAGGTCGACGGACCCGTCCAGGTGCAAAACCGGTTCCAGAGCGACCCCCGCGTCGCCCAAGACCGGACATTGCTGAACAACCCCAACGTCATTCCCATTTACGGCAACCTGATCACACTGCCGGTCGCCGACGGATTCCTCTACGTCGAACCCGTCTACATCCGCCAGCGCAACCAGCTCAGCTACCCGCAGCTGGCCCGCGTGCTCGTCTCCTACGGAGCCAAGATCGGCTTCGCGTCCACCCTCAACGAAGCCCTCGACCAAGTCTTCGGCAAGGGCACCGGCGCGGCGGCCACCACGCCCAAGGAAAGCGACCCCGGCACCACGACGACCCCGCCGACATCCAGCACCGCCACCCCGCCGCCCAGCACCGGCGGCAGCAACCCGGCCATGGACAAAGCGGTCGCCGACATCCAAGCCGCGCTCGCCAAACTCAAAGCGGCACAGCAATCCGGCAACTTCACCGACCAAGGCGCGGCCCTCGCGGCCCTCGACGCGGCCACCAAGGAATACAACTCCGCCAAACCCACCACCCCGCCCGCCTCCAGCGGGCCGCCGTCCCAGCCCGGCGGGTGACCTCGGTTACCTAATAGGCACCTGCTTTGCGCCCGCCCGAAACCAGGGCGTAAGGTAGGTCCTACGACGCGGGGTGGAGCAGCTCGGTAGCTCGCTGGGCTCATAACCCAGAGGTCGCAGGTTCAAATCCTGTCCCCGCTACAGAGGTGAGAGGCCCGTCTTCGCAAAAAGCGCGAAGACGGGCCTCTTTCGTTGTTGCCTCTGGGGGTCGAACCCCCAGACCCCCGCCAGGGGGCAAGCCCCCTGGACCCCCGGTTGGGGCGCGTTGGGGGAGTGCCTCGCCTTTGTTTCTGGCTCGTTGGGTAGCCGTTGCTCGCGGAGCGAGCTTGGCTCGTGGGGCGGGTTGGGGAATGGGGCTTCCTCCCAGTGCCCAAACGAATCCCCGCCCCCATGACCACGCCCCCCGCCGAGCCGCCCCGCAGCCCCCGAACGCCAACCGACACCCCACCGCCCACCGAGCACCGAGCCGACCACACAAACAGGTCTTGTGGGGCTGAAGTCGCCCAGAGAGCAAGAACTTGGGGCGCTTCATGGGGTTGGGCTTGTTGTCTTGGGGGGATTGACAGGTTTAGACCTCTTTTTTGTCTTGTGTAGAGGGTCGGGAATCGTTGGGGCGTTGGAATATTCCGGTGCGGATGGGCTGGGTTGGGGTGGGGTGCGGAAGGCGTGGTGTTTTTTTGTTTTGGGTGGGACTTTCGTGGGGCTGGCGTGATGAGGTGGGGGTGGGGTGGGTGGCGGCCGGTGGGGGGGTGTTTTTGCTGGTTGGGGGGTGTTTGTGGGGGTGGTGTTGGGGGGTTTGGAGGGGGGTGTATTGTTGTTTTCACAACGACGCGGGGTGGAGCAGCTCGGTAGCTCGCTGGGCTCATAACCCAGAGGTCGCAGGTTCAAATCCTGTCCCCGCTACTTGGATACAAAGCCGGGGCTCGTGCGGATGCACGGGCCCCGGCTTTTTTGTGCGCCATTTGGCCGTCGCTCGGGTGGTGGTTGCGGCGCGGTGATCGTTTCGGCGGTGGTTGCGGAGCGTGGCAGAGTCTATTGTGGACATACCTGCGGACTGGGCTGTTAGAGGGGTTGCCGCTGGCCACAATGGACTGATTGGTGACCACTGTGGACACAGCGACGGATAAGTGGGACCGTAGAGGGGTGTCCGAATTGAATGCAACCGCCGCCGCTCTGCTCGGTCTGCTCCACGACGGCCCCGCCACGGGCGGGCAGCTGGTCTCGGGCGCCGACGAGCGTTTCGGCGCCTTCTTCAGTGTCACCCGCAGCCAGGTCTACCGCGAGCTCCCGGCGCTCTCGAAAGAGGGTCTCGTCCGGCTCGGCAAGCAGGGACCCCGTTCGAGCCAGCAGTACGTGCTCACCGCGGCAGGCAAGAAGGCCTTCAAGACGTGGCTCACGTCCGAGGCCGGACCCGACCACCTGCGCAGCCCGCTCATCCTGCGGCTCGTGCACGCCGGCTCCTTGACGGCCAAACAGCGCAGCGCACTGCTCGACAGCGCTCGCACCACCTACCAGGCGCAGCTCGAAGAGGCCAAGAACGCCACCAAGACCGCCGACGGCCCCTACGCCAAGGCAGTCGCCGAGTTCGCCCAGGCGCAGGCCAAGGCCGCCCTGAAGCTGCTCGACTCGATCCCCCAGGCCTGAGCTTCGCCACGGCCCCACGACCGGTTCGCGACCGGTCGTGGGTTTTGCCGTAACGTTGTCCGACGTGAGTGATGAGTTCGATGCGGCGCTGAAGGACCTGACCGGCAAACTGACGCAGATCGAGTCGGTGATGGACCTCGACGCGCTGCGGGCCCAGGTCGCCGAGCTCGAGGAACAGGCGTCCAGCCCCACCCTCTGGGACAACGTGGAAGAGGCCCAGCAGGTCACCAGCCAGCTGTCCCACCGGCAGGCCGAGCTGCGCCGCGTCTCCGAACTGCGCCAGCGCCTCGACGACCTCGGCGTCCTCTACGAGCTCGCCGCCGACGAGGGCGACAGCGGCAGCATGACCGAGGCCGAGAGCGACCTCGCCGACCTCGGCAAAGACATCGACGCGCTCGAGGTCCGCACCCTGCTGTCCGGCGAATACGACGACCGCAACGCCGTCGTCAACATCCGCTCCGAAGCGGGCGGCGTCGACGCGGCCGACTTCGCCGAAATGCTCCTGCGCATGTACCTGCGCTGGGCCGAGCGGCACGGCTACCCGACGGACGTCTTCGACATCTCCTACGCCGAAGAAGCGGGCATCAAGTCCGCCACCTTCAAGGTGACCGCCCCGTACGTCTACGGCACCCTCTCGGTCGAACAAGGCACCCACCGCCTAGTGCGGATCTCGCCGTTCGACAACCAGAGCCGCCGGCAGACGTCCTTCGCGCACGTCGAGGTCCTGCCCGAGGTCGAGGAAGTCGACCACGTCGACATCCCGGAAAAGGACATCCGCGTCGACGTGTACCGCTCGTCCGGCCCCGGCGGCCAGAGCGTCAACACCACCGACTCCGCGGTCCGCCTCACGCACATCCCGACCGGCATCGTCGTCTCGTGCCAGAACGAGAAATCGCAGCTGCAGAACAAGGCGGCCGCGATGAAGGTCCTCCAGGCGCGTCTCCTGCAGCGCAAAAAGGAGGAGGAACGGGCCGAAATGGACGCGCTCAAGGACGGCGGCTCCAGCTGGGGCAACCAGATGCGCTCCTACGTGCTGCACCCGTACCAGATGGTCAAGGACCTGCGCACGGAATTCGAGGTCGGCAACCCCACCGCGGTCCTCGACGGCGACATCGACGGCTTCCTGGAAGCCGGAATCCGCTGGCGCAAGCAGGCGAACGCGGTCTGATCCGCGACGCGGCGGCGACCCGCGCCGGGACGAGGCGCGGGTCACCCAAGGCACCGGCAACCCGGGCTTAACGGGGCCCATGGGTAGGATGCCGAACCGTGATCCGGCTCGAAGAGGTTTCCAAGGTCTACAAGACCTCGACCCGTCCCGCCCTCGAACGGGTGTCGGTCGAGATCGACAAGGGTGAGTTCGTCTTCCTCATCGGCCCGTCCGGTTCCGGGAAGTCGACGTTCCTGCGGCTGCTGCTGCGGGAAGAGGTGCCCTCCAAGGGACGGGTCATGGTGTCGAACTTCGACGTCGCCAAGCTCGCCCGGCGCAGGGTCCCCCGCCTGCGCCAGACCATCGGCTGCGTGTTCCAGGACTTCCGGCTGCTGGCCAACAAAACCGTCGCGGAAAACGTGGCGTTCGCCCTCGAGGTCATCGGGAAACCGCGGCCCACGATCCGCAAGGTCGTGCCCGAGGTGCTCGAACTCGTGGGCCTCGACGGCAAAGCCGACCGGCTGCCCAACGAGCTCTCCGGCGGCGAGCAGCAGCGCGTGGCGATCGCCCGCGCCTTCGTGAACCGCCCGCTCGTGCTTCTCGCCGACGAGCCCACCGGGAACCTCGACCCGGACACCAGCCAGGACATCATGCTGCTGCTGGAGCGGATCAACCGCACCGGCACCACCGTGCTGATGGCCACGCACGACCATTCCATCGTGGACTCGATGCGGCGGCGGGTCGTCGAGCTGCAGCTCGGTCGCGTGATCCGCGACGACGCCCGCGGCGTCTACGGCATCGGCCGCTGACGCACCCCGCCCTTTTCCGCCCCGACCCAAGGAATTACTAGAGCGATGCGAGCCAGTTTCGTCTTCAGCGAGGTCGTCACCGGGTTGCGCCGGAACGTCACGATGACCATCGCGATGATCCTCACCACCGCGGTCTCGCTCGCCATGCTCGGCGGCGGTCTGCTCGCCGTGCGCACGATCGACAAGATGAAGGCGAACTTCCTCGCCGAAGTCGAAGTTTCGGTCTCGCTGGTCGACGACGTGAGCGCGAACGACAAGAACTGCACCCAGGCACTCTGCAACGGGCTCCGCCAGTCGCTGCAGAACAACCCCGGTGTCGAGTCGGTCGTCTACGAGAACCGCGACCAGGCCTACGACCGGTTCAAGAAGATCTTCGCGAGCCAGCCCGAACTGCTCGAGCTGACCGGCCCCGAGGCGCTGCCCGCGTCGCTGCAGGTGAAGCTGAAGGACCCGGACCGGTCCGACGCGATCATCAAGCAGTACACCGGCCAGCCCGGCGTCAAGAAGGTCGACGACCAGAAGAAGTTCCTCGACCGCGTGTTCAACGTCTTCAACGGCGTCCGGAACATCGCGTTCGTGATGGCGCTCATCATGGCCGTCGCCGCCCTGCTGCTGATCGCGAACACCATTCAGGTTTCGGCGTTCACGAGGCGGACGGAAGTCGGCATCATGCGCCTGGTGGGCGCGACGCGGTGGTATACCCAGCTGCCGTTCCTCTTGGAGGCGGTGGTCGCCGGCACGGTCGGTGCCGTGCTCGGGGTGGTGTTCCTGCTTCTGACGAAGCTGTCCTTCCTCGACACGGTCTTCACCGGCGAAGTGTTCCCGCAGATCACCACGCTCGAGGTGCTGTTCCCGGTCGCGCCGATCCTGCTGGCGGTGTCGATCGTGATCTCGGCGATCACCGGGTACGTGACGCTGCGCCTGTACGTGCGCCACTAGCCGCTTTCTCTCCGCATCCGAACCGCCCGGCGAACGTTTTCGCCGGGCGGTTCGTGCGTCTCCAGCAGCACTGACTTCGCCGGGTGACCGGCCGTAAACCGGCGTGCTTGATCGCCTGGACGCCACGTAAACTGGCCGGTATGCCCAAGGAACGTGGACAGAAGGTCATCGCGTCGAACCGCAAGGCTCGGCACGACTACTCCATCCTGGACACCTACGAGGCCGGGATGGTGCTGGTGGGCACAGAGGTGAAAAGCCTGCGGGCCGGCAAAGCGTCGCTTGTGGACGCGTTCGCGACGGTGGACGACGGCGAGGTGTGGCTGCGCAACGTCCACATCCCCGAGTACACCCAGGGCACCTGGACCAACCACATGCCGCGGCGCACGCGCAAGCTGCTGCTGCACCGGCGCGAGATCGAACGGCTCATCGGCAAGACCAAGGAAAGCGGTCTGTCGCTGGTGCCGCTGTCGATGTACTTCAAGGACGGCAAGGTCAAGGTCGAGATCGCGCTCGCGCGAGGCAAGAAGGCCTACGACAAGCGCCAGTCGCTCGCCAAACGCGACGCGCAGAAGGACATCAGCCGCGCGATGGGACGGGCGTTGAAGGGCCGGTTCACGGAGTGAGCGCGGGTCCGGCCGCCGACGCCGACGTCCCGGGCTGGATCGCCGGGCTCGGCCTCGACGGAATCGTCGACCTGCACGTTCACTTCCTGCCGAAGCCGGTGCTGGACAAGGTGTGGGCGTATTTCGACCGCGCCGAGCAGCACTACGGCACGCCCTGGCCGATCCACTACCGCACGCCCGAGGCGGAGCGGATCGAAACGCTGCGCGCGCTGGGCGTGAAAGCCTTCGCGCCGCTGGTGTACCCGCACAAGCCGGGCATGGCGGAGTGGCTCACGTCGTGGGTTTTGGAGTTCGCCGAGCAGGTTCCGGACGCGGTGCCGACTGGCACGTTCTACCCGGAGCCGGGTGCCTCGTCCTATGTGGACAGTGCGTTGCGCGCGGGAGCCCGGTGCTTCAAGGCGCACGTTCAGGTCGGCGCGTACGACCCGCGGGACGAGCTGCTCGATGGCGTGTGGGGCTCGCTGTCCGAAGCGGGTGTGCCGGTGGTGATCCACTGTGGACACGGGCCGTTGCGCGGCGATTTCACCGGGCTCGAGGTGTTCGAGGAAGTCCTGCAGCGGCATCCTCGGCTCACCGCTGTCCTCGCGCACGCGGCGATGCCCCAGTTCACCACCGCGTTCGAGCTGATGGCTCGCTACCCGCGGGTGCACCTGGACACCACCATGGTCGGCGTGCCGTTCTCAGAGGCGATGTCGCCGCTGCCGCCGGACTGGACGGTCCGGCTGGCGGAGGTGGCCGACCGTGTGGTGCTCGGCACCGACTTCCCGAACATCCCGTACTCCTACGCCACACAGCTGAAGGCGATCGCCGGCTGGGCAGCCGACGATCGCCTTGGCGAGCCATTCCTGCGAGCGGTGCTGCACGACACCCCCGCGAAGCTGCTCAGCGTTTGACCGCCACGAGGGCCCGGCCGCGCGGCAGCGACACCTGACGTCCGGCGAGGGCGAACCCGGCCGCGACCAGCGCCACCCACGGCAGCGGACCGTTCAGCACGCCGTCGCGCAGCGGAGCGAACCCGTGCGCGGCCAGGCCGAGGAGACCGCCGGAGGCGAGCAGGCCCGCCAGCACCAGCTGCGGCGTCCGAGCGGTCACGACCAGGCCGTCCGGCTGCATCTCGAAGCGCTCGAACAGGCGCAGCAGGCCCAGCAGCACCGCACCGCACACCGCGAACCAGGCGGGTGCCATGAGGAACCACATCGACGAACCCGGGGTCGGCGTGGAGTAGCCGAGGCCGAAGACGGTCACGCCGGAAACCACGACCAGCGCCGGCATGTGCCACAGGTAGACCGACATGAACCGCGGGCTGAGCCAGCTGAGCGCGGCCGTGACGCGGGGGAGCGAGACGAGCTTCTCGCGGAACGCGAGCAGGAAGCCGATCTGGCCGAGCGCCAGGAACAGCAGCAGGACGGTGGGCGGGCTCATGTTGGACACCGGCGCGCCCGGCATGCCGATCATGCTCGCCGGGTACGGACCGAACGCGACCAGCAGCGCCGTCACCCCGAAACCGGCGGCGGACACGGCGAGCGCGGCCCGGCGGCTGAGCGAGCCGAGACGGCCTTCGACGTAGTGGAAACCGAGCTGGTGCACGGCGACCCAGACGATGACGGCGTTGGCATACCCGATCAGGCCGAGGTCGGAAAACCGTGCCACGTCAACGAGAACGCCCAGTCCGGCCAGTGCCGCCGGCACCGCGAGACCCCAGCGCCGATGTGCGGCGACCATCAGCGGCGTGAGCAGCACAGTGAGCAGGTAGACCGACAGGAACCACAGCAGCTGCGCGGCGATCGCGCTGGCCACCTGTACCGGCTGTGGCGGAACTCCCAGGCCGTGCAACAGATCCGGCACGACGAGCCAAACCGCCATGAGCGGCAGCACCGGAACGAGCAGCCGGCGCACGCGTCCGGCGAACCAGGCGCGGGTGGATTCCGCGCGGCGCAAGGAGATCAGGTTCGCCGCGCCGCCGGCGAAAAAGACCAGGGGCATGACTTGCGAGGCCCAGGTGATGATCCACCAGCCCGGCGTCGCGAGGGCGTTGCCGGTGGAAAGAGTGTTGCCGGAGAAGGAAAGCACCGGCATCGTCCAGTGCTGCGCGACCACCGCGAGGATCGCTCCGGCGCGCACCACGTCGAGAAACTTGTCCCGGGACGCCCGTGGGGCGCGGGTCGGCAGCTGGCTCGTCGTCATGCTGAAGAGCTTGTCGGTTTCCGGGCGCGGAAACAGCGGTGCAGACCACCGAAAAGGGGCTCTGGCCAGCAGGGGGTGCGAGGTGGGGTTTGCCCTACCTCGCTACGGGAGGGTGTCGGGCTCCGGTTCGGATTCGTGCGCCTGGACCCGGTACGCCCAGCCGTCCTCGGTGAGGCCGAGTTCGTACCGCGTCTCGATTTTCGGGCCGCCGTGCAGGTGGATGTGGCGCACGACGGTGCCCGGAACCGGTTCCTCGTCGGCGAGTTCCTGCACCCGGCCGTCGAGCGGGCCGCCGAAGAAGCGGACGCTGCGGTCGGACATCGGGTTCTCCTCGCTCGGTTCGGGCGGCATCAGTCCATGGTAGGCGAGGGACGCCCGCCCGGGCTGCCGTCAGTTCGAGTGAGGGGTTTTAACAGCCAGGCTTTGACGGCCAGGCTTTAACGGCCAAGGTAGGTCAGCACCGCGCGAACCCGGCGATGTTCTTCGGAACTTGCCTCGAGACCGAGCTTCGCGAAGATGTTCCCGATGTGCTTTTCGACCGCTCCGTGCGACACGACCAGCGAGTTCGCGATGGCGTTGTTGGACAGTCCCTGCGCCATCAGCCCGAGCACCTCGGATTCGCGCGCGGTGAGCGAATCGAGCGGGTTGCGGCGGCCGCGGGCCATCAGCTGGGCGATGACGTCGGGGTCGATGGCGGTGCCGCCGTCCGCGACGCGGCGGACCGCGTCCAGGAACTCGTCCACGTCGGCGACGCGCTCTTTCAGCAGGTAGCCGACGCCGCCGGCACCGCC
Organism: Amycolatopsis albidoflavus; assembly: GCF_039525725.1. Lineage (NCBI taxonomy): Bacteria > Bacillati > Actinomycetota > Actinomycetes > Pseudonocardiales > Pseudonocardiaceae > Amycolatopsis > Amycolatopsis albidoflavus. The sequence continues at coordinate 103,787 of NZ_BAAAHV010000006.1, forward strand.
GGACAGCAGCTCGACCGCGTAGCTTTCCTCGACGTACTGCGACAGCACGAGCACCGGCAGGCCAGCGATCTCCTTGCGGGCGGCCAGTGCCGCGCGCAAGCCCTCGTCGGTGAACGTCGGCGGCATCCGGACGTCGACAATCGCCAGGTCAGGGCGGTGTTCGGTGATCGCGCCGAGCAGATCGTCGCCGTTGTCGACCGCGGCGACCGTCTCGATGCCCTCGTCGGCGAGCAACCGGGTGACCCCGGCCCGAAGCAACACGGCGTCTTCGGCGATCACTACTCGCATCAAAGCCCCCAGGTCCGTGAGTGAAAAGCTCCCGGAGGCTATTCACTCACGGACGGGTCACCATTGACACGGCAGGTCCGCTCTGATGACCGTCGGCCCGCCGACCGGGCTCACGACGGTGATCACGCCGTCGATGGTCGCCGCTCGGTCGGCCAGCCCGGCGAGGCCGCCGCCAGGGCGAACCTCGGCGCCGCCGTGGCCGTTGTCGGTGATCTCGGTGATGACGTGCGTGTCCGAGCGCCACACCTTCACCGTCGCCTCGGTCGCTCCGGAGTGCTTGGCGATGTTGGTGAGGGTCTCGCCGACGATGAAGTACGCCGTGGTCTCGACCGCGGCGGGCGGCCGCGGCTCGACGTTGACGTGCACGTCCACCGGGATCGGCGACTTCGCTGCCTGCGCGGACAGAGCCGCGTCGAGACCGCGGTCGCCGAGCACGGCGGGGTAGATGCCGCGAGCGAGGTCGCGCAGCTCGGAAACGGCGAGCTTGGCGTCCGAATGCGCCTCGTCGATGAGATCGCGCACCGCGTTCGGGTCGTTGTCGAACTTCGACTTCGCCCGGCCGAGGCTCATCGCGACGGCCACGAGCCGCTGCTGGGCGCCGTCGTGCAGGTCGCGCTCGATCCGGCGGCGCTCGGCCTCCGCGGCGTCGACGCCACGAGCCCGCGACGCCTGCAGGTGCTCAGCCTTCCTTTCGAGCTTCTTCGTGCGGTTCGGGCCCAGCATCGACAGCGCCAGGTTGCCGTGCAGCCAGCCCAGCCACGGCGTCACCCAGATCGCCATCGGCAGCAGCACGATCGACGCGATCGCGATCGGCAATTCGACGATCGCCAGCGGGAACGCGACCATCAGGTAAGCCAGGTCGCGCCAGGTCGTCGGGTCGGACAGCCGGGTCAGCCAGCGGCGGGTCAGCGACTGCCCGTCCAGCGGCAGCCGCTCGACCGGGCCGAGCGGGGTGCCGAGCATCCGGCGGGTCCAGCGTCGTTCGAGGTCGCCCGACCAGCGGATGAACCCGGTGACGGCCAGCAGGATCGGGAAGCCGATCCAGATGATGAGCGTGCCCGTGCCGAGGGTCCCGCCGACCACGATGAGGATGAACTGCAGCAGCCGCAGCACGAACGACGGGATCATGTATCCGATCGTGCGAGCCGGATTCGGGCGCGGGTGCTCCGGAGGCGGTTCTTGCGAAGTCATCCGGCCACCGTGATCCCGTCGATCTCGTTCCACGAGCGCTCCATGCGACGCCGCTGGGCGACGGTGGGCCGCAGCAGCCCGGTCGCGAACGCCGCGTGCAGCGCAGCCAGCCCCTTCGTCAGGGCCACGGCGATCGCGGCGAACAACACCCCCAGCGCCGCCCACGGCAGCGCGGTCACCGTCGAGTCGACGACGAACCAAGGCACATCGTAGCTCGGGAAGGCGTAGACCCCGTCCGGAAGGAAGCGGTAGTAGACCGGCAGCGCGACCAGGCCCAAGCTGACCGCCCACACCGTCACGACCAGCACGAACTCCGCCAGGCCGAGCGGGAAGAGCAGGAAAAGGTAGGACAGGTCGCGCCAGGTCGCCGGGTCCTTCAGCCGGGTCAGCCAGCGCTGCTTCAGCCCCGACGGCGGCAACGGCAGATAGGGGTCGTCGACGTAGACGTCCAGCAGCGCGAACACCCGCCCCCGCTCGACCCGCCCGGCGGTCCGCGCGAACAGGACGAGCAGCGCGAGCAGCGGAACGCCCAGCCACACGACGAGCGTCCCGAGCCCGGCCGACGCCAGCGTCACGATCAGCGTGAACGAGAGGATGCCGATGGGCAGGTTGAGCAGCAGATAAGCCAGCGCCCCGCCCAACGGCGGAGTGCGGCGCCCAAAACTGCGACCGGCGGGCACGGTGACCATGGCGGGGCTCCCTCACTGCGGAATCTGACCTGCTCAGCATGGCCGCGCCGGCACCGGGCAACCAGGGGGCGAGCGGGCATCTTGGAGGTGGGGACAGCCCTACCCCGCCCGCGGGCCCATGCCGGAATTATCGGGTTGCCGGGGGAGTTATGATGGGTAGGTTAGGAGCACCTACAAGGGGGTGAACGGTTTCGACTCTGGACGTTGAATCAAGGGAAGCGTGCCGGTGCAGGCGAGAGACCACCGCAAGCGTCATCGCAACCTAATAAGCGCCAAGGCCAATAGCCAGCGCGACTTCGCTCTCGCTGCCTGATCGCAGTAGAGCAAGTCTGTCGGCCCGGGGTCGCCTCCGACCCGGTTTCCGGCATCAGCTAGGAGGCTCACCTCCAGTCCCGGCCACGGGGCCTGGCAGGGAAGCAAACAGTGGCTGGGCTCGTCACTTCAGCTTGTTCGCGTGACTGAAGGGGCCAAGCAGAGACAGAGCGGACTGCGCACGGAGAAGCCTTGAGGAGGCGCTAGAGGACCCGGGTTCAATTCCCGGCACCTCCACTCGACTGTCGGCACCTGATCCACGGGATCAGGTGCCGACAGTCGTTTTACTCCACGGTGCTGTCGCGTTGGGTATCGGCCAAACCGTAGTAAGTCTGGTCGAACCAGCGCTCGAAATGCCGTTTGTGGCCGCCTGGAGGGAAGATCTCCTCGGAGTACAGAGCGTAGATGATCTCGTCGTCTTCGCCGTTCAGGCTGTACTCCCACTCTTCGGCATCGCCTTCCTCGAAATCGCCTGCCTCGTCGATCTCCCAGCTGATCGCACCCTGCTCGAAAATCAGGTGCAGAGCGAGATCGTCTGCTGGACAGCGGGTCAGGTGGGGAACGCCGTCGTAATTCGGGTGCGTCATCCGGAGCCGGAGCGTGGTGATCGTGGAGAGGAGCCGGTAGCCGAACTCGTAGTCATAACGGGTCAGCCATCGGTCTGGAAGCCAGGTCTCCATCCAGCTGGCACCGAGTTCGCCGGCGTGTGTTCCTCTCGGCATGTTCGCCAGCGACCTGAGGTCTTCCTTGATGCCGTCGATTGTGTAGTCGCAGCCCAGCGCAAACGTTCGAGCGCAGGCTTCTCCGTACGCAGCGGCCATCGTTTTTGAATAGCCGCGACTTTTCACCGCCATATCCCACAGGCTCGGCTGGTCTTGTGCTGGCGAGGCGGCTTCTCCCTGTGCGGCCTCGCGCAGGCTCGGCCACCGGAGCGCTCGGCACACGCCTCGTACTTTGTCCGACCGGATGGACTTGCCTTGCTCGTAACGGCGCCAAGATTCGCTGCCCACTCCGGCGGCGGCGGCCGCTTGCTCAATGGTCAGATTGAGTTCTTCGCGGCGTGCGCGGATTCTCGTGCCCAGCTCCGCGCTGCTTGCTTGCGTGTTCGGCGGCATGGTTTCCAAGATGCTGATGCGTCACTGATGCGCCAGTATTTTTCAGCCGTCTGCTGGCTGCATCCGCATGCATGGGCGGCGGCTTGGAGGTGAGTCACTCCGGCCGGTTGCCGCCGATGTGGGCAGTGAGCGTGGCCGCTGTCGCGGCGACTGCTTCGGCCAAATCAGGAAAGGTCTCTTCGCACGGAACGTCGTCCGGACAAAGATGACGCAACGTCACGCTGATCGCCGCCATCGGGCGCGAGCCGTGGTCGAACACCGGCGCGGCGACAGACGCGAAACCGGCCGTTACGTGACCATCCTCCACTGACCAGCCCAGGCGGCGTTCGGTTGCCAAGGTGCGGCGTAGTGCGGCCAGCGAATTGGGGCCGCGCGGTGTGCGCAGGACGAAGGACGCGGCAGCCGGGAACAGGGCGCGGACGTGTGCGGCCGGCAGGTGTTGCAGCATCGCGCGGCCGGAGGCGGTCAGGTGGGCGGGGAGGCGTACGCCGACGTCGGTGACCAGTGTTTCTGGGCGGGCTGGGCGTTCCTTGATCAGGTACAGGGACTCGTTGCCGTGCAGGACGCCCAGGTGGGCGGTGTGGCCGATGCGGTCTACCAGTTTGCGCAGCAACGGCCCGGCCAAGCGTTCCAGCGGGTCGTGGCGCAGGTAGGCCGAGCCGAGTTCGAAGGCGGCGATGCCCAGGCCGTAGCGGCGTTCGGCGGGCAGGTGGGTGACGAAGCCGGCTGCGGTCAGTTCGTTCAGCAGGTGGTAGGTCGTGGACCGCGGCAGTTCCAGGTCTCTGGCGATGGCGGCGGCTGACACTGGGCCCGCGTGGCCGGCCAGCAGGCGCAGGACGGAGAGGCCGTTGCGCAGGGCGGGGACGTCGGAACTGCTCACCGGGGACTCCTCTGCCTCCTCGGGAAATGGTGCGAGGGGACCCCTCGCACCGCCCAGACGGAGTATGAGGGGTCCGTTCGCTCCGGTAGCCGAGGCTCTCGCCACGTGTTGTCTTGAATCCCAGACACTACCGCCAACTCCGCACTGTCGCCGCAGCCCGCCGGGAGGTGCAATGGCGGCATGCCGGAACCAGTCCTCCTGAGCTCGAAGCCGATGACCGCGGCGCAGGTCGTCGACGTTGTCCGCGGGCACGCGCACGTCGGGCTCGCCGAGGCGGTCGAGAAGAACCTCGCCGCCACTCGCCAGCACATCGAAGACCTCGCCGACGCCACGTCGCCGACCTACGGGGTCTCGACGGGGTTCGGCGCGCTCGCCACGCGCCATATTCCCGTCGAGAGCCGCACCGCGCTGCAGCGCAGCCTGATCCGCTCGCACGCCGCGGGCGCCGGGCCCGCGGTGGAGACCGAGGTGGTGCGCGCGCTGATGCTGCTGCGTCTGCGCACGCTGGCCAGCGGCTACACCGGCGTGCGCCCGCAGACGGCGCAAACGCTTGCGGCGCTGCTCAACGCGGACATCACGCCGGTCGTGCACGAGTACGGTTCGCTCGGCTGCTCCGGCGACCTCGCGCCGCTGGCCGCGGTCGCGCTGGCGTTGATGGGCGAGGGCGAGGTGTTCCACGCGGGCGAGCGGAAGCCCGCCGCGGACGCTTTGCGAGCGGCTGGGATCACGCCGGTCGTGCTGGCCGAGAAGGAAGGCCTCGCGCTCACCAACGGCACCGACGGCATGCTCGGCATGCTGCTGCTCGCCGCGGCCGATCTGCACCGGCTGCTGGACGTCGCGGACCTCACCGCGGCGATGAGCGTCGAGGCGCTGCTGGGCACGGACCGTGCGTTCGCCGCCGATCTGCAGGCGTTGCGGCCGCACCCGGGGCAGGCGACCAGCGCGGCGCGGATGTTCGCCGCACTGCAGGGGTCGAAGATCGTGGAAAGCCACCGCGGTCCGGACTGCAACCGCGTGCAGGACGCGTACTCGCTGCGGTGCGCGCCGCAGGTGCACGGTGCCGCGCGGGACACGCTCACGCACGCGGAACTGGTCGCGGAGCGGGAACTCTGGTCCGCTGTGGACAATCCGGTGGTGCTGGCCGACGGCCGGGTGGAGTCGAACGGCAACTTCCACGGCGCGCCGGTCGCGTATGTCCTCGACTTCCTCGCGGTGCCGGTGGCGGACGTGGCGAGCATCGCCGAACGCCGCACCGACCGGATGCTCGACCAGGCCCGCTCGCACGGGCTGCCGCCGTTCCTCGCGAACGACCCCGGCGTCGACTCCGGGCACATGATCGCGCAGTACACCCAGGCCGCCGTCGTCAGCGAGCTCAAGCGGCTCGCGGTGCCCGCCTCGGTCGACTCGATCCCGAGCAGCGCGATGCAGGAGGACCACGTGTCCATGGGCTGGTCCGCCGCGCGCAAGCTGCGCAAGGCGGTCGACGGCCTGACCACCGTCCTCGCCGTCGAACTGCTCACCGCGGCCCGCGCGCTCGATTTCCGCGCGCCGCTGCAGCCTTCGCCGGTCACCGGACGCGTCCGGGACCTGCTGCGCACCAAGGTCGAGGGTCCCGGCCCCGACCGTCACCTGGCGCCCGAGATCGCGGCCGCCGAAGAACTCGTGCGGTCGGGCGCTGTCCTGGCCGCGGCCGAACTGGAGGCCTGAGCAATGACAAGCACCGCCCGTACCGTCCGCGCCGCCCGCGGCACCTCGCTGACCGCGAAGAACTGGCAGACCGAGGCCGCGCTGCGGATGTTCCACAACAACCTCGACCCCGAGGTCGCCGAGCGGCCGGACGACCTGGTCGTCTACGGCGGCACCGGCCGCGCCGCGCGCAACTGGGCGAGCTTCGACGCGATCACCCGCGAGCTGACCGCGCTGGAGCAGGACGAGACGCTGCTGGTCCAGTCCGGCAAGCCGGTCGGCGTGTTCCGCACGCACGAGTGGGCGCCGCGGGTGCTGATCGCGAACTCGAACCTGGTGGGCGACTGGGCGACCTGGCCCGAGTTCCGCAGGCTCGAGCAGCAGGGCCTCACCATGTACGGGCAGATGACCGCCGGTTCGTGGATTTACATTGGCACGCAAGGCATTCTGCAGGGCACCTACGAGACGTTCGCCGCCGTGGCGAAGAAGCGCTTCGGCGGAACCCTGCGCGGCACGCTCACCGTCACCGCCGGGCTCGGCGGCATGGGCGGCGCGCAGCCGCTGGCGGTCACGATGAACGACGGCGTGGCGTTGTGCATCGAGGTCGACGCCCAGCGCGCGCACCGCCGCGTCGAGCACCGGTACCTCGACGAGGTGGCCGACGACCTAGACGACGCGATCCGGCGGGTCACCGCGGCGAAGAAGGAGCGGCGTCCGCTGTCGGTCGGTGTGGTCGGCAACGCCGCCGAGCTACTGCCGGAGCTGCTGCGCCGCGACGTCGAGGTGGACATCGTCACCGACCAGACCTCGGCGCACGACCCGCTGTCCTACCTGCCCAAGGGCATCAGCGTGGACGACTGGCAGGACTACGCGGCGAAGAAGCCGGACGAGTTCACCGACCGGGCGCGCGAGTCGATGGCTGACCACGTCGACGCGATGCTCGGGTTCCTCGACCGCGGTGCCGAGGTGTTCGACTACGGCAACTCCCTGCGCGGCGAAGCGAAACTCGGCGGCTGCGAGCGCGCGTTCGACTTCCCCGGCTTCGTGCCCGCCTACATCCGGCCGCTGTTCTGCGAGGGCAACGGACCGTTCCGCTGGGCCGCGCTGTCCGGCGACCCGGAGGACATCGCCGCGACCGACCGGGCGATGCTCGAACTGTTCCCGGAGAACGAATCGCTGGCGCGCTGGATCAAGATGGCCGGCGAGCGGGTCGCGTTCCAGGGCCTGCCCGCCCGGATCTGCTGGCTCGGCTACGGCGAACGGCACCTGGCCGGACTGCGCTTCAACGAGATGGTGGCCAGCGGCGAGCTGAAGGCCCCGGTCGTGATCGGCCGCGACCACCTCGACTCGGGCAGCGTCGCCTCGCCGTACCGCGAGACCGAGGGCATGGCCGACGGCTCCGACGCGATCGCCGACTGGCCGCTGCTCAACGCGCTGGTCAACACCTCGTCCGGCGCGAGCTGGGTGTCCATCCACCACGGCGGCGGGGTCGGCATGGGCCGGTCCATCCACGCCGGGCAGGTGTCCGTCGCGGACGGCACGCCGCTGGCGGCGCAGAAGCTGGAGCGGGTGCTCACGAACGACCCGGGCATGGGCGTCATCCGGCACGTCGACGCCGGGTACGACCGCGCGGCCGACGTCGCCGACGAGCGCGGCGTGCGGGTGCCGATGCGGGAGCAGGCGTGACCGCATCCGGGCTGCTCGGCGAGATCGCCGACGTCGGGCGCGACGCCCGGCGCGGCGGCTACTCGCGGCACGCGTTCGATTCGCCGGAGCACGACCTGCGCACGTGGTTCGTCGAACGGGCGCAGCAGCTGGGCCTTGACGTCGAGACTGACCGCAACGGCAATCTGTGGGCGTGGTGGGGCGCTCCCGGCGCGAACGCGGTCGTCACCGGCAGCCACTTGGACTCCGTGCCGGGCGGTGGCGCGTTCGACGGGCCGCTCGGCGTCGTGAGTGCGCTGGCGGCCGTGGAAGCGTTGCAGGCCAAGGGGTTCCGTCCGAACAAGCCGTTCGCGGTGGTGGTCTTCGCCGAGGAGGAGGGCGGGCGCTTCGGTGTGCCGTGTCTCGGTTCGCGGCTGCTCACCGGGACGATCGACGCGGACCGGGCGCGGGCGTTGCGGGATCCGTCCGGCGTCACCCTCGCCGAGGCGGCGGCGAAGGCCGGGCTGGACGTCGACCGCGTCGGCGCGGATCCGGACCGGCTCGGGCTGATCGGGCAGTTCCTGGAACTGCACGTCGAACAGGGCAGGGGGCTGATCGACCTCGGGTCGCCGGTGGCTGTGGGCAACACAGTGATCGCGCACGGCCGGTGGCGGTTCTCCTTTGCCGGACAGGGAAACCACGCGGGTGCGACATTGCTCGCGGACCGCGTCGATCCGATGCTGCCCGCCGCGGAGACCGTGGTGGCGGTGCGGCGGCTGGCGCGGAAGCTGTCGGACGCGCGGGCGACGGTGGGGCGGCTCGTGCCCACGCCGGGCGGGACCAACGTGATCGCGTCCACTGTGGACCTGTGGCTGGACGCGCGGGTGCCGGGCACGTCGACGCCGGAGCTGGTCGAGGAGATCACCCGCGAGGCGCAGGCTGCCGCGGAGGCGGAAGGGTGCCAGCTCGCGGTCACGCGCGAGTCGTACTCCGACGACGTGGTGTTCGACGAGTCGCTGCGTCGGTCGCTGGGGGAGTGGCTGGGCGCTCCGCCCGAGCTGCCCACCGGTGCCGGGCACGACGCGGCGATCCTGGCGGGATTCGTGCCGTCCGGAATGCTGTACGTCCGCAATCCGACCGGGATCAGCCACGCGCCGGAGGAATTCGCTGAGGCGGACGACGTCGAGGCCGGTGCGAGGGCGCTCGCCGAGGTGCTGGAGCGGCTCTCGAGATGACCGTCTACTGGTGTGAACGGGCCTGGCTGCCCGAGGGGGTCGCCGACGCGGTCCGGATCGAGATCGCCGACGGCCAGATTGTTTCGGTGACCGCCAATACGGACAAGACCGGAACTGTCCTTAATGGACTCGCGCTGCCCGGGTTCGCCAACGGGCACTCGCACGCGTTCCACCGCGCGCTGCGAGGCCGGACGCATCACGAGCGGGGCACGTTCTGGACCTGGCGGGAGCGGATGTACTCGCTCGCCGCCCGGCTCGACCCGGATTCGTACTACCGGCTCGCTCGCGGCGTCTACGCGGAGATGGTGCTGGCCGGGTACACGAGTGTCGCCGAGTTCCACTACCTGCACCACGGGCCGGGCGGCAAACCGTACGCGTCGCCCAACGCCATGGGCGACGCGTTGCGGCAGGCCGCGCGGGACGCCGGGATCCGGATGACCCTGCTCGACACCTGCTACCTCGCCGGCGGCATCGGCGTGCCGCCGGACGAGGTGCAGCAGCGGTTCTCGGATGGTTCCGCCGAAAACTGGGCGGAACGCGTTGCCCTGCTGAAAGAAGACGACCTGTTCCGGGTCGGCGGGGCGATCCACTCCGTGCGCGCGGTGCCGGAGTACGAGCTACCGAAGGTGGACAGCGCGGTGCCGAAGGACCGGCCGTTGCACATCCACCTGTCCGAGCAGCGCGCGGAGAACGAGCAGTGCGAGGCCGCGTATCGCTGGACGCCGACTGGGTTGCTCTGGGATTACGGCGTGCTCGGCGAGCGGCTCACCGCGGTCCACGCGACGCACCTGACCGAGCAGGACATCAAGTGGCTGGGCGATTCCAAGAGCGGCGCGTGCTTCTGCCCGACCACCGAACGAGACCTCGGCGACGGCATCGGACCAGCCCGGAGTCTGCTCGACGCGGGCGCACGGCTCGGCATCGGGAGCGACAGCAACGCGGTGGTCGACGCGTTCGAGGAGACCCGGGCGCTGGAGCTGGACGATCGGCTCGCCAGCGAGGAACGCGGCCGGTTCACCGCGGAGGAACTGCTTGCCGCCGGGACCGAGCACATCTCCGCGGGCTGGCCGGAGACCGGCACTCTCGCGGCTGGCGCGGGGGCGGACCTGGTCACCGTCGCGACGGATACAGTGCGCACGGCTGGGATCGAACCGTCCGGCGTGCTGTTCGCCGCCGCGGCCGCGGACGTCCGTACCGTGGTGGTGGCCGGACGGGAAGTGGTGCGCGACGGTGCGCACGTGCTGATCGAACGACCGGAAACCTTACTGGCCAAGGAGATCGAGGCGCTGTGGCAGTTCTGATCACCGGAATCGGCGAGCTCACCACGAACGACCCGGAGCTGGGCAAGCTCCGCGACGCGGCTCTGGTGCTCGACGGCGACACCGTCGCGTGGGCCGGTCCGGCCGCGCAGGCCCCGGACGCCGATGAGCGCGTGGACGTCGAGGGCCGCGCAGTGCTGCCCGGGTGGGTGGACAGCCACACCCACCTCGTGTTCGCCGGCGACCGGACCGCCGAATTCGAGGCGCGGATGGCCGGACAGGCTTACGCGGCAGGCGGAATCGCGGTCACCGTCGATGCGACGCGGGCGGCTTCGGACGAGCAGCTGGCGGCGAACCTTCGTCGACATGTCGAGGAAGCGGCTGCGCAGGGCACTACATGCCTGGAGACGAAGACCGGGTACGGCCTCAACGTCGCTGACGAGACTCGGTCGGCGCGGATCGCTGGTGCGGTCGCGGACGAGGTGACCTTCCTCGGGGCGCACCTCGTGCCGCCGGGCGCCGACTCGGAGTCCTATGTGGACTTGGTGTGCGGCGAGATGCTGGACGCGGTCGCGCCGTACGTGCGGTGGGCCGACGTGTTCTGCGAGACCGGAGCGTTTGACGAGGCGCAGTCGGCTCGCGTGCTCAAGGCGGCGGCGGAACGCGGGCTTGGGCTGCGGGTGCACGGCAATCAGCTCGGCGAGGGTCCGGGCGTGCGGCTGGCGGTGGAGTTGGACGCGGCGAGCGTCGACCACTGCACCTACCTGAGCGATGCCGACGTCGAAGCGCTCGCGTCATCCAACACGGTCGCGACGGTGTTGCCCGCGTGCGATCTGTCCACCAGGCAGGCGCTCGCCCCGGCGCGGCGGCTGCTCGACGCTGGTGCGACGGTCGCGTTGGCCAGCAACGCGAATCCGGGCAGTTCGTACACCACGTCGATGGCGTTCTGCGTGACGACGGCCGTGCTGCAGATGCGGATGACTGTCGACGAGGCCGTGTGGTCGGCGACCGCCGGCGGCGCGCGGGCGCTGCGCCGCGAGGATGTCGGGTATCTGCGGCCGGGAGCGCGGGCGGATGTGCATGTACTCGACGCTCCGTCCACCACGCATCTCGCTTATCGGCCCGGGGTCCCGTTGACCCACTCGGTGTGGCGGAAAGGGGCAAAGCTGCGTTAATCCGGGTGGCGACGGAGTCCGCGACTGCGCTAACGTGAAAGGGAACAGGACGCGCGAAAGACCATTGTCCGGTATGGGTTAGGCTGGACGATCCATTCGCTCTGTTTCCGAGTGCCCGGCGTGGGCCAGCCCAGTGCGTCCCTCTCGAACCAGAATTTGGTACGGAAGGGACTTCGCTGATGGCGAATAACGCTGCCACCGACAGTGCTGGCAATGGCAATGCCGCCGCAGGCAGTGCCGCCGCGAGCAATGCCGGAGCAGGCAACACCGCCGCAGGCAATGCCGCCGCGAGCAATGCTGACAACACGGTGCTCGTGATCGGAGCCGGGCTCGGCGGGCTGTGTCTCGCCCAAGGGCTGCGCAAAGCCGGGATCCCGTGCGAGGTCTACGAACGAGACTCCGCGTTGGACGCACGCCGTCAGGGCTATCGGCTGCACATCGATTCCCGAGGCGACCAGGCGTTGCGGCAAGTCCTCCCGCCGCACCTGCACGAGCTGTTCCGGGCCACCTCGGGCCAGCCGCGCAATGTCACCACGATCTACGACAGTCAGCTGGAGCCGCGCACCGAGTTCGTGTTGGACGACGGCGATGTCCAGCGCAACGTCAACCGGTTCACCCTCCGGGAGATTCTGTTCGAGGGTCTCGACAACGTCCACTTCGGCAAAGAGTTCGTGCGGTACGAAACGCACGAGAACGGCGTGATCGCGTACTTCGCCGACGGGACACAGGCGCGCGGCGCGGTTCTCGTCGGCGCGGACGGGGTGAATTCGCCGGTGCGTCGCCAATATCTTCCGCACGCGCAGGTCGTCGACACTGGATTGCGTCAGCTGTACGGGAAGATCCCGCTCACCGAGGCGAACCGGGCGCTCTTCGACCCCGCCATGTTCTCGGTGTTCAACATTATTTCCGGGCCGGGCAAGGCGATGATCGGAGTCGCGCCGGTCGACTATCCGGAGCCGATCGCCGACGCCTGCGCGCGGCTCGCGCCCGGCGTGCGGCTCAGCCCGGACAAGTCGTACATGACCTGCGCTTTCGGTGCTCGCCAAGAGATCTTCGGGCAGACCGACGACGAACTCCGCGCGCTGTCCGGGGACGAGATGCACAAGCTCGTGCTCGACCGGGTTTCCGAGTGGCATCCGCGAGTGCGCCGGATCGTCGAAAACTGGCTCCCGGAAACGATTTTCCTCGTCTCGATCCGGACCAGCGTGCCGATCGGGCCGTGGGAGCCGTCGCGGGTCAGCCTGGTCGGGGACGCGATCCACGCCATGAGTCCGGCCGCTGGGGCCGGGGCGAACACCGCGATGCGCGACGGCGCCGCGCTCGCCGCCGCGTTGAGCAGCGGCAGTCCGGACGGGATCGGGGAATACGAGGCGGAAATGCGCCGGTACGGGTTCGCGGCGGTGCGCGAGTCCGCGGCGAACGGGGCGCGGCATCTGGGGCAGAACCCGTTGCCGGAAATATCCTTAAAGCCCGTTTCCTGAAGAGCTGCGAGAAGAGCGCGGGGGCAGATTTCCTGCCCTCGCGCTCAGCCCTGCGCGCGGTCTCGGCCCACTCGGGCAACGATGAAAAAGGACCAGCAGGTGAACGGCGGAAAACCAGCCACAGCGGCAAGATCTCGTTCATTCAGAGTTCAACTACTGGCCACTCGCTGAGGGATCTGGAGACACCGCCCGCGTCGGTACCGTCACTCTCACAGGACACTCCGACCTGGAGAGCGGGCATGGACTTTTCTCTCATCGTCCTGGTGGTGATCGTCGCGGCGCTGGCCTTCGACTTCACCAACGGGTTCCACGACACGGCCAACGCCATGGCCACTTCCATCGCGACCGGCGCGCTGAAGCCCCGGGTCGCGGTCGCGATCTCGGCGGTATTGAATCTCGTCGGCGCCTTTCTTTCGATCGAGGTCGCGAAAACCATTTCCGGCGGGATCGTCGACGACACCAAGGTCACGCCGGTGGTGATTTTCGCCGGATTGGTCGGGGCCATCGTCTGGAATCTCGTGACGTGGCTGGTCGGGCTGCCGTCGAGTTCGTCGCACGCGTTGTTCGGCGGATTGATCGGGGCGACCTGGATCGCGTCCGGCGCGGACGCCGTGCACTTCGCGAAGGTCGTCGAAAAGGTGCTGATCCCGGCGATCGCGTCGCCGGTGGTGGCGGGCGTCGTCGCGATCGTCGGCACGTTCCTCGTCTACCGGATCACCGCCAAGTCCCGACAGGACGTCGTCGGCAAGGGCTTCAAGACCGGCCAGGTGCTATCGGCCAGCCTGGTTTCGCTCGCGCACGGCACCAACGACGCGCAGAAGACGATGGGCGTCATCACGCTCGCGCTGATCGCGGGCGGTTCGCTCGCGCCCGGGTCCAATCCGCCGGTGTGGGTCATCCTCGCCTCCGGCGCGGCGATCGCGCTCGGCACCTACTTCGGCGGCTGGCGGATCATCCAGACGATGGGCAAGAAGCTCACCGAAATCCAGACGCCGCAAGGGTTCGCCGCCGAGACGAGTTCCGCGGCGGTCATCCTGGCCTCGTCGCACCTCGGCTTCGCGCTGTCGACCACGCACGTCACCTCGGGCGGCATCATCGGTTCCGGGCTCGGCCGGAAACTCGCCGAGGTCCGCTGGGGCGTCGCGGGCAAGATGGTGATCGCGTGGGCGCTCACGCTGCCCGCCGCCGCGATCGTCGGGGCCATCGCCGCCGCCGTCTCCACGCGCGGCAGCTGGGGCACCGTCCTCGTCGGCGGAGTCGGAGTGCTGCTCGCGCTGGGCATCTGGCTCGCGTCGCGGCGCAACCCGGTCACGCCGGCCACCGTCAACAACGAGCCGGAGGGCGCTGAAGCCGCCCCGGTCGCGGCCTGAGGGAGCACGACATGGCGATCAACTGGGGTGCCCTCGGCATCGTTTTCGTGGTGGCGCTGGCCGCGGCGGTCGTGCTCACCGGGCTGTTCGCGTACGGCGTGCGCGGGCTGTCCGAACGCGTGACGGCACGGGCGCACGGCGGCAGCGGCACGGTTCAGCTGACCGGCGCGGTGGTGTGTTTCGCGATCTGCGCCGCGGTGATCGGGTACGGGATCTATTTGATCGTGGCCTAGGCGAGCGCCGCCTCAGCGCGGGTTCGCAGTTCTTCCGGAAGCTCGTCGAGCAGCGGTCGCACCGTTGCCCGGCGAGCTTCGTTCAGATGCCCCAGCACGTCCAGCGCCGGTGCCCACAGCGACTCGTCCGCCGCCGCGGTCCGGACCAACGCGGGCAGCCGGTCGTCGCCGAGCAGAGCGAGCACGTGGTCGATCCGGCTCCGGTCGTCCAGCACGTACGCGGTGCGCAGGAGACCGGCGTCGTCCAGCAGGCCGATGCAGCGGCGGACCGTGTCGTCCGGCAGGTGGCCAACGAACCGGCCCAGCGTGATCCAGTCCTCGCGGCGGGTCAGTTCCTCGGCGACCGCCACGACCGTCGCCACCGGGATCCGCGTGATGATCGACGTCGCGCGCCGCGGGTCCAGCTCCGCCGCGACCGAGGCGAGGAACTTCGGCGACAGCCGCTTCGCGACGTCGACGCCGCGCGACACGTCGACCAGCCCGGCGATCCGCGCGCACAGCAGCGGCCCGAACACCTTCTCCGCGATCTTCGCGGTCACCCCCGCCGGCAACAGCTTGCTCGCCAGCGCCATCCGCTCCAGCACGACGAGGTTCGCGTCGAACAGCGTGGTCGTCATCTGCTCGCGCAGCAGCCGCACCTCGCCCTGGTCGACGTCGGCGAGGTAATCGAGCCGGGCCGGGTCGACGTCGAGCACCCGGGCGAGCTTGAGGATTTCGGGATTCACAGGCCGACCGCTTTCCGCACCGCGCCGCGTAGCAGGGCGGGCACGTACTTCAGGCTTTCCTCACCCGCGCGGGCGAGCGCCTGCGCCTGCCGGTGCCGGGCGTCGCGCAATGCCGCCGCCAGATCCTGTTTGTGCTGCTCAGGCAGGGTTTCGATGCCGTCCGGCAGCGGAGCGCCGAGCTGCTCGGCCAGGGTGCGTTCAGCCATGGTGACCCATCATGCCTCACGATCTCGACCTTGACTTTCGGCAGTGGTGACGAATCGGGCGGCCCTTGTAGCGTCAGCGGAATGAAGGAGGCGACGCGGTTCCGCTGGCGCGTGGCGTTCGACGTGCTGCTCTGGGCCGCGTTGTGCGGGTTCGTCCTGCTCGACGCGCCGAACAGCCCGAACGGCTGGGAGCTCGCCTACGGCCTGACGTCGGTCACCGTGGCGATGGCGACGGCCCGGGTGTACCCGGCGGTCGCCCTGGTGGTGGCGATGGCGACGGCGATCGTCATCGCGTTCGGCTGGGGCGGCCGGGTCGCGGTGTGGGAGTTCTTCCTGATCGTCGTGATCTCGTACCTGGCCGGCCTGCGGCTCGCTAGGGCGCGGGTGGCGATGATCAGCTTTTTCGCCATCGCGGTGGCCGGGATCCCGCTCGCTCTCCTGCCGACGTCGAGCTTCGACGCGTGGGGCGCGGTGCTCGGCACGCTCGCGTTCGCCGGGGTGGCGCCGTGTCTGCTCGGGCGACACGTGCGGCTTCGGCGCGAACTCGCGCAGGACGGGTGGCGGCGCGCCGAGGAGATGGAGAGCAGGCACCGGCTCGTCGCGCAGGAAGCGCGGCTGCGGGAGCGGGCCCGGATCGCCAGCGACATGCACGATTCGCTCGGCCACGAACTGAGCCTGATCGCGGTGCGAGCGGCGGCGCTGGAGGTCGACAGCGAACTAGGCGACAAGCAACGCGAGGCCGCCGGACAGCTTCGGGCGGGCGCGGCGACGGCGACGGAACGGCTGCGCGAGATCATCGGGGTGCTTCGCGAGGACGCCGCACCGGTCGAGCCAGTGCAAGGCGATCTGGGGGAACTGATCGACCGCGCGCGGGCGTCGGGAATCGAGATCGGCGCGCGGCTCGGCAGTCTCGACAACGCGCCGCCGATGGTCGCGCGGGCGGTCTACCGCGTCGTGCAGGAAGCGCTTACGAACGCGGCGAAGTACGCGCCCGGCGCGGCCGTTTCGATCGATGTGACCAGCACGAACGAGGCGACCGACGTCCGGGTGCGGAACGCGCCGCCGCCCGCCGGTCCGTTGCCCGTCCGGTCCGGGAAACGCGGGTTGATCGGCCTGCACGAGCGGGTGCGGCTGGTCGGCGGGAGCCTGACCGCGGGTCCGTCCGGCGGCGGATTCGAGGTGGCGGCGCGGCTGCCGCACGACGCCGCGCCCGCGCCGGAGCAGGACGACGAGATGATCGGGCAGGCCGCGCGCGAGCTGGAACGCGCCCGCCGCGCCGTCCGGTCGAGCCTGGTGCAGGCGATCGTGGTGCCGCTGGGGCTGTTCGGGGTGATCATCGGCGGCGCCGGGGTGGCGTTCCTGGCCCAGTGGTCGTCGTCGGAGCTGCCGCCGGACTCGTACGAGCGAATCCAGCTCGGCATGCCGCATTCGGCGGTCGAACCGATGCTGCCCTCGCGCCAGCGCACGACGCTTCCGGCGATCAACGTGCCGCCGCAGCCTTATCGAAGCACCTGCGAGTACTACGGAGCCGGCCGGAGCTGGCTCAACTTCAACCACGCTGTCTACCGTCTGTGCTTTGTGGACGGTCTGGTGGCGAGCAAAGACCTTTACAGTGAGGACGAACCGTGATCCGCGTACTGCTGGCCGACGACGAAGCGATGATCCGCGCCGGCGTGGCCGCGATTCTGGCCTCGGACAAGGAAATCGAGGTGGTGGCCGAAGCCGCGGACGGACGGGGGGCGATCGAGCTGGCGCGCGCGAACCGGCCGGACGTCGCGCTGCTCGACATCCGCATGCCGGGCCTCGACGGGCTCGCCGCGGCCGAGGAAATCCGCAAACTGCTGCCGGACACCGGCGTTCTCATGCTGACGACGTTCGGCGAGGACGAGTACATCGAACGCGCGCTCGGCCTCGGCGCGAGCGGATTCCTGCTCAAGGCGGGCGATCCGCGCGAACTGCTGGCCGGAGTGCACGCGGTGGCCGACGGCGCGGCTTTCCTGTCGCCGAAGGTCGCGCACCGGGTGATCACGCGCTTGTCCGGCAGCCGGTTCAGCCGCGCCGCGACCGCGCGCGAGCGGGTGAACGTGTTGACGAACCGGGAACGGGAAGTGCTGGTGCTGCTGGCCGAGGGACTGTCCAATGCGGACATCGCGGCGCGGATGTTCGTGGTGGAGGGCACGGTCAAGGCGCACGTGAGCACGATCCTGACCCGGTTGGACGTCCGCAACCGGGTGCAGGCCGCGATCACGGCTTTTGAAGCGGGGCTGGTGTAAGCCTCGGCGGTTGCCAACGGCTGATGCTGGCTCCGACCCGAGTGGTGATCGAGGCAGGCAGCAGCCGGGTGAACGTTGCCCGAAGCGCGACCGCCGCCGGGTTGCGGAGGAGCGGTCCGCTGGCCCCGGCCTGGATCGACGCCTTCGCGACCTTCTGCGTGCGCGGGCGACGTTCAGCGTCATAACGGCGGAGTGCTTCGTCCACTGTGGACTCTCTGACGTGGGAAGCCAGCACCACCGCGTCCTCCAACGCCTGGCAGCCGCCCTGCCCGAGGAACGGCGGCATGGCGTGCGCCGCGTCGCCGAGGAGCGCGACGCGGCCGCGGACGTAACTGGGCAGCGGCGTCGCCAGGTGATGCGTGTCGTGCAGCAGAATTTCCGGGGTGGCGTCGATGAGTTGCGGGATCGGGTCGTGCCAGCGGCCGTACTTCGCGCTCAGGTAAGCGCGGACGTCGTCGTGCCGGATCCCCGCCGGGCGGGCTTCCGAGACCCACCAGTACACCTCGTCGTCCAGCAACGGCAGGACGCCGATTTCGATCCCGGCGGCCCACGTCGTGCTCAGTGTGGGCTTCAGCGGCAGCTTGGCGATACCGCGGAACGCCGCACCGCCGCTGTACTCCACGCGTGCGGCTGGGAACAGCGCCTGCCGGATCGGGCTGTTGATCCCGTCGGCGGCCACGATCAGGTCAGCCTCGGTCGAACCGGCGTCGTGGTGCACCACGCCGTTTTGCTCAACGCTCGTAACCTCGACCCCGGTCTTCAAACACGAGTTCGGCAGCGCTGACCGCAGCGTGTCGATCAGGTTCGCCCGGTGGATCGCGCCGAGCGGCAACCCGTGGCTGCGCACGAAGAGGTCGGCGTCCCACTTGGCCAGCCGACGCCCGCGCCAGTCGACCAGCCCGCCGCCGCGCTGGGCCGAGATCCGGGGCTCGACGCCCAGTTCGGCCAGCGCTCGCTGCGCGTTGGGCCACAACGAGATACCCGCGCCGATCGCCGTGAGCTCCGGTGCCCGTTCGAGCACCGTGACCTCCCAGCCGACGCGGCGCAACCCGATCGCCGCCGCCAGTCCGCCGATGCCGCCCCCGACCACGACCGCGCGTCGCGAAGCCATGTCCGACCTCCTCTACGTCTGTAGAGGACTCTACACCTGTAGTGTCCCGGGAGTGGAACGGATAGCTGTGATCGGCGACGCAGCCGTCGAGGTGATCGCGGCCGAGGGCATGCGCGGGCTGACTCACCGCGCCGTCGACCGGGCGGCCGGGCTGCCCGCGGGCTCGACGTCGTACTACGCGCGCACTCGCGCCGCGCTGCTGGAACTGGCCGCGGACCGGATGGTCGCGCTGGACCAGGCCGAAGTCGCGCCGCCGGAGGGGGAACTCGCGGAGTTCCTGGGCGCGATGGTGTACCGGTCGATCACCGTCGGGCGCACCAGAATGCTCGCGCGCTACGAGTTCGCGCTGGAGTCGGTCCGACGGCCGGAGCTGCGGGCTCGATACGACGCCGGCGGGCTGGAATTGCGGCGGCGGTGCGCGGAAGTGCTTGCCACGGCCGGTTCTCCGACGCCGGAGGACCACACCCGCGTGCTCATCGGCTGGCTCGACGGATCGATCTTCGACGCACTGGCAGGAACGGGCTCCGTCAACCCGCCGACCGAAGCCGAACTGGTCGAAGGAGCCCGTGCCGTGCTTGCCGGATTGGGGTTGTCGCAGGCCTGATCAGGCGTCGCGACGGTTCAGCAGCGCGGTCCCGGCACCGATTCCGGCGACCGCCCAGACGAGGCAGATCAGCACGCCGACCCAAGGCCCGTACGGCGGCAAGCTGCCGAACATCGGGTTTACGTCGCCGGGCGGCACCATCGCGTTGATCCCCGCGAAGGCCGGGAAGTAGTTCATCGCGCCGGGAAGCACGTACGACGACATCAGCATCGGCAACGGCAGGAGCAGCACGATCACCACCACCAACGTGCCCGCCGCGCTGCGCAGTACGAACGAAATCCCCAGGCACAGCACGCCGAGCAGCGCGAAATACGCCCCCATGCCCAATGCGGTGATCGCCCCCTGCGACAGCGACGTGGAACCCCCAGCCCCACGCATCAGCACCGAGGCGACTCCCATCCCGACAGCCGCGACGACCACGCCGTAAACGAAAAGCACCGGCACCAGCACCGCCGCCTTGGCCGCGGTGACCCGAGCCCGCACCGGAACCCATTGCAGCGTCGAGCGAATCGCCCCGCTGGTGTACTCGCTGGTCACGAACAGCGTCGCCACCGCGAGCACGCAGAACTCGACCAGGTAGATCGCCCCGGAGTTGACAATGCCGTGCGCGGTCTGCTGCCGATCATCCTCCGCATGCTGGGAAATCCCCGAGACGACGGAGAAGAACGCCATCAGCACCACGCCGCCGATCAGCGACAACCACGTCGCCCGCACCGACCAGAACTTGGTCCACTCCGCCGAAATCGCCAGCTTCGTCATGCCGTAACCCCGTATTCCACCGATCCGGCAGTCAGTTCCATATACGCCTGCTCGAGCGAGGCGGTCCGCTCTTGAAGCCCGTGTAGCCGGATGCCCAGTTCGTAAGCCAGATCCCCGATCTCGGCCACACTCGCGTCGTTGACGAGCAGTTCGCTGTCCTCCCCGGGCACCACCGTCCGGCCGTTGCCCCGAAGCCAGTCCGCGAGTTTCGCGCGCTCGGCCGGATCCGGCACGTGCACCGCGACCGACCGGCTCGAGTTGCCCGCAATGAAGTCGCCGATCGCCGCGTCGGCGAGGATCGAACCCTTGCCGATGACCAGCAGCCGGTCCGCGGTCAGCTGCATCTCGCTCATCAGATGGCTGGACACGAACACCGTGCGGCCCTCGGAGGCGAGCGAGCGCATCAGCTGCCGCACCCAGCGGACGCCGTCCGGGTCGAGGCCGTTGACCGGCTCGTCGAACATCAGCACGCCCGGGTCGCCGAGCAGCGCGCCGGCGATGCCGAGCCGCTGGCTCATGCCGAGCGAGAACGTCCCGGCGCGCTTGCCCGCGACGTCGCTCAGCCCGACCGTCGCAAGTACTTCTTCCACGCGGCTGGCGGCGATTCCGTTGCTGCGCGCCATCGCGAGCAGGTGTTTGCCCGCACTGCGTCCGGGATGCATGGCCTTCGCATCCAGCAGCGCGCCGACCTCGCGAAGCGGAAACCGCAGTTCTGCATACGGTTTCCCGCGGATCAGCGCGTCGCCGGACTCGGGCCGGTCGAGGCCGACAGTCATCCGCATGGTGGTGGACTTGCCCGCGCCGTTCGGGCCGAGGAACCCGGTCACCGTGCCCGTCTCGATGACCGAGGTGAGGCCGTTCACCACCGTTTTCTGCCCGTAGCGCTTCGTCAATCCGCGAAACGTGATCATAGGGCGAAGTCTGCGCCCGGGCGGGGGCTTCGGACATCGGCCGACCGTCCTGGACCGACCCCGACTTTAGGCAGGGGTCAGCGAGCCCTGCGGGTGGTGTGCCGGGTCGGCTGGGCGGTCGCGGGGTCTTCCGGCCACGGGTGTTTCGGATACCGGCCGCGGAGGTCGGCGCGGACGGCGGCGTATCCGGTGCGCCAGAAGGATTCGAGGTCGGCGGTGACCGCGGCCGGGCGACCGGCGGGGGACAGCAGGTGCAGCACCACCGGCACGCCGGCGAGTGATGGCGTCTCAGTCCAGCCGAAGGTCTCTTGGAGCTTCACCGCGAGCACTGGCTGGTCGCCGCGGTAGTCCACGCGGTAGTGCGAACCGGACGGGACTTCGAGCCGGTCCGGGGCGAGTTCGTCGAGCCGGGCCGCCTCGGGCCAGGGGAGCAGGCCGCGCAGGGCGGTTCCGGCGTCGACGCTCGCGAGATCGGCTTTCCGCCGGACACGCGAGAGGTCCAGCCAGGTGTCTACATCGGACAGCAGAGTTTCGTCATCCACTGACGGCCACGGTTCTCCCAGCGCGCGGTGCAGGAAGGCCAGGCGTTCGCGCAGGCGGGCGCCGTCTTGGCTCCAGCGCAGCAAGCCGAGGCCTTCGGTGCGGAGTCCGGCGATCACTGCGTCGTGGACGAGCTGTGGGTCTGGATCGCGCAAAGGCTTTTCGGACAGCACGATCGCGCCCAGGCGGCGGACGTGGCGAGCGACGACATCGCCGTCCCAATGTACTTCGTCCACTTCGGACACCAGGGTTGGCGCGGCTTGAGTCGCTAGTGCTTCGTCGGCGGTCGCGGCGAGCCGGATGGTGCCGTGGACGCGGCCCGGGTCGCGGGTGGCTTCGGCGACAGCCAGCCATTCGGCGTCGCCCAGACCGCTGCCGCTGGGGAGTTCGGCCGCGGTTCCGCTGGCCATCAGGTACACCGGGGCCGACCCTGCGCGCCGCCGCGCCAAGCGTTCCGGATGCGCCAGAGCGACGACCAACGCGGCGTCTGGTGCGGTTTTGGCTGGCGAGTTGACCAAGGCTGCCAACCGTTTCGCGTCCCGCTGCCAGCGGCGGGCCGCGTCGTCGTGCGCGGAGCGGAGGCGTCGCAGTTCGGCTTCGACATCGGTCAGCGTCGCTCCGGCGTCAAGCAGCGCAACCACTTCTGCGGCAGCGCGGGCTCCGACGGCCTCCGCGCCGTCCAGCAACGCGCGCGCTAGCCGGGGATGCAAGCCGAGGTCGGCCATCTTCTGTCCGCGCGGCGTGACCGCACCGTCCTCTGTGGTCGCGCCGAGCGTGACCAGCAAGCTTCGCGCAGCGGCGAGCGCGCCTTCGCCGGGCGGGTCCCACCAGGCGAGCCCGGTTCCGTCCGGAGTGGACCAGCAGGCGAGTTCCAACGCGAACCGCGCCAGCTCGGCGGTGCGGATTTCCGGTTCCGGATACGCGGGGAGCGTCGCTTGCTCGTGCTCCGGCCAGCAGCGGTACGCCCGGCCAGGCGCTTCGCGGCCCGCACGACCAGCGCGTTGTTCCGCCACCGCGGCCGAAACCCGCACCGTGGCGAGCCCGGCGAGACCGCGTCGGTGATCGACCCGGGGGACGCGCGCGAGGCCTGAATCCACGACCGCGCGGACGCCGGGAACGGTCAGGCTCGACTCGGCGACGGCGGTCGCGAGAACTACCCGGCGCCGGTCCCGTGGCCGCAACGCTTCGTCTTGCCGGGCAGCGGAAAGACGTCCGTGCAGCGGCAGCACGTCAGCGTCCAGGGAACTCAGCAGCGACGACGTGCGCGCGATTTCTCCTGCCCCAGGAAGAAAAGCGAGCACATCACCGTCCCTTTCGGACAGTGCTTTCCGGACCGCCGACGCCACCGCGGCTTCCGGACGTTCCCCGCGCGTCGGAGCGCGATAGCTCAGCTCGACCGGATACGTGCGGGCGTGCGCGGTGATCACCGGCGCGTCGCCGAGAAGTTCAGCCAGCCGTCCGGACGCAACTGTCGCCGAGGTCGCGAGCAGCCGCAGGTCGTCGCGCAACCCGGCACGGACGTCGAGGAGCAAGGCGAGCAGCAGATCGGCGTCGAGATGGCGTTCGTGGCATTCGTCCAGCAGGACCGTCGACACCCCGGCCAACTCCGGATCGTGCTGCACCCGCCGCACCAGCAGCCCGGACGTGACCACCTCGATCCGCGTGCGCGACGACACCTTCCGGTCGCCCCGCACGGCGTACCCGACGGTCTCGCCGACCGGTTCGCCCAGCAGCGCGGCCATCCGCCCGGCCGCGGCCCTCGCAGCGAGCCGGCGCGGTTCGGCGACCACGACGCGTCCTTCGCCGCGGTTCAGCGCGAGCGGGACGAGCGTGGTCTTGCCGGTGCCGGGCGGGGCCACGAGCACCGCGGCGCCGCGGTCGTCGAGCGCGCTCAGCACGGACGGCAGCACCGCGCGGACGGGCAGGTCCGGCAGCGAGGCTAGGTCGGTCACTGCTCGGTGATCTCCGGTGGATTCGGCAACGGATAGTTCGACGGCCCGATGTTCGTCTCCAGCGACTTCCGCCAGGCCCCGCTGGACACCATCTTCCGGATCGCGTCGTCCACCGCGTGCTGGCCCTCGGTGTCGCCCTTGCGCAGGCCGACGCCGTACCGCTCAGTGGAAAACGGGCGGCCGACCACCTTCAGCAGCTCCGGATTCTGCGCGGCGTACCCGGCGAGGATCACCGCGTCCGTGGTGACCGCGTCGACCTGGTTGGCCAGCAGCGCGGTGACGCAGTCCGGATACCGCGGGTACTCGACCAGCTTCACCATCTGCGCGAACTTGTCCTTCACCATCTGCGCGGGCGTCGAGCCGGTGACCGAGCAGAGCCGCTTGCCGTTGAGGCTTTCCGGGCCGGTGATGTCCGGCGAGGTGAGCCGCACCAGCAGGTCCTGGCCGGTGACGAAGTACGGGCCGGCGAAGCCGACCTGCTGTTTCCGCTTGTCGGTGATCGAATAGGTGGCCACGACCAGGTCGACCGCGCCCGAGGTCAGGTCGGTCTCGCGGCGCGCCGGGGTGGTCTCGTGCCAGGTGATGCGGTCCGGTTCGACGCCCAGTTCGCGCGCGACGAAAGTAGCGACATCGACGTCGAAACCGGCGAGCCTTCCGTCGACAGTTCGTTGCGAAAGGCCGGGCGCGTCGAACCGGATGCCGATGGTCAGGTGGTTGCCGTCACGCGCCCGGGTGGGAAGCGGATCGTCTTTGGATACCGTCGACGATCCGCAGGAGACGCAGCTGACCAGCAGAAACACCGCGGCGAGCACTGCGCGAAACCGCATCGGTGCCTCCGCTTCGCCGCTCGGCTGCTCACATAGTTCTCAGGTCAGACGGCTAGCCTAAGCGCGTGCGCCGACTGCCCCAACCTGTACTCGACACCATCGGGACGCTCGCCCGTCTCGGGCTGGCTGCCGTGTGGCTCGTGTCCGGCGGCCTGAAGATCGCCGACCCGGGGCAGACGTACATCGCCGTGCAGGCCTACGACGTGCTCCCGCACGCGCTCGTGCGCCCGGTCGCCACCGGGCTGCCGCTGCTGGAGCTGGTGCTCGGGCTGCTGCTCCTCGCCGGGCTGGCCACGCGCTGGGTCGCGGCTGCTTCGCTGCTGCTGCTGGCCGTGCTCGTCGCGGGCATCGCGCAGTCGTGGGCGCGCGGGCTGAGCATCGACTGCGGCTGCTTCGGCGGCGGCGGGCGCGTGGACGCGGGGAAGACCGAGTACCCGCAGGAGATCCTGCGCGACACCGGCTTCGCCCTGCTCGCGGTGTGGCTGCTTGTCCGGCCGCGCACGTGGTTCTCGGTCGACGGCTGGCTCGGCTGGGGCAAGGGCAGGAACGCCGGGAACTCAGGCGAGGCCCCGGACGACTACCCCAAGAGCATCGCGGAAGGGAATTAGGGACAGTGGGTGGAGCTGCGCGCAACGCGCGGAAAAGCCGTCAGCAGGCGGCGGCCGCGAGGTCGGTCGCCCAGGCGCGGGGCTCGAAGAGCGACCGGAACAAGATCATCGCGATCGTGGTGGCCGTCGTGGTGGTCGCCGCGCTCGTGATCGGCGGCGTGCTCTGGATCAACTCGAGCAAGAACGCCACGCAGGACAGCGCGATCCAGCCGGGCACGACCTCGGCGCTCGGGCCGGGCGTGGTCGAGAAGCGCGACGGGGCCGTGGTGTCGGTCGGGAAACCGGGCGCGCCGAAGACGATCGACCTGTACGCCGACTTCCTGTGCCCGTACTGCGCGAAGCTGCAGCAGGACTACGGGCCGCGGATGGAGAAGGCGATCAACGACGGCCAGCTCACCGTGCGCTACCACATGGTGATCCTGCTCAACAAGAACTCGGACCCGCCGGGCTACTCGCTCGACTCGGCCAACGCCGCGCTCGCCGCCGCCGACCAGCAGAAGTTCACCGCGTTCCACGACGCGCTGTTCAAGAACCAGCCGCAGGAAGGCGGCCGCGGGTACGACAAGGCCCAGCTGATCAAGCTCGGCCAGGACCTCGGGATCAGCGACCCGAAGTTCGCCGAGACGGTCAACACGGGCGCCTACGACCAGCAGCTGCAGGCGGCGTTCCAGCAGATCCAGGGCGACCAGAACCTCCAGCAGGACTTCGGCAACGGGCAGGTCGGCTTCGGCACGCCCACCGTCGCGGTCAACGGCAAGGCCGTCCCGGCCCAGGGCGACTGGCTGACGAAGATCCTCAACGGCTGACCTGATCCGGTCAATTCGCCTGTCCGGGCACAACCCGTCCGCTAACCTGGGCCGCAGGGCTCAGGGGAGGGGCGGGTTGTGTCCGGTTTTCATGTCGACGACGGCGCGTATGAGAACTACGCGAAGCAGGTCGACCCACTTGGCGACGAGGTGCGCGCGGCGGCGAAAGCACATCTCGGTCCGCACGTGACGCTGTCCGGCGACGGGTTTTCCGCGATCGGGGACGAATCCGGCTTCGCCGGCGCGTACGGGGCGCGAATGCGCGCGTTGCAGGAACGAATGCACGCGCTCGGCGGCGGCTGGCACGACGTCGGCGAGGCCGCTCGGCGCACGCAGGGCAATTATGCGGCGGTGGAGCAGGAACACGGCGACGCCTTGCGCAGATTCTCGTGAACGCTCCGGTCGATCATCTGGTCCGCAATGGACTGGACACCACGAATCAGTTCGCCGCGAAGCTGAAGCACGATCCGTCGGCGATCAACGGCGCGCGCGACGGGCATGTCGCGCTGCAGACGTCCGTCGGCCAGGCCAATCAGCACGCGGGCAGTCAGCGGGTGAATCTGGCGTCGGCCAGTTCCGGGGCGACCTCGGAGCGCGCGGTCGCGACGTCGAAGGATCTGGAGAAGGAAGTCCAGGACCTGCTCGACGAGAGCGCGGAAATCGAGCGGGCGGTCGCGGAGGCGGCGGAGACGCTGCACGTCGGCGAGATCCGCAATGATCAGGTCCGGGACCAGATTCTGCGCGAAATCGCGTCTTCGATGAAGGCGCTGGCGGCGGTCAACGGGATTCAGCCGCCGGAAAGCCGGGCGGCCGCGGCGCGGCAGATTCTGATGCAGCTGCAGGCGAAGATCGGGCAGCTGACCGGTCAGGCGGCGACGTTCACCGAGGAGACGCTCGGGAAGCTGACCGGGCTGGGGCAGCGGCTCGGCGGGTCGGACTCGACCTCCGCGAGCAGCGCGACGACGTCGGTGCCGCAGGCGTTCAAC
The DNA here is from genome assembly GCF_039525725.1 of Amycolatopsis albidoflavus. Lineage (NCBI taxonomy): Bacteria > Bacillati > Actinomycetota > Actinomycetes > Pseudonocardiales > Pseudonocardiaceae > Amycolatopsis > Amycolatopsis albidoflavus. The sequence goes on from NZ_BAAAHV010000006.1 coordinate 130,653, forward strand.
AACAACGGTGCGCACGTTAGCCACGGCGGTGGCGGTGGTGACTCCGGCGGCGGCGCTGGAGGCGGCGGCGGGTACGCCGGGAAGCCCCGGTTGCCGGTGGCTGTTCCGCCGCAGCCCGGCAGTGGCGTGGGGATCAACCTGCCGGGCGGGAAGACCGTGATGGCCCCGAACGAGACCGCGGCCAAAGCCGTTCGGGCGGCGCTGTCTCAGCTGGGCGTGCCGTACGTGTGGGGCGGGACCGCGCGCGGGCAGGGGCTCGACTGCAGCGGGTTGACCATGACGTCCTATCAGGACGCCGGGTTGCAGTTGCCGCGGACGGCCAAGCAGCAGACCGTCGGGGCCGAGGTGCCGTCGATGGATCAGTTGCTGCCGGGGGATTTGGTGGTGTGGTCCGGGCACGTCGCGATGGTGATCGGCGACGGGCAGATGGTCGAGGCCGGGGATCCGGTGCAGATCAGCAAGATCCGGACGACCAATGCCGGGCAGCAGTTCATTGGGTTCTACCGGCCGACGGGGTGAGTGGTGGCTGAGTTCGACATGGACCGCGCGGTGGCGCGAGTGATGGAGGAGGCCTCCCGGACCGGGGAGGCGGCTGCCGCGCGATTCGAGCGGGCCGGGCCGGTGGTGGGAAAGGCCGCTGCCGGCGGGGTTTCGGTTGAGGTCGCGCCGGGTGGGTTGCTGACTGGGCTGACCTTGACTCGGGCTGCTTTGCGGAGCGGGTCGGAGGCTGTCGCTTCGCAGATCCTGGAGCTGTCGCGGCGGGCTGAGCGGCGGGCTGCGGATCGGATGCATCAGGTGCTGGCGCCGGTATTGGGTGCGGAAGCGGTGGCTTCGCTGGGGTATGCGGCGTTGGCTGAGGATGATCCGGATTTCTATGACGAAGAGCCGGTGGTGTTGTGAAGACCCAGGAGCTTATCGAGCTGGCTCGGTCTCGTGAGGCTGCGTTGGGGCAGGTCGCCTCGTTGATGGCGGAGGCGCGCGGGTCGGCTCATGCTGTGGACGGGTCGGTTGAGGTGACTGTCGATGCGCTGGGGGCGTTGAAGCGGTTGTGGCTTGCGCCGTCGTTGGTGTCGGCGGATCCGGCGCGGGTTTCGGCGCTTGTGCTTGAGGTGGTGCGGGTGGCTATGGCTGAGGCTGAGCAGGATTGTTTTAACCGGGTGGGGTTGTTGCTGGGGGAGGAGGCTGGGTTGCTTGTCGAGGCGTTGTCCGGGCGGGCTGCTCCGGCTCGGTCCGCGGATGATGATCCTGGGATGACGGTGGAGGAGTTTCAGCGGTTGCGGGGAGAGAGGGTGGGGGAGAGGCGGTTTCCTGCTTCTTATTTGTCCATTGTGGATAGTGATGAGGAGTGGGAGGGGTTTGATCCGGCTTCGTTGCGGTCGGATCGGTGAAGTGGGTCTGGGGTGCGTTATCGGGGGCTGACGCCCCCTTCGGGGGTGGTGGTTGCGCGGGGCACCCCGAAGCTGATTGTGACT
>NZ_BAAAHV010000006.1:132152-223543 GCF_039525725.1 Amycolatopsis albidoflavus
AGGCGGGAAAGATGCCTTGACAAGCACCCCCGCGCCGCGTTTTTGGCTTCGTATCGGGGTGCGGGGGTGGGGTGGGTGCCTCGATGGTTGGGTGTATCGGTGCGGTTTGGGGCTTGCGCCCCGATGAGGTTTCTTAGTCGCGCGTGGGGGTCTTGCCTCAGGAGACGGGCCTGGTGCGTGGTGCCAGGCTGACGGACCTTCTGCCTGGCGAGTGACGCAGCTTGTCTCGTCGGGCGGTGCTCCGCGTCTCCCTGGCCAGTATCGATGCTACGAACTCGGTCGCGTTGCTGAGAAGATCCCAATGTGGCGTTGGGTGCGTGCGACGCACCGAACGCCACATTGGTTGCGTCACGGTGGTGGTGGGGCGGTCCGTGAAGGGCACCTTGAGAAGTCCGTGAGGGGGCACTCATGGACATCGGCGGGCCGTGAGGGGGCACTCATGGACATCGGCGGGCCGTGAGGGGGCCCTCATGGAGCTCGGCGGGCCGTGAGGGGGCCCCTCACGGACATCGGCGGGTCGTGAGGGGACCCCTGAGGGAATCAGAGTCCCTCAGGGGGTCCCCACGGACGGCGGCGGGCGGGTTCGACTGGTGCCGTGCTGGATCGCACCTGCGCGTCGAGTTGCTAGCCGCGTTCGATGAGGTGGCCTACTACTTCCGGGCCGGGGTGGGCGTGGCCTGAGCCGTCGCGGCGGAGGTCGATTTCGGGGAGTTCCACGGGGTCTCCGGTGCGGCTCGCGCCTGCGGGACGCGGGCCGATCCAGGCGACTTGTACTTGGGTTTCTCCCTTGAGGAACCGGTGGGTTCGCACGCCGCCGGTGGCTCGGCCCTTGGCTGGGTATTCGCTGAAGGGCGTGACCTTCACGCTCTGGCCCGTCGCGGTGACGACCATCGGTTCGCCGTGTTCTTCGTCGTCGGTGCGGATGGCGCCGAAGAAGACCGCGGTGTTGTTCGCGGACAGTTTCACTCCCGCCATGCCGCCGCTCTTGGTGCCTTGCGGGCGGATCAGGCTTGCGGCGAAACGCAGCAGGGACGAGTCCGACGAGACGAAGGCCAGGGTTTCGTTTCCGTCCGTCAGCCAGGTCGCGCCTACGACTTCATCGCCCGCCTTGAGGCTGATGATCTCGAATTCGTCCGATCGGACCGGCCAGTCTGGGGCGCAGACTTTTACGACGCCGGCGCGGGTGCCGATGGCCAGGCCTGGCGAGTCTCCTGCTTGCTCGCCGAGAGGGGCGATGCCTACTACGCGTTCGCCCTTTTCGAGCGGTACCAACTCTTTTGCAGCCATCCCGCCGCGCAGCGACACTGTGCCTGCTTGTTCTGGGAGCACCGGCAGCGGCAGGACATCAGTCTTGAAGGCGCGGCCTCGGCTGGTCACCAGCAGCACCTGGCCGCGCGCGGTGGTGTGCACGACGGCCGATACAGCATCGTGTTTGACTCGGCCGTTGCGGCGGCGGACTTCTGACGCCTCTTCGGATTCCGCCGCCGTGCGGGCGACCAGGCCGGTGGCCGAGAGGATCACCTGGCACGGGTCGTCGGCGACTTCCAGCGGGCCGGACGGCTTCGAGGCGGCCAGGACTTCCTTCAGGTCGCCGTCGATGAGGCGGGTGCGGCGTTCGGTGGGGAAGTCCTTGGCGATCTTCGCCAGTTCCGTCGAGACGAGCTTCTTCAGGACCGACTCGTCCTCGAGGATCGTGGTCAGCTCGGCGATCTCCGCGCGAAGCTTGTCCTGCTCGTTTTCCAGTTCCAGCCGGTCGTACTTCGTCAGGCGGCGCAGCGGAGTGTCGAGGATGTAGGTCGCCTGGATCTCGGACAGCTTGAACTTCGTCATCAGGCCGTCCTTCGCGGCGGCCGCGTTTTCGCTTTCGCGGATCAGCCGGATGACCTTGTCGATGTTCAGCAGCGCGACCAAGAGACCGTCGACCAGGTGCAGGCGTTCTTCGCGCTTGCGGCGGCGGTAGCGCGTGCGCCGCGTGACGACCTCGTAGCGGTGCCGCAGGAAGACCTCCAGCAGCGCCTTCAGGCCGAGCGTCTGCGGCTGTCCGTCGACGAGCACCAGATTGTTGATGCCGAACGACTGCTCCAGTGGCGTTAGGCGATACAAATCCGCCAGCAGTGCCTGCGGGTTGACGCCCACCTTGCACTCGATGACGAGCCGCGTGCCGTTCTCGCGGTCGGTGAGGTCCTTGACGTCCGCGATGCCGGTGAGCCGCTTGGACTTGTTGACCTCGTCGGTGATCTTCTCGATCACCTTCTCCGGGCCGACGCCGTACGGCAGCTCGGTGACCGTGATGGCCTGCCGTCCGCGGCTGCCTTCCAGCGGGCCGGTCTCGACGTTCGCGCGCATCCGCACCACGCCGCGGCCGGTTTCGTAGGCCTTGCGGACCTCGTCCAGGCCCAGCAGGCTGCCGCCGGTGGGCAGGTCGGGGCCGGGGACGTATTCCATCAGCTTGTCGAGCGTGGCGTTCGGATGGTTGATCAGCCACCGCGCGGCGCCGATCACCTCGCCGAGGTTGTGCGGGATCATGTTGGTCGCCATGCCGACCGCGATCCCGGACGTGCCGTTGACCAGCAGGTTCGGGTACGCGGCGGGGAGCACCGAAGGCTCTTCGAGCGAACCGTCGTAGTTCGGGCGGAAGTCGACGGTGTCCTCGCCGAGTTCGCCGACGAGCAGCATCGCTTCGGGGGACATCCGGGCTTCGGTGTATCGGCTCGCGGCCGGTCCGTCGTCCGGGGAACCGAAGTTTCCGTGCCCGTCGATGAGCGGGGCGTTCATCGAGAAGTCCTGCGCGAGCCGGACCATCGCGTCGTAGATCGCCACGTCGCCGTGCGGGTGGTACTTGCCCATGACGTCGCCGACCACGCGCGACGACTTCACGTACGCGTGCGTCGGGCGGTAGCCGTTCTCGTTCATCGAGAACAGGATCCGGCGGTGCACCGGCTTCAGTCCGTCCCGCGCGTCCGGGAGGGCGCGCGAGTGGATCACCGAGTACGCGTACTCCAGGTACGAGTCTTCGATCTCCGTCTTCAGCGGGTTGTCGAAGACCTGCGCGCCCGGCGAGTCGAACGCGCTCGGGTCGACCCGGGTCACCGGGGTCTTGCTACGGCGAGCCATGGCTCACAACTCCTTGGGAACGAACGGAAAACTCAGACGTCGATGGCGTCGCGGTCGACGCGGTCGGACGATTCGACCAGCCAGTTGCGCCGCGGCTCGACCTTCTCGCCCATCAGCAGTTCCAGCGCCAGCTCCGCGGCCTCGACGTCCTCCAGCGTGATCCGCCGGACCGAGCGCGTCGCCGGGTTCATCGTGGTTTCCCACAGCTCGTCGGCGTCCATCTCGCCGAGGCCCTTGAACCGCGGCACCGGCGTGACGACCGTCTTGCCCGCCGCTTCGAGTTCGGCGACCTTCTGCTCCATCTCGCGCTGGGTGAAGGTGAAGATGGTCTCCGAACCGCGGCCCTTCGTGGTGATCTTGTGCAGCGGCGGCATGGCCGCGTACAGCCTGCCGTCCTCGATCGCCGGGCGCATGTACTTCGCGAACAGCGTGATCAGCAGCGTGCGGATGTGCGAACCGTCGACATCCGCGTCCGCCATCAGGATCACGCGGCCGTAGCGCATCGTCGACAGGTCGAACGTGCGGCCGGTGCCCGCGCCGAGCACCTGCACGATCGACGCGATCTCGGCGTTCTTCAGCGTGTCGCCGAGCGACGCCTTCTGCACGTTGAGGATCTTGCCTCGCAACGGCAGCAGCGCCTGGTACTCCGACACCCGCGCCATTCGCGCCGAGCCGAGCGCGCTGTCGCCCTCCACCAGAAACAGCTCGCTGCGCGAGACGCCGGTGGTGCGGCAGTCGACCAGCTTCGGCGGCATCGCCGCGCCCTCGAGCGCGGTCTTGCGCCGGGCGGCGTCCTTCTGCTGTTTCTGGGTGAGCCGCACGCGCGCCGCGTCGACCACCTTCTGCAGCACGATCTTGGCCTCGGACTTGGTCTTCCGGTCCTCGGTCCAGGCGCGCAGCTGCTTGTCGACGATGCCCTGGATGACGCGCGTGATGCCCGCGGTGGACAGTTCGTCCTTGGTCTGCGAGGTGAACTGCGGCTCCGGCAGCCGGACGTGGATCACCGCGGTCATGCCTTCCAGCACGTCCTCGGTGGTCGGCGGGTCTTCTTTCGCCTTGAGCAGCCCGCGCGTCTTGCCGATCACGTCCTGCAGCGCGCGGGTGACCGCGCGGTCGAACCCGCGTCGGTGGGTGCCGCCGTGCACGTTGCGGATCGTGTTGGTGAAGCACTCCACGGTGCGCTCGTAGCCGGTGCCCCAGCGCAGCGCGACCTCGACCTCGGCGTGTCGCTCCACATTGGACTGCATGACGCCGTTGGCGTCCGCCGCGTTCTCCTTGTACGTGCCCTCGCCGGTGATCATCAGCGTGCCGCAGACGGGCTTTTCGCTGTCCGGGGCGAGGAAGTCGACCATGTCCGACAACCCGTTCGGGAAGTGGAAGGTCTCCTCGTTGATGGTGTCCTCGAACGTGGTGCGCAGCACGTACGTGACGCCTGGCACGAGGAACGCGGTGTTGCGCAGCTTCGCGCGCACGCCTTCCACGTCCAGCACCGCGCCGGTCTCGAAGTACCGCGCGTCGTACCAGTAGCGGATCGACGTTCCGCTGCGCTCGCCGCGCTTCATCTTGCCGACGAGGTTGAGCCCGGAGCGGCGGGTGAACTTCGCCTTCGCGCCGGGGCCGTCGAACACGCCGGGCACGCCGTGCGCGAACGACATCTGGTGGACCTTGCCGTCCTGCTTCACCGTGACGTCGAAGCGGTGCGACAGCGCGTTCACCGCCGAGGCTCCGACGCCGTGCAGGCCGCCCGACGTCTTGTACCCGGAGCCGCCGAACTTGCCGCCGGCGTGCAGCCGGGTCAGCACCAGTTCGACGCCGGAAAGGCCGGATTTGGCGTGCACGCCGGTGGGAATGCCGCGGCCGTCGTCGTCCACCTGGACGCTGCCGTCGCCGTGCAGCGTGACGACGATGCGCGAGGCGTGGCCCGCCACGCCCTCGTCGGTGGAGTTGTCGACGACCTCGGAGAAGAGGTGGTTGATGCCTCGGCTGTCGGTGGAGCCGATGTACATCCCGGGGCGCTTGCGAACCGCCTCGAGTCCCTCGAGGTGGGTCAGGTCATCGGCCCCGTACAGAGTCTCAGCGGTCACGAGGTCGTTCTCCCGGATCGAGGCGAGCTGTTCGGTGGGCAAACAGGCGGCCGGAGCAGGGGCCCCGGGCCGTCACCGTACTGCAGGATATCCGCACCCCCCGACAGGATCTGGCCGCTGCGCCCCCGATGGGGTCCGGCAGCGTGTCCCAGGTCACCGGTATAGTCCTGTTGGAATACATCTTCCACGCGAGTAGTTGTGCCGACAAGCAAGGTAAGAAGCAACCGGCTAGGGAGCGGTCATGCAGTTCGGAATCTTCTCGGTGGGCGACGTCACGACCGACCCCACCACGGGCGTCACGCCCTCGGAGCACGAGCGCATCAAGGCGATGGTCAAGATCGCGCTCAAGGCCGAAGAGGTCGGTCTCGACGTCTTCGCCGTCGGAGAGCACCACAACCCGCCGTTCGCCGCGCCGGCGAACCCCACGGTGCTGCTCTCGAACATCGCGGCGCAGACAAAGAAGATCGTCCTCTCGACGTCGACCACCCTCATCACCACCAACGACCCGGTGCGGCTGGCCGAGGACTACGCCATGCTGCAGCACCTGGCCGACGGGCGGCTCGACCTGATGATGGGCCGCGGCAACACCGGCCCGGTCTACCCGTGGTTCGGCAAGGACATCCGCGAGGGCATCCCGCTGGCCGTCGAGAACTACGCGCTGCTGCACCAGCTCTGGCGCGAGGAGGTCGTCGACTGGCAGGGCAAGTTCCGCACCCCGCTGCAGGGCTTCACCTCGACCCCGCGCCCGCTCGACGGCGTGCCGCCGTTCGTCTGGCACGGTTCGATCCGCAGCCCGGAGATCGCCGAACAGGCCGCCTACTACGGCGACGGGTTCTTCGCGAACCACATCTTCTGGCCGACCTCGCACTTCCAGCAGCTGATCGCGTTCTACCGGCAGCGCTTCGAGCACTACGGGCACGGCAAGGCCGACCAGGCCATCGTCGGGCTCGGCGGGCAGGCCTTCATCCGGCCCAAGTCGCAGGACGCGTGGAACGAGTTCCGGCCCTACTTCGACAACGCGCCGGTGTACGGGCACGGCCCGTCGCTGGAGGACTTCACCGAGCAGACGCCGCTGACCGTCGGCAGCCCGCAGGAGGTCATCGACAAGACGCTGACCTTCCGCGAGCACTTCGGCGACTACCAGCGCCAGCTGTTCCTGATGGACCACGCCGGCCTGCCGCTGAAGACCGTGCTGGAGCAGCTCGACCTGCTCGGCGAAGAGGTCGTGCCGGTGCTGCGCAAGGAACTGGAAGCCAAGCGCCCGGCGCACGTGCCGGACGCACCCACGCACGAATCGCTCAAGGCGGCTCGCGAAGCCCAGTCCGTCACCGCTTGACCTGGGTTCGCCTGACTTAGTGGAGAGGTCATGACTGCACGCACTATCGCCGTGGTCACCGCGGGGCTGAGCCAGCCGTCGTCGACGCGGCTGCTGGCCGACCGGCTGGCCGAGGCCACCCGCGCCGCCTTGGTCGACGACGACGTGACGGTGAAAGTGTTCGAACTCCGCGACATCGCGGTGGACGTCACCAACAACATGCTCACCGGGTTTCCCAGTCCGCAGCTGCGGGAAGTGATCGACACCGTGACGCGCGCGGACGGCCTGATCGCCGTGACGCCGGTGTTCACCGCTTCCTACAGCGGGCTGTTCAAATCGTTCTTCGACGTGCTGGACAAGGAAGCGCTCGACGGCAAGCCGGTGCTGCTCGCCGCGACGGGCGGTACGGAACGGCATTCGCTCGCGCTCGACTTCGCGCTGCGGCCGCTCTTCGCTTACCTTCGCGCGGCCGTGGTGGCGACGGGCGTGTACGCGGCGTCGTCGGACTGGGGCAGCGTCGAGGCGACCGGTGCACTGCAGCAACGCGTGGAGCGGGCTGGTCGCGAGCTGGCGCAGCTGGTCGCGGCAGCGCCTGAGGCGAAGCCGGATGACGAGTACGCGTCGGTGTCGTTCGAGCAGCTGCTGGCGGGTCATTAACGGCTCCTGGCAGTCAAGATCGCTTGCGGCGCCAGGGTTTCCGGATCGAGGAGCAGTTCGGCCTCGACGGTGAACCCGGCGTCGCGCAGCCAGTTCGTCATGCGTTCCCGTGGGCGGCGGTGCACCTGGAGCTTCATCGGGTGGCCGCCGTAGCCTTCGGTTTTGAGCCGGGTTTCGTCGCCGACGTGGAACAGCAGCTGGAGCAGTCCGCCGGGCCGCAGGGCTTGGCGGAAGTTCGCGAAGACGTCCGGGACCAGGTCGTCCAGCAGGTGGATGACCGACTGCCACGCCACGATCCCGGCCAGCGAAGCGGCGGGCAGCGGGTCGGTCATCGAGCCGACTTCGAATCGCAGCGCGGGGTGGTCGCGCCGGGCGACCTCGATCATGCCGGGGGACAGGTCGATGCCGTACGCGGTGACGCCCAGGCCGTTCAGATAGGCCGTCACTTGGCCGGGGCCGCAGCCGACGTCGGCGACGGGGCCTTCGCTGACCTGTTCGGCGAATAACCCCAGTGCGGCAAGCAGATACGGCTGTCTGCCGAGCGCGTCACGGACGAAGGCGGCGTAGTCCTCCGCGACGGTGTCGTACGAAGTCCGGGTGTCGGTGAGCCATTCCATGTCAGCCTGCCGGGGTCTGGGCGATGAGGACGGTGGCGCGCGTGGTCCAGCCCAGCGCTGAATACAGCTGTTGACCCTCCGCGGTGGCGATGAGAATCCCGGTGGTCGCGCCGTGCGCCACGGAGCTTTCCGCGAGCGCGCTCATCACGACGCTGCCGAGACCGCGGCGGCGATGCTCGGGCTCGGTGGCGATCCGGTCCGCGATTGCGTCCGTGCCGACCACGGCCATGGTTCCGCGCGCCGCGACGCCCGAGGGATGCCTCAGCACGGTTTCGCACACCGTTCCGTTCATGACGGTCTCGCAGGTGTAGGGCGGCGGAGCCGGACGCCGTGGATGTCGGCGCAACGGAATGGTCATGAGCGCTTCGCGTTCGTCTCGCAGCTTCAGACCGGCCTCGCGCACGATCGCCTCGACCGACTCGGGCCGGTTGGTCGGCACGGTCAGCCAGGTCGGGCGCGAAGCAGTGGCCGCCTCGTCGGCGAGACCGCGCAGGACCTCGGGTTCGGCGGACAGCGCGACGATCTCGCGGTGCCGACCCGGTTGTCCGACCAGGACGTGCAGCCCGCCTCGGGCTTGTTCGGCAGGACGGAAGCCTCGGGATGCGCCCCATCCCGCCTGCCAGCGGAGGATGAGGTCAGGCAGCGATTCGACCACGCTGAGCAGCTAAGCATTCAGCACCGACAAAAACGCGCGCTCCGTCGCGAGGACGGGGGTCCAGTATGGACAGTCCGGCAAGGTTTCGCCTGGCAGCACTGCGAGCCGGACGGCACACTGACCCGATGGGATTGGGCAAGCCAGTGCGCCGGGTGCTCCTGTCGGTCGTCGGCGGGGCGCTGGTGATCGTCGGGGTCGTGCTGCTCGTGCTGCCGGGACCGGGATTGCTGCTCGTGCTCGCCGGATTGCTGGTGCTGGCTTCGGAGTTCCCAGCGCTGCAGCGATTTGTCGACCCGGTGCGGACCCGGGCGATGCAAGCCGCCGAGGAAAGCGTGTCTTCGCCGTGGCGGATCGCCGGTTCCGTGCTGGCCGGGCTCGCGTTGCTGGCCGCGGGCATCGTGTGGGGGACGGTGCGCTCCCTTCCGCTGAGCGGGTGGAGCACCGGGACGAGCCTGATTCTGTCCAGCTTGATTCTGTTCGCGCTGCTGATCTGGAGTTACCGGCGGGTGCGGGCGAAGCGAGTCTCAGGCGAGCAAGGCGGCAAGCCCTAGATAGCCGCCTCCGCCGATCACGACGCCAGCCACCGCGCCAATGGTCACTTGCGCGACGGTGTGGTCTTTCAGCTCGACGCGCGACCAGCAAACCCACGCCACCGCGAGGAAAAGCAAGGCGAGCCAGGGGTGGTAGACCTTCATCAGCATCACGGTCGACCCAGCGGCAACCATGGCGTGCATCGAGATCTTGAACTTCAGCCCGAAAGTCACCGCCAGCGCGACGACCAGGCAGGCCAGCTCAGCGGCGGCCAGCGCGATCATCTCGTGCGGCGCGGAGCCGACGAGCAGCACCACGAATCCCAGCGCGAGGGAGCCGATGCACGCGGCGAACGGCACGAGCCGCCCGGCGCGGTTGGTGACGTGGTGGCTGTCCCACTTCCCGCGTTTCGCGCCGCGCACGATGACCGCCATCGGGATCAGCGAACCGGTGATGCCCACGATCAGGCCCCACAGCACGGCTTCGCCGAGTTGATGGCCGGTGACCTGCCAGGCGACCACGAGCGGCAGGCCGAGCACCCACACCCAGGGAGCGAGCACCTCCGTCGCTGCTCGTGCGAGGCGGCGGCGGGTGCCGGTGGGAGCCAGTTCGTCCGGCGGGGCGGATGGCACGGCTGGGCTCCTCGGGGCTCGGTGTCGGGGCCGGGGAATGGTATCGGGGCCGGGGAAATAAAAGCGCCTGGACCTGCGCGACTCACAGGTCCAGGCGCTCAGTTCAGCAGGCGTCAAGAGGCGTAAAGCTTGGCCACCTCCGCCGCGGACAGCGCCCGGTCGTACACGTGCACCTGGTCAACTGCCCCGTTCAGGAAGTCCACCGGGTTCCCGCCGTACTTCCCGCGCCCGATCACCGTGTGCCCGGTGGACGCCTCGCCGAGACAGACGCTCTTCGACGCAGCGAGCTGACCGTCCACGTACAGCGCGAGCTGCCCGCTAGCGGCGTCGCGGACACCGACCAGGTGGTACCAGCGTCCGGCCTCCGGCGTCATCGGCGCGAGCGCCCGCGTGCCCACGAAGCTGAACGCCAGCTTGTGGTCCGCGCCGGAGTACTGCAGGAAGAACGCGCTGTGGTCGTTGCCGTCCTGGCTCACCACGGTCTGGAAACCGTCGCCGACCGCGTTGAACTTCACCCAAGCCGCGACGCTGTAGCTCAGGTCGGTCTTCGCGAGCGCGGCACCGGTGTCGGCGTACTGGCCGGAGCCGTTCACCGCGAGGGCCGAACCGCTGTGTCCGGCGGTCCAGGAAGCGCCGCCGACGAGGGTCGCGTCGTGGTGGCCCACGGTGTCCGCCGCGGTGGTCCCGCTGTTCTCGTCGAACGGGTACGCGGCGATCCCGTCGATGCCGGGAGTGCCTGGCGGGATCACCGGACCCTGTTGCGGCGAACCGTCAACGCCCTTGATCACCGAAAGGTTCGCGGCGCGGACGGCGGCGAAGTCCATCTTCTTCACCTGGCGGTCGTAGGTGAAGAAGCCGTTGACCTCCTTCTCGACGTCGGTGGTTTGCGTGTACACGCCTGCCGACACCCCGCATTGCCGTCCGGCGAGCAGCAGGCGTTGCTGGAGTTCGCCGTAGCGCCGGGTGAGCGTGGCGCTGTCCGGTTCCATCTCGTAGGCGAAACTGCCGGCCGGGTCGAACTGGTGTCCGTCGACCTTCAGACCCAGGCCGCCGTACTCGCCGTCGACCGCGGCTCGGGTTGCGTCCGGCACCGGGGTTCCGGGGCCGGTGTAGGTGTGATCGTCGTAGAGATCGCCGCGCCCGCTGTCCGGTTCGGACCGGCAGCAGTTCACGCCCGACTCGGCGTCCACGAGCCGCGTCGGGTCCCAGGCCTTGACCTGGTCGGCGATCCGGCCGACGGCGTAGTCGCCCCAGCCCTCGTTGAACGGCACCCAGGTGACGATCGACGGGAAACTGCGGTGCTGGTCGATCATCCGGTGCAGTTCGGATTCGAAGTTCGCCTGGGACGCGGGCGTCGCCTCGATGTCGTCCTTCATCGCGGGCATGTCCTGCCACACCATGAGCCCGAGTTTGTCCGCGTAGTAGTACCAGCGGTCAGGTTCGACCTTGATGTGCTTGCGCACCATGTTGAACCCGAGCGCCTTTTCCTGCTCCAGGTCGAACTTCAACGCCGCGTCGGTCGGCGCGGTGTAGATGCCGTCCGGCCAGAAACCTTGGTCCAGCGGGCCGAGTTGCATCACGAACTTGCCGTTGAGCAGCATCCGCTGCTTGCCGTCCGCGGTCTTGCCGACGGAAACCGACCGCAGGCCGAAGTACGAGCCGACACTGTCCCCAGAGGACAGTGAGACGCGCAGGTCGTACAGGAACGGGTCGTCCGGGGTCCACAGATGCGGCCGGTTCACCTTGAGCTTCAACGGAGTGTTCGCCGGTCCGGACACGCGGCCGACGACGCGGCCGTGGTCGTAGGCGACCGCTTCCACGCGTTGCTTCACCGGTCCGCCCACGACGGCGTTGACGGTGACCGAACCGCTGGCGACGTCCGGCGTGGTGTCCACTTTGGAGATGTAGGCCGGGGTCACCGGTTCCATCCAGACGGTTTGCCAGATTCCGGACGACGGGGTGTAGAAGATTCCGTCGCCGGGTTTGCGCTGCTTGCCGAGCGGTTGCCCGCCCGCGTCATTCGGATCCGTGACGCCGACCACGACTTCCTGGTCTTTCCCGGTGGTCAGCGCATTGGTGACATCCGCGGAAAACGCGTCGTAACCGCCGGTGTGGCGGGCGACCTGATGGCCGTTGACCCACACCGTGGTGTCGTAGTCGACCGCCTGGAAGTGCAGGATCAGCCGCTGGTCCCGGCCGCCGACGTGCCAGTTCTTCGGCACCTGGAACGTCCGCCGGTACCACATCGACGTTTCGTGCCGCATGATTCCCGACAACGCCGATTCGACCGGGTAAGGCACGAGAATGCGTTCGTCGAGACCGCGGTTGATCGGTGGCGAGTCGCCCGGTTTGGCGGCGGAGAATTCCCAGACGCCGTTGAGGTTTTGCCAATTGTCGCGGGTCAGTTGCGGGCGCGGGTATTCGGGAAGGGCGTTGCTCGGCGAAACCTGATTCGTCCACGGGGTGGTCAGGGGAGGGGTGAGGCGTTGCCATTGCGGCGGATCTGCCGCGGCGGCGGGGACACTCGACAACCCGGACACGGCCACGGCGAGCGCGGCGGCCACCGTGGCCAAACGGCCGGGTCTGCGGGCAGGACGGACCATCGTCGAACCTCCTACTAACAGGTGGATCAGCGCGGATGGAACTGCACGGGGTTCAGGATCGGCGGGAACGGGCCAGGAGCCGCTGGATCACGACGACGACCAGCAGGAACGCGCCGCTGACCACCGTCTGGTAGTTGGAATCGAGAGTGCCGACCTGGTTGATGACGTTCTGGATCAGCGTCTTCAGCAGCACGCCGACGAGCGTGCCGACGACGGTTCCCGCGCCGCCGGTGAGCAGCGTTCCGCCGATGACCACGACGGAAATCGCGTCCAGTTCCGTGCCGACGCCGAGCACGGTGACGCCCGATTGCAGATACGCCGCGGTGAGCACGCCGGCGAATCCGGCGAGCGTGCCGCTGAGCGCGTAGAGGGTGATTTTGGTGCGGGCCACCGGAAGACCCATCAGCAACGCGGACTGTTCCGAGCCGCCGAGCGCGAAGACCGACTGGCCGAACCGGGTGCGGCGCAGCAGCAGCCCGCCGAGTCCGAAAAGGACCAAAGCGAGGTACACCGGTACGCCGACGCCGAAGATCTTGCCTTGCCCCAGCCAGAGCAAGGCCGATCCCGGCTCTACTTTGTACGTTGTCGCGCCCTCGTTGGTCAAGGCCAGCAAGAGCCCGCGAGCGAACAACAACGACGCGAGCGTGACGATGAACGGCGCCATTTTGGTACGGGCGATGAGAAGACCGTTGATGAACCCGATCAGTCCACAAACGACCAATGGCAGCAGGATCGCGACGACCAGGCCGTATCGGGAGCCGTACGCGGCCAGCACGCCGCCGAGCGCGTACACCGAGCCGACGGACAGGTCGATCCCGCCGGAGATGATCACAAAAGTCATGCCCAGCGCGATCACTGCCAGGAAGGAACTTTGCAACGCGAGATCGCGCAGGTTGTCCGCAGACCCGAAGCGCGGGAAGGCAAACCACGCAGCGGCCACGCCCAGCACGAGTACTACGGCCGCGCCTTGGCGTTGCAGGACCGCGGCGAACGCGGCACCCCGTTCTGATGGCGGGGCGGCGGTGGTCGCGATCATCGCGTGCTCCGTTCCCGGGCGACGTACACCGCGGCGACGATGATGGCGGCCTGCACCATTTGCGCGGCGGAATCGGGCAGATTGTGCTTGATCAGCGTGGCGTGCACCAATTGCATGAGCAGCGCGCCGAACACCGTGCCGAGCACGCGCACCCGGCCGCCGGTGAGCGGAGTGCCGCCGACCACCACCGCGGTGATCGCGGAAAGTTCCATCAGCAGGCCGAGATCGTTGGGGTCACTCGCGGCGAGCCGTGCGGTGGACAGCACGCCAGCGATCGCCGCCAGCGCACCGGACATCGCGTACACGCCGATCAGGACGCGTTTCACCGGCAGCCCGGCGAGTGTCGCAGCAGGACGGTTGCCGCCGACTGCGACCAGGTGCCGGCCAAACGTGGTGCGCCGCACCAGCAACCCGGCCAGCACGGAGAGAACCGCGGCCACCAGGACCATGATTGGCACGCCGAGGACATCGCCGGTGCCGAGCGCGAGGAAGTCCGGGTTGTGCAGCTGCACCAGCTGTCCGTGCGCGATCACGAGCGCCAGCCCGCGACCGCCGACCAGTAAGGCCAGCGTGGCGATGATCGGCTGAATACCGAGCTGTGCCACCAGAAATCCGCTGAACAGCCCGGAAGCGACCCCGGCGATCAGCGCCACCACGATCACCATCAGCGGGCCCGCACCGAGATACAGCGGGACGAGCGCGGCGGCGACCGACATCACCGAACCGACCGACAGGTCGATGCCCTCGGTGCCGATCACCAGCGCCATGCCGAGCGCGACGATGCACACGGGTGCGGCCTGCACCAGTTGCGTGCGGAAGTTGGCCGCGGAGAGGAAGTTCTGCGTGAACGCGATGTTGAACAGCAGCAGCACGACCACGGCCAGGTACACACCGTAGTTCTGCAGCCAGCTCGTGACGCGGGCGCGGTCAGGTCTCGTCAGTGTCGCCGTCGACATCGTTGTCACCCCCTGCGGCGATGGCCGCCAGCACGTTGTCCTCGGTGACCGCGTCGCCGGCCAGTTCGGTGGCGACGCTGCCGTCGCGCAGCACGACCACCCGGTCCGCGCCGTCGAGAATCTCTTCCAGTTCGGACGAAATCAGCAGGACGCCGAGCCCGTCCTGGGCCAGTTCGTCGATGAGCGCCTGCACCTCGGCCTTGGCTCCGACGTCGATGCCGCGCGTTGGTTCGTCCAGCAGCAGCACTTTCGGCCCGGTAGCGAGCCAGCGCGCCAGCAACACCTTCTGCTGGTTGCCGCCGGACAGCTCGGACACCTTCTGCTCCGGGCTGGACGCCTTGATCCGCAATCGTTCCATGAACTTCTTCACCACCCGGTCCTGTTTGGACCGGCTGACGAAGCCGAAAGTGGACAGTCGCGGCAGCGCGGCGAGCACGATGTTCTCGCGCACGGACAGGTTCGGAATGATCCCGTCCGCCTTGCGATCCTCGGCCAGCAAAGCGATCCCGGCTCGCATCGCGGCGGAGATCTTCCCGCGCTTCAACGGCTTTCCGGCTAGCAGTACGGTGCCGCCGTCGAGCGGGAACGCCCCTACGACGGCTCGCGCAGTTTCGCTCCGGCCAGACCCGAGAAGCCCAGCCAGGCCGACAACCTCGCCCGGCCGAACACTCACCGAAACGTCGTGCAGCTTGTTCCCGCCGGATAAATGAGAGGCCTGCAGTAGCGGTTCCTTCTCCGCATGATGCTCCTCGCCGAACGCGGTGACGCCTTCAGCGCGGATCTGCCGGATCTCCCGGCCGAGCATCATCGACACCAGTTCGATGCGCGGCAACGGCTTCAGCGGTCCACTGTGGACCACGCGGCCGTCGCGCAACACCGTGACGCTGTCGCACACCCGATACAGCTCGTCCATCCGATGGCTCACGTAGAGCACCGAGATGTCGTCGGCGTGCAACCGAGCTAACACGTCGAACAGGGTGTCCACTTCGCGCGGTTCGAGCGACGAGGTCGGCTCGTCCATCACGACTACACCGGCCTTTGTGGACACTGCACGGGCCAGCGCGACCATCTGCTGCGCACCGACCGCGAGCGTGTGCAACGGACGCCGCACGTCGGTGTCGATCCCGTACCCGCTGAGCAACTCGCGCGCCTGCTCGTTCATCGCCGACCAGTCCACCAATCCGGTGCGGGTGCGCGGTTCCCGGCCGAGGAAGACGTTGCTCGCCACGCTCATCAGCGGGACGAGGTTGACCTCCTGGTAGATGGTGGAGATCCCGGCGCGCTGCGCGTCGATCGGCTTGCGGAAATCGACGGGCTCGCCGAGGTGGCGGACCTCGCCCTCGTCCGGCCGGTACACGCCGGTGAGGACTTTGATCAAAGTGGACTTGCCCGCGCCGTTTTCCCCGACCAGCGCGTGGACTTCGCCGCGGCGCAGGCTGAAGGAGACGTCGTCGAGGGCCACGGTGCCGGGGAACCGCTTGGTCACCCCGGTCACCTCGAGCACTGGTGCGGTCATGGTCGCCACCTCGGTGTCGGCCGTGCTCGTCATCAGTACGCGTTCCCGACCTTCTGGGCCGCGTTCGATTCGTCGTAGGAGTCGTCGGTGATGACGATGCTCGGCGGGATCGGCTTGCCGTCCTCGAACTGCTGCAGCGTCTGGAACGCCAGTTGCCCGAACCGCGGGTTCGACTCGATGACCGCGTTGTAGCTGCCGTCCACGATCAGCTGCACCGCGTTGCGCGTGCCGTCGACGGACACGACCTTGACGTCCTTGCCGGGGTTCTTGCCCGCGGTCTTGAGCGCGTTGACCGCGCCGATGCCCATCTCGTCGTTTTCCGCGTACACGGCGGTGAGGTCCGGATGGCTCTGGATCAGCTGTTCCATCACCGACTGTCCCTTGGACCGGTCGAACTCGCCGGTCTGCTCGGCGACCACGGTCAGGCCGGGCGTCTTCGCGAGCTCGTCCTTGAACCCCTTGGTGCGGTCGGTGGTCACGTTGTTGCCCGAGGATCCGAGCAGGATCGCGACCTTGCCGTTGCCGCCGGTCGCCTTCGCCAGCGAGGCGGCCGCGCGGTGGCCCTGTTCGATGAAGTTGGACCCGATGAAGGTCAGGTAATCGGTGCACGCCTTCGACGTCACCTGCCGGTCGATGGTGACCACCGGGACCTTCTTCGCCTTCGCCGCGTCGAGGGCGGGCTGCAGGCCGTCGGAGTTCAGCGGGGCCACGATGAGCAGCTGCGCGCCCCGGTCCAGCAGCGATTTGATGTCCGAGATCTGCTTGTTGAGGTCACTCTGCGCGTTCGTGGTGAGCAGGTGGTCGGCCGGGATGCCGAGCTTGCCCGCCTCGCTGCGGATGGATTGCGTCTCGGCGATCCGGAACGGGTTCGCCTCTTTCTCCGACTGGGAGAAGCCGACGATCGCCGTCTTCGGGTCGAGCTTCGGGTATCCGGTCTTGTCGATGGTGCAGCCGTCGGCGCTCGGCGCGGCGGACGCGGCCGAGGCGGCCGGGCCGGAGCCGTTGCTTTGCGCGGCCGGGGTTTCCTCGCGGCTGGTGCAGCCGGCGAGCACGAGTGCCGTGGCGGCGCCGGCGACCAGAGCGAAGCGGGCAGGGACGGACGGGGACACGGCGGACTCCTCGCAGCCGACGACTGGGGCAACCCGCTCGGCGGCGTGACGCCCGTCACCCCGCTGAGCTCCGGCTATTTTTACATCGTTGGAACAACGTTGTAAACAGGCAAAACGTCGCTACACTACGTGGTCGTCGGGGCTGGTGCCGGAAGCCTCGCGGGCTCGTGATGGGCTCTGGGCGGACGAGATGAGGAGTCAGCGTGGCCGTGACCCTGAAGGACGTCGCTACGCTGGCGGGCGTTTCGGTGAAAACCGTGTCGAACGTGGTGAACGGCTACGCGTTCGTGAAGCCGGAGAACCGGCGACGCGTCGAAGAAGCGCTGGCCGCGACCGGGTACCGGCCGAACGTCGGCGCGCGCAACCTGCGGCGCGGGCGGACCGGGTTCCTGGCGTTGATGGTGCCGGAGTTGAGCATTCCGTACTTCGGCGAGATGGCCGGACTGGTGATCACCGCCGCGCAGCGCCGCGGGTGGAGCGTGCTGATCGAGCAGACGCAAGGGACTCGTGACCGGGAACGGGCCACTGTGGACTCACTGGGTCCGCATTTAGTAGACGGTGCCCTGGTGCATCCCGAAGCGCTCGAAGCAGGCGATTTCCCTGCTGCGGAAGGGAAAATCCCGCTGGTGCTGCTCGGCGAGCATGCGGTGGACGTCGCGCTGGACCGGGTGGCGATCGACAATGTGCGGGCCGCGCACGTCGCGGTGTCGCACCTGGTTTCGCTCGGCCGTCGCCGGATCGCCGCTATCGGCGCGAATCCCCAGCGCGGGACGTCGTCGCTGCGGCTCGCCGGTTATCGGGCCGCGCTGGCGGATGCTGGTTTGCCGTCGGCGGATTCCTTGGTGGAGCCGGTGGCGAAGTATCACCGGGCTGAGGGTGCGGCGGCGATGAAACGCTTGCTGGCAAAGGAAGAACCGCCGGACGCGGTGTTCTGCTTCAACGACCTGCTGGCCGTCGGCGCGTTACGCTCGGCGGCCGAGCACGGTCTTCGGGTGCCCGACGACATCGCGATCGTCGGCTTCGACAACACCGAGGAGAGCGCGTTCAGCCTGCCAGCGCTCACCACGATCTCGCCGGACAAGGCGGCCATCGCCGAGGCCGCGATCGATCTGATCCACAGCCGCCTCGCCGGAACCGAGAGCGCCGCGCCGCGTTCGGTGCAGCCGCCGTTTTCCCTGGAGGTAAGGGAAAGCACGGTCGTTTCCTAGAGCAGTCGCACCGCCAGCACGAGGATCACCGCGCTGGACAGCAAAGCGGTGCCGAGCCGTCCGCGCGGACCGGTCAGACCGCGTCCGAGCAACGCGCCGCCGATGGCGAGCAGCAGTTGCCAGCTGGCCGAAGCGGCGAACGCGGCGGCGGCGAACACGGTGCCGTTCGCCGGTCGTTCGCCGAGGACGAGTGCGGTGAAGTAGATGATGGTGGACGGGTTGAGCAGGGTCAGGCCGAGCAGAGTCGCGTATGCCTTTAGCGGGTGTGGTTCCGTTGCCAGCAAAGGAGTTTCGGCGGATCGATAACGCCGGATAGCCCGGACAGCGGTCCACGTGGCGAGCAGGAACAGGGCGACCGCGGAGGTCAAGCGCAGGGGCGTGGTGATCGGGGCGAGCAGCGGGGCCAGCGCGGCACCGCTGGTGGTGGCGAGAACGGCGTAGACGCCGTCCGCGGTGGCCACGCCCATCGCCGCGGCCGCCCCGACCCGCCACGACGTGCGCGCGGTGAGCTCGACCAGATACACGCCGATCGCACCGACCGGCATGGCGATCCCGTACCCGGCAACAAGCCCCGCGACCAGCGCGGCGCTCATCGGACGGCCTGGCTGGTCCCTTCTTGAGCCGTCTGCTGCTTGCCGCGGGAGGCAAGACAGCGGGACGGGGAACGGCGCGCGGGTTCGGTGGTCATGGCGGGAATACTCGGCTGTCCGATCGGGACTGGGCAACTGAATTTCCGCCGTGCCAGGATGGGCGGATGCCGGTTGAACTGCCTGTTCCGCTCGTGGTCCGGTACCGGGCGGTGGATCGGGAAACGGTGGGCTCCGCGCTGGTGGACACCCCGCGACACCTCGACGCCCTCGCCGAGGACATCGCGCGGCACGGAATCCGCACGCCGTTGCGGCTCGGGTTTTGCGAGGAGTTCGGCACGCTGGACGGCAACCATCGGATCGCAGTAGCGCTGCGGCTCGGGCTGGCGACGGTGCCGGTCACCGTGGTCTGGGAGCCGCGAACTCCGCGCCCCGGACACGCGCGACCGATGCAGGCGGCGGATTTCGAGGTCCTTAAAGCCGCTGCGGGGAAGTAGCCGCTACTCGCCGCGGGTAGCGATCTTGTCGATCACCGTCGCCACCGCCTCCGGCTGGGACAGCAGCGAGTAGTGGCTAGCCGCCAGCTCGACACAATCAGCCCCAGCCCGCTCAGCTAACCAGCGCTGCAGGTCCGGGTGGAGAATCCGGTCCTCTGTGGACACTGCGTAGGCCGTCGGCAGATCGTGCCAGGCACCAGGACCCGCGGGTACCGCGAAGCATTCGGCGCGAGCGCGTCGTTGCACCGAGGCCAGCGCGGCGGCTCGTTCGGGAGCCACGTCGGCGGCGAAGCCGTAATGGAAGCGATCCGGGTCGATCGACGACCACCCGTCCTCGCGGAACACCATCGCGTCGTTGCCGGGAGAGTCCGGGAACTTGCTGTTCAGCGAAGGCACGTTCTCGCCCTCGTCCGGGACATACGCCGCGAAGTAAGCCAGGGCGTTGACCTGCGGATTGTCCTTTGCCGCACCGGAAATCACCGCGCCGCCGTAGGAATGACCAGCCAGCACGACCGGGCCGCCGAAGGTCGTGATCTCCCGGCGGACCTCGGCGATGTCGTCCGCGAGCGAGGTCATCGGCAGGTGTGCCGCGCGGACCCGGTGTCCTTGCCGATGCAGCGCCGGAATCACCTCCAGCCACGCCGACCCGTCGCTCCAAGCGCCGTGAACCAGAACGATTTCCGCCATGAATGCCTCCCTTTCGTCTGAAGGCAAGCCAACCACCGGCGGCGTCCGGGGTTTCGCTGTCGCGGCGGAAAGAGGAGGATTCCGACCTCAACCCGGGCCCGAACGGCGCTATCTGACAAGGAAGCCTTGACAGCGAAGCGGCGGCCGGGACGCGCCCGGCCGCCGCTCGCTCAGCCGATCAGCCGACCGGCACCTGCTCGTAGATCCGCTGCTGCGGTCCGGCCGCCGCGCGGATTCCGTTGACCCACAACCGCTGCACCCGGGACGCTTCCTGCGAGTTCGGGTTGGCGTTGTGGCAGGACGGGCCGGGGCCGCCGCCCGACATCAGCTCCGAGCACGGGCCCGAGTAGTGGTCCGGCAGACCGAGCGCGTGGCCGGTCTCGTGCGCGGTGATCCGCGTGTTGTCGTACTGGCGGGCCTGGGTGTAGTCGATGAAGATGGTGCCGTAGCCGTGTCCGTCGGTCTGCGCGTACGACCCGCGCGGGTCGTTGCCCTCGACGTACCGCAGCGAGGCCCCGGACGAGCGCTCGACCAGCTTCACGTTGGTCACCGCGCGGTTCCAGTTCGCCGCGCCCGCGTTGATCGCGGCCCGGAACGACGGCGCGCCTGCCGTCGAGTAGTAGACCGTGGTCGCCGCGGCGACGGAAGGAGCCGGAGCAGCGACTGCTACGGCGCCGACGAGCGGCGTGGCGGCGACGGCGAGTGCGACCGCGCCGGACAGCACGAACTTCCTGGACATAAGAAAGCTCCTGGGGGATTGGGGAGTTTGCCGGGTTTGCGCGCGCTCAACCCAAAGTAGGCAGAAGCTCCCGGAATGTGACCCCCCATTCGTACGGTCCGGTAACTGGTGATTTCCCACCACTAACGACGGGTTGACAAGCCGTTACCAGGGCTGCATCTCGTCGTCGTCCTCGCCGGCGGCGCGTCGGCGGTGCGGGCCGGACGTCGGCCGGGGCGGTTCGGGCGCGGCCGGGGGCGGCGGGGTGGTGCCGGGAGGCGGCATCGGCGGACGGCTGTGGGTCGCGCCGGCCGGCGGCGGCATCGGGCGGCCGAAAGCGGCGCTGCCCGGCGGAGTGGTGCTGCCCGGCGGAGGTCCCGGGTACCGCGCGGGCGGTTCGGACCGCGGCGGCTCGGCCGGGGGTTCCGGCTCCCGCTCTTCCTCCGGCTCCGGCAGGTACGACTTGACCACGTTCATCATCTCGCTGTCGCCGGCGATCGGCTCGAACGCGTCGATGACGTCGCGCGACACCTGGCGCTGCGCCTTGCCGTAAGCGTCCATGATCGAGGCGGTGAGCCGGGCGCCACCGTGCCGGAGGGCGCGGTCGTCGATCTCGAGGTTCTTGAGCGTGCCGTTCGGGGCGACCGAAACCGACACGAGCCCGTCGCCCGATTTGGCGCGGCCCTCCGCGGTGCTCAGCGTCTCCTGCAGGGCAGCGCTTTTGGCCTGCATCTCGTCAATCCGCCGCTGGAAGTCGTCCAGCCACCCCTGATCGTCCACCGGCGAACGCTATCGGCCGCCCCCGCCCAGTTGGTGAACCTCGGATGGCTGCCGGGCGACGAAACGATCGACATCCGCGGCGGGCCGGAGCCGGATGAGGCAACGCGAGCGGTAACAATGGGCAAGTGTCCGAAGAAGTCCAGGCCCGCACGCGCAACCGCTGGGGCGAGGGCGAACGGCTGCGCGGGGAAATCCTCGCCGCGGCCAGCAGGCTCCTGTCGGAACTCGACGGCGAGGACGCGCTCACCATCCGCGGGGTCGCCCGCGCCGTCGGCATCGCCCCGGCCAGCATCTACCAGCACTTCAGCGACCGGGCCGCGCTCGTCACCGGGCTCGCCGAGTACGAGTTCGGGCGGCTGCGCGTCGCGATGGACGCGGCCGAGTCCCGAGTTCCCGCCCGCGACGCGGTGGGCCGGGTGCGCGCGCTGCTGCACACGTACTGCCGGTTCGCGATGGCCAACCCCGGCCACTACCGGCTGATGACGGCCAACGGGGCCAGCCGGCCGTCCCCGGAGGTCCGGCCGCACGGTCCGGCGGTCGATCTCGTCGACCGGATCACCGCCGCGTTCGCCCGCTGTGCCGAGTCCGGCGCCGAGCTCCGCGTGCCCGCCGAACGGGCCGGAGTGATCGCGTTCGTCGGCGCGCACGGCCGCGTCGCGCTGTTCCATTCGACCGGAAGGCAGCCGGGCGGAGACGAAGTGGTGAGCTTCGCCGACGAGCTGCTGGCGCTCATTTTCGCTTGAGCCACGGGCGTTTTCTCCCCGTTTGCCACGCTCGTCCACGGCCATCCCAGTGATCTTGAGCCGCACTGCTGGGCAATCGTTCACCACAACGCCTAACATGTGTTCAGTAAGTATCCGAACACTCGTTTGGTGACTTCTCCTCCAGGAGGCTGTGATGCCGGAGGCCCGGCCCGTAGAGCAATTCCCGATGGCCCGCGGGCGCTGCCCGTTCGATCCGCCGCCCGAGCTCGACCGCAGGCTGCGCGACGAGCCGGTGTCGCGCGTGCGGATCTGGGACGGCAGCGAACCGTGGTTGTTCACCCGCTACGAGGACGTTCGCGCGCTGCTCGCCGACCCTCGGGTGAGCGCCGATCCGGACCGGGCCGGCTATCCGCCGCAGACGCCGGGGATCAAGGCGCGGCGCAGCCGGTTCAAGTCGTTCATCGGCATGGACGAGCCGGAGCACGCCGCCCAGCGCCGGCTGCTCACCGGCGATTTCATGGTGAAGAAGATCCAGGCGATGCGGCCGCGGATCCAGCAGATCGCCGACGAACTGCTCGACGAGATGCTGGCCGGTCCGAAACCCGCCGACCTCGTGCAGGCGTTCGCGCTGCCGGTGCCGTCCTTGGTGATCTGCGAACTGCTCGGCGTGCCGTACGACGATCGCGACTTCTTCCATCGCTGCAGCAAGGTCCTGGTCTCCCGGGAGGCGACCGCCGAAGAGTCGCTCGCGGCGGCGGGGGAACTGCAAGGCTATCTCGGGCGGCTGGTCGAGAAGAAGATCGACGATCCGGCTGACGACGTGTTCAGCAGGCTCGCGACCGGACCGGTCGCCACCGGAGCGATGACCGTCGAGGAAGCGGCCGCGATGGGGCAGCTGCTGCTCGTGGCCGGCCACGAGACCACGGCGAACATGATCGCGCTCGGCACGGTCGCGTTGCTGGAGAACCCGGACCAGCTCGCCGCGGTCCGCGACGGCGACGACGCCTTGCTCGCCAACGCGGTCGAGGAACTGCTGCGCTACTTGACGATCGTCCACTCCGGACGCCGCCGCGTCGCGCTCGAAGACCTGGAGATCGGCGGGCAGACCATCCGCGAGGGTGAGGGCCTGGTCGCGGCCACGGACGTCGCCAACCGCGACGAGACGCAGTTCCCCGAGCCGGACAAGCTCGACGTCACCCGCAAGGCGCGCCACCACGTCGCGTTCGGCTACGGCGTGCACCAGTGCCTCGGCCAGCCGCTCGCGCGGGTCGAGCTGCAGGTGGTGTACCGGACGCTCTACCGGCGGATCCCGACGCTCCGGCTGGCGACGCCGGCGGACGAGCTGAAGTTCAAGCACGACATGGTCGTCTACGGGGTGCACGAACTCCCCGTGACCTGGTGAAAGGAGTCGCGAGATGAAGGTGGTCGTCGACCAGTCCCGCTGCGTCGGGGCCGGGCAGTGCGTGCTCGTCGCGCCCGAGGTGTTCGATCAGCGCGACGAGGACGGGATCGTGGTGCTGCTGCAGGAAAATCCGCCCGCGGAACTGCACGCGCAGGCGAAGGAGGCGGCTCAGCTCTGCCCAGCGCTCGCGATCGAGGTGGACGGCTGAGCCGGCGGCCCCGGCGGTCCTTTATCCTGTAAGGAGAAAGGGGTCGCCGGTGGTCGTGTTCGCGGGGCAGGGCGACGCCCGCCGTTCGATGGAGCTGTTGTGGCGCGCGGGCGTCGAATCGCGCAGCGCGCCGGGGCCGAAACCGGCGCTGAGCGTCGACCTCATCGTGGGCGCGGCGATCGAACTCGCAGACGCTGAGGGCATGTCGGCGTTGTCGATGCGCGCGGTCGGGGAACGGCTCGGGCGCACGGCGATGGCGCTGTACACGTACGTGCCGAGCAAGACCGAGCTGATCGACCTGATGTGCGACCAGGTGTTCGGCGATCTGCGCGACGACCACGACCTGTCCGGCGGCTGGCGTCCCGCGCTGGTGTCTTTGGCCGGCGACCTGTGGGACTTCCATCTGCGCCACCCGTGGCTGCTGCAGGTCTCCTACGCGCGCCCAGTGCTGGGTCCGGGGGAGTTCCGGATGCAGGAAACGGTGCTGCGGGTGCTGTTCGCGACCGGCCTGCCAGCCGGTCAGGTGCGGCGGCTGGTGGCCGCGCTGCTCAACGTCGTGCGCGGCGCTGTGCAGATCGCCGCCGAATCCCGGCTGGCGTTGAAGGAAACCGGACTGTCCGATGAGGACTGGTGGCGAGCGCGGACGTCCGCGCTCGGCGAGCTGGCTCCCGATCTGGCTGAGCGGTACCCGCATGTCGCGCGGCTAGGCGAGGAGAGCGCGCCGCCACCGCCCGCCGGAGTGTCCTATTTGGAGCATGAAGCGCGGCTGAGCTTTGAAGCCGGTGTGGCGGTGCTGGCGGACGGCATCGAGGCGGCTATCGCTTGCGCGCCTCGATCAGATACCGCGTAGTCGTCGCCACGAACGGCCCCTTCTGCAACTCCTCGTGCAGCTCGCGCAGCCGGGGCAGGTATTCGGCCACCGTAAACCCCGGAACCATCCAGATCACCTTGCGCAGGAAGTAAATCACCGCACCGATGTCGTGGAACTCGGTGCGCAGCTCCTCGAAGCGCAGGTCCACGACCTCAAGCCCGGCCTTCTCCGCTTCGGCCTTCGCACGGTCTGGATGCCTGCTGTTGCGAACCTCCGGCGTCTGCGGCCCGAGAAAGTACTCGACCAGCTCGAACACACTCCACGGCCCCACGTGCTGCGACAGATAGCTGCCGCCAGGTTTGAGGACGCGGGCGATCTCGTCCCACCAGACCGTCACCGGATGCCTGCTGACCACCAGCTCGAACGTGTTGTCCTGAAACGGAAGCGGCGGCTCGTCGGTGTCCGCGACGACGGTCGCACCGCGAGGTTCGAGCAGCGCGGCGGCCTTCTCGAGATTGGGCGGCCACGATTCGGTGGCGACCGTCAGCGGTGGCAGCACCGGAACGCCTGCCAGGACTTCACCGCCGCCGGTCTGGATGTCCACAACGGACTGGACGTCC
The DNA here is from genome assembly GCF_039525725.1 of Amycolatopsis albidoflavus. Classification (NCBI taxonomy): domain Bacteria; kingdom Bacillati; phylum Actinomycetota; class Actinomycetes; order Pseudonocardiales; family Pseudonocardiaceae; genus Amycolatopsis; species Amycolatopsis albidoflavus. The sequence goes on from NZ_BAAAHV010000006.1 coordinate 157,200, forward strand.
CGCATCCGCTCGCCGATCAGCCGCTGATACCCCCAGGACGGCCGCTGTTCGCTGGCCCGTCCATCGAGCCACGAGAAATCCCAGCCGTCCACGGATACCGACGAGGCCTCGTCCACCAGTTCGTCGAAGGTGCGCATCCGGTGATCGTCACAAATTCGGCTCGGACGGGCCACTCGATTTTCGTTGCGGCGCCGGCGGCACCGGTTTGGCCGCGACCACCGCGGCCAACGGGACGACAACCAGCCCGCGTTTGGTCTCGACAGTGCAGGTCTCGGCGTCGCGAGCGCGGAGCGGGCCGAGGGCGTCGGTGAATCCACCCTCGATCCGGTATCGCACGACGACCCGCGTGCCCAGCGGGAGTTCAGTCAGCGGAGTCACCGCGACAGGTGTGCGTTGAGTTCGTCGTCGCTCGGTTCCACGAGGTGGCTGCCGTCCGCGAAGACGATGGTCGGGATGCGGCGCGCGCCGTCCTGCAGCTGGCGTACGCGGGCTTCGGCGGCGGGGTCGGCCTCGACGTCCACGTAGTCGTACTCGACACCCTTCGCGTCGAGCAGCGCGCGGCTGCGTTTGACGTCCGGGCACCAGCTCGCGCCGTAGACGATTGGGTTGCTCATGACACTACCTCCGAGGGGACGACAGCGGTTTTGTCTTTGGCCGCACCGGGTTCCGGATGGCCGAGGAACGTGAGCCAGTCGCGGAACACGCGGTGCACGGCCTCTGCGCCGACGGGTTCGCCGGGCGCGGGGAATTCTCGCGGATGCAACAGGAAGCCGCGCTGCTGCGGTCCGCCGAGACCGCCGTGTGAGCCGACGTGCCGTTCGAACGGCGAGGACTGGTCGGAGTCCGCGTCGTACCGGCTGTTGATCATGATGTCCGCGCAATGCGGGAAGCTGTCGACGCGCTGGACCAGCTCAGCGGCGTACGGTCCGTAGTCGGCCAGCGGATCTTCGCCGATCACGATGCCGGTCGCCAGCCGCTTCAAGCCGTCGCGGCCCAGCACCACCGGGCCGAATTCGCGGCTGCGGACCAGCAGGAATCCGACGCCGTCGTGATCGACCAGGGTCGGCAGCAGGTCCGGGTATTCGCGTTCGATCGTCTCCAGTTCGACCCGGCCCTCGTGTTCGGTGAACGACACCATCGCCAGGTGCCCGGACACCACGGCGACCACTCCGGGAGCCACGCGGGTGACCTGGCCCGGCGAGCCGGTCGCGGTGCGCGGCCGGTTCTCGGCTCCTTCCGCGCCTTCGACCCGGGCACGCAGCCGTCGCGCGATCAGACCGCCGGTCGCGGTCGCCTCGGCGAGGGCGGCGTTGACCTGCCAGCTTTCCGCCTGCCGGCGCTTTCCTTGCTCAGCAACAGGTTCGCCGCCGCAGAGCCGTCCGACGAGCGCCTCGACGGTCTCGCCGAACCGGTCGACGAACGCCTGGCCTTGAGTCTGTCCGTGATCCGACAGCCCGACGATGTGGTACTTCCGCGGCGAGAGCCGACCGGCTCGCAGCAGCCGCGCGAACTGCTGGTCGATCGAGCGCAGCACCTCCAGCGTGTCGAACCGTTCGATGCCGGAGTGGTGCGCGACCTCGTCGTAGCCGAGGAAATCGGCGTACACCACGGGCCGTCCGGCGAGCATGTCGCCGATGATCGCGGACACCACGACGTCGCGCGCGATCACCGTCGTGCCAGGCCGGGCGAGCGGGTAGACGCCGCCGCGCGGGATCCGCGGCAGGACGCCGGCGCGCCGTTGTTTGGCCGCCGCGGACAGCTCTCGGACGACGTCGGCGAGCGCGACACCGAAGGTGCGTAACACGTTGACCGGGTTGGCGAAGTAGGCGCGGTACCCAGCGCCGACGCGGTCCCGGCGACGCTTGCGCGGCGTGAGGACCGGCACCGAACTCATGGTCAGGCTGACGTGCGGGGCGTCGCCGGAGAAGAGGTTGCCGTGGCTCGCGCCGCCGATCGACAGCAGGCCTTGTCCGTCGCTGTGCCGCCGCTCGATCTCGGCCGCGTCGGACGGATGCGCGCACGCCATGACGTGGTCGCGATCCTTTTCGTACCAGCGGAAACCGAGGATGTCGTGGTTCGAACCGTGCAGGATCCCGCAGACGCTCGCGCCGGTCTGCGAACTCCAGTCGGTGTGCCAGCGGGTGAGCGAATGCGTGTCCTCGGACAGCCACTTGGCGAAGGTCGGCATGTCGCCGTCCCGGACAGCGCGGCGGACGGTGTCGTAACCCAGCCCGTCGATCTGCAGGAAGACCACGCCGGGCGGCTGGTCGGCGAAATCGGTGCGGTGCTTCGCTTTCCGCCGGCGGCGCGCGGCACGGCGGAAGAAGATCTCGTCCTCGTCGACGGCGAGCACGCTGGAGATCACCGCGCCCACCGCGGACATCGCGACGGTGATGACGACCGCGGTGGAGAACCCGTGCAGCTCAACCCCGGGCACGGCCTGCAGGATCGCCAGGGCAGCGGCGCTGAGCAGGATGTACGTGCCGACGCCGAGGGTGAAATACGCGATCGGCCACGCCACCCGGACCACGAGCGGCCACACCACGGAGACGAGCAGCCCGAGGATCAGCGCGCACACCGTCGGCTGCCACCAGGACTGCATCGTGAACCCGTCGAGCCACGCGTCGAGCAGCCGCAGCGCTCCGGTGACCGCCACCCAGACCAGCAGGACCCGCGCGACGACCCGGCCGCCGCGCAGCAACCGGCCCTTCGCCGGAGCAGGGTTCGTCATCGATGTCCTCCCGTCTGGTTGGCCGCCCGTTTCCTGGAGATCAGCGTGGTCAGCACGGTCACCAGCAGCACCAGGACGGTGGCGAGCAGCGTCGCGATGAGCGGCGAGTCGAAGATGCCGCCGCTGAGGATGCCGAGCAGCGAGTACGCCACTGCCCACAGCACGCAGGCCAGGAGGCCGGACGGCAGGAACTTGCGCCAGGGGTAGCCAAGTGTGCCCGCGGCCAGCAGGACTGGGATGCGTCCGGCGGGTACCAGACGGCCGATCACCACGAGCTGCCAGCCGCGTCTCGCGAATTGCTCTCGGCCTTTCGCGAGGCGTTCGGCTTGCTGGCGTCGTTCTACGAAGCGCAGCAGTGGTTCGCTGCCGAATCTCGGGACGGCGAAGGTGATCACGTCGCCCAGGTACGCGCCGAGTACTGCCAGCAGGATGACCAGGGGGAGCGAGAGATGGTCGGTGGTCATCGCGACCGCGGCCGCCGCGCCGACGACCGCGCCGGTCGGGACGATCGGGATGACGGAGCCGAGCAGTACTCCGCCGAACAGCGCCGGGTAGCCGATCGCTGACGGGTCTGTCCAGTTCACCCGCGCTCCTTGCGGGCCGGGAACAGGACGTCGGAGCCGGGGCGGGTGTGCAGGACCTCGGTGTCCAGTCCTAGGCAGCGGACGTGGTGCGCGAAGGTGCGCGGGGGTTCCACGAGGAGCCGGCGCATTTTGGCCGTGCGGTGGAGGCCAGGGAGGGCGAGGGTGCCCCAGTGGACGGGCACTGCCGTGCGGGCCCGGAGGAGGGCGGCGGCTTGGGCGGCTCGTTCTGGGGTGAGGTGGCCTGGGCCGAGGTTGGGGCCCCAGCCCCAGACTGGGAGCAGGGCTACGTCTACTGGGCCTAGGTCTGCCATGCCGGGGAAGAGGTCGGTGTCGCCTGCGGAGTAGATCCGCTGGTTGTCGGCTTCTAGGAGGTGGCCTAGGGCTGGGCTTTGCGGGCCGTGGGTTAGGCGGGGGCCCCAGCGGTGGCCTGAGTGGATCGCTTCGGTGGCGGTGATTTTTAGCGGGCCGGAGGTGGTGGATTGGCCTGGGGAGAGTTCTTCTACCTCGGTGAAGCCGCGTTTGGTTAGCCAGCGGCCTGCGCCTCGGGGGACGACGATTCTTGTGGCTTTGCCTAGGAGGTTGAGGGAGGGGAGGTGGAGGTGGTCGCCGTGGAGGTGGGAGATGAGGACGATGTCTACTGCTGACCAGGCGGTGATGTCCGGTTTGGGGACTACCCGGGTTAGGGGGCCGATCCAGCGGGTTAGCACTGGGTCGGTCAGGGCGACTTGCCCGGCTAGTTCCACGCGGGTGGTCGCGTGGCCTAGGAAGTGGAGGTTCGGGCTGGTCACGGTGTCGAGTATTGCTGGATGTTCCGGGAGATGCTCGGTGGAGTGGTGGGGGGCACCGTTTTGAGGGGTCGGCTCGTCGCCTGGCGGCGACATTGCGCGCCTTGGTTGCGTGGGGCACCCCGAAGGTTGATTGTGCTGACGGTCTGGGGGTGCTTGTCAAGGCGGGAAAGATGCCTTGACAAGCACCCCCAGACCGCAGGGAGGCTTCGTATCGGGGTTGGGGGAGGGGCTGGGTGCCTCGATAGTTGGGTGCAGCGGTGCGGGTTGATTGGGTGGGAGAGCCGGGTGCCTCGATCGTGGGTGCGCTGGCTGCGGTTTGGGTGAGTGGTGTGCGCGGCTGAGTGGCTGGTTGCGTTGGGTTCGCGGGTGGGGTTTAGCGCCCCAATGTGGCATTGGGTGCATCTGACGCACCGAACGCCGCATTGGGTGCGTGCGGCGCACCGAACGCCGCATTGGGTGCATCTGACGCACCGAACGCCACATTGGGTGCGTGCGGCGCACCGAACGCCACATTGGGTGCATCTGACGCGCCCAACGCCGCATTGGGTGCGCCGCACGCACCCAGCGCCGCATTGGGTGCGTGCGGCGCGCCGGATGCCGCGTCGGGTGTGTGGGATGTGCCGAGGACTGCGTCGGGTGTGTGGGGATGCGCCGAGGACCGCGTTGGGTGCATCGTGGCGGCGGGGCGGGTCCGTGAAGGGCTCCTTGAGGGAATCTAAGTCCCTCAAGGGGTCCCTCACGGACCGGCGAGGGTTGTGAGGGGAACCCTGAGGGACTCAGAGTCCGTGAAGGTGGCCCTCACGGAACGGGTCAGTGGGCGGCGGTGCTGGCTGGTGCGGGGATGTGCAGCGATCGGGTGCCCAGGCCGGTCGGGCCGCGGGGGTGGGGGCTGGGTTTTGTGCCGATCGGGACGGGGTGGGTGCCGGTGCAGCCTGGGTGCAGCAGTGCCCTGGAGGTGTCAGGGGGTGTCGCAGCGTCGCTCGGGTCGTCGGGCGCTTCGGGGGCGGCCTTTGTGTCTCGGACTCGGTCCAGTTCTTCGTCGGTGTACCGGGCGGATTCGTGGTGCCAGTTCGCGATTCCGGTCATCAGGTTCTTCAGCAGGTCCGCGTAGTCGGTGAGCGTGGCCTGCGCCGAAGCGTCCAGGTTGTAGTCGGCGAATAGGCTGGGCAGGCCTACGTCAACTGCGTGGTGGAATTCTGTCAGTCTTGCTTCTGCCAGGTTGGCGACGATGCGCAGGGCTTGATCTTGCTCCACGTCCAGGAATGATCGGACTACCAGCACCGCATTGTGCAGGCCGCCTTCGTATTCTATTTCCTTGCGGTAGGAGACTAAATCGTTGATCAGCCAGGCGTAGTCGGAGGCTGAATCTTCCAGGGCTTCGATGACGCGGTTTCGGTGGATTTCCGGGGGCACCGTGCTGCTGTTGGTGAGCCGGCTGATGCTGGTCACCAGGTTGGAGCCGAAGGCTTGGCGGCGCATTTCCACGTAATCGATCGGGTCGGGAATGCGGTTTTGCGCCTGGTTGGCCAGTTCCCACACCCAGGCGTCGATCATCTCCTCGACCGTGTGGCGGAAGGCCTCGCGTTCGGCGGAGGTCAGGGGGCCGGTGGTGCGTTGCCACAGGTCGGTCAGACCGGTTTCCAGTGCGGTCACGGGCGGCGGGGGAGTGGCGCCGTCGGTGGGCATGAAGAGTTTCAGGCGTTCGGTGGCCACTCTGGCAGCGGGCAGGTCGTGGGCGAAGACTTCTGCGTAGTAGTCGTCGGCGTAGGTGCCCCAGGTTAGCCAGTCGTTGGTCAGGGACAACTGTTCCGGGGGAGCGTCTGGGCAGATTCCCGCGGAGGCCAACGGTATGTCGGAGACGCGCAGCCGGGTGGAGTCCCACACCGATTCGGACAGCATGCCTATTCGGCGCGGCCAATCGGTGATTTTCTTGCGTTCGGCCGCCAGGTGTGGGCTCAGGCGCAGGGGGAAGGGCAAAGGCAGGGTGGGCAGGGTGACTGGGCCTAATTGTTCATACGGTTGATGCGTGAAGGCTCGTGCGCGTTGCGGGGCGGTGGTGGCGACGGAACGGAAGATTCTAGCTGCGGAGGTGCCCAGGCCGGTCGGGCCGCCTAGTAATTCTGGGCCGTTGTGGGCGTCTAGGGCGCCTTCGTTCATGTAGCGGCTTGAGCGCAGGTGCCATTCGTGCCCGCCGGATTGCCAGTCTTGCAGGCCTTTGACGTAAGAGAACGTTTCGGCTCGTCCGGCGGGGTGTATTCCGTTTTCCTCGAAGAGAGCGGGGATTTCGGTGAGAGCGGTGTGTTCGAATTGGTGCAGGCGCGAGGTGAGGAGATCGTTTACCGCGTCTGCGGCCTCTTGAGTGGTGCAGCCCAGGAACCTCTCGAAGACCAGGACGCTGTTGGACAGTTCGCCCTCGTCTTCGACTTCTCGCTGGTAGGAGAAGAGGTCGTTGCGCAGGTGCACGGCGTCGGCGAAGCAGTCGCGCAGGACTTCCATCGGGCGTTTGGCCGCGATTTCGTCGGGGACTTCGGCGTTCAGGGAATGTTCGATCAGGTTCGCCGACCATGGGGCGCCGCCGACTTTGCGGCGCATCGCGACGTATTCGATGGGGTTCGCGACGCGGCCCTCGTTGATGTTGGCGAGTTCCCAGAGGGATTCGTCGAGGAGGTTGCGCGTGCTTTCGCGGAAGCGGCGGCGCCAGCCCTTGGAGCGGTGGGGGACGGTGCGGTTCCACAGATCGGTCAGGCCGCGTTCGACGGGGTTTTCCGGGGTCTCGGTGATGGCGCCTTCGGCGGGCATGAAGCGAGCGATGCGGTCCAGGTAATCGCGTGCGTGTTCGATGTCGCCGGTGCGTTTGAAGAGTTCCAGGAAATGGTCGTCGAAATAGAAGACCCAGACGTACCAGTCGGTGACCAGGTCGAGTTCCGGCGGGGCGGCGTCGGGGTGGGTGTAGGAGCACAGCAGCGCGTAGTCGTGGGAGTCGAGGTCGTGTTCGTTCCAGATGACGGTCCCGTGCTGGGGCACGTCGATCATGTCCATCGAGTACGCCCACGCCTTGCTGTGCTTCCGCGCGCCGTCCAGGTGCGGGTTCAGCCGGGCGGGATACGACAGATAGAACTCGGGCAGGACGAACGGCTGCACGCGTGCTCCCCTCGCGTTCCGTGGGTGCCGACTCCACGAGGCAAACAGACCGGACCGGCGCGGAGGAAGTGCCGCCACTCCGCCGATTCCGGGGATCGCCCGGGCGGACCAGCGCGGTCCGTTCAACGGTCTTCGCTGCGTGCTCCCGCGTCGCTCGTCGGTGGGCGGCGGGCGGACATCCGGGTGTGGGCGGGTGATGGCGATTGTCTGCCGGACAGTTTCTTGCAACGTGTGCAAATCGGAGTACGCTCAGGTTTTCACACGATGGCAAAGCGGCCTGGGTCCACCGGCGGCCACCTCCCGAGAAGCTTCGCGCGGCGACGGCGCACAGCTGCCGCGCGCGGGTCGTTGTGCCGGGAGGGGGAGTGCCAGGAGGTTGTGGCGCCGTCCCGTCCTAGGAGTGACGCTTATGTCGCCTGGTCCCCTCCCCTCTCGATCTCGCCCGAGACGGCGCGGTGCGCTGGTCGCCGCTGTCGTGCTCGGCGCTGCCCTCGCGGCCGCGTTTCCGGCGGGCACCGCCACCGCGGCCACCACCTCCGGCGGGGTGCTTTACCGGCCCAGCACCGCCAGTGGTTCCACTGAGGACGCGAGCTATCCGCGCGTCATCCGCCTCGCGCACAACGGCAGCGCGAACGGCACTCTGCTGGCCACCTTCTCCCACTCCGGCACCGGCGTCGGGAAGGCGAACTTCCCGGTCTACCGCTCGACCGACAACGGCGTGACCTGGACGTCTTCGCCGATCAGCACGGTCACTGACACCCAGCACGGCTGGGATCTCGACGGCCCGACGCTGTACGAATTGCCGCGCGCCGAAGGATCGCTCCCGGCCGGGACGCTGCTCGCCGCGGGCACCGCCTGGAACCACGGCGACTACACGCAGCAGGCGGTCGAGGTCTTCGTGTCCACCAACCAGGGCGCGAGCTGGACTTACCGCAGTTCGTGCGCGGCCGAGTCCGGGATGGCGAACACGATCGGCCACGGCATTTGGGAACCCGAGTTCGCCACCACCGATCACGGGCTCATCTGCTACTTCTCCGACGAACGCCCGTCGGTCAACAACTACGCCCAGGTTCTCGCGCACGCGGTCTCCACCGACGGCGGCCTGACCTGGGGCAACGAGGTCTACGACGTCGCGGTGCAGAACGGAGTCGAGCGGCCCGGGATGGCCACCGTCGTCCCGCTGCCCAACGGCACCTACGCGATGACCTACGAGGACTGCAAAGCCGGCTTCGATCCAGACCAGGCTTGCGACGTCTACTTCAAGACCTCTCCGGACGCCGAAGCGTGGAATCCCGGCAGCCTCGGCACCCGGATCGAGACCGCCGACCACCGGTTCCTGCTGCACACGCCGTACCTGACCTGGTCGCCGGCGGGCGGCGCGAACGGGACCCTCGTCGCGTCCGGACAGCGGGTCGTCGCGGGCACGGACGGCTCGCTGGCGATCCAGCCGGAGGACGGGCACGTGCTGTTCGTGAACCGGAACCTCGGATCCGGTGCCTGGCAAGAGATCACCACGCCGGTGACCACCGCACCGACCGGCGGCTACGACGCGGGCGAGACGGCCTGCGCCGGGTACAGTTCGCCGTTGCTCGGCGCGCCTTCGGGCAACACCTTCCTGATGCTCGCGGGCACGCATTTGTCCACCGGCAAATGCGAAACGGACTTCGGCACGGCGACGCTGCCGAACGCGCAGGGCCAGATCACCGGTCCCGGCACCACCGGCAAATGCGTCGACGTGAACACCAACACCTCGGTCAACGGCAACGCGGTGCAGCTCTACACCTGCGGCATCGCGACCGGTCAGCAGTGGTCGCTGGAAACCGACGGCACGATCCGGGCTTTCGACAAGTGCCTGAACATCGTCGGCGGCGGCACCGGGAATTCGTCCAAAGTGGAGCTTCGCGACTGTCTCGGCACGCCCGCGCAGCAATGGCAGGCGCGGGCGGACGGGTCGATCTATAACCCGCAGTCGGGTCGCTGCCTCGACGATCCGCAGGCGCAGACCGCGGATGGCACACAGTTGCAGATCTATGACTGCAACGGCTTGTTCACTCAGGTCTGGCACGTTCCAGCCTGATCAGGAAGGGCGGCCAGTTCAGCTGGCCGCCCTTCCCCGTTGTCAGCTACGCGCGCCGCGCCGGTTCAATTCCTCCACCACCGCTGCGTCCACAAAGGTCCGCGCGGTCACCTTGCCGTCCGTTTCCAGCCACAAGTGCAGTCGCGCCGGACCGCCCGGTGCCGGGACGGTCAGCGGGAACGCGTCGCTGAGCCGGAACGGTTTCGCCTGCGCGGCAAGGGAAGTCACCGCGAGAGGCAGATTGTGCGAACCTGAAGCTCCCCAGCCGGCGTGCAGAGTTCCCGCGATCGGCTCCCGGCCGGTGTGCGAGATGTGCACGTCGAGGGTCAACGGTTCCGTCGGGACCGGCAGGTCGGCACCCGCGTGCGCGGGCACGAGGTCAACGACCAGGGTGGTCGCCGCGAAGGCGTCGGCCGGGTTGAGCCCGCCCCAGTCCTTCGGCCGGCGGTGCGCGTCCAGCAGGCCCGCCATTTCGTGTTCCACGTCGGTCAGTTCGGTGTAGATATAGCCGGAAAACCGGTCGTGCCTGCGGATTTCCTGGGTCTGCCAGCGTACGTGCCACGCCCGCTCCAGGCTGGTGAACCCGGCGCCGTACTCGCTGTTCAGCACCGGCACGCCCGAGCGCTGGAAGTCAGCGGAACCGTAGAACGATTTGTCGACCAGGAAGTCCGGCCGGAGCTTGACCTCGAACGATTCCCGCTCCCCGGACGCGAGCGCGGCGAGGTTTTCCGCCCAGTTGCGCGGGTTCTCGTCGTAGTAATGCCAGTCGACCAGATCGGTCTTCACGTGCGCCCAGCCGGAGTTCTCCACGATCGGCCGGGTGTCGTCGAGCGAGCGCATGAGGTCGTAGGCGCGTACGGCCGCGGCAGCGCGCTCCGGGCTGCCGGGGATGTCCCAGTCCAGGCCCCATTCTTCGTTGTACAGCCCCCAGATCACGATCGACGGATGGTTGCCGTCGCGCCGGACCAGGTCAGGCAGTTGCGCCTCGAACGCCGCGGCGGCGGCCGGGCTGAACCGGCTCGGCGCAGGGGGTTCAGCCCAGATCAGCATTCCGATCCGGTCGGCGTGGTCGAGCCATCGCGGTTCCTCGAACTTCAAGTGCTTGCGTACCAGCGAAAAACCGAGTTCCCGCGCCAGTTCGAGGTCGCGGACCAGAGCTTCGTCGTCGGGCGCGGTGAGCCCCGACTTCGGCCAATAGCCCTGGTCGAGCACGCCGCGCACGTACAGCCGTTCCCCGTTGAGATACAATGCTTCGCCGCGTGTTTCGATCCGGCGAAGCCCGCCGGTCACGGTCAACTGGTCGGCGTAGTCGCCTTCGCCCACGGTCAATGCGATGGAGTACAAGTGCGGCGATTCTGGGCTCCACAATCGCGGCGACGGAATTTCCAGCCGACCGGAGAACTGCCCGTCCCGCACCGAAAGGACGGTCTCGCGGCCCTCCAGAAGCGCGACCACGGCGGCGCTGTCCGGAGCGTCCCCGGCGAGTTCGCCCGCGATGTCGAAGCCGGTCAACGAATCTCCGCGTACGGAAACCTCGGCGGCGTAGGTGCGTCCGCGTGCCTCAAGCCAGACACTTTGCCAGATTCCGGACGTCGGCGTGAACGAGACGCCGTCGTAGTCGTCTCGCGGGATCGAACGCTGTTTGCCGTGCGGGATTTCGCGTTTGTCCGCGGGTGCCTCTACCTCGACGGTCAGCTCGGCGGACCGGCCGGGCTCCAGCACGTCGGTGACGTCGAACTCGAACGAACTGTGCCCGCCGACGTGCGAACCGATGGGCTTCCCGTCGATCGAGACGACCGCCCGGTGATGCACCGCGCCGAAGCACAGCGCCACCCGGCGTCCGGTCCACTCCGGCGGAACCGTGATCGTCCGTGTGTAAACCGCGTGTTCCAGCCAGGTGCGGTGTACGCCGGAAGCCTCAGTCTCCCAAGCGAACGGGACGGTGATCGACTCGGGCGCACCGTCGGCCGCGGCGAATCGCCAGCGGCCGTTGAGGCTCAGCCATCTCGCGGACCGGTCCCGGTCGGGACGCGGGTACCCCGGCCGCGGGACCGCCTCCGCGGCGGTCGGGTCGGCGGCGTTCTCGGCAATCGTCATGTGTGTCAGCCCTTTACGCTTCCGGCGAGGATGCCGTTGATGAAGTGCTTCTGCAGCACGATGAACAGGATCAGCAGCGGGACGAGCGCGATCGACGCGGCGGCGAGCAGTTCGCCGGTGACGGTCGCGTAATCGGCGCCCACCCGGTTGCCCGAGATGTTCTGGGCCAGCGTCGAGAGGACCACCTGGAGGGTGGCCATCCGGCTGGAACTGGCCGCGACGACCGGCCAGACGAAATCGTTGTAGATGTTCATGATCGTCAGCACGCCGAGCCCGGCGAGGCCCGGCCGGATCGCCGGGACCACCACGCGCCAGAAGATGCCGAACTCGCCGCAGCCGTCGACGCGGGCGGCGTCGAGCAGTTCGTCCGGCACCGCCGCGATCACCTGGCGCATCCAGAAGATCGCGAACGCGTCGACCGAACCGGGCAGGATCAGCGCCTGGTAGGTGTTGACCCAGCCGAGTTCCTTCATCTCCAGCAGCAGCGGGATGACGAGCACGATCGTCGGCAGCATCAAGGTGAGCAGCACGGCGCCGAAGATCAGGTTGCGGCCGGCGAACCGGTATTTCGCGAACGCGTAGGCCGCCAGCGGCGCGCAGAACATCGTGATCGCGCCCTTCGCCACGAGCACGATCCCGGTGTTGAGGAACCCGCTGCCGATCGGGACGTCCTGGAACATCCCGCGGAAATTGGCGAGGGTGAAGGTCGCCGGGTCGAACCCGAGCGGGTTCCGGATGATCTCGCCCGCCGGTTTGAACGACGACAGGATCGCCCACACCACCGGTGCGAGCAGGGCGACGGTCAGCACGAGCAGGAACGCGTGCGAGCCGAGCAGCGGCCGGGGCTTTCGTTGGCGGACGCCGAGGGTGGTCATGTCAGTCCTCCGCTCGGAGCAGCCGGACGAAAAGCAGCGACACCGCCATCACGACGATCACCAGCAGGAACGAGTTCGCCGCCCCGGTGCCGAGATCCGCGCGCGTGATGTGGTTGTAGAGGTAGAGCCCGGCCGTCGTGGTCGAGGTGTACGGCCCGCCTTTCGTCACCACGTACGGCTCGGCGAACATCTGGAACACCGCCAGCGTCTGCAGAACGAGGCTGAACATCAGCGAACGGCGCAGCAGCGGAACGGTGATCGTCCGCAGTTGCCGGATCCGGCCCGCCCCGTCGAGCGAAGCCGCCTCGTACAGGCCGCGGTCGATCTGCTGGAGTCCGGAAAGGACGATCAGCACCACGAATCCGGTGGTCTTCCAGAGAAACAGCAACGCGAGCGTCGGCTTGGCCCATCCGCTGGTGACGAGCCAGCCGACCGGTGGAAGGCCGACCGCGCCGAGCATCGCGTTCACCGCGCCGTTGTCCTGATCGAACAGCACGATCCAGATCTGCGCGACCGCGACCAGCGGCGTCACGAACGGCACGACGAACGCCACCCGGTAGAACCCGCGCAGCCGTTTGATCGCGTTGAGCAGCACGGCCACGAGTACCGCCAGCACTATCTGGGCCGGGACGATCAGCAGCCACAGCACGCCGGAGTTGCCGAGCGACGACCAGAATCCGCTGCTGGTCAGCAGATAACGGTAGTTGTCGAAGCCGATCCAGTGCGCGGCACCGGATCCGTGCCAGTCGGTGAAACTCAGACGCAGCGTGAAGAACAACGGGTAGACGCTGAAAGCCAAGAACACCAAGACAAACGGCAGCACGAACACGTATGGCGCGAGCAGACGGCGCAACGGAAGAGTGCGCCGCCGCCGACGCGGTGCCCGGGCGCGCGGCTCGACGGCCGGTTCCCGGAACACCTTCGTCGCGGGGGAGGCGGAACGAGTGGTCATTTGCGGTCGATCAGGTTGGTCTGGATGTCCTTGCCCGCCTTGTCGATCACCTGCTGCGGGGTGAGCGCGCCGTCCAGCATCTTCTGCAGGTCGGTGCCGAGGTAGTCGACCGCGCCGGACCACCAGGCCGGGATCGGGGCCCCGCCGGGGATTTCCCGGCCCGCTTCGACGGCGGTCTTCCAGACGTCCTGGCCGCCCATCGCGTCGATCGGCCGGAACAGCGGTTTCGCCGGATCGGCGGCGGGCTGGTAAGCCGGGACCGAGGTGTTCAGGCCGCCCGGATAGACCGAGTTGGGACCGTACACGGCGGTGTAGCCCGCCTGGTCGAACATCAGGAAGCGGTAGAACAGCCAGGACAGCTTGGGATTCTTGGCGTCCTTGGGGATGACGAACGACGAGCCGCCCATCGCGCCGCTGCGCGCGCCGCCCGCGGTCCACGCCGGCAACGGCATCGCCCGCCAGTCGCCCTTGGTCGCGGTCAGTTGCTGCTGCGGGGCGAAGTCGAACCAGATCGCCCACGGGTAGAAGACCTCGTCGGCCGAGTCCAGCGCGCTGACATCGCTGGGCTTGAGGTACTCCGCGCGGGTGCCGAGCCCTTCCTTGCGCACGGTGTCCAGCCAGGTCAGGATCTGGTGGTACTGCGGGGAATTCAGCCGCAGCTTGCCGTCCGGGCCGGCCAGGCCGGTGCCCAGCTGGCTGGCGAACATCTCGAGCTGGAGCTGGCTGTTGAAGGCGTTCTGCTCCAGGTGGATCGGCTTCGCGCCGGGCTTGAACTGCTGGTATTTCTTCGCCGCGGCGAGCAAATCGTCGTAGGTCTTGATGCCGTTCGGGTCGATCCCGGCCGCGCTCAGCGCCTTCGCGTTGTAGAACAGCAGCCCGGGGTCGAGGTCGAAGGGCACGCCGTAGATGCCGCCGCCGACGGTGTTGACGTCGACCTTCTGCTTGGCGATGTCCTTGGTGTAGGGCGCGAGCACGTCCTTGAGATTCCACAGGTGGCTGACGTAGCCGCCGACCTTGGCGTCGTCGAGGAAGACGCCGTCGGGCACGTCGGTGCCGGTGATCAGCGTGTTCTGCAGCTTGGAGTCGATGTCGACGGCCTCGTGCTTGACCGTGACGCCGGGGTACTTCGCGGTGAACTTCTTGATCGCCGCGTCGAAGACCTTGTACAGGTCGCCGGAGCGGTCCCAGACGGTGATCTCGCCCTTGGGCGCCTCGTCGGACGAGGCCTGCAGCACGGCGTTGCCCGTGGCCGGGGCGTCGGAGCTGATGTCCGGGCCGCAGGCGCTCAGCCCGGTGACGAGCAGGGCCGCCGCGGCGACGGCGGCACCGCGGCGGGGGAGGAGGCGGGCTGTCCGTCCGCTCCGTCGGAGAGTGGGGTTCATGGCACTCCTTTGTGCGGGACGGCGGCAACTCGGCGTGCGGAGAGGGGCTCGCCGTGGATTTGCCAACGTAGGCAAACTGTACGACATGCTTGCACACGTTGCAAAAGGTAGGATGACTTCCGGCGAAGGGGGCTCCATGGCGGCGACGTTGCGGGACGTGGCGGATCGGGCGCAGGTTTCGGTGCGCACGGTGTCGAACGTCGTCAGCGGGTACGAGCACGTCAGCGAGAAGATGCGCCAGCGCGTGCTGCGGGCCATCGAGGAACTCGGCTATATCCCGAACCCGGTCGCCCGCACGCTGCGCACCGGCAAGACCGGGCTGCTCTCGCTGGTGGTGCCGGAGATCGACGTGCCGTACTTCAGCCAGCTCGCCCGCGAGGTCATCGACGCCGCCGCGAGCCTCGGCTTCCAGGTGATGATCGACCAGACCGGACACGACCACGAGCGGGAACGCCAGCTGCTGCGCGGAGGGGGTCGGCGCAATCTGTTCGACGGCATGCTGTTCGCGCCGCTCGCGACCGGCGACGAACTGCGCGACGTGGACCCGGCGCGCTCGTCGCCGCTGATCCTGCTCGGCGAGCACGTCTTCGACAGCCGGTTCGACCACGTGGCGATCGACAACGTCGTCGCGGCCCACGACGCGACAATGCATCTGCTCGACCGCGGTCGTACTCGCGTCGCGGCGATCGGCGCGCAGCCGAAGGAGATGTACGCGACGCCGTTGCAGCGCACCGAGGGATTCCGCAAGGCGCTCGACGAGCACGGCCTGGAGCCGGTGAACGCGCTGCAGGCCACGGCCGCCCATTACGGCCGGGCGGACGGCTACGCGGCCACCGCGTCGCTGCTTCGCGAATCTCCGCGCCCAGACGCCATTTTCTGCTACTCCGACCTGCTGGCGATGGGCGCGATCCGCGCGGTGTTCGACGCCGGGCTGCGCGTCCCGGAGGACGTGGCGATCATCGGCATCGACGACATCGAGGAAGGTCGCTACTCGCGACCCTCGTTGAGCACCGTTTCGCTGGACACCCCGTTCATCGCACGGACCGCGGTGTCCCGTCTCGCCGCCCGCATCGAGAATCCGGGGCTTCCGGCCGAGGAATTCGTCGCGCCGCACAAACTGCTCGCGCGGGAGAGCACGGGCTGAGCGCGGCGCGAGGATTCCGGCGGTGTGTGAGGATGCGGGAATGAGCGAAGAAGAACCCCGGGTATCCCGCAACGACAGCGAAAACCGCTACGAGGTGTATGCGGACGGCAAGCTCGCCGGCTTCGCCGAATTCACCCCGAAGGACACCGAAACCGTCTTCACCCACACCGAGATCGGCGACGAGTTCGGCGGTCGCGGTCTCGGCAAGGTGCTGGCGAAGGCCGCGCTGGACGACGTCGTGGCGCGCGGCGGCGTGATCGTTCCGGTGTGCCCGTTCATCGCCGGGTACCTGCGCAAGAACGAGGGCTACGCCGAGCACGTCCGGTGGCCCGGACAGCACTGACGCAGGTCAGCGGCGCCGTTCGGGGTATTCCAGGTGGTCCGAACGGCGCAGCAGCGTCCGATTAGTCCGCATTTTTTGGTTATTAACCAACCTTCGTCGGTTTCGCGTTGGTTGCCGGGCAACAAAAGTGTGGGGCGTCCCACCGGTCGGTTTCAGCCCACCTGGAGGAAGATCCATGACTTCCCGGAAGACGCTCGTCGCGGGATTCACCGCACTGTCGGCCGCGGCCCTGACCGCGGGCATGTGCGTGAACGCCGCCTCGGCAAGCCCGATGGCGTTCGCCCAGATGCAGGCACAGGCGATCACCCAGGCGACGCAGGTCGCCGACACGCTCGGCGCCGGAAACGGCGGCATCTACCTCGAACGCGGCAAGGCGGTGCTGAACGTCACCGACGCCGCGACGCAGGAGAAGGCGAAGGCAGCCGGCTTCGCGACCAAGCTCGTCAAGCACAGCTTCACCGCCCTCACCGGCGCGAAGAACCAGATGGACACCGTGAAGAACGTGCCGCAGACGTCGTGGGGCATCGACACCAAGACCAACCAGGTCGTGGTGAAGATCTACGACTCGGCGTCGCAGGCCACGAAGGACAAGGTCGCCGCGGCGGCGGCGAAGCTGGGCGACGCGGCGCGCGTCGAGCAGCGCTCGGGCAAGCTGTCCACTTACATCGCGGACGGCGACTCGATCAACAACGGGCAGTTCACCTGCTCGCTCGGCTTCAACGTGACCAAGGGCGGCCAGCCGTACATGCTGACCGCGGGCCACTGCACCAACGAGGGCGGCACCTGGTCCGGCGGCGACGTCTCCGGCGCCCAGGTCGTCCAGAGCGACTGCCCCGGAGCCGACTCCGGCCTGCTGACCCGCCCGAACGGCACCGGCGACGGCGCGATCAACACCGGCCAGAAGATCTCCAGCGCCGGCACCCCGACCGTCGGCGAGCAGATCGAGAAGATGGGCCAGACCACCGGCGGCGGCAGCGGCCAGGTCACCTCGGTCGACGAGTCGGTGAACTTCGACGTCGGCGTCCTGAACCACGAATTCGGCACCACCGCCCACACCGACCACGGCGACTCGGGCGGCCCGGCGTACGACGGGGACAAGGGACTCGGCACCCTCTCCGGCGGCGACACCCAGACCAGCTACTTCTACCCGCTGACTCTGGAACTGCAGTCCTACGGCCTCGAGCTCGCCTGAGGCTCACCTGTTTTTCGGCCCGCCGTCCCTCTTTCGGGGCGGCGGGCTTTTTTCGCGTTTTTGTGTCGTACCCGGGGCTTAGAGTTGCCCGCATGAAGCCGAACCCGGCCCGAAACCTATGGACCGCAACAGAACCCCTCCACGCAGTCGTCTACTTCGCCCCGGAACCCGCCGCGGCGGCGAAGCACGTCGGCCTGCGCGGATGGTGGATGGGCTACTTCGCGGGCCGGGCGGCGCCACTCGGTCCGATCGGCCCGGAACCGGTCACGTCGATGTTTTTTGGGTTCGCACCAGGGATGGTCGCGCGAGCGCTTCCTGACGCGTGGACGTTCGCTTCTCCTGGCGACGTATTGCGCACCCGAGTGGAAGCGGTCGAAGCGGCGTTGACGCGATTGCTCGGGCCGGACACTGTGGACGAGCTGGTCACTTTGCTGGAACAGGCAGTCGCCGCTTGCCAATTCGATGCTCGGCCGCTCGCCGCGGCTTGGTCTGCTGTGCCTCGCCCGGATCGGCCGCTGGCCCGGTTGTGGCTGGCGACCGCGGTCCTGCGTGAACACCGAGGCGACGGCCACGTCCTGGCCGCGGTCGCCTCCGGCCTTACCGGCCTGGAAACGACCCTCACCCACATCGCCACCGGAGCCACGACCCGCGAGCAAGTCCAACGCGCCCGAGGCTGGACCGACGAAGAATGGTCCGCCGCAACAGAAAACCTGGTCGATCGCGGCTTGATTGACGTGGACGGCCTGACCCCAGCGGGCGCGGAAGTCCGCCGCACCATCGAAGAAACCACCGATCGCCTGGCCGCCGCCCCGCTCGAAGCGCTAGGCCCGGAAGGAGTCGACCGAGTACTCGAGCTGGCCACCCCGCTGAGCCGACGGATCATCGATCGCGGCGGCGTCCCGATCCCCAACCCGATGGGGGCACAACGTCCCTGAAGAACGATGTCGATTCTCCGGCTCCCCGCCCGACGCACTAGTGACAGCCACTAGAAGGGAGCCTTGAAGATGCTGCTGGAAGGCAAAAACGCGGTTGTGTACGACGCTGGCGGAGGAATCGGCGGCGCGTTCGCCCGAGCTTTCGCCGAGGAAGGCGCGCGCGTCTTCCTGGCCGGACGCACCCGCGAAAAGCTGGACCTCGTAGCCGACGAAATCCGTACGGCTGGCGGCACCGCTGATGTCGCCGTAGTAGACGCGCTCGACGAGAAATCCGTAGACGCGCACGCCGACGCAGTAGTCGAAGCCGCGGGCAGCCTCGACATCTCGGTGAACGTGATCAGCCACGGCGACGTCCAGGGGACTCCCATGGTCGAGATGTCGCTGGCGGACTACGAACAACCGGTAGTCAACGGCGTCCGCACCACCTTCCTCACCATGCGCGCGGCTGGCCGTCACATGAAACGCCAAGGCAGCGGCGTAGTCCTCCTCTTCGGCGGCGACGGCGATCCGGTCCGCAACCACGCGGTCGGCGGCCTGCAAGTCGGATTCGCCGCTCTGGAAGCGATGCGCCGACAACTCGCCGCCGAACTGGGCCGACACGGCGTGCGCACGGTGACGCTCCGAACCGGTGGCATCCCCGAAACGATCCCGGCGGATTTCCCCGGCGCCGAGGACCTCACCGCGGAGCTCGCCGAACCGACGATGCTTGGCCGTACCGCGACGTTGGCCGATGTTGGTGCGGTAGCGGCGTTCGTCGCGTCCGATCGGGCTCGGTCGATGACCGCTGCCACGGTGAATGTCAGTTGTGGTGCGTTGGTGGACTAGGCCGTCGCGACAGACGGAGGCTCCATCCCGAGGCAGGCCACGACAAGACCACCGAAAGTACCCCGGCCCGGGAGGCGGCACCGCGGATCCGGCCGAGTGCGAAAGACCGGTCTTGAACACCATCCCGACCCACCGTCCTCGCCCTCATAGCGGGCCGTGCGTTTCTGGCCGCGAGTCCGGTGTCTGGGCTCGCGGCCCTGACCGACGCGACGATCGAACGCCGCGTCGATTTCGTGCTGCCACGCGGTCAGGCGGTAACCCCGGCGGCCCGGACGCTGCAGACCGAACTGGCCGAGGCCGTCGCGGGTTAACCCTTGGCGCGGGCGGAGATCTGCTGCACCGACCAGGTGTTGCCGTCGGGGTCGGCGAAGTGGACGAACCCGATGTTGTCCAGGTCCTCGAGCGCGCCGGTGCCCGGATCCGGGCCGTAGACCTGGAGTTCGCCGACCTCGACGCCGCGTTCCACCAGTTCCTCGCGGGCTTTCCGGACGTCGGCGACGACCAGCTGCAGACCCTTGATCGACCCCGGCGGCATGTCCGGCACCACGCCCTTGCCCAGGACGATCGAACAGCCCGAGCCCGGCGGCGTCAGCTGCACCAGGCGCTGCCCCGGCGCGGGGCTGATGTCGTGGTCGAGGCGGAAGCCGACCCGGTCGGCGTAGAACGCTTTCGCCCGGTCGATATCGGTGACGGGAACGACGACGACCTCGAGAGTCCAGTCCATGTGACGAGTTCTAGCGGTGGCCTGAGCAGGCGGTCAAGCGCTCGCCAGCTCCACCCGGTTCCGGCCGGCCTGCTTGGCCCGGTACAGCGCGGCGTCGGCGGCCACCAGCACGTCGTCGACGCTGGCGAGATGCTCGGCCGGGTACAGCGCGCAGCCGATCGAGACGGTCAGGTCGCTGATCACCGAATCCTGGTCCGGCAGCGCGACGACCACCTGCGGAACCCGCCGCCGGATGCGGTCGGCGATGTGGCCGAGGTGCTCGGCGCTCGGGATGTCCGGCAGCGCGATCGCGAACTCCTCGCCGCCCCAGCGGCCGCACACGTCCTGCTCGCGGACCTCGTCGCGCAGCGACAGCGCGATCTCGCGCAGCACCAGGTCGCCGGTGGGGTGGCCGTAGGTGTCGTTGATCGCCTTGAAGTGGTCGAGGTCGAGCAGCAGCACGCCGACGCTGTCCTGGTTCGCCCGCGCGCGTTCGAGATAGCGCTCGGTGACCGTGCGCCACCAGCGTTTGGTGGCAAGCCCGGTGGTGACGTCGGTGCGCGCGTCGCGCTGGAACTGGGTGAGCAGCAGCCCGCGGTGCAGCGCCACGAGCGCGATCACGACGCCCGCCAGGAGCAGCGGGTTGGCCAGCAGCAGGAGCGCCGCGGTGACCAGGCCGAGCCCGATCGCGCCCGCTTCGAGCAGCTGGTCGCCGAAGCCGGAGAACAGGTCCGCGAACGACCGCGGCGGGCTCGACAGCGCGATCGCGACCATGACGAGCGCGGTGTTGATCGCCCAGCGCAGCCCGGCGGCCAGCACGAAGACGACCAGGTCGAGCAGGCCCGGACCGAAGCCGCCCGCGAGCACTCCCGGGTACTCGTGCATGCCGAGCGCGAGCACCGCGACCGCGGCCTGCGTCCCGCACAGGACGGTGGCGCAGGAGAAAATCCAGCGGTGCGGCAGGACCGGCCGTTCGTGCGGCCAGACCCGCCACCAGGCGACGGCGTAGGTGAGCACGACCATCGCCGACGCGAGGATCGCCGGCAACGCCACCACAGCGGCGATGCTCCAGACGGCCTTGGTGTCGACGTACGCGACTGTGGGCGCACGGCTGTACTCGCGCTGTCGCTCGATGTGCCGGGTCGCCTCGATCGCCAGCGCCGCGCACACCGCGAGGACGCCGAAGCGGACTAGATCGATCTGGTGCACCGGGGCGAGCCACGCGGTGGCGAGGGTGGTGCCCACTGCCACGACGTTCACCAGCAGCACATACATGCGGACGTGCGAGGGCAACCGCCATAGGCGCCAGCCTGTGAACCACCCGGCAACTCGTCCGCGCACTCTTCACCTCACCCGATTGGCTTCTACGGTAAACGACGAGGCGCGTTGTGTGCTGCCTGTCGTCCGGACTCTGGGAAGCACCGGGGCGATTTCGCCCGGACAGCCCAGCGCCAGACGGCCGGCGAGGGGAGGTGGCCACTGTGAGTAGTGGCCAGCTGCTCCGAATCCGGGCCGGACCAGGGGATCCACGAGAGTCCCGTTTGGACCCCCATGGCCACTTTCGGTGACCGCCCTACCGGCGATGACGTGCGAAAACCGCCGAAGGCGCGACTCTGAAACGGAGGTGACGACCGTGCGCGACAACAACTGGACGACACCGCGGTGACGCAGGTCGCCCTCGTGGTCTCGACTCGAGGTCGAGACTTTCGGCCCTCGCGGAGGAGAGGAGGTGCCCACAGTGCGGGACAACAACTGGTGAACGGGACGGAACGCGGGAATCCGGGACGCGGAAGGAAAGCGGAAAGGAGGCGGCGGGATGCGCGACAACAACTGGACCCGCTGAGGACGGCCGGGTGATCGCGACGGGTGATCGGAAAGGAGGTGTGCGGTGCGCGACAACAACTGGAACCGGTGAAACGACTGAAACCGCTGGACGAAGTGCTGGGGAAGGAGGTGAACGACTGCCATGCGCGACAACAACTGGACTCGCTGAACCTGCTTGATCGCTGACCGCTGATCCGGGAAGGAGCCGCCGCGATGCGCGACAACAACTGGAACCGCTGAAGCCCGCTGTTCGCCGATTGGCGACGAGGAAGGAGATCGCTGTGCGTGACAACAACTGGACCCGCTGAATCCGCTCGATTACCGACCGTCGATTCGAGAAGGGAGCCGCCGCGATGCGCGACAACAACTGGACCCGCTGAATTCCCGCCGATTACTGACCGCCGACCTCGCGAAAGGAACTTGCCGCCGTGCGCGACAACAACTGGTCCCGCTGAGCCTCGTTGACCACCGACCGCCGAACTGCGAAAGGAGCCGCTGCCGTGCGTGACAACAACTGGACCCGCTGAGTCCCGCCGATCACCGTCCGTCGACTCGCGAAGGGAGCTGCCGCGATGCGCGACAACAACTGGGCTCGCTGAGCTCCGCCAATCACTGCCCGCCGACCAGCGAAAGGACCGCCGCCATGCGCGACAACAACTGGGCCCGCTGAGTCCCGCCGACCACTGCCCGTCGACTCGCGAAGGGAACTGCCGCCGTGCGTGACAACAACTGGACTCGCTGAGCTCCGCCACCACCGCCCGTCGAGCCGCGAAGGGAGCTGCCGCGATGCGTGACAACAACTGGACTCGCTGAGCCCCGCCAATCAATGCCCGCCGACCAGCGAAAGGAGCCGCCGCGATGCGTGACAACAACTGGACCCGCTGAGCCCCGCCAATCACCGCCCGCCAACCAGCGAAAGGACCGCCGCTGTGCGTGACAACAACTGGACCCGCTGAACCGCCCCCAGCCCGCCCCACGAGGAGGTGAGAGGGCGTGCGTGACAACAACTGGACGTGATCCGAACCAGTCCCGCGGCACACCCGTCCCGCGGATTACGGCGCGGGAGGTGGGGTGGCCCCGTCGAGGGGAGTTCGGCGGGGCCGCACCGCGCGGTCCGCTCGCACCGCCCGCGCCCACGCGATCCCGGCCAGACCGGCGCACCCCGCCCCGGCCACAGCCGCGATCGCGACCACCGTCGTCGGCGCGAAGGCCAGCGCCAGCGCGCCCGCGGCCGCGATCGTCAGGCCCTGTGCCGCGCGCAACGCGGCGATCGCGACCCCGATCACCTGGCCGCGCTGTTCCGGCGGCGCGGCGAGGCTGTACTGCACCTGGGTGATCAAGTCGTGCGCGGAAAACATCCCGGACACCGTCCAGACCGCCACGACCATCGGCAACGCGGGCGTCCAGCCGGTCGGCAGCAGCACGAGACTGCTCGCCACCGCGAGCGGACCCAGCCACCGCACCTGCCGCGCCCGCGGCAACCGGCTGATCAGCAGCGCCCCGAGCAGCGTCCCGACCGGGTTCGCCACCAGCAGCCAGCCGAGCACGCCGGTGCCGCCGAGTTGCGCGGCCACCGGCACCGCCAGTCCCTCCGGCACCACGTAGAACCCGCAGCAGCACGCGATCGCCAGCAGCGACCGCAGTTTCCGGTCCCGCGCGACCAGCCGGCAGCCCGCCTTCAGCGAGGCCCACTGCGGCACGTGCTCGGCCACCTTCGCAACCGGGTACAGCCGCAAACCCCAGCGCAGCGCGGCCGCCGACACCGCGAACGTCACCGCGTCCGCCCACAACGCGCCCGAAACCCCGAGCCACGCGACCACCGCCGCGCCCGCACCGAAGCCGATCACCAGCGCGGCCTGGTACGTCGAGGAGAGAATCGCTTGTCCGGTCGCCAGTTTCTCCTCGCCCAGCATGTCCGGCAGGACAGCTTGCCGCGCGGCCTGAAACGGCCCGGCCGCGAGTTGCACGACCACGAGCAGTCCCGCGGCGATCGGCCAGGGCATGCCGGGAATCGCCATCAACGCGACCAGCAGTGCGCGCACGACATCCGCGACCACGAGCACGGTCCGGCGCGGGAACCGGTCGGCGAGCCCGCCGAGCGCGCCGCCGAGGAGGTCCGGCAAATAGGTGAGCGCGTACGTCCCGGCGGCCCAGCCCGCGGACGCCGTTCGGTTGAACACCAACACAGTCAGCGCGACTCGTACTAATTGGTCACCTGCCACCGACAGCACGTGCGCGAGCCAGAGCGCACGGAATTCGCCCATCCGGAACACGCTCCGGAAAGACGGCGCCGTCGTGGTCATGTGCTCACCCTGTCGTGACTCGGCCACCCGGAGCAACCCCGGCCGGGCGCGGGTGGGTCGCGGATCCGGCTCCGGCCGTCCGTGGAAAACTGGGTGATCGCCGTCCGTGGATGATGTCGCACCGAAGGGTTTTCCGTTGACCGAGGAGAGCCGGCAGGTCGCCGGTCGCTACGAGCTCGTCGAACTGATCGGCAGCGGCGCGATGGGGATGGTCTGGCGCGGGGAGGACAAGATCCTCGGCCGCGTCGTCGCCGTCAAGGAACTCCTCATGCCCGTGAACCAGGGCGAGGACAAGGTCGAGGAAGCCCGCAACCGCGCCATGCGCGAGGCCCGCATCGCCGCCCGGCTGCAGCATCCGAACGCCATCTCGGTGTTCAACGTGGTCGAGCACGAGGACCGGCCGTGGCTGATCATGGAGTACCTGCCCTCGCGCAGCCTCGCGGTGAAACTGCGCGAGGACGGCCCGCTGACCGTCGACGAGGCGATCCCGTTCGCGGTGCAGCTGGCGGGCGTGCTCGCCGCCGCGCACCGGGCGGGCATCGTGCACCGCGACGTCAAACCGGGCAACGTCCTGCTCGGCGACGACGGCAGCACGGTCAAGGTGACCGACTTCGGCATCTCCCGCGCGGTCGGCGACGTCACGCTCACCGCGACCGGCGAAATCTCCGGCACGCCCGCGTTCCTCGCGCCGGAGGTTGCCCGCGGCGAGGACGCGACGTTCGCCTCCGACGTGTTCGCTCTCGGCGCGACGCTGTACATGGCGGTGGAGGGCGATCCGCCGTTCGGCACCGCGGACAACGCGATCGCCTTGCTGTACCGGGTTTCCAGCGGTTCGATCAACCCGCCGAAACAGGCCGGGAAGCTGGAGCCGCTGCTGCTGAAGCTGCTGGAGCTCAAGCCGGAGGACCGGCCGTCGATGACCGAGGTCGTCGCGGAGCTGCGCAAGCTCGACGGCGGCGTCACCCCGGTCGCGACGGTTCCGGAACCGCCGACGCTGCCCGAAGCCAAACCGCCGGTCGTGCCCACCACGGTCGCGGTGCCGGCCGCGGGTGCCGCGGACGCGCCGCCCGCTGGTTCGGACCGAAGACGCCGCGGGATGATCTTCGCCGGGGCGGGCGCGCTGCTCGTCGTGATCGCCGTGATCGTCACCGTCGTCCTCACCCGTAACCACGGGGAGGAAAATCCGTCGGCGAACCCGCCGCCTGCTTCTGGGACTTCCGCGCCTTCCAGTGCTCCGGCGTCATCGTCGGTGTCGCAGCCTTCGCCGTCGACTCAGCCGTCAACTACGCCTTCGTCGAGCGCTCCGCCGTCCTCCAGCTCAGCCGCGAACTCGCCGGACGCGATGGCTTCCGCGCTGCGTACGTACTTCTCGTACCTGCCGAGCAATCTGGAGAGCGGCTGGGCGATGCTCAGCGACGGGTTCCGTGCGAGGAAGAATCAGACCTTCGACCGGTACAAGTCCTGGTGGAGCCAGTTCAGCTCGGTGACCGCGAACGACGTCCAGGTCACCGGAGACAACACGCTCAGCGCGAAGATCACCTATCACCGCACCAGCGGCGGCACGACGACCGAGTCGCACCACTACACAATGTCGCAGCGCAACGGCACCTGGCAGATCGACGTGGAGAGCTAGCTCCGGAGAAGCAGCGCGATCGCGGCGGCGGCGTCCTGGCCTTGGCCGACTCGCACGGTGCGCAGGCCCGCGGATCGCCCGGCTTCGACGTCCGCGCCGACCAGCCAAGCGTCGTCCAGCGTCGTTTCGCAGCGTTCGGCGGCGAGCGCGAACAGCTTCGGGTCCGATGTGGACAGTCCGGCCGGCCCGGCGAGCGCCCAGCCGTCCACGAGCCCGGCGATTCCGGTGCACAGCAACGTGGACAGCTGCGCTTCGCCCTCGCCGAGGACGCCGATCCGCCAGCCCGCGGCGCGCAGCCGGGGCAAGCCGGTCAGCACGCCGGGTGCGGCCGGGACGAGCGCGGGATGGCGTTCTCGGTAGGCGTCTTCGAGGTCGGCTTCTTGCAGGTCGAAGCGTTCGCGGAGGTTCTTGAAGAACGTCGCCCGGTCGGCGCGCCCGCGATCGTCGGCGGCGACGAGCCATTCCGCGTCCGCTTCGGCGAGCCGATGTTCCGCGCAGAACTCCCACACCCAGCGGCGGAAGCCCTCCGCGCGATCGACGAGCGTGGTGTCGAGGTCGAACAGGACGAGCCGCACGGGGAGAGACATTAGCGCGTTCCGTCGGGGCTTCGGGAGATTTTTTTACTCCGTTCGAGTGAACGGATCGCGGTTTTTGTCGGTGTTCGATGCGAACATATGTTCGTGACGAGCGAAGGACCGATCCTCCACGCCGACCTCGACGCGTTCTACGCCTCGGTCGAGCAGCGCGACGATCCCCGGCTGCGCGGCAGGCCGGTGATCGTGGGCGGTGGCGTGGTGCTGGCCGCGAGCTACGAGGCGAAGGCGCTGGGCGTGCGCACCGCGATGGGCGGGGCGCAGGCGAGGCGGTTGTGCCCGCATGCCGTGGTGGTGCCGCCGCGGATGTCGGTCTACAGCGCGGCGAGCAAGGCTGTGTTCGAGGTGTTCCGGCAGACGACGCCGGCGGTGGAAGGAGTGTCGATCGACGAAGCTTTCCTGGACGTCGGCGGTCTGCGGCGGATCGCCGGTCGTCCGTCGGAGATCGCGGTGCGCTTGCGCGCGGAGGTGCTGGCGCAAGTCGGGCTGCCGATCACGGTGGGGGTGGCGCGCACGAAGTTCCTCGCGAAGGTGGCGAGCGGCGTCGCGAAACCGGACGGCCTGCTGGTGGTGCCGCCTGACGGAGAGCTGGAATTCCTGCACCCGCTGCCGGTGGAGCGATTGTGGGGAGTGGGAAAGGTGACGTCGGCGAAGCTGCGGGAACGCGGCGTCCGCACCGTGCGCCAAGTCGCCGAACTGCCAGAAGCCGCGCTGATCTCGATGCTGGGCCCAGGCACCGGACGTCACCTGCACGCTCTGGCCCACGGCCGCGACCCGCGCGCGGTCCAGCCAGGAAAACGCCGCCGCTCGATCGGCTCGCAACGCGCCCTCGGCCGCCGCTCCCGCTCACCTGCCGAGCTGGACGAGATCGTGGTGTCCATTGTGGACCGATTGGCGCGACGGCTGCGCGGCGCGTCGAGGGTATGCCGGACGGTGGTGCTGCGAATGCGCTTCGCGGACTTCACCCGTGCTACGAGGTCGCACACGCTTGCCGACAGCACCGACCACACGGAGACGCTGCTGTGCGCCGCCCGCGGTCTGCTGTCCGCGGCGCAACCGCTGGTGTACGACCGGGGTTTGACGTTGCTGGGCCTGTCGTTCTCGAACCTCGACAGCCATGGCGCGGTGCAGCTGGCGTTGCCGCTGGACCAACCGTCCCGCCCAGCGATGTCGGCGGAGGCCACCGCACTGGACTCAGCCGTGGACGCCTTGCGGAACCGCTTCGGCGCGGCGGCGTTGACGCGGGCGGCGCTGTTGAGCCATGAGGCTGGGGTGGAGATGCCTATGCTGCCGGATTGACCGAAAGCGGTGGCCCCGCGGCGATTTCCGCGAGGGCTGTTTCCCTGCTTAGCCTGGCAAGGTCCGTCCGGGCCCGGCGCATCCGACTGGGGCTGGCGGGGCGTGGCGGCTCTGGCTGGGGCCCGAGGTTCTGGCTAACCGCGGCGGTTCTGACTGGGGCCGGCGGACCCGGCTGAGTCCGGCTGAGCGTGGCGGCTCTGGCTGGGCCGGCGGGGCTGGCTGAGCGTGGCGGTTCTGGCCGGGCCCCGAGGTCCTGGCTGAGCCCGGTGGGGCCGGCCGGGGCCGGCGGTTCTGCCTGAGCCCGGTGGGTCCGGCCGCGTCGTGTGGCAAGGTGCCGGCGGGTACTAGACGCCGCGGCGTGCGACCGGGTGCCACGTGTCGCAGCGTGCGGCGGGGGCCAGGTGCCGGAGGGCTCGGCGAGGTGGTCACCGTGGCTGGGCTGTCGTGTACAGCGCTTCGGCCAGTTTGCGTAGCTCGCCGCGGCAGGACTCGCTGCCTCCGTTTGGGCTGGCGGGCGTGTAGCCGACCTGGAAGGTGGCGTTGTGGTCGAGGACGATCAGTTCGCAATCCCGCGGATTCATCCCCGGGAGCCAATGCGCCTTTTCGCCGAAGGGTAAGCCGACGGGGCTGTCGTCCTTGCTCAAGGCGGAGCTGCCGGTGAAGTTGAGCTGTGCGCTTTCCCGGCCTGATTGCCGGTCGGTTTTCGCGTACCAGTTCGCGGCGAGTCGCAGCTCGGGTAGTCGCTGGGCGGCGGGCGTGAAGCTGCAGAGGACGGAACCGTCTTTGCTGATTTCGGGTTGCCAGCTGCGGACTATCTCGAAAGCGGCCTGCGGAATTTCCGGTGCCCGGGCGGCGAAACCGGCGCAGGTGGCGAAGTTGGTCTCGTGGTACTTGTCTGGCGTCGGGTCTGGAGCCTTGTCATGTGCCGCGCCCCAAAGGAGTGCGCCGGTGCCTACTGTTGCCCACGTGACAAGGAGTGCGGTCAGCGCAGTCGCGACGCCGATTCCCGTCCACAGTGCGAGGTGGCTCTTCTTCCGTTTGGGGCGTGGCGGAAGGGGTGGTGCTGCGGTCACGGTGATTTCCTTGCGCTCCGGAGAATGTCATAACTTATACCTGATCAACTGGCGACCGCGCGCAGTGCGTCAAGGCCTGCGCGGACGAGTGGATGGCTTCTGCTTCCACGGCGAACAGCGGTGAGCAATCGACGGGTAGGAATGGACGTTCCCAGCAGCGGAATCCGCTTAACCGCATGCGAAGGCAGCGGCACGATCCGCGGCATCAGGCACACTCCGAGCCCTTCCGCGACTAGGGCTGAGACTGCGTACCATTCCTTCACCTCATGGACGATCCGAGGCGTGAAGCCGGCGGCGGCGCACGCGGCGGTCACCAATGGATAAGTGTCGTTGTTGTGCTTCTTGACAATCCACGGCTGATCGGCCGCCTCGGCGAGTTCGATTCCGGTGCGCCGGGCGAGTGGGTGGGTCGCGGCGACGAGCAGGTCTTGGCGGTCGGTCGTCAGCGATGTCTGCTCGAAGCGGGAGTCGGTGACCGGCGGTGCTTCCGGGCCGGGCAGGACCAGGGCGATGTCTGACTCGTCGGCTAGCAGCAGGCGGTAGCAGTCGACGCTTTCCTCTTCGGTGATTTGCGGTTCCACCAGCGGATGCGTCTTACGCAGGCTGGCGACGGCGGGAGCGGCGAGGGTTGCCAGCGCCGAGGAAACGCCGCACAGGCGCAGTGTGCCGCGGAGTTCCGCGTCCTCCGCGGCGAGTTCTGCGCGGGCGGCTTCCCATTGGAGCCGCAGGGCATCGGCGTGGCGGAGCACGATGCGGGCGGCTGGGGTCAGTTGCACTCGACGGCCGTGCGGCGCAAGCAGTTCCACGCCCAGATCCCGGGCCAGCAAACGCAATTGCTGGGAGACCGCGGACGGCGTCAGATGCAACGCGGAAGCGGTCGCGGTCACTGTTCCGTACTCGGCGAGGGTCCGCAGGACGTGCAACCGGTGGTCGATCATGTAGTCCAGGCTAAACGGTTTCGTGCGGAAAGATTCGTTGGACGTGCACGCTCCCGGGCACAAGCCTGGAGGGCATGAGGGATTTGCCTGCTCCGGCGCTGATGCTGGGGAGTGTGTTGAGTGTCCAATTTGGACAAGCAGTGGGGAAGCAGCTGTCCGAAGAGGTTGGCGCGTCTGGAGTCGTGGCGTTGAGGCTTGGGCTGGCCGCGGTTGTTTTGCTGGTTCTGTATCGGCCTTCGGTGCCGCGCGGCTGGGCGGAAAGAGGGGTGATCCTCGGCTTCGGTACGGCGATCGCGGGGATGAATTTGATCTATCCCGCGTTGACGTTCCTGCCATTGGGGTTGGCCAGTGCGTTGCAGTTGTTGGGGCCGATTTCCCTGGCCTTGCTCGCTTCGAGGCGTCTAAGCGACGTCGCCTGCGCGCTTTTGGCCGGAGGGGGCGTGTGGCTGTTCTACACCCCGCACGGCGTCAGTTTTCCGCTCGCGGGCGTGGCTCTCGCGTTGGCGTCTGGGGTGTGCATGGCCGCCTATTTCCTGCTCAGCAAGCGCGCGGGGGCGAGGAGTGCGGGAGGGGGTCCGCTCGCTCTGGCGTTGGCTTGGGCCGCCATCCTTTCGGTGCCGCTCGGGGTAATCGACCAAGGCGCGCGGCTGGTGACGCCGCGGGTGTTGCTGGTCGGTGTGGTGGTGGCCGCGCTATCGGCAGTGTTGCCGTATTCGTTGGAGTTGGCGGCTTTGCGGAGGCTGCCCGCCCGGACGGTCGGGGTGTTGGCCAGTCTGGAGCCGGCGAGTGCGGGGCTCGCTGGAGTGCTGGTGCTCGGGGAGCACTTGCGCGCGGTGCAGTGGGTGGCGCTGGTCTGCGTGGGTCTGGCGAGCGCGGGGGCGGTGGTCGGGCGGAAGGGTGCGCCGGAAAAAGCTACCCAGCGGATCGGTTGACCAGCGCGGAAATGCCTTCGATCAGGCGGTCCAGGCCGAACGCGTACTCGTGGTCGACGCTGTACGGAGCCTGGTGGGTCTGTCCGGCAGCGGTGCCGACCCGATCCGCGACCGGGAAGCGCCTCGGTTCGTAGACCTCGGCCAGCGCGGGGGCGGTCGCGGCCCACCATTGCTGGTCGGTCATTCCGGTCTGCCGCACGATGCGCGCGGCCTCGACCTTGCGGCGCGCCAGGCCTTCCACGTGCGTGGTGACCAGGGTGATCGTCGAGTCCATTTCCACGTCCGCCAGGCCGATGCCGTCGACGACGGCCAGCTCCAGGTCGTACTTCGCGATCGCGTTGGGACCCAGCGTCGGACGGCCGGAGAAGACCTGCAGCAGCCACGGATGCCGCAGGTACATCGCCCAGTTGACGGCGGCGACGCGGCGGAGGCCGTCGCGCCAGTCGTCGGCGTCTATTTCGGACAGTTCGGCTACCGCTTCGCCGTAGACCGCGTCGACCATCGCTTCGACCAGTTCCGCGCGCGACGCGACATAGGTGTACAGCGACATCGTCCCGACGCCCAGCGATTCGGCTACCCGGCGCATCGACAGCGTCGCCAGGTCCTGTTCGGTGTCGGCGACCTCGACCGCCGCGTCGACGATCCGCGCCGGGGTCAGGCCGTGCTTCGGGCCGCGCTTCGGCAGCTGGCGGGTGCCCCACAGCAGCGCGATCGTCGCGGCGGGGTCGCCGTTGGTGCCGTCAGTCGTCACGTGACCAGCATAGGAACTTTACTCCGTAGGACATACGGAGTGTTGTGCTAGCCTTCTTCGTATGGCATACGGAGAAAGCGGGCTGCTGGCGCGTGGAGTGCAGAAGAGGTATGGCGAACGGGCGGCGTTGGACGGGTTTGACCTGCGGGTGGAGCCGGGGACGGTGTGCGGCCTGCTCGGTCCCAACGGCGCGGGCAAGACGACGGCGGTGCGGATCCTGACGACGTTGCTGCGGCCGGACGCCGGCGAGGTGCGAGTGGCCGGTTTCGACGCAGTCGCCGATCCGGACGAGGTGCGGCGGCGGATCGGGCTGGTCGGGCAGAACGCCTCGGTGGACGAGATCCTGACCGGCAGGCAGAACCTCGAACTCTTCGGAAGGCTCGGCGGGTTGCCGTCGCGGGCGGCTCGGGCGCGGGCGACGGAGCTGCTGGAGCGGTTCGGTCTCGCCGAAGCGGCGGGCCGGTCTGTCTCCGGCTACTCCGGCGGCATGCGGCGCAAGCTGGACCTGGCCGCGGGGCTTCTGCTGAACCCGGCGGTGCTCTTCCTGGACGAGCCCACGACCGGACTCGACCCGGCCGCTCGCATCGACGTCTGGGCGGACGTCCGGGCGCTGGCCGGCACCGGCACCACGGTGCTGCTGACCACGCAGTATCTGGAGGAGGCCGACCAGCTCGCCGACCGGATCGCGGTGCTCGACGCGGGACGGGTCGTCGCCGCGGGCACGCCGGACGAGCTGAAGGCGAAGGTCGGTCCGGACCGGGTCGAGACCGTCGTCCGCAAGCCGACGCTCGACGAGGTCTTCCTGCACCTGACCGGCCACGCCCGCACGCCCGAGGAGGGGCGGCAGGCGGCTTCCCGGACAACCTCGCCCGCCGTCTCCGAGGAGGCTCGATGACCATCCCCGCAGCCGCACCCGCGCACGTGTCCTGGCCGACGCACACCGCCGTCCTGACCCGCCGCATCCTGGTGCACTGGAAGCAACGCCCGGTTTCGATCGCGGTCACGCTGCTGTTCCCGGTCCTGATCGTGGTGATGTTCGGCCAGCTTTTCGGTGGTGCGATGGCCATCCGGGACGGCGCGTACATCGACTTCCTCATCCCCGGCATGCTCGCGATGACCATGCTGTTCGGGCTGGAATCCACGGTCCTCGCGGTGACCTCCGACGCCTCGAAGGGCGTCACCGAACGGATCCGGGCGATGCCGGTCAGCGGGCTCGCCGTGCTGACCGGACGTTGTCTCGCCGACCTGATCAGCGCGGTCGCCGGGCTCGTCGTGATGATGGGGGCCGGGCTCGCGCTGGGGTGGCGTCCGCAGCAGATGTCCGTGCTGGGCGCGGTCGGGCTGCTGTTGTGGCTGCGCTTCGCTTTCGTCTGGGTCGGGATCTACCTCGGGCTGCTGCTGAAGACCCCGGAGTCCGCGGTTTCGGTGCAGGTGCTGGTGTGGCCGGTCGGATTCCTGTCCGGCGTTTTCGTTTCCCCGGACACCATGCCTGCCTGGCTCAGCGCGGTCGCGACCTGGAATCCGCTCACCGCAACGGCTTCCGCGGTGCGCGAGCTCTCCGGCAATCCCGCGTGGGCCGCGAATGGCTGGGCGGCGGAGCATTCCGTGCTGCTCGCGATGGCGTGGCCCGCGCTGCTGACCGCGATCTTCCTGCCGCTCGCCACCCGGCGGTACCGCCTGCTCGGGCGATAAAAAACAGCCGGGCGGCAAGGGAAATCCCCTGCCGCCCGGCTGTACCCCGAGAGGAAATTCAGGCGCGCGCCTTCGCGTGCGTCCGTCCGCGCAGGTCGAGTTCGATTTCCTCCAGCGTGCGGCCCTTGGTTTCCGGGACGAGCCATTTCGTGAGGAAGAACAGGACCACGTTGATGCCCGCGAACAGGAACATCGAACCGCCGAGGCCGAGCGCGCCGGGGTCGGAGATGATCGGGAACACGGCGCTGATGATGCCGGTCGCGGCCCACAGCACGACGCTGCTCACGCCCATGCCCGCCGCGCGGACCTTCAGCGGGAACACCTCGGCCATCATCACCCAGACGACCGCGCCCCAGCCCAATTCGTAGCCGACCAGGTAGAGCACCATCGCGACCAGCATCAGGATGCCCTTGGTCGCGGTGTCGTGGACTTCCAGCACGATGAACCCGGCCGCGACGAGGGTCAGCACCATCAGCACGTTGCCGATCAGCAGCAGCGGCTTGCGGCCCCACCGGTCGACCACGAACACGACCCACGCGGTGAACAGGAACTTGGTCACGCCCAGCAGCACGCCGGACAGCAGCGCCGCCTGGGTCGCGAAGCCGAGGCCGATCAGCATCGTCGGGAAGTACGCGTTCACCGCGTTCACACCGCTGAACTGCTGGCCCATCGCGAGCAGCAGGGCCACCACGAGCATCGGCCGCACGGTCGGCGTCAGCAGGTCGCGGAAGCGGGTCTTCGCCGATTCCGAGTCGAGCCGGATCACCTCGCGGATCGTGCCGATCTCCTCGTCGACGTTCACGCCGCCGCCGTGCGAGCTGAGCAGGACCGCGCGGGCCTGTTCCTCCTGGCCGTTCGCGACGAGCCAGCGCGGCGTTTCGGGCAGGAACACCAAGCCCGCCAGCAGGATCACCGCGGGCACGATCGCGCAGGCGAACATCAGCCGCCAGTTGCCCGACGTGCCGAGCCCGTAGCTGACCAGGAACGCGATCAGGATGCCGAGCACGATGAAGATCTGGTTCAGCGCGCCCATCGCCCCGCGCAGCCGCGCCGGGGCGAGTTCCGACAGATACGTCGGGACCGTCGAGGACGACAGGCCGATGCCGACGCCGATCACGAGCCGGGAAATGATCAGCAACGCGAACGTCGGCGAGAAGGTGGCCGCGATCGTGCCGATGATGACGACGACGGCCGCGACCATGATCGTCCGGCGGCGGCCGAGCCTTTCGTTGAGCCGCGAGGAGAAACTCGCGCCGACGATCGCGCCGATCGAAATGCTCGCCGTGATGACGCCCTTGTCCCAACCGGACAGGCCCCAGAGTTTCCCGATGAACGGCAACACCCCGGAAATCACGCCGAGGTCGTAACCGAACAGGATGCCGCCGAGGGCACCGAAGAAGTACAGCGTCGTTCTGCCGATGGGCCGCCGCGCCGCGGCTGTCTGTGTCATTGCCGAGCCGTCTCTTTCCGGGATGGCCGGCCGGTCCTGGTCCGCTGACCGGGAGGCCAGCGCCGTCCGGGCCGGACGAGTGGGGGTCGAGGGACAAGGACTGCCGGACTGGTCCAGCACTGCGGAACGGCTGAACCCGCCGCCGCGCAACGCCTTTCCTCGTCACGTGCCGGCTTGGCCCGCTCCGGTACGAACTTCGCCGTACACAGTCACACGCTGGTCAGCGGCGGGCAAGACGCGGGCTGATAACTATTCAGTCACGTGACTAGCGTTCACATATGTGGACAAGCTAGGCGAGGGTTTGCGCAGGTCAGAGCCGTGGCGGGGGAATCATGGCAGGAGTTTTCGCGAAGGTCGAACTGTGCGGAACCGGGTGCCGCGGACGTCCGTCGTACGGGTCGTCCGGTCGCCGCGGTGGGGGAGATGCGCATGGGAACGGGTTTCGAGGTCGCTCCGGCGGAGGTCGCGACCGCGGCCGGGCGGGCGCATCAGGCGGCGGCGACCGTGCGGGCGGTCGACCTCGCGGGCGCGCTCGCCGGAGTCGGGTTGTCCGGCGGCACGAGCGTGGCCGCGGCGGATCGGTTGTCTGACACCTGGGGGCGGGCCGTTCCGAAGTGGACAGCCGACACCGAGGCCTATGCGGGGAACCTCGACCAGGCCGCGGCCGGCTACCGCGACACCGACCAGAACGCGACCGGCAAGATCGCGGCGGCGGGCCGATGATCACTTGGGGAGACGTCCGGCGCTGGAACCCCGCCGACCTCGCTTCGGCGGTCGACGCGCTCGGCACCCGGGCCGCGCGGCTCACCGGGGCGAACGACGACGCCGACGCCATGACGAAGTTCGGCTCCTGGCAAGGCGACTCGGCGGATGCGGCCAAAACCAAAGGTACCGCGCTGGCAACGGAATTGCGGCAGCTGGCCACTGATGTGTCGGCGGTCCGGCGCGGGGTGCACGACGCGCAGCTGGCGGTCGAGCGGATCAGTTCGGCGGTGCGCGAGGTCGACGATTTCGCCTCGCGCAACGGAATGCGGATCGACGACGGCGGCGGGGTCAGCGGTGAATCCGGGCGACAGGCCGAGATCGCTGACCGGGTCGGCCAGATTCTCCGTGAGGCCACCGGGGTCGACGCGGATCTGACCGTCGTGCTCGACCGCGCGACGAACGGCGAAAGCGGCGGCTCCGGGGTCGTCGCGCTGGCGATGGCGACGAGCAGCCAGCCGAAACCGAACGGCACTCCGGCGGAGAACAAGGCGTGGTGGGACAGCCTGTCCGACTCCGCGCAGTCCTCGATCCTGCGGGACAACCCGGACCTGATCCGCAATCTCGACGGCATTCCGGTTGTCGATCGCGACGCGGCGAATCGCGTTGTGCTGCAACAGGAAATCGACAAGCGGAAGGGCGACGACGCCCAGCTGCGCGGCCTCACCGCGATTCGCGACCGGCTCGCGGCAACCGGTGACGGCAAACCTCCGGCTTTCCTGATCTCCCTTGACGTCAGCGGCGACGGCACCGCGGTGGTCGCGGCCGGAAATCCGGACACCGCGGCGAACGTCGCGACGTATGTTCCTGGAACCGGCAGCGAACTGGCCAAGATCGGCGGCGACCTCGGCCGGTCGGACAAAATGTGGCAGTCCGCGACGATGGCGGGCTCGCCGTCGACGTCGGTGATCACCTGGGTCGGTTATGACGCGCCGAATGAGCTGGTGGACGCCGCCAGCGAGAAATACGCCGACGGCGGCAAGGAACAGCTGTCGAAATTCGAGGACGGCCTGCGCGCGTCGCATGAGGGCGCACCGTCGCACAACACCGTGCTCGGCCACAGCTACGGCACGACGGTGATCGGCCACGCGGCTCGCGACGGCGGGCTCAACGCGGACGATCTGATCTTCGTCGGCAGCCCCGGCGTCGGCGTCGAGCACGCGAACCAGCTGCATCTCGACGGCGTGCCGCAGGACCAGGTCGCCCAGCACGTGCACTCGACGGTCGCGAAACACGACCTCATCAAGATCACCAACATCGGGCTCCCCGGCCACGACCCGCTCGGCCCGAGCCCGGCGGGCGGCGACTTCGGCGGTCAGGTCTTCGAATCGGCGCCGGGCGACAAGGGCCCGTGGTACGAGGGCGGCCTGTCCGGGGCCGCGCACAGCCAATACTGGGAGGACAACAACCCGTCGCTGCGCAGCTTCGGCCGGATCATCGCCGGGTTGCCGGCGTGACGGCGCGCCGCACCGCGCTGGCCTGCCTCGCCGCCCTTCCTCTCGTAGCCTGCTCCCCAGGAGGTGAAGCCATGAATCCCACGATCACCGAAAACGAAGCCCGCGACCGGGTCGAGGACTACGTGCGCGGCGCGTTCTCCGCGCTGCCCGCGCCCGCAGCCAAGGAACTGTTCTCCCGCAACCGTTCCGAATGCACTGACCCGACCGACAACGGTCCGGCGGGGCGCTTCGAGATCTCCGCCACCTACGAGGTGACCGGCCTCGAACCGGACACTTTCAAGGCGCAGTTCGAGGCCGTCGTGAAGTGGTGGCAGGGACACGGCTTCACCGTCCTGACCGACCGGCGGCCCACCGACCAGTACGTCTTCGCGCGCAACGAGCGGGACGGCTTCGACATGTCCTTGCAGGCCAACGAACTCGGCAAGCTCTACCTCGGTGCGACGTCGCCTTGCGTCTGGCCCAAGGGGACTCCGGAAGCTGCGGCCGTCGTCGAGGAGCCTGAGGTGGTAGAGGCTCCGGAACCTTCGGAACCTGAACGGCCCCGACCGCGTCGCGCTCCGGTGGACGACGAGGACTTCGGCCAGACGTCCTGGTCCGACGGAGGCACTGCGTTCTAGAGTGGACCAGCAGGTCCAATCAGGAGGCAGGCGATGACGCTCACGCGCAAGGGCGAGGCCACGCGGCAACGGATCGTGGAAGGCGCGGCCGAGGTGATCCGCGAGCGGGGAGTGCTCGCGACGACGCTGGACGACGTCCGCGCGCAGACCGCGACCAGCAAAAGCCAGCTGTTCCACTACTTCCCGGACGGCAAGGAAGAACTGCTGCTGGCCGTCGCGCGCTGGGAAGCGGACCGGGTGCTGGAGGTGCAACAGCCGTCGCTCGGCACGCTGCGCACCTGGGACGACTTCCGGACGTGGCAGAAGGTGGTGCTCGGGCACTACACCGAGCAGGGCAAGCACTGTCCGTTGAATGTGGTGATGTCGCAGATCGGCCGCAATACGCCGGGCGCGCAGGCGGTGGTGACGCAGTTGATGCAGCGCTGGCTTGGCGAACTGACCGCGGGAATCGAGAACCTGCGGGCGGCGGGGGAGATCCGGCCGGGATTGGACCCGAAACAGGCGGCGTCGGCGCTGCTGGCGGGGGTGCAGGGCGGGGTGTTGATGCTGCTGACCACCGGGGAGGCGGAGCATCTGGAGGCGGCACTCGAAGTGGGGATCGCGGGTTTGCGCGCCTGAAAAATAGGGGTCCCCGAAATAGGGGTAGCTGGCGGAAATGTGCCGGACCGGCGGCGAGTTGGGCCTGGCATGAGTCAAGGACCCGCACCCCGGCAGCTGTCTGACGAAGCCCTCTCGGCCCTGCTCGGCCAGCAGCAGTTCGGCACGCTCGCGACGATCAAACGCAGTGGTCAGCCGCATCTGACGACCATGCTGTACAGCTGGGATCCCGACACCCGGACGGTGCGTTTCTCCACGACTGCCGATCGCAGCAAGGTCGGCCATCTGCGCCGCAACCCGCGGGCGACGGTGCACGTTCAGGGCGGCGACGTGTGGTCGTTCGCTGTTGCCGAGGGACAGGCGGAGGTTTCCGAGGTCACCGAGGTTCCCGGCGACGCGGTGGGGCAGGAGTTGCTCGCGATGCTTCCGGAGGCCGAGCGGCCCGAGGACCCGGAAGCGTTCCTGAAGCAGCAGGTGGAGGAGCGGCGAGTCGTGATCCGGCTCCCGGTCGAGCGGCTCTACGGCACCGCGCTCGACGTCTGAGACCCCGCGACTGCCCCGCGACACGGTGAAGGGTCCCGGTTCCGGAACCCTTCACCGGCTGTTCGTTCAGGCGTTCTTGATCGCGGAGATCTCGAACTCGAGGGTGATCTTGTCCGAGACCAGCACGCCGCCGGTCTCGAGCGCGGCGTTGAACTTCACGTTGTAGTCGCTGCGGTTGATCGAGGTCGAGCCCTCGAAGCCGACGCGGTCGTTGCCGAACGGGTCCTTCGCGGAGCCGCCGAACTCGAACGGGACGGTGACCGACTTGGTGACGTCCTTGATGGTCAGGTCGCCGGTCACGTCGAAGGTGTCCTCGCCGGTCTGCGTGATCCCGGTGGAGGTGAAGGAGATGGTCGGGAACTCGTCGCAGGACAGGAAGTCGTTGTTGCGCAGGTGGCCGTCGCGGTCCGCGTTGCGGGTGTCGACGCTCTTGCTCTGGATGGTGATGGTGGCGCTGGAGTTCGCCGGGTTCTCGCCGTCCAGGGTGAACGAGCCTTCGAACTCGTTGAAGGAGCCGCGGACCTTGGTGACCATGGCGTGGCGGGCGACGAAGCCGATCCGGCTGTGCGAACCGTCGATCGTGTAGGTGCCGGTCAGGTGGGCGTAGGTGGTCGCGCTGGTCATGTGTTCCGTTCCTTCGGTCCTTGGTTGAGTGTTCAACTAGCACTGTAGCCCACAATAACTGATTGCGCGAGCAAGTGTCGGATATACTCCCCCTCTGTGGTGAACAGAATCCCCCTGACCAGCGAAGAGGAGGCAGTGTGGCGTCCGCTGATGCGCGTCGTCACAGTCCTGCCGAGGGCGCTCGACGACCAGTTCGCGCACGACAACGGCGTCTCGCTGACCGATTACACCGTGCTCGTGTCGCTCTCGGAAGCGGCCGAAGGCAGGCTGCGGCTCACCGATCTGGCGGAGTCCACGGCGCTGTCGCTGAGCCGGATCAGCCGGGTCGTGGAGGCGATGGTGCGCCGGGGCCTGGTCCGGAAGGTGAAGTGCCCGCGGGACCGCCGGGCCGCGCACGCGACGCTCACCGAACTCGGACGGGCGAAGCTCGCCGCCGCGTACCCCGGGCACCTCGATCGCGTGCGATCGTTCCTGTTCGACCACCTCTCGCCCGAGGAGGTCCGCGCCGCGGGCCCCATCCTCGCCCGGCTGGCCGCCGCGCTGGAGCCGCCGGAGTGTTCGGCTTGCCCGGACGACTGACCCGCCCCCGACGAAAGGCTTCCGATGCCCGACCAGGGTGAGTTCAAGCGCGACACGAACTACATCTCCGACCGCGTCACCGCCGACGGCCGCGACGGCTGGCCGGTGGAGCCGGACCGCTACCGCCTGGTGATCGCGCGAGCGTGCCCGTGGGCGAACCGCGCGTCGATCGTGCGCAGGCTGCTGGGCCTCGAAGAGGTGCTGTCGATGGGCCTGTGCGGTCCGACGCACGACGAGCGCAGCTGGACCTTCGACCTCGACCCCGGCGGCCGCGACCCGGTGCTCGGCATCGAACGGCTGCAGGAGGCGTTTTTCGCGCGGTACCCGGATTATCCGCGCGGGATCACCGTGCCGTCCATTGTGGACGTCCCGAGTGGACAGATCGTGACCAACGACTTCAAGCAGATGACCGTGGACCTGTCACTGGAGTGGGGCGCCTACCACCGGGACGGCGCGCCGGAGCTGTATCCGGAACGGCTGCGCGACGAGATCGAGGACGTCGCGGAGAAGGTGTTCCGGGACGTCAACAACGGGGTGTACAAGGCGGGTTTCGCGACTTCGCAGGAGGCTTACGAGGAGGCCTACCGCGCGTTGTTCTCCCGGCTGGATTGGCTTTCCGGGCGGCTGTCCGGCCAGCGGTATCTGGTGGGGGACACGATCACTGAGGCGGACGTGCGGCTGTTCACGACGCTGGTCCGGTTCGACGCGGTGTACCACGGGCATTTCAAGTGCAACCGGCAGAAGCTCACGGAGATGCCGGTGCTGTGGGCGTACGCGCGGGATCTGTTCCAGACGCCCGGGTTCGGGGACACGATCGATTTCGGGCAGATCAAGGAGCATTACTACGTGGTGCACCGGAATGTGAACCCGACTGGGGTCGTGCCGCTGGGGCCGGATCTCGCGGGGTGGCTTACGCCGCACGGGCGGGAGGAACTGGGCGGGCGTCCGTTCGGGGACGGGACGCCTCCTGGGCCGCCGCCGGTGGGGGAGCGGGTTCCTTCGTTGGGCTCGTGAGTGTTTGTGCCGGTTAGCGCGGACACCCGGGCTGGCTGCTTGCGGTAGCGAGCGCCCCAATGAGGTTTCTCAGTGGTGCGGTGTGTGGCGGCATCACGCGTCAGGGCAGCCGCGCGATGCGAGAACCCCGCGCAAACCGGGGTCTCCTCGCAGGGCCGCGCGGTGGCCTGCGGCGCGGGGCCGCTGGCAGCTGCGGCGATGCGGCCGACCCACGCCACGCCGCTCCCCGCTCACGTCCTTCACGGACCTCCCCAAGGCCCACTACCGAGAAAACCCCAATGTGGCATTGGGTGCATGCGACGCACCCAATGTGGCGTTCGGTGCGTTCAGCGCACCCAACGCCACATTGGGGCGCAAGACCGCGCACACCCCGAACCCGCAGAGCACCGCCCTAGGCCGCAGCGTCGAGAAGGATTCGCAGCAGCTCTTCGGGAGCGTCGCGCATCACGTCGTGCTTGCTCTCCAGCGCGTGGACATTCCACTGTGGATCGTCGCCGAGCCGCCGGTAAGTCGGCTCGAAGGGCG
This sequence comes from Amycolatopsis albidoflavus, assembly GCF_039525725.1. Taxonomy (NCBI): domain Bacteria; kingdom Bacillati; phylum Actinomycetota; class Actinomycetes; order Pseudonocardiales; family Pseudonocardiaceae; genus Amycolatopsis; species Amycolatopsis albidoflavus. The sequence goes on from NZ_BAAAHV010000006.1 coordinate 198,175, forward strand.
ATCCGCCGTCCCAAATCCGCGCGTACACATAGTCCCGGCGGCGGAATCGGCTCAGGTCGGCGTCCAGTCGGATCGACTGGAGCAGCGACGCCAGCGGGTGCGCCGAAGCGCGCGGGTCGAAGAACGGCAGCGGCGGCACGGCGTACCCGGTCTCGCCGACGCTCAGGTACCACTCGCGCTGCCGGTCATCGGTCAAACTCCAGCAGGAGTCGCCGTTTTCCGGGACGAAAGCGTCGAGGTACACCAGTGAATCGACCAGTTCCGGCACCCGGTCGGCGGCGCCGGTGATGACCATCCCGCCGTAGCTGTGGCCGACCAGCACCGCGCGTTCGACCTGTTCGGCCTGCAGCATGCGCACGACGTCCTCGATGTGGGTGTCGAGGTTGACCCCGCCGTTCAGCAGGTGCTGCCGTTCGCTGAGGCCGGTGAGCGTCAGCGGGAGCACGCGGTGGCCGCGGTCGCGCAGCTGGCCGGCGAGTCGGTCGAAGCACCAGCCGCCGTGGCAGGCGCCGGGGACGAGGACGTAGGTGGTCATGGGCGCAACGCTAGAAGGGGTGCGGCGAGAAGTCCAAGAGCTGGTTGTTCCGTGATCCAGAAGGGTTGGTTATGCCCGGCCGGGCAGCGGGAGGTCGTGCGCCTTGCGGAAGTCGTTCAGGGCGGCCCACGCGAGGTGCGGGTCTAACGCGAGCCGCCGCCGGGCGATGGCCAGCTCGTGCAGGGCCGGCGTGAGGCGGGACTTGGTGAGGGCGTCGGTGAACATGTCCAGGACAGTGGCGCAGAAGAGGACGAACGCGCTGCTGTGCAGACGGAGCCGGTTGACCGCGTCGGCCAAGTCGGGCGTTGCGCCTTCATATAACGAGGCGGCAAGTTCGGCGAGCTCGACTGCTTCGCGGGTGTCGGGGATGCGGAGCAGTTTCGGCCACAGCTCCGCCAGTTCGGGTGTCTGCGGGAGCCCACGAGCTTGCGCGGTGAAGCCGCTCGACTTGGCCGCCAGGTCGGTGCGGACGAGGATGCCGGTGACGGTCGACAGCGATGGCTCGTAGTGTTCGGTCGTCACGTCCACCATGTCGATCGTGGTGCGGCGCAGGTCGCGCGGCAGGCCGCCGGAGAGGCAGTGGCCGAGGTAGCAGAACTGCTCCGGGACGCCGGGCAGCCGTTGCGCGATCCACAGCCTGCTTTCGTCGAGGGTGAACGATTCCAGGCGCACCACCTCGGAAAACGCGCTGTCGAACGCGTCGCGCACGGCGAGGCCGCGTTGTTCGAAGCTGAGCACCGCGTCGTCGGACACCGCCACGAAATACAGGCAGCCGGGCACGCCGAAGATGCCCTTGATGTCGTTCACCAGCTGCTGGGCCTTGTCCTGCTCGCCGATCTTGTCCAGCTCGTCGATGGCGACCACGACCCGGTCGGTGATCCCTTCCGCGCGCAACGACTCGGCGGTCAGCTGGGCGAACGCGCGGAACTCATCCACGACTTCCGGATGGGTCAGCTGCTGTTCAGCCCGCTGCGTGGTCCGGGTGCGGCCCAGTTCGCCGCCCGCCGGCACGGCGAGTTTGCCCGACCAGCCGGTGGTGTAGGTCAGCAGATACTGGATCCGGAGCAGCTGGCGGCGCGCTTCGGCTTGCAGCGCGCGGGGTCCGGCTGACGACTTCCGTCGCAGGAGGAGTACCAGTGCGCCGACTGTTGCCGTGAGGAGTTTCGCTACCCAACGGAGCGTGAGGACGGCGACTGCGGCCAGTGCGATCCGGTTGGGTACCGGCTGCTCTGTCCATAACGGACCAAGCAGATTCGGGAACTGGAGCCGGGTAAGGTTTTTCCACAGTTCGGTGGGGAAGTCGCCGTTCCACAGCACGCTGCCGATCGCCCAGCCGAGCGCGGCCGACAGGACGAGGTCGATCGACCCGCGCAGGACCCGGCGGGCCCACCATCGCCAGCCGGTTCCCGGTCCCAGCACCTGCCGGATCCGGGCGAGGACGGCTTGGCACAGCAGTTTGTGCAGGTGCAGCACGAAATCGCGGGCGTCGTAAGTGGCGGGCGCGGAGGCGACCACGACCAGCGGCGCCGGGTTTTCGCTGCCGTGCAACAGACCTCGTTGCATGGAACGGATCGCGGTGGTCTTGCCGGACCCGCGTTGCCCGCCGAGCGCGACCGCGCCGGAGCCGGCGCGTTCGAGGACGCGCCGGAGCCGTTTCGCCGCCGCCGTCGGCACGATCCGGCTGCTGTCCTCCTCGCCGAGGTCGTATTGCTGGTCGAAAACCAGTGTCGTGCCGAAATGCAGCCGCCGATGCGCGGAAATGACGTCGCGGACCTCGGGCAGCACGATCTCGCGCGCGGCGAACGAACGACGCGGTCCGAGACCGAATTGCTCCTCGTGGAACTGCATGGATTCCGGGTTGATCCACTCGCGCAACGAGGTGACCTTGCGGACCGCGAGCGCGCCGGTGGCGAACAGGACACACGGCATCATCAGCCCGGCGAAGATCCGGAGGAACAGGGGAAGCTGGCTCCACGCCGCGCTCATCAGGCTGAGGTAGGCGAGCCCGAGCAGCACCGCGACGATCAGCCAGACCACCTCGCGCGGCGACACCGCGCGGTTTCGCGGACGGAAACCGCGGTCGCCTTCGGCCATGACCTGGTCCTGCAGCGTCCGGATCTTCGCGAGGAGGGTCTCGTTCGCGAACAGTTCTTCGCGCACGATTTCGGTCCGCAGCGATTCGCGGGCGAGGAGCTGGATGACCGCGGGCGAGCCGAGCGTTTCGTCGATGAGGGAGGCGAGCGCGGCTTGTGCGGTCCAGGAATCGAAGTCCGCGAGGTCTTCCTCCCCGATGGAGTGCGGGTCGCTCCGCTCGCCGGTCACCGGCGGATGATGCCATATCGAACGCCGCGGACAGGGCGGTTCCGCTGACTGTTAGCGGGAAGCGACCTCCAGCAGCCGCAGCGCGTCCCGGGAAGCGGCGTCGCGCGGGGTGTAAGCCTCCAGCTGGTGGTCGGGGCTGTCGGGCTGGAGCCAGACCTGGTAGTCGATGTTCACGTGGCCGAGCGTCGGGTGGCGCAGGTCCATCGGGCCGCTCGTGCAGTCCACCACGTCGCCGGTCGCCCACAGCGCGGCGAATTCCGGGCTGCCCATGGCGAGTTCGCCGATCAGCTCCGCGAGCCGGGCGTCGGTCGGGTGCTTGCCGGACATCAGGCGCAGGTAGCCGACGTGGGTGCGGGCCATCTCCGCCCAGTTGCGGTACCGGTCGCGGTGCAGCGGGTCGAGGAAGAACATCCGCGGGATCGACGGGCGGGTCTCGGGCGAGTCCGGTGCGGCGTAGTCGAGATGTTCGGCGTGCAGGAGGTGGCCGGTGCGGTTCCAGCCGAGCACGTCGCCGCGGCGGCCGAGGACGATCGCGGGGACGCTGTCGCTCAGCGCGTGCAGCAGGGTCGCGACGTGCGGGTCCAGCGTTTCCGGCGCGGGCCGCACCAGCCGGGGGACTCCGCAGCGCCGCGCGAGGTTGTGCAGGTGGCTCGACTCGGTCTCGTCGAGGTTGAGCACCCGTGCGAGCGCGTCGAGGACCTGCGGCGACGCGGTGCCGGACTGGTCCTGCTCCAGCCGCGTGTAGTAGCCGGCGCTGACGCCCGCGAGCTGGGCGAGTTCCTCCCGGCGCAGACCGGGAACCCGGCGGAGCGTGCCGTACGTCCGCATCCCGGCGGCGTCCGGCGTCACGCGGTCGCGGCGGGTCTTGAGGAACACGCCGAGGGTTTCGGTCTGCATGGTCTCGATCGTAGGCAACCCGGCAGACCAGTGCCTGCACCTGCGAGGGGTACTCATCGCCGGTGCTGGCCGAGCGCGGCCGGGGGTTCCGAGGATCGGGGGCATGACGGAAACTCGCCGCGCCTGGCTGGGACTGCTCGTGGTGCTCGGACCGGTCCTGCTGGTCTCGATGGACGGCTCGATCCTGTTCCTGACCATGCCGACCATCACCCGCGCCCTCGCCCCGACCGCCGAGCAGGCCCTGTGGATCCTCGACAGCTACGGGTTCGCGGTCGGCTCGCTGCTCATCGCGTTCGGCAGCCTCGGCGACCGGTACGGGCGGCGCAAACTGCTGATGATCGGCGTCGCGGTTTTCGGGGCGGGTTCCGCTGGTGCCGCGTTCGCGCCGACGCCGGAATGGCTCATCGGCTGTCGTGTGCTGATGGGGCTTGGCGGTGCGACGCTGTTGCCCTCGGGGCTCGCGGTGCTCAGCGAATTGTTTCCCGAGCCGCGGCGCCGGGCCAGGGCGATCGGGATCTTCGCCGCGACGTTCGCCGCGGGGTTCGCGATCGGCCCGATTCTCGGCGGGCTGCTGCTCAGCCGATTCGGCTGGGGGTCGGTGTTCCTGGTTAATCTGCCGGTCGTCGCGGTGTTCCTCGCGGCCGCGCCGGTGGTGCTCCGGGAGGCCAGGACGACCCGGCCGGGCAAGGTCGATCTGCTCAGCATCGCCTTGTCCGCGGGCGGATTGCTGCTGGCGGTCTACGCGGTCAAGGAATTCGCCGCCTACGGTCCTTCTTGGCCGGTGGCGTTCGCGGGCGTCGCCGGGGCCGGGGTGCTGACGTGGTTCGTGCTGCGGCAGCGGACGTTGGAGTATCCGCTCCTCGACGTGAGCCTGTTCCGCGAGAAGGTGTTCACCGTCGCCGTGATCACCGGGGTGCTGTCCCTGTTCGCGTGGTCGGCGGCGGCGTATCTGACCGGGGTGTACCTCCAGTCGGTGCTGGGATTGTCCGTGCTCCACGCGGCGCTGCTCGCGCTGCCGGGCGCGGTCGCCCTGACCGCGACGTGCGTCCTCACCCCGGCGCTCGCGGCGCGGATCGGGAGCCGGGCGGCGTTGGTGACCTGCCATTTCGCGATCGCGCTGGGGCTGGGGTTGCTGCTGGCGACCACCGTCACCGGCGGGGCCGGATGGTTCGTCGCCTCGACGGTGGTCGCCGGTTTCGGCTACGGGATCTCGTTCTCGCTCGTCGCGGACACTGCGGTCGGCGCGGTCCCGGCTGATCGGGCCGGTTCGGCGGGAGCGATCAGCGAGACGGCCAATGAGATCGGCCATGCGCTGGGGATCGCGTTGCTGGGTTCGGTGGCGGCGTTCGTCTTTCGGTTGCTGGCGCCGGAAGGGGCGGCAGCTGAAAAGGAGGCTGTGGTGAGTGGGTTGCATGTCGCGATGGGTGTTGCGGCGGTGCTTTGTGCGGGGCTGGGAGTGCTTGCGTTGCAGTGGCTTCCCGAATCAGTTGAGGACGTCGAAAGCGAGGGCGATCGGATCGTCGACTGTGCCTGATGGTTCGGCCTGAACGGCGGCTTCGAGAACGGTCGCGTCAGGAAGAGCCAGATGCGGACCACCGAGGAGGCCGTGTGCGGCGGCCAAGAGATCAGCGGCGGCGACTGGGCGGTTGACGCGCAGGGCGTGGTCGGCGACGCCCAGGAGGACGATCGCCAGATACAGCACCTCGCCTGCTTCCGCGGCCAAGGCGAGGGCTTCGCGGCGGCGGTCCCGGGCCGCGGAGAGGTCGCCGGTCTGCGCGTCCAGATAGGCGTGCGAATGCTGGATCATCGCGCGGAACAACGGATGCGGCTCGGATTCGCTCAACAGGGCTTCGGCGCGGTTCAACTCCGACCGAGCTTCCTCCGGATCACCGCGCCAGCGGGCCAGCTCCGCTTTCGTCTGGGCCAGGAACGCGAGCGAATCAGGGAACGGCACACTCCGCGCGTCGCGCTCGGCGGCGATTACCGCGGCCGCCGCCGCTGCCTCGTCGCCGAGTTGCCAGAACAGGTGTGCTTGCCGTCCGCGGGCGAACAGGACGTCCTCGGCCGAACCGATTTCCGACACGACTTGGATCGATTCCTCGTAGCACGCGACGGCTTCCTCCAGCTCGCCGCGGCGGGCGACGACGTCGGCCAGGCTGTTCAGCGCCAGCGACATTCCCCAGCGCTCCCCGCACCGCCGGAACAGCCGGACGGCCTCGCGGACGTCGGCTTCCTGCGCGGCCGAATCGTGCCGGAGGTTCAGCTGCGACCGCGCCCGGTGCAGCCGGGCATGCGCGCGCAGCCACGGGTCGTCGTCGGCCAGCAGCTCGTCCAATGTGGACTCGACAGTGCCGCTGTCCGCGGTGCGCGTGAACACCGGGATGATGGACCGCAGCAAGGAATTCTTGCTGTCGCGGCTGAGTTCGAGTGCTTTGCGGCCCAACTCGTCGGCGGAGGTTTCGGTGCTCATCCCGATGGTCAGCAACAACGCGGCCATCGCGTATCCCATCGCGCGCAGTTCGCGATCCGCGTCGCCGGGCAACGCCAGCGCCGCCTCGATCAGTTCCTGCGCCTCGGTTTTGTGTCCGGTCAGCATCCAGAACCACGCGCACGACGTCGCCAGCCGCAACGACGTCGAGGCTTCGCGAGCGGCGATGGCGCCGCGCGCCGCCGAGATCAGGTTGCCGTGCTCGGCGGCGAAGCGGGCCAGCCATTCGATTTGCTCGGCGCGGCGCAGGTATTTGTCGCCGGTTTCGGCGAAGCGGGCGAACCACTCGGCATGCGCCTGCCGCAGTTCCGAGCGTTCGTCGGCCAGATCGAGCTGCTCCAAGCCGTACGCTTTGATCGTCTCGAGCATCCGGTAGCGCGGCTCGGCGTCCTCGGAAACGGTCAGTAGCGATTTGTCGACTAATGCGCTGAGCAGCTCGGACGTGCCGCCGCAGACCGCTTCCGCGGCGTCGGCGGTCGCCCCGCCGGAGAACACCGACAACCGGCGCAGCAGCTGTCGTTCGTCCGGTTCCAGCAGGTCCCAGCTCCAGTCGACCACCGCGCGCAGCGTGCGATGCCGCGGCAACGCGGTCCGGCTGCCCGCGGTGAGCAGGCGGAACCGGTCGTCGAGGCGGGCGGCCAGCTGCGACACGGTCAGCGACCGGAGCCGGGCCGCGGCGAGCTCCACCGCGAGGGGCATTCCGTCGAGCGCCCGGCAGATCCGCACCACTTCGTCCACAGTGGACTCGTCGACGGTGAATCCCGGCCGCACGGCGGCGGCGCGATCGGCCAGCAGCCGCACCGAGGCGCACGACATCGCTTCGACGGGTGTCGCGTTTTCCGCAGGCAATGTCAGCGGTTCGACCGGCCAGAGCGCTTCGCCAGTGACTGCCAGCGGTTCCCGGCTGGTCGCGAGAATGCGCAGCCGCGGGCATTCGCCGAGCAAGTGTTCGGCCAGTTCCGCGGCGGCTTCGATGACGTGCTCGCAATTGTCGAGCACCAGCACCGCGTCCCGGTCGCGCAGCGCCCTTGCCGCCCGCTCGCGCGGAGTGCCGATGGCGAGCGTTCCGGAGTACATCTGTTCGCGCAGGCCCAGCGCGTCTAGTACGGCCTGCGGGACGTCCGCGCCGTCGGCGAGCGGGGCCAGTTCGGCGAACCACACGCCGCCGCGTTCGGACAGCAGATGTCGTCCGGTTTCCGTGGCCAGCCGGGTTTTTCCGGCTCCACCCGGCCCGGTCAGCGTGGTCAGCCGGTACTCGCCGACCAGTTTCGCCACGCGCGTGACCTCGGTGGTCCGGCCGACGAAACTGGTCAGCCCGGCTCGCAGGTTCGTGCGCGCCTCGTCCTCGTCGGCCACCGTTTCGCGGAGGATTCTGGTGTGTGCGGCGGACAATTCGGGTGCCGGGTCAGCGCCGAGCTCATCCGCCAGCGCCATCCGGATCCGCGCGAACACCTGCAACGCTTCGGCCGGGCGTCCGGCGGCTTGCAGCGAGAGCATCAACGCCGCGGTCAGCCGTTCGCGCAGCGGATGTTCGGCCACCAGTCTCGACAGCTCTTCGACGAGATCCGCGCCGTGCCCCAGCCGGAGGACGGCCTCGGCGAACTCCTCGGTGGCGGAAAGCCGCAGCTCATTGAGCCGCACGATGTGGCCCTGGAAGAACTGCGCGTCGGAGACATCGCCGAGCGCCGGGCCGCGCCACAGGTTGAGCGCCTCGCGCAGCAGCACGACGCGCTTCTCGTCCGGAGCCGTCCTGGCCGCGGTGACCAGCTCCTCGAACCGCGCCGCGTCCACGGTCGCCTCGGGCAGCCGGTAGCCGGACGGCGTGGAATCGAGCCGTGTCCCGGCCCGGCGGAGCCGCGAGACGAGCGCTTGCAACGCGTTGGCCGTGGCCGGCGGACGCGTCCCCCAGACGGCGTCGACCAGCCGCCCGGCCGAGACGACCCGGCCGGGCTCCAGGGCGAGGGCGCTCAGCAGCGTCCGCAATCGGGCACCGGCGATCTCGACTGCGGCACCGTCGTCGTTCCGGACCTCCAGCGGGCCCAGCAAGCCGATCCGCACCTCGTCGATGATGCCGCGCCGGCCACCGCCGCGTCCTCCGGGATCTCCCCGATATCCAGGAGATCTCGGAGAGTAAATGGAGTCGACACCGAGTTTGAAGTCTGCTTCACTCTTCGGCGTGGGACTTCGGGAACGGAAGAAGCAGGAGACGGTGCGGCGGATCGCGGAAACCGCGCTGCGCATGTTCGTCGAGCGCGGATTCGACGCGGTGACGATCGCCGAGGTGGCGGAGGCCGCCGACGTCGCGGTCAACACGGTCTACAACCACTTCCGCGTCAAGGAAGACCTGGTGCTGCCGCCGTCGGAAGCGTCCGCGGGACGGCTGACCGAGATCGTGCAGGCGCGCGGACCGGGAGTGTCCGCGGCACGCGCGGTGCTGGACCGTCTGCGCGAGGAGATCCGGCAGCGCTCGCGGACGATCGGGCTCAGCCCGGGGTTCGGCCGGGTGCTGCCGATGATGCTGGCCGCGCCCACGCTCGCCGCCCGGCTGCAGGAACTCGGTCAGCAGATGGTCGCCGAACTCGCCGACCTGCTGACCGCGGAAACCGGTGCGGCACCGGACGATCCGGTGCCTGGGTTGGTCGCCGCGCAGATCGGCTGGGTGCACAGCCTGCTGTACGGCGAGATCGGCAAACGCACCGTCGCCGGAGAGCGGCCGGACGACATCGCGGAGGCGGCGTTGAGTCTCCTCGACGCGATAGAAGGCCTGCTCAGCGACCAACTACTGACTTATGCGACCCGGAAGGACGCCTGACATGGACGCGTTCCGCGTGATCATCCGCGGCAAATTCGACGCTCTCGACGAGAGCGCCCGTGTGGTGCTGGAGGCCAAGACGGACGTCGCCTTCACCGAGGAAGGCACGTTCAGCTACGACGTCAACGCGACGGCGTTCACGTTCCGCTGCCAGGTCCCCGCCGGTCCGGACGACGACGAACGAGCGGCCAAAGACAGCGCGACCGCCGCGTTGGCCGAGCACGGACTGCCGTACCGGGACCTGAACTACGCGGTCACCGACCTGCGGGCGATCAAGATCCGGCGCGAGAAACGCTGACGACGTCCGCCAGCGCGGTCGCCGGTCGCGAACTGATTCCCTCAACCTCGAAAGCGAGCGGGTATGACCACGCAGCTGATCCTTCTCGGCACGGCGGGCGGCCCCGCGCCGAAACGCACCCGGAGCGCTCCGGCGCAGGCGATCGTCGTCAACGGCGCGACCTATGTGATCGACTGCGGCAACGGCGTCGCCCGGCAGCTGGTGCACGCGGGAATCAAACTGGACTCGCTGCGCGCGGTCGGCATCACGCATCACCACTCCGACCACAACGCCGACTACGGAAACCTCTATCTGCTGGCCTGGGCGGCGAACCTGGACCATCAGGTCCCCGCGTTCGGCCCGCCGCCGCTCGCGGAGATGACCCGGCATTTCCTCGCGATGAACCGCTTCGACATCGACACCCGGGTCGTCGACGAGGGCTTGCGTCCGCTGGACCAGCTGCTCGATCCGCACGAAATCACGACGGACGGCGTGGTCTTCGAGGACGAGAACGTGCGGATCACCGCGGCCCGCGTGGACCACCCGCCGATCGTCGACGCCTTCGCCTATCGCGTGGACACCGAGGACCGGTCCATCGTGATTTCCGGCGACACCGCGCCGTGCGAGAACCTGGTGCGGCTCGCTGCGGGCGCGGATGTCCTGGTGCACGAGGTCATGTACGTGCCGGCGGTCGACGAGATGGTGAGCCAGTTCAACGGCACGACGCTGCGGAATCATCTGCTGGCGAGCCACACGAGCGTCGAGCGGGTCGGGGCGCTCGCCAAAGAAGCGGGCGTCGCGACTCTCGTGCTGTCGCATTTCGTCCCGACTGATGCGGACATTCCCGACGAGGTCTGGCGCGAGCACGCCGCGGCCGGGTTCGGCGGCGAGGTGGTCGTCGGCCGGGACTTGCTGCGGCTTTGACCGGACGCGCTGGCTCGAAGTCGCGTCGTTCCCCGGGTTCGGTGCGTTTCGTACCTACAGTGGCGAGGTGACTACGCCCGCAGAGGACCAGCGCGACCACGTGATGGCGCGCGCGTCCGCGCTCCGCCGCGAGATTCGCGCGGGTCTGGCGCAGCTGCCGGACCAGGCGGACGACGAACGCACGCAGACGCTCGATGCCTTGGTCGAGCGGGCGGAGGCGCTGCTCAGCACCGAAAAGGAAGTCGACGCCGCCGTCGAGCAGGTGCGGCTCGCCCGGCTGGAAGCCAAGCGCGGCAAGGTCCAGCGGACGACGCTGTACCTGGCGGTCGCACCGGTCGCGGTCGGGATGGTGAGCGGCGCGATGATGCTGTTCGGCGCGCTCAACGTGGTCTGGCTGCTGCTCGCGTTGCCGTTGCTGGGTGCCGGCTTGCGGATCGCGTTCGGGCCGCTCGGGCCGACGCCGCTGATGGTCAACCGGCGGCAGCGGGCCGCGTACAGCGGTGCTTTGGCGGCGATCTTCACCGCGGTCGCGCTCATCGGGGCCGGGCCGGCCGTCCAGCCGATCATGGTCATTCTGGCGGCGCTCGCCACTGTCGCGACCGTGGCGTTTCTGGTGCAGGAGGCGCGGTGACCTACTCCGAGTACTACCGCGATACCGAGTACTACCCGGCCGAGGAAGGCCCGGAGGCCGATCCGGAACTGGTTGCTCTCACCGACACTGTCGGCGGTATGCAAGAGACTGTCGACGATCTGGAAAGCCGGACCGTCCGCGACCTTTCCGAACTGCGCGAGACCGTCGAGTCGTTCACCGAAACGCATTCCCGGCACGAAACCCGCCTGGACCACACCGCCCGGCAGCTAGAACGGCTCCGGCAGCGTTTGCTGGTGCTCGAACGCGCGGTGCGGGTGTCGGAGAAGGTCCCGGTAGTCGACCTGGACGACGTCGGCCCGCGGCTGCGACAGCTCGCCGCCGAAGCGGAACGGCGGCACAGCCTCGCCGCGCAGCTGCTCACGCCGAGCCAGCGCCGACCGCACGAAGAGGACCTCGCGCGGCTGCCTCAGGCGCAGAAAGCGTTGGCGGAGTGCGAAGTCGCTCTGATCGGCGTGCTGGAGGCGCTGGCGACAGCCGAGCGCGGCACGCCGGAACGGGACGACGCGGAGTCGCGACTGTCCGAAGTGGTCGCTCGACGGCGTGGTGTGCTGGACCGTCAGCTGCCCGCCGCGCGGGAGGATGCCGAAGCGGCGCAACAGCTTCTGGCCGCGGACGAGGTGACGCGGACGCGGGTGCTGCCGCAGGTCGAGAAGTGCGAGCGTGATTGGGAAGAGCTGCATTCCCGGCTGCGCGAACGGATTACTGAGGCGATCGGGTCGAGCGCGCTGCTGCCGGTGTGGTTCACGCACGCGTTCGGCGTCGCGCCGCCTTCGGGAGCGGCAGGCGACAAGTGGATCCGCGCGGCGACGTCGGCGCTGGCCTACCGGGTGACGCACGGCGTGGTCGACCCGGCGCTGCCGCTGGGGGAGCCGCCGCCGTCGGACACCGACTGGACGGAACCGAAGTGGTCCTGGCGGGCCCGGCTTGAGCACGACATCGAGGAACTGGATCTCGGGGTGGATTAGCGCGGTTCCTCTGGGGTGGCGTCTGTGGTGGGGGCGAGTTCGCGTTGCATCCAGGTGACGTCGCGCCAGGCACCGTGTTTCCAGCCGATTTTGCGCCAGGTTCCGATGAGTTCGAAGCCCATCGCTTTGTGGAGTCCGACGCTGGGTTCGTTCGGCTGGGTCATCCCGGCCACCGCCGTGCGCAAGCCGCGTTCGGCGAGGCGAGCGAAAAGGGCTTCGTACAAGGCTTTCCCGCCACCCGCGCGTCGGCGGTCCTGGGCCAGGTAGACGCTCACCTCGCACGACCACCGGTAAGCAGCGCGCTCCTTGTACGGGCTGCCATACGCATACCCGACGACCGCGCCGTCGATTTCCAGCACCAGCCACGCGTACGATTTCGTCGCCTTCGCGATCCGCGCGGCCATTTCCGTCGGCGTCGGCGGCTCGGTCTCGAAGGTGATCGCGGTTTCCCGGACGTACGGCGCGTAGATCGCCGCGCAGGCCTCGGCGTCCCGTTCTTCGGCAGGTCGGATCAACATGTTCACGATAGTAGACACGATCCGCTGCTATAGTCGATAGCTGTGACCGATCCCCTCTCCGCTTCGCTCGCCGCGGCGCTGCGCGAAGCCCGTCAGGACCGCGAACTTTCGGCGGGCACGCTCGCTGAACGCTCCGGAGTTTCCCGTGCCATGATCGGGAAAATCGAACGCGGCGAGGCGCAGCCGACGGCGGTGCTGCTCAGCAGGCTCGCTGCCGCGCTCGGGCTTTCGTTGTCCGAACTGGTGGCCCGCGCGGAGGGTGACGACGACCGCCGCCTCGCTCGCCGCGAGGACCAGGCGACCTGGCGGGACCCGGTCACCGGCTACGTGCGCCGCGCGGTCTCGCCGCCTGGGCGCGGGGCGACCGAGCTCGTGGAGGTCGACCTGCCGCCCGGCGCGAAGGCGGGTTTCCCTGCGGAGTCCTACGTCTTCGCCGACCATCAGATTTGGGTGCTGTCCGGCCAATTGCGCTTCCACGAAGGCGAAGTGGTGCACGAACTCGGCGAAGGCGACTGCCTCCAGCTCGGCCGTCCGGTCGACTGCGCGTACGAGAACCCGGGAACCCAGTCGTGTCGCTATCTGGTGGTGCTCACTAAACGCTGAAGGTGACGCAGGTCACGCCTGATTTGTCTGATTACCGGGGTCTCCCGCCCGGAGATGATGCGACCGCAACAGCATCCGGGAGGAGAAGCGAGTGGGTTCGTGGCGCGAATTGGGAGCGCACTTCAGCACTGCGGTCGTGCTGGCCGGCGGCGTGCTCGTCGGCGCGGTCAACATCTATGTGGCGGCAAGCCTTTTGCCGACCGCGGTCGCCGACATCGGAGGGGAACGGCTCTACGCCTGGAACATGACGGCGTTCCTGGTCGCACAGGTCGTCGCGACGATGTTCGTCAGCCGGGCGCTCGCGCGGCTCGGCAACGCGGCGGCGTACTACCTCGGGTTCGGTGTTTTCGCGGCGGGTTCGGTGGTTTGCGCGGTGAGCCCGGCGATGCCGGTGCTGCTGGCCGGGCGCGGAGTGCAGGGATTGGGCGCGGGGCTGCTGACCGGGCTCGGGTTCGCGGTGATTCATTCGGCGCTGCCGCAACATCTGTGGGCGCGGGGGAGCGCGTTGATCTCGGCGATGTTCGGCGTCGGCAACCTCGTCGGCCCTGCGCTCGGCGGGCTGTTCGCGCAATTCGGCTCGTGGCGGGCGGCGTTCCTCGTGCTGGCGGTCGCGGCGGTCGTGATCGCGGCGTTGGTGCCGCGGGCGCTTCCGCGCAATGAGCGAAGCGGCGAGACGGCCCCGGTGCCAGTCTTCGCGTTGGTGGCCGTCGTGGGTGCGGTCGGGGCGGTGAGCGTCGCCGGAATCTTGCCGAACGTCGTCGCGATGGCCGCGTTCATCGTGCTGGGATTCGGTTTCGTAGTAGCGTTTCTGCTCGTTGAAAAGCGCGCCGCGATCCGCGTGCTGCCCGCTGAAACGTACGAGTCCGGCTCGTCGTTGCGGTGGATCTACCTGACCATCATGTGTCTCGCGGCCGGAGTCTCGGTGGAATCGTTCCTGCCCTTGTTCGGCCAGCATCTCGGCGGATTGCCGCCTGCCGCAGCGGGGTTCTTCTCCGCCGCGCTGTCGTTCGGCTGGTCCGCGGGGCAGATCGTCAGCTCGTCGGCCCGCCGGGTCCGGCTGCTCTGCCTGGCCGGACCGACGCTGCTGGCTCTCGCGTTCGTCGTACTTGCCTTGCTGCAGCGGGAAAACGCTTCAGTCTTGGCGTGGCTGGTCGTGCTTCTGATTGGTGGCACCGGGATCGGCATCGCCATGCCGCACCTGTCGGTCGCCGCGATGGCCAGCGGTCAGCAAGCGGCGGCCGCGATCGCGACCGTGCTCACGATGGCGACCGCGTTCGGCGCGTCGATCGCCGGTCTGCTGGTGAATGTGGGCGCACCGTCGATGGTGACGTCCGCGCGCTATTTGCTGATCGGCTTCGCTGTCGTTGCCGCGGCGGGGATTTTCACGACAGCCGCGGCAGGCGTTGGTGCACGTCCAGCAGTTGCGCGAACGGGTCTCCCGTCTTCGCCACGCGATCGAGCACCGTCCGGATCGTCCACCGATCCGGAGTGAGGTCGGGGTCGTCGAGTTCGTCCCACTCCAGCGGGACGGACACCGGCGCCCCCGGCTTCGGCCGCACGCTGTACGGCGCGACGAGGGTTTTGTTCAGCACGTTCTGCGTGTAGTCGAGCCGCGCCAGGCCGCCGCGGCGGTCCTTGTGCCACGCCCAGCTCACCAGGTCCGGCAGCGTCTTGCCGATCGACTTCGACACGGTTTCCGCCCACGCCCGAGTCTCGGCATACGTATACCGCGGCTCGACCGGAACCCAGATCTGAATGCCGCGCTGCCCGGTCGTCTTCGGCCGCCCGACGAGCCCGAAGTGGTCGAGCGCGGCGCGGTGCAGCCGGGCGAGCGCGAGCACGTCGTCGAAGGACGTTTCGGAACCGGGGTCGATGTCGAACAGCAGCCAGGTCGGATGCTCGACGTCGGACGTGCGCGACGTCCAGGCGTGCAGCTCCAGCGCGGCGAAATTGGCCAGCCAGGCCAGATCCGCGACGCCGGAGGGCACGAGGTACTGCTGCACGTCGCCGGGGTCGGCTGCCTCGTAATGCCAGCGGTGCAGCCACTCCGGCGCGTGGTCGGGCACTTCTTTGTGCCAGAAACCGGGTTTGCCGACGCCGCCGGGGAACCGGTTGGTGTTGAGCGCGCGGCCGGCGAGGTAGGGAAGCATCGTCGGCGCGATCCGGGTGTAGTACTCGATCAGCTCGCGTTTGGTGATCGGCGCTTCGCCCTCGCGACCGGGGATCAACGTCTTGTCGAGGTTGGTGACCTTCAACTGCCGCCCGGCGACCGTCCACGTGCCCTGTTTGCCAAGCTCGCTCAGCGCTTTGAGTTCGTCTTCCGATGCTGGCTCGAACACCGGATGCAACGGCACTTCCGCCTCGGCCGCGGGCAAATCGCCCCGCCACAACGCAGGCGGCGCCGCGGCGATCTCGTCGTTGGTGAGCCCGCTCTTCACCGACTTCGGATGATCCTCCGCGTCCCAGCCCGTCGTCGCGTGGTCGTCCTGCTTGTGCAGCAGAAACCACTGCTTCCCGTCGCCGTCCCGCTTCGGATGGATCAACACGAAGCGTCCGGCCAGCTTCTCGCCGAACAGGTCGAAGTGCAGGTTCCCGTCCGCGAGCGCCTGCTCGGGATCATCGGTGTCGACCGGCTCCCAGCGCCCGCGATCCCACACGATCACATCGCCGCCGCCGTACTCGCCGTGCGGGATCACGCCCTCGAAATCGGCATACTCCAGGGGATGGTCCTCCACGTGCACCGCCATCCGCCGCGCCTTCGGATCGAGCGTCGGCCCCTTCGGCACCGCCCAGCTGACCAGCACGCCACCCAGCTCGAGCCGGAAGTCGTAATGCTTCCGCCGCGCCCGATGCCGCTGCACGACGAACCGGTAGCCAGGTTCCTTGGGGGCGTTCGCGCCGGACGGCTCGTCGGTCTTCGCGAAGTTGCGCATCGCGCGGTACTTCGCCAGCCGCTCGGCGGCACCGTCCATTTCGCTGCCCCCTCCCCGTTTCAGCAGGCCGGAGGTTCCTCCGTGCAAGAGCTGCTGTCGACCGTTCCCGAAGCCGCCTGCAACAGCAAGTTGTAGAGCTGTTCGCGCTGGTCAGGGTCAAGCGCCGCGAAAACCTCGTCCTCGACCGCCGCGAGCGCGGCCTCCGCCCGGGCCAGCTCCTTCGCCCCGCGCTCGGTCAGCACGACCACGTGGCGCCTGCGGTCCTCCGGCGAGCGCCGCCGCTCGATCAGCTGGTCGGCTTCGAGGTCGTTGAGCAGGCCGACGACGTTGGTGCTGTCCATCTCGAGGATCTGCGCGAGGGACTGCTGAGTGCTCGAACCACGGGTCTGAAGGACGGTCAGCGCGATCAGGTGCCGAGGCCGCAGCCCGAACGGAGCCAGCACGGTTTCCGCGCGCAGCCGGATCCGTCGCGCGAAGTGCTCGAGCAACGCACCAGACCTGCGCGGAGCCTGGGCGACGAGCGGCAGCGGAGCCATCTGTCCATTCTACGAGACACTCCGGGTAGCTGCCGTGCTATAAATGGTTTGTCCAACACAAACTATCTACGGACGGTCATCGACATGGCACACCTGCTGCACCTCGACTCCAGCATCAACGGCGACCGCTCGGTAAGCCGCAAACTCAGCGCCCGTGCTGCTCAGGCCTGGCGCGCAGCCCACCCGGACGGGACGGTGACCTACCGAGATCTCGCGGCGAACCCCATCCCGCACCTGGACCCACTGGCCTGGGAAGCCCGCATCACCCCGTCGTCCGAGCACACCGCGGCCCACCGCGAAGCCGCCCGAATCGGCGAAGACTTGGCGGCTGAGGTACTGGCCGCGGACACCGTCCTGCTGGGCCTGCCGCTCTACAACTACGGCGCCCCCAGCTCGGTGAAAGCATGGGTAGACCGCCTGATCGCCTCCGCGGGCGACGACCCGTCAGTGCTAGGAACCGGCCGAGAACTCCTGGTTTTGGCCAGCCGAGGCGGCGGCTACGGAGAAGGATCCCCAAGGCACGGCTGGGACCACGCGGAAGGCTGGCTCCCGCACGGCCTCTCCCTGACAGGCCTCGAACCGCGCTTCATCACCGCGGAATTCACCATGGCGGACGTCAACCCCGCACTGGCGGAATTCCGCTCACACGCCGCGGAAAGCCTGACCGCGGCGGAACGAGAAATCGACGCCCTCTGGACCCCCGCCACCGCCACCCGCTGACTACCGAACGCCGTGAAGGGCTCCTTGAGGGAATCGAATTCCCTCAAGGAGCCCTTCACGGACTTCAGGGACGGCGAAGTCCGTGAGGGGACCCCAGAGGGACTCTGATTCCCTGAGGGTTCCCCTCACGACCCGCTCGCTCACCACCCACGAAACCGCAGCCGGTGCACTCAACGATCGAGGCACCCACCCCACCCCCGCACCCCGATACGAAGCCAAAATGCGGTCTGAGGGCGGTTGTCAAGGCATCTTTCCAGCCTTGACAACCACCCTCAGACCGTCATCACAATCAAGCTTCGGGGTGCCCCACGCAACCAACGGGCGCAATGTCGCCGCCAGGCGACGAGCCGCCGCCCCCGAGGGGAGACTCAAACAACGTCCCCCCGCCGAACCCGATAAACCTGCAACCTCAAGTCGTAATACTTAGTAGTCTCCCCAACCCACTGCATCCCAATCCGCTCCGCCGTAGCAATAGCCCGGGAATTACTAGGCCGCGCCACCGCGAACAACTCATCCGTCCCGTCCTGCCGGAACGCCCACTCCACCAACGCCCGCGCGGCCTCGGTCGCGTACCCGTGCCCCCACTCCTCAGGCCGCAACTGCCAGCTCAGCTCCAAATCCTCCCGATAAGGAGGCAGCAGCCGAATCCCCACTCCGCCGACAACCCGCCCGTCGGAGCGCAACTCCACCGCCCACCGCCCCCGAGGCGGAATCAAATTGGGCTGCGCCTCCTGCCAAGCCTGCAACACCGACCGCATCGCGGCGGCGTCGCCGACCCGGTCCATGGCGGGTGTCAGCCAGTGCGTCACATCGGAAGAGCCGTAGATCTGAAACGCGGCTTCGGCGTCGTCAGCCGTCCAGTCCCGGATCACGAGACGGTCGGTGGTCAGCGGCAGGGTCATGTACGAACGGTACGCCCGTTCCACCCGGTCCGGGCAGGTGATGCAGGACGCACCGAAGGCTCTTGTCCGGCAAGGACTCCTCCCGATATGGCGCGGGTAGACTGCGCGGGTGGAGATCTGGGTGAACCCGCGGTGTTCCAAGTGCCGCTCGGCGGTGTCGCTGCTCGACGAGGCCGGCGCGGAGTACACCGTGCGCCGCTATCTGGAGGAGCCGCCGACTGAGGCGGAACTCGTCGCGGTGCTCGACCGGCTCGGCCTCGATCCGTGGCACATCACCCGCACCGGCGAGAAAATCGCCGGTGAACTCGGGCTGAAATCCTGGACCCGGACGCCGGAAGACCGTCCACGGTGGATCGCCGCGCTCGCCGAGCATCCGGAGCTGATCCAGCGTCCGATCATCACCGCCGACGACGGCACCACGGTGGTGGCCCGCGACGAGGAAACCGTGCGGTCGGTGATCAGCTGACCGCCACGGCGATCAGCGCCGCCGCCAGCAGCGCCACGTACGCGACGGCGTGCACCTTGTCCGGCAACCGGTCGGCGACCCGCCGGACGAGCGCGATCGTCGGCAGTGAACCGGCCAGCAGCGTCGCGCCGGCGATCGGGTCGAGGTACCCCGACGGTCCACCTCCCGCCGTCGCGTAAACCGCGGTCGCGACCACCGCGACGGGCACGCTGAGCGGGTTCGCCATCGCGGCCGCGTCAGCCATCGGAAGCCCCTTGCGGCGCAACAACGGCACTGTCATGACGCTGCCGCCCACCCCGAGGAAGCTCGCCACCGCGCCGATCCCGACCCCGCCCGCGGTAGTCGTGAACGTGCTCAACGGCTTCGGTTCCCCCTGCGGCTTAAGGAATCCGCCGCGCGCCAGGCTGTCCACAATGGTCACTGCCAGGTAGACGACGAACAGGATGCGCAACAGCCCGTCCCCGGCATAGGTAGCGGCCACCGAACCCGCCACGGCGCCGATCGCGACGAACGCGGCGAGCGGCCAGAGGTAGTCGCGCCGGAGACGTCCGGCCCGGGCTTGCACGACGGTCGCGCTGATCGCGTTCACGACCATCACCGCCGTGGACGTGGCGACGGCGACGTGCATCGCGTCGCCGCGGCTCGTGACCGCCGCGACCACCGGCACGGTGACGAATCCGCCGCCGAAGCCGAACAACACAGTCGTCACGCCGCTGAGGCAGCCGAAGAGCAGAAGAATCAGGATCGAGGTCAACACTGGCTTCAAGGTAGGTCGTGCGGGGTGCGGCGCGCATCCGAAGATTCGCCAGGTTCTTTCGAGTTTCGGACACCTATCCTCGAGATATGCGCAACGTTCCGTTGTCCGAGGTCGACGCCCTGCCCCGGGCCGTGCTCGCGATCAGCACGGACTACCCGCCGGACCACTTCCTGCCGCCGCACCGCCACCGCCGCGCGCAGTTCCTCTACGGCGCGACCGGTTCCATGCGCGTCGGAACGGCCGACGGAACGTGGACCGTCCCGACCCGGCGCGCGGTGCTGATCCCGCCGGAGACCGACCACAGCGTCGTGATGATGAACGTGACCACGCGCAGTCTCTATCTGGAACCGTCCGCCGTGCCGTGGTTCCCGCGCCGCTGCCAGACCGTCGACGTCTCGCCCCTGCTGCGCGAATTGCTCCGGGAAGCGGTCGACGTCGTCCCGGAATACCCTCGCCGCGGCCGCGATGCCGCGCTGATTTCCCTTCTGCTGCACGAAATCTCCCGCTGCGTTCCGTTGCCGCTTGAACTCCCGTGGCCGCGGCACGAAGGCTTGCGCGCGCTGTGTCAGTCCTTTTCGGACGCTCCCGGTGTGCACGATCCGCCGTCGCGCTGGGCGGCCGAGCTGCACGTCAGCGAACGGACGCTGCATCGGCTGTTCCGCGCCGAAACGGGCCTGAGCTTCGCCCGCTGGCGGGAGCGGGCCTGCGTGCTGCACGCGCTCCCGCTGCTGGCCGCGGACCTTCCGGTGGCGGACGTCGCGGTCATCCTCGGCTACGAAAGCCCGGCCGCGTTCACGACGATGTTCAGCCGCCTGCTCGGCGCCCCGCCGCGGGCCTACCGCGAGCCGTGACCCAGATCTCATTGAGTGCAACTTGATTGTGCACAACTAAGTTGTACTGTTGTCCTCGTTCGGAACTTTCTCTGAGGAGGACCCCATGACTGCCACTGTCGTTCTGGTGCACGGCGCGTTCGCGGATTCGTCCAGCTGGAACGGGGAGATCGAGCGTCTCCAAGCAGCCGGGCACCGGGTGATCGCGGCGGCGAACCCGCTGCGCGGAGTCGCTGAGGACGCCGCCTACGTCCGGTCTTTGCTGGACAGCGTCGAAGGCCCGATCGTCCTGGTCGGCCATTCCTACGGCGGCTCGGTGATCTCGGCCGCCGCAGTGGGCCACCCCGGCGTGCGGGCGCTGGTCTACATCGCCGGCTTCGTCCCGGACGAGGGCGAAAGCGCGGGCGAACTGGCCGGGAAGTTCCCCGGCGGGACGCTGGGGGAGACGTTGGAGCAGGTCACCCTGCCCGAGGGCGTCGATCTTTACGTCCGGCAGGACCTGTTCCACCAGCAGTTCGCCGCCGACGTTCCCGCCGCGCAGGCCAGCCTGATGGCAGCGGGCCAACGCCCGATCGCCGCGGCGGCCCTGGACGAGGCGTCGCCCGCTCCGGCGTGGAAGGGCTTGCCGGTGTACAGCCTGATCCCGACCGCGGACAAGAACATCCCGCCCGCGGCGCAGCGTTTCATGGCGGAACGAGCGGAAGCGGAGGTGGTCGAGGTGACCGACGCTTCGCACGCGGTGCTGGTTTCGCAGCCGGACGTGGTGGCGGAGCTGATCCTGCGCGCTGCTCGATGAGGTTGGGGGAGTGCGGCTGGTCCGCGCCGCGCGGGTAGGGGCGCGGCGCGGGCCGGCAAGGTGCGGGTGTGATTCGCGTGGGTGCGGCGGTGGACTCGGTCCGGCTCGATCGCGCCCACCGAACCGGGCCTACAGCACGGCTCCGGTGGAACTGAATTGTCGGCGAACTCAGCGGTCCGACAGCGTGGTTCCCTTGGCCGGGATCTTGTTGATCAGAGCTGGTCAGCGGCCTCGTCGTGCGGTGTTTGGGGTGTCGCCCGGTCCCGTTGTGCGGACTCGTCATGGCTGAGCCGGGCTTTCACCGTTCATCGCGTCGGTGCGGCAGTTACCATCGGCGGCCATGAGTACCTCAGGGGGTCCACAGGATCAGCCAGGCACGCCGCAGGAGCCGGGCGCGGTCCCGCCGGGATGGCAGGCGCCTCCGCCGGGCGCCGGTTACCCGCAGCAGCCCGGCGCTCAGCCGGGGCAGCCCGGCTATCCGCAGCAGCCTGGGCAGTCTCCGCAGTTCGGGCAGCCGGTGCAGCAGTATCCGGGCCAGTCCGCGCCGGGCGCGTACCCGGGGCAGGCCGGGCAGTACCCGGGGCAGCCCGCACCGGGCTCCTACCCAGGGCAGGGCGGGCAGCCGGGCCAAGGCCAGTTCCCGGGCCAGCCGCAACCCGGACAGCCCCAGCCGGGCCAGCCGCAGCCGGGCCAGCCGCAGCCGAGCCAGCCGCAACCCGCGTTGTCCCAGCCAGGACACCCGCAGCCCGGTCAGCCGCAAGCCGCGCAGCCCCAGCCGCAACCCGGCCAGCCCTACCCGGGCCAAGCCGCGTACCCGGGCCAGGGTTATCCAGCACAACAGCCCGGCTTTCCCGCGCAGCCCCAGCAGCCGGGCGCCGGTTACGCCGCGCCTCAGCCGGGCCAGGGCTACCCGGCTCAAGGCCAGCCGCTCACCAGCCCCGGTCTCGGCGCCATTCCGGTTGCCCTCGGCGGCATTCTCGAGATCGTCGCGCTCTTCGTCCCCTGGGTCACCTTCACCAACGGCGCCCAATCCGCCTCGGTCAGCTTCATCGACGCCTTCACCAAGATGCCGTCCGGCTCGGACAGTTTCGCCTCGATGTACGTGCGGTTCCTCGCCTTCATCCTGATCGCCGGGACGCTCGGCGCCACCCTCCCGTGGGTGCTCGGCGCGCTGCGCACCAAGAAGTCCGCCTACTGGCTGAGCGGGATCCGCCGCCGCGAGCTGACTCCGGCGAGCTTCTGGTGGTACCGCACCGTCTTCGCGGGCCGGGCCACTGTCCTGCTGCTTTTCCACATCGCGGGCATCATCGCGATGTTCTACGAGGACCTGTCGCTGATCGGCCTCGGCGCCTATCTGCTGGTCGTCGGCGGGCTGCTCGTGGTCGCCGGCGCGGCGATCGGGCCGAAGCTCAACGCCGCCCGCTGACGTCGCGGATGACCGGGTTCTGACAAATGTCATCGCGCACCGATGCGCGGTGACACTACGGCCCGCTTGCCCGTCCGCCCACCATGGGACGGGCAAGCGGTTCCGGATCCACCGGGCCGATCAAGGGTCCGGAAAGGACAGTCATGAACTCCCGTCCCGCAACGGTTTCCGAACAACCTCGCATCCGGGCGGTCCGCGTCCTCACCGGGGCCTACCTGGCGCTGAGCGTGCTCACCCTCGGCGCGATCGTCCTCCTCCGCGACAATCCGGCGATGGTCACCGACGTCGTCTGGGTCCGCGCCACGATCGTCGCCGCCAGCGCGCTGCTCACGTTCCTGTTCGCAAGAAGTGCGGCCCGTGGGTCGAAACGAGGGTTGTTGCGACTCCGGATCGTTTCGGCGGTGATGACGGCCGCGATCGTCGTCATCGTGTCGATCCCGGGTTTCCTGCCGCTGTGGGTCCGGCTTGAGCAGGGCGTTTGCGGGCTGCTTCTGCTGGGGGTGGTCGTCCTGGTCAACGGACGGCCCGTGCGCTCGCTGTTCTCCGAGTAGCGTGCCGGACGTGGACCGCGGCCCCGATTCCGACGCGCAACGCTGGGTACTGGGCTGGCGCCGGCTTGTGCTGGACGCCGGCCTCCTGGTCTACCCGCTGATCGTTCTCGCCCAGACCGCGGACCAGCCGGTGGCGGTCGTGCTTCTGCTGGTGTTCTGTGCCTGCTACATCGGGGCGGCCGTCGCTGCCTACGGGTTCCGGAGCCGGGCTTTCTGGATTCTGACCGGGGCGTTGACGGTGCTGTTCGGCACCGTGCTGCCGGTCGGTCGCGCCAATGCGTTTTACCTGCTTGCCGTGGTGGTGTCGCTGGCCGTTCCGCGGTTGCCGCGTTGGGGCATGGTCATCGTGCCGGTCGCCGCCGCGGCGACTGTGGTGGTGCCGTGGGCGGTGTGGCGCACCGATCCGGGGTGGGCGCAGGCGGCGGCGTTGGTGTTCACCGTGTTGGTGGTGGTCGCGTTCGCGGAGGCGTTGCGGGCGAATCGGGCGTTGGTGCAGGCCAGGGCTGAGGTGGAGCGGTTGGCTGCGGACGCGGAGCGGTCCCGGATTTCGCGGGATTTGCATGACCTGCTTGGGCATTCGCTTACCGCGATCACGGTGAAGAGCAATCTTGCCCGGCGGCTTGCGGCCAAGGGGGATGAGCGGGCCGTCGAGGAGATCGGCGAGGTCGAGCAGTTGTCCCGGCAGGCGCTCGCGGATGTTCGGGCGGCTGTTTCCGGGTATCGGGACGTGACGCTTGCGGGCGAGCTCGCGCGGGGGCGGGAATTGTTGCGGGCGGCGGGGATCAGCGCGGATTTTCCTACCGCGGTGGACGGGCCGCATCAGGAATTGTTCGGCTGGGTGGTTCGGGAGGGGCTGACCAATGTGGTCCGGCATTCTCGGGCCGCTAGTTGTGCGGTGATCGTTTCGGGGGACGCCGTGGAGATTCGGGACGACGGTGTTGGTTCTGTGGCGGATCCTGGAAATGGACTGTCCGGGTTGCGGGATCGGGTGGTCGCCGCGGGCGGGCGGATGGAGGCGGGGGCGGTGCGGCCTCGGGGGTGGCGGTTGCGGGTGACGGTGGGGGAAGCGTGACTATTCGGTTGTTGCTCGCGGACGATCAGGTGCTGGTGCGGCAGGCATTGGGGACCCTGCTCGATCTTGAGGACGACTTTGAGGTGGTCGCTCAGGTGGGGCGGGGGGACGAGGTGGTGGGGGCCGCGCTGGAGTGTTCCCCGGATGTCGCGTTGCTGGATATCGAGATGCCCGGGTTGGACGGGTTGGCCGCGGCCGCTGTTTTGGCGGAGCAGGTGCCTGGGTGCCGGGTGGTGGTGTTGACGACGTTCGGGCGGGCTGGGTATTTGCGGCGGGCTATGGAGGCTGGGGCGGTGGGGTTTGTGGTTAAGGACGCGCCGGCGGAGGCGTTGGGGGATGCGATTCGGCGGGTGATGCTGGGGGAGCGGGTGGTGGATCCGGCGTTGGCGGTGGCGACATTGGCTGCTGGGGAATCGCCGTTGACTGCTCGGGAGAGGGATGTGTTGATTGCGGCTCGGGGTGGGGGGTCGGTGGCGGAGATTGCGGGGAGTTTGTATTTGTCTGAGGGGACTGTGCGGAATTATTTGTCGGGGGCTATTGCTAAGACCGGGGCTCGGAATCGGATGGGGGCGGTTCGGGTTGCTGATGATCGGGGGTGGTTGTGAGGTTGGCTCGTCGCCTGGCGGCGACATTGCGCCCGTTGGTTGCGTGGGGCACCCCGAAGGTTCATTGTGTGAGGTTCCCCCGGCGGGCCGGACACCCTGATCCTTGGCTTCGGCTTGGGGAAGGATGTTGTTGTGTCTGGTTCGTCGAAGTATCCGGAAGAGTTCCGGCGGGATGCGGTCGCGTTGGTGCGGTCGTCGTCTCGTCCGTTGGCGCAGGTGGCTCGTGAGCTGGGGGTGAATCACGAGACCTTGCGGACGTGGGTGCGTGCCGCCGACCGCGCCGATCAAGTCGCCGAAACGGGCGGCGAGACGGCCGAGCGGGAGCTGCGCGCGTTGCGCAAGCGGGTCGCGGAGCTGGAGAAAGAAAAGGAGATCCTGCGCAAAGCGGCCGCCTATTTCGCGCAGGAGATGGATCGTTGACCCGCAGCTACCGGTTCATCTCCGCCCACCGCGACACTTTCGGTGTCGCCCGGCTGTGCCGAGTCCTCGGGGTCCGCCGTCCCGGGTTCTACGAATGGCTCGCCGCCGCCCCGGTCCGGCAACAGCGGGCCGCGGCCGAGGACCGGCTGGCCGGGGAGATCGCCGGGATCCACGCCGCCCACCAGGGCGCTTACGGCAGCCCGCGCGTCACCGCGGAACTGCGGCGGCGCGGCGACGCGGTCAACCACAAGAAAGTCGAACGGGTCATGCGCGAACGCGGCATCGCCGGGACCACCCGGCGCCGGCGGCATTCGCTGACCAGGCCGGACAAAACCGCAGCAGCACCGGATTTGATCGGCCGC
>NZ_BAAAHV010000007.1:0-221773 GCF_039525725.1 Amycolatopsis albidoflavus
CGGTCAACCCACCATGACCAGCACAAACCAAGATGAAAAACCCCCAATGTGGCATTGGGTGCATGCGACGCACCCAATGTGGCGTTCGGTGCGCCTGACGCACCCAATGCCGCGTTGGGGTTGTTCAGCGGTGGGCCTTGGGGAGGTTTGTGAAGGACGTCTGCGGGAGCGGGGAGCGGCGCGGCGAGGGTCGGCCGCATCGCCGCAGCTGCCAGCGGCCCCGCGCCGCATGCAACCGCGCAGCCCTGCGGGGAGACCCCGTTTTGCGCGGGGTTCTCGCGTAGCGCGGCCGGGCAGCAACGGAGCCACGCGGCCCGGCTGGCCGCAGGCGGTGCTCCGCATCTCCTGGCCAGCCACCGCTACAACGAACCCGCCACACACCGCACCACTGAGACAACCCCAATGTGGCATTGGGTGCATGCGACGCACCCAATGTGGCGTTCGGTGCGCCTGACGCACCCAATGCCACATTGGGGCGTTGCGGATCGTGGCGGCGGTGGCTCAAGATGCGGGCTTGCCCTGCTGCGGGATCGGGCGGCACGCCATTGCGGCACCTGATTTTTCGGATGGCACCACGCTCTGAACTGGGGTTTTGCTCTCAACGGTGCCGTAGTGGTGCCAAAGTGAGCCATGATGGCTTGTGGTGGTGCCAAGCGTGTGCCATAGTGGTGCCATGGACTTGACCACGTACGTAAGCAACCTCGGGCGGGAATTCGCGACGCTGGCCGAGGCCAGTGGCGAAGAGGGGCGCGCGCTGGTCGAGCGGCTGACCGGATCGCTCGAATCGGCGATTCGGATGACCCTCCTGGACACGCTGTCCGGCGCCGTCGACGAGATCACCCGGGACCTCGCGCCCGGCTCGGTCGAACTGCGCCTGCGCGGCCGCGACCCGAACTTCGTCGTGGCCGCGCCGCCCGCTGAACCCGCTCAGCCCGCCGCGGCCGCGGCCGAACCGGCTCCGGAGCAGAGCGAACCGCTGTTCTCCGAGGACGGGCCGTCGGCGCGGATCAACGTGCGGCTGCCCGAACAGCTCAAGGCCGCGGTCGAGGAGGCCGCCGCCAAGGAGGGTCGTTCGGTCAACGCCTGGCTCGTCCGGGCGGCCACCGCGGCGCTGCAGCAGCGGCCCGAACGCGAACAGCGCTTCGAGCAGCCCGGCGGCAGTTTCTCCAAGCAGAGCTTCACCGGCTGGGTCCGGTAGCTCCCTTCTTCGCTAACTCCTTCACCCGTCTCTGACCTGCGGAGACGGCACACCTAACCGAAATGTGGGGACAACCATGCCTAAATTCGACACTCCCGAACCGATTTCCGTCACCGTCGACCTCGGCGTCGGCCACGTCCGGTTCGCCGCGAGCGACCGCGCCGACACGGTCGTCGACGTCCGCCCGACCGACGAATCGGACGACTCCGATGTCAAGACCGCCAAGCAGATCCGCGTCGAGTACAGCAACGGCGCGCTGCACATCACCGGCCCGAAGATGCGGGCGTTCGACTTCTCCCGCAAGACCCGCTCGGTCGACGTGACGGTCGAACTGCCCACCGGCTCGCGGGTTTCCGCCGAGGTGCAGGCGGGCGCCTTCCAGGGCTCCGGCGAACTCGGGCAGGCGCGGCTCAAGACCGCGGCCGGGAACGTCAGCCTCGACCGCACCGGCCCGCTGCGCGTCGACACCTCGGTCGGCCACGTCACGGTCGACGCCATCGCGGGCGACGCCGAGGTCACCACCGCGTCCGGGCGGATCCGGCTCGGCCCGGTCGACGGGACCGCGGTGATCAAGAACTCCAACGGCGACACCACGATCGAGTCCGCGGGCGGCGACGTCCGGGTGCGCGCGGCCAACGGCGACATCACGGTCGAGCACGCCGGCGCGGGGGTCGACGCGAAGACGTCCAACGGCGCCATCTCGCTCGGCGAGGTCGTCCGCGGTTCGGTCGTGCTCGAGAGCGCGATCGGCGACCTGCGGATCGGCATCGCCAAGGGCACCGCGGCCTGGCTCGACGTGAAGACCAACTTCGGCCACGTGCGCAATCAGCTCGAGACCTCGGCCAGCCCGGGGGAGTCCACCGAAACCGTCGAGGTCCGCGGGCACACCGCGTTCGGCGAAATCGTCATCCACCGCTCCTGATCACAGTCTTGGAGAAACCTGTGTCCAGCAACCATTCCCGGCCGGCGATCGCCGCCGCCGGACTGCGCAAATCCTTCGGCGACCACCTCGTGCTCGACGGCATCGACCTCACCGTCGCCCGCGGCACCGTCTTCTCGCTGCTCGGCGCGAACGGCGCGGGCAAGACCACCACGGTCAAGATTCTGTCCACTTTGATCAACGCGGACGGCGGCGCGGCGCAGGTCGCCGGGTACGACGTCGCCTCGGAAGCCGACGGGGTGCGCGCCTCGATCGGTGTCACCGGGCAGTTCTCCGCCGTCGACAATCTGCTGACCGCCGAGGAAAATCTGCTGCTGATGGCGGATCTGCACCACCTCGACCGGTCCACTCGGCAGCGGCGCGCGGCGGAGCTGCTCGAACAGTTCGATCTCGTCGAAGCGGCGAAGAAGCCGGTGTCGACCTTCTCCGGCGGCATGCGGCGGCGGCTCGACCTGGCGATGACGCTCGTCGGGAGCCCGCAGGTGATCTTCCTGGACGAGCCGACCACCGGCCTCGACCCGCGCAGCCGCCGGGCGATGTGGGAGATCGTGCGCAAGCTGGTGGCCGGCGGGGTCACGATTTTCCTTACCACGCAATACCTCGAAGAAGCCGACGAACTGGCCGACCGGATCGCCGTGCTCGACCACGGCCGGATTGTCGCCGAAGGCACCGCGGAAGAGCTCAAGCGCCAGATCCCCGGCGGACACGTCCAGTTGCGCTTCGAGGAAGAGGCCGACCTCATCCACGCGCAGCGCGGGCTGAGCGAGGCGTCCCGGCAGAACGACGCGCTGGTGCTGCGTGTGCCGAACGACGGCAGCCTGCAGTCGCTCAAATCGCTGATCGACCGGCTCGACTCGCTTTCGGTGAAGGTCGACGAGCTTTCCGTGCACACTCCTGATCTCGACGACGTTTTCCTTGCCCTCACCGGCAACTCCACTGACGAAAAGGTGACTTCCCGATGACTGCTCCCGCTCTCGCCGGACCAGATCTGCGCTTCCACCCGGTCCGCGACTCGATGACCATGCTGCGCCGGAATCTCAAGCACATGCTCCGGTATCCGTCGCTGACGATCATGCTGGTCGGGATGCCGGTGGTGTTCCTGCTGCTGTTCGTCTACGTTTTCGGCGGCACGCTCGGCGCCGGATTAGGCGGGGCCGGCGGAGGCAGAGCCGAATACGCCAATTTCGTCGCGCCGACGATTCTGCTGATGACCATTACCGCCACCGTGCAGGGAACGGCGATTTCGGTGGCGATGGACCTGACCGAAGGCGTCATCGCCCGGTTCCGGACCATGCACATCGCCCGGGTTTCGGTGCTGACCGGGCACGTGCTCGGCAGTGTGCTGCAAGCGTTGTTCGGGCTCGTGGTGGTCACCGGGGTCGCGTTGCTGGTCGGTTTCCGGCCCGCCGCCAGCGTCGGTTCGTGGTTCGCCGCGGTCGGGTTCCTCGTGGTGGTGGCGCTCGCGCTGGTGTGGCTGTGTGTCGCGCTCGGACAGGTGAGCAAGAGTGTCGAATCGGCCAGCAACACCCCGATGCCGTTGCTGCTGCTGCCTTTCCTCGGCAGCGGGTTCGTGCCCGCGGATTCGATGCCGGGTGCGCTGCGGTGGTTCGCCGAGTACCAGCCGTTCACGCCGATCATCGAGACCCTGCGCGCGCTGCTGCTCGACAAGCCGCTCGGCAACCACCTGTGGTTCGCGCTCGGCTGGTGCGCCGTGATGGGCGTCGGCGGATATCTCTGGTCCAAGAAGCTTTTCAATCGCGAATACGCACACTGAAAGGGGCACGGGGATGACTGGGGAAGACGTTGTGCAAGGGGTTCCGATGGGGCGGGCGCAGGGGTGTCCGTTCGATCCGCCGCCGTCGCTGACCGAGGTGCGGGAGCGGGCTCCGCTGACGCGGATGGCGTTTCCGGACGGGCACGTCGGATGGCTGGCCACCGGGCACGCGGAGGTGCGGGCGATTCTGGGGGACCAGCGGTTCAGCAACCGGTACGAATTGTGGCACTACCCGTTTCCCGGGATGGAGCAGTTTTCGGAACTGCCGCCGGCTCCGGTCGGGGACATGACGGGGATCGACGCGCCGGAGCACACCCGGTTCCGGAAGTTGCTGACGGGGAAATTCACGGTTCGGCGGATGCGGTTGCTCAGCGACCGGGTGGCTGAGGTCGCGGACGAGTATTTGGATGTGATGGAGAAGGCCGGTCCTGGCGTCGATCTGGTCGCGGCTTACGCGCATCCGGTGCCCGCGGTGATGATTTGCGAACTGCTCGGGGTGCCGTATTCGGATCGGGCGTCGTTTCTCGGATCTGCCGCGGCGATCAACGATATCGGTCTTTCCGAAGAGGAGAGGATGATTGCTTATGGCCAGTTGCAGGACTATGTGGCTTCGTTGGTACCGGCTAAGCGGTCCACGCCCACGGATGACTTGTTCAGCGATCTGACCAGCAGTGATTTGACTGACGAGGAACTGGCTGGGCTGGGGACGTTCCTGCTCGCCGCTGGGCTGGACACCACGGCGAATATGGTGGCGTTGGGGACGTATGCGCTGTTGAGGAATCCGGAGCAGTGGGCTGTGGTCCGGGATGAGCCGGAGGCTGCCGGCGGGGCGGTCGAGGAGTTGATGCGGTATCTGTCCATCGCGCACACCGGGGTTCGGGCCGCGTTGACGGATGTTGAGGTCGGCGGACAGGTGATTCGGGCTGGGGAGTCTGTGGTGTTGTCCGTGCAGGCGGCCAATCGGGATCCGGTGAAGTTCGAGCGGCCGGATGAGCTGGATGTGCGGCGGGTCGCGACTGGGCATGTGGGGTTCGGGCACGGGATTCATCAGTGTTTGGGGCAGCAGTTGGCTCGGGTGGAGATGACGGTGGCGTTGCCTGCGTTGGTGCGGCGGTTTCCGACGCTGCGGGTGGCGGGAGAGGTGCCGTTGCGGTCTGAGTATCAGAATATTTTCGGGGTTGTGAAGTTGCCTGTTTCTTGGTGACGGGGTGGGTTGGACTCCCTCGCTTTTGATTGTTGAGCCAGTGCTAACTGCGGCGGGGGCGAGGGGCGGGGGTGGAGTGGTCGTCTTGGCGAGTTGCGAGGGAGGTGGCGGTTGTGGTTGTGGTTGACGCGGATGTGGTGTGTGCGGGGGTTCGGGAGTTGGGGGTTGCTGAGGGTGGGGTGGTGATTGTGCATTCGTCGTTGTCCGCGTTGGGGAACGTGGATGGCGGGGCGGATGCGGTGGTGCGGGGGTTGTTGCGGGCGGTGGGTTCCGCGGGGACGGTCGTGGTGCCTGCGTTTACGCCGCAGGTGGCGGATCCGTTTCCGGAGGTGCCGGGGCCGGGGGACGCTGAGGTTGAGGAGGCGCGGGGGCGGGTGCCGTTGTTTCACGAGGGGCTGGTGACGCCGATGGGGGCGGTTCCGAACGCGTTGCTGAGGTGGGAGGGGCGGCGCCGTAGCCGGCATCCGCAGGCGTCGGTGGCGGCGGTCGGGGCTCGGGCCGAGGAGGTGACGCGCCGGCAGCCGCTGGGGTATGCGGTGGGGGTGGGGTCGCCGTTTGACTGGCTGTATCGGGAGCGGGCGCGGATTGTGCTGCTCGGGGTCGGGCATGATCGGAACTCGTTCCTGCACTACGCCGAATCTCTGGTGCCGCGTCATCGACGGAAGGTTCGGCGGTTTCCCTACCTGGTGGACGGGGAGCGGGTGTGGGTGCGGACCGACGACGTCGGGGACGACAACGGGCGGTTCTTTCCTCAGGTCGGGGCCGAATTCGGCGAGGCGGGCGGCGTGCGTCGGGGGAAGATCGGTGCGGCGGACTGCCAGGTGATGGACTGTGTACCGTTCGTAGGCTTTGCCCAGCGGCGGCTGGGTGAGCTGCTGCGGTGAAACCGGCACCTATACTCGGGCGTTGTGACTGAAGGGTTCTCGCGGGTGGTGGAGCGGTGCCGGGCGTTCCTGGAGGAACGACGGCCGCCCACGCCGTGTCTCGTGGTGGACCTTGACGTGGTGCGCGGGAACTGCGAGCGGCTCCAGAAGATGGTGCCGGAAGCTCGGATGTACTACGCGGTCAAGGCCAATCCGGCGCCGGAAGTGGTGCGGGTGCTTCGGAAAGCCGGAGCAGGGTTTGACGTCGCCGGGCGCGAGGAGATCGAGTTGTGTCTCGCGCAAGGGGTGCGGCCGGAGCTGCTGTCCTATGGCAACACGGTGAAGAAGGCGCGGGACATCGAATTCGCGCACCGCGTGGGGGTGCGGCGGTTTACCTTTGACAGCCTTGAGGATCTCGAGAATCTCGCGGAGTTCGCGCCGGGGGCGACTGCTTCTTGCCGGATTCTCGTGGACAGTCCGGGTGCGCTGACGCCGTTCGGGCGGAAATTCGGGTGTGCGCCGGACATGGCGGTCGACCTGTTGGTTCGGGCGGCCGAGTTGGGGCTTGATCCGGAGGGCGTCGCGTTTCATGTGGGGTCTCAGCACAGTGATCCGCGGGCTTGGGACGCCGGGATCGCTGCGGCGGCGGAGGTGACGCGCGCGGTTGCGGAGCGCGGGGTTTCGTTGCGGGGCTTGAACATTGGTGGCGGTTTTCCGGTGGGGTATCTGACCGCGCCGCCGCCGTTGGAGGAGTACGCGGCGGTTATTCGCGAGTCGGTGGGGCGGCATTTCGCGGTCGCGCCCGCGTTGTCGTTCGAGCCGGGGCGGGCGGTGGTGGCGTCGGCGGGGGTGATTCGCAGCGAGGTGGTGCTGGTGTCGCGCAAGTCTTCAGCGGACGAGCGGCGCTGGGTGTACCTCGACATCGGCCGGTACGGCGGGCTTGCCGAGACGGAGAACGAGGCCATCGCGTATCGGCTGGTTACCGCGCATGACGGCGGTCCGGACGGGCCCGTGGTGATCGCGGGGCCGACGTGCGACGGGGACGACGTGCTTTATCAGCGCACGCCTTATCGGATGCCATTGGCGTTGCGGGCGGGGGATTACGTCGACATTCCGAGTGCCGGAGCGTACACACAAAGCTACTCTTCGGTGTCGTTCAACGGATTTCCGCCGTTGCGGTCGTACTTCGTCGGCGGGGAGGCCGCTGGGGTCGGGGAGTTCGCCGGACGGCATGTGCTGGCCGAGTTTTCCGGGGTGTCCGCGGAGTTGCTCGACGATCCGGCCTTGTTGTGCGAGAGCTTGGAACGTGCGCTGGACAAGGCCGGCGCGACGGTGTGCGAGTTGACGTACAAGCAGTTCGAGCCGCACGGCGTGACGGCGATGGCGCTGCTGTCGGAGTCGCACGCTTCGATTCACACGTATCCGGAGCGGGGGTCGGCGTTCGTGGATGTGTTCACGTGCGGGCGCAAGGCGGATCCGGAGCTGGCCGTTCAGGTGCTGCGCGATTTGCTCGGCGCGAGCGTTTCGCGGGTCACCACTATCCACAGAGGACAGGAAGACAGTTGAACATCGAGGAACCAGTCGGCGCTGGGCTGACCCGGTTGTGGCAGGTCTCGGACGTGCTGGTCGACACGCGGACTGCCTGCCAGCACGTGGTGATCGGCAAGACGGCGCAGGGGATTTCGCTGTTCTGCGACGACGAGCGGCAGAGCACCGAGTTCAGCCAGCTGGTGTATCACGAGGCGCTGCTGGTGCCCGCGCTGCTGCTGGCGTCCACTGTGGACCGGGTGTTGGTGGTCGGGTCCAGCGAAGGCGTGGTGTGCCAGATCGCGGCCGAGGCGGGAGCTTCGGTCGATCACGTGGACATCGATGTCGAGGCGGTTCGGCTTTGCGCGGAACATCTTCCGTACGGGTACTCGCCGGCCGAGCTGGCTCGGGCGGAGCGTGGCGAGGGGCCGGTGCGGGTGCATTACGCCGATGGGTGGGAGTACGTCCACACCTGCGGCGAGAAGTACGACGTGGTGCTGGTTGATCTGCCGGACGAGCAGGATTCCACGGAAGCTCAGCACAATCGGTTGTACAGTGCGGAATTCCTGGCTCAGTGCCGGTCGTTGCTGACGCCTGGCGGGGTGGTCGCGTATCAGGGCGGGTGCCCGACATTGTGGCGGAACTCGACATTGGTGAAGTGCTGGCGTCGGTTCGAGGAGGTCTTCCCGTCGCCGGTTTACTTTGGTTCGCCGGAGCACGAGTGGGCGTTTTTCTTCGGCACGGACGTGGACGCGCCGGTGGAGAAGATGGTGGGGCGGTTGGAGACGCTGTCGTATCGGCCCGTGACGATTGACGCTTTGACGTTGCGTGGGGCGACGGTTCCGCCGATCAGCCTTCGCCGGTGAGCGGTACCGGGCGGAGTCTGCAGTTCTCCGTGCGGCCTTTGCTCAACCGGACTGGTGCGTTCCCGGATTCGGCAAGGGCGTCGGGGTCGTGACGGGCTCGTCGGACGGGCCGGTGTTGCCGGACTTCGTTCCGGGTTCCCAACCGGCTCCGGGGACCTGGCCTTGAGGCCGCGGGTTGAGCGGTGGCTGGTAGACGCGATCGCGGATTGCGTCGCTGGGGGCGCGGTCGCTCGTCGCTGAATGTGCGGGCTTCGGCACCGGGTTGCTGTGGTGCGGGGGATGCGCGCTGGCGGGCTTCGCGGCGGGCGGCGGAGGAACCGGCGAAGTTGGCGAGGCGGCGGAGGGGGAGGGCGAAGCGGCGGCCGGGGAAGGGGACGCCGGAGCCGAGGAAGGGGCGGAAGCGGCAACCGGAGTGGGCTGTGGCTGTTCGGTGCTGGACGCCAGCCCCACGGTCACCGCGATTGCCGCGCCGGTCGTTGCGGCGGCGGCCAGCAGGATTCCCCGTCTTCGATGCATGAGCGGATCCAACTGCCGGTCCCGATCGGTGTCAAGCGCCGGAGAACCAGCCTGGCAGGTCCAGTCGGGCGGACTCCGGCGAGGCGACCTTCCGCAGGTCCTCTTCCAATGCGCGAAGCCGTCCGGCGCCCAGGGTTTCAGACCACTCCGCGCGTAGTCGGTCGAAGATCTGCGCTGACTTGGCGAGGCAGTCGAGGCCTCGGTCAGTCAGCCGCACCAGCATGCGGCGGCCGTCGTCGGGGTCGCGGTCTCGATGGACGTAGCCGAGTCGTTCCAGGGTGTCGATTGTCTTTCCCGCGGCCTGTTTGGTTACGCCGAGGGTGCGGCCAAGGTCGACGGCGGTCGTGCCGGACGGGCCGATCGCCTGGAAGACGAAGCCGTGCATCGGCCGTACGTCGGGGTGGCCTTGCTTCGCCAGTTCGGCGTGCAGGTCGTCGATCAGGCTGCGGAAGCCGAACAGCAGGCGCAGTGGCAGTTCGTATCCGGGCGGATCGCTTGACATAGGTAGACAACCTCGTTGACTATATGGACAACCGTGTTGTCGATTGTAAGGGGAGTGGCAAGTGGTGGTCATCAGGGACAGCCGTCGGACGGAGACGCCGAACGCGGTGATGACGACGCTGGCGTCGCCGACTCAGGGCGGCAGCCAGCAGGCGGTCTGGAGGGTTGAGATGGCACCGGGCGCGGTCGGGCCGGTGCATGCGTTCGACACCGAGCAGGTGTGGACGGTTCTCGGTGGCGGGGCGGAGATCGAGCTGGGCGGCGTCGTTGAGGTCGTGCAGGAGGGGGAGACGGTGGTGATGCCCGCCGACGCCGAGCGGCAGGTGCGGGCCGATGCGGACAACGGCATGGTGGCGATCGTGTGCGCGCCGGGCAGTACGCGGGTGTACCGGACGGGCGTGGTGCCGGCGTGCGCGACGGCGGACGGCGACAAGATTCTTCCGGACTGGGTGGCCTGAGCTGTGGCGGGCGTCACGGAATGTTCGGCGATCTTGAGCGCTACAACGGATATGTCTGCTCCCACCACGCCGCCCGCCGCGTCCGAAGAAACCGCCTCGGTCGTTCCCGTTCTGGACGACTTCGACTTTCCGCTCGTCGACGGCGCCGCCTGTCGCATCGACGACCCGGATTGCGAAGCCTGCCAGTAATAACGCACGTACGGGGCGTGACGGGTGGTCACAACACGAGTGACCGCTTGGTGACGGCTCGGGAAACACGGTAACTGCCGGGCACTTCCGGCAGTTACCGTCATTCCGCGGGCGTTGACATTGATCAAAGGTCATTTCCGGGTCGTCGGGGCTTCGCCGGACGGGGACTCGGTCCGGTTCTATCCCGACCGGGCGGACGCGTTTTCCGCCGCGAACCTCAAGGTGCGCACCAATTCCCGGGGCGGGGTGCAGTTGCGCCTCGACGGGATCGACGCGCTCGAGACGCATTACCGGCCGCGCGTCGCGGGAGCTGAGTTGTGGCGTCAGCCGAAAGAACTGGCTGACGCTGCCGGGGCGGAACTGTTGCGGTACCTCGGTTTTACGAAGGTCGAGCGCGACGAAGGCGGTCGCGTTTCCACCAGCACGCCGGGCGAGACGAGCGGGCACATCCTGACCCGGTTCGCCGACAAGTACGGCCGCGCGGTCGCTTTCGCGTTTCCCGGGCAGCGGGCGGGTCGGTCCACCGACGGCGGAGACGTGCATCTCGATCCGAAAGCGCTGAAGGCGTCGGCGAATTTCCGGCTGCTCGAAACTGGGCTGGCGTATCCGACGTTCTACTCCAAGCTCTACCCGGATCTCCGGCAGGCGATGGCCGACGCGGCGGTCGCGGCGCGCACCGCGGGCAAGGGCGTGTGGGAGCACGACGTGACCACCAGCGGGTTCCGGCTGACCAGCCGCGCCCAGTTGCGCGACGACGTGGTGCTGCTGCCGAAACTGTTCCGCCGCCTCGTTGATTACTTGAGCCTGGACGAGAGCGACGGCGTCTCGCTCGCCGGGTTCGCGGACTACGTCGACACCCGCAACGACCGGCTTTTCACCATCCCGGACGGGCACGCCACCGAACTCCACACGCTCCTGTCCGTCCGGCGGCAGACACTCAAGCTCACGACTCCGCCGGAGCAGATCGTGTTCCAAGAGGCTTGACCGGCTGCCGCAGAACCGTCTTCAACTTGTCCGGCGCGGTGCGGCGCGGGTCGCTCAGGTAGATCTCGTGGTGGTCGCCGTTGAAGGTCAGGCCGTGCTCAGGCAGGTATTCGTGGTGGAGCCGGTTCAGCGTGGGCGTTTCGTCGTCGTACGAGCCGAGGTGCAGGATCTGGACGCTCGTGCCCTCCGTCAGCGTGCGTAGCCGGACCCCGGCGAGCGCTGGGTTGTCTTTCTTCTTCGCGACGCTTTCAGCGGCCTCCCGGACCATCTCCTCGGTGACCCAATCCGGCTGGCTGATCAGCATCGTCCAGTCCCATTTCCCTTTGTCCCGAGCGAGAAAAACGCTGGGGTCGTCCGCTCGCCACAGGCCCTCGAGCGGTCCGACGACGAAGTCCCGGCCGAGGTTTTTCTTGCTCGCGAACTTCACCGAATAAGCGATTCCGTACAGCGCTTCGACGGCGTTCGTGTACTCCGGGGCGGTGTTCGGGTCGCCGTGACCGTCGGCGGCGAGGTACTGGAGCGCGGGCACGTCCACGACGGTGAAGTCCTTCGACGGCGGCGAATACAGCGCGCGGTGGGCTTTCTTGACGTCGTACTTGTCCACCGTGGTCTCCTTGGTGAGGACGCTTTCGGTCCAGGTGAGGTCGGCCGTGAGCATGGCTTCGCTGTAGTCGAAAATCGCCGCCGCCGCGTCCGGCAAGGGTTCCTGGCGGGCGCGCGTCGCCCGGACTTCGGCGAGTTGTTCGCGCAACGCGGCGAGCCGCGCGGTCAGCCCGGCGCGTACTTCCGGGTCCGGCAGGCCGGGGCTGTTGGCCATCGCGACAAGGACTCGTGCGTGGATCGGGGTCAGCGCGGTGAGCGCTTCGCGGGTGGCCTCCGCGCACAGTTCGACGCCGGCCCGCGTGGCCTGGATGGTCGCGCGCGATTTGCCGGAGCGGGGAGCGCCGGTGGCTTCGATCAGGCCGCGCTTGGCCAGCTTGTCGAGGACGTAATAGATCGAGGAGAAGCCGAGCGCGGTCCACGTGCGGATGCCGCGTTCCTCCACCACCCGCTCCAGCGCGTAACCGTGCTGAGGCTGCTCGACGAGCAGGCCGAGGATGGTCAGTTCGGCGTCGGTCAGGGCGGCCATGCCAGCTATTCTAGTACTAGAATAGCTGAGCCTCCAGGACCGCGACCTCCGGTGCCGGGTCGAAGCCGTGCCCGACCAGGAAGTGGACGACCCGCAGGCTGCGCAGCGACCACCACGCGCGGAGCACGTCGAGGTCGATGCCGCCGCCGTATCCCGCCAGGACGTCGTCGAGGTGTTCCTGGTGCGCGAGGGTCAAGGCGGCGAGGTCGAAGTGGGCGTCGCCCTGGGCGGCTTCGGACCAGTCGAGAACGCCGGTCACCTCGTCGCCCTCGATGAAGATGTGCGCGACCTGCAGATCGCCGTGGATGAACACCGGGGTCCGCGGCCGGAGCGCGGCTTCGGCGAGGCGGCGGTTGCCGGTGACCAGGTCGGCGGGCAGGACCTCGTTCGCGATCAGCGACGCGCATTCGCGGTCGAGGTCCGCGGCGAGTTCATCGAGGTTGAAGCCGGGGGTCGGCGGCAGCGGTGCTTCGTGCAGTTTTCGGGCGGCGGCTCCGGCCGCGGCCCAGGCTTCCGGCGACGCGGTCGACGGTTTTCCGGGACGACCGAGTTCCCGTCCGGGCAGCGCGGCGAGGGCGAGCACGGGCGGTTTCCGCCACAAGATCTCCGGCGTCGGGAGCGGTGCCAGCGCCATCGCGGCGACCTCGGCGTCGGCGCGCGCCTGGTCGGTGTCGACCTTCAGGAACACGTCGCCGACGCGCAAGGTCGCGCGTTCGTGGTGGGCGACGACGATTTCGACTTCCTCCATGCCCGCGATTGTCACGAAGACGATCACGGACGGCACCGGATTTTCGCTCGAGCGGCGGCGAGTACCCCCAGCACCCGCCCCTCCCCCCTCGATCCCGACGGCACCGAGATGCGGTCCGGAACCGGTTATGCGGAGGGTGTCCGCCCGGCCCCACCGCCGCCGGCCCCCGAGCCGGCGACCAGGTCCCCACCTCGGGGGCCGGACGTGGTTCCACCGTGCCCGGCGTCGTCCCCAACCTGTCCTCGGTCTGTCCCTTCCTCCTCCGCGAGGCCGTTGACCTGCGCGGGTATGCTCAGCCCCGCAGCGGTGCCGGAGCCGAGGGGGGAACCGCGGAATGGATTTTCGCGTGCTCGGAGCGCTGGAAATCCAGAATGGATCCGACCGGCTGACGCTGCCCGGCGCACGCCATCGCCGCGTGCTCGCGTGTTTGCTGCTGTCGCCGAACTCCGTCGTTCCGCTGCCGAAGCTGATCGAGGCGACCTGGGACGGCGAACCGCCCGCGACGGCCACCAAGCAGATCCAGAACTGTGTTTCGGTGCTCCGCGAGCGGCTCGCCGATCCCGGGCAACAACTGATCGTCACCGATGGCTCCGGCTACCGGATTACGGTCGACAATCAGCAAGTCGACTGGCTTCGATTTACCGACGCTGTCGCTGCTGCCCGCCAGTCGGCGGCGGGCGGCGCGCTGATCGAGGGCGTCGAGAAGATCCGGTCGGCGTTGAAGCTGTGGCGCGGTCCGGTGCTGGACGGTCTGGACGCCGCGGCGCTCGCCGGGCGGGCGGCGCGGCTGGAGGAGCAGCGGCTCGCCGCGCTGGAGCTGTGCATTGACTGGCAGCTGAAGCTGGGCCAGTACCGCGAGGTCGTGGACGAGCTGGCGGAGATCGTCGAGGAACATCCGCTGCGGGAACGGCCGTACGCACAGCTGATGCTCGCGTTGGATCGCAGCGGGCGGCAGGCGGACGCGCTGACGGTGTTTCAGCGGTTGCGGACGCAGCTCGCCGAGGAGCTCGGGGTCGATCCCGGTGCCGAGGTGCGCCGGTTGCACGAACAGATCCTGCGCGGCGAGACGGAAGAACCGGCGGCCGAGGAAACCCCGAGCCCGCCGGAGCAGCCGTCGAGTCAGCTCGATCGCGCGGCCGACGAGCTCGCGGCGGCGATCGTGCGGCAGTGGACCGCGGAGGCCGAGATCCGTTCGCTGCACCGTCCGGAGCCGGTACCGCTGACCTGGACGAGCACCGAGCGCCCGGTCGCCGCGGCGGCGTCGGCGGTGCTCGGCCGGCCCGGCGAGCAGAGCAGGCTGACGTTCAGCGGCGATCTCACCGACGTCGTCGCGAAGTTCCGGCAGGTTCCGGCACGGCAGCTGGTCGTGCTCGGCGAACCGGGCGCGGGGAAATCGGTGCTGGCCATTCTGCTGACGCTCGGGCTGCTGGCCGACCCGCCGCCGGGCGAACCGGTGCCGGTGCTGCTGCCGCTGTCGTCGTGGAATCCGCGCGAGGAACACCTGCACGGCTGGCTGGCCCGACGGCTGGTCGAGGAGTATCCGGGCCTGGCCAACATCGGCGCGTACGGCAAGGGCGCGGCGCTGCGGCTGGTGCTCGAAGGCCGCGTCATCCCGGTGCTCGACGGCCTCGACGAGCTGGCCCCCGGGCTGCACACCGCCGCGATCGACGCGCTGGACCAGGCGGTTTCCGGAGGCCGGCCGCTCGTGGTGACCTGCCGCAGCACTGAGTACGAGTACGCGGTGCGGCAGTCCGGGACGTTTCTGTCGCGGGCGGCGGTGGTGGAGATCGAACCGGTCGAGACCGAGGACGCGATCGACTTTCTCACCGCGCGGCAGCGCTTCGGCGAAACCCGTTGGGAGCCGGTGGTCCGGCAGCTGCGGCAGAACCCGGAAAGCCCATTGGCACAGGCACTTCGCACACCGCTGATGGTCGACCTGGCGAGGACGGCGTACGCGCATCCCTCGACCGATCCCGGCGAACTCTGCGAGACGACCAGGTTTCCCGACCGCGCGGCGATCGAGGGACATCTGCTGGACGAGTACCTGCCGGTGGTCTACACCTCCCGCCCGGCACCGCCCGCGCGGCTCGACCGGCCGACCCGGCCGCGCGATTACCCGGCGGACCAGGCACAGCGCTGGCTGAGCTTCTTCGCCCGGCAACTGGAACGCGACCAGAGCCGCGATCTCGCGTGGTGGCAGCTGGATCGCGCGGTGCCGAGGCTGGTCCTCGGGCTCTGCCTCGGGCTGCCGCCCGCGTTGCTGTTCGCGCTCACCGGCTGGATCGCGGCGGGGCCGGTGATCGGCGCGATCTACGGGTTGTCGTTCGCGGTGGCAGGTTGTGTAACGCATACCGTCGGCAGCCGACCGGGGCCGCTGCGGGTGGAGGCGCGGTTCCGCGGCACGGCGGGCCGATTCCTGCGGCGGTTCGCGGTCGGGGTGCTGATCGGGGTCTGCCTCGGGCTGGCGTGGTCGCTGTCGGCCGGGGTGATCGCGCTGCTCGCGGTGGTGTTCGGGCTGGCGATCGGGGTGCACGTCTGGCTGGACACGCCGCTGGAGGCGAGCCGGGTGTCGAGTCCGGCGAGCGTCCTGCGCAACGACCGCGCCGCGACGCTGTCGTTCACCTTGTCCTTCATTGTTTCGCTGGGCTTGTTCTACGGAATGGCGTTCGCCTTCACGAAGGAAACGCGGTTCCTCGGCGTTTTCCACGACCATTACGACCTGGCGCTGGCCTTCGCCGGCGGGCTGGCGTCGGCGTTGCTGGGCCGGTTTTTGGTGCGGAGCCCGGGAAGTCTCGCCTACGGCCTCGCTGGCGTGATCATCGGCGGCCAGGTCTTTTCGCGGGCTTCGAGCACGGCGCAGGCGATCGCGGCGGGGCTCGTGTTCGGGCTGGCGGTGGGGCTGAGCGTGTGGATCGCCCGGGCCTGGGGCGCGTACACGTTCAGCCGGTTGTGGCTGGCCTCCCGCAAGCGGATCCCGTTGGACCTCATGGGTTTCCTCGACGACGCGCATCGCCGGGGCGTCCTGCGGCAGGTCGGCGAGGTGTACCAGTTCCGGCACGCTCGATTGCAGGAACGGCTGGCGGATCCGTCCTAGGCCTGCAACCTCGGGTCCTGCGAAGGGTCGGCGTACATCGGCGGACAGCCATGGAGGACGGCTTCGGGACGAAGCTCGTAGTGCCACGGTTCGTTGTGGTAGATCTGGCACAGTCCATACGCGGCACCGTGTTTCGACAACCAGGCCGTGGCCTCGAAAGGGCCGAGGTCGATCGCGTTCCCCAAGACGTGCGCGGACCGGTCGGCGGTGGCTACCCAGCGCGCGGCTTCTTGTTCCGAGCCGTATCTGGCGATTGCCTTGCGCCGAAGCTGATTCTGATACGCCGGTGATCTCCAGCCGCTGTTGACGCGGAACTCGACGCCGTCGTTCGCGGCGTCCTTCGCCGCGCGGCGCAGCGCCGCCAGGAACGCCGGGTCGAGATTGGCCACGGCCGGAACCTCGGCGAACACCGTCGTGCCGGACGGGACGGCTCCGTCGGCCTCGCTGAGCGCGCCACGACGGCGAAGCACGCGGCGGACGGTTCGCCGGAAGGGACTTCGTGCTGATTCGCTGCGGGTCATGGCGTTCAGCCAAGGCGAAACGGTGTTGCCAGCGTGTACGCGGTTTCGGATATGCCAGCGATACGCGTCTGCTCGTAGCATCGACGGCATGCGTGTGCTGATCGTCGAGGACGAGCCCTACCTGGCCGAGGCCATCCGGGACGGGCTGCGGCTGGAAGCGATCGCGGCCGATCTCGCCGGGGACGGGGACACCGCGCTGGAAATGCTGAGCGTCAACGCGTACGACATGGCTGTGCTCGACCGGGACATCCCCGGCCCGTCCGGCGACGAGATCGCGAAACGCGTCGTCGCGTCCGGCAGCGGCATGCCGATCCTGATGCTCACCGCCGCCGACCGGCTCGACGACAAGGTCTCCGGCTTCGAACTCGGCGCCGACGACTACCTCACCAAACCCTTCGAGCTGCGGGAACTCGTGCTCCGGCTGCGCGCGCTCGACCGCAGGCGCGCGCACAACCGGCCGCCGGTCCGGGAAATCGCGGGACTGAAGCTGGACCCGTTCCGCCGCGAGGTTTATCGGGACGGCCGGTACGTGGCGCTCACCCGAAAGCAGTTCGCTGTCCTCGAAGTGCTCGTCGCCGCGGAGGGCGGCGTGGTCAGCGCCGAAGAGCTCCTCGAACGAGCCTGGGACGAGAACGCGGACCCGTTCACCAACGCTGTCCGCATCACGGTCTCGGCGCTGCGCAAACGGCTCGGCGAACCGTGGCTGGTCGCGACCGTCCCCGGGGTCGGCTACCGGATCGACGACGGATCGGCTCGCGGATGATCCGCGAGCCGGGGATGAGCGTCCGGCTCAAACTGACCCTCAGCTACGCCGGATTCCTCATGCTGGCCGGGACGCTGCTGCTCGGCGCGGTGGCCCTGTTCCTGCTGAACTACCAGGACCGGGCGCTGGAAGTGATGCCGGTGGTGATGGCCCCGTCCGGCCGCGACCTGATCAAGGACTTCGCGCCCGACGCGGCCGTCGTGATGCTGCTCCTGCTGGTATTCGGCCTGCTGGGCGGCTGGGTGCTGGCCGGGCGCATGCTCGCCCCGCTGACCCGGATCACCGCCGCGACCCGGCGCGCCTCGACCGGGTCGCTCGCGCACCGGATCGAGCTGGAAGGCCGCGACGACGAGTTCCGCGAACTCGCCGACAGCTTCGACGCCATGCTCGCCCGTCTCGACGCGCACGTCGCCGAGCAGCGCAGATTCGCCGCCAACGCCTCCCATGAGCTGCGCACTCCGCTGGCGATCACGCAGAGCCTCCTCGAAGTCGCCCGCAACGACCCGGACCGGGATGTCGGCGAGCTTCACGAACGCCTCCGCGTCGTGAACGCCCGGGCGATCGAGCTCACCGAAGCCTTGCTCTTGCTCAGCCGCGCGGACCAGCGGTCGTTCACTCGGGAACCTGTCGATCTGTCGCTTCTGGCCGAAGAAGCCGCGGAGACGCTTCTTCCGCTGGCCGAGAAGCACGGGGTCGTTATCGAGACTTCGGGAGACATCACTGCCGTTCGTGGATCGCGGGCGCTGCTGCTGCAGTTGACGACGAACCTGCTGCACAACGCGATCGTCCATAACCTGCCGGAAGGCGGGACTGTGCAGCTTCGCGCCTCTGCCTCCGCGACGGCGGGCACGCTCATTGTGGAAAACACCGGGGAGGAAGTCAGCCCGGAGAAGATCTGGACGTTCACCGAGCCGTTCCAGCGCGGTACCGAACGGATCCGTCGTGACCACGCCGGGGTCGGGCTGGGGCTGGCGATCGTGAAGAGCATCGCGCAGGCGCATGACGGGACGCTTTCTCTCGCGCCGGGCGCCGCCGGCGGGCTTCGGGTGACAGTGCGGCTACCTGGCGGGGCGATGTCGCTCGGCGATCGTCAGGACGTGCCGGGCTAGGACGGTGTCGGCGTTGGGTGCGCCTTTTGCGGAGGCGCGGGCGGACATCGCCGCGATTCGGGCTGGGTCGGTGAGGATCGGGATCAGCGTGGAGGCGATCCAAGCGGGGGTGAGTTCGGCGTCGGGGACGAGCAGTGCGCCACCTGCCGCGACGACTGGCCCGGCATTCAGGCGTTGCTCGCCGCCGCGGTCCGGCAGCGGGACGAACGCGGCAGGGAGTCCGACTGCGGCCAGTTCGGCGCAGGTCATCGCGCCTGAGCGGCAGATCGCGAAATCGGCTGCGGCGTAGGCGTAGTGCATTTCGTCGACGTAGGGCAGGACCACATACGACGGGTCGCTCGCTTCGACGGTGTGCTGGCGGCCGGTGATGTGCAGGACTTGGACCCCGGCTGCTCTCAACTGTTGAGCTGCCCCGGAGGCGGCGGCATTGATGGCCGTGGCGCCTTGGGAACCGCCGGTGATCAGCAGGACCGGGCCGTCGGGGTGCAGGCCGAACTTCCGGCGAGCTGCATCGCGGGTTGCGGGGCGGTCGAGTCCGGTGATCGCCGGGCGCAGCGGGATGCCGATCGCGGTGCCGTGCTTCAGCCGGACTTCGGGGGAAGCGGTGTACACGTGCGTCGTCATCCGGGCGGCGAGGCGATTGGCCGCGCCTGGGCGGACGTTCGCCTCGTGGATGACGATGGGCAGGCGTCGCTGGCGGGCGGCGAGGTAAGC
Source organism: Amycolatopsis albidoflavus (assembly GCF_039525725.1). Taxonomy (NCBI): domain Bacteria; kingdom Bacillati; phylum Actinomycetota; class Actinomycetes; order Pseudonocardiales; family Pseudonocardiaceae; genus Amycolatopsis; species Amycolatopsis albidoflavus. The sequence continues at coordinate 19,099 of NZ_BAAAHV010000007.1, forward strand.
GGGGGCGGCGACGTAGCCGCCAAAGCCCACTACGACGTCCGCCTGGACCTGGTCGAGGACAGTCCTGGCGGCGCGGACCGAATCGCGCAGCCGGGACGGCGTTTGCAAGAGGGCGCGGGTTACCTTGCGTGGCAACGGCGCGGGAGGGATGAGTTCCAGCGGGTAACCGCGGGCCGGGATGAGCGTCGTGTCCAGGCCGCGGACGGTGCCGAGCGCGGTGACCTCGGCGGCGGGGGCCAGCTTTCGCAGTGCGTCGGCGAAGTTCAGCGCGGGTTCGATGTGCCCGGCCGAATGGCCTCCGGCGACCACGACGCGGGGTGCTCTGGTGGTCATCTAGGCGACGAGGAAATCGAAGTACGTTTCCGGGTAAGGCTCGTCCTTCAGCGTGTAGTGCCACCATTCGGCTTCATAGGCGGCGAAACCGCAATCCTCCATAATGGACCGGAGATGCTGACGGTTCGCTGCCTCTGCTGCGGTGATGCTGCGCGCGCCGTGGTGCGAGACGGCGTCCATCAGGTCGAAGCCGCCGCCCATGGGGACGAGTTCGCCGGAGTCGAGGCGGTACAGCGTCAGATCCGCTGTGCTGCCTCGGGTGTGGCCGGATTTGGTTGCCACGTAGCCGTTTTCGAACATCTGCGACCGGTTGAGGTTCGGGTAGTGCTGGTGTTTCTTCCGGCCGTCTTCGGGTTGCTTCGCCCAGCGCAGGAAGCAGTCCACGGCGCGCTGCGGCCGGTAGCCGTCCCAGATCAGCAGGCCGAATCCCAGCGTCGCGGCCTTGTCCTGGGCGCTTCGCAGGGCGGTGCACAAGGCGTGGGTGCCGACGATCCGGTTCGCCAGGTATCCGTCGACCGGTTTGCCGGTGAAGTTGTCCCAGGTGGCGTACTTGGCGTCCCACCGGATCCCGGGCGCTGCCTCGTCCAGGAAGGCGAAACCGTGCTTCATCGGGATGCCCCGGCGAGCGCGAGCGACACCATCCGGTCGAGCATTTCGGGGAACGGCAACCCGGCCGCCGCCATCATCCGCGGGTACCGGCTGTAGGAGGTCAGGCCGGGGAAGGTGTTGACCTCGTTCAGCATGGCGGTGCCGTCTTCCAGCAGGAACAGGTCGACCCGGGCGAGTCCCTGGCAGCCCAGCGCGCGGTAGATGGTCCGGGCGGTCGCCTGGACGCGGGCGCGCGCCTGGCCGGAGATGTCCGCGGGCACGAGGATGGTCGAGTTCTCGGAGCCGCTTTCGGGGTTGTCTTCCTGATGGATCTTGAAGAACCCGTGCGACAGCCGGATCTGGTCCGGTTCGCCGACGAGCAGGTCCGCGCCGTTGCCCAGAACCGCGCAACCCACCTCGCTGCCTTCGACCGCTTCCTCGATCAGCACCTTGGAATCGAACTGCGCCGCCTCCGCGATCGCGGCCGGCAAGTCCTCCTCGCGCGAGACCTTGGTGACGCCGAACGACGAACCGGACCGGGCCGGTTTCACGAAGACGGGGTAGGCGAACTTGCTCGCGTCGACGTTCTCGTCCGCAGTCCCGGCCCAGAAGTTCGGCGTCGCGATGCCCGCGCTGCCGACGACCAGGTAGGCGAGGGATTTGTCCATGCACAGCGCGGAACTCTGCACGTCACAGCCCGCGTACGGGATCCCGGACAGCTCCAGGAGGCCCTGCATCGCGCCGTCCTCGCCGAGTTTGCCGTGCAGCACCGGCAGCACCACGTCCAGCCGGACCGGTTCGTATTTTCCCCGCTCCTCGACCAGCAGCCCGTGGACGCTCCGGTCCGGCGACAGCATCGCCGGGCGGCCGCCGTCCTCCCACGCTTCGACGGGGCCGTCGCACAGCTTCCAGGAACCGTCCTTGGCGATCCCGATCCAGTACGGCTCGTACTTTTCCCGGTCGAGGTTCTTCGCGACCTCTCGCGCGGATTTGACCGAGACGGGGTGTTCCTCGGAGATTCCCCCGAAGATCACGCCGACCTTGAGCTTAGTCATGGTTCGTCCAGCTTTCGAAATTCAGGCAGTTGAGGAGACTGTTTTCCACCGCGTCGCGCAAGGCGTGCTCGGTGTAATACGCGGTGTGCGGGCTGATCAGGACGTTCGGCAGTTTCTGCAATCGCGCCAGATTCGTGTTCTCGATCGGTTTTCGGCGGCAGTCGGCATAGAACATCCCTTCCTCCCCTTCGAGGACGTCCAATGCCGCGCCGCCCAGCCTGCCGCTTTCCAGCGCGGACAGGAGGGCTTCGGTGTCGATCAGCCCGCCGCGGCCGGTGTTGACGACGATCGCGCCGGGCTTCATCAGCGCGATTCGCTGCCGGTTCAGCAGGTGGCGAGTCTCGGGCGTGAGCGGGGTGTGGAGGGTGACGATGTCGCTCTGCCGCAGCAAATCGTCGAGCGGAACGTAATCCGCCGAGGTGCGCGGACGGAGGTCGTAAGCCAGCTTCTGGCCGCCGAAACCCCACAGCCGGTCGATGACCGCCGCGCCGATCCGTCCGGTTCCGATGACTCCTACGGTGAGGTCGCGCAGTTCTTTTCCGGGAAGATCGCTCAGCCGGTAATCGTGCGCGTCGGTCCGCCGGATGAGCGATTTCGCGCTGCGGATCGCCATCAGCATCAACATGAGCGTGTAGTCGGCGACGCTGTCGGGCGAGTACGCGACGTTTTCCACCGTGATGCCGATCTTCTCGGCGTAGGCGACGTCGAGATGATTGCACCCGATGCTCCGCGTGGAGAGATACTTGACGCCGACCTCGCCGAGCGCGCGCAAAGCGGCGTTGGTGATGCGGGTTTTGTGGCTGACACTGACGCACCGGTTCCCGGCGGCGAGGTCGGCGTTGGCTTCGGACAGCGCCGCCGAGGTGACAGCCGGTGCCACCCCCAAACGAGACACCGCCTCCCGGACCAAGGCGGCTTCCTCGGGCCCGCACCCGTAGATCGTGATGCCGGCCGCCGGAACCAGCGCCCGAAGCCCCGCGGCGCGTGCCGGTTCGCGGTAGGTCATGCCTGCCAGTCAAGGCAGAACGATGTTGCCAGCACGTATGCGGTTTCCGATACACGGACGATATCTCCGGCCCCGTGAAGAAGGAAAACCGCACCGCGTGCGGCAACGACCGGCGTGATAGCCACAAATCCGGGAGTGATACCACTGTTTTCGCAGTTCAGGTGCTCGGACGTCGTCGTGGACCGGCACCGGCGCGATATCGGGCAACTCTTGTCCAGCGGCAACAAACCGTGCGACCGTTGACCGGACGAGCGACCTGCCCGGATCACGCCGGTCGTTCGAGGTGGCGGGCCGGTGGCGGCGCTGGGGGCGAGAAAGGGCGGACGCGCAAGGGGAGAAGCGGCAGTGACGGCGGTCGTGGCAGTGCATGTCCCGCGCCGGACGGTTCTGGACGTCGTCTTCGTCCACGGGCTGGACGGCGATGCCCGCGCGTCGTGGCGGCGCGGCGGGGACGGCACGTTCTGGCCGCGGTGGCTGGCCGCGGACGTCGCCGGCGTCGCGGTCTGGACTATGGGGTACGAGGCTTGGTCGAGCGGATGGCGCGGCCAATCGATGCCCGTGCCGGACCGGGCGGTCAACCTGATGGCGCAGTTGCGGAACACCGGCCTCGGCGAGCGTCCGTTGTGCTTCGTCACGCACAGCATGGGCGGGCTGCTGGTGAAGGAGATCCTGCTGCACGCAGCCGAAGGCCGGACCGATTTCGCGTGCTTCGCGCAGGCGGCGAAGGGCGTTGTCTTCCTGAGCACGCCGCACACGGGTTCCGGGCTGGCGCGAGCGGTGGACGCGCTGGGCGTGCTGTACCGGGGCACGCCCGCGGTCGAGGACCTGCGCCGCAACAGCGCGTACTTGCGGCAGCTCAACGACCGCTACCGGGACTGGGCGGACGAGACCGGGATCGCGAACCTGGTGTTCTTCGAAACGCGGCTGACCCGCCGGGTCCGGGTGGTGGACGAGGCGTCGGCCAATCCCGGGCTGCCCCGGGTCCGGCCGATTCCGGTGGACGCGGACCACGTGGGCATCTGCAAGCCCGAGGACCGCGGTTCGCTCGTCTACGGGCAGGTCAAGCGGTTCGTGCTCGGCCTGCTGCCCGGGCGGGGCGACGGACAGTCCCGGCCGGCCGCGGTGCACCGGACGATTCTCGTCGCCGACGTCGAAGGGTTCAGCGACCGGAGCCGGACGAACCGGAACCAGCTGTCCGTGCGCGACGCGATGTACCAGACGCTGCGCCAGGCGTTCCGGGAAGCGGACATCCCCTGGGAGGCGTGCTACCACGAGGACCGCGGCGACGGGGTGCTGGTGCTCGTTCCTCCGGACGTGCCGAAAGCGGCGTTCGCCGAATCGCTTCCCGGCGCGATCGTCGAGACGCTGGAGGTGCACAACCGGGTCGCCGGCGCGGAGGAACAGATCCGGCTGCGGCTGGCGGTGCACGCCGGCGAGGTCCACTACGACCAGCACGGCGTGACGTCGAACGCGGTCGTGCTGGCGTTCCGGCTGGTCGGCTCGCCCGCGTTGAAGTCCGCGCTGGCCGGGTCCTCGAGCGTTCTCGCGACGATGGTTTCGGCGTGGTTCTTCGACGAGGTCGTGCGGCACGGCCGCGGCGGCCTCGCGGAGACCTTCCGGCCTTTTCCGGTGCCGCTGCGGGGAAGCCGGACGACCGGGTGGGTGAGCCTGCCCGGCGATCCCTGGCCCGCCGACCGGGCAGGCGAGGCTCCGGACGTCCTCGCTCCGCCCGCCGATCAGCCTCTCCGGTACTCGCCGGAGCGGGAAGACGGCGGCGCGAACGGCCAGCTGGCGAAACGGACGCTTCCCCGCGACGCGCCCGCGTTCACCGGCCGGACCGCGGAACTGGAGCACGTGCTCAGGGAAATCACCGACGCGGTGCACACCGGCCGGATGGTCGCGATTCACGCGATCGACGGCATGGCCGGAGTCGGGAAAACCGCGCTCGCCGTGCACGCCGGCCACCTTCTCGCGGACCGGTTCCCGGACGCACAGCTGTTCCTTCGGCTGCACGGGCACACCCCGGGCGAGCGGCCGGTCGGACCGGCGGACGCGCTCGCGTCGCTGCTGACCCTGATCGGCGTCACCGCACAGCAGATGCCCGCGGACCTGGACGCCAGGGCGGCGCTGTGGCGCGACCGGCTGGCGGGCAAACGGGCGCTGCTGATCCTGGACGACGCGCTGAGCCACCAGCAGGTCGAACCGCTGCTGCCGGCCGCGGCCGGATCGCTGGTGATCATCACCAGCCGCCCCCGGCTCATCGCTCTCGACGGGGCGGTTTCGCTGGCGCTGGACGTGCTGCCCGCCGAGGAGGCGTCCGCGTTGTTCGTGCGGCTGTCCGGCAGGACGATCCGGCCCGAGGAGGGCGAAGCGGTCGATCGGGTGGTGCGGCTGTGCGGATGGCTGCCGCTGGCGGTGACGCTGCTGGCGGGAAGGCTCCGCAGTCGTCCACAGTGGACGGTGACCGACCTGGCGGACGAACTGGACTCGACGCACGACCGGCTCGGCCGGCTGCGCGCGGAGGACATCGAGGTGGCCGCCGCCTTCGACCTGTCCTACCGCGAACTCGGCCCCGGCCAGCAACGGTTCTTCCGCCGCATCGGCCTGCACCCCGGGCCGGAACTCGACGCGCACGCGACGGCGGCGATGGCGGACATTCCGGTGGCCGAGGCCGGTGCGCATCTTGGAACCCTCTACGACGACCACATGCTCGAAGAACCGGCCTTCGACCGCTACCGGATGCACGACCTGATCCGCGAGTACTCCCGGAATCTCAGCCACGAGGACGGCGAGCAGGAGGCGGAACGAGCGGTCGGCAGGCTTTTCGACTACTACTGCGACACCGCCGCCGACGCGGCCGCGCGCATCGCCAAGGACGTGACCACCGACGGGCTCCGCGAAACCCGGTCGCTCCGGCGGCGGGCGGCCCGTGACACCCGGGTGGCCAGCAGCATCGAGGCGTGGCGGTGGATGCGGGTCGAGACCGTCAACCTGCTCGCCTGCGCCGACCACGCGATCCGGCACGGCTGGCACCAGCAGGTCGTCGATTTGTCGGCGTGCTTGGCCAAATTCCTCTACATCGCCGGGCCGTGGGACCGGGCGTCGCGGCTGCATCAGTCGGCGGTGCGCGCGGCGGAGCACAACGGCGACGAGGCGGCGCGGGCGCACGCCTTGAACCATCTGGGAAGCGTGCAGCGGCGCATCGGCGACTACCTGTCCGCGGCCACGTCGCACACTGCCGCCCTGGCGAGTTACACGGCATTGGGGGACGAGGCGGGACAGGCTGCCGCGCTAAGTCAGCTCGGGGCGGTGCGGCGCTGCCTCGACGACTATCCCGGTGCCGCCGAGGCCTTCCAGCGCGCGCTCGCCATGGCGATGAAACTCGGCGATCGCAGCGGGGAAGCGCACGCACGCAACGAACTGGGCATCCTGTATCTGGTCAACGGCGACTACCGGGCCGCGGTCGGCTCGCACGAGCACGCCTTGAGCATTTACGAGGAGCTGGACGACCTTCTGGGGCAGGCGGACGCCTGGAACGAACTGGGGGTCGCGCGGCGGGCGATCGGCGATTTCCCCGGCGCGGTCGACGCGAACACCCGCGCGGTCGGCGGCTTCCGCAGGCTCGGCGACGGCTTCCACGAGTCGTTCGCGCTCAACAGCCTCGCCGTGGCCTGGCGGATGATCGGCGAACCGCGGAAAGCGGCCGCCGCGCACAACGAGGCGCTGGCGATCTCCCGAGCGCTGGGCGACCGGCTCGGCGAAGGGTTCGGACTCAACGAACTCGGCGCGGCGCTGCGTCTTCTGGGGGAACTCGAGTCCGCGGAAAAGTGCCACACCGAGGCTCTGGACATCTTCTCCGAGCTGGGCAACCAGCTCGGCAAAGCCGAGACGCTGAACCACATGGGCGCGCTTCTGCTGGCGACCGGGCAAGTGGAGGACGCGGGCGAGCGGTACCGGAGCGCGCTGCCGCTGGCTCGCGAGGTGAACAGCCCGCTGGAAGAGGCACAGGCCCTGGCCGGGCTCGGCCGCTGCGCGCTTTCGTGCGGCGATCAGGACGCCGCGCGAGACTGCCTGCGTGCCGCGCTGGAGATCTTCGACCGCATCGGCTCGTCGGAAGCGGGTTCGGTCCGGGACTATCTTCGCTTCGGCCGTGGATCGCCTTGACCCTCGGGCGATTCGGGGAAACGCGGTGGAGTTCGCGGACTTGAGCGTGGTCGGATACCCGGATGCGAGAGTGGGAGCGGAAGTACGCCGAGCACCGGGCGAAGGTCTTGGCCCTGCCGACCGTTCCCGTCTGGCACCATGCGCGGATCGTGCCGCCGCAGCAGGGGGATGTGCGGATTTCGGAGTCGATCGGGCCGTTCGGCGAGTTGACGGCGCTGTGGTCGGGCCCCGAGAACCAGCTGGAGAGGTTTCCGCGCGCGCCCGAGTCGCGTCCGACGCCGGCGCGGGTGACCGTGCACGTGCCGGAGATGGCGGTCGCCGCGCGGATTCCTGATCTTCGGCTCGCGTATCCGAGCGTGCAGCCGCTGCCGGACGGTCGCGTGCTGGTGGTCGGCGCACGGTGCGAGTGGCGCCCGGACAGCCCGGACCGCAACGCGATCGTCTACGGCCCCGACGGCGAAGTGCTGGCCGAGCAGACGTTCGGCGACGGGATCGACCACGTGCAGGCCACGCGGAGCGGCGAGATCTGGGTCGGCTACTTCGACGAAGGCGTCCTCGGCTCGAACGGCTGGGGCGGCGACGGCGCCGCGTCTCCCGTCGGCCAGAGCGGGTTGGTCCGGTTCTCGGCCGGCTTGGCTGAGGAATGGCATTACCCCGGGTCCGTCCGGGCGGCGTGGGGCGACTTTCTGGATTGCTACGCACTCAACGTCGACGGCGACACCGCCTGGACGTGCTACTACACCGATTGGCCCATCGTCCGGATCCGCGACGACGGCGTGACCGGGTGGACCAACGACATCAGCGGCGCCACCGCCTTGGCAGTGCGCGGTTCCCGGGTGGCGTTGTACGGCGGTTACGAGCCGTTGCGTGATCGGCTGGTGGCCGGGGTCCTGGACGACGGCCGCTTCCGGGTGACCGGCGAGTACCGGCTCGTCCTGCCCGACGGGCAAGACGTGCCGCGGCGGGCTCGCGTCTTCGGAAGGGGCGCGGAGCTGCACCTCGTGAGCGGAGACGACTGGTTCCGGCTCAGCCTCGACGACCTCCCGGCGTAAGAAAATCCCTGCCACCGCCCGAATTTCGCCACCGCGCCACCGAAGACTCCGGTTGTTCATCGACCGTTCACGCGGAAACCCCCGTGCCGCGCGGCAAAAGCTGAAGGATTCGAGGTGACGCGTCGGGGGACGTGCGAGAGGGTGGATCGTGAAGCGCCGGTTGTCGATCGGGCTGGCTGTGGTTTTGGTGCTCGCCGTGGCGGGGGTGGTCGTCTGGGGGCGATCCGGGGACGACTCCGCCGCGGGTGGCGGGATTACCGTCGTGCGCGGGGTGATCGGGTCGGAGAAGCAGGCCTTCTTCACTGATCAGCGGGTGGTGGACGCGTTCGCCAGACAGGGGCTGAAGGTCGAGGTCGACACGGCGGGGTCGCGGCAGATCGCGACTGCCGTCGACCTCGGGAAGTACGAGTTCGCGTTCCCGTCCTCGTCGCCGGCGGCGCAGAAGATCCAGCGCGACAAGAAAGTCACGACGGTCTACACGCCGTTCCAGTCGCCGATGGCGGTCGCGACCTTCGAGCCGATCGTGCAGCTGCTGAGCGGCAACGGCGTGGTGCGCAAGGGCGCGGGCGACTACCAGGTGCTCGACATCGCGAAGTACCTGCAGCTCGCGGGCACCCGCTGGGATCAGCTGCCGAACAATACGGCCTATCCGGTGCGCAAGAACGTCCTCGTGACTACGACTGACCCGCGCGAGTCCAATTCCGCGGCGATGTATCTGTCGATCGTTTCGTTCGTGGCCAACGGGAACAACGTCGTCTCCAGCCCGGACCAGGAGGCGAAGGTCCTGCCCCAGGTCGCGAAGTTGTTCCTGGACCAGGGGTACACGCAGAACAGCACCGAGGGCCCGTTCGAGGACTACCTGTCGGCGGGCATGGGCAAGACGCCGCTCGCGTTGATCTACGAATCGCAGTACGTCGATCGGGTGCTGCGGAACGACGGCTCGATTCGGCCGGACATGCGGATGCTGTACACGGCGCCGACGGTGTATTCCAAGCATACGCTGGTTCCGTTCTCCGCCAACGGAAACAAGGTCGGCCAGGCCCTGTCGACGGATCCGGAGCTCGGCAAGCTCGCCGCCGCGTTCGGGTTTCGCACGACGAATCCGCAGGTGTTCCGCGAGGTCGCCGCGCGGGCCAAGGTGCCGGGGGAACTCGTCGACGCCGTCGAGCCGCCGAGTTTCGAGACCCTGGAACGGATGCTCGACGCGATCCAGAAGCAGTACTGATGGACGAATTCACCCTCACCCCGCCCGAACCGGTGGCGGCGGTGCCCGTCGAACGCGCTGCCGGGCTCATCACGCTCGGCGAGGAGATCCGGGCCGGGATTTCCCAGCGAGCCGACGAATTCGCCGAGCGACTCGAAGCTCTCGACGTCAAATCGCCTGAGTTCACCGCGCTGCTTGACGAGATCCTCGCGGTCGGCGAGGCGGACATGCGCACGGCGGCGACGGTCGCGGGCACGATGCTCGACCGGTCGACCAAGGCACTCGACACTGCGCGTTCGCCGCACCAGGAAGTGACGACAAGCCTGACCGAGTTGCGCCGCACGGTCGCGGAACTCGATCCGGCGAAGCTGCCGATCACCGGACGCAAACTGCTCGGGATCTTCCCCGCCGCGGCGAGCGCGAAACGAGCGCTCGACCGGTATCGGGCGGCGAACGAGCCGGTGAACGCACTGGTCCGCGAGCTGCGCGTGCGGCAGGACGTGCTGCGGCGCGACAACGCGGCGATCAAGGGCGAACGCGAGCGGCTCTGGGCGACGCTCGGCAAACTGGCTGAAGCCGCGGCGTTCGCCGAAGCGGTCGACGGGGCGATCGACCGGCAGGCGGGCGTCTTCGACCTCACGGATCCCGCGCACGCCAACGCCTTGCGCGCCGATCTGCTGTATCCGATTCGCCAGCGGCACCAGGACGTGCTGACGCAGTTGGCGGTGAGCGCGCAGGGGTATCTCGCGCTGGATTTGGTGCGGCGCACCAACGACGAGCTGATCCGCGGCGTCGAGCGCGCGGCGACCACGACGGTTTCCGCGCTGCGTGTCGCGATGCTGGTGAGCGCGGCGCTGGCCAACCAGCGTGACGTGCTCGACGAGGTCAACGCGTTGCAGGCGACCACGAACGGTCTGCTGCGGGCGAATGCGGAGTTGTTGCAGTCGCAGAGCGAGGAAATCCGTAAGGCATCGAGTGATCCGGCGGTCGCGGTCGACACCCTGCGCGAGTCGTTCGACCGGATTTACTCGGCGTTCGACGCGATCGACGGGTTCAAGGCCGAAGCAGTGTCGCGCATGGCGTCCACTGTGGATTCTCTGTCCGGGGAGTTGCGTCGCGCGGAGGATCGGCTGCGCCGGTCGCACGAGGGGGAGTTGTGAGAAGACTCGGCGTATTCGCGTTGGCCGTGTTGCTGCTGGTGGCTGGTTGTTCGTCGGCGGAACCGGCCGATCCGAGCCAGCCTGCGGCGGGCACGTTGCGGGTGTTCGCGGGCAGCGAGCTGGCCGATCTGCAGCCGGTCCTCGATGAGGCCGCGAAGGCGACTGGCGTGCAGGTCAAGTTCACGTTCACCGGCACGCTGGAAGGCGCGGAGGCGCTCGCGAAGGGCAGCGTCGACGGGAAGTACGACGCGGTGTGGTTCTCCTCGAACCGTTACCCCGCAGGCATTCCCGACGCGAACAAGCGGCTCGGCAATCAGGCGAAGATCATGCGTTCGCCGGTGGTGCTCGGGCTCTCGGCACCGGTCGCGCAGCGGCTCGGCTGGGACAAGAAGGCACCGACCTGGGGCGACATCGCGGCGGCGGCCGGGAGGAAGGAGTTCAGCTACGGGATGACCGACCCGTCGGCGTCGAACTCCGGATTCTCCGCGCTCGTCGGGGTCGCTTCGGCGCTCGCCAGCGCGGGGACGGCGATCGACGCGAAGCAGATCGAGACGGTCACGCCGCAGCTCACGCAGTTCTTCAGCGCACAGCAGATGTCGGCGGGCTCGTCGGGCTGGCTGTCCGATGCCTTCCAGAAGCGCGCGACCGGGCAGGATCCCGGGCAGAAGGTCGACGGACTGATCAACTACGAGTCCGTCTTGCTGTCGTTGAACGCCTCGGGCAAGCTGCCGCAGCCGCTGACGCTGATCTATCCGACGGACGGCGTCGTCACCGCCGACTATCCGCTCACCCTGCTCAACGGTGCGAGCGATGCCGCGCGCACGGCACACCAGAAGCTCTCGGACTACCTGCGCACACCCGATGTGCAGCGCCGGATCATGACCACTACGCAGCGCCGTCCGGCCGTCCCCGGCGTGCAGCTCGGGCAGCAGTTCGCGTCGCACGACCTGGTGGAGCTGCCTTTCCCGGCGACGCAGCAAGCCGTCGATGCGTTGCTTTCGGCCTACTTCAGCAAGATCCGCCGCCCGTCGCGGACGTTGTACTTGCTGGACACGTCGGGCTCGATGCGGGACGGCCGGATCGAGGCGCTGCGTTCGGCGCTGTCCGGGCTCACCGGCGCGGACAGTTCGCTGGTCGGCCGCTACCGGCAGTTCCGCAGCCGCGAGGAAGTCACCATGCTTCCGTTCAACACTCAGCCGGGGATGCCGACGACGTTCACCGTGCCCGAGCAGTATCCGCAGCCTGAGCTGGCGAAGATCAAGGACTACGTCGGCGGCCTGACCGCTAACGGCGGCACGGCCATCTACGACACCCTGCAGCACGGGTACCAGGTGCTGGAGCCGCTTGTCGCGAAGGATCCGGACCGCTTCAACTCGATCGTGCTGATGACCGACGGCCAGAACGAGAACGGCTCCGACCTCGCCGCGTTCAAGGCGGCGTTCGGCTCGCTGCCGCCCGCGATGCGGCAGATCCCGGTGTTCACAGTCCTGTTCGGCGAGGGCAGCGGCGACGAACTCGGCCAGGTCGCCTCGCTGACCGGGGGCAAGGTCTTCGACGCTCGGAACGTGCAGCTGGCCAGCGTGTTCCAGGAGATTCGCGGATACCAATGAGACGCTGGTTCGGGTCCACCAAGAACCTCTTCGGCTGCGTCGGCGCGCTGGCCGGGCTGCTGCTGTACGTGCTCGGCGTGATCGGTCCGTTGTGGCTGATGTTCGTGGTGCTGGCCGTGTTGTACGCCGCGGGCGCGCTGCTCGGCCCGCCGGAGAAGGTGCGGCTGGTTGTCGATCCGTCGGTGGAGGCCGCCGAGGTCCGTTCGTCGCTGGACACTCTGGTGCGGACGGCTTCCGGCCGACTTCCGGAGTCCACAATGGACGCGGTGCGGCGGGTGGCGGAGATGTTGTCGGACCTGCTCGCGGATCCTCGGCGGCTGGCAGGGAATCCGGATCTGCAGCATCGGGTGTTGTTGCTGGCGCGGACGGATTTGCCGTTGTCGGTGCAGACGTATCTCAACTTGCCGCGGTGGTTCGCCGCGCATCGGGGCGAGGCGGGGCAGGAGCTGGTGACCCAGTTGGGGTTGATCGAGCACCGGGCGCATCGGGTGGCGGAGGAGTATTACGCGGCGGAGGTCAACCGGCAGAAGGACCAGACGCGCTACCTCGGCGAGGAGCCGTAGCGAGATCCGCCGGGGCTTGCCACCGCGCGAGCCGGTCGTAGAGCCGGGACAGCCGGACATGGAAGGTCTCCAGCGCCCAGGCCAGTTGCCAACCGGCGGGGTTCCGTTCGAGCGTCGTCGCGGTGTGCTGCGCGGCAAGCAAACAGGCGTGTTCCGTATTGCACCAGGCCAGCGCTGCCAGCGCGTCGGGCAGCGGATGGAGCAGGACGTCCGGCGCGGGTGGATCGAGCGGGACCGAGTCCTGGCGTGGGTTCAGCAGCCGGTCGGCGGCGTGGGCGGTGTGCGTGTAGAAGTACAGGATCCGCCGCAAAGCCGCGTCGCGCGCGTCTTCGGTGACGGTGTGCTGCGCGGTGTCGCTGGCGTAAAGGCGGATCAGGTCGTGCATTCGATATCGGCCCGGAACGTGTTGCTGTACCAGGGAAGCGATCTCCAGTTCCCGCAACACCGTCCGCAGCTGGGCGGCCGGAAGCGCCACCAAAGCCTCGGCGGCGGCCAGGCTGATGTCCGGGCCCGGGGCGATGCCGAGCAAACCAAAGAGTCGCGTCGCTTGCGGGCTCAGCGCGCGGACTGACCAGGACAGCACCGCGCGCAGGTTTACCCGCAGGCCACCGGCGTTCAGGCCGTCCAGCCGGGCGGAGGCGTCGCGCAGTTCCTCGGCCAGCACGGCCAGCGGGAACGTCGGGTGGTGCTGGGCGCGGGCGGCCACGATCCGCACGGCCAGCGGCAAACCCGCGCACATCGTGAGCAGGTCGGCGACCGTGTCCGGTTCGGCGGCCAGGCGGTCCGGGCCGAGGTGTCCGGCGAGGAGTTCCCGGGCGTCGGAGTCCGGGAGCACGTCCAGGTTGAGCAGGTGGACGCCGTACAGCGCGGCGAGGCCGACCAGGTGGCGGCGGCTGGTGATCAGGACGGTGCAGGTGGGAGTGCCCGGCAGCAGCGGCGTGACCTGGTCGATGTCGCGGGCGTTGTCCAGCACGAGCAGCATCCGTTTTCCGGCGAGCAGGCTGCGGTACAACCCGATCTGGGCTTCCAGGTCGACCGGGATCGCGGAGGGGACGACGCCGAGCGCGTCCAGGAAGCCGCGCACCGCCTCGGCGGCGGACACGGGCTGTCCGGTGGGATCGAAACCGTGCAGGTTGACGTGCAGTTGCCCGTCCGGGAACCGGCTGAGCCGCTGATGCGCCCAGTGCAGCGCCAGCCAGGTTTTGCCGATTCCGCCGGTGCCGCCGATCGCCACCGTTCCCGCGACGTCCATGTGCCGGTCCAGTTGGACGAGTTCGCCGCCGCGGCCGGCGAACAGCCGGGGCGGGCACGGGAGTTGCCGGGGGACCGGCGGCCGGGTCGCGGGTTCCGGCGCGGGAGCGGTCAGCGCGGGGTCGGCGGCGAGGATCTGCCCGTGCAGTTCGCGGAGCGGACGGCTGGGGTCGGTGCCGAGTTCGTCGGCCAGAACGCGTTGCAGGCGGTGGTAATGCTGCAGCGCCTCGGCTTGGCGGCGGCTTCGGTAGAGGGCCAGCAGGTACTGCCCGGCGAGGCGTTCGTCGAACGGGTGGCTCGCGGTGTCGGCGGCGAGTTCGGCGAGCAGTTCGGCGTGTCTGCCTTGGCGCAGCCGGATGTCGGTCAGGTCGAGGCGCGCGGTTCGCTGGCGGGCGGTCAGCGCGGCGCGCAGCGCGCACAGCCACGGGATGTCGGCCGCGGCGGCGAGATCCGAGAAAGGCTTGCCTTGCCACAGGGACAGCGCCTGTTCGAGGGCGGTCGCGGCGACCTGGTCGGCGCGGGAATCGCGCTGCGATGCGGTGCGGGCTTGTTCGAGAAGCGTGTGGAAGCGATGCAGATCGATCGCGTCCGGTTCGACGGAAAGCCGGTAGCCGCAGCCGTTGCGGGTGAGGGCGACCCCCGGAATCGGAGCGAGAACCTTGCGCAGCAACGGAATGTTGTGCTGCACCGCCCGCCGCGGCTGCCGGGGGAGCGCGCCCTCGGGCCAGACGCGGTCGATGAGCTCGTCCATCGCGACCGTCTGGTTGGCTTCGATCAGCAGCACCGCCGCCATGCAGCGCAACTGCTGATGGCCGAGCGCGATCGCGCACTCGTTCACCGTCACGCCAACAGGGCCGAGCAGACGGAATCGTACCGTCATCGTGACCACCCGTGAGCCGGTCGCCGGACCAGGACTCAGTGTGTCTAGCGTCCGCCGCCCGGCTCGTGCAACGGCAAGGGCGGATCTGCGGCGCTACGGGCGAGCAGTTTCGGCCAAGCGGACCGGAAACGCGTCCGGGGCGGCCCCGCCGGATGGCCGCCCCGGACGCATTCCGGACTAGGACAAGGATTGCCAGTTAATGGTTCGCACCGGGACGCCCGGGCAGGAAAGAACGAAACGGTAGATGTTGCCCGCGTACATGACCGGGCCGTAGACCTGGGCATTGTTCGAGCAGACGAGGTAAACCCGCATCACGCCCGCCCGGACCGCGCAGCTGATGGCGACGTCGTGGAACGGGGCCCGGGAGTAATAGTTGCAGTTGAACACCGGCGGGACGGCGTCCGGCGCGGTGTGCGAGCCCGCTGAGCTGAGGGTTCCGGTCAGCGGCTCCGCGGCCGGGGCCGCCGTGGCGACGCTCGCACCGGCGAACAACGCGACGATAGTCAATGCGATGGCAATGAAGGGCTTGGCCGCTCTTTCGGAAAGAGAACCAGGGCCGGTGAATCGAACCATAACGAATATTCCTTCGCGCCTGGGCGCACCTCGGATGGTGTGCCTCGCGCCCCATGCTGTCGGGTCGCGGCGTCGCGGATGCGGCATCGATGCGTCATCGCGGAAACCGTGCCCGGCCCTTGCGCGGCTTCAGTTATTGCTAGCGCTGGCCGTTCTGATAGTTGAGCGCGTAGCGGACCGCGTCGGCGCGCGAGTGGAAACCCGCTTTGGCGAAAAGGTTGTTGATGTGGGTTTTCACCGTGGCTTCGCTGATGACTAATGCGGCCGCGATTTCCGGATTGCGCAGGCCGTCGCCGATCAGGCCGAGGATTTCCCGTTCGCGCGCGGTCAGCGAGAGATCCGGCTCGGCGGGTGGGGCCGGTTTGGCGGCCAGCGCGAGCAGCCGCCGCTGCACCTCGGGCGAGAGCACGGTCTGGCCCTGGGCCGCGGTGCGCACGGCGTGCAGGATCGTGGTGCGGTCGGCTTCCTTGGTCAGATAGCCGCTCGCGCCCGCCTGCAGCGCGGCCAGGATCGATTCGTCGTCGTCGAACGTGGTCAGCACGAGAACTGTCGTGTCCGGCTGGGCTTGGCGGATGCGCCCGGTCGCGCCGACGCCGTCCAGCACCGGCATGTTGAGGTCCATCAGCACCACGTCCGGACGGTGCTGCTGCGCCGCCTCGACGGCCTCGGCGCCGTTGGTCGCGGTCGCCACGACGTCGACGTCTTCGGCGAGGTCGAGCATGACCGCGAGCGCCTCGCGGACAGTCGCCTGGTCGTCGACGACAACGAGGCTGATCGGGCGGTCGGTCATCGAGGCAGCTCCAGTTCCACGGTCCAGCCGTCGCCGGCCGGGCCTGCTCGCAGGGTGCCGCCGAGCAGGGCGGCCCGTTCGCGCATTCCGACGAGCCCGACCCCGGAACCTCCGGCCAGTTCGGCGCGCAGCGGTTCGGTCGCGGGCCCGTTGTGCACGGTCAGCCTTACATGATCAGCCGTGAAGGCCAGCCGCAGGCCACGGGTCGCGCCCGGCGCGTACTTGGCCGCGTTGGTCATCGCTTCCTGCGCCGCCCGGACCATGGTGTGCGTGGTCTCCGGGCCGACCGCTCCGGCTTCGCCCTCGATGGCGAACTCCGCCGACGCGTGTTCGGCGAGTTGGCACAACGTCTCAGACAGCGGCAAGGTGTCTTCGCGCAGCGCGTGCACCGCGCGGCGGGTTTCGCTGATCGAGTCGACGGCGATGGCGCGTGCCTTGCGAACCGCGGCGGCTGCCTCGTCGTCACGGCCGCTGTCGCGCAGTGCGTCGGCCATGTCCAATTGCAGCGCGATCCCCGAGAGCGAATGACCGAGCACGTCGTGGATCTCGCGCGCGATCCGGCCGCGTTCGACGAGCGCGGCCTCGCGGGCTTCGGACTCGCGGGCGCGCTGCGCGGCGTCCGCGGCGAGCTGCGCGTTGCGGACGGCGTCGAGGCGGTCGTGGTGCGAGATGCCGACAGCGACCGGCAGACCCACGGTCAGCGTCACCCACACCGGCCACACCGGGAAGCCCGGTGACAGCTGTCCGACCGTCCAGGTCGCGGCGGCCGCGACGGCGGTGCCGGCGACCGCGATGGTCACCGCGGCCCGGCGGGACGCGAGCTTGACCCCCGAGGCGGATGCGGCGACGAACGGGAACATCGCCGCGAAAGTCCCGTGCGTCAGCGGCAGGAGCAGCGCGCCGAACAGCATGTACGCGCTCATCACGGCGATCTGCCGGTTCTCGGTCAGCCGGGTCCAGGGCAGCAGCGACGCGATCCCGGAAACCGAGGCGAGCACGAACAGCGGCAAGGCCAATGGCCGGTACGCGATCTGCGCGTCCGGCCACTGAACCGCGGTGCAAGCGATGGCGGTGAGGACGAGGACGGGCTGGATCAGCTCGTCCCGGTACTGCCCGAGAAGCGACAGCGACCGCTGGTCCGGCGTGCTCATGGGACCAGGTTCCTCCTCGCCGGGGCGGTGTCGTGGGCGGGCTGAGTGTTCCACTCCGCCGGACGGCCGGCGAGGTTGCGCTGGATGTTGTCCAGCAGCGGCGAGGTCTGCGCGGGGGCTCCGTCGCTGCCCTGGGTCCACACCACCTGGTGCCCGGCGCGCAGTGCGCGGTAGAGCACGACCAGCCCCTCGGCGAGGATGCCGACGCCGATGGTGAGCAGCATGCTGTTGGCGACGCCGCCGGCGTCCTGCGGGGCGAACGCGTCGAGCGCGAGGTTCACGCCGATCTTGACCACGATGTTCGCCACCCACAGCGCGACGGTGAGCGCGGTGTAGCGGACGAAAGCGGTGCCGTCGCGCCGGGAAATCCGGACGCTCATCCCGCGCAGGACGCCGAGGGCGACGCTGACCGCCGCGGTCCCGACGAGGAAGATCATCGAGGCGGGCGTCTTCACCTCGCCGGACAACGTGCTGAGACCGACGACGGACAGCACCGCGGGCAGGATGAGCATCTGCTTGGCCTGCGCGGGTTCGCCCATCAGCCGCCGCACCATCAGGTAGCCGATCGCCGCCACGATCAGGACGATCTCCACGGGTCCGCTCATGAGTTGTTCCTGCCTTTCGCATCCGTTCCGATGCCGAGAAACCTACGGAGGAACGGGCTCGAAGTCGTGCGGTGCGCGGCGTATCCCCGGGTGGAGAAATCCCTCCACCCGAGCCTGGATTTCTCCACCCGGGATACGTCCGGAGCCGCAAGACGGCGGCGGGCGGCGACCGTAGCGTTTCTCGGCGAATCCCAGCAATCAAGCCGAAAACGGGGAGCCCGGCATGACCAAGTCCACCCGCACGATGATCACTACGATGTTCCTGGACGTCGGTTTGTCCGTCGTCGTCTACTACGCGGCCAACCTGCTCGGCGCGAGCGCGTACGTGTCACTGCTGGCCGGCACGATCGTCGCGGGACTGCGGACGATCTGGGTCGCGGTCGCGCAGCGCCGCCTCGACCTGTTCTCGTCGTTCCTCGTGCTGCTTTTCGGTCTGGGCTTAGGGCTGAGCTTCCTGACCGGTGATCCGCGCTTCCTGCTGGCGAAGGAATCGGTGACCACTTTCTGCGCCGGCGTGGCCCTGGTCGGCAGCTGCGCACTCGGCCGTCCTCTCGCGTATTACGCGGCGCGGCGCCTCGCGCATTCGGCGGGCGGTGCCCGGCAGCGTGAGTTCGACGCCACCGCACAGGACGCGACCCTGCGGCGGCGCTGGTACCAGATCTCGCTGGTGTGGGGTGTCGGGCTGACTGCTGATTCGGTGCTGCGCATCGTGGGCGTGTACACGCTGCCGTTCGACACCGCGGCTGCGCTCTCGCAGGCGCTGTTGATCGTCGCGTTCGCGGGGTTGATCGGTTGGACAGTGGTGACGAAGCGGCGGTTTGAGCAGTCGGTTCAGGCGTGACGGTCGTAGGCGCGCATTGCGGCCGCGACGTCGTCGAGGAATGACAGGACGACAGGGACGTGCTCGGGGTCGAGACGGTTGGTGATGGTCTCGATCTCGGCGAGCAGCGGCGTCAGCGCGGTGCGGACGTCCTCGCGGGCGTGGGCGGTGGCCTCGAGGTGGACGCGCCGCCGGTCGGCCGGGTCGGCGCGGCGGGCCAGGTGCCCGGCCGCGGCGAGGCGGTCGACCAGCACCGTCGCGGACGCCGACGTGATGCCGAGCCGGTTGCCCAGTTCGCCCGGTCCGAGCGGTTCCGGGCTGGAAACCACCTGGTCGATGGCCTGGACGTCGGTGACCCGCAGCGACAGCCTGCGCGCCAGCGCCGCCTGCATGCCCCGGCCCGCTTGCAGCAGCCGCCGCACCGCCAGGGAGACGTCCCGCGCCGTTCGTTCGTCCGCTACTCGTTCGTCCGACACGGACGAATGGTAGCTAGAAGTTCTAGGTAAGCGGTACGCTGGGCGATATGGCTAGAAAATCTAGCGAACTGTCCCAGGTCAACGCCGAGATGGTGCGCAAGCTGCTCGACGCCGATCCGCGCCCGGTGCCGGACGGCGGCTACGGGTTGCGCGTGCTCGAGACGACCGGACGCCGCAGCGGCCGGACCCGGCAGACGCCGCTCGGAGTGCTCCGGCTCGGCAGCGACCGCTACCTCGTGTCGCCGGACGCGAACCGCGATTGGGTACGCAATCTCGTCACGGTTCCGGCTTGCCGCGTCCGGGCTGGCGACATCAGCGAAAGCGTGCGCGCGCAACCGGTGCACGGTGCCGAGGCGGTGTCGGTGCTCTCGGCTTATCTGGCCGCGGTGCAGGCTCCGTGGGCGCTCGCCGCGTTCCCGGTCGGCCCCGGTTCGCCGGCGGATGAGATCGCCGCGCACCTCGACTCGATCGCGGTGTTCCGCCTCGAAAAGGGTGCCTCGTGACGGACCCCGTGGTCGTCGTCGGCGGCGGACCGGGCGGGATGATGCTCGCCTATCTGCTCGGCCGAGCCGGCATGCCCGTCACGCTGCTGGAAGCGCACCGCGACTTCGACCGCGACTTCCGCGGCGACTCGCTGCATCCCTACACCCTCGAACTGCTCGACCAGCTCGGTCTGGCCGACCGGCTCCTCGCCCTGCCGCACCACAAAGCACGCTTCTTCCGCTTCCACACCCCGGCCGGGTCGATCACCACCGCGGACTACGGCAAGCTCGCCTCGCCGTACAACTACGTCGCCCTGATGCCGCAGGCGCGATTCCTCGACTTCCTCGCCGCCGAGACCGCCGCATTGCCCGGCGCGAGCGTGCGCACGGGGGCTAAGGTCGTCGAGCTGATCCAGGACGGCCGCGTCACCGGCGTCCGCTACCGCGACGACGCCGGAACCCACGACCTGCCCGCCTCGCTGGTGGTCGGTGCGGACGGCCGCTTTTCCCGGATCCGCCGGCTCGCGGACGCTCCGGCCCGCTCCCTCGGCGCCACGACCGACCTGCTGTGGTTCCGCTTGCCGCACCGTCCCGAGGATCCGCCGGACGCCGACGTGGACCTCTTCTTCGGCCGGGACCACTACGTCGGCCTGCTCGCCGGGACGAACGGCTGGCAGGTGGGGTACAGCCTGCCCAAGGGCGGATACGCGCAGGCCCGCGAGCGCGGGGTCGGCCCGATCCGGACGTTCCTCGCCGACCATGTGCCGTGGCTGGCCGACCGCGCCGAACTGCTGACTGATTTCGGCCAGACGACCCTGCTGTCGGTCGACATCTCCCGGGTGGAGCGCTGGTGGCGTCCGGGGCTGCTGCTCATCGGCGACGCCGCGCACGTCATTTCGCCGGTCGGGGGCAACGGAATCCTCATGGCGGTCCAGGACGCCGTCGTCGCGGCCAATCACCTCGTGCGGGATCGGTCCGATGCCGCCCTCGCGCGGATTCAAGCCGAGCGTGAGCCCGCTATCCGGCAAGTGCAGGCACAGCAAGTCCGGTTGGAACAACGCGCCGCCCGTGCGCGGGAGCGTGGTCGTCCGGCCGCTCCGCCGTATCGGTTGTTGCGGTTGCTCACCGCTATTCCTGGTGCCCGCGCTCGTGCGGCCCGCGCCAATGCCTACGGACCCACTCCACCCGAGTTGGACTGAGGCGGGAAGAGCCGGGGCAGGAAGCCGATCATCAGGGCGGACCAGGTCACGTGCGTCAGCAACGGTGCCTGCACGCCGCCGCCCCAACGGCGTTGCAGCGTAAAGAGCGTCCCCATGGTCGCGGACGCCAGCACCAACGCCGGGTTCCGTGTCGCCGTCGTGGAAAGCACGTACAGCGCGGTCGATCCTCGCGGGCCGAACGTGTCGTAAAGCGTGCCGCGGAAGAAAACCTCTTCTGCGGCACCAGTTACGAGGGCAGTCGTCACCACCGTCGGCGTCGAGCCGTGGTGAGCATGGCCGAGTACGCCGGTGATTGCCCGGCGCAGCAACGGAATCCGGCGAGCGACCAGCGCGCAGCCGTAGAACACCCCGAACGCGCCCGCGCCCGCCAGCACCGGCTGTACGACGTCCGTACGACCCCGTGGCACCGGCCCGGCCGCTCGCGCACCGGCGAACCAGGTCGCCGCGACCGACGCGGTCAGCACATGGAACCGCCGCGATCCCGGTTTGCTGGCCAGCGACGCGCCCAGCAGTCCGGAACCCGCCGCGGTCACGGCCTTTAGGAACGTCTTCACCTGGCCTGCCGCCGTCGCGCGCGTTCGCCGAGCGCTTGCAGCACGGCGTCGTTGTAGCTCATCGGCTCGAACTCGACGATCCGGCGGATCGCGTCGTCGCGGACGACGACCTCGTTGCCCATCGAGTCGATCAGCGCGCGCCCGGTCGTCGCGTCGACGTCGGTGACCAGCGCGAGCCAGTAGGACGACAGCCGGGGCGAGAGCAGCGGGACCGGCACGATCGGCAGCATCCTGCCCTCGATGACCGCGACGCGCCGCAGCATGTCCCGGTAGGTCAGCACTTCCGGGCCGCCGATGTCGAACGTCCGGCCCTCGGTCTCGGGATGCTCCAGCACGCCGGCCAGATAGCGGACGACGTCGGCCAGCGCGATCGGCTGGGTGCGCGTGCTGACCCAGCGCGGGGTGATCATGGCGGGCAAGTGCTCGACGAGTTGGCGGGTCAGTTCCCACGACGTGCCGCCGTGCCCGATGACGATCCCCGCGCGCAGCACGGTCACCGGCACGCCGGTCTCCGCCAGCAGCCGTTCGACCTCGCGCCTGCTGGCCAGATGCTCCGACAGCGAGTCGCCGTCGTCGCCGAGACCGCCGAGGTAGACGATCCGGCGTACTCCGGCCTCCGCCGCGGCGCGGGCGAACGCGCGGGCCGCGTTGGCGTCGCGCTGCTGGAAGTCGGTGCTGTCCAGGGAATGCACCAGGTAGTAGGTGACTTCGACGTTCTTGAGCGCGTCCCGCAAGGACCCGATGTCGGCGACGTCGCCGTGGACCGGCTCGCCCGCTCCGCGGTAGTTCTCCGGACGGCGAGTCATGGCGAGCACGTCGTGCCCGGCTTCTTCCAGCGCCGGGCACAACCGGCTGCCGACGAACCCCGAGGCTCCGGCTACCAATGCGCGCATGCTTGCGACGGTAGCCGGACGAGCGGGATCCCGCTGATCACCGGGGGCGCTGCCGATCCTCCATGAGCTTGCCCATCAGCTGCGCGAGCGCCTCGTCCAGCTGCCCGCCGAGCCGACGGCCGAGCCGCTCGGCCAGTTCGTTGTCGACGGCCGCCGCGAGCGCACCCATCTCGGCCAGCAGGGATTTCCCTCCGTCGGTGACGGTGAGGATGTGCTTGCGCCGGTTCTCCGGGTCTCGCCGCCGCTCGATCAAATCGCGCTGCTCCAGCTGGTCCGCCAGCCGGACGACCAGGCTGGGACTCACCCGCATGAGTCGCGCGATGTCGTCCTGGGTCCGGGCGAAGCCCTGCTCGACCATGGCAAGCGTCCCGAGGTGTTTGGGGGTCAGGCCGGTTTCGCGCAGGTGCTCGGCGAAGTCGTTGGCCAGGTCGGTGCCGAGCACCATGAGCCGGAACGCCGAGGTCTCGGGCAAGGAGCTGTTGGTCGCCACGCTGGTACTCTATCATCCGTGAACAGTTCAATCTGTGAATAGTTGATGGGTGAAGTAATGATGACCGTCCTGGTGGTGGCCAATGCCGTGCTCGCGGTGGTCAGCGTCGCGTTCGCGGTAGTGGCAGCAGTGCGACCGGCGGCGTTGAGCCACAGTGCGGAGCCGACGAGCGGCGAGAAGTTCTACGGCTGGATGTATGCGGTGCGAGCCGTGCCGCTGGGCTGCGCGGCCGCGGTGGTGCCGTTGATCTGGTCTGGACCAGTCTGCGCGGTGGTTCTGCTCGCGGCCGCGGTCGCGCAGGCGGGCGACGTCGGCATCGGAGTGTTCCGCGGGGAACGGGGCATGATCGCGGGAAGCTCCGTGGTGGGCGCGGTGCATGTGCTCACCGCCGTCGCGTTGTGGTGAGCGAACCCTCCTGAAAGCCGCGCGTCAGCGTCGCGTCAGTGCCGATTGCGACTCTGTCGGGGTGACGTGCCTGATGTCTGTGTCCAGTTACCTGCCCGCCGCGGTGCCGATCGCGTCGCTGCAGGACGAACTCGACCTCACCGACGCCCAGTTGCGCAGGCTGCATCGCATTTACGGGCTGTCCGAGGTCTGCCGGTCGCCCGAGTCCGAGGCCGAGATGCTGCTCGGCGCGGTCGCGAAGCTCGACGGGTTCGCCGGGGTGGAGGAACGCGTCAGGTATGTGCTGCGGCCCAAGACAGTGCCCGCGGCGTCGCCGTTTCCGTTCGATCCGCTGGCCGAAGTGCGGCAGCGGCTCGGGCTCCAGAACGCGCTGGCCTTCACGGTTACTGACCACGCCTGCGCGTCCGGCCTGCTCGCCCTCGACCTCGCCGGCGCGCTGCTCGAACAGGACGGCGACCCCGACGCGCTGGCATTGATTCTCGCCGGGGAGAAGGCTTTCACCCCGGCCGCGCAGATCATCCCGGACGTCGCGGTGATGGGCGAGGGGACCGCCGCGGTGCTGGTCGCCCCTGGCGGGCAACGGGATCGGCTGCTCGGCTACGCGACGACGACGCTCGGCGGGCCGGGCGGCGAGGTCATCACGAACGAAGAGCAGAACAAGGTCTTCCGGCAGATCTATCCGGACGCGCTGGGCGACGTCACCCGCGCCGCGCTCGAAGCCGCCGGTTGCGCGGCAAGAGATCTCTCGCTCGTGCTTCCGCACAACGTCAACAAAGTTTCGTGGATCCGCGCGGCCGAGGCGATGGATGTGCCGCGCAAAAAGATCTTCCTCGGCAACGTCCCGCGCACCGGCCATTGCTTCTGCGCGGACCCGTTCCTCAACTACCACACCGCGACCCGGCTCGGGCTGCTGAACCCGGGCGAGCGCTACCTGATGGTTTCGGTCGGCCTCGGCTCGACGTTTTCCGCGATGGTCTTCGAACACTAGGAGCAGAACCTGATGAGTACGGAACTCGAGATCGAGGGCGTCGGGATCACCGAGCTCGCGGACCGCTACGGCACCCCGCTGTTCGTTTACGACGGCGGCGAGCTGGCCGGTCGGATGTCCCGGCTGCGGCGGGAACTGCACGACAGCATGGAGGTCTTCTTCTCGCTGAAGTCGAACCCGAACGTGTCGATTCTCGCTGTGCTGCACGACAACGGGGCGCGCGCCGAGGTGTCGAGCCTCGCCGAACTGCGCACCGCGCGCCGTGCCGGGGTCGAGCCGCGCGACATTATTTTCCTCGGTCCCGGCAAGAGCCAAGCCGAGCTGGAAGCTTGTCTGGACGAGGACATCGCGGCGATCGTCTGCGAATCCTTCGGTGAGCTGGCGTTGATCGACCGGCTCGCCGGAGCGCGCGGGGTGAAAGCGCGGGTGGCGTTGCGGGTCAATCCGAGCTTCGCGGTCAAGGGCTCCGGGCTGACCATGGGCGGGAAGCCGCGCCAGTTCGGCATCGACGAGGAACAGCTGTTCGCCGCCGAGGACCTGGTTTCCCGGCACGCGAACGTGAACATCATGGGCGTCCAGGTGTACATGGGCACGCGCATTCTCAACGAGGAATCGGTGGTGGAGAACACCACCCGCATCTTCGCGCTGGCCGAGCAGCTGTCCGCGCGGCTGGGCTTCGGCCTGGACCTGGTCGACGTCGGCGGCGGCCTTGGCGTGGCGTACTTCGAGGGGGAACGCGACCTCGACCTCGATCTGCTGACCTCCCGGCTCAACCCGGTGATCGACGAGTTCGCCGCGCGGCATCCCGGCACCCGGCTCGTGATGGAGCTGGGCCGCTACCTCACCGCGATGAGCGGCACCTACGTCGTGCGCGTCCGTTACGTCAAAACCTCGCTCGGCCAGAACTTCGCGGTCGCCGACGGCGGCACGAACCACCACATGGCGGCGGTCGGGATCGGCTCCTACGTCAAACGCGATTTCCCGATGCGGCTGCTCAACCGGATCGACGAACCGGCCGCCGAAACCTGGCAGATCACCGGCCCGCTGTGCACGCCGAACGACGTGCTGGGCAAGAAGATCCCGCTGCCGCCGGTTCGCCCGGGCGACCTTATCGGAGTGGAACGCTCCGGCGCCTACGGCCCGAGCGCGTCGCCGGTGTTGTTCCTCAGCCACGGTTATCCCGCCGAAGTCTTGGTCCATGATGGACAGTCCTATGTGATCAGCGAGCGGGACCAGCCCGAGGACCTGTTGCGCCGTCAGCACCTGCACCGGCTGCCGGTTCCCGCGGTGGAGGGCTGATGTTCAGTGCCGGTGCTCCCGTAGCAGCGACGCGCACTTCGCCGTTCGCCGTGCTGCCGATGGGGTTGAAAACCGTGCTGCATCGGCGATTCGAGTCCGGCACCGACCGGCTCGACGGTCCGATCATGACGCGGTACTTCACCGATCTGGCCGCCGGACACGAGGTCGGCTACTCGCCGGACCTGGTCGCTCAGGCACAGGGCAACACGTTCATCTCCCTGGCCAGGCAACTGCTCGACGGCCAGTTGAGCGAGCCGGTCGACCTGGTCGTCGTCGCGCACGACGGCCCCGATTTCGACCCGCGCCTGTCCGCTCCGGTCAACCTGACCGCGGTGCTGCCGGGCGGTCCGATGACGTACTCGGTTTCCGGGCAAGGCCCGCTCGCCGGTTTCCTCGCCCTGCGAGTAGCGGCCGGATACGTGCGGCGGAAGCCGATGCACCGCGTGCTGATCCTCGTCATGGAGCAGCGAGGCATGCCGTACGCCGGGCAACGTCCGTCGGCGGACGCGGCGGCCGCGCTGCTCTTCGAGGCCGGAATGGGCAGCACCCGAGTCGCGGTGCTGCCCGGAATCGCCCCGGCCGACGCGCGAGCCGAGGCCGATGGGCTCGCGCCAGCAAACCGTTACGGACCAGGCCTCACCGGCGAGCCGATCACCGAAGGACGCTCCGCCACCGAGCTGTGGGCCGAGCCGCCCGCGGTGCTCGCCGATTACGACCCGGTTCGCGGAACTCTCGGAATCTGCGCCTTCGCCCGGGAAATCGAGCCGTCCGCGCCCCTATAATCAGGAGCGGAACAGCCGCGGCGAAGAAAAGGTGAAGCTCTGTGCGCGTGGTCATCGGCGAAGACCAGTTCCTGCTCCGCGACGGGCTGGTCCGGTTGCTCGAAGCGCACGGGATGACGATCGTCGCGGCGCTCGACAACGGGCCGGATCTGCTGAACGCGCTGGTCGCGGAGAAGCCGGACATCGGCGTCGTCGACATCCGGCTCCCGCCGTCGTTCACCGACGAGGGCCTGCGCGCGGCGATCGAGGCGCGCCGCCAGGTGCCCGGGCTGCCGGTGCTGGTGCTGTCGCAGTACGTCGAACGCTTGTACGTCAACGAATTGCTGGCCGACGGCGCGGGCGCGGTCGGCTACCAGCTCAAGGACCGGGTGCTCGACGGCGACCACTTCGTCGACGTGCTGCGCGGGGTCGCCGCGGGCAACACCATGATGGATCCCGAGGTGGTGTCGCGGCTGTTCACGCACAACACCCGCGACCGTGCGCTGGAAAGCCTCACTCCGCGCGAGAACGACGTGCTCCGGCTGATCGCCGAGGGCCGGTCCAACAGCAACATCGCCGCCGAGCTGTTCGTCACCGAGAAGGCGGTGTCCAAGCACATCAACAACATCCTGGCGAAATTGCAGCTGCCGGTGTCCGAGGACAGCAACCGCCGCGTGCAGGCCGTGCTGGCCTACCTGCGCCACTGACGCTTCACGGACCGCAAACTTGCCCCAGCGGCGGAGTGTTCAGCCGACCGGTGAGCAGGGGATTTCGATGACCACCGAGGTCGGGCCGCCGAGCGGGCTGAGCACGGTGAGGAACCCGTCCAGCGGGGCGAGCCGGCGTTCGAGTTCCCGCAGGCCGGTGCCCTTGGCCGGGTCCGCGCCGCCCTTGCCGTAGTCGGTGACCGTGATGGACAGCCGGCCGCCGGAATGGTGCACGTCGATTTTCCCGGAATCCGCGCCGGAATGCTTCATCGCGTTGTTGAGCACCTCGGAAACGGTGAAATACGCGGCTGTCTCGACAGCGGGCGCGAACCGGCCGGGAAGGTCGACGGTGGTTTCCATCTCCAGCGTCGCTTCCATCCCGAGCTCGCGGACGGCGTCGGCGAGACCGCGGTCCACCAGCACCGGCGGCTGGATCCCGCGCACCAGATCGCGCAGTTCCTGCAGGGCTTTCACCGAACTCGCCTTGGCCTCTTCCAGCAGGCTCTTCGCGGCTTCCGGCTGTCGCTCGGCGAGTTTCGCCGCCGCGTCGAGCGTCATTCCCATCGCGACCAGCCGGGCTTGCGCGCCGTCGTGCAGGTTGCGTTCGATCCGGCGCAGCTCCAGCGCCTGATGGCCGACGGCGTCGTCGCGCGTGGTGGTGAGGTGCTGGACGCGCTGCGCGAGGACGGTGCTTTCGGACGGGGAAAGGAGTTTGGCCGCCAGCGCCGCGTGCAGCTTCAGCAGATGCGGAGCGGCCCAGAGCGCGAGCGGGAAATGCAGCAGGCCGAGCACGACGGCGGCCCAGGCGACCGTCGGGTTGTCCACCGGCCACGCGACGTACCAGTCTCCGAGCCACAGATCGTCCAGAATCGGGTAGAGCAACGGCATCAACAACCCGCGCACGCCGTCGATCACGAGGGCTAACGGGGCGAGCGTAAGCAGGCAGCCGATGGTGCAGTCCACCAGCAGCCAGGCGGTGTCCCGCCAAGTGGCACGGTCGGCCAGCAACCGGGCGAAAACCTGAAAAAACCGGGTGCCCTCGGGCAACGGCAGATACGGTCGCGGCACCGTCCGTCCGGTCCAGGTGCCGTGCAGTTTCCGCTGCAGATTGGCGACCGCGCGAACGCCGTAGACCACCGGCGGAATCAGGAAAACCCCGACGCCGACGCCCAGCAGCGAAGCGGCGCAGGCCAGCAGCCCGAAAAGCACCGCCTCGACCGGTGCGAGCAGGCCCAGCGCGGTGCTGTGCAGCACGGCGAGGCCGCCCCTCGCGAACCAGGGCTTCGGCGCCGCCGGCTCGCGGACATCGGTTGAGGGCATATCCCGATTATGTGCTGTTCCCGGCTTTCCCGGCAGGGGTGCTAGGACCAGTCCGGATCGAAGAGCTAGCACCATCGGAATCCGGCCCCAGCGCTCGTAGCTTTCTTCTGTAGCCCGACGCGCCTGGGAGAGTGACCGATGTACCAGTCCGGACAGCCAAGCACGGATGCGGTGACGCTCCGCTCCGTCACCAAATTCTACGGAGGGAACCGGGCCCGCGTCGTCGCACTCGACGGGATTTCGGTTTCGTTCGCCCGCGGCAGTTTCACCGCGGTGATGGGACCGTCCGGTTCGGGCAAGAGCACGCTGCTGCACTGCGCGGCGGGACTCGACCAGCCGGATTCGGGCACCGTCGTGCTCGCCGACCAGGACCTCGGCCGGCTCGACGAGGCCGCGCTCACCCGGATGCGCCGCGACCACATCGGATTCATCTTCCAGCAGTTCAACCTGCTGCCGTCGCTGGACGTCGTCGACAACGTGACGCTGCCGCTGCGGCTGGCGGGCAAACGGGCCGATCCGGCGCTGGTGAACCGGATCATCGAGCAGGTCGGGCTCGGCGGACGGCGCGGGCACCGGCCCGGTGAATTGTCCGGCGGCCAACAGCAGCGCGTCGCGATCGCCCGCGCGCTGGTCAGCCGCCCGCACGTGACCTTCGCCGACGAGCCGACCGGTGCGCTGGACACGACGTCGGCGAGCGAGATCCTGGACCTGCTGCGCACCGCGGTGCGCGCCGAACGGCAGACCATCGTGATGGTGACGCACGATCCGGTCGCCGCCTCCTACGCCGACCGGGTGCTGTTCTTGGCCGACGGCCAGTTCGCCGGCGAGCTGCACGAACCGACCGTGGACGAGGTCGCGCGCGGGCTGACCGCGTTGAGCTCGCGTGCGTCGCGGCTCGGCCGCGACGGCCGGAACACCGTCGGGACGGTGCGCTGATGCTGCGCCTTGCCCTGAGCACGCTGCGGTTCCGCAAGGCCGGATTCACCGCGACGTTCATCGCGCTGCTCGTCGGCACCGCGATCGTGATGGCGTGCGGCGGGCTCATGCAGACCGGGATCTCGCCCCGCGTCCCGCCGCAGCGGCTGGCCGAGGCGCCGGTGGTCGTCGCGGGCGACCAGCACTACAACCTGCCGCCGACGAACCCGGGCACCGAGGACGAGGACCACGAATCCGCGACACTGCCCGAACGCGTGCGCCTGGACGCGTCGCTCGGGGCCAAGATCGCGGCCGTTCCCGGCGTCGCGAAGGTCGTCCCCGACGTGTCGATCCCGGCGACCCTTCCGGCCGACCCGGACGTGAAGCTGGTGCGCGGCACCGCGTTGGGGCACGACTGGGCGACCGCCGAGCTGGCCCCGTATTCGCTGACGGACGGCCGCGCTCCGCAGCGCAGCGGCGAAGTGGTGCTGGACCAGGCGACGGCCGCGGCCACCGGCGTCGCGTCGGGCGGTTCGGTGCAGATCGCCGTGCGTGGCGGGGTCCGGCCCTTCCAGGTCGTCGGAATCGCCGTCGCGGGCGGGAAAATGGCTTCCGACGCGGTGTTCTTCTCTCATGAAGACGCTCTCGCGCTGACGCCCGCGACCGGGCAGGTCGACGCGTTCGGCGTGCTTCCCACGGCGGGTACGGACCCGGCCGCGCTGAGCACCCAGATCGCGAACGCGGTGCGGGACCAGCACGCTGTCGCGCTCACCGGCGTCGCGCGGGGGACCGCCGAGTTCGCGCAGGCGAGCGACGGCGGGGAAATCCTCGTGATCCTGGCCGCGGTGTTCGGCGGTCTGGCGGTGCAGGTGGCGTTGTTCGTGGTGGCCAGCACGCTGGGCCTTTCGGTGCAGCAACGTCGGCGCGAGGTCGCGTTGCTGCGTGCGGTCGGCGCGACTCCGAAGCAGGTCAGCCGCATGATCACCGCGGAGTCGATGGTGATCGGCGTGCTCGCGACCGTGCTTGCCGCGTTCCCCGGCGAGCTGCTGGGGAACTGGCTGTTCGACCGGTTGTCCGGGTTCGGCGTCTTCGAACCGGTGCTGGCGTATCACCAGGACTGGATTCCGACCGCCGCGGGGGTTCTTGTCGGCTTGCTGTCGGCCTGGGGCGCGGGGTTTGTCGCGGCGCGGTACGCCGGGCGGACGCGTCCGGTGGAGGCGATGCAGGAACTGGTCTCGCCGAAGCGCTGGCTGACGTCGTTCCGGCTTTGGTGGGGCATCGGCAGCCTGATCGGCGGCGTGGCGCTGGCGTATCTGACGATCACGGTGATGGACGGACCGCTCGCGGCCAGCACGGCCGGACCGGCGGTCACGCTGGTGGCGGCGGCGGTCGCGCTCTTCGCACCGGGGATCACCCGGTTGATGGTCGCGGTGCTGCGGGTTCCGGTGCGCGCGGTGAGCGGGCTGTCCGGCTATCTCGCGATGGCCAACGCCCGGGTGCGCTGGCTGCCGATGTCCGGTGCCGTCGTGCCGGTCATGCTCGCCACGACGCTGGCCGTGTTCATGCTCTATTTCCAGACCACGCAGGTGGAATCGGCGAAGCAGAAGTACGCGTCGAACCTCTCGGCGGACGCGGTGGTCACCTCGTCGACCGGTGATGTCGGCACCGGGTTGCTCGACAAGGTCCGGTCGCTGCCCGGCGTCGGCACCGCTTCGGCGTACGTGACCAGCAAGGGCTACAACGAGAAGCCGTCGGACTCTGGCCAGGACGAGGACGGGCTCGCACTGACCGGGGTCACCGGCGACGCGGTCGCGAAGACGCGGGCCGCGGAACTCGCTTCCGGTTCGCTCAACGACCTGCAGGGCAACACCATCGCGCTTCCGGTCGATAACGCGAATCGGCTGCACGTCAAGGTCGGCGACGAGATCGGGCTGCGGCTCGGCGACGGTGCGCAAGTGCGGTTGCGAGTAGTGGCGACACTGCGGTCCGCGCCGTCTTTCGCGACGGCGTTGATGCCCGCGGGCACGCTGGCTCCGCACACCACCGACGGGATCGCGTCGCAGGTCCTCGTCACCGCGGCGGCGGGAACAAGCGTCTCGCAGCTGATGACCACGCTCGACGGGCTGGCGCAAGCCTCGCCCGGGGTGCAGGTCGCGAACCGGGACACGCTCACCGCCAAGTTCGTGCAGGAACAGGAAGCGAACGCGTGGGTGAATTACCTCGTGGTCGGCATGATCCTGCTCTACGCGGCGATCTCGGTGGTGAACACGCTCGTGCTCTCGACCGCGCACCGGCGGCGCGAGTTCGGCCTGCAGCGCCTCGCCGGGTCGAGCCGGGGCCAGGTGCTGGGCGTGATGGCCGTGGAGGGGATGGTGGTCGCGGTGATCGGCGTGGTCCTGGGCACCGCCGTCTCGCTGGCGATGCTGGTTCCGTTCAGCCAGGCGGTGTCCGACAGCTGGCTGCCCTACGGTCCATTGTGGATTTATGCAGTGGTGGTGCTGCTCGCGGTCGTGGTAAGCATGGTCGCCACGCTCTTCCCGACCTGGCTCGCGGTGCGCGGCAAGACCTCGATCGCCATGCTCTCTCCTGAATAGGTGACCCCTGGGCGACCGCCTGCTGCTGACTGCCCCCAGCTGTCAGCGCGCGGTCAGCCCGGGGTCACCGCCCCGCCGTAGCGTCAGCGGCATGAGTCCGAACGAGGCGGGAAGCTCTTCCTGGGACGCGATCGTGATCGGGTCCGGGATCGGCGGCCTCGTCTGCGCCGGGTACCTCGCCGCCTTCGGCCGCCGGGTGCTGGTGCTGGAGCAGCACGACGTGGCGGGCGGCAACTGCCACATGTTCCGGCGGCGGCGCGCCTACGAGTTCGACATCGGCGTGCACTACCTCGGCGACTGCGGGCCCGGCGGGCTGCTCCCGTCGCTGCTGGCCGGGCTCGGCGTCGGCGACCGGGTGCGGTTCCGCCGGCTCGACCCGGACGGCTTCGACCGGATCGTGCTGCCGGGCCTGCGCTTCGACGTCCCGGAAGGCTGGTCCAAGTACGGAGACCGGCTGCTGGAGACCTTTCCGGCGGAGGCCGCGGGGCTTCAGGAGTACCTCGCGATCTGCGGGGAGATCGCCGCGGCGGCGCGGTACTCGGCGAGTGCTCGGCCGGTGCTGGGCAACTCGGCCGCGGTGGTGCGCTGGAGCCGACGCAGCTTGAGTCGTCTGTTCGACCATTGTGGACTGTCGACGGCCGCGCGGACGGTGCTGGCCGCGCAGTCCGGAAACTATGCTTCCTCGCCAGCGAATACCGTTGTAGCGGCGCACATTCGCATGCTCGACGACTACCTGACCGGGGGCGCGTACTACCCGGAGGGCGGCGGCCAGATGCTGGCCGCCGCGCTGGTGGAGCAGCTCGAAACGCACGGCGGCCAGTTGCGCACTAAAGCGCGCGCCGCCCGGATCCTGATCGAGCACGGCCGCGCGGCCGGGGTCGAACTGGCCGACGGAGACGTGCTGCGTGCGCCGCTGGTGGTGTCCAATGCGGACTATCGGCGCACGGTGCTGGAGCTGTGCGGTGGCCGGGAAAACCTCCCCGAGGGCATCGTCCGGCGCACCGAAGACGCGGTCATGCGGCTGCCGTTGGTGACCAGCTATGCCGTGGTGGACACGGATTTGGCGGAAGCGTCCGAGGCCAACATCTGGTACTGGCCGAGCGGCGACGTCGAAAGTGCTTACGCCCGAACGGAAGCGGGCCAGTTCGACGAGCTGCCGTTCGTATTCATCTCGTCCGCCTCGCACAAGGACCCCGGCAACCCCGCCGTCTGCCCGCCCGGGTACACGAACCTCCAGATCATGACCGCGTGCCCGCCCGGCTACGAGCAGTGGGGCGTAACCGACGGGCCAGCGTCCGGGCTTCGGTACCGGCGCGTGGCCGAATACCGCGCGGCCAAAGAGAAACTCGCCGCCTGCCTGCTCGACCGCGCCGAAGAGGTGCTGGGCCCGTTCCGCGACCGCATCGTCTACCTCGAATCGGCCACCCCGCTCACGCAAGAGCGCTACACCCTCGCCACCGGCGGAGCCGCGTACGGACTGCAATCTTGGGGTCCGCACGGACGGCGGCCGGATGTCCGCACCGACGTCGAAGGACTGTTCGTCGCCGGACAGGACATCCACGGCGGGGGAGTCGTCGGCGCCGCGGTCGGCGGTGCGCAGTGCGCCGAGGCGATCCTCGACCGGCCGGTGCTGGCCGAAGCGTACGACGGCGCGGTTTTCGCCGACCGCGCCCTGCTGCCCGAACGCGGCCACGACTGGGATCCGCTGCGGATCTCCCGTGGCCAGGCCCGCCGCGACGCCCGCGGATTCGCTCCGACGGCGCGCTGAACCCCGTATAAAAGAAGGAGAGTCATGACTGAGACCGCGCAGACCCTGACCGAGGACCGGATCGTCGAAGGCATCACCGGCGCGCTGGGCGCGGTGCTCGAACGGGACGTCGCCGACCTGTCCGCGGACACCCGGCTGTCCGACGCCGGCCTCGACTCGACCGGCGTGCTGGAGCTGCTGATGCAGCTCGAGGACACGTTCGGCATCGAGTTCGACACCGAGAACCTGGAAATGCAGCACTTCGAATCGGTGCGTTCGCTCGCCGCGTTCGTCATCGCGGAGATCCGTGCCTGACCCGGCACCGTGGCAGGAGTACCGGCGCGTCGCCCGGAAGCAGGGCGTCGCGCCCGCGCTCAAGCTGCTGCCGACGGCGTGCCGCGACGGCGCGATCGCGGCCGTCCCGGCGGGAGAACTGCCCGCCGGGACGGAGATCCTGCGGGAGGCTGATCTCCCGGGCGGCGCGGTCGCGTTCGCGCGAGGTCTGGCGGGAGATCCTGCGGGGCTGGAGCTGGTGTGGGTGCGGCTGGGGCTTTCCCAGGGGCTGCTGGACGAGTGTCTCCGCTACCTGGGCGAGCGGCGTTCGGGCGAGGAGTCCTTGCTGCGCAAGCAGATGATCCAAGACTGCCTCGCCAGTGCGCTCAACGGGCAACTGGCGGTGGAAGCGGATCTGCTGGCGGACGGGAGCGCGGCGCCCGCGCGAGCGCGGTATCTGCATCAGTGTCTGTCCGATGTGGACCGAAAGCTGCTCGGCCTGCTGGGAGCGAAGGGATTCCTGGCTGGCGGACCGGGCGAGATCGCCGACGTTTCGGAGCTGCTCGCGAGCGTTCACGAAATGGGGACAACGTGACGGGCACGGTACTGACCGAACCCTTGCTGGCGCTGAGGGATCTCGCCGCGGAATGGGCGACCGACCTCCGCGCCGCCGGAGCGGTACTCGACCGCGATCCCGAGGCCACCGCCCAGCTCGCCGATCTGCCCGCGGTGCGCTGTATGGCGCAGCTGCTGGTCCCGGCGGAGTACGGAGCGGAAGGGATCCGGGTCGCCGGGCACCGGTTCAACGGGATGACCGCGCTGGAACGGACCGTGCTGCTGGAGGAGTTCGCCCGGGGCGACGCGGGCGCGACGCTCGCCGCGCCGGGAGCATCGATGTCCGGCGTCCTGATCGACGTACTCGGCGACGACGAACAGAAAGCCTGGTTCTACGGCAGGCTCATCGACCGTCCAACGTGGACCTTCTTCGCGCTCACCGAACCCGACATCGGCTCCGACGCGAACGCGCTGACCACCAGCCTGACGCCCGGCCCAGACGGCGATTTCGTTCTCAACGGCCGGAAACGCTACGTCGGCAACGCTTCCCGCGCAGGCATGGGCGTGGTCTTCGCCCGCACCGCACCCGGCCCGCTCGGCGTGCGCGCGGTCCTCCTGGACACCGCTTCTCCCGGCTTCCACGCCGAACCGCTGGGCATGCTCGGGTTGCGCGGCGCACGATTCTGCGCCCTGGAGTTCGACGGCGTACGCATCCCGGCGAACCGGGTGCTGGGTAGGCACCTTTCCCCGACCCGACGCGGAATGTGGGCCGCGACGCTCACGTTCAACCGACTCCGCCCCGGCGTCGCCGCCATCGCCGTCGGCATCGCGCGGGCCGCGCACGAATACGTCCGCGCCGAGGGCAGCCTGCTCACCGGCGGCGCGGCAGCCGAATGGGATCAGCTGGGCTACCGGATCGAGAGCGTCCGGAACCTGGTGCAGCTCGCGGCGATGGAGGTCGACGCGGGCGGAAGCCGCGGCGGGCACCTCGCCTCGTCCGCCAAAGCCGAGGCGAGCCGGCTCGCCGAGGACGCGACCAGGGCCGCCTGCCGGTTCTTCGGACCGAGCGCGCGCTGGACGCATCCCTTGCTGGACAAGCTGATTCGCGACGCGCGCGGCGTCGAGTTCATGGAAGGCGCCGCGAACATCCAGAAACTCATCGTCTTCACCGGGCTGCTCGCCGGCAAAGTCGGCCATGGCGAGTCGTTCCCGGCGCTGAACCGCCCCTTGGGCACCGGAGGTTTGCCGTGCGGGTGATATCCGCCCCTCAGGAGTTCACCGTCCCGGATCTCTATGTCGACCTGCGCCGGTTCGTCGGCCGCGACCTGTTCGTCAAATGCGAGGGGTTCAACTTCGCCGGGTCGATCAAGCTCAAGGCCGCGCTGGAGATCGTCGAGCGCGCCGAGCGGGACGGCAGGCTGCGCCCCGGCGCCACGATCGTCGAAAGCTCGTCCGGGAACATCGGCGTCGCGCTCGCGATGGTCGCGGCCAGCCGGGGTTACCGGTTCATCTGCGTCACCGACGACCACTGCACGCTGTCCGCGCGGCAGCTGATGCAGAACTACGGCGCCGAGGTCCACGTGCTGACCGAACCGCATCCGGTGGAAGGCCTGGTCGGCGCGCGGCAGCGGCTGGTGGAGAGCCTCTGCGCGGAGCACGCGGACTACGTCTGGCTCGACCAGCACACCAACCCGGGCAACTGGACCGCGCACTACCGGACCACCGGCCCGGAGATCCTGCGCATGTTCCCCGGCCTCGACGTGCTGTTCGTCGGCACCGGCACGGCCGGGACGCTGATGGGCTGCGCCCGCTACCTGCACGAGGCGCGCCGGTCGATCCGCGTGGTCGCGGTGGACAGCGTCGGCTCGGTGAGCTTCGGCGGCCCGCCCGGGCCGAGGCGGATTCCCGGGCTGGGCTCCGCGATCCGTCCGGCGCTGCTCGACGAGTCCTTAGTGGACGATGTGGTGCACGTCGAGGAGACCGCGACCGTCGAGATGTGCCGGACGCTGGTGCGGCACGGCTTCCTGTTCGGCGGCTCGACCGGCACCGTCGTCGCCGGCGCGCTGTCCTGGCTCGCCCGCGAGGACCGCGACCTGACCGCCGTCGCCATCTCCCCGGATCTGGGCGACCACTACCTGGACACGGTCTACCGGGACCACTGGGCCGCCGACGCGCTCGGCCGCGTGCCCGAGCAGACCACCGACCGACTTTCCGAGGTGCCGCGATGACTGCTGTCGAGACCAGCCTGCCCCTGTCCACGGCCCAGACCGACGTCTGGTTCGACGAGCAGCTGTCCGGAGGCGGCCTGGCCTACGCGATGGCCGACTACCTGGACATCTCCGGCGACCTCGACGTGGCGGCGTTCACCGAGGCGTTCCGCCTGCTCACCGACGAGGCCGAATGCTTCCGCGCGCGCTTCTTCGAGATCGACGGCGAACCGCGCCAGGTGGTCGAGCCGCTGACCGAGCTGCCGGTCCGCTTCCTCGACCTGTCCGGCGAACCGGACCCCGAGGCGGCCGCCCTCGCGTGGATGCACGAGGACCTGGCCCAGCCGTTCTCCGTCACCGATTTCCCGCTCTTCCGGGCGGCTTTGCTCACGCTCGGCCCGCGTCGGCGATTCTGGTATCTCACCACCCACCACCTGGTCGGCGACGGGTTCAGCGCCGCGATCTGCCACCGGCGGATGGGCGAGCTGTACACGGCCGTGCTGACCGGTGCGGAGCCCCAGGGCCGTCCCCTGCCGCCGTTTCGGGACCTGCTGGAATCCGAACTCGCATATCAGACCTCGACGCATCTCGGGCGGGACCGCGAGTTCTGGAGCAGCCACTTCAGCACGGTCCCGGACCTGATCAGCTTGTCCGGCAAGGAACCCGCGCCCGCTCGCGGCTTCCTACGCCGCACCCTCGCCCTGCCCGCCGATGCCGCCGCAGCCGCGCGGAAGGCGGTGGCGCAGGCCGGGGTGACCCTGCCGACCTTCCTGCTCGCCGCGATGGCCGCCTACACCGAACGCCTTTCCGGGATCCAGGACCTGATGCTGACCGTCCCGGTCGCCGCCCGCGCGGGGGTCCGGACGCGGACGATTCCGGGGATGATGGCGAACTACCTGCCGCTGAAAATGCAGGTCACGCCCGCGATGACCCCGCAGTTGCTGCTGAAGCAGGCTTCGCGGGAACTCGCCCGCACGCTCAAGCACCAGCGGTACCACGTCAACCAGATCCGCCGCGACATCGGCGTGCGCAGCGACGAACGGCGGCCGTTCGGCGGTCCCTTCGTGAACGTGCTGCCCGCGGATCCCGGGCTGCGGCTCGGCGACTGCGTGACCCGGGTGCGGAACCTGTCCACCGGGATCACCAACGACCTGTCCATCACCGTCCTCGACGAGCCCGGCGGCGGGATCGAACTGCACCTCAACGGAAACCCCGACCTCTACGACGAGTCCGGAGTGGACACTCACCTGCACCGGTTCGCCGGGTTCCTGGACCGCTTCGCGCGCGCCGATCCGGACGCGCCGCTCGCGCGCATCGACGTCGCCGATGCGCAGGAGCGCGAGGAACTGCTCGCCGCCGGGTTAGGCGCTAATGGCCCGGTTGGTGCGGGGGTGGTGGAGCGAGTGCGCGCGCAGGCTCCGGATGCGGTCGCGGTGGTTGATGCGGCCGGGTCGGTGAGTTATGCGGACCTGGTCGGGCTGGCCTCGGCGTTGTCGCGGCGGTTGCCAGCGGGGCGCGTGGTTGGCGTGCTCGCCGGCCCAGGGAGCGGTTTCATCTCAGCGGTTCTCGGTGTGTTGGGCGCGGGCGGTGCCTACGTGCCGCTGGATCCGACGCTGCCGTTGGCGCGGTTGCGTGACTTGGTGGCGGACAGCGGCGCGGCTTGTGTCGTTGCGGCACCGGAGTTTCGGGACATCGCGGCGGAGCTGCCGGTGGACGTCGTGGAGCTGGACGGCACGGTTGATGCCGACCTGGCACCCGTGGTCGGCGCGGGCGATGGCGTGGCGTACGTGATCTTCACGTCCGGGTCGACCGGGCGTCCCAAGGGCGCGATGGTCTCCCGGCTCGGGATGATGAACCACCTGCTGGCGAAGGTCGAGGATCTCGGGCTGGGCGCGTCCGACGTGGTGGTGCAGAACGCGCCGCTGACGTTCGACGTGTCGGTGTGGCAGATGCTCGCGCCGCTGGTGGTCGGCGGCCAGGTCCGGGTGGTGGACCGGCGGGTCGCCGCGGATCCGGAGACGTTGTTCGGCTTGGGGATGTCGGTGCTGGAAGTGGTGCCGTCGTTGCTGCGGGCCGCATTGGACTTCTGGGATGCCGGTGGTCCGCCGAAGCTGCCCGGATTGCGGTGGCTGGTGGTGACCGGCGAGGCGTTGCCGCCGGACCTGTGCGTGCGGTGGTTCGGGTACTTCCCGGAGATTCCGCTCGTGAACGCGTACGGGCCGACGGAGTGTTCGGACGACGTGACGCACGCGGTTCTGTCCAGTGTGGACGATGTGCGCGGGGTGCGGACGCCGATCGGTCTCCCGGTGCGGAACACCCGGCTGTACGTGCTGAGCGACGAACTGCGGCCGGTCCCGGCGGGTGCGGCCGGCGAGCTGTATGTCGGCGGCTTGGTGGTCGGACGCGGTTACGTGGGCGACCCGGTCAAGACGGGTTCGGTGTTCGTCGCGGATCCGTTCGGCGAGCCGGGCACGCGGATGTACCGGACCGGCGACCGCGTGGTGCGCCGGGACGACGGGGCTTTGGAGTTCATCGAGCGTCGCGACTTCCAGGTCAAGATCCGCGGCCACCGCATCGAACTCGGCGAAATCGAAGCTACCCTGCGCGAGCTGCCCGAGATCGCGGACGCGGTCGTGGTGGTGCGCACCGACGACGCCGGGACCAAACGGCTGGCCGCGTATCTGGTCGGAACGGAGCCGGTCGACGTCCCGTCGGTGCGGAGCGAACTGCAGCAGCGGCTGCCGGACTACCTGGTGCCGCCCGCGATGGTCGTGCTCGACGCGATGCCGCTGACCGTGCACGGCAAGGTCGACCGGGAAGCGTTGCCGGAGCCCGATTTCGCCGCCGAGGCAGTCGGCCGGGCCCCGCGCAATGCCGTCGAGGCCATCCTGTGCGATGTCCTGGCCGAAGTGCTGACGGTGCCGAAGGTCTACATCGACGACAACTTCTTCGCCCTCGGCGGCGACAGCGTCAGCTCGATCCAGGTGGTCAGCCGTGCCCGCAAAGCCGGGCTGATCATCACCCCGCGCGACCTGCTGGAAGCCCGCACCCCGGCGGCGATCGCGGAGAACGCGGTCCCGGTCGGAGACGAGGTCGCCCTCGAAACCGCCGCCTTGATCGAACTCGAACCGGGAGAACTGGACGAGCTGCGGGTCGGTCCGGTCGAGGAAGTGCTCCCG
This sequence comes from Amycolatopsis albidoflavus, assembly GCF_039525725.1. Classification (NCBI taxonomy): domain Bacteria; kingdom Bacillati; phylum Actinomycetota; class Actinomycetes; order Pseudonocardiales; family Pseudonocardiaceae; genus Amycolatopsis; species Amycolatopsis albidoflavus. The sequence goes on from NZ_BAAAHV010000007.1 coordinate 58,969, forward strand.
CTCGCGCCGTTGCAGCAGGGCATGCTCTTCCACGCCGAGCTGGACGTCGAAGGCGTGGATTTCTATGCCGTGCAAGCGATCGCGGACCTCGAAGGACCGCTCGATACCGCAGCGGTCCGGGACGCCTGCGCCACGCTGCTGACCCGCCACACCGCTCTGCGCGGATACTTCCGGCGACGCCGCAACGGGGAACCGGTGCAGCTGGTCGCCGAATCGGTCGAGCTGCCGTGGTCCGAGGTCGACCTGACCGTGCTGCCGGAGGACCGTCGGGTGGCGGAGCTGCAGCGGCTGGTCGAGGAAGACCGGTTGCGCCGCTTCGACCTCGCCCGCCCGCCGCTGGTCCGCTTCACCCTGATCCGGGTCGCCGCCGAGCGCTACCGGTTCCTGTGGAGCGCGCACCACATCGCCACGGATGGCTGGTCGGTGCCCATCCTCATCGACGAGCTGGCGCAGCTCTACGCACGCGGCGCGAAGGCCGAACTGCCCGCGGTGCCGCAGATGCGCGACTACCTCGCCTGGCTGTCTCGCCAGGATCAGGAAGCCGGTCGGAAAGCCTGGCAGGACCTCCTCGACGGCCTCCCCGGACCGACCCGCGTCGCCCCAGATCTGCCGGCCGCCGCGAACCTGCCCGCGACTGTCGAGTTAGTACTGTCCGAAAGCGACACTGCGAATCTCTATGCGTGGGCGCGGGAACACGAGCTGACGGTCAGCACGATCGTGCAGGCGTGCTGGGCGATTCTGGTCGGCAGGCTGGCCGGGCAGCAGGACGTGGTCTTCGGCGCGGTCGCCTCCGGACGTCCGGCGGAACTGCCCGGCGTCGAAACGATGGTCGGCATGTTCGTGAACACCGTGCCGGTGCGGGCTCGCCTCGACCCCGCTCGCCCGGTCCGCGGACTGCTCGCCGAACTGGGGCAGCAGCAGGCCTCGATGGTGTCCTATCAGCACATCGGACAGGCCCAGCTGAGCGGAGCCATCCCGGACAGCGGAGAACTCTTCGACACCGCGGTGGTGTTCGAGAACGTTCCCGCCGGCGACGGCGGCCCGCTGGTGAAACTCGGCGAGGACGTCAGGGTGGTCGACGCGGTGACGCTCGATTCGCGGCACTACCCGCTCAGCCTCGTCGTGGAACCGCGCGACTCCCTCGTCTTCCGCTTCGACTACCTCCGCGAGGCCTTCGGCGACGACCGCGTCCGCGGGCTGGCGCAGCAGTTCCGGGCACTGCTCGACACGGTGCTCGGCGACCCGGACCGCCTGCTCGGCCGGATCGACGTGGTGGCCGAACCGGCGCAGACTTTCCTGCTGGGCGCGACGGGCCCGGTCGGTGCGGGCGCAGTCGAGCGGGTGCGCTCGCAGGCCCCCGACGCGGTCGCGGTGGTCGACGACACCGGATCCGTGAGTTATGCGGAACTGGTGGGACTGGCTTCGGCCCTGTCTCGGCGGTTGCCTCCGGGACGGGTGGCGGGCGTGCTCGCAGGCCCCGGTATTGGCTTTATTTCAGCAGTTCTCGGTGTCCTCGGTGCCGGTGGTGCATACGTGCCGCTCGATCCGTCGGTGCCGCTCGCCCGCCTGCGAGGGCTGGTGGAGGACAGCGGCGCGGCGTGTGTGATCGCGGCGCCGGAGTTCCGGGAGCTCGCGGCCAGTCTGCCGGTGGACGTCATCGAGCTGGACGGCGTGGTCGACACCGAGCTGGCCCCGGTGGTCGGTGCTGACGACGATGTGGCCTACCTGATCTTCACTTCCGGCTCCACCGGCCGTCCCAAGGGCGCGATGGTTTCTCGCCTCGGGATGGTCAACCACCTACTCGCCAAGGTAGAAGACCTGTCCCTGAAGCCGTCGGATGTGCTGGTGCAGAACGCGCCGCTGACGTTCGACGTGTCCGTGTGGCAGATGCTCGCGCCCCTGATGGTCGGCGCTCAAGTCCGGGCGGTGAGCCGCGAGACGGCGGCCGATCCCGACGCGCTGTTCGGCTTGGGCATGTCCGTGCTGGAAGTCGTGCCCTCGTTGCTGCGCGCGGCGTTGGACTTCTGGGACGCGGGCGGCCCGCTGAACCTGGACGGACTTCGCTGGCTGGTGGTCACCGGAGAGGCCTTGCCGCCGGACCTGTGCGTCCGCTGGTTCGAGTACTTCCCGAACATCCCGATGGTGAACGCCTACGGCCCGACCGAGTGCTCCGACGACGTGACCCACGCCGTTCTGTCCAGCGTGGACGATGCGCAGGGCCTGCGGGTGCCGATCGGCCTCCCGGTGCGCAACACCCGGTTGTACGTCCTGGGCGACGAGCTGCGGCCGGTCCCGCCAGGCGCGGCAGGGGAGTTGTACGTCGGCGGATTGGTCGTCGGCCGCGGCTATGTCGGTGACCCGGTCAAGACGGGTTCGGTGTTCGTGGCTGACCCGTTCGGCGAGCCGGGCGCCCGGATGTACCGGACCGGCGACCGCGTGGTGTGCCGGGCTGACGGTGCGCTGGAGTTTGTGGAACGCCGGGACTTCCAGGTCAAGATCCGCGGCCACCGCATCGAACTCGGCGAGATCGAAGCCGGTCTGCTCGCCCAGGAATCGGTCACCGACGCTGTAGTCGTCGTGCAGGGCTCCGACGCGGCCAACCGGCACCTCGTCGGGTACGTCGCGGGAACCGCCCGCCCCGAAGACCTGCAGGCTCAGCTGGCCGAACTGCTGCCCGCTTACATGGTGCCCAGCGCGCTCGTCGTACTCGACCGGCTCCCGCTGACCGCACACGGCAAGGTCGACCGCAAGGCCCTGCCCGCGCCGGAAAACCTAGCCGGACCAGAGAAGCGCGGCCCTCGCACCCCGGTCGAGGAACAGCTGACCCGGCTCTACGCCGAGGTACTGGGCCTGCCCGAAGCCGGAATCGACGACGACTTCTTCGAACTCGGCGGCCATTCCCTCCTGGCCACCGCGCTGGTCAGCCGGATCCGGTCGGAACTGGACGTCGAACTGCCGCTGCGGGACCTCTTCGAGGCCCGCACCGTCGCCGCACTGGCCGGACGGCTCGCGTCCGCGGGCCAAGCACGCGCGGCGTTCCGCAAACTGGACCGTCCCGATCCGTTGCCGCTGTCGTACGCCCAGCAGCGGATGTGGTTCCTCAACCGGCTCGAAGGCGAACACGGCGGATACACCATCCCCCTCGCCGTGCGCCTCTCCGGCGAGCTGGACCGCTCTGCGCTCGCCGCCGCCATCGACGATCTGACCGCGCGCCACGAAATCCTGCGCACGATCTTCCCCGACACCGACGGCGTGCCGTACCAGCGCGTCCTCGACGCGGGGGAGTCCTTGCGCACCGCGCCGATGCCCGCGAACCTCACTGCAGTCCTGGAAGAAGAGGTCGCCCGAGGATTCGACCTGGCCACCGATCTTCCGTTGCGCAGCAAGCTCTTCGGACCCGCCGAGAACGGCGATCACGTCCTCCTGCTGGTGCTCCACCACATCGCCGGAGACGCCTGGTCCGTCGACGTGCTCGCCCGCGACCTCGCCACCTCCTACGAAGCCCGGCTGTCCGGAAAGAGTCCAGAGTGGACAGAGCTGCCCGCCCAGTACGCGGACTACTCGGTCTGGCAACACTCCCTCCTGGACGACACCAAGGACGGCGAATCCCTCCGCCTGCTGAAGCACTGGCGGGAGGCACTCGCCGGAATGCCCGGCGAACTGGCGTTGCCGGTCGACCTGCCGCGGCGCGCCTCCGCCGGCTACCACGGCGGAACCATCGAGTTCGAGGTGCCGTCCGCCGTGCACCGGGGCCTCGCGCGGCTCGCGCATGAGCAAGGGGCGAGCCTGTTCATGGTCGTCCAGGCCGCGCTGGCCACGCTGCTCACCCGGCTCGGCGCGGGTACCGACATCCCGCTCGGCAGCCTGGTCGCCGGACGTCCGGACGAAGCCGTGCACGACCTCGTCGGCTTCTTCGTCAACACGCTCGTTCTGCGCACCGACACCAGCGGCGACCCGCACTTCGCCGACCTGGTCGCGCGAGTCCGCGACGCCGACCTCGCCGCCTACGCCCACCAGGACCTGCCCTTCGAACGACTGCTGGAGGCGACGCAACCGGCCCGTTCGATGTCGCGGCAGCCGTTGTTCGGAGTGCTGCTGTCCTTCTACGACGTGCCGCCGTCCGAAGTCAGTCTCGGCAGCCTGACCGCGCGTCCCGAACTGCTCGCCCCGACGCACAAGAAGTTCAAGTTCGACCTGACCTTCCAGCTGGGCCAGCACAAGGGAGAACGCGGTCTGGAAGGCACGCTCGAGTACAACGCCGACGCGTTCACCGCGGAAACCGCGCACCTGCTGGTCGAGCGGCTGAAGCTCCTCCTGACGGCTGCCGCCGAAGATCCCGGACAGCCGCTGAGCCGGATCGACCTGCGCACGGTCGCCGAGCGGGCAACCTCAGCCGTGTCGGTTCCGGAGGTTCCCGATGGCTTGCTGGTGCCGGGGGACATCGGTCTGCGCGAGCAAGCCAACCGACTGGCCCGGGCATTGCAGGCGCAGGGCGCGGGTCCGGGGGAGACGGTGACCGTCGACCTGCCGCCGGGCCGCGACCGCTGGGCCGCGATCTTCGCCGTCCTAGCCACCGGCGCGGCCTGGACGCCGAGCGGGCCGTCTCGTTGCACAGTCCCCGCGGACGTGTCCGGATTCGCCGACACCGACCTTGAGGTGTCGCTGTCCGGGGCAGAGCTGGCGTATCGCGGAGAAGCGGTGTTCAGCCGAGACGCGCTGGCCGCGACAATCGCCGCCCTGCTGGCCGAATTGCCGCTCACCGCCAGCGACCGCGTCCTCGCGCCGGACACTGAATTCGCGCTGCCGGTCGTGCTGGCCGCGTTGCACGTCGGCGCGGTGGTGACCGTCGCTCCCGCCGCGGAGATCGCGGAACTCGCGTCGTCGGTGGACCCGAGCGTCGTGGTCGTGACCCCGAGCATCGCGAAAATGCTGGCGCTGCGACCGGGTACCAGGGTGCTGAACTTCGGTGAGAGATTCCTCGACGGTGCGCTCAACTGCGAGGGCACCGCGGCGTCCGGCTGGCTCTCGCTGGTCGACGGACGCCCCTTCGCGCACAGCCGCGCCGACGTCCTCGACCAGAGTCTGCAATCCGTGCCTCGTGGCGGCCGAGGAGAGCTGTACTTGGCTGGCGCACCCACCGGCCTCCCTGCCCGCATCAGCTTGGACGGAACCGTCGAAGTGATTCGCGAGACCCAGGTGCGCGGCTTCACGATCCCGATCGGGCAGATCGAAGCGGCTCTGCACCGCCAGCCCTCAGTCGCCGCAGCAGCCGTCATCGCCGAGGATGACTTGATCGCCTACGTCGTCCCGCAATGGGAACGCGGCGTCGACCCGCTCACCCTGCGGGAAGCACTCGCCGCCGAACTCCCTGATTACCTGATCCCGACCGCGTTCGTCGAACTCGACACCATCCCCGTCGCCCCAGACGGATCCCTGGACCGTGCCGCGTTGCCCGCTCCCGCAACACAAACCAGCCAGGACACCAGCGAAACCGTCGAACTGCTGCGAACCGCTTTCGCCGAAACCCTTGGCATCACTGACGTCGACGTCCAGACTGGTTTCTTCGAACTGGGCGGCAACAGCCTGCAATCCGTCCGTCTGGTCGCACTGGCCCGACGAGCCGGACTCCGGCTGACCGTGGCCGACGTCCTGACCCACGGCAGCGTCGAACGCCTGGCCGCACTCGCCGAACGAGCCGAACCGGAGGTCGCGGACCTGCCGGACCCGTTCGCGCCCGTGCTGCCGATCCGCCCGACCGGGTCGAAACCGCCCCTGTTCTGCCTGCACGCCGGACTCGGCCTGAGCCTGCCCTACCTCGGTCTGGCGGCCCACCTGCCAGACCGGCCGATCTACGGCCTCCAATCGCCGGGAATCATTGGCACGGAAAAGTTCCCGGACTCCGTCGAACAGGTCGCCGAGGACTACCTGAAGCACATTCGCCGGATCCAGCCCCACGGCCCGTACCACCTGCTCGGCTGGTCCTACGGCGGTCTGCTGGCCTTCGAACTGGCCGTACGCCTCGAGTCCGAAGGCGAAACGGTCGGCTCACTGTCCATCTTGGACAGCTACCCGCAGGACGGCGCCGAAACCGCGCCGACGAGGCACGAGCTGCTCGTCGATTTCCTGGAGCACGTGGGCTTCCACGACACCGACGGCGGGCCCGAGCTGACCCCAGCCGACGTCATCGCCGTGCTGCGCGACGGAGACAGCAGACTGGCCGACATCGGCGAAGAACGCATGACCCGCGTCCTCGCCGTGATGGACAACAACGCGTCCCTCGCCCACCAGTACCGGCCGGCGAGGTTCACCGGCGCGGTCGAGCTGTTCGTCGCCGCCGAGGGCTTGACCGACGGCGAGGTAGCCGAACGCGCGGGCCGCTGGGTGCCGCACGTGGCGGGACCGGTGCGCGCACACCGGATCGACTGCGGCCACGAATACCTGATGGACCCGCGACCACAGGCCGAGGTCGGCGCCGTGGTGGCGGAAACGCTGAGCACCGGAAGCGAGGAGTCGCAGTGACCACGATGACTACCCCGGCGAACCCGCCGCGGGCAGCGGCGTTCATCGAAACGCTCGCCCTGGCCGGCCGTCGGCTGACGCACCTGCGTAAAGTGCCCGGCCGGCTCCTCGCGATCACCCTGAACTCCCTGATCACCATGCTGGCCATCGGGTACGTCTTCAAAGGCGCGGTGAGCGTCGAAGGCGGCGGCAGCTACCCGGAGTTCCTCTTCCCGGCCGCGCTCATGCAGGTGGGCCTCGCCGGAGTCGCACCGACCGCGATCGCGGTGGCGATGGACCTCAAAGGCGGCCTGACCGACCGATTCCGTTCTCTGCCGATCTCCCGCCCGGCCGTTCTGTTCGGCCACACCATCGGCGACGCGCTGGTGGGATTCATCGCGCTGGCGATCGTCGCCGGGATCGGGCTGGCGGTCGGCGGCCGCGTGCACGCCGGATTCCCCGCGCTGCTAGCCGGATTGGCCGTGCTCGCGCTCTTCCTCTACGTGATGATCTGGGTCGGCGTGCTGCTCGGGCTTTCGATGGGCAATCCCGAATCGATCGACGGCGTCGGCGCGGTGCTGACGCTCGGGCTTTCCTTCCTGTCCAACGCTTTCATGGCGGTCAGCCAGCTCCCGTCCTGGGTGCGGCCGATCGCCGAATGGAACCCGGTCAGCTCCGTCACCACGCTGTGCCGCCAGTTGTGGGGCGTGCCGGTGCCCGCGGACGATTCGTTCCCCGCCCAGCATCCCGGCATCGTCGTCGCGGTGACGCTGGTCGTGCTTTTCGCCGCGGCGACCCTGCTGAGCTTCCGCCGTTACCGCCTCGCCTAACCGATCCGGAGTATGCGATGACAAACCCGTTTGACGACCAGAACGGCGCTTTCCTGGTCCTGGTCAACGACGCACAGCAGTACAGCCTCTGGCCCTCCTTCGCGGAGACCCCGCCAGGCTGGCGCGTTTCGCTCGGCGAGAGCAGCCGGGAAGAAGCCCTCGCGCACATTTCGGGCCACTGGACCGATCTGTCGCCCGAGAACATCCGGGAAGCAGGCTGACATGGCGCACGGAGAACTCGCGATCGAAGCCGAAGGGCTCCGCAAACGCTACGGCGACCACGAGGCGCTCGCCGGCGTCGATCTCGCCGTCCCTCCGGGCACGGTGCTGGGCTTGCTCGGCCCCAACGGCGCGGGCAAAACCACCACCGTCCGGATGCTCGCGACCCTGCTCCCGCCGGACGGCGGCCGCGCGCTGGTCGCCGGGCACGACATCGTGCGGGAACGCAAGCAGGTCCAGCGGCACATCGCGCTCGCGGGCCAGTACGCGGCCGTCGACGAACTGTTGACCGGCAGGCAAAACCTGGTGCTGCTGGGCCGTCTGCTGCACCTCGGCCGCAGCGGAGCGCGCGCCCGCGCGGGAGAGCTGCTGGAGCGGTTCAACCTGGTCGAGGCCGCGGACCGCGCGGTCGGCACGTACTCCGGCGGGATGCGCCGCCGCCTGGACCTCGCGACCTGCCTGGTGGCGCGGCCCTCGGTGCTGTTCCTCGACGAACCGACCACGGGACTCGACCCGGCCAGCCGGATGGGCTTGTGGACGATGGTCCGCGAGCTGGTCAGCGAAGGTGTCACAGTCCTGCTCACCACGCAGTACCTCGAGGAAGCCGACTACCTCGCCGACCGGATCGTGGTCATCGACAAGGGCCGCAGCGTCGCGGAAGGAACCGCCGACGAGCTCAAGCGCAAGGTCGGGCGGGAACGGCTGGAAGTCGCCGTCGCGCACCCCGAAGGTCTCGCGGACGCAGTGGCGGCCCTGACGCCGGTCGCGGTGGGCGTCCCGGTCGTCGACGAACGCCGGTGCAGCATCTCCCTCGAACTGCTCGACGAGAGCGGCGGGATCGCCGCAGCGGCGAACGCGTTGCACGAGCGCGGTGTCGCGCTGGCGGACTTCGCCCTGCGCAGGCCGACCCTCGACGAAGCCTTCCTCGACCTCACCGGGCACCCGACCACCGGGTGATTTCCCGGCTCACGACGTAACCTCATCACCGCTTGCTCGCGTCCGTGAGGGGAACCCTGAGGGACTCTGATTCCCTCGGGGTTCCCCTCGCGGACAAGCAACGCACCGCGGCTCACTTTCGCGCAGCCCCCGGCCCGGTCCGCCGCCACCAGCGGACCGGGCCGGCTAGCGAGAGCAGCAAGGGCAGCAGCACCAACCGGATCACCAGCACGTCCATCGCCAGCGCCGCCGCGGCCGCCCAGCCGAACTCGCTCAACGCACCGGCGCCGGCGATCCCGAGAGCGCTGAAGACCCCGATGGACACCACGCTCGCGCTGGAGATCGCCACCGTGCCGCGACGCAGTCCTTCGGCGAGCACATGCTGGGGCGACATTCCGGTCAGCGCCTCGACGCGGAAGTGATGCAGCAGGCAGACGTGCATGTCGGTCGTGGGCGCGGCGAGCACGGCCACCAGCGCAACCGGCAGCCACGTCGGGGTCGGCGGGTCCATGCAGGTGAGCATGGTCAGCGCGAAGAGCGCGGACAGCACCGAAAGCACCGCGGTCGTCAGCGCCACCACCACCGGCCGGAAGGCTGTGATCACCGCCAGCGAGGTCAGCCCGATCAGCAGCGCCAGCGGCAACGGCGGCAGCGTCGGCGATTCGAGGTAGCGGTAGACGACGTAACCGAGCGCCGCGGCAGTGCACACCAGCGCGCCGATGAGCCCCGCTGCGTTGCGGTAGCGCCAGGTCGCGGGCAGTCGGGCGACGAACCGGGGCAGCCAGTGCCACTGGAACGACCTCCGCACGGGAAGCGTGCTTCGCGTCAGCAACACCGGGAGCAGAGTCAGCGCGGCGGCGGCTTCCGCGAGGACCACCAGGACCACGGCCGCCGCCAGCCGCATGACCTGCGGCTCGCGGGTCAGATACAGCCCGGTCATCGCGGTCAGCATCGCGAGCCCGGTGACGAGCGCGGTCCGCCCAGCCGTCGAAGCGACGATCTGTGCGGTGTCTGAGACGTTGTGCTTGCCCGGCGGCATCTCCTGCTGCCTGCGCACCGCGAACAGCAGATGGTTGGCCGCGCTCGTGATGCCCGGCAGGAGAACGAGGTTCCAGCTGCCGAACGAGCCCGCTCCTTCGGCGGCCGCCAGCAGCACGCCGAGCGCGCTGGCGCCGACCGTCGCGAGATATCCGAACGCGATCGCGGCCAGCCGCAGCGAACCCAGCACCAGCACCAGCAGCAGCGCGGTGAGCAGGCAGCCGACCGCGAGGACGGAACCGGCCGACGGTGCTCCCGGCTGGGCGGAGCCGCCGGTCGTGGCGGCGAAACCCTCGCTCGCCGCCACGACCAGGAACAGCAGCCACGCGCACAGGACCGGGCCGGGGTGTCCGGCACACCAGCGCGCGAGCCGGAGCAGAGGTAGCGTTCGCAATTGCCGCACTCCTTGGGCCGCTTCAGGCCTCCCGCCGCGCAGGCGGCAAGCCGGACGGTCTAAGGATGGCTCCTCGTGATCGTGCGCACACTGGGCGTGGCACCTCGATTTCGAGTGGTACTAGCTCCCGAGCGCGGCGGGCGGGGCGAGCGCCGCGTCTCCGTAGAGGTCGGCCACCCACTGGTCGTGGTAGACCGTGTCGAGGTAGCGGTCGCCGAGATCGGGGGCGACCGCCACCGCGGTGAAGTCCTCGCCGGGCGCGTGCCGGTCGAGCCAGTTCAGCGCCCCGGCGACGACGGTGCCGGTCGAGCCGCCGAACAGGAAACCCGCGCGGACGAGCCTGCGGCACATGCGCACGGTGGCGAGCTCCGGCACGTGCACCACATCGTCCACATAGGACTCGTCGAGCAGCGCGGGCCGGACCCCGGTGCCGAGACCGGGGATCATCCGCGGGGCGGCCGGGGTTCCGAAGGTCACCGAACCCACGGTGTCGATGGCCACCACGCGCATTCCGGAGCAGTGTTCGCGCAGGTATCGCGCGCATCCCATCAACGTGCCGGTGGTGCCCGCTCCGATGAACGCCACGTCGGCGCCGGGGAACGAATTCGCGATCTGCGGGCCGGTGGTGCGGTAGTGCGCCTGCCAGTTGCCCGCGTTCGCGTACTGGTTGAGCCACACCCGGTCGTCGCCCTCGGCGCAGAGCCGCCGCACGTGCGCGATCCGCGCGCCGAGCAGCCCGTCTTGCGGATGCGGTTCGGTGATCACGTGCACCTCGGCGCCGAGCGTCTGCATCAGCTGCCGGGCTCCGAGGGTGCAGCGTGAGTCGGTGACGCAGATGAACCGGTAGCCCCGGCTGGTGGCGACCAGGCTCAGCGCCACCCCGAGGTTGCCCGACGAACTCTCCACGAGGGTCGCGCCGGGCCGCAGCGTGCCGTCCAGCTCGGCGGCGTCGATCATCTCGGTCGCGGCCTTGATCTTGATCGAACCGGCGAAGTTGAAGCCCTCGCATTTGAGGTAGAGCGATCGCCCTGTACACCCGTTCAGGTCGACGAACAGGTCGTCGACGTTGAACTCGTGCGGACTGGTGATGATCGGCATCGGCTCAGCGCTTGCCGTGCTTGCCGTAGCGGTCGAGTTCGAAGAAGAAGTCGCCGACCTCGTGCAGTTCGCCGCGACGGCGCAGTTCGTCCAGCACGTGCTTGCCGACCGCGAGGTCGAGCACGCCGAGGCCGAACGGCGAGAACACCGCCGGCTGGCCGGCGTCTAGGGCGAGTGCCCCGGACATCACGTCGTAGAGGGTGCCGTCGAGGAAGTCGCGTCCGCCGGTGGCCTGTTCGGCCAGGTGCACTGAGGTGTTGGCCTTCAGGCAATGCTCGACGTCGTCGACCACGTTGGCCGACGCGAGGATCACCTCAGTCGACAGATCGCGCAGGGAAACGTTCAGCACCAGCGGGTTGTGCGCGAACCAGGCCGGATCGTGCACGTGCGGCTCGCCGGCGACGGTGGCGAACACGATCAGGTCGCTGCCGCGGATCAGCTCCTCCGCGCTCTCGCGCACCGCGATCCCGTTGGCGCCGGTGCTCTCCAGGTATCCCCGGAACCCCGCGGCGTGCTCGGCGGAGAGGTCGAACACCGCGGTCTCGTCGAAGTCCCAGCCGGTGCCGATCAGGAACCGGTGCACGTAGCGCGCGATGAGCCCGGTGCCGACGAACCCGAGCCGCCTCGGCCGTTCGCCGCGCCGGCTGAGCCAGTCGGCCGCGAGTGCCGCCGACGCCGCGGTCCGGCTGGCGCTGATGATCGAGCTTTCCATGCAGGCCAGCGGATAACCGGTCGCCTGGTCATTGAGGATCAGCACGGCCGACGCGCGCGGCAGCCCGGTGCGGACGTTCTCCGGGAAACTGGAGATCCACTTGACCCCGTCCACCGCGACCTCCCCGCCGACCGAGGCGGGCAGCGCGATGATCCGCGCCGACGGCCGGTCCGGGAACCGGAGGAAGTAGGAGGGCGGGTTCACGGTCGCCTGCTGGCCGTGCAGCCGGTAGGTCGCTTCGATCAGTTCGACGAGGTGTTTCTCAGCACCGTCGAGCACCTGGTGCACCTGGGCTCCGGACACGACGGCGAACTCCGGAACGGTAGCGGTTTCGGTCACAGAACTTCCTTAGTCTTCGGCTGGGCGGAAACGGGTGCTCAGTCCTGCTGCAGGACGGCCAGTGCGCTTTCGACTCGCGCGTCGATGCGGTCGACCTCGGCGACCGAATCCCCGATGAGCACGCCGTAGAGGCGGCCGGCGAACGGGGCTCCGTCCGCGGTCTGCGCACCGGCGTTGACGGTGGCGAAGTTGTTCACCAGCAGGCCGCTGCCCGCGCCGTCGAACAGCAGGTCGCCGAGCGCGTCGCGGACCCGGTCGAAGCCGACGCTGGCGCCGAGCCGCAGCGAGTAGTGCCGGGCCATCGCGGTCTCGCCCGCGGTGACGAAGCGTTCCTGGATCGGCACCTGATAGGTGGACATGTTGTTGCGGGCGTTGATTTCCAGCACCGGGAAGATGCCGCCGTCCGGCTCGACGATCGCGTCCACTCCCACGACGCCGTAGTAACCGTCGGCGGCGAGCTGCCCGCCGAGCGCCTGCGCGGCGGATCGGATGATCTCGATCTGCGCCTCGTCCAGGCGCGGCGGAATCCGGTGTCCTTTATGGACGCCGTGCTCGGTGATCAGCTCCTTGACGAAGTCGAAGTGCACCGAACCGTCCCGGCCCACGGTGAACTGGTAGTTGAGGTCGGCGCGCTTGTCGACCCACTCCTCGATCACGAACGCGATCCGGTCCCGGCCCTTGCGCCGGGCAGTCGCGGAGATCATCCGGCGCAACCGGTCGAGCCTGCGTTCGTCGGAGACCACCGAGATCCCTTTGCCGGACACCCCGAACGCCTCTTTGACCACGACCCGCCGCCCGGCGGCGAGCACCGCGCCAGCCGCGGTGACGGCCTCGTCGAGCAGGTCGAGCGTGTCACACGCCCAACCATTCGGCTGGCGCAATCCGAGCTGCGTCGCGATGCGCCGGCTGTAGATCTTGCTGTTCACCGCCTTGCACCGGGCCGCGTCAGGCGCGGCCAGCGGAAGCCCAGTCGCGGTAGACAGTTCTTCCTCCACCGCTGAGACGCCGTGCGCGAGCAGATGCGCTTCGTCAGTGCGCAGCGCGGAAAGCGCGGCGATCAGCCACGGATCGTGCAAGGCGTCCTGGCTGACCGTGCGCGCCGGGTCCGGGTCCGCGATCACGTGGATCTGCGGCAGGTCGAGGCCGAGCCCTTCCAGATAGCTGCGGTAGCCGGGGTCCGGTGCGTGTTTGAGCACCACGTGGTCCCGCTTTCCGCCCAGCAGCAACGCGAACTCGTCCATGCTGTTGACGACCGCCGTGCCGCCCGGAGCGGACACCCGGGGCAGGCCCTGCTCGTCGACCGCCCACTGCTCTTCGACCTCGAAGTTGCCGACGAACACCAGCGGGCGCTCGGCCGAGCCCAGAACCGCGGTCTTGAGCCGCGGGATGAAACCGTTGTCGGCGCTCATGACGTCCTTTCGCCAGCGCACGGGTAGGACGCGGCAAACGCTTCCTGCGCTCGCCGCGGGGGAGATCAGTTAGACGGGGTTAGACGGGGTTAGACAATGAAGCCGCCGTCCACCTCGAAAACGCTGCCGGTGATGTAGGAGGCGCGTTCGGAAACCAGGAAAGACACCAGGTCCGCGACCTCTTCCGGCCTGCCGAACCGGCGCAGCGGAACGGCCCGCAGCATCTTCTCGCGGGTCGCTTCGCTCAGCTTGCCGAGCATGTCGGTCTCGATCAGGCCCGGCGCGACGGAGTTGACCCGCACCCCGTACCGGCCGACTTCCTTGGCCAGCGCCTTGGTGAAACCGAGCACGCCGCTCTTGGCCGCGGAGTAGTTGGTCTGCGTCGGATTGCCGTGCACGCCGGACACCGAGGACAGCGTCACCACGCTTCCGGTGCGGCGTTTGATCATCCGGAACACAGCGGGACGGCACGCGTGAAAGACGCCGTCGAGATTCGTGCGCAGGACACTCGACCAGTCCGGCTCGGACATCAGCGCGAGCGAACCGTCCCGGGTGATTCCCGCCGAGGTGACTAGCGCGTCCGGTGCGCCGAACTCGTCAGCCGTGCGCTCTACCCACGCCGTGACCGCCTCGCAGTCGGCGACGTCGACCTGACTGGCCTCGACCCGGACGCCCAGGTCAAGGACTTCCTTGACGAGGACGTCCGCCGCGGTTTGGTTGCTGTGGTAGCAAAAGGCGACGTCGAACCCGTCCTGCGCCAGCCGGAGCACGACTGCCCGGCCGATCCCGCGAGAGCCGCCGGTGACGAGCGCGGTTCTGCTCATCGCTCACCGCCGAGTTGCAGCAGCGCGCAGGCCACCGAACCGTCGTCGTCGCAAGCGGTCACGACGATGTGGTCCTGCTCGCCGTGGTCTGCCCCATCGGCGACGCTGAGCACCGAAGCCAGCCCGAACAGCGCGGTCGCCGCCGAGGTGTCGCCGATGAGATCCACCGGCGGCACGCGGTCGGTGACCTCGTCGCCGAACAGTTGCCGCAGCGTCGTGTCTTCGGGCCGCTCCGACCCAGCGGGGAAGCCACTGCCTACCGCCGCCCACACCCGTTCCGTCGCCACGCCGGAGCGGGTGAGCAGCGAGGACACGGTGGCCTGCAACGTTCCGGCGAGATCCCCGTCGAGGCAGATCCGCGAGTCGATACCGGTCAACGTCGCCAGTACATTGCGCGGATCAGCCGAGTCCGCCGGTTCGAGCAGGAACATCGCACAGCCTTCGCCGAGCGTCGCCGCTCCACCGCGCCGGTGATGTTCAAGCCAAGACCGCGCGTCGGAATGCTCCTCTGCCGCACCGCACAACACCTGCTCCGCACGTTCGGTCATCAGCAGCCGGCGGGCGTAGTTCAACGCCTGCAACCCCGTCGTGCGACCGGCGGCGATCGTCGCGTTGGGTCCCTTGAGCCCGTGCCAGATCGCGGCCTGCCCAGCCGCGCAGTTCATCACCGTGCCAGGAACGGCGGCGGGCTCGACGTGGTCGGGCTGCTCGGCGGTGATCGACGCGCGGGTGAAGTCCATCATGCTCTGTGCGCTGCCGGTCGTGGTGCCGAGCACGAACCCGATGTGCTCGCGGTCGCCGTCGGGAGCCAGCGCCATGTCGGCGAGCAGCTGCTGCGCGGCCGCGACGGTGAGCCCGCTGACCCGGTTCATCGCCCGGGTTTTCTTGCGGCCGAACATCTCGCGCACGTCGAAACTGGGCACGACAGCCGCCTCGCCGGGCCCGCCGGGTTCGGTGACGGGCTCGCGCCGGGAGCGAACACCGTTGGCGAACGCTTCCCGGCCGTAGCCGAAGGGGGAAATGGCCGTCCAGGCCGAGATGACCGGACGGCGCCGGGCAGGTGCGGTCACCGCGCGGTCTCCTTTCGGGGCTGCCGCTCGTACCGGCCGAGCAGGACCACGGCGTTGTTGCCGCCGAAGGCCCAGCCGTTGTTCTGCACGATGTCGAGGTCGGCGTCGACGGATTCGTTGGGCACGCAGTCCACCGGGCAGTCCGGGTCGGTGTCGCGGTGGTTGATGGTGGGCGGGATGAACTGCTCGGTGAGCGCGATCGAACAGCCGATCGCGGCCAGCGCGCTCGCCGCGCCCATCGAGTGCCCCAGCATGGATTTCATCGACACGGTCCGCGGCGGCTTCGGCCCGAAGAGGTCGCGGATCGCCGCGGATTCGGTCATGTCGTTGGCTTTGGTCCCGGTGCCGTGCGCGGAGATCAGGTCGATCTCGCCGGGCTTGACCCCGGCGTCGGCCAGCGCCAGTTCCATGCAGCGGGCGATCCCGGCCTGATGCGGCGCGACGGGATGGTGCGCGTCGCAGGACATGCCGTACCCGAGCACTTCCGCGTAGATCCGGGCGCCGCGGGCGAGCGCGGAGTCCAGGCTCTCCAGCAGAAGGATGCCCGCGCCCTCGCCGGTGAGGATGCCCATCCGGTTGCGGTCGAACGGACGGCAGCAGTCCGGGGCGATGCTGCGCAACCGGTAGAACGAGGTGAACGTCTTGCGGCACAGCGCGTCCGCGCCGCCGCAGAGAGCGAACTCGGCGTCCCCGCACCGGATCGCGTCGAGCGAGTTGCCGATGGCGTAGTTGCCCGCCGAACACGCCGTCGCGATGGTCCCGGTCTCGACGTCGGTCAGTTCCAGCTCGCGCGCGATCGACGTGGCGAGCCGGCCCGCGGAGGTGCGGCGCACCTGTCGCGGGTCGAGCCCGGCCAGCCCGGCGGAGAGCTCCTGCGCCACCAGGCCGTCGAGCTCGTGCGCCTCGCCGTCGGTGCTGCCCACCGAGACGAGCGTGCGCGCGGCGCGCAGGGTTTCCAGCGGCAGCCCCGAATCCTCGACGGCGAGGCGCGCGGCGGCGGTGGAGAACCGGCTCGCCCGGCCGAGATCGCCGGGGTCGAGCGTGCGAATCCACCGCGCGGGCTCGAAGTCGGCGACCTCGCAGCCGTTGTCGTGGGCGAACCCGGTGGTGTCGAACACCGAGATCGGCCGGACGTTGCTGCGCCCGGCGCGCAGTGCGGAGGTGAACTCCCGGACGCCGACGCCGATGCTCGACACGACACCGCATCCGGTGATGACCACCCGGCGTCCGATACTCGTCGACATGGTCTCTACCAGCTCGCGGATTCCGACACGACCTCGTACACCGCGCGCAGGTTGGTCATCCTGGCGAACTGGGCCTGGTCGATCGTGACGCCGAACTTCTTCTCCAGCGCGGCCAGCACGTCCATCAGCGACAGCGAATCCGCCTCGTGGTCGTCGGCGAAATCGCTGGTTTCGGTGAGCTCGGCGTCGTCGAGTTCGAGGTGCGTGCAGACGATCTCACGGATCTGCTGCATGCGTTCGGAGACGGCTGTCGTCATGGGGGCACTCCCGATAGTCAGGGACCGGTTCTGGGGATCGGCCCGAAACTAGCGGCGAGCGGTGACACCTTCCTGACCCCGTTCTGACAGACCCCTGACGCCCCGGATCCGTCGGCGCGCTGTCAGCAGGCGGTCATCGGGGACTGCCATGCTGACGCCGTGGAAGTGAAAACGACGGCTCAGTCGAGGACCCGGTCCTGCATCAGGATGGACTGGTACAGCCGGCGCAGCCCCGGCCCCGGCTCCAGCCCGAGTTCGGCGCTCAGCCATTGCCGGGTGCTGTGGAAGACGGAGACCGCCTCGCCCTGCCTGCCGTCGCGGTAGAGCGAGATCATCAGGTACTCGCTGAGCCGCTCGCGGGCCGGGTTCTCGGCGACGAGTTGTTTCAGGTCATGGGAAAGCCCGTGATGTTCCCCGACTTGCAGCCGCGCGGAGATCAGGTCCTCCTGCACGCTCAGCCGATGCTCGTTGAGCTGCTCGGCGGCCATCCGGCAGCGGGTGCAATCGGCCACGTCGAGCAACGCCGGCCCGCGCCAGAGCCGCAACGCCTGCTCGAACACGGTGATGGCGGCGCGCGGATCCTGGCCGAGCAAGCTCGCGCCGCGCTGGGCCAGAGCGGAGAACCGGTGCGCGTCGACCGCTTCGGCGGGCACGGTCATCAGATAACCGCTGCTGACCGTGCGGACCACCTCGCGCTCGCCGGTCACGTTGAACACGAGCTTCCGCAACCGGGCGATGTTGGCCTGCAAGGCGTTGCGCACGTTGGAGACCGGTTTGTCGGCCCACAGTTCGTCCGCGAGAGTGTCCAGGGACAACGGCACCCCCGGCGACAAGGCCAGCAACGCGAGCACAGTCCGCACCTTTCGCGACGCGACTCCGTGCCTCCGGCCGGCTTGCCGGAGCGTCACCGATCCCAATAGCTCAATTTCCATATCTACCCCTGAGGAAAAATAGCCCGTCTCAAGTGACCCCACGCACCGAGCTGTCGGCCGAGCCGAGCATGTCAGAACTTGAAAAGACGGTCTACCTCCGATTGGGGTAATGAGTTGGCGTCATGTTCGACAGTTTCGCGCTCCGAATAGGAAGGACCCTCCCGATTTACCGCCTCCGACCTCCCGATGGTGGTGCTGGCACCAGTCAGGACAGTGGTGTTACCTCCCCCAGGAGGCCCTCGTGCGGCGAATACCTTGTCGTACTCGCCGGTACGGTGTTGAATCAATTAACGCGGCCGGGGCGGTGCCGCATATTTCGATCCGGGGAGAGTTCTATTTGCAGTTCCGGGCAACATTTCTGCCCGTAGTCGCAGAGTCGGCGAATGGTTATTTATCGGCGGTCCGGCGACGCAGGGTGTTTCTGTTGTTCCCCAGCGTTGAGGAGAGTCATTCGACATCGTGAACGGACTGCTTCGCCTCTCGGCTGCTGGGACGGAATGCCGCTATTGCGCCAGTGTGCAATCGCCCCGCTTCGGCCGGCCGAAGCGTAACAGCGGAATTTTGCGAAGTTCCGTACTTTCGGCCGGGCGACCGATCGCCTTGGCGGCCCCACCGTCCACTTCGGAGCGACGCTGAGGTCATGACGCGAACACGAAAAACCCGCCGAGCACCAAATGGTGCGATCGAAGGGTTTCCGCGCGACTTCTGGAGCTAGGGGACTCGCCCCAACGCCAATGCCGGACGCGCCGCGACGCAAAACCTGCCGGCCGGTCTCGACCCAGTCAGCCCTGTGGAACAAGCGGCGGACGAGACCGGCACGCGATCCTCACGAGTCTTTGACTCGCTGACGCATGCCGTCGAGGATCAGCGCGAGGCCGTGGTCGAACATCGCGTCGAAGTCCTTTGCGCCGGTCAGCGCACGTGCCGAGAGCGGGAACGTGCCGGGCTGCCGCGTGTTCGCGACCGCCTCGTCGCGACCCGCGGCCTGCTGCTCCTCCAACGTCGAACCGAGGACGAAGTTCGTCAAAGCGCCGACGCCGTGCATCGCGTCGTCGAGGCTGAGGCCGTCCCGCTGCAGCAGGTGCAGCAGGCCCTCCATCGCCTCCCACTGGTCGTCGGTCTGGCTGCTGCGCACCGCCAGCAGCGCCCCGTCGCGGCGGGAAAGCATGCCCGCGCGCTGGGTGCGGGCCACCCAGGTCAGCCAGGCGTCCCAGGGTTCGGTCGGTTTGGGGACGTCGTGCTGCCAGGCGGTGGCCATCATGGCCGCCGCCATCTCGTCGATGAGTTCCTGCTTGTTCTTGACGTGCCAGTACAGGGTGGCCGCCTTCACGCCCAGCTTCGTGGCCAGCCCGCGCAGCGACAGCCCCTCCAAGCCGACCTCGTCCAGCAGATGAAGGGCGGCTTGCACGATGTCCGCTCGGCTCAGTGCCACGGGTCTCTCCTCGGCGCGCGGTTGACGGCCTAACGGTGTTAGCGCTTCACTCTAACACTGTTAGACGTTTTCCTTGTCGTTGTTAGATGCGCCTGCTGGATACCACGGCACGGCCTCCCGTGCCGCAGAACCCCGGATGGGAGACGAGGCGGATGAGCGGCGCCCAGGTCGGTGTCCCGCCGGAAGCCGGCCACCCTCGACTGAACCTGGTGGCGGGTGCGCTCGCGCTCGCCTCGCTGCTGGCGGCGATGGACATGATGGTCGTCAACGTCGCGATGTACTCGATCATCAAGGAACTGGACCCGCTGCACGGCGTCGACGACAGCCGCTGGGTCCTGACCGTGTACACGCTCGCGCTCGGGGTGACGACCCCGCTGTACGGCAAGCTCGCCGACCGTCTCGGCGGCAAGCGGATCATGCTCGTCGCGCTGGCGATCTTCGTCGGTGGCTCGCTGCTGTGCGGGATGGCGACGTCCATGCCCGCGCTCATCGCGTTCCGCGGCGTGCAGGGCCTTGGCGCGGGCGGGCTGATGAGCGTGGCCATGGTGATCATCGGCCAGCTGGCCCCGCCGCGGGACCGCGCGAAGTACGGCGGTTACATCGGCGGTGTCACGCTGATCGGCATCATCGCCGGACCGGTGGTGGGAGGGTTCTTCGCGGACACGCATGTCGTTCTCGGGATGACCGTCACCTGGCGCGGGGCGTTCCTGATCAACGTGCCGCTCACACTGATCGTGGCGGCCGCCGTGGCTCTCGCGCCCAAGGCCCCGGTCGGCAAACGCGGCGGCCGGGTCGATTTCGCCGGCGCCGTCGCGATGGTTCTCGCGGTGGGCGCCGTGCTGCTCACCACCGAGCACGACCTCCTGCCGTACGCCTGGGCGTCGCCATGGATCCTCGGCGCGACGGGCGCGGTGCTGCTGCTGATTTTCTTCCTGCTGGAGCGCCGGGCGAGCGATCCGATCCTGCCGCTGTCGCTCTTCCGCAACAGCACGTTCCGGGTCACGGTCATATTGGCCGTGCTGACCGGTTTCGCCTTGCTGGGCATGGCGTTCTACATGGCGCTGTACATGCGAATCGTGCGCGGGCTCGGTGCACTCGACACCTGCGTGCACCTGATGCCGATGATCATCGGCATGTTGCTGGGCCTGTTGCTCAGCGGCAGCCTGATCTCGAAGTTCAACCGGTACCGCCCGTTCCCGATCGTCGGCAGCGTGGCCGCCGCCGCGTCGGTAGCGCTGTGCGCCACGCTGGATGCGACCACGTCGTTCTGGCTGGTGAGCCTGTACCTGGCGGTGTTCGGCCTCGGCATCGGGCAGCTCAACCAGGTACCGACCGCGGCCGTGCAGAACACCGTGGACTTCAGCGACGTCGGCACCGCGTCCACGGCGACGGCCTTCATGCGCATGATCGGCCAGTCGCTAGGCCCTGCGGTATTCGGAGCGTTGCTGGCAAGCCGCTTCCTGGCAGAGGTCCCCGCGGCACTGGCCGGGCGCACCGCGTCGGAAAACGGGTCGATCAGCGTGGCAGGCATGCAGCAGCTTCCGACGGAGCAACAACATCAGGTATTAGACGCGTTCCTCAGCGGCCTGCACGCGGTGTTCTTGCTAGGCGCGGCAACACTCGCCCTGGCGTTCCTGGTGAGCCTGTTCTTCAAGGAGCCGACGGTGCCCGAACCAGCCAAAACAGAGCCAGCAACCGCCCCGGCGACCGCCATCTGATTCCCCCTGCCCCGCACCTCGCGGGTCAGGACCCGCCACCCGGCACCCCTACGGTCCAGCCGCGCCGCATCTCAGCACAAACAACTTCCGCAGCGTGCCGCTGCGCGGGGCCGTCGAGGGCGCTGGCGATCGCGACCCGGTTTTCCTCGTACCCGGCAAGGAAACCAGCCAACGTGGTGGAAGCTCCCGGTGCAGTCGCAGCGCCGCCCCACCTCGATCCCGTCGCCCGACAACGGCAAGCCACCTCCGGCACACCGCACGCGAGCGCGCTCATCGCGGGTCGCCACTGCCATTGGTGCACCACCGCATCGCTGGACCGCAGCACCAGATGACCCGGGAAGTCCCGCGCCATCCGCACATTCTCCGGCACCGGCCCGAGGTTCCGCGCCTGCTCCTCCAACACCACCAGCACGACGCCGGCACCGAGTTCGCCGAACGCTTTCACCGCGCGCGAAAGAGCTTCCGGCTCGTCGCCGAACAACCCGATCGCCTACCGCCCCTCAGCGGAAGCACACACACTTGCGGCCGGCCTGGTTGTCCTAGGCCCACTCCGGCAGGGTCCCGGTGGCGAAGCCGCGGCCAGGCTGTATCCCGCAGGACGCGATCCACCGCGCTATCGCCAGCCCGTCCAGATTGCTCGCCATCCGGACCAGCCGAACCGCCAACTGCAGAACTGGGCAGCTAGATACCGATTCGCCAGTGCTGGCCCGAAAGAGCGCCGTCGACATGGCCAGCCCCCGGAGCAACGCACCCCAGAAACACTCCATCAGGGGCACCCGACGCCGACTAGAAACGATCACCCGAGATCATCGCCCAAACACGAGAAAACCCCTCCGACCAGCGCTAACCACGCGATCAAAGGGGTTTGCCAAACTTGTGGAGCTAAGGGGACTCGAACCCCTGACCCCCTCACTGCCAGTCTGGCCCGTGTAAACCTCTGACCTGCAGTTATCGAGGATCTGCTGGTCGGATGGAGTAGTTGTCCTCTGATCAATGCGGTTCATCGTCGTTGAGTGCAGTCGGAACCGACGCCGTGCTCCAGATCTGCTCCAGGGAAATTGGTGAGAAACGACGCTGGCCGCTACCTGAGGGGCGAGCACCCTGACTGCCCGTCCCGTGTCGGTGCCTGGTTCAACTGTGGGTCGTGCGTTCTATGGCCGACGATACTGCTTGGCGTTGCTGATCGGTCAGTGTGCAGGATTGCAGAAGGGTTTCGTAGAGGTCTCGTGCCCTGTGTGGATCTTTGTCTTCGATGTACTCGATGGCGTCGAGGCGATGAGTGCCGGTCACCGTGTCGTCTTTGATGAACAGCTTGAGCAGAGTCGGTGTATAGCCTTCTCGTTGATCGTCGGTGAGGATCGTTGTCAGCCATCTAGTCGTCGTGAAGCTGCGGAGCAGGCGGTATGCTAATTTTTGGTCATAATTCGCTAGGTCAAGACAGGCCGCGACCTGATGGTCCACTGGGAGTTGCGTGTTGCTGGCGATGAGGCGGAGCCCGCGTGCTAGGTCTTCATCGGACACCGAGCAAGTGAGTAGCGGTGCCACCTTGAAGTTCCAGTCGGAATACATCGGGCTGTCGAGCGTCTGAAACGTGAGCCACTGGATGGCGGCAGCAACGTGACCGCCGTAGCGGACTAGGCCGGCGATGACGTTTAAACGGTCGTCGTCTTCCATGTCGAGATTGATGCTCAGGGCGAGCCGGCGTTGGATGCCTTTCCCTGGTTCGATGCCGTCGAGCGCAGCTGCAGCCTGCGCCTGGACTTCTGCCGTTTCGGAGCGGTCGTTCGCGATTGCGTTCAAGGCACTGGCTGTTCGCTCGCCGAGTCCGTAATCCCGGAAGTACTTGACGACGACGGCGACAGCACTCGGGTAGGCCTGCACGATGGCTGCGACCGCGGAGTCCATGTCGCTGGTTCTCTCCAGAAGGAGTTCTAGAGTTTGGAGGTTGGCGTCCACGAGCTCCGCGGCGTTGTAGTAGCCGGGCTCTTTAGCGGTGAGCATGTCGACGATGTCCTCCGGAGATGGCTCCGGTAATGCGCGTAGCGCGTAGTGCTCTTCGAATGAGGCGTGGAGGAAGTCCAGTCGGTCGCGGTGCTTGGTCATCAGTCCGGATCGGATCAGAACTTCTTCCACGGTCCGGTGCCAGTCGGCCACGAGGCGGGCGGGTGGAGTGACGCCGTGAGCGGCAGCCGACTTGATGGCCAGATCGAGGAGACTGGCTCCGGGGTTCTTCAAGAGGCGGTGTGAGGCTGCGTCCCCGGCCAGTGTGTGGATCTGGTTCTGCAGGTCGTTGATGACCGGCTCGCCGGACGAGGTCAGACGGGAGACGAGCAGCTCTGTGAACTTGGTGTAGAGCTGGTAGGAGGTTTCCGGGAGCGATTGGCCCGAGTCGCTGTCAGCTAGCGCGCAAACCATCAGAAGAAGCAGGGGGGAGGGGTCCTGTCCGCTCCAATCTAGTAGCGTGTTCAGCGCATATCTGGCTCGTGTGCCGACTTCGGAGGGGCGGTTGCGAAGTTCGAGCCACCGTCCGATATATCGATCCTCGTCGGCCGAGTCGAACGGCCGTATCTCGTAGGAAGTGAATGGGGCAGGGGTCGTATTCGCGCTGCCTGGCCGGCTTGCGATGACGAACTGCATCGCGGACCTGCCGGCTGCGGACTCGGCAGCCCGGATCGCCTCTTGGCGCTGATCGTAGTTGCGTACCTCGTCGAGCCCGTCGATCAGGACCAGCCATCGCCCGGACAAGGGTTCGTGGTCGAAGAAGCCCGTGTCCAGTGGCTGGTGCAGCAGACTGCCGAGTCGCTGTTCGACGCCTTCGCCGATTGCCTGGATTAGGGGCTTTCCCGCAGCGATATCGCGGGTGTGGATCGGTACGGGCATCCAGGGCTGCGGTTCTTTGCCGAGCCATCGGCTGGAGAGGACGGCTCCGATGTGCCGCATCAGGCTCGACTTGCCCGCTCCCGCGGGGCCGGTGACGAACACATGCTCGGATCGCTCAAGTGCTTCCTGCCAGGTGCAGGTCGAG
This sequence comes from Amycolatopsis albidoflavus, assembly GCF_039525725.1. Classification (NCBI taxonomy): domain Bacteria; kingdom Bacillati; phylum Actinomycetota; class Actinomycetes; order Pseudonocardiales; family Pseudonocardiaceae; genus Amycolatopsis; species Amycolatopsis albidoflavus. Next base: position 82,944 of record NZ_BAAAHV010000007.1, read on the forward strand.
CGGTCAGCTGCCTCAAGCAGTTGCGGCTGGTACAGCTTGTCCAGATCCGGAATCTGATCGACGAATGACCACGGATGCTGGCTGCTCGCTTCCTTGACCGCGGTCAGGTAGTCATGAAACTCAGGGCGATACGAGTCGGGAATCGTCTCCCTTGCCCAGGTTCGCGCTTCGTCGGTCGTGCGGACTGCGGTGGCCAGAGACCGTTGGTCGAGGTTGAGCCTGCGGTAGGCGAGTGCCGCGAAATCCGCCCGAGCCATCGCTTTCGCCAGGCGATTTCCGTCGAAGACTTCCAGCTTGATGTCGTAGTGTGTTTTAGCTTCTTCCTCGAGGCGCTGGATCCGAGTAACCTGCAGGTCGGAAGCGAGGAAGGCGTAGACCGCGACAACGCGCGCATCCGCAGCGACCGCGCGGAGGTCAGCTCGGATCTTCTTGACGAGGTCACCTCCGCCGATGGTGCAGATGCCGACGACCTTGTCCGCGACCGCTATCCCCTTGCCTTCCCAGGTGAGGCGCATGTATGACGCAAAGTCCTGGCCGCCGTCTCCTCCGTCGCCGACCGGGCCTGTGGCAGGCACGAAATGACCGCCCAGGGCCGCGTTGGCGAAGTCGAGGCACAACGCCTCGAACTCATGAAACCCGTTGTTGCGGCGTAATCCTTGCAAGCCGTCATGAATCTGCCGCGCCACCTCAGGGCCCAGCGGCCTGTATCCCCCCCACATTCTCAGGCTATCGACTACTGCACGCTCCGTCGATAGCACTTGCCGCAGGACCGGCCGGACAACTCCTCACCACTGCGGGTTAGGAGCGCGCGGCTGCTGTGGGTTGCTTCCAGGAAGATTCGCGGTAGCGCACGCTGGATGAGTCCTTCATTGCGATGTTCGGCTCGGTGCTGCCGTTGGCGTGTCTGCACCTAGTTCGACGAGCAAGGCGAGAAGGCTGCGTGCTACGGCCGGTGTCAAGTCGGGCGGCTCAGGTGGCAAGAGCACCTTGATCTGCTTGTCGCGGCTGTCATCAGCATGGCTCATCAGTACAGGCCAGCGTTTGCAGCAGCTGGTCGCAAGCTCTCGAATGGCTGAACTCCGAGTCGTTCGTACTGCGCTTCGAGGCGGTCGAGGAGACCTGGGCCTGCCGGCGTGGAACTGTGCTGGCGTGCTCGGTGGCGACGAGGTGCCCACTGGGATTCGTTTCTGACGAGCAGCGGTCGGGCGCAACGACGGCCGGCGGGGCCGAAGGAAGCTGGGCGGCCGAAGCTTCGGCCGCCCAGCTGCGCGGAGTTTCATGCGGCGCCGTGCTGGTCTGTCGAAGCGGCGCTCGACGCTGCGCCGGCGTCCGCTCCGTCCAGGGCGATCAGTGCTTCGTCGAGCAGGCGCTGGATGGCTGCGTTCAGGGTCGCGCATTCGCTGTCGATTTTCGTTGCGGACTTCTGGATGGTGGCGGAGAGCTTTTTGACGGAGTCGATCTTCGCGAGGTGGGTCAGCGCTTCGGTGATCTTGTCCTCGGCGGTGGCGATCTCTTGGACTCCCTTGCGCCCGGACGTCGCGATGGCCGTCGTCCGCAGCAGCATGACGACGGTGCGCAGCAAGTTCGGGTCGTCAGTGGTCGGGTCGAACGCGAGGATGACCCGCTGGGAGCCGAGGACCCGGATGGTCTGGCCGCTGTTCTGTTCGGCGGTGCGGACGAGGCCGAGCGATGCTGCTGCGTCTCGGTTGCGTTCGGCGTCTTCGAGGTAGGCGGTCCATCCGGCTCGGGAAGAGTCGGTCATCTCGATGACGACGCGCACGGTGCCGTCGTTGAGGCTGAGGACGCCGTCGCCCTTTTTGCAGCGGGGGATGTTGCCGGGGGCCGAGCTGGTGTCGCTGTAGTCGTCGCCGAGGCCCGAGGCGATCGTGGCCAGAACGGCATGCAGCTGGTTGGCGTAGGAGTCGCCTTTGATCGGCGTGACCTTCGCCAGGCTGGTCCTGGCTTCCTGGACGCGCAGTGCCGTGGATACTTCGTCGATCTTGCCGGCGAGCTCGGTGTGCTGCTTGCTCAGTTGCTGTGCGAGCTGCTCCTGCCGTGCCGCAAGTTCGGCGGCGTGTTTGGCCATCGGCGAGGTCGGGTCGGATGCGTCGAATTGCTGCGCGGCAGTGGCGAGGAGTTCCGTCGTGCCGGTGGTCAGCTTGGCACCGAGGTCGGTGCTGAACTTATCCAGTAGAGGACGCAGCCGTTCGACGAGTTCAGGGTTGTCGCCGGCGAAGATGCGGCGCACCTCGTCGTGCAGGTCCTTCTTCGCTGCTGACACGGCGGTGGTGAACTCGGTGCGGCTCTGTACGTCGGCTTCGGTGATCGCGGTCTTGGCGTCGCGCGCTGCTTTCGTGACGACGTCGGATGCTTCGCGCACTGCCCGCTGGGTCAGCTCGGCTGCGCGTGCGGTGGAGTCTGCGGTCTTGTCGCCGACGTCCTTGAGCAGCCGTTCGATGGCCTGGGCCTCCTGGGCCTGCCCGGTGACGCTGAGGGCGTGGGCACCGATCCGGATGGCTTCGGTGACGTAGTTGGTGAGGTCTGCGGCGGCGAGTTGGCCGGGGTCCTCGACAAGCGGGCCGCGCTCACCCGTGATCCATCGTTGTGCTTCCCGGGTGACGTCGCGGTCGCTGATGCTCAGCTGTTCGATGATCACGCTGGCGGCGTCGTGATCGAAGTGCGCCGGCCGCGGGATGGGGTGCGTCATTTCAGCTCCTGGGTTCAGGCTGCCGCTAGCCGGCAGCTCGTGGACCCAGCATCCGAGCATTGAATCGGATCTCCGATTCTGAACACTGATAACCACACTTATCAGAACTGGTGTTTCTCGGATTTGCCCCAGGGTGCGTAGTCTTGGAGGCACTCCGGACGGACCGAGGGGTGGTGGACTGTGATGGGTGCGGGACCGGTGCTGACGCTGCAGGACGTTGCTGATCTTGCTCGTGTTCGTCGGCCGGTGGTGAGCATGTGGCGCCGCCGGCCCATGGCGCGGGGCGTGCACCTTCCGTTTCCCGACCCGGTCGAGGTCGTGGGCGGGGTGGAGCGGTTCAGCCGCGACGAGATCGTCGTGTGGCTCGAGCGCACCGGGCGCGGTAACAACCCGGATGCGGGCCTCGATGCACCAGCATTGAGCGTGCCGGAGGCAGTGTCTCTGGAGGAACTCGTCGTGTGGCTCTGTCTGGCGTCCTTGACCGGCGACGAGCTGGCCGCGACGACGACCGAGCAGCGCACCGACAGGGCGCGTGACGTCGACCCCGGCGACCGAATGCTGCTTCGCGAAGTCGCCTCGGCCCGGGCGGTGCCGGCCACGCTGCAGTTTGTCGACGGGCTCCTCGATGCCTCATACGGCCCCGGGGAAGCCCTCGATCGCCTGCACCGGAGCCGGGCAGGCCGGGGCAGCCGCGACCTGACCTCGGACGCGGTAGACCTCGTCCGCACCGTCGCCCAGGCATGCGCTCTTCACCTCGATCCCGAAGGCGTGCCGCTGGTACACGCCGGCAGCGCGACCAGCGCGACCCTTGCCCTCGCCCCGAGCTTCACCCAACTCATCGTGCCGGGCGATACCCCGGACGTGCGGGGTATGCGGCGTCGCGCAGCAATCCGCGGCGTCGAGACGGTCGAGCGGGCGGCGACGCCCCGCGCGCGCTTCCTCTCGGCTGTCGGCGAAACCGTGGACTCCGCCCTCGAGCTGGTCGACGAGGTGGTGCTCGACCTCGACGAGGCGGAGCTCGCCGTCATCGTCGGGCCGGCCGCAGCCCTGTGCGACGAGCTGCACGGCACCCAGGAGCAGTGCAGAGCCCGGACTCTCCGCGCTGAGGGGCTGGCTGTTGCGCTGCGCCTGCCGCGGGGCATGTGGCGCGAAGCGCATCGGCAGGCGCTCGGATTGTGGGTCTGTGCGCCGGGCGGGTTCACCCAGCGGCCGCTGGTCGCCGATCTGGCGGCGTTCGACAGCGCCGAACGGGACCTGGATGACCTCGCCTCGGACGTAACCGCGGCCCTGGCCAGGGTCCGCGGCCGCGCATTCCGGTACCTTCGCCCGCACGACCTGCCCGCGATCCTCAGCTCGCGCGCGACTGTCGTACCCGCCGGCGCGCGGGCGATCCGTCTCGCCACGGCGGACACCGGACGGCACACAGCTGCCATCAACGCCGCGACCTTGGTTACGAGCGAACCGATTCGTCCGTTCGACGTCCTGGCAGAATCCGCCCCTGGGACGATGCTGCTGCGCCGCCGGTCGCTCGGCGAACTCAGCGACCAGGGCCACCTCCGGCTCCTTCGCGGCAGCCGGATACGCAGTGACCACACCGACCCCGCCGGGTCGGTCCCGGTCCTGTCCGCGACCGCTCCGCACGGCCTGCTGCGGCTCGACCCGTTCGATGCGACGCAGCAGTACCCGCGTGCCGCACGCACCAACGCTGGCGACGTCGTGTTCACCGACCGACCGCACCCGGTCGCCATCGTCGACGACACCGGCGGAGCACTGGTGGCCGCCCCGTCGAAAATCCTCCGGATCAGCCCGAAAGCCGGCATCGGCCCTCGAGCGGTCGCTGCGATCATCAACCGGCTTCCGCGCGCGCCCTCGGAGTGGAAGACCTGGAGCGTGCCGATCCTCGGCACCGCTGACGTGGATCGACTCGAAGAGGTCCTCGCGGCCGCGGACGCCCACGAAGCGACGCTTCGACGCCACTTGGACGAAACACGGAACCTCGTCACTGCCATGATCGACGGAGTCGCCGCAGGAGCGGTGACTCTCGCGACGCGGACAACGGAATAGGAAGGACAGGCAGCATGCCTCCCCGCACGAAGAAGGAACCGTCGGCACCGTCGACGATGAAGGATCTGAAGGACACGCTCTGGAAGGCCGCCGACCGGCTCCGCGGCTCGCTGTCCGCGAACCAGTACAAGGACGTCATCCTCGGCCTCGTGTTCCTCAAGTACGTCTCGGACGCCTACGACGAACGCCGCGAAGCCATCCGTACCGATCTGACGGCCGAAGGCTACGACGACGAGCAGATCGCCGACCTTATCGACGACCCCGAGGAATACCAGGGCTACGGCGTGTTCGTGGTGCCGCCTACCGCACAGTGGGACCACCTCGCCCGGTACGCCAAGGGCAAGCCGGCCGAAGGCTCCGAACCTGCCAAGAACATCGGCCAGCTCATCGACGAGGCGATGGACCTCGTCATGAAGACCAACCCGACGCTGCAGGGCACGCTGCCGCGCCTGTACAACAAGGACAACATCGACCAGCGCCGCCTGGGCGAACTGATCGACCTGTTCAACAGCGCCCGGTTCAGCCGCCAGGGCGAGCATCGTGCACGCGACCTCATGGGCGAGGTCTACGAATACTTCCTCGGCAACTTCGCCCGATCAGAAGGAAAGCGGGGCGGCGAGTTCTTCACGCCGCCCAGCGTCGTCCGGGTGATCGTCGAGGTGCTGGAGCCCGCGAGCGGTCGCGTGTACGACCCGTGCTGCGGCTCCGGCGGCATGTTCGTGCAGACCGAGAAGTTCATCTACGAACACAACGGCGACCCGAAGGACATCTCGATCTTCGGGCAGGAGAGCCTGGAAGAGACCTGGCGGATGGCGAAGATGAACCTCGCCATCCACGGAATCGAGAACAAGGGCCTCGGGGCCCGGTGGGGCGACACCTTCGCCCGTGACCAGCACGCGGACCTCCAGATGGACTACGTGATGGCCAACCCGCCATTCAACATCAAATACTGGTCACGGAACACCGAAGACCCACGCTGGAAATTCGGCATCCCTCCGGCTAACAATGCTAACTACGCTTGGATTCAGCACATCCTGTACAAGCTCGCCCCGGGAGGCAGCGCCGGTGTGGTGATGGCGAACGGCTCGATGTCGTCGAACTCCAACGGTGAAGGTGCGATCCGTGCCCAGATCGTCGAGGCCGACCTCGTCTCCTGCATGGTCGCATTGCCGACTCAGTTGTTTCGTAGCACTGGAATTCCAGTCTGCGTCTGGTTCTTCGCAAAGGACAAGGGTACGGGAAAGGGCGGGGCCGTCGACCGGTCCGGCCAAGTGTTGTTCATCGACGCCCGCGAACTCGGCTACATGGTCGACCGCGCAGAGCGCGCATTGTCGAACGAAGACATCGCCAAGATCGCCGACACCTACCACGCCTGGCGCGGTACACGGTCTGCCGCTGTAAAACACCTTGCCTACGAGGACATCCCTGGCTTTTGCAGGTCAGTGGGCAACCCCGACATCAAAGCCGCAGATTATTCCCTGACCCCCGGCCGTTACGTCGGTGCCGCTGAAGTTGAAGACGATGGCGAACCTACCGATGCCAAGATCCAGCGACTCTCCAAGGAGTTACTGACTGCGTTCGACGAATCGGGACGTCTAGAAAGGGTTGTCCGTGACCAGTTGGAGCGAATCGATGGGTGAGTGGCGACAACGCCCGCTCAGGGACCTAGTCAGCCTACAACGCGGCTATGACCTTCCAGCTGAGACGCGAATCACTGGCACTGTGCCAGTTGTGGGGTCAGGCGGCATATCCGGCTGGCATAACGAGGCCCGCGAAGAAGGCCCGGGAGTTGTCGTCGGTCGAGCGGGTGCATCGATTGGTAAACCCACGTTAGTCAAAGGCGCTTATTGGCCCCTTAATACCACGCTCTTCGTCAAAGATTTCAAGGGAAATGACCCGCGCTGGGTGTACTACTTGTTCGAGATCACGGACTTCGCTGGATACAACTCCGGTGGGGCACAGCCGATGTTGAACCGCAACTACATTGCGGATCTGCAGGTGCGGACTCCAGGAATCTCCGAGCAGCGGGCGATCGCTGATTTGCTTGGAGCGCTCGACGACAAGATTTCCGCCAACGATCGAGTGATCGCTAATGCGGAGTCCTTGATGATCGTTCAAGCGGGAAATGCGTCGAGTAGAACGTCGGTTGCCGACCTTGCGGAGCAACATAAGGCGACGCTGAGTCCTGGATATTTCGACGCTAAGGTGGCCCATTTCAGCCTTCCATCTTTCGATGAAGGTAAGATGCCAGAAATTGCTTCGGGAGGCTCAATAAAGAGTAATAAGATATTGATATCTGAGCCGTGCGTCCTAATGTCTAAACTAAATCCGAGAATTCCTCGAATCTGGGATTTGGCGGCGTTGCCTGGTCGAATGTCTCTAGCGTCGACGGAGTTCGTTGCGCTCGTTCCTGGTCGAATTTCGTCCTCACTGCTGTGGGCCACCCTTAGCGAGCCGTCAGTGTCCGTCGATCTTGCGGCGAACGTGGCAGGAACATCGGGCAGTCATCAGCGAGTCAAGCCCGCAGAGTTGCTCGCACTACGAGTAAAGGACCCGCGTGCTCTCGCTCGGGAAGTCCAACAGTCCATCGCCGATCTCGGCGTGCTTTGTCATCTGCGGCGAATGGAGTCCGCTCGCCTGAGGGTAACTCGGAGCCAGCTGCTTCCGTTGCTCATGTCAGGCAAAGTCTGGGTGCGAGAAGCTGAGAAGGTTGTGGAGGGGGTTGTGTGATGGTGGGGCAGCAGGGGTTCAGCGAGGCGGAGTGGGAGAGCGTCGCGCTAGAGACGCTCGCCGAGCAGGAGTGGCAGCCGCTCCCAGGTGTCGAAATCGCGCCAGGTGCCGAAAACGGTCGGGACTCGTGGGACGACATCGTGCTTCCTGGGCGGATGTTCGCCAAGATGCGGGAGTTGAACCCGCAGGTGCCAGCGGAGTACTTGGAGCAGGCGCTCGCAGAGATCATCCAACCGACCTCGCAGGATGCGATCGCCGAGAACTACCGGCTGCACCAGATCTGTACTCAGGGTTACCGCGGGATCAGCTACATCGACGCTGATGGCGTCGAGCAGAACCCGACCATTCGGCTGGTCAGCCACCAGGTCAGCGACAACGAGCTGCTCGCGGTCAATCAGGTCACCGTCCGTACGGCGGAGGTCGAGCGCCGCTTCGATGTCGTGCTCTATCTCAATGGCATGCCGGTCGCGATCTTCGAGCTGAAGCAGGCGGGCGCGGCCAAGGCCGATCTGGACGCGGCGCATGCCCAGTTGGCGACCTACCTGCGTGAGTTCCCGATGGCGTTTCGGTTCACTGTGGTGACCGTGATCAGCGACGGGATCACCGCCCGCTACGGTACGCCGTTCACGCCGTTAAACCACTACTCGCCGTGGAATGTCGATGACGACGGCAAGCCGGTAAAGCTTGGCGAGCCGCTCGACGACGTGCATCTGGGCACCGAGCTGGAGTTCCTGATCGAAGGCGTGTTCAATCCGGAGCGGTTCCTGCAGCTGCAGCGGAACTTCACCGCGTTCGACGGCGGAGCCGACGGTTACGCGAAGCGGATCGCCAAGCCGCATCAGTACTTCGCAGTGACCAAAGCGGTAGGCTCGACCGTGGCCGCGGTGGAGAGCAACGGCAAGGCCGGCGTCGTGTGGCATACCCAGGGGTCGGGCAAGTCGATGGAGATGGAGCTGTACGCCCACCTTGTTGCCACGCAGCCCAAATTGAAGAACCCGACCATCATCGTAGTGACCGACCGCAAGGAGCTTGACGGTCAGCTGTACGAGTCCTTCAACCGCTCCCGTCTGCTGAGCGAGTCTCCGATCAAGGTCACGACTCGTGCGCAACTGCGCGACGAGCTGGCCAACCGCGCAACGGGCGGCATCTACTTCACAACACTGCAGAAGTTCGGGCTCAGCAAAGCCGAAAAGGACGCCGGCCTGGAGCATCCGCTGCTCTCGGGCCGTCGCAACATCATCGTCATCGCCGACGAGGCCCACCGCAGCCACTACGACGACCTCGACGGCTACGCCCGCCATCTCAAGGACGCCCTGCCCAACGCTGCACTGATCGCGTTCACCGGCACGCCGATCTCCTTCGAGGACCGCAACACACGGGAAGTGTTCGGCGACTACATCGACATCTACGACCTGACCCGCGCGGTCGACGACGGTGCCACCGTTCCGGTCTACTTCGAGCCCCGGCTCGTCAAGGTCAAGCTGATCGATGACGTCACCGAGGACGACCTCGACAAGGCCGCGGACGAGGCGACGCTCGGGCTCGACGAGGCCGAGCGCGCGAAGATCGAGAAGTCCGTTGCGGTGGTCAACGCCGTGTACGGGGCACCTGCGCGTCTGGAGGCGTTGGCGGCAGACATCGTCGCGCATTGGGAGACGCGGTCCGAGGAGATGCGCAAGTTCATCGGTTCTCCCGGCAAGGCGTTCATCGTCGGAGCGACACGTGAAATCTGCGCCAACCTGTACGACGAGATCGTCAAGATCAAGCCCGAGTGGCACCATGACGCGGTCGACAAGGGCGTGATCAAGGTCGTCTACTCCGGTACCGCCCAGGACGTCCTACCGGTGGCCCGGCACGTTCGCCGCGACGGGCAGAACAAGGTCATCCAGAAGCGGCTCCGCGACGCCGAGGACGAGCTTCAGATCGTCCTGGTCAAAGACATGATGCTGACCGGCTTCGACGCGCCCCCGCTGCACACCCTCTACCTCGACCGTCCGCTCAAAGGCGCTCTGCTGATGCAGACGTTGGCGCGAGTGAACCGCACGTTCCGTGGCAAGCCGGACGGATTGCTCGTCGCCTACGCGCCTTTGGCGGACAACCTGAACAGGGCGCTCGCCGAGTACACCGACACTGACCGGGCCCAGAAGCCGGTCGGCAAGAACATCGACGAGGCTGTCGCGCTCACCACCACGCTCATCGCGTCGTTGGACCAGCTGTGCGCTGCCTACCCGTGGCGGAGCAAGCTTGACGGCGGGCCGAAGAGCTGGGTGCGGGCGGCCTACGGCCTCACGAACTACCTTCGTTCCCCTGGTACTCCGGGCAACCGGCCTCCGGAGGGCGAGGAGCCGCTCGGTGATCGGTTCCGCCAGCTGGCGAACCAGCTGGCTCGGGCGTGGGCGTTGTGCGCCGGTAACCAGACCCTCGATCATCTTCGCGTTACCGCGAAGTTCTACGAAGAAGTCCGCGTCTGGATGGGCAAGTTCGATGCCTCGGAGCGACAGGCCGAGGGCAAGCCCGTGCCGGAAGAGATCGAGCGAATGCTTTCCACGCTGGTCGCGACGTCCACGGCATCCGGCGAGATCGTCGACATCTACGAAGCCGCGGGCATGCCCAAGCCCTCGTTGTCCGACCTGGGGCCGGAATTCCAGCTCAAGGCCCAGTCGGCCTCGAACCCGCACCTGGCGATCGAGGCGCTGCGCGCGCTGCTGGTCGAGGAATCGGATCATGTCACCCAGCACAACCTCGTCCGCCAGCGTGCGTTCTCCGAGCGAATCGCCGAGCTGATGCGCAAGTACACCAACCAGCAGCTCACCTCTGCAGAAGTCATCGCCGAGCTGATCGAGCTGGCCAAGGAAGTCGCCGAGGAGGGCAACCGCGGGCAGTTCTTCACTCCGCCGCTGTCCCACGACGAGCTCGCGTTCTACGACGCCGTCAGCACCAACGAATCGGCCGTCGAGATGCAAGGCGACGATGTGCTCGCCCAGATCGCGCGCGAGTTGGTGGCAGTCATGCGACGCGACGTCAAGACCGACTGGACTGTCCGAGACGACGTGCGCGCCAAACTGCGATCGTCCATCAAACGGCTGCTCGTAAAATACAAGTACCCTCCGGACAAACAACCCGAGGCCATCCGGCTCGTCATCGAGCAGATGGAGGCGATGGCACCTCGCTATGTCACCGACGACAAGTGAGCATAGTGCGTACTGAGCGGACTACGGCAGGCGGCTTCTGGGGTCATTGCGCGCATCTAATGCTGAGTCGGCAGTGGATGCACGGATAGCGGTCTTAGTTCGCGAGAGTGTGCGGACCTGGACGAACTCAGCGGCCCGGGTTTGACCGACCGCAGCGAGCACAGACGGCGCTACAAAAGGAGAACTTGAGTGCGAGGAAGGCATGCCGTAGCCGCAGTGGCGTGCGCTAGATGACGTCGCGTCGCAGCCGGTGGGCGCTTCACGCGGCTCTGGCTTGTCTGTTCAGAGATCCGGGCGACGTTGTCGTCGGAGACGTTCAACAAAGATGCGAGCCGGTGCTCGACGCTATATTCGCGCCTTTGTCGTTCGCATCCGTCTGTTAGATGGGAAGGTCAGGCTAAGACCACTTCGACGCTGGTGTCACTTCTCCAATTGCCGGGGGAGGCTTGTCGGCCCTCCTAGCCGTCATGGGTTGACTTCCCGGTTGTCCGGGCGCATGACGGAACGGGGCGTTGTCGCGTGTCGGGAGGTTGTCATGGCGTGGGTGGAGCAGTCCGGGCGGTGTTCGTGGCGGGTTCGTTATCGCCGGGCGGGCGGCGGTGTTGGTTCGGTGCCGGGGTTCGCGACGCGGAGGGCGGCCGCTGGGTATGCCGGGGACATGGAGTCTGATCAGCGTCGCAAGGTGTGGGTCGATCCCGCAGATGGCCGTGTGTTGTTTGAGGATTGGGTGCGGCGGTGGTTGCCGGTGCAGGATCTGGATCCGCGGACGGTGGACAACTACGACAGTTACTTGCGGTGTCATCTGCTGGCGCGTTTCGGGGCGACGCCGATCGGTGAGATCACCGCGCTTCAGGTCGATGAGTGGAAGACGGCGGCGGCTGAGGCCGGTTACGCGGCGGCGACGGTGGCGAGCTGGGCGAAGCTGTTGTCGATGATCTTGGCTGATGCGGTGGACGAGCGGTTGATCGCGGTGAATCCTGTGCGGCAGCGCCGTCGCCGCGGCCGCCGGTGCCGGACTCTGGTGCGGGAGCGGGTGTGGGCGACGCCGGAGCAAGTGCTGCGGATCGCCGACCAGGCCGCCGCTCTGGGCGGCGACATCGCGCGGCTGCTGATCATCACCGCGGCGTGGACGGGCTGCCGGTGGGGCGAGCTCGCCGCGCTGCACCGCGACAACCTCGACCTCGACACGGGGCATCTCGTCGTGGACCCGGAGCAGGGGTCATTGCACGAGAGCCGGGGCCGACGATGGCTGGGGCCGCCCAAGACGCCGTCCTCGGCGCGGCGGATCGCGTTGCCGCCGTTCCTGGTCCGGTTGCTGCGCCGGCACCTGGACAGCCATCCGTTCGAGTTCATGTTCACCACCTCGCGCGGGACCTGGCTGTGGCGCTCCACCTTCGACCGTCGTGTCCTGCGGCCCGCGATCGACGGCTGCCACCGGCCCGGGATCCGCGCCTACTCGGTGTGCCCAGGACTGACGTTCCACGGACTGCGGCACAGCCACAAGACGTGGCTGATCGCGGGCGGGGCTCCGGAGATCGCGCAAGCACGGCGGCTGGGACACCATCTGCCCGACCGGGTCGTGGAGACGTATTCGCACGTGGCGCGTGAAGTGGAAACCCGGTTGCTGGCCGACCTGCAGCGCCGCTGGCGCAAAGCCGTCCGCAGCCCGCGTCCCGCCCGGCCCACGCAACAGAAAAGGGCGGCGGCGAAATCTCGTCCTCCCATTCCGCCGTCCCGGAAACCCCGGCAGCGGCCGAATCCGCCTGCCCTTATTCCCGATGGAAAGAGGGACAACTCCCGCCTTGCCCGGCAGGGAAGAGGAAACGGCGCTGCCCGCAAGCGCGTGCCCTGGAGCAGCACGCCCCAGAAACTCCCCACCTGGGACACCCCGCAACAGCTCGACCCGATCACGCGAGATCAACCCGCGAACACGAGAAAACCCCTCCGACCAGCGCCAACCGCGTGATCAAAGGGGTTCATCGAACCTGTGGAGCTAAGGGGACTCGAACCCCTGACCCCCTCACTGCCAGTGAGGTGCGCTACCAGCTGCGCCATAGCCCCGAAGCAGAGGTGAACTCCGCATCTCGTATGGACATACAGTACACCCCGCCTTGAAGGCCTTCGGCAGGGGGTCGGTTACGTGCCGCAAGTGCACTCGAAGGCTGCGCCAAGCTGGCCGAGCCGGTGTCATTGCCGCCCTCTCCTAGCGTATTAGTGCAGGTCGCCTGCCCTTCCTGACTTTTCTTCAGGTTTGCGTTGAGCGTACGTGTGCCCGCGGTTACATTCCTCCGCAGTCGCGACGTCAAGCCACCTCCTGCCCTACGGCGGACCGCATCCCCGGCTGAGGTCGCCCGACGATCCCGTCTCGGCAAGGAGGTGGCGATGGGTCCCGCATCACGGAGAGTGGCACCTCTGGCGCAGACACCTCCGAACCCAGCTGGCTACCTCCCCGGGCGGAACAGTCGAGCGCTGCCCCGCCAACCCCTTGCCGCAAACGCTGAAGCGTGGCCCGGTCCAGCCACGGCGGTGAACGCTCAGCGAGCCGCAGCTCAGCCGTCCGGCAGGTCCGCGCCGCTGGCCCGCGCGTACATCGGCACCGGAACAAACGCGCACGATTGGCACTTTCACCTCACCCGTGAGGGCGATGCGGAGACGACCACCCGTCGCTCCCAGCTTCCTGTTCCGGAGGACAAAAACGCTCTGCGAACGTGCCGCGCCGCAGTCCCGCCGCGATTGCCGTTCCCCGAGGTCGACCTGCGATGGCCAGCGCATCCGGCTGCGCCGGTTGTCGATCTTGACTCCGGCGGAGACCGTGAACCGCACCCGGCCGGACCGGCCGCCGACCACGAGAAGCCGCAGCAGCACGGCAGTCATGGCGCCGCCAACCGGTCGTTCACACTGATCTCCGTGGGTGGCACTCCTTCTCCGCCGCCGGGACAAGTGGACCTGGGGCCGAACGTCGTCGTTTTCGATCCGTCGATGCCGAGCGCGAGCATCCAGCGCAAGCTGGACGCGATCTTCGCGGAGCAGGAGAAGAACCAGTTCGGTTGCGAGCGCTACGCGGTGCTGTTCAAGCCGGGCACGTACTCCAACGACGTGAACGTCGGCTTCTACACCCAAATCCTCGGACTGGGCAGCACTCCAGACGCCGTGACGATCAACGGTGCGGTGCACGTCGAGGCGGACTGGTTCCCCCCGAACAACGCGACCCAGAACTTCTGGCGCGGCGCGGAAAACCTGTCAGTGAACCCCGTCGGGGGCGCGGATCAGTGGGCCGTCTCGCAGGCGAGCCCGTATCGGCGGATGCACGTCCGCGGCGACCTCCGCCTCGACCACGGAGGCGGCTGGTCGAGCGGTGGCTGGATCTCGGACACGAAGATCGACGGCCAGATCCGTTCCGGGTCGCAACAGCAATGGATCTCGCGCGATTCGCGGTTCGGCAGCTGGAACGGGTCCACTTGGAACATGGTGTTCGTCGGAGTGGACGGCGCACCCACCGGCACCTTCCCGGACCCGCCCTACACGACGGTCGACCAGACCCCGGTCGTGCGCGAAAAGCCGTGCCTGCAGGTCGACGAGTCCGGGCACTACCGGGTGTTCGTGCCCGCGCTGCGGACCAACACCTCCGGGGTCACCTGGGAACACGGCGGCGCGCCGGGCGTTTCGTTGCCGATCGACCAGTTCTTCATCGTGAAGCCCGGCGCTGCCGCGGCCGAAATGAACGCGGCGCTGACGTCGGGCAAGAACCTGCTGATCACTCCAGGCGTCTACCACCTTGACCAGCCGCTGCACGTGACCCGCCCGGACAGCGTCATCCTCGGCCTCGGCATCGCGACCTTGGTGCCGGACGGCGGGATCACCGCGATCAAGGTCGACGATGTGGACGGGGTAAAGATCGCCGGCCTGCTGATCGACGCGGGGACAACCTCGTCGGCCATGCTCATGGAGGTCGGCGACCCCGCGTCGGACGCCGACCATTCGGCGAACCCGACGTCGCTGCACGACGTGTTCTTCCGCATCGGCGGTGCCGCCGCTGGAAAAGCGCGCACCAGCCTGGTCGTCAACAGCAACGACGTGATCGGCGACCACCTCTGGCTCTGGCGGGCCGACCACGGAGCCGACGACAGCCACGTCGGCTGGAACTCCAACACAGCCGACACCGGCCTGGTCGTGAACGGCGACGACGTGACCGTCTACGGGCTGTTCGTCGAGCACTTTCAGAAGACCCAGGTGGCCTGGAACGGAAACGGCGGGCGCACCTACTTCTTCCAGAACGAGATGCCCTACGACGTCCCCGACCAGGCCAGCTGGATGAACGGCGAGGCGGAGGGCTACCCCGCCTACCAGGTCGCCCCGGACGTGACCAGCCACGAAGCCTGGGGCCTGGGCAGCTACTGCTTCTTCAGCACGAACCCGTCGGTGGCCTGCTCGCGCGCTTTCGCCGTCCCGGCCGCCCCGGACGTGCGATTCCACGACATGGTGACGGTTTCGCTCAACCAGCAGGGAACGATCACTCACGTGATCAACGACAACGGCGAGACCACTCCGGCGGGCACGAAACCGGCGAACTTGGTGCGCTATCCGTAGCCACCACCTGGACAACCGGTGCCCGTCGCGGTGGCGGCCGCGGCGGGCGCCGGTCCCTGGTTCTGTTGCTTGCCCCGACGGACGACGGGACACCGTAGGCTGTGCCGTGTGAGCCAGCCGATCCTGATGACCGTCGACGACGACCCCGCCGTTTCGCGGTCTGTGGCGCGCGACCTGCGTCGCCGCTACGGCAAGGACTACCGCGTCATCCGCGCCGACTCGGGTGCCGACGCCCTCGACGCCCTTCGCGAGATCAAGCTGCGCGGCGACGCCGTCGCGGCGATCCTCGCCGACTACCGCATGCCGCACATGGACGGCATCGTCTTCCTGGAGAAGGCGATGGACCTCTTCCCCAACGCCCGGCGCGCGCTCCTGACGGCCTACGCCGACACCGACGCCGCGATCCAGGCGATCAACGTGGTCGACGTCGACCACTACCTGCTCAAGCCCTGGGACCCGCCCGAGGAGAAGCTGTACCCGGTCATCGACTCTCTCGTCGAGACCTGGCTCGCGGTCGGCGATCGTCCGGTCGAGGAGACGAAGCTGATCGGGCACCGGTACTCGGCTCCGTCGTTCCGGATGCGCGACTTCCTCGCTCGCAACGCCGTGCCGTACCGGTGGTACTCGGTCGACGACGATGAAGCCGGCCGCATCCTCCAGGCCGCCGGCGCGTGCGAGACCGACATCCCGGTCGTGGTGACGCCGGACGGCACGGTGCTGAAACAGCCGTCGGGAAGCGAGATCGCCGATGCGGTGGGCCTTTCTACCCAGCCCGCACAGGACTTTTACGACCTGGTGGTGATCGGCGGCGGTCCGGCCGGACTCGGAGCCGCGGTCTACGGAGCCTCCGAGGGGCTGCGCACCGTGCTCGTCGAGCGCAAAGCTACCGGCGGCCAGGCCGGAACCAGCTCCCGGATCGAGAACTACCTCGGCTTCCCGGACGGCGTGTCCGGCGCACAGCTGACGGATCGAGCCCGCCGCCAAGCGCAGAAGTTTGGTGCCGAGGTGCTCACGGCTCGCGATGTCGTTGGCCTGGAAGCACGCGGATCGAGCCGGGTCGTGACCTTCGGCGACGGATCCGAGATCGCCGCGCACTCCGTGATCCTGTCCAGCGGCGTCAATTACCGCGCGCTGGAAGCCGAAGGAATCGAGGAGCTGACCGGCCGGGGCGTCTACTACGGCTCCGCCGCGACGGAAGCGCCTGAGTGCTCGAACGACCACGTGTACATCGTCGGCGGCGCGAACTCCGCTGGACAGGCCGCGGTGTTCTTCGCGCAGCACGCCACTGACGTGACGCTGCTGGTCCGCGGCGCGTCGCTGGAGTCGTCGATGTCGCACTACCTCATCGAGCAGCTCGCGGCCATCGAGAACGTCCACGTCCGCACGCACACCACAGTGGTCAAAGCTCACGGGGACGATCACCTCGAGTCCATCACGGTCTGCAAAGACGGCGTGACCGAGAAACTGGACACGGAACACCTCTTCATCTTCATCGGTGCCGCTCCGCGCACGGAGTGGCTGGGGAAAGGCGTCCTGCGGGACGCCCATGGATTCGTCCGGACCGGCCCGGATCTCGTGGAAGACGGACGCAGGCCGCCGGGATGGACGCTGGACCGCGATCCGCATTACCTGGAGTCGTCAGTGCCCGGCGTGTTCGTGGCCGGAGACGTGCGCTCGCAGTCGGTGAAACGCGTGGCGTCCGCCGTCGGCGAGGGCGCCATGGCCGTGACCCTGGTCCACCGATACTTGGAGGAACAGTGACTCAGCCCGCCTTGCCGCGCGAGGAACTGCGCGGCCTGTTCTTGTTCGAACATCTCTCGGACGCGCAGCTCGACTGGATCGAGCAGAACGCGGTGCGCGAGGAGTTCAAGGCTGATTCCGTGGTGATCCGCGAGGGCGATCCGGCCACCTGCTTCTACGTCCTGCTCAACGGCGCGCTGCGGATGACCCGCGTCGTGGCCGGTGCCGAGGTCGAGATGAAGCGATCCGATCAGCGGGGTTCCTATTGCGGTGCAACGCAATTCCTGGCCTACCAGGATAGTGAAGCCACCTACGGCGCGACGATCTACGCAGTCAGCGACCTGACCTTCCTCACACTTCCCGCCGCTGAGTTCGCCGTCGAATTCCGGCAATGGTTCCCCATGGCGGCGCATCTGCTGGAGGGGATGTACCTCGGCTGGCGCAACACCGACGCGCTGGTGTCGTCGCGGCGCAGGCTCGTCGCCCTCGGCGAACTGTCCGCGGGGCTCATGCACGAGCTCAACAACCCGGCCGCGGCCGCGGTACGGGCGACCGCCGCCCTGCGCGAGCGGGTCGCCGGCATGCGGCACAAGCTGGCGATCCTGGCGAAGAAAGACATCGATCCGGATCTGCTCGAGCTGCTGCTCGACGTCCAGGAACGCTTGGTGAAGCAGGTCGGCGACGCGCCTAAGCTCACCGCGATGCAGCAGGCCGACCGCGAGGACGAGATCGGCGATTGGTTCGACGACCACGGCATCGACCAGGGTTGGGACCTCGCGAGCATCTTCGTCGCGGCCGGGTTGACCCCGAAGAACCTCGACCACGTTCTCGAATCGGTGGGCGAAGGGTTGCTCGACGGCGCGATCCGCTGGCTCGCGTACGCACTCGAAACCGAGATGCTGATGGGCGAGATCGAAGACTCGACCAGCCGGGTTTCCACGCTCGTGGGCGCGGCGAAGCAGTACTCGCAGATGGATCGCGCGCCGCACCAGTTCATCGACGTCCACGAAGGACTCGACTCCACGCTGGTGATGATGTCGGGCAAACTCGGCGAAGGCATCCGCGTGGTCAAGGAATACGACTGCTTGATCGACCGGATTCCCGCCTACGCCGCCGAACTGAACCAGGTGTGGACCAACATCATCGACAACGCCGTGGGTGCCATGGGCGGCGAGGGAACGCTGACCTTGCGCACCTGGCAGGTCGGCAAGCAGGTGCGCGTCGAGATCGGCGACACCGGGCCGGGAATCCCGGAAGAGGTGCGCCAGCGTATCTTCGAGCCGTTCTTCACCACCAAAGGCGTGGGCGAAGGCACCGGCCTCGGGCTGGACATCTCGTGGCGGATCGTCGTGGAACGGCATTCGGGCGACATCAAAGTGACGTCGGAACCGGGCGACACCCGGTTCGAGGTCTGCCTTCCGGTGGAGGAACAAGCGTCGCTCTGAACGCGCGCTTGCCGTCGGGGACCCGGCATGGGGCCGGGTTCTTCGGCTTCTTCGGAGCAGTTCTGCGGTGACGGTCATCGGTGGCATCCCCTCGGAGCGATTGACGGCTCGATTCCGAGGCTAGCCGACCGCACCGACAGAATTTCGGGCTGTTTTCGAGTTTCCCTTGTGTGCCAAAGGTTTTCGATCTATCCCCGATCGAGTGATGATTCCGAACGGATGTTCGAGCACTCTGGATCACGGCGGTACGGCATCCATTGCTCGGGCCCAGACGGGGCTCGGTGGACGCCGCTGCCGGTTCAGGGGAGGGACCGTGATCCGAATCCGGGAAGTGTCAGTGTCATTGCCGCTGTCGTTAGCCAGGTCAGCATGTCCGGCAAGGGAATCCGGGCGAGCCGTCCGGGCCATTCGTCGGCTGCGATCGTCAGCGCGAGCTCGTCTTCGTCCGATCGGATTCCGGTCAGCCGCAACCCTTTCGGCAGATCCGGGAGCGGAAGCACGATCGGCCGGATCCGCTTCGGGGGACGCCTCGCCCATCGTCCGAGACGGAGCGCGGTCGGGGTCAGCACTATTGCGTCGTCTGCGATGTCTGCGACGAGGGTCAAATGTCCCCAGTGTGGATGCTTTCGCCAGCGCACCCGAATACCTTCCGGATGCGGCGTCGCGATCAGATCGGGACGCGCCGCGGCAACCCGATCCCGCACCACCGCCCCGCTCACTTCGATCTCGAGTTCGACAGATCCGGGAATCACCGCTGGCGAAGGCAATCCTCGAAGCCGTACGTCCTTGGCGAGCACGGTTACGCGGCGCAGCGGAATGCGGTCGACGTCTGACTGCGCAGACGTGTCGGCAGCTGGCCGGCTTGCCGACCCTGCTTCGCGGCTGGTGGGCGGCCGCCCGGAGTTCCGCCGAGAAGTCGGTTGCTCAGATTCGTGCGGTTCCGCGTTTGGTGCGTCAGGCACCGAGGTGGGGTTCCGCGCTGCGACACTTGGTGTGGCTTCCGAGATTCGGCGATCGCGTTGCGCCTGAACAGAATCCGACGATGCCGTGTTCTCTCGTGGACCGGATGGGCGTGCGGCAGTTCGGTCGTCGCCGGGCAGTTCGATGCGGGCAGACGCAAGACCAGCCGTGTCCGGCGAGCCGTCCGTGTTCCTCGGCTTGTCGGCGGGAGGTCGCGTGCCCTTCCCCGCATGCGCACCGAATGCGCCCGCGGTGGTCGGGGCCCTCGTTTCGCCACGCGCGTTCGACGCTGCTGCAGCCGCTCCGGATCGAGACGAGCCAGCAGTGCCGCCAAGGCTGCCGACGCCGTGCTCAACGGGGGCCGCCGAACTGCTCGGAACTGGCCAGTCGACGTCTGTCGCGACAATGCGGACGTCTCCCACCCGACCGGTGGCCAGGCGAAGCGAATCCGCCGGGTAATCGAGTTCGGTGAGGGTCAGGCCGACTTCGTGGCCTTGCACGGTGGTCGTGAGGCGACGGCCCACCAGTTGCTCGGTGACAGTTCGGGCGAGCGCGGCCGGGGTCGCGGGCACGGCGGGCAGCAATGCCCGGCCCGCGGCGGCCAAGCCCGACAGTTCGGGCCAAGGCACCCAGGCATCGAACCATCGGCCTTCGCTCATCCGGCCATCGTATGGCTGTCCTGAGGAGACCGCTCCTCGCTGTGGCATGGGCCGCGTAACAGAGCGGAAGGAGCCGACCACGCAACCGCCCGGGTAGCAGGAGGTACGGCACCTGCAGCGGTCCTGGCGTTCCTGGCCGTCACCAGCCAGAATCCGATGGCGGCGAGACGCTTCACGTCGCGTCCGGCATCCGTCCGGCAGGTGAGCCAACTAGGCTTGGCGAATGCCTGAACACGACCCGGAACCGCCGGCCGCCGAGACGGTAGAGGACCGCGTCTACCGGCGGGAAGACTGGTACGCGGAGGAGTTCACGGCGCGGCGGTTCGTGCGTTGCGAGTTCCACCAGGTCGATCTCACCGAGGCCGTCACGCGCGGTGTCACTTTCCTGGACTGTGTGTTCGGGAACGTCCAGTTCAACGCTTCGCGGCACACCGACTCGGCGTTCACCGGATGTGTGTTCAAGGGGTGCAACCTCTTCGACGCCGAGTTCACCGGATGCAAGCTGGTCGGCAGCCGATTCCAGGACTGTGACCTGCGGCCGTTGCGCGTAACGGGCGGAGACTGGTCTTTCGTCGGATTGAACGGTGCCGACCTGCGTGGAGTCACGGTCCAGGGTGTCCGGATGCGCGAAGCGGACCTCACGAAGGCGAAGTGCTCGGGGGCGGTGTTCACCGACGTGGATCTGTCCGGGGCGGAACTGCAGGACATCGACGTCACACGCGCTGAGCTGCGGGGGAGCGATCTGTCGTCGCTTGACCCGACTCGTGCGTCGCTGGCTGGCGCGATCGTGTCCCCGGAGCAGGCAGCGGTGCTCGTCACGTCGCTCGGGTTGCAGGTGCGCGGGTAGTCTCGCGTCCAAGGGGTGGAGCTTGCCGGGTATGTCCGGAAGGGAGCGCGATGGGAGTCGTCACACCAGGCTTCACCGGACGCGCCCGTGGGGCTAGCCCGCGGTTGCCGCCCGGGCAGTATCTCGCCGAAGACTTCCCGGTTCTCTCGGCCGGGCCGACCCCTCGGGTGAGCACCGAGCGGTGGGAGTTCGCGGTGGTGACCGAAAGCGGCGAACGCCGCTCGTGGTCGTGGTCGGAACTGATGGCGCTGCCCAGCGAGAAGATCACGGTCGACATCCACTGCGTCACTCAATGGTCCAAATTGGACACTCGGTGGCGCGGAGTCCCAGTAGACGCGCTCGTCGGGGACCTCGATACCGCCGCTGATTACGTCATGGCACATTCCTACGGCGGCTACACCACAAACCTCCCGCTTGCCGACCTGCTCGGCGGGCAAGCGTGGATCGCCTACGAGTACGGCGGCAAGCCGCTCACCCCGGAACACGGCGGCCCCGCCCGGCTGCTGGTGCCGCATCTCTATTTCTGGAAGTCTGCGAAATGGGTGCGCGAGCTGCGACTCGCCACGAAGGACGCCCCAGGCTTCTGGGAAACGGCCGGCTACCACGACTACGGAGATCCATGGCGAGAACAGCGGTATCAGGGCGACTAGCGTGGCGCGTCGCCCGGCTCGCGGAGATCCGGCAGGAGACGCCGACCGCGCGCACCCTGGTCTTCGACATCCCCGGGTGGCCCGGCCATCTCGCGGGACAGCACGTCGACGTTCGTCTCACCGCAGCTGACGGCTACACCGCGCAACGCAGCTACTCGCTGGCGGCACCGTCGAACGGAGATCGAATCGAGCTGACCGTGCAGCGCGTAGCCGACGGCGAGGTATCCGAACACTTGACCGGCCCTTACGCGGTCGGAGACCCGGTCGAGATCCGCGGCCCGATCGGCGGCTGGTTCGTATGGCGTCCCACCGATTCGGCCCCGGTGCTGCTCGTCGCCGGCGGCGCAGGCATCGTCCCGCTGATGTCGATGATCCGGGCTCGTCGCGAAGCTGGCAGCAAAGCGCTGTTTCGGCTGGTCTATTCGCTGCGCACCCCGGCGGAGCTGTACTACGCCGAGGAACTTCGCCGTCCGTACGCAGGCTTGGATATCTCCTACGTTTACACCCGAGAGCTTCCTGAAGGGCTTTCCGGTATTCCGCGGCGCATCGACGTTGCCACGTTGAATACCGCCGCATGGCCAACCGAATTCGGTGCCACCACGTACATTTGCGGGCCGACCGGGTTCGTCGAAACCGCCGCGGACATCATGCTCGCGCTGGGACATTCGCCGCAGTCGATCCGGACCGAACGTTTCGGCCCCGGCCGGGACTGAGGCCGTCCGGGAGTCAATGCACTGTCGGTTTGGCGAGCAGCTCACGCAGGGTCGCGAGGAGCTCGCGACGGTCTGTGGCACCGAGTTTTCCGCGGATGCGGGCCATGTGGTGTTCAACGGTCTTGCCGGAGATGAAGAGTTTGCTGCCAGCTTGTTTGTAGGTCAGGCCGTCGACCACTAAGCGGGCGACCTCCAGTTCTCGTTCGCTCAGAGCGCTCAATCCGGTCGCCGCGCCCGGCGTCGGGGTGGAGGATTCAAGGCGTCCAGTTGTGCCTTGGAACTGCCGAGCCGCTTCGAGGAGTTGGACCATCGCCTTGCGGTCCGACGTGCGAATCGCGGCTTGGCCGGCCAGTCGGGCAGCGTCCCAGCACAGGTCCAGTTCGTGAAGTTCCGCGGCCGCCGCGGAGATTTCACCCGGATCGAACGTGCCGCTGAGCACGGCAAGCCAGCACCCGGCGGCGCGGGCGAGCGCGGCCGGATAGCGGCCGCAGTCCGCGAAGCGGTTCAGCGAAGCCAGTTGCCTTTCCGCTGTGGCTCGGTCTTCGGTGGTGATCGCGGCGTGCAGTTCGTGCCAGCACAGCGAGACTGTCCACAAAGGAGGATTGCCGAGACGGTCCAGCATGGCGTGAGCGCGCTCCAGCCGCCGGGACAGCTTGGCGTGCGCACCGGTCCGAGCGGCTGCGATTGCCAGTTCTCCCAACGGCAACAGTGTGAACAAGTCAACCTGCTGACGCATAGACGCCTGATACGCCCGCTCCCACGACTGTTGCAGCCCGACCAGATCGCTCGCCCGCCGGGCGAGGCCGAGTTCCAGTGTGGCGAAGAACAGTTCGTCGCGGGCTTCAAGTTTGGTGCCAGCAACGGCGTCTCGGTGTTCAGTCGCGGCAGCGAGGTGGCCGCCGGTCATCGCGACCCAACCAAGCAGCAGCCGGTGCCGGGTGGCGAGCAGGTCGCCGCCGACGCTGCTGGCCAGCGCTCGTTCCAACACCGATTCGGCGAGCGCCAGTTCGCCAGCATGCAGGCCAGCGAGTGCTGCGAGCGCGGCCGGACTGTCCGGAAGCGGCGCACCGCCGACCGCTGGTTCGAGCATTGCCGCGGCACCGACGAGTGTCGGGAGCGCCTCTGTGCCGCACCCGAACACTGATTCCGCGATCCCGCTTGCTGTTCGAGCCGCGGCACCGGTGAACAACGTCGGCGCGACGCCCGGCATCGGGACTGTGGCGACAGCTTGGCCCCCGGTGGCCTGGCCGGTTCCGACGAGGGCGATCGTGGCGAACGCATCCACCGCGCCAGGGCCCACCCAGCGATAGGTTTCGCCATTTGGTTGGGGCGACGTTGGGAAAGAGGCATTCCCGTTGGGAACGTATGCGATTGGTGCCGGAGAGGCGGGATCGGCCGGAGCTTCGGCCGCGTCCGCGCGGTGGGGGAGCGCAGAGGCTTGCGGGTGCGACGAATTGGCTGCCGTCGGGTGTTTTGCGTCCTCATTGCTCGTTGCCGCGGCATCGGGATTTTCGGTGCCTGCCAGTGTGGAGCCGCTGGCGTTGGACACCAACGTGGCTGCGTGTTGACGAGACCAGTTGTCCGTGGCCGCAGCCCAGCGGTACAGCTCTGCGGTTCGAGCCAGTTCGCCGCGGTGGGCCAGGACTGTCGCGGCGATCTCCGCACCGGCGGCTCGTGCCTCGGGGTCTTCGCCAGACAACATGCCGTCGCCTAGGCGGAGGGCGGTGTCCAGATCCCCGGACTGTGCGGCGGCGCGAGCCCAGCCGGTGGTAGTCGCGGAGTCGCGGGCACCGGCTTCCGCTGCGGCTTCGAAAAGGCGTGCGGCGTGCTTTGGATCAGTGGGGAGAGCTTCGCTTGCTGCGGTCGCGAACGCGGTTGCTGCGGAGGCACCGGAGCTGCCGGCGTCGAGGAGCGAGGTCGCGAGGTCAAGTACGGGCAGGCCGCGGGTCAGCTGCGCTTCCACGAGTTGTTGCAGAACCGCCAGGCGACGGGCAGGCGGCCCGTAAGCACGGACGGCTTCGGCGGCGGCAGGCAGGAGAATGTCTTCGGCGTCGAGGAGGCCGGTAGCGCGGGCTCCGTCGACGACTTCGGGCAGTTCGTCCGGCGTGCGCTCCAACAAGGAACAGAGCAGATCGAGGTTGCGAGCCGCGCCGGCTTCGGCGGCGATGAGGTAGCGGAGGACGTCGTCGTCGAGGGCGGCCAGCTCAGCGCGGAAGTCGGCGAGGCGGGCGGTTACGACGCGTTCTACGAGGCGGGGGACGCCGCCGGTGTTGGCATGCAGGGCGGAGGCATCCGCGGTGCGGCCGGTGAGTTGTTTCGCGAGCTTGCCGACTTCGTCGACGGTCAGCGGCGGCAGCAGCAGCGTTTCGCCGAGCGCCCGCAATGCCTGCGCGCGAGGGTTTGGACGGTGTGCCACCACGAGCGGTCCCTCTTTGGCGGCAGCGAGCATGGTGAGCCTGGTCAGGTCTTCGTCGTCGAGCTGGTCGGCGTCGTCGACGACGGTGGCCTCGACGCCTGCCTCGCGGTAGCTGCGGTCGAGGGCGCCCAGCAACGCAGTCTTGCCATAACCGCCCGGGGCCACGACGACGAGCCGGACTGGGGCCGCGGGGGTGTCGGCGAGTTGTTCAAGGAGGCGGCGGGCTGCGGGGTGGACGGCGTCGTTGCCGGTTTTCGCCAGCAGTGCGTTCAACAGTGACCTTCACCGGAGGGAGCTGTGGCTGGGTGGGCGCACGAACTCAGGACAGGGGGACGGGGAGAAGCGGGTTCCTTGTCCGCGGTCGCTTCGTGTGACGTGAGGACCGCGATCAGGATCGAGGAGCTGATCGCCAGCACCGCCGCCGCGGCGGCGAGCGGTCGCCAGCGACGCATCAGTTTGGCAGCGCCTTCGGGCTCCGGCAGCGTGAATGGAGTGATCTCCACCGGCGGCCGCTCGGGTCTGTCCGGAAGTTCGGGTTCTCGGTCGACTCGCGGCAGCAAGGTGGTTTCGGGGGCGGGGGCTTCCCGGCGCGCGAGGGGCCTCGTCCGTTGGCTGGCGAGGATCCCGGCGCCGATGGCGGCCGTATCCGCGGGCTGAGGGCCGGTGAAGAACGGGCAGGGCAGGCGTCCAGGGCGGGCGCCCTGGACGGGTTCGCCGCAGAACACGATGCCGGCCAGCGACTCTGGAGTGACGTTGGCCGCCTGCGCGAGACCGAACGCGGTCGTGATCGCGGCACCTGGGGCGACGCCTTCAGTGCTGGTCCGGGCGATCCATCCGCTGGCTCCCGAAGCGGTCGCCAAAGTGACGGTGACGCCGTCCGGGCCGAACTCGCACACTGCGGCCGTCCGGTCGCCCGCGCCGGGCTCCGGGAGGTGGGCGTAGAGCGCGGCGACCGCACTGGGAACGAGGGTGACCGCGTTGAACCCGGACTCCGCGAGCGATTGGCGGAGTAGATCGCGCCGGTAACCGCCCCAGTCACCAGGGTGGGTGACGACGAGCTGTCGCGGTGGTCCGCCGGTCTGGCTGGCCGCGACGTCGGCGATGCCTTCGACGAAGACCGTCGTCAGGGATTCCGGCGTGAACGGTTCGCTGCCGATGAATACCGGCACGTCGTCGCCGACGCGACGGTGGAAGCCGGTGATCAGCCGGGACGGCACAGCGGCACCGGCTTGCGTGGCCGCATCGCCGGTGAGCAGGTAACCCTCGTCGTCGAGGAAGAGCGCGGTCGCGGTCGCCGGGGAGGTCTCGCCCAGCCACAATGGCTCGGGATCGTCCCACCGGTCACCTTGCCTGCGGCGGAGCGCGGCGTGGGTCCGGGCAGCGCCGAGGTCGATGCCGAGCACGTAGGGCACCGCCGCTTCCTCCCTTCGTCGCAGTCAGGGTTCGGCCAAGGGGCGTAACTCACTGAACGGATACGCATCCTCACCCGTTCGGGTCAGACGGGCAAGAGTGGGGTGGGATTTAACCCAACCGGGTTCCGCGTGTCCGATCCCCTAACTCCCTAACGATCTCATATCGACCCCCTAACGGCTGAGCGAGGCGCGACTGGGTGTAAACCCCGATGTGAGCGGGGGTGCCCCGTCCCTACCTTGGGCGCCACGCCCGGCCGGGGAGGGCCGGGCATTCCCCGTAATCACGACAAGTGGAGATCCCCCAATGGATTCGGTGCAGACTCTGCACGACTTCACGCTCACCTTGCTCCAAGACCCGTCCGCGCTCGCCGCTTTCGGCCAGGACCCGCAGGCCGCGCTGGCCGCTGCCGGGCTGGGCGACATCAGCGCCGCCGACGTGAACGAGGTCGCGCCGCTGGTGCTCGACTACGTCCCGGTGGACCACCTGGCCTCTCTCGGCCACCTGCCCCAGGCGGGCGACCTGACCGCTGCGCTCGGCGACGGCCCGCAGGGCGCGATCGAGCAGCTGCAGGCGCTCACCTCTTCGCTCGGTGGTGCGGCCGCGTCCGCGGGTGCGCCTCAGCTGCCGGGCCTCGGCGAGCTGCCGGCGGTGCCGGGCTTGGGCGAGCTGCCCGGTCTCGGCGAGCTCCCGGGCGTTGGCCAGCTGCCTGGCCTGGGCGAGCTGCCGGGTGCCGGTGCTCTTCCGGGCGTCGGCGCGCTGCCCGGTGTCGGTGACGTCGCCAGCGCTGTTCCGGCGCTGCCGGTCGCCGGCGAGCTGCCGTCGGTTCCGGCTGTGCCGGGCCTTCCGGCGGCTCCGGCCCTGCCCGCGCTTCCGGGCGTCGGCGACGTGCAGAACGCTGCCGCGTCCGTCACCGCGCTGGTGCAGAACCCGACC
Organism: Amycolatopsis albidoflavus; assembly: GCF_039525725.1. Taxonomy (NCBI): domain Bacteria; kingdom Bacillati; phylum Actinomycetota; class Actinomycetes; order Pseudonocardiales; family Pseudonocardiaceae; genus Amycolatopsis; species Amycolatopsis albidoflavus. The sequence goes on from NZ_BAAAHV010000007.1 coordinate 109,999, forward strand.
AGTGCACTCGCCCTGGGCAACGACCTGGCCAGCGGGCTGGACTCCAGCGCCGTCGCGCAGGCGAGCGGACAGGCGGCCGCCGCGGCTGACGGTGCCGTCTCGCAGGTGCAGCACGTCGGCGGCGAGCTCGCCGCGGCGTCGCCGGTCAACGTCGGCGACCTGCCGGTCGCGAACTCCGGCGCGCAGGTCGCCGACCACGCGACCGAGGCCGGCGGCGGCATTGCCGGGCACGTCAGCGACGCTGTCGGGACTGTCACCGACAACGTCGGCAGCCTGAGCAACACGCTCAGCGCCGATGGCCTGAACCACGCGGTCAACGGTGTGACCCAGCAGGCGCACTCGCTCATGTCGCACGGCGACGCCGAGCGCTCCGACGCCGCGACCGAGACGCACACCGGGACCGACGCCGGCGTCGGCATGGTGCACGACACCGTCTCGACGGTTTCCGACCTCGGGCACCAGGGCCTCGGCCTTGACCTGCACGGCGGTGCGGAGACCTCGCACGGCGGCGGTGAGCTGCACATTTCCCTCTGAGCAACGGTAATGAGGGAGTGGCTCCGCGGTCTGGGTGCGACCGCGGAGCCACCACCCGGTTCGGATACTCCCCGTACACAGGGGACACTGGTTCGCCGTGACGGCTCCAGCTTGGCTCGAAGTGCTCGCCGAGACCTCGGACGCCTGCCGGACGCACGGCCGCGAAGACCTGGCCCAACGTCTTCGCCGGCGTCAGGACCGGCCGCCGGGAGGCACGCGCGTCGCAGTGCTCGGCTTTCCCAAACAAGGCAAGGGCTACCTGGTCAACGCGGTGCTGAACGCGCCAGTCTGCCCAGTCGGCGACGCGGCGACACCCGCAGTGCCGATCGAAGTCGCGTACGCGGCGGAACCCGGCGCGACGCTCGTCGGACGCGCTGACGAACGCATCCCGGTCGAGATCGAGAAGCTGACCGGCGAGGTCGGCGCACGGCCGGCCGGCTCGCTGCGCCGGGTCGAGGTCGGGGTCCCGCGCGATTTGCTGTCCGCGGGCCTGGTGCTCATCGACACCCCGGCGATCGGCGATCCGAGGTCGCCTCGCACAGCCGCCGCTCTCGACGTTCTCGCGGACGCCGACGCGGTCATTCTTGTTTCCGACGCCGCTGCTCCGCTGGATCAGGCCGAGCTGGCGTTGGCGCATCACATCCGGACGTGGTGCCCGCACGTGGTCATCGCGCTGACCAAGATCGATGTCAGCGCAGGCTGGCGCACGGTTGCCGAACAGAACCGGACCGCGTTGTCCTCGGCCGGGATCGACTCGCCGGTGCTGCCGGTCTCCGCGACGGTCCGGTTCGCCGCGGCGAAGGGCGGCGACCAAGACCTCAACGTGCGTTCCGGATTCCCGGAGCTGCTTTCCTGGATCGCGACGCAGGTTTCGCGGCCGGCGGAGAGCACAGCCGCGTTGCTTGCCGCGGTGAGCGTGCGCGCGGCGGCAGCCGAGCTGGTCGAGACCTTGCGTGCGCGAGCCGAAGCGGCGGGGCAGGAAGCAGGCGTCGACCAGACGACGCTGCTGCAACGCTCCCAACGTCGCGCCGACGAGCTGCGCCGGCGCAACAGCCGCTGGCAGAACCTGCTGTCGGACGAGATCGCTGACTTGCAGTCCGACGCGGAGTACGACCTGCGCGAACGCACCCGGAAGATCGTCGAGACGATCGACGAAACCTTCGACCGCGGCGACCCGGTGAAGGTGTGGGACGAGTTCGGGCCGTGGCTGGACAGCACGCTCGCGGAAGCGGTCGAGACGACCTACACATTCGCGGCCGAACGCGCGGAGTGGATCGCGCAAGCGGTGGCAGTGAGTTTCGGTGCGCAGTACGACCTGCCGGAACTGGCCTTGATCGACTCCGGCGTGGACCAGATCGCCGAGGTCCGGCAACCGCGGATCGAGCGGTTCAAGATCGGGCAGAAGGCGTTCACCGGGTTGCGCGGTTCGTATGGTGGCGTGCTGATGTTCGGCCTGGTGACCGGGCTGGCGGGGTTGCCGTTGATCAACCCGGTGTCGATCGGCGCGGGCGTCGCGTTCGCGGCGAAGACGATCAGCGACGAGGGCGGCATGCGGCTGCAACGTCGGCAGGCAGTGGCCAAGATGACCGCGCAACGGCATGTCGACGACGTGTTCCTGCGGTTCAGCAAGGAGTGCCGCGACGCGATCCGCCATGTGCAGCGACGGTTGCGCGACCACTTCACTGAGCTTGCGGACGGTCTTGCCGACGAGCTGACGCGGGAACGCGAGATGATCATCGCCGGGTCGGCCGAGCGGGAGCGGCGGAGTGCGTCGCTGCGGCGGGAGATCGACCGGCTCGCCGGGCTGCACAAGCGGGCTGGGGAGTTGGGGATGCTGGCCAATCGTGCGCCTAAGGAATTGCCTGCGTGACCCTCGGCTCGGCTGAGCGCGACGGCTTCGGTTTTGTGGCAGGGCCTTGGGAATGCTGGCTAGCGGGGCACTCAAGGCCGTTGCTCGCGTGACCTTGGTCTGAGGTGGCTAGGCGCGTGCTCGGGTAGTCAGACGGCTTTCTGCGGGTTGGCGAGTGGGATGCTGGCTGACCAGGTGTCCGTGGAGTTGGCTGTGCGACTTCGTCTGGATTAGCTGGGCGTGGGATGTTTGGCGGCTCTTTCGGGCTGGGTGTCCGGTGCTCTCGGAGTTGGATGCACGACTTCGGAGAGGATGGCTGGGTGCGGCGTGTTTTGGTCGTGTTGGTGGCTTTCTTCGGGATTGGGCTGAGTCGTCGGCGGGATCCGGTGCTCGCTGGATGAGGCTGGGCTCCTGAGGTTTGCTGAGCGGGTTTCCGCATCGTGGGAGTGATTTAGCCCCCAGTGCGTTGAGGCGTTTGCTGCGGTGAACGCGGTTTGGTGAGTTGGAACGGGTTTGTGTGGAGTCGTCACGGTGGTTGGTCGATAGATCGAGGCTTGCGTCGGAGAGGTTGAGCCGTTTCGGCTGTGGGCGTCGAGTCGGGAGATGTGGCTGCGTGGCGGGTTCGGCTGTGGGGGATGTGGCGTTCTGGGGCGGTTGAGGGGGTTGTCGGCTGGATTGGTGATGGCCGGATTCGGTGGTCGGTGAGCGGGGCGTTGCCGGGTAGTCGAGGATGTTCGGGACTGTGCCGGGTGGCGTGAGTCGAGTGAGGAGTGGTGTCGCGCGTGGTTGAGGACGTTCGGGCGCTTCTGGCGGATGCTTGTGCGTACTACCGCGACAGCCCGAGGGCTTCGGCGTTGCTGGGAGAAGCGCTTGATCATCTCGACGAGCCGCTTCGGGTGAGCATCAGCGGAACTGCGGGGACGGGGAAGTCCACGCTGGCCGCGGCGTTGGGCGATTGGCCGACGCGGGCGTTGCGTGATCTGGAGTTTCTCGATGCGCCGCATCCGTCGACGCTCACTGACGCATCCGTACGACTGCTGCGCCACCTTGAGCCCGATCAGTTGGCGACATTGCGTCCGACAGCACCTTCAGCGTTCGCGCGACAGACGGCCGTCGACACGATCCTTGTGCTTGCGCGCGCGGACGAGACAGGCGCGGGGCGGATTGACGCACTGCTTACCGCGAAGCAGATTGCGCGGCGCGCGTGGCGTGAAGATCCGCTGTGCAGTGGATTCCAAGGCGTGATCGCGGTCGCGGCGCAGCTTGCGTACGGGGCGCGCGCGTTCACTGATGACGAGTTCGAGCTTCTCGCGGCTTTCGCTGCTGTACCGCGTGAGGAATTGGAGCGGTATCTGCTGTCGGTGGATTCCTTTACTGATCCGGCGTTTCCGGGACCGGTGTCGGTCGAGACGCGACGGTCGTTGGTGGTGCGCTTCGGGCTCTTCGGGGTGAAGCTTGCGTTGACGTTGATCCGGACGGGCTGTGACGACCGGGTGAAGCTGTCGACGGAATTGGTGCGGCGTAGTGGTCTTGGCGAGCTTCGCGACACTATCGCGGGTTGTTTCGCTGCGCGGGCAGACGCGCTGCGCGCGCGGACGGCGTTGATTCGGTTGGAGACCGTGTTGAACGCGGAGCCTCGGCCGCACAGCGATCGACTTGCGGCGCGGGTTGAGCGGTTTTCGGCTGGTGCGCACGACTTTCGCGAGTTGCGGCTGATCGCGGACATTCGCGGTGGGCGTACTGCGCTGGCGGGGGAGTCTGCGGAAGAAGCTGTGCGGTTGCTGGGTGCGGAGGGGACGGAGCCGGAGGAACGGCTGGGGCTCGCGGCGGGTACGGATCCGCGCGAGAGGTATGAAGCCGGTCTCGACGCGGTGATGCGGTGGCGGCATGAGGCGGAGCGGCCGGACCGGGCACTGGCGGAGCGGGCTGCGGCGCAGGTTGTGGTGCGCAGCGCGGAGGGGTTGCTGGCGCAGTTCGTTTGACCAGGGCAGTCGTCCGGGGCGGTTGACCCGGGCGATCGACCGGGTTGTTAGCGGGGCGGCTGACCTGGGCAGTCGACCGGGCTGGTTGACCAGGACAGTTGGCCGGGACAGCTGGCGGGATGACTGACCGGGCTGATGATCAGGGCGGTCGGCCGGGCGGTCGTCTGAGACAGTCTGCAGGACGACTGTTCAGGGCGATTGACCTAGGCAGTTGGCTGGGTTAGCGACCTGACCGGGCGGTAGACCAGGGCAGTCGACCAGGGCAGTTGATCGAGAACACTGACAGGGCGGTTGGTCAGGGCGGTCGGCCGGGGCGACTGATCAAGCCGACTGACCAGGGCGACTGACCAGGGCAGTTGGCCAGAAGGCAGAGCCTCAGGCGTTGCCCAGCACTCGTCCGATGGTGAGTTCCAGGACGACTCGCTGTGGGTTCTCGCGCGGCTGCCGGTACCGCTCGGCGTAGCGTTCTTCGGCGTCGCGGACCGAAACAGCATCGTCGAGGAGGCGGATTCGGCCTTCCAGCGTGGACCAGGTTCGGCCCTCGAATTGGCATACCGCGGCGGCCATTCCCGTCTCGCCGGCGGCGCGGATGAGGCGGGCCTTGTACGACGTCCCGGAGGCGATGACGCGGGCGAGGCCTTGTTCGAAGTCGACTGTCACGCCTACCGCGACCACGTGCGGCGTTCCGTTCGGGCGCACCGTCGTGAGCGACGCGAGCCGCCGTTCGGTCCAGAACTGGCGGAAGCTCTCGTCGAGTGTCATGTTCGCACGCTAGACGAGACAGGAATTCAACTGCTTGTTGACCTCTTTAACAAGCAGTTGTAGCGTCCCGCGGAACCAACGACGTCCTGGAGGTTCCGCATGTCGTCGCTTCGTTCCCGTGCTTGGCAGGCCGTACTGCTGGGCGGTTTGCTCGCGTTCGCCACCGCTTGTGGAGGGGGTCCCGACGGGGCTGGTGGCGGGCAACCGCAAAAACAGAGCGCTGTTCCGGACAACACCGCGTTGCTCGGCGCGATCAAGGCTGACCCGCAGCTCGCCGGAGCATTGCCGCCGGCGGTGGGGCAGGCCAAGACGTTGCGGTTGGCCTCCAACATCCAGTCGGCGCCGAACAACTTCTACGCCGCGGACGGCAAGACGCCGATCGGCTACGAGGTCGATCTGGCGAAGGCGGTCGGGGCGAAGCTCGGGGTGACCGTCGCGTACCAGGACCTCGCGTTCGGTTCGCTGATCACGAGTCTGCAGTCCGGCCGCGTCGATCTGACCATGGCGGCGATGAACGACACCAAGGAACGCCAGAAGCAGATCGACTTCGTGGACTACTTCTCGTCCGGCATCACGATCATGATCCGCAAGGGCAACCCGGACGGCATCTCCGGGCCGGACACGTTGTGCGGCAAGAACGTGGCAGTCGTACAGGGCACCAGTCACCAGAAGTTCGCCACCGCGCAGAGCACGAAGTGCACGCAGGCGGGCAAGCCGGCCATCACAGTGACCGCGACCGACAGCGACAACCAGAACCAGAATCAGCTGCGCACCGGTCGCGTCGCGGCGATTCTCAACGACCTGCCGAGCGCGGTCTACATCTCGCGCACCGCGGGCGACGGCAAGTTCTTCGAGGTCGTACCCGGACAGCCGATCGAGGGCGGGCCGTACGGGATGGGGTTCGCGAAGAGCAACACGAAGCTGCGTGACGCCGTCAAGCAGGCGCTGCAGTCACTCGTCGCCGACGGGACGTACGGCAAGATCCTGCAGTCCTGGGGCGTCGAGCAGGGCGCGGTCAAGGAGGCGGCCGTCAATGGCGGAAGCTGAACCGCTGCCGATCGTCCGGCTGCGGCATTGGGGTCGCTGGGTCAGCGCGGCGGTGATCGTCGCGCTGCTGGTGCTGCTGGGTTTCGCGCTCGCGCAGGCGCAGATCGAATGGGGTTCGGTACCCGACTTCGTCTTCTACCGCGTGATGGCGCTCGGCCTGCTCAACACCGTCGTGCTGGCGGTGATCGCGCAGGCGATCGCGATCGTGCTCGGCATCCTGATCGCGTTGCTGCGGCTCAGCGCCAACCCGGTCGCGAAGTGGTTCGCGGCGGTCTACATCTGGCTGTTCCGCGGGCTTCCGGTGCTGTTGCAGATCCTGATTTGGTACAACCTGGCCCTGATCTTCCCGACCGTCTCGATCCCGCTCCCGTTCGGCGGTTACCTCGTCCACGAGCCGACGAACGTGCTGATCAGCGCGTTCACCGCGGCTCTGCTCGGACTGGCGCTCAACGAGAGCGCGTACATGGCGGAGATCGTCCGTGCCGGGTTGACCAGTGTCGACACCGGGCAGACCGAGGCGGCGAAATCCATCGGCATGACGCCTGGCGCGACGCTGCGCCGGGTCGTGCTGCCGCAGGCCATGCGCGTGATCATCCCGCCGACCGGCAACGACTTCATCAACATGCTCAAGGGCACGTCGATGGCGTCGGTGATCGGCGTGACCGAGCTGATCCACGCGGCCAACAACATCTCGTCCAACAACCTGCTGGTGATGGAGACGCTGATCGCGGCGGCCGTCTGGTACATGGTCGTGGTGACGGTGGCGGGCATCGGCCAGCACTACCTTGAACGATCGTTCGGGGCGGCTGACCGGAGTCCGATGGCGCGGGCCGGGAAGGCGCTCAAGGGGATGCCGCTGGTGAGGGGTGCGCGTGTCTGAGCCGCTGCTGAAAGCTGTCGGGGTCCGCAAGAACTACGGGCACACCGAGGTGCTCAAGGGCATCGACCTGGAGGTCCGCAAAGGACAGGTGGTGTGCCTGCTCGGGCCGTCCGGGGCGGGGAAGAGCACGTTTCTGCGCTGTCTCAACCATCTCGAGACTATCGACGGCGGCCAGGTCTGGGTGGACGGCGAGCCGATCGGGTTCAAGCTGCGCGGCGGCAAGCTGTACGAGCTGCGGGAGAAGGACGTCGCCCGGCAGCGCCGCGACATCGGCATGGTTTTCCAGCGGTTCAACCTGTTCGGGCACCGGACGGCGCTGGAGAACGTGGTCGAGGGACCGGTGCGGGTGCTCGGCGTCGACCCGGCGCAGGCTCGGAAAGAGGCGCTGGACCTGCTTGACCGGGTCGGGCTCGCGGACCGAGCGGGCGCTTACCCGGGGCAACTGTCCGGCGGGCAGCAGCAGCGCGTCGCGATCGCGCGGTCGCTGGCGATGAAGCCGAAGCTCATGCTGTTCGACGAGCCGACGTCCGCGCTGGACCCGGAGTTGGTCGGGGAGGTGCTCGCGGTGATGGGTACGTTGGCTCGGGAGGGAATGACGATGGTGGTCGTGACGCACGAGATGGCCTTCGCCGCGGAGGCCGCCGACGAGGTGGTGTTCCTCGCCGACGGCGCGGTGGTCGAAACCGGGCCGCCGGAGCGCGTGCTGAAGTCGCCGGAACACGAGCGGACGCGGCAGTTCCTCGCGCGGGTCCTCTCGTGACCCGGATCCCGCCCCGGTACCTGCTCCAGTTCGACGAGCCCGCCGGCTACCTGGACTTCGCGCGGTTCGGGCCGCCGTCGCACACTGTCTTAGACACCACCGCGCGGCTGCTGGAGGCGACGACCAAGGCCGGTCCGTCCACTGTGGACGAGCTGATGCGGCAGGAGATCCGGGCGAAAGCGGCGGCCGCGCGGCTCTGCGGCAGCGACACCGACCACACGGTACTGCTGCCGCACACCAGCCTCGGCCTGTTCCAGGCGGCCTTCAACAGCCACGGCGAGGTGCTCGTTTCGGCCGCGGAGTTCCCCGCCAACACGTACCCGTGGGCGCGTGCCGAGCAGGCCGGAAGAGTACGGATGCGGCGGCTGGAAGGCGGTTACGTCACCGCCGATCGCCTCGCGGAAGCGCTCACGCCGGAAACCACGGTCGTTTCCGTGAGCGCCGTCGACTTCCGTACCGGCTACCGGGCTGATCTCGCCGCATTGCGCGAGGTCGTGGGCGACCGGCTGCTGGTGGTCGACGGGATCCAGGGCTTCGGGGTCGTCGACGCGCCGTGGGAGGTCGCCGACGTGCTCGTGGTCGGCGGGCAGAAGTGGCTGCGGGCGGGCTGGGGCACTGGGTTCGCGGTGCTGTCCGACCGGGCGCTGGCGCGGATGGACCCGATTCTGTCCGGCTGGACCGGCGCGCGCGACCCAGGCCTGTTCGACAACGAGATCCACCCGGCCGACCCGACCGCGGCGAGCTGGTCGATTTCGAACCTCAGCCCGGTCACGTCCGGCGCGTTCGCGGCCGCGCTCGAACTGGTCGAGGAAACCGGTGTCGCGGCGATCGCGGGCCGGATCGACGAACGCGTCGGCGAACTGGAGGACGTGCTGCGTTCGTTCGGAGCGGAGATCGTCTCCGCGACTGAACGACGAGCCGGGATTCTCGCGTTCTCGTTGCCGGATAAGCCGGCGGAGCAGGTCGGGGCGGCATTGACGGCGGCGGGGATCGCGGCGACGGTGCGTCCGGAACATGTCCGATTGTCGCCGCACGCTTCGACCCCGGCGGCGGCTGCCGATCTCGTGCGGGACGCGCTGGAAACGCTGATCCGGCCTCGCCGGGTCGTGCCGGTCGCGTCGGCTTCGGGAACGGCGACGCATGAGCTGCTCACCGCGTTGATTCCGGCGGTGGACGGGCTCGCGGCGATGCTCGGGCCGGGCAACGAGGTGCTGCTGCACGACCTGTCGCGGCTGCCGGATTCGATCGTCGCGATCGCGGGCAGGCTCACCGGCCGCTCGGTCGGCGGGCCGATGACGGATCTGCTGCTCGGGCTCGTCCGTCGCGGCACGACGCAGGACCTGACGAACTACCGCACGCACAGTCCGGACGGCCGCGAGATCCGGTCGTCCACGTTGTTCCTGCGCGACGCCGAGGGCACGGCGATCGGGTGCCTGTGCGTGAACAGCGAACTGCCCGCCGCGGCGCAGACGTCGGAGGAACGGCGGGAGGAGACGTTCCTGCCGGACGTCGACAGCCTGCAGCGGTTCCTCGTCGGGCGGGCGATCGGGAAGTCGGGGATTCCGGTGGAGCTGATGAAGAAGCGGCACAAGTCGGCGGTGGTCCGGGAATTGGACGAGGCCGGGTACTTCCTGATCAAGGACGCCGTGGACCATCTGGCCGGGCAGCTCGAGGTGACCCGGTACACGATTTACAACTATCTCAACGAGATCCGGGCCGGATAGCCGCGCTGCCCGGGCTTGGTGCGGCCAAGCCCGGGCAGCGCGTAATTACTTCAGGAATTTCTCCACCGCGTCCGCGGCCGCGGTGATTCCGCCGTTGGCCCGGATTTCCGCGCGCAATTCGGCCAATCGCGCGGCGACGTCCGGCGAACTGCTGACCTCATCGACGGCTGCACGGAGGGACTTGGCCGTCACCTGATCCGCGGGCAGATGCTTGCCGACCCCCAACGCCTCAAGTTGCGCGGCGTTGCCGAACTGGTCGACGGCCTGCGGGATGGCGACCGTCGGGACGCCGTACCACAGGGATTCCGTGCAGCCGCCCATGCCGGCGTGCGTGACGAAGGCCGACGCGACGTCGAGAATCGCGAGCTGGGGCACCGTTTCGTGCACCTCGACCGACTCCGGCAGCGGGCCGAGGTCGTCCTTCGAGACGTGCTTGCCGATCGAGAGCACGACATGCCAGTCGCCGAATTCGGTGATGCAGTGCCGGTATACGTCCAGTTGGTCGTTGTACGCGGTGCCGAACGACACGAGCAGCACGGGTTTCCCGTCGGAGGGCGGGGTCCAGTGCTCTGCCGCGCGCGCCGGGTCGAGGCAGGGGCCGACGAACTGGACGCGGTCCTCCGGCACGCGGTCGGCGTTCGGCTGCATCGCGCGCGGGATCAGCGACAGGATCGGCACCGGTCGCGCGAGCCAGGTCCAGGCGTCTTCGGTGACGCCGTGTTCCGTCAGCCATTCGGTGAACGTCCGGTCGTAGTCCATTCCGGACGGTGAGGTGCGGATCGGTTTGAGGACCTCGGCGAGTTCTTCCTCGTAGCCGTCCCAGGCGACGTAGGTGGGGGACAGCTGCACCGCCGGCACTCCGTAGCGGAGGCCGAGCAGCGGCGCGCCGAGCCCGCCGATGTCGTAGAGCAGCAGGTCCGGGCGGTCCTGGTCGAAGGTTTCGATCAGCCGCGGATGGATCGCGACGGCTTCGTCGAGGAAGACGCGCATCGCTTCGGCCGGGTCCTCCGGCCATTCCGCGTCCGGGCCGAGCGGGAAGATCGTGGGATGCGCGACGACGTCCGCGCCGGTCGGTTCGACCAGCTCGGCGAGCGGTTCGCCCACGACGTAGCTGACCCGGTGCCCGCGTCGCACGAGTTCGCGGACGATCCCGAGCGAGGGGTAGACGTGCGACGGCGCGGAACAGCCGACCACGACGATGTGCTTGCCCATGAGGCGAAAGTGTCCTTTCCGGACGAGATGCGGTCCGGCACGCAAAGCGGGGGCCGCCCGGTGGCGGGCGGCCCGGAGAGTCGTGCCGGGATCAGGACAGGCGGCAGCGGGCGAAGATCGTCATGGGTCCGGACGGTAGCGGTGCCGGTTGCGGGGAGCAACCGGATTTGCCGGGCATAGCCGTCACCGGCTTGCCGCGGTGAACAACTCCGCATCGCCTACCACTTTCCATCGCAACCAACTTTGTGTTACAAAGTTCAGGACAGCGAAGCACTGGGGGACGAGATGACAGAAGCGTTCAGGCTGACCGGCCTGGTGAAGCAGTTCAAGCAGGTCCGCGCGGTGGACGGGGTGTCCTTGACCGTGCGGCGCGGTGAGGTCGTCGCGCTCCTGGGGCCGAACGGCGCGGGCAAGTCGACCACTATCGACATGCTGCTCGGGCTTGCCTCGCCGGACGAGGGGAGCGTGCAGGTGTTCGGCGGCTCGCCTCGGGCGGCGCTCGACTCCGGGCGGCTCGCGGCGATGGTGCAGAACGGGTTCCTGCTACGGGACGTCACGCCGGCCGAGTTGGTCGAGTTGCATCGGTCGATGTTCCGGGATCCGTTGTCGGCCAAGGAGGTTTACGAGCGGGCCGGCATCGGGGAGTTCGCGAAGCGGCGGTGCGGCAAGTTGTCCGGCGGGCAGCTTCAGCGGGTTCGGTACGCGCTCGCGCTCACTGGCGACCCGGAGCTGCTGCTGCTTGACGAGCCGACAGCGGCGCTGGACGTCGATGCGCGGCGCGAGTTCTGGGCGTCGATGCACGAGTTCACGGCGGCTGGGCGGACCGTCCTCTTCGCGACGCATTACCTCGCTGAAGCCGAGGACTACGCGGACCGGGTCGTGTTGATGCGGCACGGGAAGGTCGTCGCGGACGGGGCGGTCGACGAGGTGCGCGCGAATGTGTCCGGGCGAGTGATCAGGGCAGTCGTACAGGGCGCTCGTGAGGAAGCCCTGGCCGCGCTGGACGGGGTCGCCAGTGCACGTGTTCAGGGCGATCGTGCGGAACTCGGCTGTACGGACTCCGACCTGGCGATCCGGGCGTTGCTCACGGCGTTCCCACAGGCCAGCTCGATCGAGATCACCTCCGCGGGGCTCGAGGAAGCATTCCTCGCCCTCACTTCCGACGAGCCGCAGGGAGCGCTCCGATGAACCTCGTCTACCTCCGCCTGGAGATCCTGCGCATCGTCCGCAGCCCGCAGTTCGCGCTGTTCACCATCGTGGTTCCGCTCGGCATGTTCCTGCTGTTCGGCGGACTGTTCGGTGACCAGGTCGGCGCGAACGGCATCCAGGCGAGCGTCACGACGATGATCAACATGGGCGCGTACGGCGCGATGAGCGGCGCGTTGTTCACTGGCACGCGGGTCGCGACTGAGCGGACTGACGGCTGGCAGCGACAGCTCCGGCTCACCCCGATGCGCGGACCCGGCTACCTCGCGGTGAAGATCGCGTCCTCGATGGCGATGGCGCTGCCGGTGGTTCTGGTGATCTTCGTGGCCGGTGCGCTGCACGGGGTGAATCTCACTGCGGCGCAGTGGCTGCTCAGCGGAGTCTCATTGTGGCTGGGCGCGTTGCCGTTCGCGGTTCTCGGGCTGCTGCTCGGATTGTTCGGCAAGGGCGACACGGTCGGGGCGATGACCGGGGCGTTGATGCTGCCGCTCGGGGTGTTCGGCGGGTTGTGGATGCCGCTCGCGTTCTTGCCGGGATGGATGTCCACGCTCGCGCATTTCTTTCCTACGTATTGGCTCGGCCGCGTCGGCACGCTCCCGGTCGATCACGCCGGCGGGCTCGGCTTGGCGGTCGGCGTGCTGGCGGCCTGGCTGGTGGTGCCCGCGCTCGTGGTGGTGCGGCGGTTCCGGCTGGGACCGGTGAAGGTCGCGTGACGTGTTAGCTTCCGTGCTGCATGCGGGGTCAGTACGGGGGAAGGGCGGTCAGGGGTGAACAACGACGCGGGGGACCCCGTCGAGGACGAAGGCGAACCGCTCTCCGCGGCGGAATCGCTCGAACTCATCGCCCGGCAGAACGAACGGACGCGCCGGGAGCTGCGAGTCAGCCCGGCGCGTCTGTTCGCCGTCTGGGCGTTCACCTGGCTCGTCGGCTGGGGACTCGTCTACCTCTCCGACGACCGGTCGGCGGCGCTGCTTCCCGGCTGGGTCGCGGGGATCGTCGTCGCCGTGCTCATGGTGGGCGCGATCTTCTACTCGGCTTGGCACGGCAGCAAACCCAGCCGGGGGATTCGCGGCCCGTCCCGGCGGATCGGCGCGATGTACGGCTGGTCGTGGGGGATCTCGTTCGCCGCGATGTGCCTGATCGACATCCGGGTCACCAAACTCCTTCCCGAGGGCTCCGACCTCGTGCCGCTTTTGTGGTCGGGCACGTCGCTGCTGCTCACCGGAACGCTTTATCTCGCGGGCGGGATGCTGTGGCAGGACATGCGGCAGTACTTCCTCGGGGGCTGGATCATCGTGTGCAGCGGGGCGAGTGTCCTGGTCGGCGTGCCAGGCAACTTCCTCGTCCTCTCGCTCGCCGGCGGCGGCGGATTCGCGGTCGCGGCGCTGGTCTACGTGGTGCGGCCCCGTGGCTGAGCTGCCGGAGCTCGACCCCGTCATCCACGCCCAGGCGCGGCTGCGCGTCACGGTCGCGCTCGCCGGGCTGCGTCCCGCCGACCAGATCACTTTCCCCCGGTTGCAGCAGCTCCTGGAGATGACCGCGGGCAACCTCTCGACGCATCTGCGCAAACTCGAGGACGCCGAGTACGTCGAGATCACCAAGGCCTACGAGCACCGCACGCCGGTCACGCTGGTGCGGCTCACGAGCAAAGGCCGGGCCGCGTTCGAGAGCTACACCAAGGCGTTGCAACGGCTCCTGGACGCTGGAACCTGACATGTCTCGCTGGGTCGTGCACCTGGACCTCGACGCGTTCTACGCCTCCGCCGAACAGCTCACCCGGCCGACGCTGCGCGGGCGCGCGGTGGTGGTCGGCGGCACCGGGCATCGCGGCGTCGTCGCCGGGGCGAGTTACGAATCCCGCGAGTACGGCGTGCGTTCGGCGATGCCGATGTCCCAGGCGCGACGGCTGCTCCCGGCCGGCGGAGTCGTGTTGCCGCCGCGGTTCCGGTTGTACGAAGTACTGAGCAAGCAGGTTTTCGACGTCGTCGGCGCGGTCGCGCCGGTGCTGGAACGGATTTCGCTCGACGAAGCGTTCGCCGAACCGCCTGTGCTGGCGGGGGCGTCGGTCGAGCAGGTGTCCGAGTGGGCGGAGAACCTGCGGACGCGGATTCGGGACGAGACCGGGTTGACTGCGTCGATCGGGGCGGGAACCGGCAAGCAGGTCGCGAAAATCGGCTCGGACCGGGCGAAGCCGGACGGTCTGCTCGTCGTGCCGCCGGGTACTGAACGCGAATTCTTGGCACCGCTGCCAGTGCGGGCGTTGTGGGGGATCGGGCCGGTGGCGGAAGCGAAACTGCGCACGATCGGTGTCCTCACCTTGGGCGAGCTGGCGGCGTTGCCGGAGCCGGACGCGGTGTCGACGCTCGGTGGCGTGGTCGGACGCGACTTGCGGCGGCTGGCGAGCGGGTTCGACGACCGTCCGGTCGCGGAGCGGGGCGAGGCCAAGCAGGTGAGCGCGGAGACGACCTTCGACGTCGACGTGGTTGATCTCGCCCGATTGCGCGCGGAGGTAAGGAAAATAGCGGCTGGCGCGCACGCTCGGCTGGTGAAGGCTGGTCGCGTCGCGCGCACGGTGGTGATCAAGCTGCGGCATACGGACATGAGCACCGTGACTCGCTCCGAGACCACCGCGTCGCCGACCGATGACCTCGAACAGCTTGCGGCTACTGCGGAACGGCTGCTGCTCGACCCGCAGGAGTTCGGCGGCGTGCGGCTCGCGGGGGTCGCGTTCAGCGGGCTTTCGGTGCCGCATCAGGACGCGTTGTTCAGCTTGACGGTGCCTGCTGCGGCGGAGGAGCCGGTGGTCACGTCGACCTCGGAGCCGTCGCCGGGCGGGAGTGCGCCGGTGTCGTCTTCGGGGTGGCGTCCGGGCGACGACGTCGTGCACGCCGAGCATGGCACAGGCTGGGTGCAGGGCGCGGGGCACGGCCGGGTGACGGTCCGGTTCGAGACTCGCACGTCCGGCCCGGGCGTCGCGCGGACGTTCGACCAGACCGATCCGTTGCTGACTCGCGGACAGCCCGCCGACTGCCTAGCCTGAGCGTTTCGCCTGGTCACGACCGGGGTGTTAACCCACAAGAGTGATGAGGAAGGATGTGCCGGGCAGTCGGGCAAAGGGGATGATCATGACGAACATGCGCCGCGCCGCCGCCCTCGCCGGGGTCGCGCTGATGCTGACGGCGTGTGGGAGCGAAGCCGCCCCGCAACGGTCCTCTGCTGGACCGTCGTCGTCGGTGGCTGCTTCGCCGGATTCGTTCACCGTGGTGGCGACCGGGGACGTGCTGATCCACCCGCGGCTCACCGAGCAGGCCGAGACGGACGGCGGCGGGAAGATCGACTATCGGCAGCTGTTCGCCGGGGTCAAACCGCTCGTGTCCGGCGCGGATCTGGGGATCTGCCACCTCGAAACGCCACTCGCCCCCGAAGGCGGGCCGTACAGCGGGTATCCGTCGTTCAGCGCGCCGCCGGAGATCGCGGACGCGTTGAAGGACACCGGATACGACACCTGCTCCACCGCGTCGAACCACACGCTCGACCAGGGTGCGGCGGGTGTCACGCGCACGTTGGACAAGCTCGACCAGACTGGGTTGAAGCACACCGGTTCAGCGCGTTCGGCCGAGGAGGCGGGGAAACCGCTGATTCTGGACGTGCACGGGGTGAAGGTCGCGCAGCTGTCGTATGCGTTTGGGTTCAACGGGATCAAGCGGCCGGCGGGGAAACCGTGGCTGGCCAATGAAATCGACCCTGACGAGATTCTGGCCGCGGCGCGCGCGGCGAAGGCGGCGGGGGCGGAGGTCGTGATCGCCAGCTTGCATTGGGGTGTCGAGTATCAGCATGACGTGACTGCTGAGCAGAAGCAGTTGGCGCAGAAGCTGACGGCGTCGCCGGATCTCGACCTGATCGTCGGGCATCACGCCCATGTGGTGCAGCCGTTCCAGAAGGTCGGCGGCAAGTGGGTGGCGTTCGGGCTGGGCAATGAGGTTGCTCGGCATGACGAGCCTCGCGGGTCCACGGAGGAAGGGGTCGCGGCCCGGTTCCGGTTCAGCCGGACTGGCGGGCATTGGGCGGTGGACAAGGCCGAGTACGTGCCGACGTTGATCGACCTCGGGCCGCCGATCCGGTTGCGCGATCTCACGACTGCGCCGCCGACGCAGCGGGGGAAGGAAGCGCTCGCGAATACCGATGAGGTGGTGCTTTCCCGGGGTGCTGGGGATGACGGGTTGAGCCGCCCGGGCCGGTGACGGTTCTGGCCGGTGGCGGGGCATGGATGGAGTAGTCGAGGCCGCGTTGGGGTGACGGCCCGTCTGTGCCCGAGGGTGCGGGTGGGATGCGGCCGAAACGGCATCAGGGCGATCGTCCTGGACGACTGCCCTGGGCGGTCGATCGCCTTGGGCGACTGCCCTGGACGGTCGCACTGGTCGGACGGTCGCCTTGGGCGACTGGCCTGGTCGGACGATCGCCTTGGGCGACTGCCCCGGGCGGACGGCCGCCCTGGACGACCGCTCTGGACGGGCGATCGTCCTGGACGGACGCCCTGGACGAGTGTCCGGGTAGATCGGGCGTTCGCCCTGGACAGGTGTCCGTCTAGGGCGATCGTCCTGGGCAGGCGTTCGCCCTGATCGGACGGTCGTGCTGGGCAGGTGGACGGTTGTGCCGCAGATGGTCTTGCGTGTTGGGCGGTCGTCCAGCGCAGACGTCCGTGCAGGTCGCGCGGTCGCCTCGGCGAGACGAACGCCCGCCCCAGACGATCGTCCGGGGCGGGCGTTCGCCCAAGGCGGGCGATCGAGCAAGGCAGGCGATCGAGCAAGGCAGGCGATCGAGCAAGGCAGGCGATCGAGCAAGTTGGATGATCGTCCTGGGCAGGCGTTCGCCCTGAACGGGCGTTCGTCCGGGGTGGGTGATCGGCAGGCCGGGGTCAGTGGTCTCGGCGGGTGATGAGCTGGGCCAGAGCAGTCAGTTCGGTTGTTGCTCTCGGGGTCGGGTTGGCGGCGGTCAGCGCGGTTAACGCGTCGGTGAGCAGTTCGTCGGCTTGGGCGTGGCTCCAGGCCCGGCCGCCGGCCTCGTCGACCAGGGCTGCGGCTTTGGCGAGGCAATCGTCCGGGAGCGGTTGCCGGTACAGCATCGACAGTTCCTGTCCGGCTGACGTGCCGGAAGTGAGCGCGGCAACCACCGGCAGGGACTTCTTGCGGCTGCGCAGGTCCGAGTACACCGGCTTCCCGGTGACCGCCGGGTCGCCCCAGATGCCGAGGAGGTCGTCGACGTGTTGGAAGGCCAAGCCCAGCGACCGGCCGAAGCGGCCGAAGCGTTCGACGTGTTCGCCGCGGCCGCCGACTACCAGCACGCCAAGCGTGCACGCAGCGCTCAGCAGGGCCGCCGTCTTGCCTTGTGCCATTCGGACGCATTCCTCGACCTCGACGTTCGTCCGCTGTTCGAACGCCAGGTCCTCGTGCTGGCCGTGCAGCAGATCAAGTACCGCCGTGCTCAGGAGGCGCGCCGCGGCGGGGCCGTCTGGGGACAGGACGTCGAAGGCCAGGGCGAGCAGGGAGTCTCCGGCCAGCACGGCTTGTCCGGTGCCGAACACGGTCCACGCGGTGGGGCGGTGCCGCCGGGTGCGGTCGCCGTCCATGACGTCGTCGTGCAGCAGGGAGAAGTTGTGCGCCAGTTCGACCGCGACCGCGGCCGGGATCGCGTCTTCCGGGTCTCCGCCGCAGGCCTCGGCGCACAGCAGCACCAGCGCCGGGCGCAGGGCTTTGCCTCCGGAGGCGCTCGTTGCGGTTCCCGTCTCGTCCCACCAGCCGAGGTGGTAGCCGGCGATCCGGCGCATCGACACGGGCAGCCGGTCCACCGCCGCCCGCATCGCCGGTTCCCATCGGCTCCGGCTCCAGTCCAGCACCTCGGCCACGGAACGGGCCGCGGTGCGCGCGTCCATCGTCGTCATCGCCGCACCGCTTCCCTGCGCGGCGCGGCAGCCAAAGTGGACAGTTCGGCGGGGTCGGTGACGGTCACTGCGAAACCACCTAACGTCGAAAACACCCGGGAACACGAAGAGACAGTGTTTTCCGGGAGCGGGCGAGGAATGCGAATCGAAAAGCGGCGCCGCGGATCAACATAGCAAGCGGGATCACTCCGACAATCACTCGATCGGGTAGCCGGGTCCGGTTCACCTGTTTGCCGAAGCTCCTTTTCGGACATTGCCGGTGCTGTTGTCGGCTCGACAACCAGAAGTGCGTCACCGTCGGTCCGCTGCCGTAACCCGGTCGTGTGCGCGCGACCGGTACCCGTGTCGTTTTCCCTTGGCAAGCAAGGGCAATCGGGGGAACCGGTATCCGGACCGCTGCTCCGATCCGGCGAACCGCGGCGGCGGCGGACGGCCACCCGGCTGAATCGCGCGTTCCGCCGTTGTCCGTTCCGGAATCGGCTGGATAGCGTCGGCCAGCGTATTTCCCCGCGCGAAAGGAACCGGATGAACGTCTACGTGACCGGGGTGTTCTGGGTCGTCGGCGCGGCGATCGCTGCCGCGGTGATCGGCTATCTCGTCCGGCGCTTCGGCTGGGACGAGGGCCGCCGCGACAACAACGACGCCGCGGGCCAGGTGTTCACCATCGTCGGCGGGCTGCACGCGGTCCTGGTCGCGTTCGTGCTGATCTCGCTCTTCGACGCCGTCACGTCCACGCGCGAGGGTTCCTACACCGAGGCGGAAGGCCTGGTCGCCGCCACCTGGTCGGCGCAGGCGCTGCCCGGCGACACCGGCGAGCAGGTGCGGCACCTCGCGATCGCGTACGCGACGACAGTGTCGAAGCAGGAGTGGCCCCGGCTCATCGACGACGGTCCGATCCCGGACACCGGCTGGACCCAGCTGGACCAGATGCGCCGCGTCGTCGCCAACGCGCAGGCGAGCGACGACTGGACGAACGACCGGAAGAAAGACGCCGCCGCACAGCTCTGGCAGGTTTACCAGGCCCGGCAGACCCGGCTGACCGGCGCGGAAACCGACGGCGTCGGCTCGGTCATGTGGTTCGCGCTCATCCTCGGCAGCGTGATCTCGATCCTGCTGCCGAACCTCTTCGGCGGCACGCGGATGGCCGCGCACTTGGTGATCGTGTCGACGCTGGCCGGCACGATCGTCCTCCTGCTCTACGCGATTTACCAGCTGCAAAACCCTTATGCCGGCGGCGCGAACGTGCATCCGGACGCGTTCACCTCGGCGATCTCGCGGCTCGGCTGACCGGTGCGAGGTTCCCGGTACCTGACTGTGGTGGCCGCCGCGGCCGCGGTCGCCGGGCTGCTCGTCGCGTCCGGTTGGCTGGCTCCGGCGCGACAGCGCGCGGCCGCGACCTCCTGCCGGGTGCTGCAGGTCGAAAGCCGCGACGGGTGGTCGTCCGACATCGTGCGGTTGACGTTGCCCTCCGGCGCGCGGCATCTGTTGCACCACAGCCCTTTCGCGCTGAACGCCATCGCCTACTCAGCCGCGCAGGACGTGACGTACGGCGTCGCCGACGGACGCTTCCGCGACGGTTCGCACGCGGTGCGGATCGACTCCGACGGCGAGCTGACCGACCTCGGCCCGGTCGGCCGCGACACCCACCACGGCGTCTGGAGCTGGGTGACCGGCGCGACGGCCGGGGCGATGTCCGGCAATTCCTGGTACGTGAAGCGGGCAACCAGTCTGTACACAGTGGACGTTGACCCGCGCAGCTCCGGATACCTCACCGCGACCGGGCCGGTGCTGCTGCATCCGTGGTGGCTCGCCTCGGGGGTCGACGATTTCGCGTACAACGCGGAGGACGGTCTGCTGTATGGGGTTTCGTCCACCGGCGAGGGCGCGGTGGTCACGGTGAATCCGGTGAGCGGGAAGGTCGCGAAGGTGCCGGGGGAGCGGTTCCCGGAAGCGACTTACGGGTCGGTCGTGTTCGGGCCGGACCACAAGCTCTACGCGACCGCGAATTGGATCGACGGGCGGAGCGTCATGTACCGGATGGACGGCGGTACCGCGGTCGAGGTGAGTACTGGGCCGCCGTTGGTGCTCTCCGACGGGGCCGGGTGTTTGGCCGAACCCGCGCCGCCACCTCCGCCGCCCCCGCCCCCACCACCTCCGCCGACGACGTCGTCCTCGGCACCGCCGCCGTCCTCACCTTCCCCGACGCCGTCCCCCACACCGTCGCCGTCCCCGACGCCGTCGAGCTCGGCGAGTCCCACGCCGTCCTCAAGCCCGTCACCCCAGCCGACGTCACCGTCAACCCTGCCATCCCCGGAACCGACCCAGCCGAATCCGATCGCGCCCACCCCGGCCCCGATCCAACCCCCGCAACAGCGAGACGCGATCATCCAGCCCGTCCCCATGCCGCAACCCCCGGCGCCCTCGCGCGCCGCTCCGCTGAAAGCAAGCCAGAAATTGCCCGAGAAACGCGCGGCGAAGGCGCGCGAGAACGTGAAGAAGCAGCGCCGCTGGGGTGTCACGGCGGTCTTGCTGATCGTCGGAGGAGGTGCGGTAGCGGCTCGAGCACGGCGCGCTCGTTAACGCGGCAGTCGTCTCGATGACGGACGTTGTCCAACTCGGCCGTCGAGACTTCCCCGGGCGTCGAAACGACGCCAGAGGAGGAGAAAGCCGATGAAACGCGTGAAGATCGGGCTGGTCGCCGGGGCGCTGGTGCTGCCGCTGGCCGCCGCAGGCCCGGCCGAGGCCAAGGGCTGCCCGGACGACCATTACCGGGTGCGGGCCGGGCACGCGCTGCAGGTGCGCGGCGACGCTCAGCGCGATGGCGCGGTCGTGCGGCACACCGATCCCGGGCACGGCGCGCTCACCATCGGCCCGGACGGAGCGTTCCGGTACACGCCCGCCGCCGGGTTCACCGGGCGCGACACGTTCACCTACACCGTCAGCGACGCGGTTCGGTTGTACCCGACGGACTTGCCGGCGCTCGGCACGATCGGCGGCGTCAAGATCACGGGCGGCGGATACGGTTCCGCGCTCACTCCGGTGCCGGGTTCGCGCGACGAGTTCTACGGACTGACCGACCGGGGCCCGAACGTCGACGCGCCGGACGGGTCCAAAGTGGAGCCGATCCCGTCGTTCACGCCCGCCATCGGCAAGTTCCGGCTCAAGGGCGGGAAAGCCGTGCTGGAGCGGAACATTCCGCTGCGCGCGGCGGACGGTTCGCCGTACAACGGCCAGGTCAACACCCTGGCGAACACCGGCGAGACCATCGTGGACCTCAATGGCGCGAAGCTGCCCGCGTCGCCGAACGGCTACGACTCCGAAGGTCTGGTCGCCCAGCGCGACGGGACGTTCTGGGTGTCCGACGAGTACGGCCCGTTCATCACGCACTTCCGCGCTGACGGCCGCGCGATCGAGCGGTTCTCGCCGTTCGACGGTTCGCTGCCGAAGGAACTGAAGAACCGCGTGCCGAACAAGGGCATGGAAGGGCTCGCGCTCACGCCGGACGGGCGGACGCTCGTCGGCGTCATGCAGTCCGCGCTGCAGCAGCCGGATCTCACGAAGAAGCCCAGCAAGGTTCCCGCGCTGCGGATCGTGACTGTCGACCTGAAAACCCGCGCCACGCATGAGTACGCGTACCTGCTCGACAACCCGGACGAGACCAGCACTGCGGTCTCCGAGATCACCGCGCTGTCGGCGACCCGGTTCCTCGTGGACGAGCGCGACGGCAAGGCCGAGCCTGGCGCGTACAAGAAGCTGTTCGAGATCGACCTGAGCAAGGCGACTGATCTCGGCCCGGCGGCGAAGGTGCCGGGCGCGACGTATGACGCGGCCAAGGGCGGGCTGCTCGTCGATGGCGGCAAGAGCATCGAGGCGTACGTCGGCAAGGCGACCACCGCCGAGGCCGCTGACGCGCTGAAGAAGGTCGGCGTGACGCCGACGGCGAAGAAGCTGTTCCTTGACGTTGGCGGGCTGGTGACCGGGCTGGATCCGAGTGGTGGGTTCTTCGGCCACGACAAGGTGGAGGGTGTCGCGACGACTGACGGCGGCCGCACTGTGGTGATCAGCAATGACAGCGACTTCGGTATTGACGGTGTCGCGAACTCGGCGGCTCCGTACACGCTGCACGCGAAGACGCAGCCGAACGGTCGTCAGGACGACGGTGAGTATCTGCAGGTGGACATGACGAGGCTGCCTGCGCGGACGCGCACGGTGACGGTGACCGTTGACGTGCGCTGACGGGCGTCAGTACTTGAACTGATCCACGTTGTTCTGCGTGATCAGCAGGGGATCGCCGAGCAAGACCGTCCGGGTGGCCGCGTCGTAGCGCACCGCGGGGAGTTCCGGGCTCACGTTGTTGCTGGGCCGGAGCGGGGTGCCGGTCGCGAGCTGCTCGGCGGTCCAGGCGGTGAGATAGCCGAGGGATTCGACGTTCCACAGCACCGTCATGGAGCAGGAACCGTCGACCAGGTACGGCTTCATCGTCTGCGGCGTGCCGGTGCCGACGGTGAACACCTGGCCGATCTTCTGCTGATCACGCACCGCCCGCGCGATGCCCGGCGTCGCCGTCGTGCACTGGCCGATCATGCCGGTGAGCTTCGGGTGCCGGCTGAGGATCTCCTTCGCCAGCTTCGTGGCGGTGGTGGTGTCCTCGTCGGCGTAGACCGTCTCGACCAGCTTCGCTCGCGGATAGTGTTGTGCCGCATAGGTTTTCTCGGCTTCGATCCACGAGTTGAGGTTCGCCGCGGCGCGCCCGCACGAGACGATCGCGTACTCGCCGGCGCCGCCGGTTTTCTTCATCAGCGAGTCGACCAGCGCCGAACCGATGCCTTCGGCCGTCGTCTGGTTCACGAAGACCTCGCGCTGGGAACCGGCGGCGTCGGTGTCCGTGGTGAGCACGTGGATGCCCTTAGCGCGCGCCTCGGCGATTGTCGGGGCCAGCTCCGCCGGATCGTTCGGGGCCACCGCGATGACGTCGACGCGTTCGGCGATGAGCTGCCGCAGGATCGCCGTCTGCGCCTCCGGGTCGACACTCGCCGGCGCGCGGGTGAACCACTTCGCGCCGAGCCGTTCGGAGGCCAGCATGCCGCCGGCGTTCATCGCGTCGAAGTACGGGATCCCGCCGATTTTCGGCACGAAGGCGATTTTCGCCGGTTCCGGAGCCGAACCGGACAGGACCGGCGTGCAACTGGCCGCCACCGCCGCCGCGGTCGCCACCAGCGCCGCACCCAGCACGAGCGTTTTGGTCCGCCCTCGCATCCCCCACCGTTCCCCGGCAACTTGACCTGGCAGCCGAAGGTAGGGCCAGTGGCCGCAGGGGGTCAACCGAACGCGATCAAACGGTTACGCAAACGAGTTCAACCGCCGGACGGCGCAGCCTCCTCTCCGCCCGCCGGACACGTCCCGTCCGCGGGCAGTTCACCGGTCAGCAGGTAGTGCGCGGCCTTGTCGTCGACGCACGGGTTGGGCTCGTTGAGGTAGGCGGCGTGGTTGCCGCCGCCGTCGACGAGCAGGCTCGAACCGCGCAGCACCCGGTGCATCCGCTGCGCGCCGACCAAGGGCGTCGCGGCGTCGTCTTTCCCTTGCAGCAACAGGATCGGCGGCACCGGGGCGGAGCCGATCCGGACTTCCGGCGACGGCGGGACCCGCCAGAACGCGCACGGGGCGCTGTACCAGCTGTTGAGCCAGGCGAACAGCGGCGCGGCCGCGGCGGACTTCGCGGTGTCCGCGTGCCAGGTCGCCCAGTTGCGCGGCCAGCCGGCGTCGGCGCAGTTGTAGGCGAGCTGGCCGGGATCGACCGCGTAGCGGGCCTGTCCGGCGGCGACGTTCAGCCCGGTCGAATCCCCGCCGCGGTGGCTCGCGACCGCCTGCATCAGCGACGGCCAGGCCCAGTCGCCGTACATCGCGGACGCCAGCAGATCGTCCAATTCGGACACTCCGGTCTTGCCGTCCGCCGGTTGTGCCGCGAGTTTCTCGCGCAGCTCGTTCCACGAGGCCTTCACAGCGGATGCGGTGGTGCCGAGGTGATACGTGCTGTCGCGCTCCGCGGTCCACGCGAACAGCTGCTCAGCCCGTGCCTGAAGGGCCGTGTTTTGCTGGAACTGCGTTTGATACGTGGTGACCGTCGGATCGACGACGCTGTCCAGGATCATCCGCCCGGTGTGCGTCGGGAACAGCGTCGCGTACGTCGCGCCGAGCTTGGTGCCGTAGGAATAGCCGAGGTAGTCGATCTTGTCCTTGCCGAGCGCTTCGCGGATCCGGTCCATGTCCCGCGCCGCGTTCTCGGTGGTGAGGTGTGGAAGCAGGTCTTTCCCGTTCTCCGCGCATTGCGCCGCGATCTGCTTGGCCAGATCTTCGCGCTTGCGCTCTTGCGGAAGACCGGCCGGTTCGTACGGCGACGCGGGATGCGGTGCGAGTTTCGAGGTGTCGCCACAGGAAACCGGTGTGCTCGCACCGATTCCGCGCGGGTCGAAGCTGAACACCGCGTACTGCTGAGCGACGTCCTGCGGCAGCTGGCTGAACACGAGCTTCTCGGTGCCGAGCCCGGACGCGCCGGGGCCGCCGGGATTCACCAGCAGGAAATGCGGCGAACTGAGGCTGCCCATGCCCGAGACGGTGAGGGTGATCTGCTTCCCGTCCGGTTTCGCGTAGTCGAGCGGCACCTGAAGGCTCGCGCACGACACCTGCCGGGGTGTCCCGGCTGGGCATTCGCCCCACTTGAGCGAGGACGGCTGTGCGCTGGCCGGAGCACTGAGGAAGCTTCCGAGGAGAAAAACGAGGACAAATGCGGTGGCGCAACGGCGCGCCAAGTTGATCACCACACTTCCGGTTATACCGATTTGCCGGAGCCGCCGGGCGACAGTCATCACATCGGGCGACCTTGCGCCATTGATACCCCATAGGGGTATAGTCAGCCGCATGAACGAGCACCAGCACGGAGCGTCTTGGTCCACCGCCGCCCAGGCGACGCTGCACTGCCTCACCGGGTGTGCCATCGGCGAAGTGCTCGGCATGGTTCTCGGCACCGCGTTCGGCCTGCACAACGCGGCCACTGTGGTGCTGTCCATCGTGCTGGCGTTCGTCTTCGGCTACGCCCTCACCATGCGCGGCGTGCTCAAGTCCGGGCTCGCGCTCGGCGCCGCCTTCAAGGTCGCGCTCGCCGCCGACACGGTGTCGATCGCGGTCATGGAGGTCATCGACAACACGGTCGTCGTGGCGATCCCGGGCGCGATGGACGCGGGGCTGTCGAGCGGATTGTTCTGGCTGTCGCTGGCCTTGTCGCTCGCGATCGCTTTCGTGGTCACGGTTCCGGTCAACAAGTGGATGATCGGCCGCGGTCGTGGGCACGCCGTCGTGCATGCCCACCACCAGCACTGAGGTTCAGCAGGACGGCACCGGCGAATCGGCTCGGAGATAGGCCTCGGACACGTAATGTCCGGGGCCGATCCGGTTCCAGCGGGTAGTTCCGTCCACTGCTTCGCCTCGCACGGAACACTCGATCGGCACCTGCGCGGAATCAGCGGCCAATCCGGCTGCCGGCGCGTCGTTGTCCGCAGACGTGCGCACGACCAGCGGAGCCCCGCCGGTCACCACGCCGGTGGCCGCGGCGGTGCCAGTCCAGAGGAAAGTGACGTCCACGTAGCTGCTGCCTTTGAGGCCGAGGCCGTCCCAGAACGTGCCGTCGGCCAGATCGAGACCGGCGGGGTTGCGCACGGTGCGGCCGTGTTCGTCCTTGCCGCCGTTGAAGCCGTCTTGGTATGCCGCTTGTGCTTCCGGTACGCCTTGGGGGAGTGAACCGAACTGCGCGCGTCGCTCGGCGGTGTTCCAGTAGTCGTCGTGTTCGTTCCACGGCCCGACATCCCACACCGGCGCGTACTCGCAGCGTGCGCCGTCGGTTCGGCACACCTTGACGGTGAACGTCCCTCTTCCCTTGGAGGACACCGTTTTCGTTGACGGGAGCGCTGCGAAGTGGTCCCGTTCGGTGATCCGGTGCCCGCTCGAAGTGGTGCCGCCGACGAGCCCTTCGCGGGTCGCGTAGAGGCGGTAGGTCAGCGGTCTTTCGAGGA
This sequence comes from Amycolatopsis albidoflavus, assembly GCF_039525725.1. NCBI lineage: Bacteria > Bacillati > Actinomycetota > Actinomycetes > Pseudonocardiales > Pseudonocardiaceae > Amycolatopsis > Amycolatopsis albidoflavus. Next base: position 135,956 of record NZ_BAAAHV010000007.1, read on the forward strand.
CTCTTCTGCCGTGCTTGGGTTTGGCCGAGACGGGAGGCGGAGTCGACAAAGCGATAACTGCCACTGCGAGAAGGACGTGACCAGCCGCTTTCCTGGTGTTCATCAGCGCATCGTGGCCCGGCGCGCGGGATTGGCCGCGCAACCGGGCCCGCGCGTCAGGCGGACACGATCCGGTGCGGCCCGGTCTTGCGCGGCCGGTCGTCGATGGGGGCGTCGGCGGACAGCTCCCGGCGGATGGCCCGGGCGCGCTCGGCGTAGCTGCGGGACCGTTCGGGCTGGCTGAGCGCGGAGTGGAGTTCGCCGAGAAGCTGCGACACATGGGCTTCGGACCGGCGGTCTCCGTTGCGGCGGTGCACGCTCAGCGAGTTCACCAGCAGCAGTTGCGCGTGTGCGAGATCGCCGCTGTACAGGCAGAGTTCGCCGAGGTTCTGGTTCGCGTAGCCGACGCAGTGGTCGTCACCGAGGTCGGTGAACACCGCGATGGCGCGCGTGACGTGCTCGCGGGCTTCGGCGAGGTTGCCCTCGCGTTGGTGCAGGAGCCCGAGCCGTTGCAGCGCATGGGCTTCCCGGTGCCGGTCGCCGATTTCGCAGGACAGCTCCAGCGCGTCGGTGTACCAGCGGCGGGCCGTGGCGTAGCACTTGCGCGCGACCCAGATCGACCCGATCGCGATCCGGATCACCGCTTCGCCGTGCGGGTCGCCCGCCTCGCCGAACAGCCGGAGCGCTTCGTGACAGGGTTCGAGCGCGCGGTCGGTTTGGCCCTGCATCCGCAACACGGTGCCGAGGCCGGCGTGTGCCTCGCCGAGGCCTTGCTGGTCGCCGATGCGCTGGTACAGCTCGCGTGCGGCTTCGAAGGCGACCATCGCGTCCGCGTCGTTGTCTTGGTACAGCAGGACTTGGCCGAGGTTGCGCTGGACGACTGCCTCGCCGCGGAGCGTGCCTGCCCGGCGTGCTGCTTCGAGGGCGATCAGATGGGTGGCGTGCCAGTCGTCTTGGTGGCCGCGGAGATCGAAGTACGGCGTGAGGGCCACGGTGAGCCGCCAGGTCAGGTCGTCGAAACCGCGCTCGGCGGCCAGCCCGACGGCGGCGACGCAGGTGGCGCGTTCGGCGGCGAACCAGGCAGCTGGGTCGGTCAGCAGGCGGTCTGCTTCCATGGGAAGGGCTGGGTCGGTTTCGTCGTGGTACTGGCCGAAGAAATGGATCGGCATTCGCTCGGCGGCTTCCACCGCCAGCGCTAGATATCCCTCTAGAACTCGGCCCACTGCGGCGCGGGTCTCGTCGGGTTCGGCTAGTTCGGCGGCGTAGACGCGCAGGAGGTCGTGCAGGCGGTAGCGCGGTTGGCCCGCGACGTCGGTGGCGACGAGTTCCACCAGGTGTGCGTCGACGAGCACGTCGAGGACGTCGTCGGCGGACGAGCGGCCCAGGACCGCGGCGACTGCCCAGGCTGGGAATTGCACCGGACCCAGTGCGCCTAACCGGCGGAAGGCCGCGGCGGCGGACATGGGCAGGAGGTCGTAGCTCAGGGTCACGCTCGCGCGGACAGCCAGGTCGCCGACGCGCAGCTCGTCGAGACGGCGGTGTTCGTCGTGGAGGCGGTCGGCGAGGATGCGCAGGGACCACGTCGGACGGTGGGTGAGCTTGGCGCCGGCGACGCGGATCGCCAGCGGCAGATGTCCGCACTGGCGCAGGATCGCCGCGGCGTCTTCGGGTTCGGCGGCTACCCGGTCGTGGCCGACGATGCCTTCCAGCAGACGGGCGGCTTCCGGTTCGGGCAGGAGGTCGACATCCACCGGGACTGCGCCGGGCAGGTCTGGCAGGCGGATCCGGCCGGTGACGAGTACGGCGCACGCGCCCGCGCCGGGCAGCAGCGGGCGTACTTGGGCGGCGCTGCCCGCGTCGTCGAGGACGACGCACATCCGGCGGCCGGCGAGCTGGGAACGCAGCAGTGCGGCGCGTTCCGCCAGGTCTCGGGGGAGGCCGGAATCCGGGATGCCCAGGGCGCGCAGGAGTTCGGCAAGGACGCTCATCGGGGAGCGCGGGGACGACGAGGTTCCGGCGAGGTCCACATGCAACTGTCCGTCTGGGAAAACGGTTCGTACTGCGTGCGCTACCCGTACTGCGATTGAGGATTTGCCGATTCCTGGTGCGCCGGACAGGACGACGATCGCGGGGCGTTCCGCTTCGGCGTGGTGGCGGAGTTTCGCGACCAGGCGCTGGGTTACTTCGCCGCGGCCGGTGAAATCTGGCAGATCGAGGGGCAATTGGCAGATCGGCGGGACTTTGGCGCACGGGACTTCGAGGGTGGTGCGGAGTTCGCGGAGTGCTGCGCCGGGGCTCGCGGACAGTTCGTCGGCGAGGGTTTGTTCGACCAGTTCGTACGCTTCCGCGGCTTCGGTGGTTCGGCCTGCGTCGCGTAGTGCGGTGATCAGGTGGTGCCAGAGTTCTTCGCGCAGCGGGTGTTCGGTGACCAGGGCGCGTAGTTCGGCGATGACTTCGTTGTGGCGGCCTAGGGCTAGCCGGGCGCGTAGGCGTTGTTCTTGTACTGCCAGGCGTAGTTCGTCCAGGCGGGCGACTGTCGGGCCCCAGGTTGGGTCGTGGGGGAGGCCTTCCAGAACTTCGCCTCGCCAGAGGGCGTGGGCTTCGTCCAGGAGGGTCAGGGCGGTTTCTGGGTGGTCTTGGGTTTCCCAGGCCTTCGTTGCCAAGCGGGTGAAGACGAGGTGGTCGAGTTCGTCTTCCGGGACGGTGAGGAGGTAGCCGGAGGCTCGGCTCGTGATGCGGTCGGCTAGGTCGGGGGAGGTTTCGGCTAGGCGTCTGCGGAGGGAGTGGACGTAGGTGCGGATGTTGGCGGCTGCGGAGCGGGGGGCGGTGGTCGGCCATAGGACTTCGACCAGGGCTTCGGTGGATACGACGATGTTGGGCTGGAGGGCTAGTGCGGCCAGCAGCAAGCGGGGCTTCGGGCCGCCCAGAGGTACGGCCCTGCCCTCGGCGATGACCTCCAGCGGCCCCAGGATCCGGAAGGTCAGCGAAATCAATTTACCCGCCTTGGCGGCAAGGTCCCCATGGTCGGCATGCTAGGAGCGTTTGGGCCGGTTAGCTAGATCCACTTGGGGAGGAATACCCCATAAGGGGTGATATCGAGGGGTGGATGTTACCGGGTGTTTCTGTGGGGTGAATCGGTTTCATGTGTGGGGGTGGGGGGCGGCTCGTCGCCTGGCGGCGACATTGCGCACGTTGGTTGCGTGGGGCACCCCGAAGCTTGATTGTGCTGACGGTCTGGGGGTGCTTGTCAAGGCGGGAAAGATGCCTTGACAAGCACCCCCAGACCGCAGGGAGGCTTCGTATCGGGGTTGGGGGAGGGGCTGGGTGCCTCGATCGTTGGGTGCATCGGTGTCTGTTGGGTGGGCTGTGAAGGACTCGTTGAGGGAATCTGGTTCCGTGAAGGGCTCCTTGAGGGAATGTCGGTTCGCGAAGGGGGTTGCGCGGCTCTGAGGTTCGTGAGGGGAACCCTGAGGGACTCAGAGTTCGTCAGGGTTCCCCTCACGTACTTGGGGGCCGGTGGGCAGATGGGTGAGTTTTTGGTGTTGTTGATCAGGATTGTGCGACCTTCGTAGGTGGCGGTTGGGGCTGTCTGGTGCTGTGAGGGGAGGGTGGTGAAACGGGCGTTTTTCTGATTTCGGCACATTCCGCTGTGGACAGTGCGGATGAAACGGACTTTGGTCGCACTTGTCCCTTGTGTCGCGATGAGGGGAGCAGATAACGGTTCCGCACCGGGGAGCTTGACGCTTCCCTGGCGGGCGGGGGCAGTCCTAATCTCGTTCCGGCGGCAGGCGGGGTCGAGGCCGCGCAACACGAGGGAGTTGCTGTGCGTAGAAGCGTCACCATGTTTCTTTCGCTGGCGGTGGTGGGCGGCCTGGCCGCTTCGCCTGCCGTGGCGTCGGCTCAGGGGCGGGCGGACATTCCGCAATCGCATCCGGCTTGGGCCAATCCGCAGTCCAAGGTGGCCGACACGGCTGGGTCGTCCACAATGGACTTTCGGGTTTATTTGAATCTCAAGGACCAGGGGGCGGCCGAGGCTGCCGCGCAGTCGGTGTCCGATCCGAACAGTCGCGGGTACCGGCATTATCTTTCGCCGGACCAGGTGCGCGACCAGTTCGCGGCTTCCGACCAGACTGTGTCCGCGGTGAAGAATTGGCTGTCCGCAAGCGGATTCGCCACCGGCGAGGTGCCGTCCAACCGGGCGTATGTCGAGGCGACCGGTACCGCTGACCAGGTGCAGCGCGCGTTCGCGGTGAACCTGGGCAAGTACCAGGTCAAGGGGCAGACGCTGCGGGCGGCGGACAAGGACCTGTCCGTTCCGGCGTCGCTGGCGAAGGACGTGCTCGGCGTCGTCGGCGTCGACCAGGCGACGAATCTGTTCAAGCCGGACCACACCGACGGTGCGGACACGCCGGCGACGAAGCAGTCTCGCGTGCAGGGCAGCCCGTCGACCGCGCCGCCCAGCAAGGGGTTCCGCAACTCGGGGCCGTGCAGCGCCTACTACGGCGAGAAGACCGACACGACTGACCCGGCGTACAACGGGAAGCAGCTTCCCTACGCGCCGTGCGGTTACACGCCCGCGCAGCTGCGTTCGGCGTACGGCCTGGACCAGGCCGCGAAGCTCGGTGCGGACGGTCGCGGCACCACGATCGCCATCGTGGACGCGTTCGCGTCGCCGACGATCTACGCCGACGCGGCGGAGTACGCCAAGCGCAACGATCCGGCGCACCCGCTGACCAAGCAGCAGTTCAAGCAGCACATCTTCCCGCCCAACCCGGTGCTCGAAGGACCGGACCAGTGCGACGCTTCCGGCTGGTACGGCGAGGAAACCCTGGACGTCGAGGCCGCGCACGGACTCGCGCCGGGCGCGGACATCCTCTACGTCGGCGGGCAAGACTGTGAAGACCTGTCGCTGGACACCGCGCTGAACTACGTCGTCGCGGGGCACAAGGCCGACATTATTTCCAACTCCTACGGCGACACCGGCGAGGACATCCCGGCCGCCGAGGTCAAGGTGTTCAACCAGATCTCGCTTCAGGCGGTGCTCGAGGGCATCGGCGTGTACTTCTCCTCCGGCGACAACGGGGACGAGGTCGCGCGGCTGGGCACGCCGTCGCCGGACTTCTCCGCTTCGGCTCCGTGGGTGACCGCGGTCGGCGGGACGTCGCTGGCGGTCGGCCAGGACGGCAAGCGGATCTTCGAAACCGGTTGGGAGACCGGCAAGTCGACGCTGACCGACGGCGCCTACGCCCCGGCGTTCCCCGGCGCGTTCAACGGCGGCGCGGGCGGCGGCACGAGCCGGCTGTTCGGCCAGCCCTTCTACCAGAAGGGAATCGTGCCGGACGCGCTGTCCACGAAGAACCAGACCGGCGGCGCGAAGGGCCGCGTGGTCCCGGACATCTCCGCGGTCGCCGACCCGAACACCGGGTTCCTGGTGGGCCAGACGCAGACCTTCCCGGACGGCGTCTACTACGACCAGTACCGGATCGGCGGCACGAGCCTGGCGTCGCCGGTGTTCGCGGGCGTGATGGCGGTGTCCGACAGCCTCGACCACTTCCACCACGGGTTCATCAACCCGGTGCTGTACCAGCTGACGTCGCGCACGTCGGCGATCCACGACGTGCAGCACGTCGACGGCGCGGTGCAGCGCGTGGACTTCGCCAACGGGACCGACGCCAGCGGCGGGCTGAAGACCTCGGCCCGGGTGCTCGACTACCCGAACCTGACGATTCACACGACCAAGGGCTACGACGACGTGACGGGCCTCGGCTCGCCCAACGGAGTGGCATTCCTCTTGCTGGTGTGACCGAGGGGTGAAAGGAAGGGCCTGCCGGGACTCCCGGCAGGCCCTTCCTTGCGTGGCGTGCCGTGAAGGGCTCCTTGAGGGAATCTAATTCCCTCAAGGAGCCCTTCACGGCACGCGGACCGGCGGGTGCCGCAGTGCGCGGACGGCGCGGGAGCGCAACGGGGAAAGCGCGGTGGCGACCAGGACGAACCCGCCGACGAGCAGCACCGCGGGCGCGCCGAACGCGGCGCCGAGCGGTCCGGCGAGGAGTTCGCCGATCGGAATGCCCGCATAGGAGCCGAAATCGTCGAACGCGGCCATCCGCGACAGGAGATGCCCGGGGATGTTCTCCTGGACCGTCGTATCCCAGGCCACGCCCATGACACCGGCGGAGAACCCGGCGACGAACGTCGTCCCGGCCAGCACGGCGAAGTTCGCGTGCGTGCCGAGCGCGAACAGCGGCAGCGCGGTCAGGGCCGCACCAACCAGTCCGACCGGCAGCAGTCGTTTCGGCGCGAACCGGTACATGACCAGACCGGCCAGCAGCGCGCCCACCGCGCGCACGCTCAGCGCCGCGCCCCATCCGGCCGCGCCGATGGTGTCCTGCGCGATGCCCGGCGCGAGCACCAGCCAGCCGCCGGTGAAGACGATGTTGTAGACGGTGAACGCCGTGACCACCCGCCACAGCCACGGGATCCGCCAGAACTGCCGCCAGCCGATTCGCACACTGTGCAAGACACTGTGCTGCTCGGACTTTTCCGCCGGGGGCAGCGTGATCGCCTGGTAGAGCAAGGCGGCGAGTACGAACGACACCCCGTCGGCGGCGATCGCCCACCCGCCGCCGACCGTGCCGACCAGCACTCCGGCGACGGCCGGACCGGCCACCTTGGTGATGTTCCGTCCGGTGGCCAGCAGCGAGTTCGCCTGGCGCAGCGATTCCGGCGGGACGATCTGCGGGACGATCCCGCGCAGCACCGGCGTCGTGAACGCGGTGCAGATTCCGCCGAGGAACTCGGTCGCGACGAGGGCGCCCAGCGAGTAGTTGCCGGTGAGCAGGATGGCCGCGGCCGCCAGTTGCGCCGCGCCCGCGCCGAGGTTCGACAGCCGCAACACGCGGTTGCGCGGGAACCGGTCGCCGACCGCGCCGCCCACCAGCAGGAACGCCAGCAGCGGCACGATCCCGGCGGCGAGCACGACGCCGAGGTCGGTCGGGCTGTGGCTGCTGCCGAGCACCGCGAACGACAAGGCGACCGGGGTCATGGCGCTGCCCAGCAGCGAGACCAGTCGTCCGGTGTAGAAAATGGCGAACGCGCGATGGCGCAACGGTGCTTCCCCCACCCCGCGATCCTGACGGGAACGGGTCGGGAACGCCACAGAGTATTGGCGCGGCCGGGCGCTCCGGTTCAGACTCACGGGTCAGCCGGGAGAAAGGGCAGCGCATGAGCGGGATCGACGCCGAGGTCTTCGGCGGCCGGATGCCGTCCGGAGCAGGGGATTTCGCGATCGAGACGCACGGAATCACCCCGATCCCGGCGGAGAACCGGTTCGGAAGGCCGTGGCGGCTCGCGGGCGTGTGGTTCGCGCCGAACCTCACCATGACCGCCGTGTTCACCGGCACCCTCGGCGCGACGCTCGGGCTCGGTTTCACCACCGGGTTCGTCATCGCGCTGATCGGCACCGTGGTCGGTTCGCTGCCGGTCGCGTGGCTGTCCACCTGGGGTCCGCGCACCGGAACCGGCCAGTTGCCGCTCGCGCGGCTCCCGTTCGGCCGCGGCGTCGTGCTGCCCGGCCTGGTGCAATGGCTCGGCTCGATCGCGTGGGACGCGCTGGTCGGGCTGTTCGGCGGCGAGGCGCTGGCGCAGCTCACCGGGCTGCCGTTCTGGGCCGCGGTGCTCGTGGTGCTGGTGCTGCAGTGCACGCTCGGAGTATTCGGTTACGCGGTGATCCACCGGGTCCAAGCTGTGATGAGCGTGGTGCTGGTTGTCGCATTTGTCGCGCTCGCCGTAAAGGTGGTGCTTGACCACCCGATTACGTTTGCCGATTCCGCGACCGGCGGCGATTTCGCCGGTGCCGTCGTGCTGTTTTCCACTATTACGCTCAGCCTCGCTATTTCGTGGGCTCCTTATGCGTCGGATTTCAGCCGCTACCTGCCTGCTTCGACGCGCCCGAGCGGCGTCTTCTGGTTCACGCTGCTCGGCCTGACCGCCTCGTACGCGCTCGGCGAGGGCATCGGTCTCGCGCTCGGCACTGCGCTGGGCGACCAGACCGCCGCGGGGGTCTCGACGCTGCTCGGCGGCGGCGTGCTGGGTGCGGTGGCGTTGCTGGTGATCGCGCTGGCGGCGGTGTCGTCCAACGCGATGAACGACTACAGCGGATCGCTCGCGCTGCAGACCGTCGGCGTGCGGGTGCGCCGGCCGGTGTCGGCGGTGGTCGTGACGGTGCTGGCGTTCGCGTTGATTCTCTGGATGCACACCGGGGATCTGGCGGCGAAATTCCAGAACGTGCTGCTGGTGGTGAGTTACTGGATCCCGCCGTTCCTCGGTGTCGTCGTGCCGGATTGGCTGCGGCGCAAACGTGGCGGGCGCGAGATCGATGTGCTCGCTGAGCTGCGGCGTCCGGTCCGCAGCTGGGCCGCACTCGTGGCGTTCGTGGTGGGCTTCGCGGCGGCGGTGCCGTTCATGAACACGACTGTCTACACCGGACCGGTCGCCGCCGCGCTGCACGGTGCGGATCTGGCCTACTACGCCGGGTTCGTGGTTTCGCTCGTGGCGTACACGCTGCTGCGCGGCCGCCGACCGGTTGACCTCCAGTAAGGTAGAGGTCGCACGCTGGCAGGTGCCTACTTCTGGAGGAACCCATGCCAGTAGCTGTAGTCACCGGAGCGTCCGCCGGTCTTGGCCGGGCGCTCGCCGCGGCTCTCGTCCGTCGCGAATGGACAGTGCTGGGCACCGGACGCGACCAGGGGACGCTGCGCGCCGCCGCGGCGGACCTCGGGTTCACCCCGGTGCCCGGCGACGTCACCGACCCCGAGCATCGCGCCCGGCTCGCCGAAGCCGCCGGACCCCGGCTCGACCTGCTCGTCAACAACGCCAGCACGCTCGGCGTCAGCCCGCTGCCGCCGCTGGCCGAGTATCCGCCGGACGAGCTGGAAACTGTCTTCCGCACCAACGTTTTCGCGCCGCTCGCGCTCGCTCGCCTGCTGTTGCCCGCGCTCACCGCGGCCAAGGGAGTGCTGGTGAACATCAGCTCCGACGCCGCCGTGGAGCCGTATGCGGGCTGGGGCGGCTACGGCTCCGCGAAAGCCGCGCTGGACCACGTGAGCGCGGTGCTGGGCGTGGAAAATCCGGACATCGCGGTGTATGCCGTCGATCCCGGGGACCTGCGCACGGCCATGCACCAGGCCGCTTTCCCCGGCGAGGACATTTCAGACCGGCCGCTGCCGGAGACCGCGGTACCGGCTTTCCTGCGGCTGCTGGAGGAACGTCCGCCGAGCGGCCGGTTCCGGGCAGCGGATCTGCAGGTGCGGTCGTGAACGCGCCGCGCACCCGGTTCGACCTGGCCGAGGACCGCAGCGCGTCCGCTCCGCCGGAAGCGCGCGGGCTGGCCCGGGACGAGGTGCGGCTGCTCGCGGCCAGTCCGGAGGGCGTACAGCACGCCACTTTCCGTGATCTGGCAGCGTTTTTGAATCCCGGCGATCTGCTGGTGGTCAACACGTCTGGCACGTTGCCCGCCGCCGTCGACGCGGTGCGGGATGAACGCGTCATCACCGTCCACTTCTCCACCGAACTCGACGACGGCACCTGGGTCGTCGAGCTTCGCGCACCCGGCGGTCCGCTCCTGGACGGCCGCGTGGGGGAGCGGCTCAGCCTGCCAGCCGGGGCTGTTGTCACGCTGCGCGAGCCGCACGTCGCCGGTGCGCAACGGTTGTGGCGCGCGAAGATCGACGTGGAAGGCGAGGTCGCGTGGTATCTCGCGAAGGTCGGCCGGCCGATTCGCTACGGCTATGTCCCGCGCGCGTGGCCGTTGCCGAACTACCAGACCGTGTTCGCGCTCGATCCGGGTTCGGCTGAGATGCCGAGCGCGGCCCGGCCGTTCACTCCGGAGCTGGTGACTCAACTGGTCTCGAGGGGAGTGCTGTTCGCGCCGATCTTGTTACACACTGGCGTCTCCTCTCCGGAAGCCGGAGAACCGCCGTACGGCGAGCGATTTCGCGTTCCGGCGACCACTGCCGCGTTGGTCAATTGGGTGCGTGACCAGGGTGGACGCGTTATCGCAGTAGGGACAACGGCGGTCCGCGCGCTCGAATCGGCCACGAATCCCGGCGGACTCGTCACCGCGGCGGCAGGCTGGACCGAACTCGTGCTCGGTCCCGATCGGCCGGCCCGCGCCGTCGACGGTTTGATCACCGGACTGCACACGCCTGAGACGTCTCACCTGCTGCTTCTCGAGGCGGTCGTGGGTCCGGAGCTGGTGCAGCGGGCTTACGACGCGGCAGTGCGGCGGGACTATCTGTGGCACGAGTTCGGTGACGTCTCGCTTCTGACAAGCAGGTGAGGCCCGGGCCTGTCAAGTAATCCCACACAATTTCCCGGGATGCGGATGCCTATGCAGTCTCGCGGGTGAACGTGTCATTCTCGCCCCGTTCCGCTGACCGCGAAAGGGCCATTTGTGCGTACATTTCCGCGAACCCGATTGCTTGCTTCCGCACTCGCCGCGCTGACGGTGCTCGGGGCGCTCGCCGGGTGTTCCCGCGCGGACCGCACCGAGGCCGCGACCAACCAGGGTGCCGCCGGGGAGGTGCGCGTCGGCTTCTTCCCGAACGTGACGCACACGCCGGCGTTGATCGGGGTCAAGAAGAACTTCTTCGCGCAGAACCTCGGCGGCACGAAACTCACGACACAGACGTTCAACGCCGGTCCGTCCGAAGTGAACGCGCTGCTCGGCGGTTCGCTCGACGTCGCGTTCATCGGCTCCGGGCCGGCGATCAACGCCTTCACCAAGTCCAAGGGCGCGATCCAGCTCGTGTCCGGCGCGGTCACCGGCGGCGCGCAGCTGGTGGTGAAGCCCGGGATCACGTCGGTCGACCAGCTCAAGGGCAAGACGATCGCGACGCCGCAGCTGGCCAACACCCAGGACGTCGCGCTCAAGAAGTTCCTCGCCGAGAAGCACCTGACCGGCCAGGTCAACGTGACCAACCTGGACAACCCGAAGACGTTCGACGCCTTCAAAAAGGGCGAGGTCGACGGCGGCTGGCTGCCTGAGCCGTGGTCGTCGCGGCTGGTCGCCGACGCGGGCGCGAAGGTGCTGGTCGACGAAAAGTCGCTGTGGCCCGAAGGCCGCTTCCCGACCACGGTCGCGATAGTGCGCAGCGAGTTCCTCAAGCAGCACCCGGACACCGTGCGCGCGCTGCTGAAGGGCGAGCTGCACGCGATCGACTGGGCGAAGAAGAACCCGGCCGAGGCGAAGACCGTCGTCAACGGAGCGCTCAAGGAGCTGTCCGGCAGCTCTCTCAGCCCGGCCGTGCTCGACCGCGCGTTTTCGAACATCGAGCTGACCACCGACCCGGTGCCCGCGCAGTTCCCGCAGCTGGCCAAGGACTCGGTGACCGCGGGCGTGGTCGACAAGGTGGTGGACCTGAAGGGGTTCGCCGACTTCGGCCCGCTCAACGACGTCCTCAAGGCACAGCAGCTGCCCGCCGTCAACGCGCCCGAACTGGCCAAGTGACGTCCCGACCGGAAGGCGATCCGCGATGACCTCCACCCTGGCCCGACCAGTGACCGCCGCCGTGCACCTCGACCGCGTGGGCAAGGTGTTCGGCTCCGGCGGCGGCGCGGTGACCGCGCTCGACGGGGTCGACCTCACCGTCGAGCCGGGCGAGTTCGTCTGCCTGCTCGGCGCTTCCGGCTGTGGCAAGAGCACGCTGCTGAACCTCGTCGCCGGTCTCGACCAGCCGTCCGCCGGCGAGATCACTCTCACCACTTCGCGGCCCGCGGTGATGTTCCAGGAGGCCGCGCTGATGCCGTGGCTGACCGCGTCCCGGAACGTGGAACTGCCGCTGCGGCTCGCCGGATTCGGCCGATCCGAGCGTCGCGAAAAGGCAGCTGAGCTGCTGGACCTGGTGCGGTTGAGCGACGCCGCGCGCAAGCGTCCGCACGAGCTGTCCGGCGGGATGCGGCAGCGGGTCGCGCTGGCCCGCGCGCTGGCCGCGACCCACCGCGTGGGCGGTGACGACGGCAATGCGTTGCTGCTCATGGATGAACCGTTCGCGGCGCTCGACGCGATCACCCGCGACGTGCTGCAGAGCGAGCTCCTGCGGGTGTGGCGCAGCACCGGTACCTCGGTGCTGTTCGTGACGCACGACGTCCGCGAGGCTGTCCGGCTTGGACAGCGAGTGGTGCTGCTGTCGTCGCGTCCGGGCCGGGTGGTCCGCGAGTGGCACGACGTCCCGTCCGCGGACGCTGAACTGCTGGCCGACGAGATCACGGCCGATCTGCGAAAGGTGATCAGCACCCATGCCCCGTCCTGACCAGGCGGCCCCCGACCTAGACGAAGCCGTCGGCGCCGGCCTGGACCGGCTCGACACCCCCACCGGCGCGCGGCCGGCGTCGCTGCGCCGCCGGTTCGTCCGCGGGTTCCTGCCGCCGCTCGGCGCGCTCGTGCTGCTGGTGGTGATCTGGCAGATCCTGTGGGCCGCCGCGTTCTGGCCGGAGACGACGCTGCCCGCGCCGCTGGACGTCTGGGCCGAGTTCGTGAGCACGATCAACGACGGTTCGGTGTTCGGCTTCATCTGGACTTCCGTGCACCGCGCCGCTTTGGGCTTCGCCGCCGGCGTCGTGATCGGGACGCCGCTGGGCATCCTGGTGGCGAAGGTCCGCGTGGTGCGCGCCGCGATCGGGCCGCTGCTGAGCGGGTTGCAGAGCCTGCCGTCGGTGGCCTGGGTGCCCGCCGCGGTGATCTGGTTCGGCATCAACGACGCGGCGATCTACTTCGTCGTGCTGCTCGGCTCTGTCCCGTCGATCGCGAACGGCCTCGTGTCCGGCATCGACCAGATCCCGCCGATCCTGCCGCGCGTCGGCAAGGTGATGGGCGCCGGCCGCTTCGCCGCGGCCCGGCACATCCTGCTGCCCGCCGCGCTGCCCGGGTTTCTCGCCGGGCTCAAGCAGGGCTGGGCGTTCTCGTGGCGTTCGCTGATGGCGGCGGAACTGATCGCGCGCTCGCCGAGCCTCGGCGTCGGGCTGGGGACGTATTTGAACGACGGGTCCTCGTACAACTCGATGCCCAAGGTGATCGCGGCGATTTTCCTGATTTTGTTCGTCGGGGTGGCGATCGAGCTGATCGTGTTCCGCCCGCTGGAGCGGTCGGTGCTGCGGGCACGGGGCCTGACGACGTCACTCTGAGTACCTGCCCGCGCGACGCTCGGACTTGCCAGACAGAATGCACGACCATGACGTCCGGGCTTTTCGCGATCGCTTCCGTGCTGGTGTTCGTCGTGCGGTTCGCGCGCGAGCCGAGGCGGGTCGGCAACGCGGTGTGGTTCCTGGTCGCGCTGTTTTTCACCGGGTTGTGGCTGCTGTCGTTCTTCAACCACGTCGAATGGGCGCAGATCGCGATCATCGCGGTGGTGGTGATCATCGGCGGGCTCGGCGCGCTGGCGCTGCCGTGGGCGCTGATCGCGAACGGCGTCGTGATGCTGCGACGCGAAGGACGGCGGCTCGCCAACCTGCTCTCGCTGCTCGCCGGGCTCGGTCTGCTCGCGGTGTTCGCGCTCGCGGTGAGTTCGCTGGTCTTCGACGATCAGCCGTTGCTGCGCGTGGCCGCGATGGCGGTGCTGTTCGTGACCGGCTATCTGGCGTTCCTGTTCACGGCGCTGTTGCTGTACTCGATTCTCTACAGCCGGGTCACCCGACGCGCTCGCGCTGGCGCAGTGGTTGTTCTCGGTTCGGGGCTTCAGGGCGATCGGGTGCCGCCGCTGCTGGCCAGCAGGCTCGACCGCGCGGTGCAGGTGCAGCAGCGATCGCCGGGTGCGTTGCTGGTGGTGTCCGGCGGTCAGGGTGCGGACGAACTGACGTCGGAAGCGGATGCGATGGCACGGTATCTCATCGATGCTGGGGTTCCGGCGGAGCAGATCGTCCTTGAGGACCGGGCGACGACCACTAACGAGAACCTGCGGTTCAGCGTCGCTTTGCTTGAGCAGCGCGGGTTTTCCGGCCCGATTCTGGCCGTGACGAACAACTACCACGTGTTCCGCACAGCGGTGCTGGCGCGGCAATTGGGGTTGCGGCTCAACGTGATCGGGGCGAAGACGGCGTCGTACTTCGTGCCCAGCGCGTTCTTGCGGGAATTCGTGGCGTTGCTGCTGGAGTACCGGAAGACGAACGCGGCCGCGTTGCTGTTTTTGGGTGTGGGGCCGTTTTTGCTGTTCTTGTCCGCGCAGTGAGCCGGTTTGGCGTTAGGCGGCCGACTCGCTGAGGCCCGCCAGCACGGTCCGGTACTCCGATTGGACGGCATTGAGGACGCGCCCCGCGGCGGCGACGTCGTCGGGGTCGAGGTTCTCCCAGATCGATCCCGTCAGACTGGTGATGACCTGCGTGACCCGTGCGATCAAGGACTGCCCCTCGCCGGTGAGCTGATCGCCGGCGACGAGCCCGCGGGCCGCGAGCCGCGCCACGAGGTCGTCCGCGTCTTCGAAGTGCGCCTGAGCACGCACAAATGCCGCCAACGGCACGGCGCTGGTGTCGGCAGCGAGCCGAAGGGCGACCCATTCACTGGTCGACAGGTCGTGCTCGCGCAGGATCCTGGTCAAAACGGCGTCGAGCGTCTTCTCGGTCTGGCCGATCAGCCGCGGTCCGAGGGAGAGCATGGGCGATACCTCCATGTCGTTGGTGTCACCAACAATATCAGGTTGTTGGCGACACCAACAAATCCGGTAGGCTGCCAGTGTGCTGAAGCGACTTCACGGCCGGGCGACCTGGTTGGTCAACCTGGCGCAGAGCCGGAGCCATACCTTGCTGTCCGAGGCCTTCGCGGAGGCGGGCTCGCGGCCGTACCACTACCGGATCCTGGCCGCGTTGGAGCAGGCAGGCCCGCTCAGCCAGGCAGAGGCGGGCCGGCTTTCGGGCATTGACCGCAGCGACGTCACCGTTGCGCTCGAAGCGCTCGACCAGGCCGGATTCACCGAGCGCCAGCCTCATCCCTCGGACGGGCGCAAGAAGCTCGTTCGGCTGACGGCCTCCGGCCGACGAGAACTTGCCAGGCTCGACACCGTTCTCGAGGACGTCCAGACCCGCTTTCTCGCACCCCTCAACGCTTCTGAACGCCAGCAATTCTTCACCCTGGTCCGCAAGATTGCTGACGAGGGCGCTCCGGAGTAGCGACAGCGGGATGGCGTTCGCGGGAGCGACTATCCGGCTGGCCGTGGTCGGCTGGCTCGCCCGGGGGCGACTAGCAGAAAGACGCGTTCCAGTGGAAATGCGTCGGTGCCTGGTTCGCCGACGAGGAAGCGGACTGATTTCCTCGCACAGAAAAGCGGGCCGGAGATCGAACAAACCGATCCCCGACCCGCCCAGTGCGAAACTCAGGACTCCGACTGACGCCGCCCGCTCGAGCCGTTTCGGCGGTTTCGGGGCGGCTGGCCCGATCCGCGACGGTCGGCGCCGGCAGCGCGACGGCCAGCGCCCTCCGCGCCTCGGCGACCGGCGCCCGTGCCGCGGCGTTGGTCTTCCCGGCGGGCTTGGCCCGCTTGCCGGTCCGAACCAGCCGAAGACCCGGCCCGAGCGGCGCGCGGCTCTGTGCCCTGACGAGGTCCGCCGCGGCCGCCGCCGGAGCGGCGGGGTTGCGAACCGGTGCGGGCGCCGAGGCCGCCTCGGTTTTCCGAAGGCGCGCCGCGGCGGCGGCCGGTACCCGGTGCGGCACCGGAAGCGGTCACCGTCTTGGGACGGTTGTCCACCACCGGGCGGCGCGGCGAAGCGGTGAACGAGCGGTCGCCGGGGGCCAGCTCGGCCAGCAGCGGGTGCGAAGGCGAGATCCGCGTGGTGGTCGGCGAGATGCCCGCCTTCCGGGTGAGCGCGCGGACGTCCGAGACCTGCTCGTCGGTCATCAGCGTGACCACGGTGCCGGACGCGCCAGCGCGGGCGGTGCGGCCGGAGCGGTGCAGGTAGGCCTTGTGCTCGACCGGCGGGTCGGCGTGGATGACCAGCGTGACGTCGTCCACGTGGATGCCCCGGGCGGCGATGTCCGTGGCCACCAGGGTTTTCGCGGTGCCGGAAGAGAACGCCTCCAGGTTGCGCGTGCGCGCGTTCTGGCCGAGGTTGCCGTGCAGTTCGACGGCCGGGACGCCGCTCGCGACCAGTTTGCGGGTGAGGGCCTTCGCGCGGTGCTTCGTGCGGGTGAAGACCAGGGTGCGGCCCGGAGCCGCGGTGAGGTCGACCAGGACCGGCAGGCGGTGGGTTTCCTCGAGGTGCAGCACGTGGTGCGTCATGGTCGAGACCGGGGACTGCGCCGAGTCGACGCTGTGCAGCATCGGGTCGTTCATGAAGCGCTTCGCGAGCACGTCGATGCCGTTGTCGAGCGTCGCCGAGAACAGCAGGCGCTGGCCGCGCTCGGGGGTCGCCGCCATGATGCGGCGGACCTCGGGCAGGAAGCCGAGGTCGGCCATGTGGTCGGCCTCGTCGAGGACGGTGATCTCGATCTTGTCCAGCTTCGCTTCGCCGGAGCGCATGTGGTCGGCGAGCCGGCCGGGGCAGGCGACGACGATGTCGACGCCGTCGCGCAGGCGGGTGATCTGCGGGTTCGCGCTCACGCCGCCGAAAATCGTGGTGGCCTTGAGGCCGAGCGGGCGCGCCAGCGGCACGATCGCGGCCTCGATCTGGGTGGCCAGTTCGCGCGTCGGGGCGAGGATCAGCGCCCGCGGCCGGCCGGGACGCCGCCGCGTCGGGCCCGCGGCCAGGCGGGCCAGCACGGGCAGCACGAAGCCGTAGGTCTTGCCGGAGCCGGTGCGGCCGCGGCCGAGGACGTCGCGGCCCGCGAGCGTGTGCGGGAGCGTGGCGGCCTGGATCGGGAAGGGCTCGGTGACGCCCTGCGCGGCGAGCGCGTCGACCAGAGTCTTGGGCAGGCCGAGTTCAGTGAAAGTCGTCATGGTTGGTGCGGACGCGAAAGCGTCCCGTATCTCCGTACGTAGCGCGGTTGTCCTGCCCGGCGCGGCCTCGGGTGGCTGCGGCGCGTGGTCGTCGACAACAGTGAAACGCGGTCCGAGGCAGAACTGAGCGGACCGCACCGTTCACTATACCGTCCCAAGATCCAGCGGGCTACGTGATATCGCCCGCAGGCCGCCACGCGCGAACCGACGAAGCGGGCGCGCGATGTTCGTTCGTTTCCACCATCGGCGGCGCGCCGGCGGGTGCGAGGCTGGCCGCATGAGCGCAGACGAACTCCGGGGACTGCTGGGCGAATGGGCGCGGGAAGCGGGAGTTCCCGGCGTCTCCGCCGGGATTTTCCACGAGGGCGAGGAAACCTTGCTCGCCGCGGGAGTGTCCAGTGTGGACACCGGAACTCCGGTGGACGACGACACCCTGTTCATGATCGGCTCCACCAGCAAGACGTTCGCCGCGGCCGCGGTGCTCGTGCTGGTCGAGGACGGCGTACTCGAATTGGACCAGCCGGTGGTCGAGTACCTCCCGGAGCTGCGGCTGGCCGATCCGCTCGCGACCAAGACCGTGACGCTGCGCCACCTCCTCACGCACTCGTCCGGCTTCCTCGGCGACATCGAGGTCGACACCGGCTGGGGCGACGACGCGCTCGCCCGCGCGGTGCGGCAGTTCGACGAGTTGCCGCAGGTGTTCCCGGTCGGCGAGGTGTTCTCCTACTGCAACGCCGGGTTCCTGCTGGCCGGCCGCGTCGCGGAGGCGGTGTCCGGCGGCAGCTACGAGGACCTGGTCCGCACTCGGCTCCTGGAGCCGCTCGGCATGACGGACTCGTACTTCCAGCCCTGGGACGTGCTCACCCGGCGGCACGCGGTCGGGCACGCGCTGCGCGAGGACGGTCCGGCGGTCGCGCACACCGTCGGCCTCGTCCGGGCGGACGCTCCGGCGGGCGGTCTCTGGTCGACTGCCCGTGACCAGCTGAAATGGGCTCGATTCCAGCTGACCGGCGCAGAGATATTGAGCGACGAGACCCGCAGCCTGATGCACAACGCGCAGCGCAAGGGTGCGTTGCCGTTCGAGGAGGTCGGGCTGTCCTGGCTGCGGCTGAGCCACGGCGACGCGCAGCTGGTGCGGCACGGCGGGAACGTCAGCAACCTGCAGCTGTCCGAGTTCGTCATGGCACCGAGCGAGAACCTCGCGGTCACCGTGCTCACCAACAGCGCGGGCGGCGGCGCGCTCGGCCCGCGGATCGTCGACTGGTGCCTGGAGAACCTCGCTGACCTGCCGAAACTGGACGGTCGCCCGTCCAGGGCGATCGACCCGGGCGACTGCCCTGGACGGTATCGGACCGGCTCGCTGATCTTCGAGGTCACCGAGCGCGACGGTGCGCTCTGGGCGCAGATGATCCTCGACACCGATCAGCCGGACATCCTCTCGGCCCCGCCGTTCGAGGTCGTCTTCGTCGCCGACGACGTGCTCGCCCGCGCCTCCGACACCCGCAGGCCGAGCGCGCGTTTCCGCCGCGATGACCACGGCCGGGTGGACGCGGTGGAATTCGGCGGCCGCACCGCGCTAAAGTTACCGGGCAGTAATATCGGCTGACCTGGAGATGCGATGAGCGAAACGGCGACAGCGCTGCTGAACCCGCGCGACTACGACGCCCGGAAGTTCGACCCGGAGACCCAGCGGCTGCTGCGGGCGACGATCGACTGGTTCGAAGCGCGCGGCAAACGCCGTCTCGCGGAGGCGTATCACGACCGCGAGTTCTACGCCGACTTCCTGGAGTTCGCGGGCAAGGAAGGCCTGTTCGCCACGTTCCTCACCCCGGCCGCGGATTCGGCCGGGGACTCCGAGAAGCGCTGGGACACCAGCCGGATCGCCGCGCTGGCGGAAATCCTCGGCTTCTACGGCCTCAACTATTGGTACCCGTTCCAGGTCACCGTTCTCGGGCTCGGACCGGTGTGGCAGAGCGGAAACGCGGCCGCCCGCAAGCGCGCCGCGGAAGCGCTGGCCGAGGGCGGCGTCGGCGCGTTCGGACTGTCCGAAAAGGAACACGGCGCGGACATCTATTCGTCCGACCTCGTGCTCACCCCGGACGGCGAGGGCGGCTACCGCGCCAACGGGTCGAAGTACTACATCGGCAACGGAAACTGTGCGCGCACGGTTTCGGTGTTCGGCCGGATCGAAGGCGTCGAAGGACCCGAGCAGTACGTGTTCTTCTACGCCGATTCCGAGCACCCGAACTACCACGTCGTGAAGAACATCGTGCCGTCGCAGATGTACGTCGCGGAGTTCCGGCTCGAGGACTACCCGGTGCGCGCCGAGGACCTCCTGCACACCGGGGCCGAGGCCTTCAGCGCCGCGCTGAACACGGTCAACATCGGCAAGTTCAACCTGTGCTTCGGCGGCATCGGGATGGCGACGCATTCGCTGTACGAGGCGGTCACGCACGCGCAGAACCGGATCCTGTACGGCAACCCGGTCACCGATTTCCCGCACGTGCGCCGCGAATTCGTCGAGGCCTACGCGCGGCTGACCGGGATGAAGCTGTTCTCCGACCGCGCGATCGACTACTTCCGCTCGGCGAACCAGCAGGACCGCCGCTACCTGCTGTACAACCCGATCACCAAGATGAAGGTGACCACCGAGGCGCAGAAGGTGATCGGGCTCGTCGCGGATGTCGTGGCGGCCAAGGGTTTCGAGGCCGACACCTACCTCGCGATGGCCAAGAACGACATCGACGGCCTGCCCAAGCTGGAGGGCACGGTCGCGGTGAACCTCGCGCTGATCGCGAAGTTCATGCCCGCGTACCTGTTCGCGCCGCAGGAATACCCGGCGGTGCCGACCCGCGACGACGCCTCCGACGACGATTTCCTGTTCCGCCAAGGCCCCGCGCGCGGGCTGTCGAAGATCCGGTTCCACGACTGGAAACCGGCTTACGAGAACGCGA
Organism: Amycolatopsis albidoflavus; assembly: GCF_039525725.1. Lineage (NCBI taxonomy): Bacteria > Bacillati > Actinomycetota > Actinomycetes > Pseudonocardiales > Pseudonocardiaceae > Amycolatopsis > Amycolatopsis albidoflavus. The sequence continues at coordinate 155,865 of NZ_BAAAHV010000007.1, forward strand.
AGCACCTGCCGAACGTCGCCCGGTTCACCGAACAAGCCAATGTGCTGGTGCGGCTGCTTTCCGAGGCGACGCCGGATGAGGCGCAGCAGAAGGACTTGGACTTCGGCCTCGCGCTGACCGAGCTGTTCACGCTCGTTGTGTACGGGCAGCTGATCCTGGAGCAGGCTGAGCTGACCGGCGTGTCAGACGATGTGCTAGACCAGCTGTTCGCCGTGCTGGTGCAGGACTTCAGCGTCGCCGCGGTCGATCTGCACGGCAAGCCGAGTTCCACCGAGAAGCAGCAGGAGCTGGCACTGGCCGGGCTGCGGAAGCCGGTGGTGGACGACGAACGGTTCGGCCGGGTGTGGGCGATCGTGCGCGAGCTTTCCGGCGCGTACGAGATGAATCCCTGAGCCAAGACAACGAAAACGGCCTCCCGAATAGCTCGGGAGGCCGTTTTTCGTTGTGCTACTTGCCGAATCCGGCGCGCCGCAGAGCGTCCGCCATCGCGCCGCCGCCCCCGGAGTCGCGGCGGTCTCGGCCGCCACCGCCGCCGCGCTGCTGCGGCTGGTTCCGGCGTTGGCCGCCGCCACCCTGACCGCCGCCCTGGCCACGGTCCCGGCCGCCGCCACCGCCGCGGTTGTTGCCCGCGCCGGGTTCGTCGTCCAGCCGCAGCGTCAGCGAGATCCGCTTGCGCGGCACGTCGACCTCGAGCACCTTCACCTTCACGATGTCGCCCGGCTTCACGACGTCGCGCGGGTCCTTCACGAAGTTCTTCGACAGCGCCGAAACATGCGCGAGGCCGTCCTGGTGCACGCCGACGTCGATGAACGCGCCGAACGCGGCCACGTTCGTCACCACGCCCTCCAGCCGCATGCCCGGCTTGAGGTCGCCGATCTTCTCGACGCCCTCGGCGAAGGTCGCGGTCTTGAACGCCGGACGCGGGTCGCGGCCCGGCTTCTCGAGCTCGGAGAGGATGTCGGTGACCGTCGGGAGACCGAAGGTGTCGTCGACGAACTCGGCGGGCTTCAGCGCCTGCAGGGTCCGGGCGTTGCCGATCAGCTCGCGGATGCCGCTGCCGGTGCGGTCGAGGATCCGCCGCACGACCGGGTACGCCTCCGGGTGCACCGAGGACGCGTCGAGCGGGTCGTCGCCGTCGGGGATGCGGAGGAAGCCCGCGCACTGCTCGAACGCCTTCGGGCCGAGCCGCGCGACGTCCTTGAGCGCGGTCCGCGAGCGGAACGGGCCGTTGCCGTCGCGGTGCGCCACGATGTTCTCCGCGAGCGACGTCGTGATGCCCGAAACCCGGGTCAGCAGCGGGGCGGACGCGGTGTTCACGTCCACGCCGACCGCGTTCACGCAGTCCTCGACCACCGCGTCCAGCGAACGCGACAGCGACACCTCGGACAGGTCGTGCTGGTACTGGCCGACGCCGATCGACTTCGGGTCGATCTTCACCAGTTCGGCCAGCGGGTCCTGCAGCCGGCGCGCGATCGAGACCGCGCCGCGCAGCGAGACGTCCATGCCCGGCAGTTCCTGCGAAGCGAACGCCGAAGCCGAGTACACCGAAGCGCCCGCCTCGGACACGACAGCCTTGGTGAGCTTCAGCTCCGGGTGCTTCTTGATCAGCTCGACGGCCAGCTTGTCGGTCTCGCGCGAGGCGGTGCCGTTGCCGATCGAGATCAGGTCGACGTTGTGCTTCCCGGCCAGCACGGCCAGCTCCGCGATCGACTGGTCCCACTTGTTGGCGGGCTGGTGCGGGTAGATCACGTGGGTGTCGACGACCTTGCCGGTCGCGTCGACCACGGCCACCTTCACGCCGGTGCGGAAGCCCGGGTCGAGGCCCATCGTCGCGCGGGTGCCCGCCGGAGCGGCCAGCAGCAGGTCGCGCAGGTTGGCCGCGAACACGCGCACGGCGTCGTCCTCGGCCGACTGGCGCAGCCGCATCCGCAGGTCGATGCCCAGGTGCAGGAGGATCTTCGTGCGCCAGGCCCAGCGCACGGTGTCGCCGAGCCACTTGTCACCCGGGCGGTCTTGCTGGCTGATGCCGAACCGGGCGGCGATGCGCTGCTCGTACTCGGTGGGGCCGACCCGGACCGGGGCGTCCTCGGCGACCGGCTCGGAAGGCTCCATCGACAGGTCGAGGATCTCTTCCTTCTCGCCGCGGAGCATCGCGAGGATCCGGTGCGAGGGGAGCTTGGTGTAGGGCTCGGAGAAGTCGAAGTAGTCGGAGAACTTGGCCCCGTCGGTCTCCTTGCCCGCGCGGACCTTCGACGCCAGGTGGCCCTCGGTCCACATCTTCTCGCGCAGCTCGCCGATCAGGTCGGCGTCCTCGGCGAAGCGCTCGACCAGGATGGCGCGCGCGCCGTCGAGGGCGGCCTGCGCGTCCGCGACGCCCTTGTCCGCGTCGACGAACACCGCGGCGGCGGCCTGCGGGTCGGTCGTCGGGTCGTTCAGCAGGCCGTCGGCCAGCGGTTCCAGACCGGCCTCGCGGGCGATCTGCGCCTTGGTCCGCCGCTTCGGCTTGTAGGGCAGGTAGATGTCCTCCAGCCGCGACTTCGTGTCCGCGGCGAGGATCTGCGCCTCGAGCGCCTCGTCCAGCTTGCCCTGGCTCCGGATGGACTCCAGCACCGCGCCGCGGCGCTCGTCCAGCTCGCGCAGGTAGCGCAGCCGCTCCTCGAGCGTGCGCAGCTGCGCGTCGTCCAGCTCTCCGGTGACTTCCTTGCGGTACCGGGCGATGAACGGCACCGTGGACCCCTCGTCGAGGAGGGTGACGGCGGCCTTGACCTGCCCTTCGCGCACCCCCAGCTCTTCAGCGATCCGCTGCTCGACCGACTGCACGCTCAAAACCAGGCTCCTGCTTCGTCTCGGGTTGCTCCGAGCCTGCATTGTGCCGCTGCCCGCCCCGCCCGCTGCGGATGGCCCGCCGAAGCACCTCCGGAAGTTCCTTGACATCCGTATTGGTCTAGTCCATTTTGAGGTGACCTGGCTCACTGTCGTGCGGAGGTCTGCCCGTGTCCCCACACCCGTCTCCCCGGCGGCTGCCTGCCCTGGTGTCCCTGCTGGCCTCGGTCGCGCTCGCGCTCGGTGTCACGCTCGCCCTCGGCACCAGCAGCGCGTCGGCCGCGAACATCCTCGCCAATCCCGGCTTCGAGACCGGCTCGCTCTCCGGTTGGACCTGCAGCGGCACCGCGTCGGTCGTCGCGACCCAAGCGCATGACGGCAGCCACTCGCTGAGCGCAGCGCCCTCGGGCTCCGACACCGCGCAGTGCTCCCAGCAGGTCACTGTGCAGCCCAACACCGCGTACAAGCTGTCCGCGTGGGTCCAGGGCAGCTACGTCTACCTGGGCGTCTCCGGCTCCGCGGTGCAGAACACCTGGACGCCCGGCGCGACCGGCTGGCAGCAGCTCAGCCTGAGCTTCACCACCGGCTCGTCCACGAGCCTCACGGTGTACCTGCACGGCTGGTACGGCCAGCCCGCCTACCTCGCCGACGACGTGAACCTCGACGGCCCGGGCACGCCGCCCACGACGTCCACGACCCCGACCTCGCCGACGTCCACCACGCCGACGACCCCCACGTCGCCGACGACGACCACCACGACCAGCACGCCGCCGCACAACGGCGACCTGCCGAAGCACATCCTCACCGGCTACTGGCAGAACTTCGACAACGGCGCGAAGACACTGAAGCTCGCTGACGTGCCCACGACGTACAACGTCATCGCGATCGCCTTCGCCGACGCCACCACCACGCCCGGCGCGGTGAGCTTCACGCTCGACCCGGCCCTGTCGTCGAAGCTCGGCGGCTACACCGACGCGCAGTTCCGCGACGACATCAAGACCGTGCAGGCGCGCGGCCAGAAGGTGATCATCTCGGTCGGCGGCGAGAAGGGCACGATCAGCGTCGGCGACAGCTCCTCGGCGAGCAACTTCGCCAACTCGGTGAAGCAGCTGATCTCCACGTACGGCTTCGACGGCGTCGACATCGACCTGGAGAACGGCATCAACGCCACCTACATGGGCCAGGCGCTGCGCAGCATCCACGACGGCGGCGGCTCGGTGATCACCATGGCGCCGCAGACGATCGACATGCAGTCCACCCAGGGCGGCTACTTCCAGCTCGCGCTGAACGTCAAGGACATCCTCACCGTCGTCAACATGCAGTACTACAACTCGGGCGCGATGAACGGCTGCAACGGGAACGTCTACTCCCAGGGCACGGTCGACTTCCTCACCGCGCTCTCGTGCATCCAGCTGCAGGGCGGCCTGCGGGCCGACCAGGTCGCGTTCGGGCTGCCGTCCTCGGGCTCGGCGGCGGGCGGCGGGTACCAGTCGCCGTCGAACGTGGTGTCGGCGATGAACTGCATGGCCAAGGGCACCGGCTGCGCTTCGTTCAAGCCGTCGACGACGTATCCGGAGCTCCGCGGCGCGATGACCTGGTCCATCAACTGGGACGCGTCGAACGGCTACTCCTTCGCCAACACGGTCAGCGCGGGCCTGAAGAACCTGCCCTGATCGAACGCACCAGGTAGTCGGCCGGGTCGAGTGCCCTGGTCCGGCGGTCGTATTCGGTGACCAGCCCGGGCCAGTTGGTGCTCACCCGGCCGTTCTCCTGCCGGTACCAGCTTGTACAACCGCTCCAGACGCTGTGCGAGAGCCGCGCTTGCACCTCGTGGTCGTAGCGCTCCTCGACTTCGGCGCGCACCTCCAGCGACGCCACGTCCGGCCGGGCGAGGTGTTCGACGGCCTGGCGGAGGTAGCGGGCTTGCCGCTCGATCATGTAGATGATCGAGCCCGCGCCGAGGTTGGTGTTGGGGCCGTAGACGCAGAACAGGTTCGGGAATCCCGGCACCGTCATGCCGAGGTACGCCCGCGCGCCGCCGCGCCACGCCTCGGACAGCGACCGGCCGTCACGGCCGAGCACCTTCATCGGACCGAGGAATTCCGTCGCTTTGAAACCGGTGCCGTAGATCAGCACGTCTGCTTCGTGCTCCACGCCGTCCGCGGTGCGCACGCCGCGCGGGGTGATCTCCTGGATCGAGGACGTTTCGACAGAGACGTTCGGCTGCGCGAGCGCGGGCAGGTAGTCGTTGGTGAACAAGATCCGCTTGCAGCCCAACGGATAGTTGGGCTTCACGCTGCGGCGCAGAGTGCGGTCCTTGAGGTGGCGACGGCGCAGTTGAGCCGTGCGCAGTTCGAAGATCTTGGTCAGCAACGGATACCGCGTCATGCCGTAGGTCGCGTACTCGGCGAGCAGGAAGATGCGGGCGCGGCCGAACAGCTGTGTCTTCGGCAGACGGCGGAAAAGCCGCTTCTGCCAGGCTTTGTAGCGGCCGTCGTTCTTGCCCATGATGTACGGCGGCGTGCGCTGGAAGACGGTGACGTGCGCGGCCTCCTTGCGGATCTCCGGCACGAACTGGATCGCGCTCGCGCCGGTGCCGATCACCGCGATCCGCTTGCCCTCCAACGGGATTTCGTGGTTCCACTCGGCGGAGTGGAACGCCTCGCCGGCGAAGGTCTCGCGGCCGGGGATCGACGGCCAGGCCGGCCGGGAGAGCTGGCCGACAGCGGGTACGAAGACGTCCGCCTCGAAGGTTTCGCCTTGCGCGGTCTCGACCCGCCAGCGGCCGTCCTCGTAGGTCGCGGACGTGACCTCGCGGCCGTAGCGGATGTGCGGTTCGATGCCGTACTTCGCGATCACGCGCTTGAGGTAGGCGTGGATGTCCGGCTGCATCGCGTACCGCTTCGGCCAGTCCGGATTGGGCTCGAAGGAGAACGAATACAGCGGCGACGGGATGTCGCAGGCCGCGCCGGGGTAGGTGTTCTCGCGCCACACGCCGCCCGGTTCGGCCGCCCGCTCCAGGATCGTGACGTTCGGGAAACCGGCGCGCTTCAGCTCGATCGCGGCGCCGATTCCGCCGAATCCGGTGCCCACGATCAGCACTGACGGGGTGTCGTCCATAGCCCGAAGCTACGCAGGCGGCCGCCGGTCCGGAAGGGCACGAACGGCCACTCGATCGAGAATTCCGGCCAGCGGACGCGGTTACTCGCTCATCAGCCGGACCTCGTGCGTCTTGCCGGGCTCGGCCCAGGCGAGCAGCTTCCGCCCGGCGCTCTCCAACGCGGCGGTGTCGCGCTTCGAGATGCGCTCGAACGGCGTCAGCGCCATTGCCGCCGACTCGCGCGTGGTCGTGGTTTCCCAGATCCCGCGGACCCGGCCGTCGACCAGCATGGTGCCCTTGACCAGGCCGTTGATGGTGATCACGCGTTTGCGGTGCTCGTCGCTGATCATCCGCGTGCGGTCGGCGTAGGACAGCAGTGTCTGATCGAACGGACCCAGCAGCCGCGGCGGCGCGGGCGTGTCCTCGTCGGGCAGCGTGGCGTCCGGCAGGTCGTACAGCGTGCGGCCTTCGGGATCGAGGTAGGTGCGCAGGTCCATCTCCTCGATCACCTCGCCGAGCTTCGTGACACCAGCCCAGGCCTGCACGTCCGCCACCGTCGCCGGACCGAACGCGGCGAGATAGCGGCGGACCAGCTCAGCGGCGGACGGCTCGGGCGCGGCGACGCCGTCGAGCCAGTGGTCCGCGACCTGGTACGTCGGCTGCCCGGCCTTGCCCCACACGCCGCGCGGCGGGATCTGCACGAGCGGCAGGACGGCGCGGACCAGGAACATCAGCGACGCGGCCGGGGTCTCCGGATAGTGCTCGACCAGCGCTTTGCCGAGCTGGTCGCTCGAATACGGCCGCTCGCGCAGCAGTTCGCTGGTCGTCTTCGCCACGGCGTCGTGGTCGAGCTTCGACAGCGGCTCCCGGTGCTGGTTGACGGCTGTCAGGGCGCGGTCCATGACGATCTGCGTGAGCGGACGCCAGGCCAGCGCGTCGGCGGCGGAGACAAGGTGCACCGTGCCGCGCATCAACACCATCCGCACCACGCTGCGGTCGAGCAGCAGGCTCGCGAGGTCGTCCGGCTGGAAACCCGGCAGCCGGCACCACAGTGCGTAATACGGCGGGAACGGCGCTTGCGCTTGCAGCCCGGCGAGGTGCGTGACGGCGTCGAGAACCGGCATCTTGGCGGGCTTAAGGAGCAACTGCCGGTCGAGGGTCGCGCGGTTGAGGAGGCGGTGGGAAAGGTGCACGGCGGGAGCTTAACGAGCAACTCCGACAGTTTTGGCCCTCGATCGGCACGCGGGCGGCCGGTTGATCCATAATTCCGGCCATGGCCGAGCTAGCCGCACCCGCCATCCGCGACTGGGACTACCCGCGCGGCACAGCGAGTGTGCTGCTCATGCACCGCTTCGCCGAGGAGCACGGCGTCACGCTGCCTGGGGTGGCCGTCGAGGAATTGCGCGCGCCGGACCGGCAGCTCGACGCTCGGCAGGAGTTGGCCGTCGTGCGCGCGCTGCTGTCGACGGTCGGTTCGGGCGACGACGTTGCGCTCAGTCTCGGTTGCCGGTACCGCGCGACGACGTTCGGCATCTTCGGCTTCGCTTGCATCAGCAGTCCGACGATGCGCGACGCGATGGTGTTCGCCTTGCGGTATCTGGATTTGTCGTTCACCTTCTGCATTCCGCACGTCGAGCTGGACGCCGCCGGACTCCGCCTGGTGCTGGACGATTCGCGAGTGCCGGAGGACGTCGCGCGGTTCCTCGCGCTGCGCGACCTGTCCGCGATCTGCACCGTCATGCGGGATCTCTTGCCGGAGATCTCCTTGGAACGGCTGGAGTTCCGGTTCCCGTCGTCGTCCTTTGTGGATTCATATCGGACGGCCTTCGGGGTCAGCCCGATTTTCGGTGCGGCCGAGCATCAGGTCGTTCTCGATCCGGAGCTGTTGAATCTTCCGTTGCCGCAGGCCAACGAGCAGACCGTCGCGTTGTGCGCCGCGCAGTGCGACGCCCTCGTCGCCCGTCGCCGCACGCGATCGGGAGTCCCGCAGCTGGTGCGGGAACGGCTGGTGCGGCTGGGCGGCGCGGACGCCGGGATGGACGAGATCGCCCGTCAGCTCACGCTCAGCGCGCGAACCCTGCGGCGTCGGTTGACCGAGGCAGGCACCGGCTACCGTCAGCTGCTCGACGAGGTCCGTCAGACGCTCGCCGAGGAAATGCTCGACACCGGCGTGCTGTCCGTCGACGACGTCGCGCTCCGGCTGGGCTACGCCGAGGCGTCGAGCTTCATCTACGCCTTCAAACGCTGGACCGGCACCACGCCTGCTGCGTACGCCCGCCGCAACCGATAGCCGTTATGGACACATCGTTACACAATGCCGTAGGCTCACGGCATGGCTCGACCACGCACCTTCGATCGCGAGCAAGTGCTCACCGCCGCCACTGACCTGTTCTGGCGGCGGGGCTTTCACGCGACCAGTGCCGAAGAGCTTTGCCAGGCAACCGGTCTCGGCCGCAGCAGCCTGTACAACACCTTCGGCAGCAAGGGCGCACTGTTCGCGGAATGCCTCGGCCGCTATCTCGACACCACCGCGCAGGCCACCGCCGAGGTGATCGCCAAGAGTGGCGACGCCGTGGCGCGAATCGAGGCTTATCTGACGAAGGTGGTCCTCGAAGAAGCCGAACGGTCGAGCACTGGCGCGCCGAGTGGATGTCTCGCCGTGAATTCCGTTGCCGAACTGGCTGGCGACACCGAGAACGCGGAATTCCTGGAGCAGGTCGCGCGCGACACCGATGCCCGGCTGCGCCTGCTGACCGACTTGTTGCGCGCAGGTCAGGCGTCTGGCGAAGTCACCGCCGAGGTTCCCGCGGAAGGCTTGGCCGCGTATGTGAACGCCAGTGTTGCCGGGCTGCGGATCTCCGCTCAAGGCGGCGCGCCGCTGGCCCGGCTGGCCGACATCGTCCAGGCCGCCACCCGGGCACTTCGTCCGTAACACCCCCGTCCTTCCCGGTTGAACGCTGACCGGGTTTTGAACCGATCGTTACAGGAAAGGGTCTCCCATGTCCGCGCCCCAAGTGCCGTCCGCGGTCTACGTACTGGCGGCAGGCATTTTCGCCATGGTCACCAGCGAATTCGCCGTCGCCGGGCTGATGCCGCAGCTCGCCGCCGGACTCGGTGTCGACGTCGCGCAGATCGGCTACCTCATCACGGTCTTCGCCGTCGCGATGGCGGTCGGCGGCCCGGTGCTGACGCTGGTGTTGCTGCGCGTCCGGCCGAAAACCGCGCTGATGGTCATCTTCGCGGTGTTCTTGGCGGGCAACGTGCTGGCCGCGCTCGCGACCACGTATTCGGTGATGGTGGTCGCCCGCGTGATCAGCGGCGTCGCATCGCAAGCCTTCTTCGGCATCGCGATTTCCCTATGCGGGCAGCTGGTCGAAGAACGCGTGCGCGGCCGCGCGATCGGCGTCGCGATGAACGGCCTGATGCTCGGCACCCTGCTCGGGCTGCCGCTGGCGACCTTCGCGGGCGGGCATTTCGGCTGGCGGGCGGCGTTCTGGACGATCACCCTGCTGACCGTGCTCGCCGCGCTGCTGACTCAGTTCCAGGTGCGCGATTCCGGGCCGGTTCAGCAGCGAGCATCTGCGGACCTGCGCGTTTTCCGCCGTCCGAAGCTGATTCTCGCGCTCGTCTCCAGCACGCTGATCATCGGCGCGACGTTTTCCGCATTCAGCTTCTTCACCCCGATCTTGACCGAGGTCAGCGGGTTCTCGCCGGACACGGTCCCGCTGCTGTTGCTCGGCTACGGCGCGGCCACAGTCATCGGCAACAGCGTCGTCGGAAGGCTCGCCGACCGGCACACCCTGGCGACGCTCGTGGTTGGCACGCTCCTCAACGCGGTCTTCCTCGCCGGCTTCGCGCTGTTCACCGACGTGCCTGCGGCCGCGCTGGTGTTCATGCTCGCGGTCGGCCTGGCCGGCGTGACGATGAACCCCGCGATGGCGGTGCGGGTGCAGCGGGCGGGGAACACCAGTCCGCTGGTCAACACGGTGCATTCGTCGTTCATCACGCTCGGGGTCATGCTCGGCTCGTCCGTCGGAGCCAGCCTGATCGAGCCGTACGGGCTGCGCGCGCCGATCGTCCTCGGTGCCGCGATGGCCGTGGCCGCTGTCCTGACCATCCTGCCCGCGCTCCGCCGTCGAGCGGCTCAGCCGGCGCTGCCCGCTCCGGAGGTCTGCTGCGCCAGTACCGCCGGATAGGTGGTTTCCAGCAGTTGCACCAGCGATTCCACCAGGAACGCGCGCAGTTCGGCCCGCTCCAGCGTGCCGCGGACCAGCCATTCCCGGGACGCGGCGCGCAGCATTCCGCCGTACGCGCGAATCATCGCCCGCAGCTGCGGATGTCCGTTCGCGGGCAGTTGAGCGGCGGCGAGCACGCGGTCGGCGGCGATCTCGTCGGCCTCCCGCATGATCCGCTCGACCTCGGGATCGTGCGCCGCGTCGATCACCGTGAGCCAGGCGTCGCGGTTGCGTTCCACGACGTCGATCCACCGGTCGATGCCGATTTCCAGCCGCAGCCGGGGCGGGCCCTCGGGCAGCGCGTCGACGACCGGGGCGGGCACGATCGTCATCTGCCGCACCACTTCGAGGTACAGCTCGCGTTTGCCGCCGAAATAGTGGTTGATCAGCGGCCGGGCGACCCCCGCGGCCGCCGCGATGTCCGAAGTGGACACCGAGGAGTAGCTGCCCGCGCCGAAGCACCGCCGGGCCGCGGCGAGGATCTCGGCGCGGCGCTGCGCGGGGTCCAGCCGCCGCCGGGGTCCGCTGCTCACCGCGCCAGCCTCGCCGCCGGGCGAGGTCGTTGTCAACACGTTGCGGGCTCCCCGGCGGCGCGGTCACCGGATGCCGTTACCCAACCGGAACAACCGGCTGGTAACTCCGGCCGCCCCGGCCGCGACCTTCAGCCGGGGGACGTGGGGCGAGCGGGAGCGGGCGATGAACGGCACGGACCAGCAGCCGCGGCCGCCCGGCCGGTGGGTCGGGGTGCGGTTGCACTACCGGCACGTCCGGATGGACGACCGGCCGTGCGCGACCGGCTGCCCGGAGGACGAGCTGACGGTGTCGTATCCGGGGATACTGATCAGCAGCTACGACGACGGCGAACTGGTGGAGGAGCGGTGGATCCCGCTGGGCGCCGAGCCGAGCGAGGAGGACGACGAAGCGCTGATCGAACAGCTGCGGGCGGCGCTGTGGTGGCAACTGGGCGAAACCCAACCGGACACCTGACCCCCGCGGAGAAGTCCGTGAGGGGAACCCTGAGGGACTCTGATTCCCTGAAGGTTCCCCTCACGGACATCCCAGCCGCCGTTCGAGGCCGTCGAGGAGCAGGCGCAGGCCGTATTCGAAGGTCTGGTCGAGGGTGTGCTGGGTCTCCTGGGCGGTCAGGTGGTCGAGCGCGGGGTAGCGGCCGGTCCCGACGATCCGGCGGAACTCGGCCTCGTGGCCGTCGAGCCATTCGTCGTTGGCCAGGCCGGTGTCCTGGCGCGCCCACGCTTCCGACTGCCAGGTGAGCGCGAGACTGCGGACGTGGCCGAACAGATTGAGGTGCGCGAGAAGCAGCTCTTCGGTGGGCAGCCTGGTCCGGAGCAGCGCTGCCAGCACCCACTCGGAGTACCGCATCAGGTTCGGCATGGGCCGGGGCCGCGTCATGGACAGCGCCTCGGCGACCCAAGGATGGCGCCGGCAGACTGTCCACAAGAGACGGAGAGTGTATTCCAGGCAAGCCCGCCACGGGGTCGGCGGCTCGCGGCGGATCGCTTCGCCGGCAACAGTGTCGGCCATCAAATGGAGCAGTTCTTCTTTGTCGCCGACGTGCCGGTACAGCGACATCGTCGCCGCGCCGAGTTCGGTGGCGATCCGCCGCATCGACACCGCCGGCAGCCCGTCCGCGTCGGCGATTTCGACGGCGACGCGCACGATCCGGTCCCGGCTCAGGTCCGGTTCCCGCTTCCGCCGCACCGACCGCACGACGGTGCCCGCGCCCGGTTTGGGGTCGACCAGACCCTGCTCGCGCAGTTCGGCGATGACCTTCGTCGCGGTCGCCATCGCGACGCCCCATTCCCGGGTGATCTGCCGGGTCGACGGCGCGCGGTCGCCCGGCCGCAGCCGTCCGCTCGTGATGCGCTCCCGGATCTCGGCCACGATCCGCTGGTAGGGCGCAGCGTCCATCGATGCCTCCAGTGCACTAGTGCGCTCCATCGACCCAACCGGGGCGTTAGAAGAACTGCACTAGAGCAAAGGTACCCGAAGGAGAAGCGCTCGTACGGTGTACACATGCGCACTGTTCTGATCTCCGGCGCGGGCGTCGCCGGTCTTTCCCTCGCGTACTGGCTGCGGCAGTACGGTTTTCACCCGACGCTGATCGAGCGTGCTCCCGCGTTGCGGCCAGGCGGCCAAGCGGTCGACATCCGCGGCACGGCCCGCGAGGTCGTCGCTCGGATGGGCCTGTTGGACGAAGTCCGCGCCGCGCACACCGGAACCCGCGGCATAGCCTGGCTCAACGAGCGTGGCCGTCGGGTGGCGGAGATGGCGGCGGACGCGTTCGGCGATTCCGGCGGCGTGATCGCGGATCTCGAAATCCTCCGTACCGACCTCGTGCGGATTCTGCACGACGCCGCAGCCGCCGACATCGAATACGGCACCGAAATCACCGCGCTGACCGAGGAATCCGACGGAATCCGCGCGACCTTCACGCACGGCCCGGCGCGGACGTTCGACGTCGTGGTCGGCGCGGACGGCATCGGATCAGGCGTGCGGTCGCTGGCGTTCGGCCCGGAATCCGTCCGAGATCTGGGTTATCACCTCGGGTACTTCCCGGCCCGGACGCGGCTCGCTCTCGACGGCTGGGAGGTGGTCTACAACCTGCCCGCGGGCAACGGCGTCGGCGGCCGGGTCGTCATGCTGTACCCGCTCGGCACTTCCGGAGACTGCCGGGTCCTGATCGGTTTCACGTCGCCGGAACCGATTTCGCCGCAAGCAAACCCAGCCGCGGTGGTAACCGAGGCGTTCGCCGGTGCTGGCTGGGAAATTCCCGCACTCCTGGCGCAACTGCCGGACGACCTGTACTTCTCCCGCGCCGGAGAGGTCCGGCTGGCTGAATGGCACCGAGGTCGCACGGTCCTGCTCGGCGATTCGGCCTTCGGCGGTTCGCTCGGCATGGGGACCAGCCTGGCGATCGTCGGCGCCTACGTCCTCGCCGGTGAACTATCCACTATGGACGACCCGCGAGCGGCTTTCGCCCGCTACGCCGACGAGATGCGGGATTACGTGGCCGCGAACCGTAAACGCCCGCCCGGCGGGGCCAGCGGATTCGCCCCGCGGACCCGGAACGGCATCCGCCTGCGCAACGCGGTCATGCGAGCGATGCCGTATCTGCCGGGCAGGCAACGAATGCTGGGCGGGCTTCAGCGCTCGGCGAACGCCATCACGCTGAAGCCCTACCCGGCCTTACGCTCCTGATCCGGTGACTGCCCGGTCGGCAGTCTCCGCCTTCTCCCGCAGGTCCACGCCCCGGGTTTCCGGAAGCGTGAACACGACCAGCGCGCTGATCACCATCAGCACAATCCCGTAAATGATGAACAGCGACGGATGTCCGTTCCCGGCGAACAGCGTCTGCAAGTACGGCGCCGTGCCGCCGAACGCCGCGACCGCGATCGAGTACGGCACGCCGACGCCGACCGCGCGGATGCGGGTCGGGAAGATCTCCGCGTAGACCGCCGGGCCGATGGAGGAGAACCCGGCCATGAACACCAGCGCGATCGACATCGCCACGAACAGCTGCCACGCCTCGTGCCCGACCATCGCGTTCAGCGGGAAGCTCAGCACGAGCAGGCCCGCGATCGCGATGAACAGCACCGGCTTGCGGCCGATGCGGTCGGACAGCATTCCCCACAACGGCAAGGCGATCAAGAACACGACGTTCGCGAACACCCCCGCCCACAGCGCGCCGGTCGGGGCGACGCCGCGCACGGTGATCGCGTACGACGGCGCGGCGACGGCCCACATGTAGTAGATGACCGTCGCGCCGACAGTGAGCCCGACGACCTGCGCGAGCAGCTTCGGGTTCTGCTTGATCGTCTGCCAGATCTGGCCCTTCTCCTTCGCCGAGTCCTTCTTCGCGGCCTGGAACACCTCGGTCTCGCGCATGCGAAGCCGCACGTAGAGCGAGTAAATGCCGAAGACGCCGCCGAGGATGAACGGGATGCGCCAGCCGTAGGACAGCATCTGCTCGTGCGTCAAGACGCCGGAGAGAACCGCGCCCAGCAGGGTGCCGACGAGCACGCCGCAGGTGCCGGAGAAGTAGATCAGGCTCGACCACAACCCGCGTCGGGCCGGCGGCGCGACCTCGGCGATGTACGTCTGCGCGGAGGGCAGCTCGCCGCCGTGCGCGAGGCCCTGGGCCAGCCGCGCGACCACGAGGATCACCGACGCCCACACGCCGATTTGGCCGTACGTCGGGGAAAGGCCGATGACCAGGCTGCCGGCGGCGGCGATCGCGACGGTCAGCGACATCGCCAGCTGACGGCCCTTGCGGTCGGCGATCCAGCCGAACACCCAGCCGCCGACCGGCCGCGCGGCGAACCCGACCGCGAACACCGCCAGCGTGCTCAGCAGGGCCGAAACCGCGCTGTGGGCGTTGAAGAACTGCGCGGCGAAGAAGGACGCGAAGGTGGCGTAGACGTTCCAGTCGAACCACTCCATCGCGTTGCCGGCACCGAGCCCGAACAGGGTGCGGCGACGGTCTCGGACCACAGAAGTCATCGCAGTGCTCCTTCGGCGAAACGGTCGAGACGGCGGACGGCGAGTTCTGCGTAGACGGTGGCGGCGCGGGACAGCACGGACGGGTCGAAATCGGCGTACGGGCTGTGGTTGTTGGGCGCGGTGTGCGGTTCGAGGCCCGGCATCAGCGCGCCGAGGCCGAGGAACGTGCCCGGCACCGCGGCGAGCACGCGGGAGAAGTCCTCGGAACCGGCGACCGGGTTGGGCAGTTCGGTGTAGTACTGCTCGCCGATCGTCTCGCGGACGACCTCGGCTCCGAACGCCGTCTCGTCGACATCCGTTACGGTCACGGGATATTCGTTCTCGAACACGACGTCCGCGGTGACGCCGTTCGCCCGCGCGACCCCGTCGATCGTCTCGCGGATCGTGGTGTCCAGCAGAGCGGCGGTGTCGTCGGAGAAGCAGCGGACGGTGGCTTCGAACTCGGCGGTCGCGGGGATGACGTTGCGCTTGGTGCCGCCGCGGATGACGCCGACGGTGAGCACGGCCGGGTCGAAGATGTCGAGCCGGCGCGTGATCATCGTCTGCAGCGCGGTGATCATCGCTGCCGCAGCAGAGATCGGGTCCTTGGCGCGATGCGGCATCGACCCGTGGCCGCCTTCGCCGTGCACGGTGACGAGCAGCTTGTGCGAGGCGGACATCAGCGTCCCGGGGCGGCTCGCGAACTGGCCGCTGGGCAGCATCGACGAGAAGACGTGCAGCCCGTACGCGGCGTCAACGCGTCGGCCAGCAGCGTCGAGCACACCTTCCTTCAGCATCACGCCCGCGCCGTCCCAGCCTTCTTCGCCGGGCTGGAACATCAGGACGACGTCGCCGTTGATCCGGTCGCGATGTGTGTGCAGCAGCCGGGCCGCACCGACCAGCGACGTCGTGTGCAGGTCGTGGCCGCACGCGTGCATCGCGCCGTTGGTAGCGGCGAAGTCGAGCCCGGTCGCCTCCTGCACCGGGAGCGCGTCCATGTCGGCGCGCAACAGGACCGTGCGCGGCTGAGCCGAATCACGGGCCGAGCCTTCGCCGCGAAGCACCGCAGTCACCGACGTCGTGCCGGTTCCGGTGGAGATCTCCAGACCGAGACCGTCGAGTTCGCGCAGCACGCGTTCCTGGGTGCGCGGCAGGTCGAGGCCGATCTCGGGCTCGCGGTGCAGGTCGCTGCGCAGCCGGGCCAGGTCGTCCTGCTGGCTGCGGGCGTCTTCGTGGAGGTCCACCGGCTCGGCTCCTCTTCGTTGGGGAACGGGCGTCTTGGTGGTCGAGTGTGCGAACTGACGCCCGATATCGGGTTAGAGTTGTCGGAATCGCTCGCCGGATGGCCCTCTGGAGAAGAAACAATGATCGACTCACTGGAGGAGGAAGACTTTTCGCTCATCCACGCACTGCAACTTCGCCCCCGCGCCACCTGGACGCAACTGGCCGCGGCGCTCGACTCCTCCCCGGTGACGCTGGCGCGGCGCTGGGAACGGCTGCGCGACGGGGGAGCGGCCTGGGTGACGGCGTATCCGCACGTGCCCGGGCTGTACCAGGTGCAGGCCGCGTACGTGGAAATCCGCTGCGCGAGCGGCCAGGTGCGCGAGCTGATCCGGGAACTGTCGACGTGGCCCTCGGTGGCCAGCATCGAGGAGGCTTCGCGCGAGTACAGCCTCGTGCTGACGGTCTTCGGTCTCGGCCTGCGCGACCTGTCCGCCCTGCTGCTGGACGCGATCCCGAGCCTGCCCGGCGTGCTGAACACCCGCTCGCACCTGGCGTCGCGGCTGCACGTCGAAGGCAGTTCGTGGCGAGTAGGCGCGCTGGACCGGCGTCGCGTGCAGGCACTGTCGCAACTACCGTCCATCGGCGGCGGGCGGCTGGCCAAGCTGCAGCCGTGGGAAGAGCCTTACGCCCCGCTGACCGTCGCCCTGGGCGAGGACGGCCGGCGCAGCGCCGCGGACCTGGCGCGGATCACCGGACGCCCCGTGTCGACTGTCCGGCGTCAGCTCGGACACCTGCTGAGCGCCGACGCGCTGACGTTCCGCTGCGAGATCGCACAGGGGCTGACGCCGTCGCCGATTGTCGTGAACTGGTGGTGCCAGGTGCCGGTGGCGCACGTGTCGACGTGCGTGGATCGGTTGCGGGCCAACCCGACTGTGCGGCAGATGGCGAGTTTGCCCGGCCCGGCGAATCTTTTGGTGACCACGTGGATGCGCTCGATCGAGGAGTCGATGCGGATGCAGGAGCATCTGGAGCAGGATCTGGCGCCGCTGTCGGTGGTGGATTCGGCGTTGATCCTGCGGACGGTCAAGCGGATGGGCTGGCTGCTGGACGATTTGGGGCGGAGTACGGGGTTTGTGGTGACTATGCCTGCTCCAGCTCGGAGGGAAGCGCCTTAGGCCAGCCGGAACGTCGCGCGGTATTCGGACGGTGAGACGCCGAGTGCGTCGCGGAAGTGGCGGCGGAGGGTGGCGGCGCTGCCCATCCCGCAGCTGGCGGCGATCTGCTCGACCGGGGAGTCGGTGCGTTCGAGCAGTTCCTGTGCGCGGGCGAGGCGTTGCCGGTGCAGCCAGTTCAGCGGAGCGGACCCGAATTCGGCGCGCATCCGGCGGGCGAGCTGCCGGGAACTCAGACCGGCGTGGCGCGCGAGATCGGCAACCGTCAGCGGTTGGTCCAGCCGGGACCGTGCCCACTCCGCGGTGCGTGCCAGGCCGGAACCGTCCGGAGACGGCGGAGGGGACACGAATTGCGCCTGGCCGCCGTGCCGGTGCGGCGGAACGACCAAGCGGCGGCCGAGATCGTTGGCGACTGCGGCACCCAGGTCGCGGCGCACCAGGTGCAGGCACAGGTCCAGTGCGGCCGTCTTGCCCGCGGAGGTCAGGATGTCGCCCTCGTCGACGTAGAGCACGTCGGCGCGCACTTTCACGCGCGGATAGCGGCGGGCCAGATCGTCGGCGTGCATCCAGTGGGTGGTCGCGATCCGGCCGTCCAGCAGTCCGGCCTCGGCCAGGACGAACGAGCCGGTGCACAGGGCCGCGATCCGGACGCCGTTCGCGTGCGCCTCCCGGAGAGCGGCCGCGAGCGCCGGATCGATTTCCTCGCCGGGCGAATCCGTGGAGGGGACCACGATCAGGTCGGCGGCGGCTTCGCCGATCTCCGAGACGCCGATCGCGGGCAGATGCGGCAACCAGTGTCGCGGCGACCGCTCCGGGCAGGCGACGACGACGTCGTACCAGGCACCGCCGGGGGAGAGCTCCGATCGGTCGACGCCGAAGACTTCGGCCGCGATCGCGACCTCGTACAGCATCGCGTGCTCATGCAGGACGAGCGCCAGTCGAGGCATGTCCGATACTGTACGCAACTCGTCCTTTCAGACACTCACCAGCGGCACGCGAGAGTGTCCAGAATCAGCCTCATGGCAGATTCCCAGCGTGTCCTGGTCTACGGTGCCAGCGGCCACACCGGAAAGTTCGTGGTCGACGAGTTGCTGCGACGCGGTCTTCAGCCGATCGTCGCGGGGCGCAGCCTCTCGCGGCTCACTCAGTTCGCGGAGCTGGACCGGCGCGCGGCAAGCATCGACGACGGCCCCGGTTTGCGGGCGCTCCTCAACGACGCGGCGGTGGTGATCAACTGCGCCGGCCCGTTCCTGGACACCGCGCTCCCGCTCGCGACGGCAGCCGTCGAAACCGGTGCTCACTACTTGGACGTCACCGCTGAACAGCCCGCCGTCCAGCAGCTCTACCGGGAACTCGACGCATCCGCCCGCTCGGCCGGGACAGTCGTAGTGCCCGCCATGGCGTTCTACGGCGGGCTGGCCGATTTGCTCCTCACCGCGGTGCTCGGCCCCGAGACGTCCGCTGACGAGGTCGAGATCGCCATCGGACTGGACCGGTGGTGGCCCACGGAGGGAACCCGGGTCACCGGCGCCCGCAACACCGCGACCCGGCTGGTCATCCGCGACGGCGCCCTCGTCCCGATCTCCGACCCGGCGACCGGCGAATGGGACTTCCCGGAACCGATCGGCGCACAGTCCACTGTGGAGCTGCCGTTCTCCGAGGTCGTCACGATCGACCGGCATCTCAAGGTGGGAACCCTGCGCTCCTGGCTGAACACCGCCCCGCTCGACGACCTCCACGATCCGGACACCCCGGCCCCGCAAGCCCACGACGAGCACGGACGTTCGGCGCAACGCTTCGCTGTCGAAGTCACCGCCGGCTCAGGTTCGCGGACTCGCCGCGGCACCGCGACCGGGCGCGACATCTACGCCACGACCGCACCGATCCTGGTCGAAGCCACTGCCCGGCTCCTCGACGGCCGGTACCAAGGCGCGGGCGCGCTGGCACCAGGCGAGGCATTCGCCGCTGCCGACTTCCTGACGGCGATACCGGACGCCGATTTCACTGCCGTGTGGCGATAGACGGTTAAACGGACGGGCCGAGCGAGCCGGTGAACTCTTCGAGGCGGACGTCGGTGCCGCGGAGCTGACGGAGGAATTCGACTGCTTCAGCCAGCAACACGCGGCCGGAGATGGTGAGGGCGGCCAACTGGGGGAGGCGGTTGCCGGAGGCGAGGAGGCGGGTGAGCTGGCTGGCGTCGAGGGTGAGGACGCGGAGGCCTTTTAGGCGGGCGAGCTGGTCGATCGCCGGGATGTCCAGGCCGTTGACGGTGAGCCGGGTGAGGTTCGGGAGAGTGGCCAGCGGGGTCAGGTCGACGGGGTGGGCGAGACCGCTGAGGGTGAGGTCCCACAGGGTCGGATGCCCGGAGAGCGCATTGAGGTCGGTCTGTTCGGCGGTGATGGTGAGGGATTCCAGGAGCGGCAGCCCGGCGACGTTCGGGACGACGGTTTTCATGCGATGGGCACCGACCTCGCGCAGCCCGTCCAGCCGTTCGAGCACGGCCAGATCGACGTCGATGCCGTCGCTGAGATGGCAGGATTGGATCGCTTCCGGATCCTCGGCGCCGATCTCGGCGGTCAGGTCCAGTTTCGCGACATCGCGGACGAGAAGCACGTGGTTCTTGTAGGGGACGTCGTGGAATGCCGCTTGGACTTCGAGCCGGGGATCGCCTTCGTGCCGGGTGAATCTGCCCGCGCGAAGGGCGGTCACGACGTCGGTGAGCATTTCGGTGACCGACGACGCGATCAGCTGAGCCACCTCATCGCCGTGTTCGATCACTTGCCCGGACCGGCCGCCCTCGGCGGGATCGAGATCGACCGCGATCCACTGGTCGCTGTGATTCCCGCCGAAGGAAACCCACCAGTCGTTGCGGGAGACGCGTTTGATCCGCCCCGGTGGCACTGCCTCGAACACCACGCCCGCTCTGTACTGCGGTTCGTCGCAGGCGGCTCCGCGGTAGGCGCCGGGCCAGCTGTAGTGGTAGTCCTCGACCACCGTGTCGAGGGAGTCGTGGGCGAAGTAGCCGAGCAGCCCGGTTTCGCCGGAGTCCCGGCCGATCAGCCGGTAGAGCGCTCGCAGGTCTTCCGGCAGCCGCGCTTGGATCCGCGCCTCGGCGGCCGCGATCTCCTCCTCGCTCCGCCCCGGTTCCCAGTCCGGCGCGTGGCCGGTGATCGCGGTGTACCGCTCGGCGAATTCCGCGACAAGCGCACTGACTTCCCGCAGCACCGCCGGGTCGGTCGGCGCACTGGTCGGTTCGGCTCCCGCCGGTCGCGGCATCCCCGGAGACGGGCGTTGCGGGCAGCGGAAATCCGGATCGAACACGCGCCGGGCCGGGGACAGGCGGTCGACGTCGGGGCTGGTCGTGAAACGGTAGGCGCCGTCGGCGCGCAGCCGCACCTCGTACACCGCCGGAGGATGGTCTCGCGGGTAGGCCCCGTGCATCGCATCGAGGAGATCGCGCCCATTGCCTCGATCCGATCCGTCAGTCCACGCCTCGACGGACCCCCAGGCGCCCATCGAAATCTGCAACACCGCTTCGGACCAGCCGTCGCCTGCCCAGTCTCGGAGCCGTTCTGCCAGAGTCCGCCCGATCTCCCCCAGATCCATGCCGTCAGCGTAGCGAGAAACCCGTACGCACAGCACGAAATCGGATCAAGCGCGCAACCCGTCGAACGCCATCTTGCACACCGCGTCCGCCAGTTCCTCCGGAGACGACCCTCGCCGCGGCCGGTACCACTCGATCAGCGAGTTCACCGTGCCGAAGAGCAATCGCGCCGCGATCGCCGGGTCGATGTCCGGCCGGACATCTCCCTCCGCCTCGGCCTGTTTCACCAGATCCGTCACCAGATGATCGAACTCGCGCCGCCGCGCCAAAGCCGCCCGCTCGGCCTTCGTATTGCCTCGCACCCGCAGCAGCAACGTCACGAACGGCAGCCGATCCGCCAGCACCAGCACACTTCCGCGCACCAGATGCTCCAAGCGGTCGATCGCGCGCCCGTCGAGCGCCTCCGTCGACTCCGCGACCTCGAACAGTCCGTCCAAGGCCCGGCCGACTGCCAGCCGCAGCAGTTCTTCCTTGCTCGGCACGTGGTGGTAGATCGCGGATTTCGTGATGCCGAGCTTGCGCGACAGGTCCTCCATGCTGGTCCCGTCGTAGCCGCGGTCGTTGAACAGCTTGACCGCGACCTGGAGAAGCGACTCCAGGTCGTAGCCGGGACGGCCGCGGCGGGCGGGGGTTGTCACGAGCGTTCGTCCAGCACGCGGCGCATTTTACCGAGCGAGCGTTCCAGCGTGTCCGGGTCGACGATCTCCACCGAAACGCTTACGCCGACGCCGTCCTTCACCCCGGCGGCAACCGCGGAGGCCGCCGAAGACCGGCCCTCGGCAGTCGTGTCCGCGCGGGCTTCGACGCGCACGGTGAGGTGGTCCAGGCGGCCGCGGGTCGAGCGGACCAGCTGGAAGTGCGGGCTCAATCCCTCGGTGCGCAGCACGATTTCCTCGATCTGCGTGGGGAAAACATTGACGCCGCGCAAAATAATCAGATCGTCGCTGCGGCCGGTCACCTTCTCCATCCGGCGGAAAGCCGGACGCGCGGTGCCGGGCAGCAGGCGGGTCAGGTCGCGGGTGCGATAGCGGATGATCGGCAGCGCCTGCTTGGTCAGCGACGTGAACAGCAGCTCGCCGCGTTCGCCCTCGGGCAGCACCTGGTCGGTGAACGGGTCGATCACCTCGGGGAAGAAGTGGTCCTCCCAGATGTGCAGGCCGTCCTTGGTTTCCGCGCATTCCTGCGCGACGCCGGGGCCCATCACCTCGGACAGGCCGTAGATGTCGACCGCGTCCAGCGCGAAGCGTTCTTCGATCTCGGACCGCATCTGCTCGGTCCACGGCTCCGCGCCGAAAATGCCCACCTTCAGCGAACTGGCGCGCGGGTCCACGCCCTGGCGCTCGAATTCGTCGAGCAGCGTCAGCATGTACGACGGCGTGATCATGATGATCTCCGGCTTGAAGTCGGTGATCAGCTGGACCTGCCGGGCGGTCATCCCGCCGGACGCCGGAATCACCGTGCAGCCGAGCTTTTCCGCGCCGTAGTGCGCGCCGAGCCCGCCGGTGAACAGGCCGTAGCCGTAGGCCACGTGCACCTTGTGCCCAGGACGGCCGCCCGCCGCGTGGATCGAGCGCGCCATCACGGTGGCCCAGGTGTCGAGGTCGTCCTCGGTGTAGCCGACGACGGTCGGCTTCCCGGTGGTGCCGCTGGAGGCGTGCAGCCGGCGGATCTGGTCCTGCGGCACGGCGAACATGCCGAACGGGTAGTTGTCGCGCAGGTCGGCCTTGGTGGTGAAGGGGAACTTCGCCAGGTCGCCCAGCTCGCGGCAGTCGTCGGGATGCACGCCGGCTTCCGCGAACTTCTTGCGGTATAGCGGGACGTTCTCGTACGCGTGCCGCAGGGTCCACTGCAGCCGTTCCAGCTGGAGCGCGGCCAGCTCGTCGGCGCTGACGTTTTCGGCGAGGTCTGCAGTCACTGTGTTTCCCGGGTCTTCTCGATGACGCGGCTGCGGCCGCGGAATTCGGCGACGACCTCGGGCCCGCCGGGGGTTTCCCGGTGCACGGTGACGTCGTAGATGCCGTTGCGGCCGTAGCGGGTGCGCTCGGCGGCCGTCGCGACGAGATGGTCGCCCAGTTTTCCGGCGGCGACGAACGAGATCTCCGCGCCCGCGGCGACGGTGACCGGCCCGTACGTGTTGCAGGCGAGGGCGAAAGTGGTGTCGGCGAGCAGGAACACGTAACCGCCGTGGGCGATGTCGTGGCCGTTGACCATCGTCTCGGTGACCTTCATCGTGGCCACCGCGCGGCCGTCGGCCGCCTCGACGAGTTCGATGCCGAGCGAACGGGACGCCTCGTCGGTGTCGAACATGGCGTGCGCGGCGTTGCGGGTCACGAGTTCGCCCTCCGGAATGGTGACTTACTGACCGAACGGCCGGTAATCCTGGCTGGAGCCCAGTAAAGGCCGCGCCTGGCGCGGTGTCAAGCAACGCGGGGGTTCCGATCAGCGGGGAGAACGGCTATCCTGCGAATTACTGAACGTCCGGTTGGTAATTCGGCGAGAGGGTCGGCATGGTTCTGCTCCGCAGCTACGTCTCCGGGGGATGGCACACGGCGCCGGGCGAGGGCGCCCCGCTGCACGACGCGGCGACCGGGGAGGAAGTGGCCCGGATTTCGTCGGAGGGGATCGACTTCGCCGCCGCGCTCGACTACGGCCGCACTGTCGGCGGTCCGGCGCTGCGGAAGCTGACGTTCCATCAGCGGGCGGCGCTGCTGAAGGCGCTCGCCTCGCACCTGCGCGAGCACCGCGAAGAGCTGTACGCGCTGTCGGCGCGCACGGGCGCGACGCTCGGCGACTCGAAGTTCGACATCGACGGCGGCATCGGCGTCCTGTTCAGCTACGGCTCGAAGGGCAAGCGCGAACTGCCGAACGACACCGTGTACGTCGACGGCGCGGTCGAGCCGCTGAGCCGCGGCGGCACGTTCGTCGCGCAGCACATCGCCACGCCGCTGCAGGGCGTCGCGGTCCAGATCAACGCCTTCAACTTCCCGGTGTGGGGTCCGCTGGAGAAGTTCGCGCCCGCGTTCCTCGCCGGGGTGCCGAGTTTGATCAAGCCGGCCAGCCAGACCGCCTACTTGACCGCGCGGCTCGTCGAGCTGATCGTCGAATCCGGCATCCTGCCCGAGGGCACAGTGCAGTTCGTCGCGGGCAGCGTCGGCGACCTGCTCGACCACGTCACGGCGCAGGACCTGGTGTCGTTCACCGGTTCCGCGTCCACCGCGCAGAAGCTGCGCGCGCACCCGGCGATCGTGCGGAACTCCGTGCGGTTCAACGCCGAGGCCGACTCGCTGAACTGCTCGATCCTCGCCCCGGACGCCCGGCCGTCCACGCCGGAGTTCGACCTCTTCGTCAAGCAGCTGACCACCGAGATGACGGTGAAGGCGGGCCAGAAGTGCACCGCGATCCGGCGCGCGTTCGTCCCGGCGGAAATGCTGGACGACGTCGCCGAAGCGGTCAGTGCCAGGCTCGCCAAGGTGACTGTCGGCAACCCAAACGCTGAGGGTGTCCGCATGGGCGCGCTGGCCAGCCTGGAGCAGCGCGAGGAGGTACGCCGTTCGCTGAAGGCGCTGCTCGACGCGGGCAGCATCGTCTTCGGCGACCCGGAGCACGTCGACGTCGTGGACGGCGACGAGGCGACCGGCGCGTTCATCTCGCCGATCCTGCTCAAGGCCGACCCGGAGCGCGCGGAGCCGCACGAGGTCGAGGCATTCGGCCCGGTGTCCACGCTGATGCCGTACACGTCGGTCAAGCAGGTCATCGAGTTCGCGGCGCGCGGCGGCGGCAGCCTGGCCGGCTCGGTCGTGACTGGTGACCCGGTGTTCGCGCGCGAGATCGTGCTGGGCGTCGCGCCGTATCACGGTCGGCTGCTGGTGCTGGACAGCGAAGACGCGAAGGAATCCACCGGACACGGTTCGCCGATGCCGCAGCTGGTGCACGGCGGCCCGGGTCGCGCGGGCGGCGGCGAGGAAATGGGCGGTATCCGCGGCGTGCTGCACCACATGCAGCGCACGGCCGTGCAGGGCAGCCCGACAGTGCTCGGCGCGGTCACCGGCCGGTGGGTCGAGGGCGGCCCGCGGATCGAGGACGACGTGCATCCGTTCCGGAAGTCGCTGGCTGAACTGAAGGTCGGCGACTCGGTGGTGGCTGGCCCGCGCACCGTCACGCGCGCCGACATCGACCACTTCGCCGATTTCACCGGCGACACCTTCTACGCGCACACCGACGAAGCGGCCGCTGCGGCGAACCCGCTGTTCGGCGGCATCGTGGCGCACGGCTACCTGGTCGTCTCGTTCGCCGCGGGCCTGTTCGTGTCGCCCGAGCCGGGTCCGGTGCTGGCCAACTACGGCCTGGAGAACCTGCGCTTCCTCACGCCGGTCAAGGTCGACGACGCGCTGACGGTCACCTTGACGGCCAAGCAGATCACGCCGCGGATCGACCAGGAGTACGGCGAAGTCCGCTGGGACGCCGACGTCACCAACCAGGACGGCGACTCGGTCGCGAAGTACGACGTGCTCACCCTCGTCTCGAAGGAGCAGCCGTGACCGCTGCGGCAGAGCCTGAATTGGAAGCCCTGTTCGAGCACACCATCGAACGGGACCAGCGCATCGAACCGCGCGACTGGATTCCCGAGGGCTACCGCAAGACGATGATCCGCCAGATCGCGCAGCACGCGCATTCGGAGATCATCGGAATGCAGCCCGAAGGCAACTGGATCACCCGCGCGCCTTCCTTGCGGCGCAAGGCGATCCTGCTCGCGAAGGTGCAGGACGAGGCCGGGCACGGGCTGTACCTGTACTCCGCGGCGGCGACGCTCGGCGCGGACCGCGCGGACCTCACCGACAAGCTCATCACTGGCCGGCAGAAGTACTCGTCGATCTTCAACTACCCGACGCTGACCTTCGCCGACGTCGGCGTGATCGGCTGGCTGGTGGACGGCGCGGCGATCTGCAACCAGGTGCCGCTGTGCCGGTCGTCGTACGGGCCGTACGCGCGGGCGATGATCCGGATCTGCAAGGAGGAGTCCTTCCACCAGCGGCAGGGCTACGAGCTGCTGATGACCATGATGCGGGGCACCTCTCAGCAGCAAGAGATGGTGCAGGAGGCGGTGAACCGCTGGTGGTGGCCGTCGCTGATGATGTTCGGCCCGCCGGACGCGGATTCGCCGAACACCGCGCAGTCGATGGCGTGGAAGATCAAGCGGCACACCAACGACGAGCTGCGGCAGCGCTTTGTCGACATGTCCGTGCCGCAGGCCGAGGCGCTCGGCGTGACTTTCCCGGACCCGGAGCTGAAGTGGAACGCTTCGCGCGAGCACTACGACTTCGGTGCCGTCGACTGGGACGAGTTCAAGAACGTGCTCAAGGGCAACGGCCCGTGCAACGCGGACCGGATCGCCCATCGGCGGCGCGCCCACGATGATGGCGCTTGGGTTAGGGAAGCCGCTGCGGCGCACGCGGCCAAGAAAGAGGTTTCGGCATGAAGCACGATTGGCCGTTGTACGAGGTTTTCGTCCGCGGGAAGCGGGGGTTGAACCACGTGCACGTGGGTTCGCTGCACGCGGCGGACGACGAGATGGCGCTGCACCACGCGCGCGATCTCTACACGCGTCGCAACGAGGGTGTGTCGATCTGGGTCGTTCGCGCCTCGGACATCACGGCGTCGTCGCCGGACGAGAAGGACCCGTTCTTCGCGCCCAGCGGGGACAAGGTGTACCGGCACCCGACGTTCTACGACATTCCCGACAACGTTCCCCACATGTAAGGGATGTCTTGCTGTGTCCTTCGATAACGTCTACGAAGCCATCACCGAGGACAACGACGCGCGGTGGGCCTTCGGCACCGGATTCGCTGACCCGCTGTCCGGTGTGGACACTTCTGTTCCGTCCGGAGTGGACGGTGCGCAGCTGGCCGCGTACTGCCTGATGCTGGGCGACGACGCGCTGATCTTCTCGCACCGGCTGCAGGAGTGGGTCAGCAACGCGCCGGAACTGGAGGACGAGGTCGCGATCGCGAACGTCGGCCTCGATCTGCTCGGCCAGGCGCGGTTGCTGCTGGCTCGGTCCGGCAAGGCTGACGGTACTGATCGGTCCGAGGACTCGTTCGCGTTCTTGCGCGCCGAGAACGAATTCCGGAACGTTCGGTTGGCGGAGCTGGGTGGCGGGCACTTCGGGCATCTGATCGCGCAGCTGTTCTTGTTCTCGACTTGGCGGCTCGCGTTGTTCCAGCAGTTGGAGTCCAGTGTGGACCCGGTGCTGGCGGCCATTGCGGCCAAGGGTGTCAAGGAATTGGCTTATCACCGGGATTACGCCGCGCAGTGGTTGGTGCGGCTGGGCGACGGGACACCGTTGTCGCGGGAGCGGATGGCCGAGGGGCTGGCTGCGGCTTGGCCCTATGTCGAGGAGTTGTTCTCGACGCATCCGGTTGAGCTGGTGGATGCTGCTTCGTTGCGGCCGGAGTTCGACGCTGTGGTGGATGAGGCGTTGGCCGCGGCGACCTTGGAGCGGCCAGAGATCGGGGCTATTGCCGGGGTTTCCGGTCGGACCGGGCGCGACGGTGTCCACACTGAACAGATGGGCTTCCTGCTGGCTGAGCTGCAGAGTGTGGCTCGGGCGATGCCTGGGGCGTCGTGGTGACCGCGGTCGCGGTGGCCTCGACGGTCACTGATCCGGAGCTGCCGATGCTGACACTCGCGGATCTGGGTGTGTTGCGCGAGGTGTCCGAAGAGGACGGTCGGGTTACGGTTTCTATTACGCCGACTTACACCGGTTGTCCGGCCATGGACACTATGCGGGACGACCTGGAGCATGCCTTGCGTGGTGCGGGGTATGTCGAGATTGACATTCGCACTGTGCTGGAACCGGCTTGGACTTCGGACTGGATCAGCGAGGACGGGCGGCGGAAGCTTGCTGAGGCTGGGATCGCTCCGCCGGGGTCTGCTCCTCAGCGGGCGGCTGGGCCGATTCCGTTGACACTGGGGCCTTCTGTGCGGCGGGTGGCTTGTCCGCATTGCGGGTCTTTGGATACGGAGGAGCAGTCTCGGTTCAGTGCCACCGCGTGCAAAGCGTTGCGGCGGTGCCGGTCTTGCTGGGAGCCGTTCGAACACGTCAAGGAGATTTGAGTGACTGCCACCGTTTCCCGTCGTACCGGGTTCCATCCGTTGCGGGTGGCTGAGGTTGAGCGGCTTTGTGATGACGCTGTGGCCGTTACCTTCGACGTGCCTTCTGAGCTTGCGTCGGTTTATGCCTTCGCGCCTGGGCAGTCGCTCACGCTGCGGCGGATGGTGGACGGGCGGGATGAGCGTCGCTCGTACTCCATCTGTGCTGCGGTGGGGGAGCGGCCGCGGGTCGGGGTGCGTCTCGTGCCGGACGGTGTCTTTTCGACGTGGCTGGTCAATGAGGTCCAGCCTGGGGACACTGTTGAGGTTTCCGCGCCGACTGGGTCGTTCACACCGGATCTCGCCGGTGGCGGTCACCATGTTCTGATCGCTGCTGGTTCCGGTATCACGCCGGTGTTGTCTATTGCGGCCTCGCTGCTGGCTACTCCGGATGCTTCGGTCACCGTGCTGTATGGGAATCGTCGGACTGACACGGTGATGTTCGCTGATGATCTGGCTGATTTGAAGGATCGGTATCCGGCTCGGCTGGAACTCGTGCATGTGTTGTCTCGGGAGCCTCGTGAGGCTGAGTTGTTCACTGGGCGGTTGGATGCGGACAAGCTGAGTGCGTTGTTCGGGTCGATTGTGCCGGTGGACGAGGTGGATCACTTTTGGCTTTGCGGGCCGTTTGGGATGGTCACCTCTGCGCAGGATCTTCTTGGTTCGCTGGGGGTTCCTGGGGAGCGGATTCATCAGGAACTGTTCTATGTGGACGATGTGCCGCCGGAGCCGGTTAAGCATGTTGATCCTGCGGTGGCTGGTGCTTCGTCTGAGGTGACTCTGGTTCTTGACGGTCGGTCTACGACTATGAATTTGCCGCGTGAGTCTTCGGTGTTGGATGGGGCGCAGCGGTTTCGGCCGGATTTGCCGTTTGCTTGCAAGGGCGGGGTTTGCGGGACTTGCCGGGCGCGGGTGACTGAGGGTTCTGTTGATATGCGGCGGAATTTCGCGTTGGAGAAGGCGGAGGTGGAGGCTGGGTTTGTGCTGACTTGTCAGTCTCATCCGGTTTCTGAGCGGGTTACTGTGGATTTTGATGCTTGATTGCTCGTCGCCTGGCGGCAACATCGCTGGTGGTTGCGTGGGGCACCCCGAAGCTTGATTGTGCTGACGGTCTGGGGGTGCTTGTCAAGGCGGGAAAGATGCCTTGACAAGCACCC
The DNA here is from genome assembly GCF_039525725.1 of Amycolatopsis albidoflavus. Taxonomy (NCBI): domain Bacteria; kingdom Bacillati; phylum Actinomycetota; class Actinomycetes; order Pseudonocardiales; family Pseudonocardiaceae; genus Amycolatopsis; species Amycolatopsis albidoflavus. Next base: position 184,829 of record NZ_BAAAHV010000007.1, read on the forward strand.
CCAGACCGCAGGAGAGCTTCGTATCGGGGTGCGGGGGAGGGGCTGGGTGCCTCGAAGGTTGGGTGCACCGGTGCGGTTTGGGGGCGGGGTGCCTCGAACGTTGGGTGCAGTGGTGCCGGTGTGGGGCTGGGTGCCTCGATAGTTGGGTGCACTGGCGCGAGGGTGGGGGCTGGGTGCCTCGTGCGTTGGGTGTGTCGGCGGCGGTTGGTGGGTGGGGCTAGCGCCCCAATGTGGCGTTGGGTGCATGCGACGCAACCAATGCCGCATTGGGTGCGTGGGATGCACCGAATGCCACATTGGGTGCATCGCGGGGGTGGGGGCGGTCCGTGAAGGGCCCCTTGAGGGAATCTAAGTCCGTGAAGGGGTCCCTCACGGACCGCCGCTGGTCGTGAGGGGAACCCTGAGGGAATCAGAGTCCGTGAGGGTTCCCCTCACGGACGTTTAGCGGCGTCGGCGGCGTTTGCGTGGAGCAGCGGGGGGCGGGAAGTCGTCTTGCTCCGGGGTTTCGGGTGGAGTGGGGTCGCCTAGGCCTAGCATCTCCGCCGCCAGTTGCTGGGAAGACGCGAAGCGGCCGGTGGGTTTGTCCTTCGCCCGCCGTAGCGCCGATGGGCGCAGGCGGTTGTAGCCGCGTACTGCGATGGGGCGTCTGGTGCGTAGGTCGAATTCCGGCAGCGACTCCAGCTGCCCGGCCAGTTCTCGGTCTACCAGCACGGTTCCGGGGCGGGCGGCTGACGTGAGGCGGGCGGCCAGGTTCACCACGGAGCCATAGACATCCCCGAAGCGGGAGAGGACCCGGCCCGACGCCATTCCGGCTCGGACTGCGGGTAGGTCGCCGTCTTCGCCGGTTCGTTCGGCTAGCGTCAGGGCGATTTCCGCGCCGTCGGCGGGGGAGTCGGTGACGAAGAGGACTTCGTCGCCGATCATCTTCACCACTCGGCCGTGGTGTTCTGCGATGACTTCGGTGGCCAGGGATTCGAAGCCGTCCAGGACCTGGGTTAGTTCTTCCTCGTCGGCTTCTCTCGTGAAGCGGGTGTAGCCGACCATGTCCACGAAGCCGACGACTAGCGCGCGCGTTTCCAGGTCCTCGTCTGGGCTGGCGAAGGCGCGGCCGGCGAAGGCGGCCAGGTGGCGGCGCCAGACGTAGTTTTGTACTTGCTCCAGTTCCGGGAGCAGGCGTTCCACCAGGCGAGTCACTTGGCGGTCGTTGCGGGCCAGTTCCGGGTTTTCGGTGATCAGTGCCCACAGCATGTGGACCTGCCACTCGGCCAGCCGGGAAAGGTGCTGGCCGAGGGCACGGGTCACCGCGACTTCCATGCCGGGCGCGACTAAGCCGGAGCTCACCAAGCCGTCGGCGATGCGCATGGCTTCGACGTCCGCGTCGGTGAACACCATCTCGTCGTCTTCGACGGTGGCGAAACCCAGCGCCCGCCACAGCCGGCGCGAGCGTTCTTCGGGTACGCCGGCCCGTTTCGCTACTTCGAGCCGGGTGTAGCGGCGAGGCCCGCCGAGCAGGGCGCGTTCCAGGCGCTGCTGCAGGTCCCTGGAGGAATCAGCCACGGACTCAGGTGGTGTGCACGATCAGCACGTCGACGCCCGACTTCCGGGCCACTTCCGCCGGGACCGAGCCCAGGATCCGTCCGGCGAGGGTGTTCAGGCCGCGGTTGCCGACCACCAGCAGATCAGCCTTGCGGTCCTTCACGACCTTCCGCAGCATGTCGACCGGCTGGCCTTCCAGCGCGACCGTTTCGATGTTCGCGGCGCCGGCCTTCGCCGCGCGGTCCCGTGCGGACTGCAGCGTGTCCTCGGCGGGCGCGGACCCGACCACCTGGTAGGCCTCGTCGCCCAGCTCGTCCTGCGCGCGTTCCACGTCTTGGCGGCTGGCCGGGTGGTACGCGCAGACGACGACGAGCGTCGCTCCCGCGTCGGCAGCCACCCCGGCGGCCTTGTCCACCGCGGCGAAGGACGAGTCGGACCCGTCCGTGCCCACCACCACAGTCCGATAGACAGCCATCCACAACCTCCCGGCGATCGGTCAGCGGGGCGGCGCGGCCCCTTCGCGGGGGAAGGTTACTCGCCAGTCGGTTTTCCCGCCGGACGCGGTTGCGGCTGCGGCTTGGGCACGTCGGACGTCCGCAGCCGGACGGTCTGCTCGACGTCGCGGCTCACCGCGGGCTTCGCGCTGTTCGCGGGGGCGTTCTTGGCGCTCTGACCAGCGGAATTCTGGCTGGCGTCGCCCGTGCCCGACGCGGTGGCGCCGCTTGCCTGGGTGCCGTTCTTGCCGGACTTCGGCCCGGACCCGTTGGCTTCGTCGACCGCGGCCTTGATGTCCGCGGGAACGGCCCCGTCGGTCTCGCCGAGCACGTGCTGCGCCTCGGCCAGCACGGTGCGCGCCGACCGGACCTGCTCGGCCAGGCTCGCCCGGACCGTGCGCAGGGCCTCGACCCGCTCGTTGGCCTGGGTGATCCGGCGGTTGGACTCGTCGGTGGCCGTGCGGACGCGGCGACGGGCCTCGTCGGCGGCTTCCGCGAGGCGCGCGTTGGCCTCGGTGATCGAGTCCTGGCGGCGCTTGTTCGCGTCGGCGACCGATTCGCGCTGGCGACGGTCGATGTCGGCCTTCGCCGCCGTCTCCTCTTCGAGCACCTTGGCGCGGATCGCGGCCGCGTCCTCGGCGGCCTCGCGGACCCGGCGCTCGGCTTCCGTCTTGCTGGCCGCCTCCTGCTCGGCCAGCACGCGCATCGCCTCGGCGCGGCGGGTGGCCATGGCGATCTCGAAGTCTTCCTCGACCTGCGTGCGGCGGGCCTCGGACTCCGCGTCGAGCTTCTTGCGCTCGGCCTCGGCCTCGTCGGTGATCCGCTTGGCCTCGGCGCGCGCGTCCTCGAGCACCTTGCGGTGCTCGGCTTCCATCTCCTTGCGGCGCAGGTCGAGCTCGGTGAGCAGCTGCTCGTACCGGGCGCGCATGGCGCTGGCGTCGGTCTCCGCCTTGGCCCGGATGTGGCCCGCTTCGGCCTCGGCGCGGGCCCGCGTGTCGGCGGCCTCGTCCTGCGCCAGCCGCAGCATCCGCTGGAGGCGCTCGGACAGGCCCTCGACGCTCGTCGGCGGCTGCGCGAGCCGGTCGACCTGACCGCGGAGATCGGCGATCTCGCCGCGCGCGACTTCCAGCTGCCGGGCCAGGTCGCCGGACTGGGCGATGGCGGCGTCGCGATCGGCGGTGAGCATCTTCAGGTCGCCGTCGAGCCGTTCGAGGTGCTCGTCGACCTGCGCTCGGGCGTACCCCCGCTTCGCTACGTCGAAGCCGGCTCCCAGCGGCACGAGTTCGCGTTCATCGCCAAGACTCATGACACCACCGTAGTCGCTCCGCGGTCACGGACGGGTGAGCACCCACGGGGTCCGGCCGCTCGTGCGGCGAGCGGCCGGACCGAAGGGGCAGGTGGTCTGCCCTCACGCGCCGCGGAACGCGTTGATTCCGTCGAGGTGCTTGGCGCGCAGTTCCTCGTCGCGAACGCCGAGCCCTTCTTCCGGGGCGAGGGCGAGCACGCCGACCTTGCCCTGGTGCGCGTTGCGGTGCACGTCAAGGGCGGCCTGGCCGGTCTCTTCGAGCGAGTACGTCTTCGACAGCGTCGGGTGGATGAGGCCCTTCGCGATCAGCCGGTTGGCCTCCCACGATTCGCGGTAGTTCGCGAAGTGCGAGCCGATGATCCGCTTGAGGTTCATCCACAGGTACCGGTTGTCGTACTGGTGCATGTAGCCCGAGGTGGACGCGCAGGTGACGATGGTGCCGCCCTTGCGCGCGGCGTAGACCGACGCGCCGAAGGTCTCGCGGCCCGGGTGCTCGAACACGATGTCCGGGTCCTCGCCGCCGGTCAGCTCGCGGATCTTCGCGCCGAACCGCTGCCATTCCTTCGGGTCCTGCTCGTTCTCGTTCTTCCAGAACTTGTAGCCCTCGGCGGTGCGGTCGATGATCAGCTCCGCACCGAGCTTCCGGCAGATCTCGGCCTTCTCCGGGCTGGACACGACGCACACCGGGATCGCGCCGCCGTTGAGCGCGTACTGCGTCGCGTACGAGCCGAGCCCGCCGGACGCGCCCCAGATCAGCACGACGTCGCCCTGCTTCATGTCCGCGCCGTTGCGCGACACCAGCTGCCGGTACGCGGTCGAGTTCACCAGGCCGGGGGAGGCGGATTCCTCCCAGGTCAGGTGCGCCGGCTTCGGCATCAGCTGGTTGGCCTTGACCAGCGCGATCTCGGCGAGCCCGCCGAAGTTCGTCTCGAAGCCCCAGATCCGCTGCTCGGTGTCGAGCATCGTGTCGTTGTGCCCGTCCGGGCCTTCCAGCTCGACGTTCAGGCAGTGCGCGACGACCTCGTCGCCGGGCTTCCAGTTGTGCACGCCCGCGCCGGTGCGCAGCACGACGCCGGACAGGTCCGAGCCGACCACGTGATACGGCAGGTCGTGCCGCTTGGCCAGCGGCGAGAGCTTCCCGTACTTGCGCAGGAACTTGAACGTCGGGATCGGCTCGAAGATCGACGTCCAGACGGTGTTGTAGTTGATCGCGCTGGCCATCACCGCGACCAGCGCCTCGCCGGGGCCGAGCTCGGGCGTCGGGACGTCGTCGACGTGCAGCGAGCGGCGCGGGTCCTTGTCCCGGCTTTCGAGGCCCTCGAACATGTCGACCTCGTCTGCGTGCACGGTGACGCCCCGGTAGCTCTCGGGCACGGGCAGCTCGGCGATCGCGTCGAGGCGGCCGTTCAGGATCGCCTGCTGGATCTCGTCGAGGTGCGACATCGGGAACCTCCAGGGGGTCGGTCGCGGCACGCGACAGCACGAAATTACTCGTCGGTAACCGGGGGGCCTCACTGTACGAGACACACACCCCTTACACGAGTCGAAGTGTGACGCACGAATCTTGACCGGCTGGCCAGTCAAGGCGCATAGTCGGCAGTGGGAAATCTCCCTGAACGGCTCTTTTCCGGCGGAGGTGAGCACGAATGAGTGAAGTCTCGACGCGCGCCTGGACGCGGCCCTACGACTGGGCCGAGGTCGTGATTGGTGTTGTCGCCGCTCTTTCACCCCTTTGGCTGAGCACGAACACCACGATGGTGTGGACGATGGTGGTCCTCGGTGCGCTGATCGCGATCGACGGCCTGGTGTCGCTCGCGACGCCGAGCATGGTTTACGGCGAGGGCGTGCAGATCGTCCTCGGCGCGTTGCTGTTCATCGCGCCGTGGGTGATGGGGTATACGGAATTCAACGGGGCGTCGTGGACGTCCTGGGTCGGCGGTGCGCTGACGATCATCGCCGGCGCGGCCGCGATGCCGGAGGCCAACGCCGCCCACCGGATGGCGGGCCAGCACTGATCGAGGCAGCGGAGCCTCGACGAGGAAGGTGACATGACCGACGACTCGGCGAAGGAACGGATCCTGTGCGCGGCGGAGGAGCTGTTCGCCGAGTCCGGCTTCGAGGCGACCCCGACGTCCCGCATCGCGGAGCGCGCCGGGGTCCCGAAGGGCCTGGTCCACTATTACTTCCGCCGCAAGTCCGACCTGCTGGCCGCGTTGGTCGACCGGCTGCCGGACGAACGCATCGAACCCGCCGCGGTCGTCGTCCCCGGCGACCTGGCGGGTTCCCTGCGCAGACTGGTCGGCGAACTCGACCGCCGGTTCACCGGTTCGCTCGGGCTCTCGCACCTGCTGTGGCGCGAAGCCGACACGCATCACGTTGTCCGCGACGCGCTGTCCGAACGCTTCCAGCAACTGGTCCGGCTGATGCGATCGGTGATCGTGGCCGCGACCGGCGGACGGCTCGCCGGGGCGGACATCGACAACGCGTCCGGGCTTTTGGCCCGCGCTGTCACGCACCGGCACGCGACGGCTCGGCACACCGGGGACGACCGGCCTGCGGAGTTTGACGGCGAGTTGACGTTTGTGGCGAACGCGTTGTCGGCCCGGGCGGTTAAGGGAAAGCCGCCTGCTTCGGCGGTGTGAGCGTTAGTGCGAGGCGGCAGGCTCCACCAGTTCGACCAGAACCCCGCCAGCATCCTTCGGGTGCACGAAGTTCACCCGGCTGTTCGAGGTCCCGCGCTTGGCCGCGTCGTAGAGCAGCCGCAGGCCCTGCGCCCGGAGCGCCTCGGCCGCAGCGTCCACATCGGACACTCGCAGCGCGAGCTGCTGCAGGCCCGGCCCGTTGCGGCCGATGAACTTCGCGATCGTCGAATCGTCGCGGGACGGGGCGAGCAGCTGGATCATCGTCTCGGTGCCCGCGGTACCGGGGGCGCGCAGCATCGCCTCGCGCACGCCCTGCTCGTCGTTCACCTCCTCGTGCGCGACCTCCAGGCCGAAGTGGTCGCGGTGGAAGGCGATGGCCGCGTCGAGGTCGGGCACGGCGATGCCGACGTGGTCGATCGCGGTCACGAACGGCTTGAGCACGGATGCGCTGGGCTCGGTGTCCATACCGGGGAGGATAAGCCCCGCGCGGCCGCGCGGAACCCCGCGTGCGCCCCCTCACACTGGCTCCATCAAGACGCGCCGGGAACCCGGTCCAGGCCGTATCGTGGGAACACTGCCAGTGCACCGATGCTTTGGAGGACGTCGTGTCCGGTTCCGTGATCCTGGGCGCTGCCCGTACCCCGATCGGGCGGCTGCTCGGCTCGTTGAAGGACTTCTCGGGAGCCCAGCTGGGCGGGATCGCGATCAAGGCCGCGCTCGAACGCGCCGGCGTCTCCCCGGACCAGGTCCAGTACACGATCATGGGCCAGGTGCTCACCGCAGGCGCGGGCCAGATCCCGGCGCGCCAGGCCGCGGTCGCCGCGGGCATCCCGATGGACGTTCCGGCGCTGACCGTCAACAAGGTCTGCCTTTCCGGCCTCGACGCGATCGCGCTCGCCGACCAGCTGATCCGCGCGGGCGAGTTCGACCTCGTCGTCGCGGGCGGCCAGGAGTCGATGACGCAGGCGCCGCACCTGCTGCCGAAGTCCCGCGCGGGCTTCAAATACGGCGACACCACGCTGGTCGACCACATGGCCTACGACGGCCTGTTCTGCGCGTTCGACCAGGTCGCGATGGGTGTTTCGACGGAGAAGCACAACGCCCGCTACAGCGTCACCCGCCAGCAGCAGGACGCGTTCTCCGCGCGTTCGCACCAGCGGGCCGCGGCCGCGATCGACGCCGGGTTCTTCCGCGAGGAGATCGCGCCGGTATCGATCCCGCAGCGCAAGGGCGACCCGGTCGTCTTCACCACCGACGAGGGCGTGCGCGCGGACACCACCGGCGAGAGCCTCGCGAAGCTGCGTCCGGCGTTCGCCTCGGACGGCACCATCACCGCCGGTTCGGCGTCGCAGATTTCCGATGGTGCGGCAGCGGTGATCGTGGCCAGCCCGGAGAAGGCGGCCGAGCTGGGCATCACGCCGCTGGCCGAGATCGGCGCGCACGGCGTGGTCGCCGGTCCGGACGCGAGCCTGCACGAGCAGCCGTCGAACGCGATCCTCGCCGCGCTGAAGAAGGCGAAGCTGGAGGTCGGCGACCTGGACCTGGTGGAGATCAACGAGGCGTTCGCCGCGGTCGGCCTAGTGTCGAGCGAGAAGCTCGGGCTGGACGAGTCGAAGGTGAACGTCAACGGCGGCGCGATCGCGCTCGGCCACCCGATCGGCGCGTCCGGCGCGCGGCTGGCCGTGCACCTGGTGCACGAGCTGCGCCGTCGCGGCGGCGGTCTCGGCGCGGCCGCCCTGTGCGGTGGCGGCGGCCAGGGCGACGCGCTGCTGATCCGCGTCCCGTCGGCGTAAGTTGGCCGGCCCGGACCTCGATGAGCTGGTCGGCCGCGCGCGGGAAGGACAACCGCGCGCGGTCGCCCGGCTCATTTCTCTTGTAGAGGATTCCTCGCCGCGCGTGGCGGATATCGCCCGCGCTTTGACGCCTTACACCGGCCGCGCTCGCGTCGTCGGGCTCACCGGCCCGCCCGGGGTCGGGAAGTCGACCTCGACCTCAGCGCTGCTCACCGCGTTGCGCGGCGAGGGTTTGCGGGTCGGGGTGCTGGCGATCGACCCGTCGTCGCCGTTCTCCGGCGGCGCGCTGCTCGGCGACCGGATCCGGATGACTGAGCACGCCACCGATCCCGGCGTGTTCATCCGCTCGATGGCCACCCGGGGCCATCTCGGCGGGTTGTCCTGGGCGACCCCGCAGGCGGTGCGGGTGCTGGACGCCGCCGGGTTCGACGTGGTGCTGATCGAGACTGTCGGGGTTGGACAGTCCGAAGTGGACGTTGTGAAACTGGCGGACACCACGGTGGTTTTGCTGGCCCCGGGAATGGGCGACGGCATCCAGGCGGCGAAAGCGGGAGTGCTGGAGATCGCGGATGTGTTCGTGGTCAACAAAGCCGACCGCGACGGCGCCGACGCGACGGTGCACGACCTGAAGCAGATGATCACCTTGGCCCGCCGCGAATTGCGCGGGCCGAGCTGGCGGCAGCCGATCGTCCGCACGGTCGCGGCGAAGGGCGAGGGCGTCGACGAGGTGGTGTCGGCGTTGCGCACGCATCATGAATGGCTTGTCGCGCATGGGGAATTGGACCGCCGCCGCGCCGCTCGCGCCCGCGAGGAAGTCGCCGCGATCGCGTTGCGGAGGTTGCACGCGGAGCTGGCGGATCTCCGGCACGGCGATCGGCTGGGCGAGTTGGCGGCGCGAGTGGTGGCGCGGGAGCTGGACCCGTTCGCGGCGGCGGACCGGTTGATCGGGGAACTAAAGGACTCGTGAGCGGCAATCCCGGTTAGAACCGGATTTGCCACTCACGACGACTGTGCCGCCTCATACAGCGGCTTGGTTACCTTGCCGCTGAACTGCGGTCCCACCAAGTACCGCGTGCAGCCCGCATCGCGCTCGCACGGCTTCCCGTCCGCGGCAAAGAATCCAGCGTGCGTGTTGTCTCCGACGACCGTGCCCAATCCGGTCGCCGGGTTGAAGTCGCGCAATCGGGGGCCGCCGCTGGAACCGCCGCCCATGACGCATGCCGTGCCCCACTGATCGGGAGAGTCCGGGTCGGTGGCGGTGCCGCTCCACTGCCGCGCGGTGCCAGTGCAATAAGCCAACTGCGCCCCGGTGTACTCCGGCAGGCCCTCGCGAGCCGGGTCCGAAGCCGCCCGCGGGTAGCCGAACTGGGTCACCTTCGCCGCGCCAGGCCGGTCGAAGCCGATCTGCTGCGCGCCGACCACGTCCTGCACCAGGTGTCCTGATTCGTTCGGCCCGAGAACCGCGAAGGCCTGGTCGTAGGTGTCGAATTTCCGCGCGTTCTGCTGATCGTTCGCGAGCCAAGTGCGGTCGGCGACGCCGAGGCGGGCGGCGAACTTCCCGTACGGGGCCTGGCCGTCGTAGTAGCCGGGGACGAACATGATGTGCGCGTTCCAAGCGTTGTGCTCGCCAATGAGATCGGTGTCGTTGACGCAATGCCCGGCGGTGACGATCGTGCTGCGGTTCTTGCTGCGGACGACGGTCGCCGTGCAGCTAGCGTCCTCGCCGTGGTCGGTGTAGAAGAGCCGGCCGACCGTCTTCGGGAGCGGTCCCGGCCACGGGGCACCGTCGGGACCGCTCTTCGGCGGATTCTGCGACGACGGTTCGGTCAGCGCGGCGAGCCGTTGCGGGGTCCAGTAGGCGAACACCGCCTGCTGTTCGGCGGCGGAGGACGCGAGCGGTTGCTGCACGGGACCGGCGGGGACGGCCAGGAGCCCGGCGACGGCCAGTCCTGCGACGAGGGGAGTGATCATGAAACCGCACGGTAGGAGGCGGGTGTCAGGAACCGGTCAGGATGCGACTTTCGCCGGAAGCGCGGGCAGTTTCCCGTCCCTATACTGCGATCCTCCGTGCACTGGGAGGGAACCGGAATGAAGAAACTGCTCGTGTCCGTGCTGACCGCGTTGTCGCTGGTCGCCGTTGCGGCTTCGGCGGAGGCGGCGCCGCCGAAGGTCACGTCGGGGCCGTGCCAGTACACCTCGACGCCGGACGACCCCGCGGTGCGCCCGGTTTCGCTCCCGCGCGATCCGAAGCACACGCCGAACCACGGCAGCGTTGACGTCGCGGTGTTTTCCAACCAGGGTCTGCTTCCGCTGAAGCTCAACCGCGCGCAGGCGCCGTGCACCGTGCAGAGCTTCCTGCACCTGGCGGCCAACGGCTTCTACAACCAAACGACCTGCCACCGGCTCACCGCGTACCCGACGCTGAAGGTCCTGCAGTGCGGCGACCCGTCCGGCACCGGCGAGGGCGGCCCGGGCTACAAGTTCCGCGACGAACTGCCGACGACGCTCCCGCCCGCGCCGTCCGACCCGACCGGCAAGCGCCGGACGTACGCGCGCGGCCTGCTGGCCATGGCGAACGCCGGACCGGACACGAACGGCTCGCAGTTCTTCGTGGTGTACGGGGATTCCAGCCTGCTGCCGAACTACACGGTCTTCGGCACGGTCGGCTCGGCCGGACTGCGCACCCTGGACCGCGTCGCGGCGGGCGGCATCCAGCCCGACGCGGACACCCCGCCGGGGAAGACGCCGGTGGACGGGAAACCGGTGCGGAAGACGGATCTTGAGCTGGTTTTGCCGCTCTGCCTGTTCTGCGGGCGCTGATCGCGCAGTAGAACAGGGGGATGCGACCCGAGCCTGGCCAGGTGCTGCATTTCTCCGAAGACCCGGGGATCACGCGCTTCGTGCCGCACGTCGCGGCAACCGCGCGGCAGCGGGATCCGTACGTCTGGGCGGTCGATGCCGCCCGCTGTCCGGACTACTGGTTCCCGCGCGGATGTCCCCGGGCGATGGCTTGGGCCACGCCGTCGACCACTGACGTCGATCGGGAACGGATCCTCGGCGGCGACGAACGGGTTCATGCCGTCGAATACCGCTGGCTGGAGGCGCTCCGGACGGTGAAACTGTTCGCCTACCGGCTTCCCTCGGCCAGTTTCCGGCCGTTCGGCGAGCATGCCCACGTCGCCACCGAACCGGTCGAGCCGCTAGGCCCGGCGGAACCGGTCGGCGATCTCCTGCGCCTGCACGAGGAGGCCGGAATTCAGCTGCGAGTGCTCGCGAACCTCTGGCCCTTCTGGGACGCGGCGGCCGCCAGTACGGCGGGGTTCAGCGGAATCCGGCTCCGCAACGCTCGTCCGCGGGCCTGACTGGCCCACGCCACCCACCGCGAACTGGACCACCCCGCTAGGCCAATCCCGATTAGCGTGGACGGCATGACGAAGCGAATCCCGCTCGCCACGGGCGGGTTGTATCAAGCGATGTCCCACCTGCAGGGCGAGGTGAAGAAGGCCAGCGCGAACGCCGGGCTCGACGGGAAGCTCATCGAGCTGGTCAAGATGCGCGCGTCGCAGATCAACGGGTGCGCCTACTGTCTCGACATGCACGCGGCCGAGGCCGTCGCGGCTGGGGAAGCGCCGCGGCGGCTTTACGTGCTCGAGGGGTGGCGCGAGACCGAACTGTTCACCGAACAGGAACGCGCCGCGCTCGCCTACACCGAGGCGATGACCCTGATCTCGGACCACAAGGACGTCCCCGAAGACGTCTACGCCGAGGCAGTCCGCGTGTTCACCGAGGACCAGTACCGCGCGCTGGCGTGGTGCGTGGTCGCCATCAATACCTGGAACCGGCTCATGGTCGCGAGCCACGCCCCGCTACCGGAGCGTGCGGAGTGAGCGCCGAGAAGCTGCGGGCGCTGCATGTGCCCGGCAAGCCGTTGATTCTGCCGAACGCTTGGGACGCGGACACTGCGCAGGCGGTGGAAGCGGCCGGTTTTCCCATCGTGGCAACGAGTTCCGCGGCGGTCGCGGCGGCGCTCGGGCAGACGGACCACGAGGGCGCGTCCGCGGACGAGATGCTCGCGGCGGCCAAGCGGATCGTGGACGCGGTGTCGGTGCCGGTGACCGTCGATGCCGAGGCTGGGTATGGCTTGGCGCCAGCCGATCTTGCGGCCCGGCTGAACGAAATCGGTGCGGTCGGCTGCAATATCGAGGACACCGACCACGGCAAGGGCAGTCAGCGGCCGGCGGCGGAGCAGGCGGAGTGGCTCGCCGGGTTGCGTCGGGCGGCTGGCGACGGGCTCGTGGTCAACGCGCGGGTGGATTCGTTCCTCGGGGCACCGGACGAGCAGGCTGTGCTCGACGACGCGGTGGCTCGCGGGCGCGCGTACCTCGAGGCTGGCGCCGATTGCGTGTACCCGATTCTCGTGCGTTCGCCGGAAGTGCTGGCCGAATTCGTCCGTCAGGTGGGCGGTCCGGTCAATGCTTCGGCGCTTCCCGGTGGTCCGGGTCTGGCCGGGCTTGCCGAACTGGGGGTAGCCCGGATTTCGCTGGGGGCCGGGTTGTGGCGGTATCTGCGCCGCGTCCTGGAAGGCACTCTCGACGGGATCGCGCAGGGGAAGCTGCCGTATTGAAAAAACCGCTGGGTGCCGCGGCAAAGCGGCTCCCAGCGGTTTTCCCGAGGCAAAAAATCAGTGCTGCACGGCCTTTTCCGCACCGGCACCGGTGAGCGCCCGTACTTCCATTTCGGCGTATTTCGCCTTGTCGTGTTCCTTCGACAGGATCGTGCCGAGCCAGCCGAGCACGAACGCGATCGGAATGGACACCAGGCCCGGGTTGTCGAGCGGGAACCAGTGGAAGTCGACGCCCTGCAGCATCGACGCGCTCTTGCCCGTCTTCGGGTCGACCGGCTTCCCGGAAACGGCGGGCGAGAACACGATGAGCACGATCGTCACGATCAGCCCGCCGTAAATGCTCCACAGCGCGCCCTGGGTGTTGAACCGCTTCCAGAACAGCGAGTACAGGATCGTCGGCAGGTTCGCCGAAGCCGCCACCGCGAAGGCCAGCGCCACCAGGAACGCGACGTTCTGCCCATTCGCCAGAATGCCGCCGAGAATCGCGACAATGCCGATCACCACGGCGGTGATCCGGGCGACCCGGACCTCCGAACCGGTGTTGGCCTTGCCCTTCTTCAACACGTTCGCGTACACGTCGTGGGCGAACGAAGCGGACGCGGTGATCGTCAATCCCGCGACCACGGCGAGGATCGTGGCGAACGCGATCGCCGAGATCAGCCCGAGCAGCACCGGACCGCCGAGGTTCAGCGCCAGCAACGGCGCCGCGGAGTTCACGCCGCCCGGAGCCTTCTTGATCGCGTCCGGTCCGACCAGCGCGCCCGCGCCGTAGCCGAGCACCAGCGTGAACAGGTAGAACACGCCGATCAGCACGATCGCCCACACCACCGAACGACGCGCCTCGCGCGCGGTCGGCACGGTGTAGAAGCGCATCAGCACGTGCGGCAGGCCCGCGGTGCCCAGCACCAGAGCGATGCCGAGGGAGAAAAAGTCCAGCTTCGTCGTGCCGTTGGTGCCGTACTGCTTGCCCGGCCCGAGCAGCGCCTCACCGGCGTGGCCGGCCTTGTCGACCGCGCCCTGCAGCAGCGCGGAGAAGTTGAAGCCGTACTTGCCGAGCACCCACAGCGTCATCGCCAGCGCGCCGATGATCAGCAGCGCCGCCTTGATGATCTGGACCCAGGTGGTGCCTTTCATGCCGCCGATGAGGACGTAGGCGATCATGATCACGCCGACCACCGCGATCACCAGCGACTGCGCGGCCTTGCCCTCGATGCCCAGCAGCAGCGCGACCAGGCCGCCCGCGCCGGCCATCTGCGCCAGCAGGTAGAAGAACGACACCACGAGCGTCGAAACCGCCGCCGCGGCGCGCACCGGACGTTGCTTCATCCGGAACGCCAGCACGTCGCCCATGGTGAACTTGCCGGTGTTGCGCAGCAGTTCCGCCACCAGCAGCAGCGCGACCAGCCAAGCCACCAGGAAGCCGATCGAGTACAGGAACCCGTCGTAGCCGTACACCGCGATGGCGCCGGCGATGCCGAGGAACGACGCCGCCGACAGGTAGTCGCCGGAGATCGCGATGCCGTTCTGCGGCCCGGTGAACGCGCGGCCGGCCGCGTAGTAGTCGGACGCGGTCTTCGTGTTGCGGCTCGCGCGGAACACGATCACCAGGGTGATGACCACGAACAGCGCGAAGATCGTGATGTTGAGCGTCGGGTTGCTGCCCTCGACGCTCGCGGCGAGCGTGCTCACGCGCCCTCCTTCGCCGGGTTTTCGATGTCGTCCTTGATCCGCTCAGCAAGCGGGTCCAGCTTCTTATTGGCGTAGCGCACGTACAGCCACGTGATGAGGAACGTGGAGACGAACTGCAGCAGCCCGAAGAGCAGGCCGACGGTGAAGTTGCCGGTGATCTTCGTGCTCATGAAGCCGTGCGCGTAGTCCGCGAGCAGGACGTAGAGCAGGTACCAGGCGAGGAACAGTCCGGCCATCGGGAACACGAACCGGCGCAGCCGGCCGCGGAGTTCGCGGAACTCGGCGCTGTCGTGCGCCTGCTCCCAGATCGTGTCCGGCGGCGCGCCGGACGGGTCGCCTGCGCTCATGGGATCTCCCTTGTGCGACGCTGCGGATGTGGTGCGCGACACAGTAGGGAGGACTCCGAGCCAGCGGAACCGTCAGCGGCTCAAACGCCTCGCCGCACGACGAACGGTTGACGAACGGTCACCGGGCGTGGACGAAGGGCGCTCGTCGAGGTGCAGCCGCAGCATCGCGGCCCCGGCCCAGGACGGTGGGCGCCCGCGCAGTGACACCGTGATCATCACGCCGAACGCGAGCGGTACCGACCAGGGTGCCGGTTGCGAGACCAAGATCGCCACCCAACCATGCATCGTCGGCCCGGCCAGCGCAAACAGGATCGACCCGGACGAGGCGGCCAGCCCGGTCAGCACTCCGGCGATCGCGCCCGACGCGGTGAGCCGCTGCCACCAGATGCCGAGCACGAGCAGCGGGCAGAACGTGGACGCGGCGACGGTGAACCCCCACGTCACGAGCACTCCGGCGTCGAGCCGCGCGGACGGCAGCGCGAACAGCACCATCGCGATCGCGGCGAACACGACCGTGACCCGCAGACGACGCAGGCCGCCGGGCATCAGGTCGTAGGCGAGCGCTCCGGACATCACCAGCAGCAATCCCAGTGACGTCGCCAGAAACGCCGCGAACGCGCCCGCGGTGAGCAAAGCGGTGAACAACTGCCCGGCCCAGCTGTGATCGACTTGCGAGGGCAGCGCGACGACCACGGTGTCGGTGTTGCCGGACAGGTACAGCTGCGGCACGAGCACCCGGCCGAGCACGCCGTAGATCCCCGGGAAGAGGTAGAAGACTCCGAGCAGCGCCACGGTGATCGCGGCGGTGCGGCGAGCGGCGCGGCCGTCTGGGCTGGTGTGGAAGCGCATCAGGACGTGCGGGAGGCCCATGGTGCCGAGGACGGTCGCGATGAGGACCGCCCACGTGCCGAGCAGCGGGTACCCCTTGTCGATCTCCAGCAGCGGACGCTGCCACTCCGGCCCGCCGAGCGCGACCTCTCCGCTGACGCCGGGAACCTGCGCACCGGCGGCGAAGGTGAGCTGTTCTCCCTTGTGCACCACCAGTTGTCCCGGTGGGACCGTGCCGCGGTCCTCGATCGCGGTGGGTTCGCGGAAGGTGAGCGTGACGTCGTGGTCGAACTGCACCGGGGTGGCGTGCGAGAAGCGGGTGAACTCGACCGGCGTGAGGCTGGCGTCGCGGGTTTCGGAACCGATGTGGAGCACCAGCCACAGCGCGGGGACGAGGAACAGCACGAGTTTCAGGAAGAACTGGAACGCCTGGACGTACGTCGCTGCGCGCATCCCGCCGAGGGCGAGCGTGACGCTGACCGCGGTACCCGCGATGACCACGCCGACCCAATACGGCGTTCCGCCGACTGCTGTGAGCACGAGCCCGGCTGTGCGGAATTGCGGGACTACGTAGATGGTCCCGATCACCAGCACGACCACGGCGGCGAGGCGGCGTAACGCGGGGGAGGCGAGGCGGGCTTCGGCGAAATCGGGGACGGTGAGGGCTCCGGACCTTCGCATGGGCGCGGCGACGAGGACCAGCATCGCGACGTATCCCGCGGTGAAGCCGACCGGATACCAGAGCGCGCCGACGCCGTCCTTCACCATCAGCCCCGCGACGCCGAGGAACGACGCCGCGGACAGGTATTCGCCGGAGACCGCGGCGGAGTTGACGAAGGGCGAGATCCGCCGGGATGCCACGAGGAAGTCGGACGTCGTGCGCATGGCGGCGACCCCGCGCACGCCGATGAGCAGCGTGACGAGGACGACCGGGGCTACCGCGAGCGCGATGTCCATTTCACCGATCGTCCTCGATCTTCTCCGCGCGGCGCAGCTGCCACCACGAGAGTCCGGCGAGCACCGGGTACGGCAGGACCGCGATCAGCAGCCAGGACAGCGGAATTCCCCACAACCGCACGCTGTCGAGCGACGGGGCGAGCGAAAACAGCACCGGCAAACCCAGCACCAGCACGAACATCGCCACCAGCGCGGGGATTCCGCGTCGGCGCTGGATCCGGTACAGGACGGCCGCGCGTTCCGCTTCCGGCGCGCGCAGGCGGGGCATGCGCCAGCGGCCGCGTTCGAGGCGTCGCGAGCGGGCGAGCCTGGTCTGCGGGCTGGTGACGGCGACGCGTTTGGTGCGGCTCATCGGGTGCTCCCGAGCTGCCCGCGCTGTGCCGCTTCCAGCAACCGGTCCCGAAGATCCCGCGCATGTCGTCGGCTGACCGGCACATCGCCAGCCTCGGTGTGCGCGAGCAAGCCGCCCGTCGTGTCGCTCCGCAGCTCCAACACCGCACTCACCGCGAGCAGAAACCCCCGATGCACCCGGGTAAACCCAGTGCCTTCCCAATACTCTTCGAGCCGCGAGATCGGCATCCGCACCGGATGCACGCCGCCGCGCGTGTGGAGTCGGACGTAATCGCCGTTGGCTTCGGCGAACAGCACGTCGTCGCGGCGGACGTAACGAGTGCGGCCGCCGGAATCGACTGGCAGCGCGGCCATCGCGTCCGGCGAGGACTTCCGACGGCCACTCGGGACCAAACGGGTCACCTTCGCCAGCGCGGCGGAAAGACGTTCCGTACGCACCGGTTTGAGCAGATAGTCCACCGCGCCAATGCCGTACGCGGCCACCGCGTGTCCGTCGTGTGCGGTGACGAACACGATCACCGGAGGCTCGGACAGTTTCGCCAGCAGCGTCGCGAGTTCCAGCCCGTCCAAACCCGGCATGGAAATGTCGAGGAAGACCGCGTCGAAATGGTCTGCCTGCAACAGTTTCAGTGCCTTCAACGCATCGCTGGCACCGACGACCTCGCCGACTTCCGGCGCTTCGCGCAGCATCCGGCACAGTTCGTCCAACGCCGGCGCGAGATCGTCGACCGCCAGCACCCGCAGCCCGCTCACGGCAGCACCCCCGGCTGGAACCGCGGTACTCGCAGGACGACCCGGGTGCCTTCGCCGACCGCCGTCTCCACCGTCAGCCCGTACCAGGCCCCGTAGACCGTGCGCAGTCGTCTGTCCACATTGGCCATTCCGAGCCCGGTGCCGTCGCCGCTGCCCGCGAGGATGGCGGCGGCGCGCTCGGGCTCCATGCCGACCCCGTCGTCCTCGACGCTGATCACGCAGTCGTTCCCTTCCGCCTGTCCGTGCACCTGGACGAGCCCGGTGCCCGACCGCGGCTCGATGCCGTGCCGGATCGCGTTTTCCACGAGGGGTTCGAGTACCAGGTACGGCACCGCCACCGCAAGTACCTCCGGTGCGACCCGCACCTGCACCTTGAGTCTTTCTCCCAGCACCGCCCGCTGCAGCGCGAGATACGTTTCCACCGCGCGGAACTCCTCGGCGACGACGGTGTACTCGCCGTGCCGCGACAGGCTGTAGCGGGTGTAGTCGGCGAAATCCAGCATCAGATCACGCGCGCGGTCCGGTTCCGAGCGGACAAACGAGGCGATGACGGTGAGCGCGTTGTAGACGAAATGCGGCGACATCTCCGCCCGCAGCGCCCGGAGTTCGGCTTGCGCGGCCTGATCCGCCGAAGCTTCGAGCCGACCCCGTTCCAAAGCCTGTACCACCAGGTCGGAAGCCTGCCGGGTCACCGCGCCGGGAACCTCGCCGACCAGCAGCAACGCGCCCGCCAGTTCGTCGTGCACGTGGAGGGGGACCGCCGTCACGCCGCCCGCGGTGATCGGTTCTTCCTGGTGCAGCACGTCGTCCAGAATTCGGGACACCGCGTCGTCGGCACCGGGCCGGCCGGACCACATCAAGGTGCCGGACAGATCGGAGAGCCCCAGCCCGGCGACGCCGAACAGCCGCCGCAACCCGTGCGCGGCGCGTCGGGCGCGGACTCCGGACAGACCGTCCTTCAGGTCGTCGGCGACCTTCCGCGCCGCGCCGAGCACGCCGACGGCGTCCGGGCGGGAGCGCCACGGCAGCCGGGCACTCTCGGTCATCGACGGCCTCCCCTCGGGTACCTGGGGGAGTAGATACTAGCCCGTAACACGAAGAAGGGGACTTTCCACGCGGAAAGTCCCCTTCGGTCGGTCCAGAGGCTAGCACTTCTGCTTGTAGAAGTACTGGGAATTCGCGTCCAGGTCGTCCTTGGTGATCGAGTGCAGCTGCGCGGTCAGGTCCCGCTCGGTCGGCTTGCCCTCCAGCGCGGCCACCGCCTGGTCGACGCCCTTGGTGCCGATCTGCGCCGGGTCCTGCGCGATGAGCGCCTGGTACTCGCCCTTCTTCAGACCGTCCACTTCGGACGGGCTGGCGTCGAAGCCGACCAGGTTGACCTTGCCGATCTTGCCCGCGTTGCGCAGACCGGTCGCCGCGCCCTCGCCAGTGTTGAGGTTGGTGGCGAAGATGCCGACGAGGTCCGGCGTGGAGACCAGCGCCGCGGTCACCTTCGACGCTGCTTGCTCCGGCTCGTTCTGAGTGAACTGAATGCCCGTCGACTTGAGGTTCGGGTGGTTCTTCAGTTCGTCCTCGAAGCCCTTCGCACGGGCAGCAGTGGTGGAGGTGCCCGCGATGGTGTCGAGGATCAGCACTGAACCCGGCTTGTCGCCAACGAGCTTCGCCATGGTCTGCGCGGCGAGCTTGCCGCCCTCGGCGTTGTCCGAGGAGACCGACGACACCGCGACGCTCTTGTCCTTGAGCGAAGTGTCGACCTCGACGATCTTCGCGCCGCGATTCTTCACCTGTTGGATCGGTGCGAGCATCGCCTGGTCGTCGGTCGGGGCGACCAGCAGCGCGGCGGGCGGGTTGGAGCCCAGCGAGTTGACGATGGACGTCTGCATGGTGGCGTCGAACTTCTGCGGTGCCTGCACGGTCAGTTCGTAGCCGAGCTTCTTCGCTTCTTCCTGCGCGCCGCACTGCATCGAGATATAGAACGGCTCCGCCTGCACCCCTGGTACCAGCGCCAGCTTCTTGCTGTTCGCGGAGTTGCCGCCGGACTCGGACCCGCTCTGCCCGATCTGCCCGGCGCCGCACGCGGCCACCAGCATCGCCGCGGACGCGAGCGTTCCCGCGGCGAGGACGGTTTTGCTGAACTTCATCGTAAGCACCTCTTTGTACTCGGGGACCGATTCAGCGGGAGTTGCGCTTGCGGCGCTGGCGCTGGTCGAACCACACCGCCGCGATGAGGACCGCGCCGACCGCGATCTGCTGCCAGTAGTCCTGCACGTGCGTGATGTTGAAGCCCTTCTTCAGCACGGCAGGGATGAACACCCCGATCACCGTGCCGAGCATCGAGCCGACGCCGCCGAAGAGGCTCGTGCCGCCCATCACCGTCGCGGAGATGGAGTTGAGGTTGTCGGTGGCGTGCGCTGAGATCGTGGTCGACGTGTAAAACGCCAGCGACAGGAACCCCGCGAGCCCCGCGAGGAAACCGGTGAGCAGGTACACCTTCAGCAGGTGCGCGGTCACGCCGATGCCTGACCGCCGCGCAGCCTCCGCGTTCGAGCCGACGGCGAACGTGTAGCGGCCGAACCTCGTGGTGTGCAGCAGCCACGCGCCGATCAGCGTGATCACCACGGCCACCAGTACGAGGTTCGGGATCCCGCCGAACGAGGTGCCGTATCCGAGCACTTTGTTCAGCTCGGTGGGCACGCTGTGCACGTCCGACCCGTTGTTGAGCAGGTATGCCACGCCGAGCGCCGCGCCCATCGTGCCGAGCGTGACGATCAGCGGCGGGATGCCCGCCACCGCGATGAGGAATCCGTTGATCAAGCCCCAGAGCGTGCCCGCGAGCACCGCCGCGACGAGTCCGGCGGTGATGACGCCCCACCCGGCGTGCGAGGCGTCGCCGCCGCTGAGCGCTTCCATCGTTTTGCCCGCGACCATGCCCGCGAAGATCAGCACCGACCCGACGGACAGGTCGATGCCGGAGGTGATGATCACGAACGTCATGCCGACCGAAAGCACCAGCAGCACGGACGTTTCGTTCAGCAGCATCTGGAAGGTGAACACCGTCGCGAACTGGCCCGGGGCGAGTACGGTGAACACCGCGATCAACGCGACCAGCACCAGCGAGATCCAGAAGGTGTTCGCCCCGACGAGCCGTTTTCCCAGCGGCGGCTTGACGAACTCGCCGTCCACAGTGGTCTGAATGTCCTTCGCCGGAGCGCTCATGCCACCTCCTCCCGCACGAGGGCCCCGGTCATCGCCGCGACCAGATCCTCGAGTTTCGTGTCCGCCCCGGCGAACCGGGCGACGCGCCTGCCCTGCAGCAGCACCTCGACCCGGTCCGAGACTGACAGCACCTCGGGCATGTTGTGGCTGATCAGCACCACCGCGATGCCTTTGTCCCGGACCTTCTTGATCACGTCCAGCACGCGCCCACGCTGCCGTACGCCCAGCGCCGCGGTCGGTTCGTCCATGAACACGACCTTCGACGCCCACGCCACCGACCGGGCCACCGCGACGCTTTGCCGCTGCCCGCCGGACAACGAGCCGATCGACACGTCGGTGCTCTGCAGCGTGACGCCGAGCTTTTCGAACTCGACCACCGCCTGGCGGCGCATCTCCGCCTTGTCCAGCATGCCGAGCTTGCCGAGGATGCCCTTGCGCGGGATTTCCCGGCCGAGGAACAGGTTCGCCGCCGGATCGAGGTCCGGCGCGACGGCGAGATCCTGGTACACCGTCTCGATGCCTGCCCGGCGCGCGGCCACCGGAGAATCGAGGTGGACCTCTTTCCCGTCGAGCAAGATCCGGCCCGACGTCGGCTGTTCAGCCCCGGACAGGCACTTCACGAGCGTGGATTTGCCCGCGCCGTTGTCGCCGATCAAAGCGGTCACCTCGCCCGCACGCGCCTGGAAAGACGCGCCGCGCAAGGCTTCCACCGATCCGTAGTGCTTGGTCAGGTCCACCGCGTCGAGCAGGATCTCGCTCATCGGCGCTAACTCCTTTCCGGGGCGGGCGGACGGCAGCGGATGACGGTGAGCGAACCGGACAGCTCGGTCTGGCCCGCGGAGAACGGCACCGCGTAGGTGTCGCCCTTGGCCACCGGGAACTCGCCGCCGTGCTCGGTGCGCAGGATGCCCTCGCCGTCGAGCGCGACGAGCACGCTGAACGACGGGTCGAGGGAGAACGCGTTGCCGGACAACTGAATCCGGTCGGCGCGGAAGAACTCCGCCGAGTCCGGCGCGAGCAAGTCCACTGTGGTCGCTTCGTCGCCGGAGGTGTGCTTCACGATCGTCTTGAGCCGGTCGTCGTCCCAGCCCGAGGTGTCGAGCGTTTCGATCGCGGTGTCGAAGCCGATCCCGAGGTGGCCCTTTTCCGGGGAGGCGAGGAAATCACGCCATTCCAGGGTCAGCGAGAAGTCCGTCGGCTGCTGCAGTTCGACCACGAACACGCCTTCGCCGATCGCGTGCGGCAGCCCGGCCGGGATGTAGACCGTGTCGCCCGCCCGCACCGGGATGCTGTTGAGCGCGCCCAACATGCTCGGCGCGTCCTGCTCGCGGGTCCATTCGGCGACGGTTTCCTTGCTCAGCGTCTCCCGGAAACCCGGGTACACGCGCGGGTCGTCGCCGTAGGTGCCGACCACGATCCACGCCTCGGTCTTGCCGAAGTGCGAGTCGAAGTGCTTGCGGGCGAAGGAATCCGACGGATGGAAGTGCACCGGCAGCCGCTGCCCGGCGTCGAGCAGCTTGACCAGCAGGCCGGTCGAGTCGCCGAGTTTGGCGACGTGCGCCGCGCCCAGCCACGCGTCCGGGTCGCCGCCGACCGCGTCGCGCAGCCAGATCCCGCTGGGCAGCTTGGTGAGACCGTTGGTCTCCTGGCCGAACATGGTCGTGACGGAACCGACCCAGTCCTCCGGCCCGAATTTCGAGTCGGTGCCGGTCGCGCCGCGCAGCGCGGCGATGGCGTCGCCGCCCCGGTAGAACTGCGGCGGCTGGTTGGCCGGGAGCGCGACCGGCTCGAGGTGCTTGGTCACAGGGCGGCCTCACCGGAACCGCGGGCGACTAGG
This sequence comes from Amycolatopsis albidoflavus, assembly GCF_039525725.1. Lineage (NCBI taxonomy): Bacteria > Bacillati > Actinomycetota > Actinomycetes > Pseudonocardiales > Pseudonocardiaceae > Amycolatopsis > Amycolatopsis albidoflavus. The sequence goes on from NZ_BAAAHV010000007.1 coordinate 207,202, forward strand.
TGCACGGGCAGAACTACCTTTCTCGGGGCGGACTGGTCTCCCTGGATCCGGGCGAACAGCAGCTCGGCCGCTGCGTGCCCGAGGGCGCTGACGTCGTGGGCGATCACGGTGACCGGCGGGTCGAGCAGGTCCGCCAGTTCGAAATCGTCGAAGCTCACCAGCGCGGGCCTGCGCTCGGAATGCGCGAGCGCGCGCAGCAGGTGCACCGCGACCCGGTTGTTGCCCGCGATCACGGCGGTGGCCGGATTCGGCCCGCCGATCAGCTTGCGCACGGCGTGGCCGACGGTTTCCGGAGTCGGCGTCTGCATCGCCACGAGGCTCTCGTCGTAGGAGATCCCGTTGCGCACACAGCCTTCCCGGAATCCGCGGAGCCGTTCGGCGGCGGTGAAGATGTCCGGGCTGTCGCCGAGGAACGCGATCCTGCGGTGGCCGTGGCGCACGAGGTGGCCGACCGCCTCGATGGTGCCGCCGAGGTTGTCGACGAGCACGGTGTCGGCCACGATGTCGCCTGCCGGGCGGTCGAGGAACACCACCGGCGTGCCCGCGCGCATTTCCGGCACGAGATACCCGTGCTGCAGCCCGGCGGGCACGATCAGCAGCCCGTCCACGCGCCGCGCGCAGAACTCCAGCGACAGCTCGCGCTCGCGGTCGGAGTTCTCGCCGGACGACCCGGTCAGCACGTGTCTGCCGAAGGACGTCGCGATCCGTTCCACCGCGCGGTTCAGCTCGGAGTAGAAGGGGTTGCCGACGTCCTCGACGACCAGGCCGATGGTGCCGGTGGTCGAGCCGCGGCGCAGGTTGCGGGCGCCGAGGTTCCGGCGGAACCCCAGCTGTTCGATCGCGGCCACCACGCGCTCGGCGGTGTCCGGATGCACCGCGGGCTCGTCGTTGACGACCCGCGACACCGTTTTGATGCTGACGCCGGCCAGCCGGGCCACATCGCTCATCGTGGCCCGCCTGCTGGCGGGGCGGGGAAGTCCGTCCGCGTCCCGGCCCGAGTGAGACAACGTTGTCATAATGCGGGGGATTGGACACCATCCGGCTTGTCGCTGTCAATGCTTGCCGGTTCGTCTTGCCCGCTTCGACGAATCCGCTGGTGCGGATGGTGGACATCGTTGTCTCGAATCGGACAGGCTCTCACCGCGGTCTTGACGATCCGGTGAGCCATTGCCGAAGGTAGCCCGCATCGACGGTGCGCGACAAGGTTGTCATCGATGCCTCGAGGTCGGTGACGCGGCTCGCGCCGGACAACTGGAGAGGCGATGGCGATGGCGCGAGCGCGCTGGAGAGCCGGACTGATCTTCCTGACATCCGCGGTCGTGGCGGCGGTAGCACCCGTCGCCCCCGCACTGGCCGATCCCGCGGCGAGCGCCGCGAAGACCGCCGACCTGGCGAAGTGGGTGAACCCGTTCGTCGGCACCCGGCCCGGCGGCGCGGACCACGGGACCGGCGGCGGCGCGGGCAACACCTTCCCCGGCGCGGTGGCGCCGTTCGGGATGGTGCAGTGGAGCCCGGACACGAAGAAGTCCCAGCCGGGCGGCTATTTCTACGACGACAACACGATCACCGGGTTCAGCCTCACGCACCTTTCCGGCGCGGGCTGCACCACGTATCAGGACCTGCCGTTCATGCCGTATGTCGGCGAGATCAGCACGTCGCCCGCGACCGATCCGGGCCACTACACCTCGACGTTCTCGCATCAGAACGAACACGCGACGGCCGGCGCCTACGACGTCGCCCTCGACAACGGCGCGAAGGTCGAACTGAGCGCGACGCAGCGCACCGGTTCCGGCCGGTTCACTTACCCGGCGGGCGCGGCGTCCACGTTGCTGGTCAACACTTCCGGCTCGGTCAACGGCACGGACGACGCGTCGATCAGCATCGGCAAGGACACCATCAGCGGCTGGGCGACCAGCGGCCGGTTCTGCGGCGCGAAGGACTCGTACCGGGTCTACTTCTCGGCGAAGTTCGACACTCCGTTCGAGTCGGTCGGGACGTGGAAGAACGGCGCGGTGACGCCGGGCAAGACCGCGGAGACCGGCGGCGCCAAGGCGAAAGTCGCGCAGCCCAACGGCATCGGCTCGTCGATGGCGCGCCCGGCGGCGGCGAAACCGCAAGACACGACGGTGAGCGGCCCGGGCAGCGGCGGCTACGTGACGTTCCCGAACCTCAACGGCGCGCAGGTCAACGTCCAGGTAGGACTGTCCTTTGTGTCCGTCGACGGGGCGAAGGCGAATCTGAAGGCGGAGAACAACGGCAAGAAGTCGTTCGACGCCGTGGCCGCGTCCGCGCGGAAGGCGTGGAACGACCAGCTCGGCAAGATCCAGGTCAGTGGTGGCAGCGACGCCGACACCACGACGTTCTACACCTCGCTGTACCACTCGCTGATCCAGCCGAACGTCTTCTCCGATGTGGACGGTCGCTACCCAGGCTTCGACGGCCGGATCCACCAGGCCGAACGCGGGCACGCGACGTACACGAACATCTCCGGCTGGGACATCTACCGCTCCGAGGTCCCGCTGCTGGCCACCATTGCGCCGAAGGAGACTTCGGACCTCGTGCGCTCGATGATGGCGTTCGCCGAACAAGGCGGTTCGTGGGACCGCTGGACGGTGGCGAACGACTACACCGGCGTGATGAACGGGGATCCGTACCACATCATCGTTTCCAGCGCGTACGCGTTCGGCGCGCGTGACTTCGACGCGCAGAAGGCGTTGCTGCTCATGATCAAGGGCGCGACGCAGCCGACGCAGGGCTACACCGAACGCCCCGGTCTCCAGGATTACCAACGGCTCGGCTACGTTCCCGGCGCGGCGGCGGACACCCTGGAGTACACGAGCGCGGACTTCGCCATTGCCCAGTTCGCGAAGCGGCTTGGCGACAGCGCCACGTACACCACGTTCATGAAGCGCGCGCAGAACTGGCAGAACCTTTACAACCCGGGCAGCGGACACCTGCAGCCGCGCAACTCGGACGGCTCGTTCTCCGCGAACTACGACCCGGCCAGTTCGCAGGGCTGGGTCGAGGGCAACGGCGCGCAGTACGACTGGATGGTTCCGTACGACCTCGGCGGTCTCGTGACCGCGTTCGGCGGCAGCACCGCCACGCAGTCGCGTTTGGACACTTTCTTCACGAAGCTGAACGCGGGAACCCATGAGCCGTATGCGTTCCTGGGCAACGAGCCGAACTCGAACGCGCCCTACGTGTACTCGTTCGCGGGTGCTCCGGCGAAGACGCAGAACATCGTGCGCCGGGCGATGGACGAGCTGTACAACCCGCGTCCGGAAGGCTTGATCGGCAACGACGACCTCGGGCAGATGTCGTCCTGGTACGTCTGGTCCGCGCTCGGTGTCTACCCGGAGATCCCGGGCCGCGCCGAAACCGTGCTGACCACGCCGCGCTTCGCGCACGCCGAGGTGACCACCGGGGCGGGCAAGAAGATCACCGTCAACGCTCCCGGCACTGGCGAGTACACCAGCAGCCTGAAGGTGAATGGTGGCGCGGCCAACAAGGCGTGGCTGTCGGAGGGGCTCATCTCGCAGGGCGGCAAGCTGGACTTCACCCGGTCGGCGACCGCGACCGCGTGGGGTTCCGCTCCGGCTGACGCGCCGCCGTCGTTCCGCGAGCAGGAAAAGCCGAGCTTGTCCTTTGTAGACCCGGCACGCGCGGTGGTGCCCGCTGGCACGACCTCGACCGCTTCGGTGGGCGTGCAGGATCTGTCCGGCACCGCGAAGACCTGGACCTACTCCGCAGGTAGCGCCGACGGCATCACGCTGTCGCCCGCGACCGGTTCCGTTCAGGTCCCGGCTGCAGGCAAGGGCCACGCGCAGGTGACGGTGAGCGTTCCGGCAGGCACTTCCGACGGTCCGCGCCGGATCCCGGTCACCTTCTCCTCGCCGGGCCTCGCGGACGTACAGGCGGTGCTGACCGTCCTGGTGGCGAAGCCGAACAGCTGGCTGGCCACAGTGGACAACACCGGTCTCTCGCCGGACGCGAACTCGGCCGCCGGGAACTTCGACGGCGGCGGCTGGAGCTACTCGGCGGACGCGCTGGCCAAGGCCGGGGCCAAACCGGGCAGCACGGTGTCGAGCGACGGGCTGAACTTCACCTGGCCGTCGTACCCGGTCGGCGACCCGGACAACGTCGTGGCCGCGGGGCAGACGATCACCGTGTCCGGTTCGGGACGGCTCGCGCTGCTCGGCTCCGCCAGCAACGGCAACGCACAGGGCACGCTCACCGTCACCTACACCGACGGCAGCAAGTCCACCGCCGCCGTCGGATTCTCGGACTGGACCCTGGGCGGAGGCGGAGCGCAGCCGGCGTTCGGCAACCGGATCGTCCTGTCCACCCCGTACCGCAACTCCGCGGGCGGCGACCCGCAGCAGATCCGCACGATGGTGTTCGCCACCGCGCCGATCACGCTGGACGCGGGCAAAACCGTCGCGAGCGTGACGCTGCCGAGCGGCGTCAGCGGCGGCTCCATGCACGTGTTCGCCATCGCCGCGGGCTGATCCAGTCGTTCCGTGAAGGGCTCCTTGAGGGAATCTGATTCCCTCAAGGAGCCCTTCACGGACTTTCCCAGAGGAGTCCCATGAGGAGCAGGGTTTTGGCGAGTGCGGTGGCGCTCGCTGTCACCGCGGCGGCGCTGACGCCGGTCGCGGCGCAAGCGCGTCCGGCAGATCCGCTGGACGCGGTGAACACGTTCATCGGCACACAGGACGAGGGCAACACTTTCCCCGGTGCGTCCGCGCCGTTCGGCATGGTGCAATCCAGCCCGATCACCACGCATTACGCGGGCTATCTCTACACCGACACCGCGATCCGCGGCTTCGGCCATTTCTTCCTGTCCGGCGCGGGATGCTGGGAACAGGGCGGCCTGGTGTCGATGCTGCCCACCACGGGCGACATCGGCCCGGGCGCGGCGTTCGACACGAGCAAGCCCGCCACCTTCGACCAAGCCAAGTACGCCGCGCCGTACACGCACGAAGGCGAAGTCGGGAAGCCCGGCTACTACAAGGTGCATCTCACCGGCTACGGCGGCATCGACGTCGAAACCACCGCCAGCACGCGCAGCGGCGTCGAGCGATACTCCTTCGACAAATCCGGCCCAGCCAACGTTTTCGTGAACGTCGGGCAGGCCAATGCGAAGGAACCGGTCAGCGGCAGCAGCGTCCGGATCGTCGACGACCACACCATCGCGGGCACCGTCGAATCGCAAGCCTTCTGCGGCGGCAAGCCGTACACCACTTACTTCACCACGAAATTCGACCAGCCCTTCTCTTCCTACGGCACCTGGTCACCAGACGGCGGTACGCCCGGAAGTCGCTCGGCACAAGGCGGTGCGGGCCTGCGCGGCGCGTGGCTGACCTTCCCGAAGGGCGGCCAAGTCACTGCCACCACGTCGATTTCCCAAGTGGACGCTCGTGGCGCGGACACCAACCTCGCCGACTCGCGCGTGCGTCCCTTCGACGCGGTGAAGAACGACGTCCAGCGTGCCTGGCGCCGTGAACTGTCCAGTGTGGACATCACCGGCGGCACCCCGGACGACCGCACAGTCTTCTATACCTCGCTCTACCACGCCTTCCTGCAACCGTTGACCGCGAACGACGCCGACGGCCGGTACTACGGCTTCGACAAGAAGATCCATCGCGCCATCGGCTGGACGTACTACGACTTCTTCTCCCTCTGGGACACCTACCGCTCGCAAAACCAGTTGCTGGCACTGCTGAAACCGGACCGGGCCAGGGACGTCGCGAAGAGCATTCTCGCGATCCACGATCAAGGCGGCTGGCTCCCGCGCTGGGCGTACGCGAGTCAGGAAACGAACACCATGACTGGAGATCCAGTCACGCCATTCCTGGTCGACCTGTGGCGTTTCGGTGCGTTGAGCGGCGACGAAATGCACGCCTACCAAGCGTTGCTGCAGAACTCGCGCGAAATCCCGCCCGCGTCGTCACCGTTCCAAGGACGCTCCGGCAACGCGAGCTACCAGGCCGACGGATTCGTCCAATACGACCCGAACTTCCCGAAGAAGGGCCAAGACACCGACCCGGCACACGGTGCGTCGGCGACCCTCGAATACGCCCTCGGCGACTGCTCCCTCTCGGTGATGGCCTCCGCGCTCGGCCGCAAACAGGACGCGAAACAGCTGGCAGCCAAGAGCCGGACATACGCGACGCTGTGGGATCCGTCGGTGACCGACCGCGGCTTCACCGGCTACTTCCGACCGAAGGTGACCGGCGGCAGCTGGTACACCCCGGCCGACGGCCCGTACAGCCCCCAAGGCCAGGACGGCTTCCACGAGGGCACGGCGTGGCAGTACCAGTGGCTGGTGCAGCAGGACGTGCCCGGCCTGGTCGCGAAGATGGGCGGCGCGGCCAACGCGGGCAAGCGGCTCGACGACTTCTTCGCCTACGACGACCTGGTGAAGGACCCGGCGAAGACCGCGCACGAGAAGTGGGTCGTCGGCCCGTACGACTACTACAAGCAGTTCCGCTACAACCCCAACAACGAGCCCGATCTGCATTCGCCGTGGATGTACACGCTCACCGGACAGCCGTGGAAGACCTCCGCGGTGGTGCGGGCCGCGCACACGCTGTTCACGAACGCCCCCAACGGCGTCACCGGAAACGACGACCTCGGCACCATGTCCGCCTGGTACGTCTTCAGCGCGCTCGGCCTCTACCCGGCCGTCCCGGGCACCGGCGACTTCGTGCTCAACGCGCCGCGGTTCGCCAAGTCCGTGCTGCATCTGCCCAACGGCCGCGATTTCACCGTCAACGCCCGCGGTGCCAGCGGGGCGCAACTGCAGTACGTCTCCGGGCTTCGCGTCAACGGCACGGCGTCGGACAAAACGTTCGTCAGTCTCGAACAACTGCGCCGCGGGTCCACTCTGGACTTCTCGCTGACCGGCGACGCGCCCAAGGCCACGTGGGGAACGTCACGCTCCTCCGCGCCGGCTTCTCCTTGTGCCGGTTAGTGATCGCTGCGGGACAGTCAGTGAAGGCCGCCTCCCGGATCTTGGGATCGGGAGGCGGTCTTTCCCGTTAACCGGGCATTTCCCGCCCGTTTCCGCCCGTCGTCCGGAATTGGTGCAGACCAATGACCGGTGTGCTCGTGACCAGAGTCACGGGCCCCGGTGTTCCGGTGAAGCGGGTCACGCCTCACACTGGTCTCATACCCGTTCGACAGCGCTGTTGACGCCAGGCGGTTCCGTCCGCCTTGGACAGTCGCGTCGGACGTGTTTTTTGTGTGTGCAGTCAGCACGCACCAGGTGACGCACAGGAGGATGTCGTGTCCAGCAAGGCCGCTCTCGTGTTCCGCGTGGCCGCAGTCGCCGAGGCCCTGTCCTGGCTCGGCTTGCTGATCGGGATGTTTCTCAAGTACGTCGTCGGCGCCTCTAACGAGGGCGGCGTGCCCGTCCTCGGCATGGTGCACGGCGTCGTCTTCGCCCTGTACGTGATCGTCTCCCTGTCCGTGGCGAAGCCGCTGGGCTGGCGGGGCAAGACCCTGGTGCTGGCGCTGCTCGCGAGCATCCCGCCGCTGTTCACCTGGCTGTTCGAGAAGTGGGCGCTGCGCAACGGCAAGCTCGACGGCCCGCAGCGGCTCACCCACGGCGGCGTCGGCCTCTTCGTCCGCGCGCAGGAGCCGGTCGGCGTCTGATCTTCCGCTTTTCCCGAAGGGCCCGTGCGAGCAGCGCGGGCCCTTCGTGCGTTTACGCGGTGAAGTCGCCCGCGGACTTGCGGACCTTGGTGAGCAGTTCGGTCAACTGCTCCACCTGCCGCTCGGTGAGCCCGGTGAGCCCGAAATCGATGCCGGTCACCGCGGCGGTGGCGGTTTCCCGCAGCGCGCGGCCGTCGTCGGTGATCTCGACGAGCGTGGTGCGCCGGTCGGTCGGATGCGGCACGCGCTTCACGAGCCCGTCGCGCTCGAGCCGGTCCACTATGTTGGTGACGCTGGTGGGATGCAGCTGCAGCCGTTCGCCCATCACCCGCATCGGCAGCCGCGCGTTGCGGGAGAAGGTGAGCAGCACGAGCGCCTCGTAGCGGGCGAAGGTGAGGCCGTGCGGCTTGAGAGCGCCGTCGACCGCCGACTGGATGATCTGCTGCACCCGCATCACACCGGTGACCGCGGCCATGGTTCCGGCCGGGCCGATCCGGTCTTCCCACAGCTGCGCGGCACGGGCGATCGGATCGAACGGCAGCGGACGGTTCATGGCAACCGAAGCTACCAGCGGGTACCCCGGTCGTGGGGGTCGCCCTGCGAGAACAGGGAAGGAAAGCCACATGATCGTCGCGTTCAGCGTGAGCCCCTCGGCGGGAGAGCCGGACGGCGGTGTCAGCGAGGCCGTCTCGCGCGCGGTGAAGGTGGTGCGCGAATCGGGGCTGCCGAACTCGACCAGCTCGATGTTCACCGAGATCGAAGGCGAGTGGGACGAGGTCATGGCGGTGGTGAAGAAGGCGGTGGAAGCCGCGGGCGAGGGCTCGGCGCGCGTCGGGCTGGTGCTGAAGGCCGACATCCGCCCCGGCTACTCCGGGCAGCTCGCCGCGAAGGTCGAGCGGGTCGAGGCGCACCTGCGCGAGGACTGAGCCAAGGGCCGCGGGCGGGCCCGGGCTCTCGGGCTACGGAATCGGCGGCGTGAACGCGATCGTCCAGCGCCCCTTGGAGCTGGTCACCGCGAGCCGGTAGCTGAACTGCTCGCCCGCCCCGGTCTTCCCGTGCACGACGGCCGCGGTGGGGGAGTGCTCGTCCGGCGACAGCTGCACGGAGATGTCACGTGCGTTGCCGTCCTTGAGGACGCCGACGTAGTCCTTGGCGAGGTCGCCACCGCCCGAACCAGGGACGTCGAAGAGCCCGGCGAGCGCGTCCGCGTCCCGGCCGCTCAGCGCGGCGGTGAGCTCGGTGCGCAGCTCCGGCGGGGACGCCGCACCGGGCGGGTCCTGGTGCGCGACGGTCACCGTGATGCTGGCGATCCATGCCACCGCGACCACGACGGCGGCGGCCACCGTGGCGTTGCGCCGGCTCAGCATTCTCGGCCTCCCTGTTGTCCTCGCGGAGAGCATGCCTCAGGGGAGTGCGCATGCCAAAAGCGAACCTCGGGCCTGCCGCTGAACTCTCGCGGCGAGGCGTGCCAGGATGGAGGGCGTGACACACCCACGCGGATCTGCAGCGAACTCAGCGGCCATGTCCGCCGCGTTGTCCGGCGCGGTCGACCTGTCCGCGCTCAAGGCAAGGGCGGAAGCGAGCCGGAACCAGCCGCCTTCAGGCGCCGGGCAGCCGGACGGCGCTCCCGCCCCGTCGTCGGACGCGGTGCTCGAAGTCACCGAGGCGACCTTCCAATCCGTCGTCGAACTCTCGCTCAACCAGCTCGTGGTCGTCGACCTGTGGGCCGGGTTCTCCGAGCAGTGCCAGCAGCTGACCGCGGTGCTGGAGCGGCTGGCCGGCGAGAGCGGCGGCTCCTGGGTGCTCGCGAAGGTCGACGTCGAGGCGAACCCGCGCATCGCGCAGGCGTTCGGCGCGCAATCGGTCCCGACCGTGGTCGCGATCGCCGGCGGCCAGCCCGTGGACGCCTTCTCCGGCGCGCTGCCGGAGCCGGAGATCCGCAAGTGGCTGGGCTCCCTGCTCGACGCCCTGCGCGACCGCCTGCCCGGCATCCGCGCCGCCGAGGAGGCGCGCGGCCCGGTGGAGGAGCCGGAAGACCCGCGCTTCACCGAGGCGGAGGACGCCTTCGAGCAGGGCGACTACGCCGCCGCGCAGGCCGCGTACGAGCGCATCCTGGACGCCGAACCGGCCAACGAACTGGCGAAGAACGCCCTGGCGCAGGTCAAATTCACCGCCCGCGCCGAAGCGGCCGACCCGAGCGCCCGCGAGAAGGCCGAAGCCGACCCGAAGGACATCGACGCCCAGCTCGCGGCGGCCGACCTGGACGTCGCCGAACAGGACGTGGAAGGCGCGTTCCGCCGCCTGGTCGACGTTGTCCGCCGCACCGCGGGTGACGAGCGCAACCGCGTCCGCGAACACCTGGTCGCCCTGTTCGAACTCTTCGACCCGGCCGACGAGCGCGTCGCGAAGGCTCGCCGCGACCTGGCGAGCGCCCTTTTCTGAGCCCCCGCTTCAAGTCCGTGAAGGGCTCCTTGAGGGAATCAGATTCCCTCAAGGAGCCCTTCACAGCTTTTCAGCCCGCCCGGACCCCTTCGCCCGGCCTCGCCCGCGAGACGTCCGTGAGGGCCACCTTCAGGGACTCTGATTCCCTCAGGGTTCCCCTCACGACCCACGCGACCACCTTCGAGCGCAAACCTCAGGGGTATTGCTTGGAGCAGGAGGACGACCCCTCGAGGTACCCGCGCCGCAGCGCCTCGACCCGGTCGAACCCGCTGTCCGGCCGCTCCCCGTTCACGTTCGCCGACACCAGCCCGTCCGGCCGGAGCAGGTCCGCGATCGCCTCGTCCAGGTCTCCGGACGACAACTTCAGGTTCACCCCGCCCGTCGGATGATTCGAGAACGCCGCCCAAGCTCCCACCAGGCACGCGGTCCGCAACCCGGCATTAGGCGTATCGATCGACGCCCCCACGCCCTTCTGGACCCCGATCGCGTACCGCGACGCCAACTCGGCGAAGGCAGCGAAGTCGCCCAGCCCGCCCCCGGCCCGTCCGGCCATCTCGGCTTCCTGATCCACCGGCTCGGCCAGCTTCTCCAACGCCCGCTGATCGAAATTCACCGTGTTGTCGTTCGGGCAGTAAGACGCGGGCGGCGTGCTGGGCCCGCCGGAGCAGCTGCCGGAACCCGCCGTGAACCGAGGCCCCTGCACTCCAGCGCCCTTGAACGCCTCGTCAAGGCTGGCCTTCAAATCCGTCACCGTCTTCTCGCTGAACCGGGCGTCGCCCTTGCCCGTGTCCTTCGCGTCGAACGGCCGCTCAGTCAACCGCTTCTGCACGTTCTGCGCGTTCATCCCCGCGCATTCCTTCGGTCCCTTCTCGAACCCGGCCTGGAACGCATACGTCCGGTCGAACGCCGTGCCGTGCGCCTGCCGATCAGTCGCACTCGTCCCGGCCTGGTCGCGGATGAAGAACATCGCCGCCAGGATCTGGTCCAGCCCCTCGGCCGTCGACACCCGGTAGAACTTGCTCTTGTCCTCGGCGACCCAGCGGAAATACCCGCCGGCGAAACAGTCCGCCTGCTGTTCCTTCACGACCGTCGGCGTCGACTTCGAAATCCCCGCCGTGGCCCCGAGCCGGTACTGGATCGCGTGGCCGAACTCGTGCGCCAGCACGGTCACCACCGACATCGGCCCGAACCGCTTGCGCAGCATCGGCAGCAGCACGCCGCGGTCCCACGCCACCGAATCGTCGCCCGCGCAGTAGAACGCGTTCACCAGCTGCTTGACGCTGCCGCACGCGGTGTTCTGGGTGTCGCGCTTCGAGTCGTACGACAGCAGCGACTTGACCGGCTCGAACCGCTTGCCGCCGAACTCCGCGGGCAGCGCCTCGCTCCAGTAAGCCTGCACGTCGGCGATCGCGGCGGTGGCGAGCTGGTCGTCCTCGCCGCCGCTGGCGTTCTTCACCGGAAGATCCGGCCGCGGCGCGTCGGCGCGCAGCCCGCTCTCGAAATGCGTGACCGGCAGGCCGGCGACGTTCCCGGCGCCCGGCGTCGCCGGAGGAGTCTTGTCCCCGCACGCGGCTGTCCCCAGCACGGTCGCCGCGACCAGCGCGACCAGCGCGTACCGGCGTCCCCCTCGGCTCATGTTCCCTCGTTCCCCATCCGCGTCCGACAACGAACCGGGACATTACTGACCCGGATGGCGGGGCGCGCGGACAATCCCCGAAGTGGGGTGCGAGCGCGCGCGGAGCGGGCCGGATATCGTCGCTGACCATGCGTGCAGTCCGCCGGTTCACCGTCCGCGCCAGCCTGCCCGAGCCGCTCGCCGGGCTCGGAGCCCTCGCGACCAACCTTCGCTGGACCTGGCATCCGCCGACGCGCGACCTGTTCGCCTCGATGGACGCCGAGCTGTTCGACAAGATCCGCGACCCGCTGCGCATGCTCACCGCGCTGCCGCCGGAGCGGCTCGAGGAGCTGGCGAAGGACGAGGACTTCCTGAACCGCACCCGCGAGGCCGCGGCCGGGCTGGAGCGCTACCTCAGCGAACCGCGCTGGTATCAGCGGCGCAGCGACGACGGCCTGCCGCGGGCGGTCGCGTACTTCTCGATGGAGTTCGGGGTCACCGAGGCGCTGCCGAACTACTCCGGCGGCCTCGGCGTGCTCGCCGGCGACCACCTCAAGGCGGCCTCGGACCTCGGAGTGCCGATGGTCGGCGTCGGCCTGCTCTACCGGTCCGGCTACTTCCGCCAGGGCCTGTCGCTCGACGGCTGGCAGGTCGAGCACTACCCGGTGATCGACCCGAACGCGTTCCCGCTGGAGCTGGTCACCGAGGACGGCCGCCCGGTGCTGGTCGAGGTCGCCATGCCGGGCGGGCGCGACCTGCGCGCGCAGATGTGGCGTGCCCGGGTCGGCCGGATCCCGCTGCTGCTGCTCGACACCGACATCGAGGCCAACGACGAGGACCTCCGCTCGGTCACCGACCGGCTGTACGGCGGCGACGCCGACCACCGGATCCGGCAGGAGATCCTGGCCGGCATCGGCGGCTTCCGCGCGGTGCGGAAGTTCTGCGAGCTGACCGGGCATCCGCAGCCGAAGGTGTTCCACACCAACGAGGGCCACGCCGGATTCCTCGGGCTGGAGCGCGCCCGCGAGATCATCCAGTCCGACGGGCTCGCCTTCGACGAGGCGCTCCCCGCGGTCCGCGCCGGCACCGTCTTCACCACGCATACACCGGTCAGCGCGGGCATCGACCGCTTCCCGGTCGACCTGGTGCAGCGCTACTTCTCCGATGGCAGGCTCGTCCCGGACGTCGACGTGCGCCGCGTGCTGCAACTCGGCGCGGAGGACAACCCCGGCCTGTTCAACATGGCGCACATGGGACTGCGTCTCGCGCAACGTGCAAACGGCGTCTCCGAGCTGCACGGCCGCGTCACGCGCCGGATGTTTTCCCGGCTGTGGCCCGGTTTCGACGACGCCGAGGTGCCGATCGCGTCCATCACCAACGGCGTGCACGGGCCGACCTGGGTGGCGCGCGAGCTGAGCGCGCTGCTCGGCGGCAACCACGAGGAGTTCGGTCACGAAGGCCGCACGCCGGACAGCTCGCTGCGCGACGGCGTCAGCGACCAGCAGCTGTGGGAGCTGCGCCGGGAACTGCGGGGAAAGCTCGTCGGCGAGGTCCGGCGGCGGGTGCGGGCGGCGTGGATGCAGCGCGGCGCGTCAGCGCTGGAACTCGGCTGGACCGACCGCGTCTTCGACCCGGACGTGCTGACCGTCGGCTTCGCCCGCCGCGTCCCGACGTACAAACGGCTCACGCTGATGCTGCGCGACCCGGACCGGCTGCGCGCGCTGCTGCTGGACGAGAAGCGGCCGATCCAGATCGTGATCGGCGGCAAATCGCATCCCGCCGACGAGAACGGCAAGCAGCTGATCCAGCAGATCGTGCGCTTCGTCGACGATCCCGCGGTGCGCCACCGCATCGTCTTCCTGCCGGACTACGACATGTCGATGGCCCGCTACCTCTACCGCGGCTGCGACGTGTGGCTGAACAACCCCGTGCGGACGCTGGAAGCGTGCGGTACGTCCGGGATGAAGTCGGCGCTCAACGGCGGCTTGAACCTGTCCATCAAGGACGGTTGGTGGGACGAGTGCTACGACGGCTCCAACGGCTGGGCCATCCCCACCGCGGACGGCGTCACCGACCCGCTCCGGCGCGACGACCTCGAAGCCGCCGCGCTGTATGACCTGCTGGGCCAGCAGATCGCGCCGCTCTACTACGACACCGGCGCGGACGGCGTGCCGACCGGCTGGCTCGCGATGGTCTGGCACACCTTGGAAACGCTGGGCCCGCGCGTGCAGGCGTCGCGGATGGTGCGCGAGTACGTCGATTCCGGCTACCTGCCCGCGTCGCGGATGGTCGCCGCCGCCACCGACAACAGCCATCAGGGCGCGCTTTCACTGGCGGACTACCGGACCAAACTGGAAGTCGCCTGGCCGCGCGTGCGGATCTTCGACGCCGAACTCCAGTACGACCACACCGGACGGCTCGTGGTGGGCGCCGAGGTCACCATCCGCGCCCGGATCGACCTCGCCGGGCTCGAACCGTCCGAAGTGGACATTCAAGCCGTGGTGGGCCAGGTCGGCGACGGGGACGAACTCGCGGAGTCGGTGCAGGTCCCGATGACGCCGGACGGAATCGGCGCGTTCGCCGCGACCCTGCGGCTGCCGCGCGCGGGCTCGGTCGGCTACACGGTGCGAGTGCTGCCGAAACACCCGCTGCTGGCCAGCCCGGCGGAGCTGGCGCGCGTCGTACTCGCCTGATCAGCGAGCGCCCCAATGCCACATTGGGTGCATGCGACGCACCCAATGTGGCATTGGTTGCGTGGGACGCACCCAATGTGGCATTGGTTGCGTGGGACGCACCCAATGCCACATTGGGGATTTTTCATCCTGTTGGTGCTGGTCAGGTGGGATTGACGGT
>NZ_BAAAHV010000008.1:0-327513 GCF_039525725.1 Amycolatopsis albidoflavus
CGGTCAACCCACCATGACCAGCACAAACCAAGATGAAAAACCCCCAATGTGGCATTGGGTGCGTCAGATGCACCCAATGTGGCGTTCGGTGCGTCGCATGCACCCAATGCCACATTGGGGCGCGTCGCGGCGGACCGTTTGGGGGCGTGAGGGGAACCCTGAGGGACTCTGAGTTCGTGAAGGTTCCCCTCACGTACTTCAGGGGGTGGGGGCGCAGGCGGTGTGGCCTACGGTGACTGAGCCTGTTGCGCCGGAGGCGGGGGTGAAGTCGATGCGGAGCATGGTCAGGGTCATGCTTCCGTCGCCGGGGAGCGTTTGGATGTTGAAGACCGCGTTCGCCAGTACGGTTCCGTCGCTCTTCGTCAGGGGCTTGGTGTAGTTCGCGGGGATGGGTGAAGGCAGGCCGCTGATTCCGGTGAGGCCGCTCAGGGTCCAGTTCGCGTTGGTGCCGCTTTGGGTTGCCTTGCAGGTCACTGTGTACGACGAGATGCGGATGCGTTTGCCGCCTGCGCTTACCAGAGCTGACAGTTCGAAGTTGTTGCCGGTGGCGGTCGACGTCGTGGTGGTGACGTCGTTCGCGGGGTCGACGACTTCGGTGGTGCAGCTTGACGTGCCGCCGCCGAACGTGACGCCGGGCTTGGACACCGCGGGTGCGGAGCCGCTGGTCGGGCCTTCTACGGCGCACGGGGCTTGCGTCGGGATGGAGATCGTGGTGCCGGCCTTGGTGAAGTTCGCGTTGCCGGTGTCGGCGACTCCGGCGGGGCTGTCCGCGGCGGCGGTGCCGGCAGCGGCGAGCAGGCCGGCGGCGGTCAGTGCTCCGGCCAGTTTGGCGCGCTTGATGATCATGTCTCGTCTCCTCGCTGCTGATGCTGCTCAAAGGTCTATCCGCAGGTCCGAATCGCCCGTTGCGCCCTCGGGCGGCGATCACCCGTCCGGGATCGCGGATCAACCCGTTCGTGGCCCAGCGCTCAGCTGGGGCGGCAGTGTCGCGTTCGTCACCGTTTCCGCAGGACAGCGGGTAAAGGCAGGCCGCGGGGCAACCACTACCCTGAAGGGGGTAACCGACTGGCGACGAGCGCCACGAGAGAGCGGAGCCGACGTGTCTGTGTCTTCACCACCTCCGGGGGCGGCCCGGGATGGCGCTGTAGAGGACCTGCGCGCGACCGTCGGGCTGCAGATCCAGGACGAGCCCTTGCTGCGCGCGATCGCGGGCGGGCTGGCGGACGTCGAGACGATGCTGCGGGACGTCGTGAAGAGCGACGTGCCCGCTGTGCACGACGCGGCGTTGCACCTGGTCGAGGCGGGGGGCAAACGTTTTCGTCCGCTGTTCACGCTGCTGTCCGCGCAGTTCGGGCCGAAGCAGGGCGAGCAGGTGCTGATCGCGGCTGCCGCGGTCGAGCTGGTGCACCTGGCGACGCTGTATCACGACGACGTCATGGACGAGGCGACCATGCGCCGGGGCGCGGAGAGCGTCAACTCGCGCTGGGACAACACCGTCGCGATCCTCACCGGCGACTACCTCTTCGCGCACGCTTCGCGGCTCGTCGCCGACCTCGGCACGGACGCCGCGCGGATCATCGCCGAGACGTTCGGCGAGCTGGTCAGCGGGCAGATGCGGGAGACGGTCGGGCCTGGGCCTGGTGACGATCCGGTCGAGCACTACCTCACCGTGATCGCGCAGAAGACCGGTTCGCTGATCGCGACGTCGGGACGCTTCGGCGGCATGATGTCCGGCGCGGCCGAGGAGCACGTCCAGGCGCTGCGCCGCTTCGGCGACATCATCGGGGCGGCCTTCCAGATCTCCGACGACGTCATCGACATCGCGTCGCCCTCGGTCGAGCTCGGCAAGGCGCAGGGCACTGACCTGCGGGAAGGCGTTCGCACGCTGCCGATGCTGTACGCGCTGGCCGATCCGGGCACCGACCCGCGGCTCGTCGAGCTGCTCGCCGGCCCGATCACCGACGACGACCTGGTGGCCGAGGCGCTCGAGCTGCTGCGCCGTTCCAGCGGCCTCGAACGCGCGCGGGCAACCCTTTCCGACTACGCTTCCCGAGCACGTGCCGAGCTCGCCTCGCTGCCCGCTTCCCCTGCGCGCGACGCTTGCGAGTCGGTCGCCGACTACCTGGTCGCGCGAACGTTCTAAAAGGGGCGGAAGATGTCCATTTTCGGGCAGGTGTGGCTCTGGAGCCTGCTGGCCTTCATCGTCGGCGCGGTCATCGCCTGGCTGGTGCTGGCGCGTCCGGCACGCAAGCGGGTACGCGAACTGGAAGCGGAACTGGCGAGCGCGCACGCGGACACTGCGCGCGCCGCGGCCAGCACGCCCGCGCGCACCGCGGTGCTGCCGCCCGCGGAGGACTGGACCAGAGACCGCCGCGAGCACGCTCCGACGGAAGTCATCCAGGCGACGAGCGCTTTCGAGCCGGAAGCCGAGTACGACGCGGAATACCGCACGGCTCCGGAACCGGCGGCCGCTGCGGCCTCTGTGGACACTGCTGAGTCTCCAGAGGACGACGTCGACGAGGCGTTCGCTCAGGCCGAGGCCCGCGAACACCATGCGGCGAACGGTCTTTTCGACAGCGCGCCGGCCGAGACTGCTCCGGAGGACTCCGGCTCGGCCTACCGCGCCGCGGCCACCGAGTACCTGCAGCCGGTCGACCGCGACACCGGTTCGCACCGCATCGCCGAGCCGGCCGAGGACCACGACAGCGGCTATCACCGCATCGCGGAACCGGCGGACGCGCACGACAGCGGCTACCACCGCATTCCGGACCCGGTCGACGTTCCGGCGGCGGACTACTCCGAGGCGGACAGTCCCGCTGAGCAGGAGCAGAGCCATCACCTGGCCGAACCGGCCGACGGTCTGTCCTCTTTGGAGCGGCGACTCGACCCGAATCCGTTGGACGGCACCGCTTCGGAGCCCGAGCCGGTCTCGCTGTTCCGCCCGGGACCGGGTCGCGCGGCCGAGCCGGAGCCGGACTGGTTCAACCAGACGGACGCGCCGCAGCGGTCGGCGTTCGAAGAACCCGCCGAACCGGTCGAATCGACTGTCGGTCACCTCGAAGAGGAATCGACGACCGATCACCTGATCCCGAACGTCGAGCCCGCTGCAGTGTCTACAGAGGACACTGCGGACACGGTGGACACGGTGGACGCTGCGGGTGGCCAGGGCTTGCCGAAGCGGCAGCGCCGCGAATCCCCGCGCGGCGGTTTCGACGCGCCGCAACCGATCCAGCCGTCGATGCGCCCGGTGGAGCGCCGCGAACCGGATCTCGCCGGCGGGCACAGCGGTTCGCTGTTCGAGCCGTCCGTGCAGCCGAACCAGTCCGCGATGGCTGCTCCGGAACCGCCGCCCGCGCGCCAGACTGCTGACGACGCGGTGCCGCCGGGGCCGTTCGGCCCGGGGTCGGCGATGCCGCGTCCGGGCGGTGGCCGTCCGGCGGATGGTTTCACGGTGAAGGCGAGCGTGACGGCGTTGCGGTATTGCGGGGAGGATTCGCCGCAGTTCCCGAAGATGGTCGCCGAGGTGTGGTTCCGCAGCGCGGCTGATGCCGAGCGGGTCGGGTTCCGTCCCCTGCACTGAGTCCACATGCGACAGAGGCCGCCATCCCCGAGGGGGTGGCGGCCTCTGTCGTAAGTGGACTAAAACCTAAACGACGGTCCAGGTGTCCTTGCCCCGCAACAGCCCCTGCAGGTCCGGCTTCCGAGCCTCACGTGCCTGCTCGACCTGGGCCCGCGCCGCATCGTCGTACGTAGGACGCTCGACCTGGCGCAGGATGCCCATCGGGACGTGGTTCAGGTTCTGGTCGCCGAGGCGGGAAAGCGCGAAGGCGTACGAGGTGTCCGCGATGGACGGATCGTGCACCACCAGGTTTTCCTCGCCGATTTCCGCGACCTTGCCGACATCCAGGCCGCCCCAGTCGCCGCGGCGGACGCCGTATTCGCCTTCCGAGCCGAAGCGGATCGGCTCGCCCGTGCGGAGCGGGATCAGCCGGGAGGCGGCTTCGTCCTTGTCCTTCAAGACATCGAACGCGCCGTCGTTGAAGATCGGGCAGTTCTGGTAGATCTCCACCAGCGCCGAACCGCGGTGTTTCGCCGCTGCCTCAAGGACTTCGGTGAGGCCCTTGCGGTCGGAGTCCATCGCGCGGCCGACGAACGACGCCTCCGCGCCGATCGCCAGCGACAGCGGGTTGAACGGAGTGTCCAGCGAACCCATCGGCGTCGACTTCGTGACCATGCCCTGGCCGGACGTCGGCGAGTACTGGCCCTTCGTGAGCCCGTAGATCCGGTTGTTGAACAGCAGGATCTTGATGTTCACGTTGCGCCGCAACGCATGGATCAAGTGGTTGCCGCCGATGGACAGCGCGTCGCCGTCTCCGGTGACGACCCACACCGACAGGTCCGGGCGCGTCGTGGCGAGCCCGGTCGCGATCGACGGCGCGCGGCCGTGGATCGAGTGCATGCCGTAGGTGTTGAGGTAGTACGGGAACCGCGACGAGCAGCCGATGCCCGAGATGAAGACGATGTTCTCGCGCTTGAGCCCGAGCGTCGGCAGGAACGACTGCACGGCGTTGAGCACCACGTAGTCGCCGCAGCCGGGACACCAGCGCACTTCCTGGTCGGACTTGTAGTCCTTGGCCTTCTGCGGTTCGTCGGTGGTCGGCACCAGGTCGATGCCGCCCAATTGCGGCAGCCCGAGATCGATGGCGGTCACTTGACGCCCTCCGGAACGAGGTTGGCGATGATGTCGGAGAACACGTTCTGCAGTTCCTCGGCCTTGAACGGCAGGCCGGCGACCTTCGTGTACGAGTGCACGTCCACCAGGAACTTCGCCCGCAGCAGCAGTGCGAGCTGGCCGAGGTTCATCTCCGGGACCACGACCCGGTCGTAGCGCGCGAGCACCTCGCCGAGGTTGTGCGGCAACGGGTTCAGGTGCCGCAGATGCGCCTGCGCGATCGGCATCCCGAGCTTGCGCACGCGGCGGCAGGCCGCGCCGATCGGGCCGTAGGACGAACCCCAGCCCAGCGCCAGCACGCGCGCCTCGCCGGACGGGTCGTCGACCTCCAGGTCCGGCACGTCGATGCCGTCGATCTTCGCCTGGCGCAGCCGCACCATCTTGTCGTGGTTGTCCGGGTCGTAGGAGATGTGGCCGGTGCCATCGGCCTTCTCCAGCCCGCCGATGCGGTGCTGCAGCCCGGGAGTGCCCGGGATCGCCCACGCCCGCGCGAGCGTCTCCGGGTCGCGCACGTACGGCCAGAACTCGCCGGATCCGTTGTCGGAGTTGGGTTCCGACGCGAATTCCACGCGCAGATCCGGCAGGTCCTCGACATTCGGGACCAGCCACGGCTCGGAACCGTTGGCGATCGCGCCGTCGGACAGCAGCAGCACCGGCGTGCGGTACTTCAGCGCGATCCGGGTGGCCTCGATCGCCGCGTCGAAACAGTCGGCGGGCGAGAGCGGCGCGACGATCGGCACCGGCGATTCGCCGTTGCGGCCGTACATCGCCTGCAGCAGGTCGGCCTGCTCGGTCTTGGTCGGCAGGCCGGTGGACGGCCCGCCGCGCTGCACGTCGATGATCACCAGCGGCAGTTCGGTCATCACGCCGAGGCCGATGGTCTCCGACTTCAGCGCGACGCCCGGCCCGGACGTGGACGTGATGCCCAGCGCCCCGCCGTAGGACGCGCCGAGCGCGGCCCCGATGCCGGCGATCTCGTCCTCCGCCTGGAAGGTGATGATGCCGTAGTTCTTGTGCTTGGACAGCTCGTGCAAAACGTCCGAGGCCGGGGTGATCGGGTACGTGCCGAGCAGGATCTGCAGCCCGGACTGCTGTCCGGCGGCCACGATCCCGTACGCCAGCGCGGTGTTCCCGGTGATCTGCCGGTAGGTGCCCTTGTCCAGCTTCGCGGGCGCGACCTCGAAGGTGGTCGCGAACGATTCAGTGGTTTCGCCGTAGTTCCAGCCTGCCCGGAAGGCAAGGATGTTCGCCTCGGCGATGTCCGGCTTCTTCGCGAACTTCTCGCGCAGGAAGCGCTCGGTGCCCTCGGTCGGCCGGTGGTACATCCACGACAGCAGGCCGAGCGCGAACATGTTCTTGCAGCGTTCGGCGTCCTTCTTGCCGAGCCCGGTGTCGGCGAGCGCGCCCTGGGTCAGGGTCGACATGGCGACCCGGTGCACCTGGAACGGCGACAGCGAATCGTCGTCGAGCGGGTCGGTCTCGTAGCCGACCTTCACCAGGTTCCGCTTGGAGAACTCGTCGGTGTTGAGGATGATCGTCCCGCCACGGGGGACGTCGCGGACGTTCGCCTTGAGCGCGGCGGGGTTCATCGCGACGAGCACGTCCGGCCGGTCGCCCGGCGTGAGGATGTCGTAGTCGGCGAAGTGCACCTGGAAGGACGAGACGCCGGGGATGGTGCCCTGTGGCGCCCGGATCTCGGCCGGGAAGTTCGGCATGGTCGACAGGTCGTTCCCGAAAGCCGCCGCCTCCGAGGTGAACCGGTCGCCGGTCAGCTGCATCCCGTCGCCCGAGTCGCCGGCAAACCGGATGACCACCCGGTCCAGCTTGTTCACCTCGGTGGAGCGGGACGCGGTCAGCGCGCCTTGCCCGTTCCCGGCCGCGCTGCCGTTCGCACTGGTGCTCATGGGTCAGGGAATCCCTCTCTCCCGGCGTGCTGCGGGCCAGGGTCGGCTCCCCGGGGAGCCCGCCGAGGCCTGCTTCCGAGGTTACTCGCCGCGCCCCTGGCCGCGGCCCGAGTGCGGTCAAGTGTGGGGTGGCCAGACCAGATGCCCGCCAGGGTGCCCTCGATCGTAGGGCGAATCGGGCCCTCGTCCGGAGTGACGCGCGTCTCTTGCCGACCGCGCGGCACTGACCAGCAGTTTGCTCCAGGTTGAGGGTTCCCGGAATGTGGGAATTTTTGCGCGGTGCTGGTCAGCGGCCGCTGATGCGCGCCTTCATCGCCGCCAGTCGCTCGGCGAATGCCGGTGCGGCCAGCGATTCCAGCTGCGGGACGAGCTCGGCGTCGACCGCAGCGGCGTGGTCGGTCAGGCCGCTCGTCTGCCGCATAGTCCGCTTGGTGGACAGCACGACCTCGCGCGGCGCGGCGACCGTCGGGGCGGCGAGGTCGCGCGCGGCCTGGACCAATGCGTCGTGGTCGCCGTCCACAAAGCGCAGTGCGAACCCGACCTTGACTGCGGATTCCGCGGTAAGGGTTTCGCCGAACAACGCCATCGCGGACGCCTGCTGCGGACCGAGGATTCGCTGCGACATCCAGGTCATGCCGCCGCCGGGGTGCAGGCCCAGTTCGAGGAACCGCGGGATGAATTTGGCGTGCGGCCCCACGAGGCGGACGTCGGCGGCCAGCGCGAGGTTCAGACCAGCGCCGACAGCGGCCCCGCCGACCGCGGCGATCGTCGGCAGGCTGCATCCGGCGACAGCGAGGAACCCCGCGTACACCGAGCGCAGCCCTTCGGCGTCGGCCTTGCCGAGCGCGGTGAGATCCGCGCCCGCGCAGAACGCTGGCGGTGCGCCAGTAACGATCACGGCGTGCACGTTCTCGTCCGCTTCTGCGCGCGCGACCGCTGCGGCCAGCTCGGCGGAGAGATCGAGAGTGAGCGCGTTGCGGCTCTTCGGGGCGTCGACGGTGAGCAGCGCGACGCCTTGGTCGTGCTCGCTGTGAATGCGGTCGGTCATGCCGCGAGCATCTCAGGAGGGCGTCGGCGGGCGCTCCAGCAGCCGGGACAACACGACTGTCGACACCGTGCGATCGATGATTTCCAGCCCGCGCAGCCGTTCGAGCGCGGTCTCCAGGTGGTGGATGTCGGCGGCGCGCAGGTGCACGATCGCGTCAGCCGCGCCGGACACCGTGTACGCGGCGACGACCTCGGTCAACGGCTCGAGCCGGGCGCGGATCCGGCCGGGCGTGACGTTGCCCTGGCAGTGCACCTCGACGAACGCCTCGGTGCCCCAGCCGAGCGCCTCCGGGTCGACGACCGCGGTGAAGCCGCGCAGCACGCCCGTTTCCAGCAGCCGGTCCACGCGCCGTTTCACCGCGGGGGCGGACAGCCCGACCACCTTGCCGATCTCCGCGTAGCTGGAGCGGGCGTTGGCCACCAGGCAGGAAACGATTCGCTGGTCGATGGTGTTCACACGCAATGTTTAGCACGCAGGTGCGCAGTGAACAGCGATTGATTGCGAGATTAGGTCCACCTTAGCCTGGTTGCATGCAGGGAGAGGCTGTGCCGCCGCGGGTGCCCACGCCCCGCCGTTACCTGATGTGCCCGCCGCGTTATTTCGCCGTCGACTACGCGATCAACCCCTGGATGGACCCCTCCAAGCCGGTCAGCGCGGACGTCGCCGTCGCGCAGTGGACCGAGCTGCGCGACACCTATCGCCGCCTCGGCCACACCGTCGAGGAGATCGACCCGCAGCCCGGCCTTCCGGACATGGTGTTCGCGGCCAACTCGGGCACTGTCGTGGACGGGCGCGTGCTCGGCTCGCGGTTCCGTGCCCCGCAGCGCGCCGCCGAGGCGGAGCACTTCCGCCGCTGGTTCCTCGAACACGGCTACCGCGACCTGACCATGCCGGAGAAGATCAACGAGGCCGAGGGCGATTTCGCCTGGACCGGAAAGCTGCTGCTGGCCGGCACCGGCTTCCGCACCGACCCGGCCGCGCACGCCGAGGCGCAGGAGGTGCTCGGCGTCCCGGTCGTGTCGCTGCAGCTGATCGACCCGCGTTATTACCACCTGGACACCGCGCTGTTCGTGCTGGCCGAGGCGACCGACACGGCGACCGCGCAGGTCGTCTACTACCCGGAGGCGTTCTCGCCTGGTTCGCAGCGCGTGTTGCGGCGGATGTTCCCGGACGCTGTTCTCGCTACCGCGGCTGATGCTGAGTGCTTCGGGTTGAACGGGGTGTCCGACGGGCGGAACGTCGTGCTGCCGGTCGAGGCGACGGACCTTGGTGCGCGGCTGGCTGAGCGGGGTTACGAGCCGGTCTACGTGGATATTTCGGAGCTGCGGAAGGCCGGCGGCGGGCCGAAGTGCTGCACTCTGGAGATCCGCAAGTAGGTCAGTGCGGTTTCGGATCGGCCGTTTTGCCAACCCGGCTTACTCCAGGACCCGGCCGAGGAAGCCGCGCAGGTAGCCCGCGACCACGTCGAGGTGGCTTTCCAACAGGAAGTGACCGCCGTCGATCAGGTGCACCTCGGCGTCCTTGGCGTCGCGGGCGAAGGCCTCCGCGCCGGCTGGTCCGAAGATCTCGTCGTTGCGGCCCCAGACGGCGAGCACCGGGACGTCGTGGGTGCGCAGGAACTCGTGCAGCCGCGGGTAAAGCGGGCGGTTGTGCTGGTAGTCGCGGAACAGCGCGAGCTGGATTTCGTCGTTGCCGGGGCGGGAAACGCGGGCGTGGTCGTGCTCCCAGGTGTCCGGGCTGACCAGGCTCGGGTCGGGGACGCCGTGCAGGTACTGCCAGCGGATGGCGTCGTAGCTCAGCGCGGTGCGGACCGCCGGTTCGGTGTCTGGGCCCGGGTTCGCGCCGTAGGCCCAGAGGCCGGTCCAGAACGAGTCGACGAAGCCTTCCTCGTAACCGTTGCCGTTCTGCGTGACGATCGCGGAGATCCGGTCGGGGTGCTTGAGCGCGAGCCGCCAGGCGATCGGGGCGCCGTAGTCCTGGACGTAAACCGCGTAGCGGTCCAGGCCCAGCTGGTCGAGCAGGCCGGCGGTGAGGTCGGCCAGTGCGTCGAAGGTGTAGTCGAACTCGTCGGTGCCGGGGGCGGCGGAGTAGCCGAAGCCGAGGTGGTCCGGCGCGATCACGCGGTAGCGGCCGGCCAGCAGCGGGATGAGGTTCCGGAACATGAACGAGCTGGTCGGATACCCGTGCAACAGGACGATCGCGGGCGCGTCGGCGGGACCGGCTTCGCGGTAGAAGAGCTCGTGGCCGTCGACGACGGTCGTCCGGTGCTGGATCATGGCTAACCCCTTTAAGGTTTTAATCCGGTTAGGTACTCGCCAGGGAAGCACGGTCGAGCTAACCTGTCAAAGGGTTCAGTCTGGTTAGGGAGTTTCGATGGTCGCGCTGCTCGACCTGCTCAACAGCAGGCCGCTGGTCAACGGCGAGGAACAGGACGCGCTCGACCGGCAGTGGGCGCGGGAGCACGGTGGCGACGGGAGCGCCGCGGAGCTGGAGCTGCTGATTCGCGCGCGGGATCTCCTGCGGGACGTCGTGCGCGGGGACAGTTCGCCGGCCGTGTTGCGTCCGCTGCTCGACGGGGTGCGTCAGGTTCCGGAGATTTCCGCCGACGGCCTTCGCTGGTCGGTGGAGACGCCGCCGCATGCCCGGCTGGCGGCCGGGGCGGTGCTGGACTGGGCGGCGCTCGAGAAGGATCTTCCCGGGCGGTTGCGGGCCTGCGCCAATGACGAGTGCCAGTTGTTCCTGCTCGACCGCAGCCGGGCGAACCGTGCGCGCTGGTGTTCGATGGCGGCGTGCGGGAACCGGGAGAAGGCTCGGCGGCACTATCAGCGCAATCATTGAATCTTCACCCAAACGTGTGAAGATGACGGCTGTCTACAAGTGTGGACATATTCCGATTTTCCTGCGGGAGTGTTTTCTCCACCCCAGAAGTCCCCTGTTGACCATGGGATCAGCGTCGGTAACTACTCCGTTTGCTAATCCGATTAATCGGGTACGGTACTTCGGACGGGAGGCGCGATGATCACCTTTGCGGTGCACGGCATTGGCAAACCCCAGCGAGCCCTCGACCCGGGAGAGGACGAGCGGTGGATCACCGTGGAGCAGTTCGACGCGCTGCTGGACGTCGTCTCGGGGACGGGCGCACAGCTCACCTTCGACGACGGGAACTCGTCGGACGTCGAGATCGCCTTGCCGCGGCTTGTTGAGCGTGGGCTTTACGCCGAGTTCTTCCCGCTGGCCGGCCGGGTCGGCGAGCGCGGGTACATCGACCGCGACGGGCTGCGGCAGTTGGTGGACGCGGGGATGCACGTCGGATCGCACGGGTGGGACCGGCTGGACTGGCGGCGCCTCGACGGGTCGTTCGCGGTGCGCCGGGAGCTGGACGAGGCGCCGCGGTTGCTGGAGCGGCTGAGCGGCACCCCGGTGCGGCGGTTTTCGCTGCCGGAGGGGCGGTTTGACCGGCGGGTGCTGACGCATCTGCGCGAGGCCGGGGCGACCCGCGTGTACGCGAACGTCGGCGGGGTCCGCGGGGCGGCGCTGGTGCGGTCGCGGACGGAGATCCGGTCGGACCTGAGCTCGCGCTGGGCCGAGGCAGTGAGCCGCCGTCCGCGCCGATTCCCGGCCCGCTGGGCTTCCCGGCCAGGCCGGTAACTCGCGATCCGCGAAGGCCTCCTTCACGCACTCTGATCCCCATGCCAGAGCCCTAAGCCGGCCCTGCGACTGCGCGCGGGGTGTCCGTGAGGGGAACCCTGAGGGACTCTGAGTCCCTCAGGGTTCCCCTCACGGACGTCTGTCGGGGTGGTGTGGGCGCGCAGCTTGGGGTTTCTTTGCGGGTTGCTCGGTTCGGTGGGAAAAAACACCCTCTTTTGGCGGGTTGTGACCGCATCCGTTCGGCGGCATCCTGAGCGCGCGCCGCCGTAAGGAAAGTTTCCTAATAAACAGGGAGCGTCGATGCGGAAACTCGTCCTGCTCGCGATTCTGGCGATAGCCGCCGCCGTCCTGCCCACCGCGCTCGCCTCCGCCGCGACCCGAGCCGCGAATCCGGCCGCCGAAGCGGTTCAGGCGGGCCCGACCGCGGACCAGATCCTCGCCAAGGTCGCCTCCTGCAAGCAGATCTCCAACGGCAAGTACAAAACCGACGAAGACTCCGGCAGCGCGACCGTCCCGGTGTGCGACGCCGGCAAAGCGGTCTTCTGGAAAGCCGACATGGACATCGACTGCGACGGCCAGCGCACCGCCGAGTGCAACGAGAACACCGACTGCTGCTTCCAGCCCGACACCGCCTTCCCGCAATCCGACGGCAAAGCGCTCAACGCCGCCAAGCTCCCGTACATCGTGGTCCCGTCTTCGAGCAGCATCTGGAACTACGAAAACTCCGGCCTCCGCGGCGGCGGTTCCTGTGCGGTCATTTACAACGGCAAGGTCGAGTACGCGGTCATCGGAGACACCGGGCCGAACAAGATCATCGGCGAGGCGTCGTACGCGACGGCCAAGGATCTCGGCATCAACCCGGACCCGAAGAACGGCGGCGTCGACTCCGGCGTGACCTATGTCTGCTTCAAGAACTCCGCGGTGGACCCGATCGAGGACCACTCGGCCGCGACGAGCACCGGGGAAAAGCTGGCGTCTGCGTTCGTGGGCGGAAACTGAATTTTCCGAAGCTTCGGAAGGCATTCACTGCCCTTTCCGGACAACGGTGGGCAAATTCCCCGGGCGATGCGGCCGGATGGGGTAACCGCCGGTCCGGTGGGCGGCGCAAGGCGGGAATCCGTGCGAGGACACGGGTTCCCGCCTTGTTATGCGGAACCGGTAACGAAGCCCGTCCGCGCTCCGACCAATGAGCAGCGAGCGGTCGGGCGGAGGTTTCGTTGTGAAGATCAGCGTCTTCGGGCTGGGATACGTCGGGTGCGTGTCCGCGGCTTGCCTGGCGGGACAAGGGCACGAGGTCGTCGGAGTAGACGTCAATCCGGCGAAGGTGGACCTGGTGACGGCCGGCAAGGCGCCGGTGGTCGAGGAACGGATCGGGGAATTGACCGCGGAAGTGGTCGCCTCCGGGGCATTGCGGGCGACGACCGAGGTGGCCGAGGCGATCCTCGCGACGGACGTTTCCCTGGTGTGCGTCGGTACGCCGTCCGCGCCCAACGGGAGCCTTTCCACCGAGTACCTGCAGCGCGTCGCCGAGCAGATCGGCGATGCGTTGAAAGAACGAAAAGCTTTGGGGAACAACGAGAATCGGCACACCGTGGTGTTCCGGAGCACGATGCTGCCGGGCACCTGTCTCGGGCTGCTCGTGCCGATCTTGGAAAAGCACAGCGGCGGTACCGCGGGGGTCGACTTCGGCGTCGCGGTGAACCCGGAATTCCTGCGCGAGGGCACCAGCGTCCGCGACTTCTTCCAGCCGCCGAAAACGGTGATCGGCGAGTTCGATCCGGGCAGCGGCGACGTCGTGGCGAAGCTGTACGAGGGGCTGCCCGGCGACGTGTTCCGCGTGCCGATCCCGGTCGCGGAGATGACGAAGTACGCGGACAACGCTTTCCACGGCGTGAAGATCGGTTTCGCGAACGAACTCGGCGCGATCTGCCGTGCGCTCGGGCTCGATTCGCATCAGGTGATGGACGTGTTCCTGGCCGACCGCAAGCTCAACATCAGCCCGGCGTACCTGCGGCCCGGGTTCGCCTTCGGCGGCTCCTGCCTGCCGAAGGACCTGCGCGGGCTGGTCTACGCCGCGCGGCAGGCGGACGTCTCGGTGCCGTTGCTCGCGCACGTGCTGCCGTCGAACGCCGAACATCTGCACCGGGCGTTCGAATTGGTCGCGCGGACCGGGAAACGCAAGATCGGGCTGTTCGGGCTTTCCTTCAAACCGGGCACCGACGATCTGCGCGAGAGCCCGTTGGTCGAACTCGCCGAACGCTTGCTCGGCAAGGGATACGACCTCAAGATCCACGACGCCAACGTCAGCCTGTCGCGGCTGATGGGGGCCAACCGCGAGTACATCGAAAGCAGGCTGCCGCACCTCGGGCAACTGCTCGCCGGGTCGGTGCAAGAGGTGCTCGACCACTCCGAGGTGTGCTTGATCGGCACCTCGGACCCGGAGGTGCTGGCCGCCCTGCCGCACGGCAGCGGGCCGGTGCTGGTCGATCTGGTCCGCGTCCCGGACGCCGCCGCGCGCCGGGCGGAAGAGGGGTACGTCGGCCTTGCCTGGTGAAGGCTTTTCCGAAAACGAAATCCTGCGGAACCGGGTCGCGCTGATTCTCGTCGAGAATCTGTCGGTGCCGTTCGACCGGCGCGTGTGGCAGGAATGCCAGACGCTGCGCGACGCCGGGATGACCGTGCACGTGATCTGCCCGCAGGGCACGAAACGGGACACCGAGGCCGAAGTCGTGCTCGACGGCGTGCACATTCACCGGTACCCGCTGCAGGCGGCGACCGGCGGGCCGGCCGGGTACGCGCGCGAGTACGGATCCGCGCTGTGGCACACGTTCCGGCTCGCCCGCAAGATCGGCCGGATCGACGTCGTGCACGCCTGCAACCCGCCGGATCTGCTGTTCCTCGTCGCCCGGATGCTGCGAAGACGCGGCGCGAAGTTCATTTTCGATCAGCACGACCTGGTGCCGGAACTGTATTTGTCCCGATTCGACCGCGGACAGGATTTCCTTTACCGCGGCGTTTGTGCGTTGGAACGTTCCACCTATCGCGCGGCGGACGTCGTGCTGTCCACCAACGAGAGCTACCGCCAGGTCGCGCGGATCCGCGGCGGCAAGGCGCCCGAGGACGTGTTCGTGGTCCGCAGCGCGCCGGTCGTGGAGCGGTTCCACGAGGTGCCGGTGGAGCCGGAACTCAAGCGCGGCAAGCCGAATCTGCTCTGCTACCTCGGCGTGATGGGGCCGCAGGACGGCGTGGACTACGCCCTGCGCGCGCTCGCGTCCCTGCGCGACGAGGTGGGCCGCGACGACTGGCACGCGGTGTTCGTCGGCGCGGGCGACACGTTCGACGAGATGGTCGCGTTGTCGCATCAGCTCGGATTGTCCGGACAGGTGGAATTCACCGGCCGGGTTTCCGACGAGGATCTGCTGCGGTATTTGTCCGCGGCCGACGTGTGCCTTTCGCCGGATCCGCTCAACCCGCTCAACGACGTGTCGACGATGAACAAGGTCATGGAGTACATGGCCATGGGCAAACCGATGGTGTCGTTCGAGCTGCGCGAGGCGCGGGTGTCGGCGGGCGAGGCGGCGCTTTACGCCCCGGCCAACGACATCGCGGAGTTCGCGAAGCTCGTCGCCGTGCTCCTGGACGACCCCGAGCAGCGGGAACGGATGGGGCAACTCGGCAAGCAGCGCGTGCGCGGACCGCTCGCCTGGGGCAATTCCCAGGCGGCGTTGATCAAGGCGTACGAGCGTGCGCTGGGTTGAGCCGGGTCGCGTTTCGAACAAGGTTCGGCCGGATGGTGTAACCAACCGGTGCGGTGCCGCGACGGGGTCAATGACCCGTGCGTCGGCCCGTGAGGGGAGACCTGGTTTTGAGTGACGAAACAGTACGCCTCTCTGTCGTGGGGAAGGTGGTGCGCCGGCGATGGCGAGCGTTGCTGCTGCTCGCGGTCATCGGCGCGGGTGTCGGGGCCGGGGCTTCCGCGGTGCTGTCGCCGGGATACGAGGCGCAGTCCAGCGTGTTGCTGCAGGGACCAAGGCAGCCGGACGAACTGCTGACCGAAGCGCAGGTGGCGACGAGTTCGGTGGTGCTCGACCGGGCGTCCGCGGCGCTGGGGCTCGGGGTCCGCGGGACGGATCTGCAGAAATCGGTCGCCGCGTCCGTGGCGCAGGGCAATGTCGTGACGATTACCGCGAAAGGCTCCACTCCGGAGCGCTCGCAGCAACTGGCCGACCAGGTCGCGGGCGAGTTCGTGAAGTATTCGACGCAATTGCTCGGAAATTCCGCGGACCAGGCCGCGCAACTCGCGCAACAGCAGAAGGAATCGCTGCGCCAGCAGATCGTGCAGACCAACCAGCGGATCCTCGACCTGTCGAAGTCCGTGGCGAACGGCGACACCGTCGAGGGCGTGCAGGCGCGCACGACGCTGCAGGGATTGCGGACCGCGCTGGAGCAGGCGGTCAACAACCTCAACGCGGCGGACGCGGCGACTGGCGCGGGCAACATGGTCGTGCTCGGCCCGTCCGAGCGGCCGTCTTCGCCGTCCGCGCCGACGTTCCTGCAGCTGACGGTCGGCGGCGCGGTGCTGTTCTTCGTGCTCGGGATCCTGGCCTACCTGTTTGGCGCGCGGACCGACCGGAGACCGCGCAGCGAAGGCGAAATCGGTTCGGCACTGGGCGCTCCGGTGCTGGCGAGCATCGACACTCCGGCGGCTTCGCACGCGCCGGCGAAGTGGTGGCGGAAGGCCGTCGGGAACGACCGGCCGTGGAATCTGCCCGAGGTGCCGGCGTCCGCGGACGACGCGGCCCGGGAGGTGCGGTACCGCCGCGTGCTCGCGCGGCTGGGTGCGGATCGCGACGGAGTGTTGCGGCTGCTCATTCTGGTTCCGAGCGGGGACGCCTCGGCACGGAACGTCGCGGAGCAGTTCGCCGGCACGGCTCGCGGCGACCGCATCCGCGTCGAGGTCACGGTGACCGAAATCGAGGTGGTACCCGGGGCGCAGCCGATCGTGCCGGACGGAACGGCAGGGGTGCTCGTGGTGATCTCGCTCGGCTCGCGCAACGCGTGGGAACTGGTTTCGATCGCGGAGGCTTGCGCGGACTCCGGGCACGAAATTCTCGGTGCCGTGCTGGCGCGGGAAGTGCACGTCGCCGGCGGACCGAAGCAGAAGCCGGTCGCCAAGCGGACCGATGAACTGGCTGGTGCGCGATGAGCGCCGGGCAGGCCCAGCCGCTGGTCGATCTTCAGCGGCTGGTGGTCGCGCTGCGGCGCAAGCGGCGGTTCTGGCTGACGACCGCGCTGGCCGGGCTGATTCTCGGCTGTGCGGTGGCGATCCTGCTGCCCGCGCCGCCCACCGCGGTCACGAAGATCATGGTGATCCACCCGGACGATTCGCCGACCGACAGCGGCACGCTGATGCGCACCGACGTCGCCGTGCTTTCGACCGCGAACATGGCGGCAGCGGCGCTGAAACGGATCAACAACACCGAATCGCCGTCGGATTTCCTGAAGGACTACGCCGGGCTCGGCCTCACCAACAACGTCATGCAGGTGACGGTCAAGGGGAAGACGAAGGACGAGGCGGTCGCGAAGGCGAAGGCGCTCGCGGACGCGTTCATCGCCGACCACACGGCGCGCACCCAAGCCGCGGCGACCGGTCGCTCGAAGGCTTTGCTGCAGCAGCGGGATCAGTCGCAGGCACAGCTGGCGGACATCGACAACCAGGCCGCGGCTGAGGTCGCGAAGGGGCGCAATTCCAACGCTGGCGCGCTGGAGCAGTTGTACACGCAGCGCGCGAACCTGGTGTCGAAGATCGCCGATTTGCAGAACCAGGCGCAGCAGGCCGGGATCGGGTCGCCGGAGGTCATCGCCGGGACGCAGATCGTGGACGCGCCGGCGGTCCAGCCGGTGTCCAAGCTGAAGACCTATGGCACGGACGGCGGCGTCGGGCTGGCCTTGGGTCTCGCGCTCGGGCTCGCTTTCGCCGCGGTGTCCGCGTTGGTCCGGGACCGGCCGGTCTTGCGTCGCGAAATTTCGCAGCACCTCGGGGCGTCGGTCATCGCGCAGGTGGGCGTGAAGCCGATCGGCCCGGCGAAGCTGTGGCGGCGCTCGAAGGCGGTTACCGAATCCAGCCGGGTCGCGCTCACGCTCGCGCGGGCGGCGCGGGAGGACCGGGCTTCGCTGTCGCTGCTGGAAATCGGTGCGGCCTCGACCGCGGCGGAGCTGGCGGTGGAACTCGGTCGTTCGCTGGCCGAGGACGGCCCGGTGGTGCTCGTGGACGACCTGCCGGGCAAGGAAGTGTCGCGGCTGCCGGTGGAAGGAAACGTCCAGGTCGTCGAGGCTGGCGACCCGGCGGTGGCGCGCGCGGTGCGGCGGGTCGGGGTCGGCACGGCCGCTCCGGGCACGGCGTGGACCGACCTGTCGGCGCTCGGCGCGGAAGCGGTGCTGGTGGTGCGCGCCGGGTTCGCGAACACGCAGTGGCTGCACACCGTCGCGCGGCAGCTCGCCGACTGCGGCGTCCCGATTCTCGGCGTGGTGCTGGTCGATCCGGATCCGAAGGACCGCACCGACGGCACGCTCTGGGACGGGCTGCACACCGCGTTGCGCGGGCGGGCGGCCGTGGTCGCGAAGAAACAGGAAGACGCGGTCGAGCTGGAACTGCGCGAGGAAACCAAACCGATCGAATGGCCGGGGAAGCGCGACACCGAGCGCAGGCGCCGTCCGCTCGACCGGACTCGTCCGCCCTCGCCGGTGGATCCGGACGCACCGACGAGGCGGCTCAAACCCGTACAGGAAAGCTAGGGGGACCAAGCGCATGTGCGGCATCGCGGGCGCGTACAGCTGGCCGGACGGCGGCCCGCTCACCGACCGGCTCACCCAGTGCCTCGCGCACCGGGGGCCGGACGGCGACGGCCGCTACGACCACCGGGACGTCCACTTAGGACACCGTCGGCTGTCCATCGTGGACCTTTCGGAAACCGGCGCGCAGCCGATGACGGCCGAGGGCCTCGCCCTGACCTACAACGGCGAGCTGTACAACGCGCCGGAGCTGCGGGCCGAACTCGAAACCGCCGGGGTCCGCTTCCGCGGCACCTCCGACACCGAGGTGCTGCTGCGGGCCTGGCGGGAGTGGGGAACGGACTGCCTGCCGCGGCTGCGCGGGATGTTCGCCTTCGCGGTATACGACGAACGCACCGGTGAGCTGGTGCTCGTGCGGGACCAGTTGGGCATCAAGCCGCTGTTCTTCGTGCGTCGCGGCGGCGGGGTCGTGTTCGCGTCGGAGCTGAAGGCGCTGGCTCGCGAACTCGGCGACACCTTGAACGTGGACCAGGCCGCGATGATCGCGTCGCTGCTCTACTACTGGGTCCCGGACAGCCGGTGCGCATACCGCGAGGCGGAGAAACTGTCGCCGGGCACTTGGCTGCGGTTCCGGCCGGACGGCAGCACGGACACCGGCGCTTACTGGTCGCTGCGCGAAGTCGCCGAGGAAGGCGCGGAGTATCGCGGCGAGGTCGACCTGCACGCGGTCGTCGAGGATTCCACCCGCAAGCACCTGCTGTCCGACGTCCCGGTGGCGACCTTCCTCTCCGGCGGCCTCGACTCCAGCTACCTCACCGCGCTGGCCGCGCGCGAGCAGCCGGGGATTTCGGCTTACACGATCGGTTTCCGTCCCGAGGACGCGAAATTCGAGGCAATGCCGGACGACCTGCGCTACGCCCGGATCGTCGCCCGCCAGTTCGGCGTCGACCTGCACGAGATCGAGATCGCGCCGGACGTCCAGGATCTGCTGCCGCGGATGACCCACCACCTGGACGAACCGATCGGCGACCCGGCGGCGATCAACTCGTACCTGATCTGCTCGGCCGCCCGCGAGGCCGGCGTGAAGGTGCTGCTGTCCGGGATGGGCGCGGACGAGCTGTTCGCCGGGTACCGCAAGCATTTGGCGAACCTGCTGGCGTTGCGGTACCGGCGGGTGCCGGGCGTGGCCCGCCGGGCGATCGGGGCGGCGGTCGACCGGCTGCCGGTCGCGTCGTCCACGCGCGGTTACCGGTCGGTGCGGTTCGCGAAGCGGTTTCTGTCCTTTGCGGACCTTCCGGAGGAAACGGCGTTCCGGCGCAGCTACACCATGTACGACCGGGCCGAGCTGCTCGACCTGGTCTCGCCGGATCTTCAGTCCGAAGTGGACGATGTGCTCACCGAGCACGCGGACATCTACTACGACACGAAGCTGACCGACCAGGTCAACCGGATGTGCCTCGCCGACGCGCGAATGTTCCTGCCGGGCTTGAATCTCACCTACACCGACCGGTCCACCATGGCCGCGTCCACCGAGGTGCGAACGCCCTTTGTGGACATTGAAGTGGTCCGGGCCGCGTTCCGAGTGCCCGGCAGGGAGAAGATCGCCGGACGCCAAGGCAAGGTGGCGTTGAAGAAGGCGGCCACGGCGATCCTGCCCGACGAAATCGTGTACCGGCCGAAGGGCCTGTTCAGCGCGCCGCTGCGGGCGTGGATGAGCCGGGACCTCGCGCCGCTGGTGCGCGAGGTCATTGAGGACGGCGTCCTGGTCGAGTCGGGTTTCCTGCAGCGCGACGCCCTGCGCAAGCTGGTGGCCGAGGACGCCGCCGGGCGCGAGGACCGCGCGAAACATCTTTGGCACGTGCTGACCCTCGAGTACTGGTACCGCGGGGCCCTCCGCGGCGAGCGGCTAGGAGTCCAGTGAAACAGGTAGTGCAGAACTACAAGAGCGGCGAACTGGCCCTGCTCGACGTCCCGGTGCCGGCGTGCAAACCGGGCGGCGTGCTGGTCCGCAGCCAGTACTCGCTGATCTCGACCGGCACCGAGATGATGAAGGTGTCCGAGGCGGGAATGTCGTTGCTGGGCAAGGCCCGGTCGCGGCCGGACCAGGTCGCCAAGGTCATGCAGAGCGTCGCGACGAACGGCCTCGCCGCGACGTATCGCAAGGTGTCCGGGAAGCTCGATTCCTATACGCCGCTGGGCTATTCGCTGTGCGGCGTGGTCGAGCAGGTCGGCGAGGGCATCGACGACGTCGTGGTCGGCGACCTCGTGGCGTGCGCCGGGAACGAGCACGCGCTGCACAGCGAGCTGAACTGGGTGCCGAAGAACCTGTATGCGAAGGTGCCGGCCGGGCTTTCGCCGCGGCAGGCGGCGTTCGCGACCGTCGGCGCGATCGCGATGCAGGGCGTCCGGCGCGGCGAACCGCAGCTCGGCGACCTCACGCTGGTGATCGGGCTCGGCCTGATCGGTCAGCTGGTGGTGCAGTTACTGGTGGCGAGCGGCGCACGCGTCGTCGGCGTGGACCCGGACGCGCAGCGTTGCGAACTCGCGCGGGAGCTGGGCGCGCTGGCCTGCGGGCATCCGGCGTCCGGCGAGATCGACCAGGCGGTGGCCGAACTCTCCGGCGGACACGGCGTCGACCAGGTGTATCTCGCCGCGGGCGGGGCCTCGAACGATCCGGTGGAGCTGGCCGCGCGGCTCGCGCGCGACCGCGGCCGGGTGGTCGACATCGGCAAGATCTCGTTGAACCTGCCGTGGAACGCTTACTACGAAAAGGAACTCGACGTCCGGTTCTCCCGCTCCTACGGGCCCGGCCGTTACGACCCGTCCTACGAGCTGGAGGGGCGCGACTACCCGATCGGCTACGTGCGCTGGACGGAACGGCGCAACCTGGAGTGCTTCCTCGACCTGGCCGCGCGGG
This sequence comes from Amycolatopsis albidoflavus, assembly GCF_039525725.1. Lineage (NCBI taxonomy): Bacteria > Bacillati > Actinomycetota > Actinomycetes > Pseudonocardiales > Pseudonocardiaceae > Amycolatopsis > Amycolatopsis albidoflavus. The sequence continues at coordinate 21,042 of NZ_BAAAHV010000008.1, forward strand.
GCAAACTCGACGTGTCGCCGCTGATCAGCCACACCGCGGACTTCGCGAAAGCGGTCGAGACCTACCGGGCGCTCAACGAGGGCGAGCTGAAGGCGGTCGCGGTGCTGTTCCGCTACCCGGACGCGCCGCCCGCCGAGGACGAAAGCGTGGTGTCCGCGGTTCCGGCGGCTCCGGCCGTCGACAAGCGGCCGGACCCGTTGCGGGACTTGCGGATCGGGTTCATCGGCGCGGGCAACTACGCGTCGTCGATGATCCTGCCGCACCTGGCCGGGGACGAACGCGTGCTGCTCACCGACGTCGTCACCACCTCCGCGCTCTCCGGGGCCAACGCGAAGCGCAAGTTCGGTTTCGTCGCAGCCAGCACCGACGTCGACGCGTTGCTGGAGGACGACCAGGTCAGCACGGTCTTCGTGGTGACCAGGCACAGTTCGCACGCTGAGCTGACGCGGCGGGCGCTCCTGGCGGGCAAGGCGGTCTTCGTGGAGAAGCCGCTCGCGTTGTCGGAGAAGGAATTGCGCGGCATCGTGGACGCGGTCGCGGAATCGGGCAACGACCGGCTGCAGGTCGGGTTCAACCGGCGGTTCGCGCCGCTGCTGGTCGAGGCCAAGAACCAGTTCGGCCCGCGGGTCGGCCCGGCTTCGGTGCGGTACCTGGTCAACGCGGGCCGCCTCGACGCGAACAGCTGGTACAACCAGGCCGATTCCGAGGGCAGCCGGTTCGTCGGCGAGGGCGGGCACTTCATCGACACGGTCAGCTGGTTCCTCGGCAGCGACCCGGTTTCGGTGTACGCCACCGGCACCCCCGGAAACCACGACCTGCAGGTGCTGCTGCGCTACGCCGACGGCTCGACGGCGTCGATCAGCTACATCACCAGCGGCAGCACCGCGTTCCCCAAAGAAACGCTTGAAGTGCTCGCCGACGGGAAAGTGCTGAAATTCGACGATTTCGTCCGCGCTTCGGTGTTCGGGCGCAAGCGCTGGACCAGTTCGCGGCTGCCGAAGGCCCGCGACAAGGGCCAGCAGGCCGAACTGGACGCGTTCATCACCGCGCTGAAGACCGGCGTCGCGATGCCGATCAGCCTCGACTCGCTCGTGTCCACGACGCTGGCGACGCTGGCCGTGCACCGCAGCCTGGAGACCGGCGCGCCGGTGCGGTTGGAGCGGTGATGGACCCGTCCTGGTACCTGCGCCGGCTGTCCGCGATGGGGCCGGCGGAGATCGCCGGCCGGGTCGGCGACGTCGTGCGCAAGCAGCGCTGGCGCGGCGAATCCCAGCGGCAGCCGACCTGGGCGGCGACCCGGACGTTCCCGGCCTGGCCCGCCGAGCCGGAGGTGCCCGCGACCGGCCGGGAAAGGCTGGTCGCGGCAGCGGATCGGCTGATGGACGGGCACGCCGAGTATTTCGGCGTCGCGCGGGACGACCTCGTCGCGCCGGATTGGGCGTTCGATCCGAAGACCGGCCGCCGCGCGCCGGGGGACCGGTATTCCTTCGAGATCCCGTACCGCGACGAGAACGCGATCGGCGACATCAAGCAGATCTGGGAACCCTCGCGGCATCAGCACCTGACCGTGCTGGCCGCGGCGTACCAGGTGACGGGCGACGATCGCTACGCGCACCGCGTGGCTGATCACCTGAAGTCGTGGTGGGCGGCCAATCCGCCGATGCGCGGCGTGCACTGGTTGAGCGGGATCGAGCTGGGGATCCGGCTGCTGTCGTGGGTGTGGGTGCGCCGGCTGCTGGACGGCTGGCCCGGCGCGCCCGGGCTGTTCGAGGACAACCCCGAGGCGCTGCGGCAGATCTGGCACCACCAGCGGTGGCTGGCGGCGTTCCCGAGCCGGGGCACTTCGGCCAACAACCACGTGCTCGCCGAGGCCGCCGGGCAGCTGGCGGCGTCGTGCGCGTTCGACTGGTACCCGGAGTCCACCGGCTGGCGATCCGCCGCGATCCGCTCGCTGGACTCGCATTTACGGGCCAACACCTTCACCTCCGGCCTGAACCGCGAGCTGGCCACGGAGTACCACGGTCTCGTGCTGGAACTGGGCCTCGCCGCCGCGCTGGAGGCCGGACCGCGACTGCCGCGCTCGACCTGGCTGGAACTGCGAGCGATGTGCGACGCCCTCGCGGCCATTGTGGACTGTGCCGGACGCCCGCCGCGCCAAGGCGACGCCGACGACGGCTTCGGCCTGATCGTGGACGGACCGCCGACGGACCGCTGGCATTCGCTGCTCGCCACTGGCGACGCGCTGTTCGGCCGCGCGGAGTGGTGGCCGAAGCTGCCCGACGACGACGTGCGCACGGCGTTGTTCGCAGCTCTGCGCTCCCGAGTCCCGCAGCTGGACAACTCCCGCGAGCGCCCCGTCTTCTCCGACGCAGGCATGACCATTCTGCGCAGCGACAACGGCCCGGAGATCTGGTGTCGCTGCGACAGCGGTCCACACGGCTTCCTCGCGATCGCCGCGCACGCGCACGCCGACGCGTTGTCCATTGAGGTCCGGCACGACGGCGTCGACATCCTCGCCGACCCGGGAACGTACTGCTACCACGGCGAACCCGAATGGCGTGCGTACTTCCGCTCCACGCTCGGCCACAACACGCTGCAGCTCGGCGGGGTCGACCAATCGACTTCCGGCGGCCCCTTCCTCTGGACGCGGCACGCCAACTCGCGCACCCTCGCCGTGACGCCCACGCAATGGCAGGCCGAACACGACGGTTACGCCCCGGCATTGCACCGCCGCACCGTCGAGCTGTCCGGCCGGACGCTGACCGTGGTCGACGAGGTAACCGGCGGCGGACCCGCCAAACTTGCCTTCCACCTCGGGCCGCTGCTGTCGGCCGAGCTGGACGGAAACACCGCGCAGCTCACCTGGCCCGGCCGCACCGCGACGCTGGAACTGCCGCCGCAACTCGGCTGGACCGCGCACCGAGGCGAGACGAATCCGCCGCTGGGCTGGTATTCGCCCGGCTTCGGCCGCCGCGAACCCGCCACGACGCTCGTCGGCTCCGGTCCCGTCACCGGGCCGCTGACCACCGTGCTCCGCCTGCCCTGATGTCGAGAGGATCCACCGTGCGAAGGATTTTGGTGCCGCTGCTGGGGGCGTTGCTCCCGCTCGCGCTGGCTTCGTGCAGCTCGTCCGGAGCCGCGCCAGCTCCGGTCACCGGATCGACTACGCCGCAGGGCCCGGTCGCCGCGGTCTGCGATCACGCGCCGCCCGGCCCGGCGACCGCGCCCGCCGGGGCCGTCCAGGTCGATCCGGCCGTGGTGGACGACTTGTCGGCCAAGACGAAGAACTCCCCGGCGGGCACCACGTTCTGGCTCGCGCCCGGCACGCACCGGCTCACCGACGACGAGTACGCCCAGGTCCAGCCGAAGGACGGCGACGTCTACCTCGGCGCTCCCGGCGCGGTCTTCGACGGGCGCAAGAAGAACCGGTACGCCTTCGCCGGCCCGGCCAAGGACGTCCGGCTCGAATCGTTCACCGTGCAGGGCTTCACCGCGCCGCGCGACGAGGGCGTGGTCAACCACGATTCGGGCCCGGGCTGGGTCATCCAGCACCTGACCGTGCAGGACAACGACGGAGCCGGGCTGATGGCCGGGCCCAAGCAGCAGATCCTCGACAGCTGCCTGCGGCGCAACGGCCAGTACGGCCTGAACGCCTACTCCGGCAACGCCGTGGTGACCGGGCTGGTGCTGCGCGGAACCGAGATCACCGGCAACAACACCGCGAACTGGGAGTCCAAGGTCCCGGAGTGCGGCTGCACCGGCGGCATGAAGTTCTGGGCGGTGGACGGCGCGGACGTCGTCGGCAACTGGGTGCACGACAACCGCGGCACCGGGCTGTGGGCCGACACGAACAACAACGATTTCCTGATCGAGGGCAACCTGATCGAGAACAACGACAGCGCCGCGATCATTTACGAAACCAGCTACAACGCGATCATCCGCAACAACACGATCCGCCGCAACAACCTGCTCGACGGCCGTGCGCACGCCGACCGCGGCGACCCGTTCCCGGCCGCCACGATCTACGTTTCCGAGTCCGGCGGCGAACCGCGGCTGAAGGCCAGGACGAGCAATCTCGAAATCTCCGGAAACGTGCTGCAGGACAACTGGAACGGCATCATCCTGTGGGAGAACGCCGACCGGTTCTGCAACAGCCCGGCCAACACCTCCAGCGGCTCGTGCACGAAGCTCGTGCCGAACGTCTCGACCTGTTCCGCGCCGGCGATCGCGAAGAAACCGCTGTACAGCGACTGCCGATGGAAGACCCAGCGGGTCGTGGTGCAGCACAACCAGTTCACGCTCAACTCGAAGGCGCTCGGCTGCGAGGAGGTGTGCGGCCGGATGGGCGTGCTGTCCAATTTCGGCAGCTACCCGAACTGGTCGCCGTACCAGGGCGCGGTGATCCAGCAGGCGATCACGTTCCAGCAGGACAATTCCTGGCACGACAACGCGTACGCCGGGCCGTGGACGTTTGTCGCCAAGGAAATGAGCAACATCGTCGGCATCGGCGAATGGCAGAGCGCGCCGTACCACCAGGACGCGAATTCGAGCTACAAGCCGAACGGGGGCTGACATGGCCGAATTGACCGCCACGCTGCCCGCCGAAACGAAATCGGCGCCGAAAGCGGTCGGCGCGGCCTGGGCGTTGCTCGTCCTCAACACGCTGGGCTCGACCGGCGCGCAGACGGTGATCCCGTTGCCGCGCACGGTGATCCAGCTGGTCACCATGGGCGCGCTGATGACCGCGTTCCTGCTCGCGCTGGTGCTGAACCTGCGGATCCGGATCCGGCCGAGCGCGTACCTGCTGCTCCTGACCTTCCTGCTGCTCACGAGCATCGTGGCCAGCGTGCACCTGGAATCCGGGTACGGCTCGCTGTTCCGGTGCTTCCGGTTCTCGGTGTTCGTCGCGACGCTTTGGCTGCTCAGCGGCTGGTGGGACGGGTCGTTCGCGTTCGTGCGGGCGCACATCCGGATGTTCGGCGCGGTGCTGGCCTCGGTCGTGCTCGGCCTGGCGATCGCGCCGGGCAAGGCGATGCCGGACATCTACGGCGGCCGGCTTTCCGGCGCGGTGTGGCCGCTGACGCCGCCGCAGGTGGGTCAGTACGCGGCGGTCATCGCCGGGCTCGCGGTGCTGATGTGGCTCGGAAAGAAGACGGACGCCAAGAGCGCGTTGATCGTCGTCGTGCCGTCGCTCGGGCTGCTGCTGCTCACGCACACCCGCACCGCGACGCTCGGGCTCGTCGCCGGGCTGATCGTCGCGCTGCTGTCGCTGGGGCTGGTGAGCGCGCGGGCGCGGAAGGTGTTCGCCGGGATCGTGCTCGTGGCCGGCTTCGCCGCGGTGGTGCTGGGCGGCCTGCTGCAGGCGTGGTTCCTGCGCGGGCAGAGCACCGACGATTTCTCCAGCCTGACCGGCCGCGCGAAGGTGTGGGACGCGCTGCTGTCCGCGCCGCGGACCGGATTCGAGTACATCTTCGGCGTCGGCCTCACCGACAAGTCCTACGACGGCCTGCCGATCGACAACAGCTGGCTCGCGATCTACCACGAGCAGGGCTTCGTCGGGATCGGGATCGTCGCCGCGATGCTGCTGGTGCTGGTCGCGATCGCGGTGCTGCGGCCGCCGTCGGTGGCGAGGGCGTCCGCGATTTTCCTGATCGCTTACGTGATTTCCGCGTCCTACACCGAGGCCGGGCTCGGCGACGCGTCGCCGTATCTGCTGCATCTGGCGGTGGCCGCGTCGTTGCTGGCCGCGGGCGAGGCTCCAGCGAGGGAGAGGCTGGCGTGAAGGTTCTGGTGGTGCACAACCGCTATCGGTCCGAGCAGCCGAGCGGCGAGAACAACGTGGTCGACGCCGAGGTCGCCCTGCTGTCCTCGGCCGGGATCGACGTCCAGCGGTTCGAGCGGCACAGCGACGACATCGCCTCGATGCCGTTGGCGCGCAAGGCGTTGGTGCCGCTGCAGGTGCCGTGGAACCGCGCGTCGCGGACAGAGCTGCGGGCACGCCTGGAGGTCGAGCGGCCGGACGTCGTGCACGTCCACAACACCTTCCCGCTGCTGTCCCCGTCGGTGCTGGCCGCGTGCGCCGACGCGCGCGTGCCGGTGGTCGCGACCCTGCACAACTACGGCCTCGTCTGCCCGCCCGGCACGCTCTACCGCGACGGCCGGATCTGCACCGATTGCGTCGGCGGCCTGCCCGTCCCCGCGGTCCGGCACGGCTGCTACCGCGATTCGGCCGCCGCGACCGTGCCGATGGCGGTGAACCTGCTGGTCAACCGCGACCGCTGGCGAACCGGCGTGACGCGGTTCTTCTGCATTTCCGACGCCCAGCGCCGCTTGCTCGTGGACGCGGGGATGCCAGCCGCGCGGATGACCGTGAAGCACAACTTCGTCCCGGACGAGGGACGGCGTCGCGTCGGCGAAGGCGAGCACCTCCTGTTCCTGGGACGGCTCACCGAGGAGAAAGGCATCCCGCTGCTCAAAGCGGCGTGGGAGCAGTACTCCGGGAAACTGCCGTTGCTGATCGCCGGGACCGGGCCGCTGTCCGACGACGTCGCGGCTTGGGCTGCCGGTCGGGACAACGTGTCGTACGTCGGGCTCCAGGACCGGGCTTCGTGCCAGGAACTGATCGCCCGTGCGGCGGCGGTCGTGGTGCCGTCCACGTGGCTTGAGGCGTTCGGTCTCGTGGTGGTGGAGGCGATGGCCGCCGGGGTGCCGACGGTCGCGCCCGCGCACGGTGCGTTCGAGGAGCTGGTCACCGACGGCGTCACCGGCCTGCTGCACACTCCCGGCGACGCGGCGGCGCTGGCCTCAGCTTTGTGCGAGGTGGCCGACTCCGAGCTGAACCAGAAGATGGGCGAGGCCGCGCGGCAGCGGTACGACGCGGACTTCACTCCGGAAGTCGGGCTGAAACGGCTGCTCGACGGCTACGAGGAAGCGATTTCAGCGGTATGAAGGACGGTGTGCGCGACCGACTGAAGACCTCGCCCCTGGCGCTTCCGATCGTTCTGCGCACGCCGTCGCTGGTCCTGGCCGTGCTGGGGCTCGTGGCGTTGATCGCGCTGGGCGTCCGCTTCGCCGGACACTCGGTGCCGAGCGCGTTCGACGCCCCGCTCCTGCCCGGCCCGGACCTCATTCCCGACCCATGGTGGTACTTCGCGACCGCGATCGACTTCTGCGGCGAACCCTTGGGCGCGGTGCTGATCCTGCTCCTGGTCATCGGCGGCTGCCTGCTGACCCACCGCCCGCGAACGGCCGTGCTGGCCGTGGTCGGCTGCAGCCTCACGGTCGGGGTGACTTCGGTGCTGAAACCGCTGACCGGCCGGACTATTCACGGCAGCTACCTGTCGTTCCCCAGCGGCCATACCGCCTTCGCGACCGCCTTGGCACTGACCGGCGCTTACGTCCTGGCCGGCCGGTTAAGCCGGTTCGCTGCGGTGGCGTGGCTGCTGGGTCTCGCGTTGGTGGCTGGCTTCCTGATGGCCTGGGCCGAGGTCGGGCTAGGCGCGCACTACCCGACCGACACGATCGGCGGCTTCGCGGCCGCGCTGGCGATCGTGCCGGTCACGGGGTACTGGATCGACCGGATCGCCGACCGCTAAGTCTTCCGCCGAAACACCGGCTTCACCGGCCGCCCGCCCAGCCACGGCGACGGATCCCCAGCCTCAAGCGCCTTCCGGTACACCACGCACGCCGAAGCGACCGCCTCCACAGTCCGGTCGATGTCCTCCTCCGTCATCGCCGCACTGACCACAAAGGACGGCCCAAGAATCCCGTTCTCCAGCAGGCACCGCAGGAACAGCGTCCGGTACTCCTGCGACGGCTGACCGTCCCCGTCGAGAGTCGCGAACACCAGATTGCTGTACCGCCCCCGCACCAGCACCTGCTCGCCGACCCCGTGCGCGGCCGCCACCTCGGTCACACCAGCAGCCAACCGAGCCCCGAGCGAGTGCAGCCGAGCAGTCACGTCCTCCGCCGCGTAGGTGTCCATCACCGCCATTGCCGCGGCCAGCGACGGGGTCTCCGCGCCGTGTGTCGTCGACAGCAGGAACACCCGGTCTCGCGAATCGCGCAGCCCGCCCAGTTCCATCAGATCCCGTCGACCGGCCAGTGCGGAGACCGCGAAGCCGTTGCCGAGCGCTTTGCCGAACGTCGAGAGATCCGGCGTCACGCCGTACAGGCCCTGCGCGCCGTGCTCGGAATACCGGAATCCGGTGATCATCTCGTCGAAGATCACCAGCGCGCCGTGCTGATGCGCGAGGTCGAGCAGTCCGGCGAGATAGCCGTCCGGCGGAGCCACTCCCTTGGTCGGCTCCAGGATCAGGCACGCCACTTGCCCGCCGAACTGGCGCAGCATCTGCTCGGTCGCGGGGAGGTCGCCGTACGGGAAGGGCACGGTCATCGCCATCGTCGCGGCGGGAATCCCGGCCGACATCGGGGTGGTGCCGATGAACCAGTCGTCGGTGGAGAAGAACGCGTGGTCGGCGCATTGGGCGACCAGCGGCCGTCCCGTAGCGGCGCGGGCGAGCCGGACGGCGGCGGTCGTCGCGTCGGAGCCGTTCTTCGCGAACTTCACCATGTCCGCGGTCGGCACCGTCGCCAGGAACTGCTCCGCCGCTTCAAGCTCCACAATGGACGGACGGACGAAGTTGTTGCCCCGTTCCAGCACGTCGCGCACGGCTGCGGTCACGCGTGGATGCGCGTGGCCGAGACTGACCGCGCGCAGGCCGGAGCCGTACTCGAGATAGCGGTTGCCGTCGACGTCCCAGACATACGCGCCGCGGCCGTGCGAAATGACTGGTGCGAGATGTTCGGGGTATTGGTCCTCGCCTTTGGCGTAGGTGTGCGCACCGCCGGGGATAGCGCGATGCAGGCGTTCGTTCGCGATTCGGGAGAGTGGCAGGTCCATGACGGGTCACCTCAAGGCATCGGCCAGTGAAGGGGCCGACGCGTCGCGTTCGGACAGCAAAGCCGCGGGCAGCGGCCACGGGATGGCGAGCTCCGGGTCGTCGTGCGCGATGGCGACGTCCTCGGACGGGTCGTGCGCGCGGTCGATCCGGTACGACACGTCGGCGACGTCGCTGAGCGCCTGGAAACCGTGTGCGCATCCGGCCGGGATGTAGATGCTCTCCTGGGTGTCCCCGGAGAGGTGAAACGTTTCCCTGGAAAGAAAAGTCGGTGAGTCCCGGCGCAGGTCGACCACGACGTCGAACACCTCGCCGAACGAACAGCGCACCAGTTTCGCCTCGCCGGCCCCGGAGCGCAGGTGCATCCCGCGCACCACGCCGCGGACCGAGCGGGACACGCTGTCCTGGGCGAATCCGTCCGGATCGATGCCGGCCGACCGGGCGACCTCGGCGTCGAAGGTCCGCGAGAAGAAGCCGCGATCGTCTCGGTGCGGCGTCGGCCGGAACAGCCACACGCCGGAAATCGACGGCACGGGAACGGCTTTCACGACACCTCCGCGGGAATGAGCGACCTCGACAACAGGGTGAACTGGTCCTTCAACTGCTGGGTGCATTCCTCGTTGCGGGCGGCGAGTTCCGCTTTCAGCTCCGGCGCTCGCCGCTGCAATTCCTCGAACTGCTTGATCAGCCGCGGCACGTCGACCGCGCGGGCCTCCTGGCAAAACTCGCCGAGCCCCATTTCGGCCATCAGCACGTCGTTCTTCTTCGCGTATCCGATCGCGACCGTCGGCCTCCCGACCTTCAACGCGCACAACACATTGTGGTACCGAGTGGCTACGACTGTGCCCACTTCGGCCATCGAGCGCATCAGCTCGTCCAGGGTGCCGGGAACGGCCGCGGAGAGCAGCGGCGAGTCGACCGTTTCGACGATCTCGTCCACCACTTCGAGGTCCATCCGATCCCCGATGAAGAGCCGGACCGGACGCTCCTGGCGGACCAGATACCGCACGAACTCGGTCATCGCGTCCACGTACGCCCGGTAAATCTCGTCGCCGCGCGCACGATCGTCGTTGCTGCCGTAGTACGCCATCACGCCGATGCCCACCGCACGCGGATTCTCGACCGCGGCCGGAGTCGGCAAGGCAAAAGCAAGATCGGGATAAACGCGGTCATTCGTGACCCGCACGCCCATGTCCGCCATCGCCGAACGCGAGAGTTCATCGCGGAAGGACCGATAGGCCGCGAGCTGGGACGCATACCGCACCAGAAACCGCGTCGCTGGCACTCGAATCCGATCAGCTCCGACACTCACCAGCGCGACCTTCGTGCGACCCAGCCGTCCGCACAGCGAAAGCAGGAACAGCGCGTACGGGAACCCCCACGGCCGCAATGGAAGCGTCGCCTCCAGCACGCCCATCCCGGGAACGATCACCACGTTCTGCCGCCGCACCCACCAGGCCGTGCGGAAGACGTCGATGACCTTCCCGAGGGCCTTGGTCGCGATCGACCGCAGCCCGGACGCGTGCCGGTACTCGCCGCTGTACCAGTTCAGCCGCACCGCGGGGATCCCGTAGCGCGCGCGAATGGTGTCCGCCCCACCACAGAACGCGGACACCTTCGCGTACGGATGTTCGGCCCGCAGGAAGCCGAGTACCGCCTCCAGCGAGCCGTCGTTGCCGAGGTTGCCTGAACCGAGAAGTCCGAAGACCCCGACCCGAACGGTCACGGCACCCGCCGTTCGCGCCCGGCGACCACGCGGTCGACAGTGAGGTTGAGCTCGGCCGCGTGCACCGGAGCCCGGTCCTCGACGCGTTCCCCGCCTCCGCCTGGCCGGGCCCGGCTGGCGAACCATTCCACCAGCGCGAGGTAGCAGGCACGGCGTTCGCCGGACGACAGCGGCGCGGAGCGGATCCCGTGCACGAAACCCCAGACGTACTCGGCGAGCAGCCGCGCGGTCGGGTTCAAGATCGCGTTGCCGCGCTTCGGATCGAGGTTCGCGCACCGGGAGCGCTTGCTCGGGTTCGCGCGCTCGGCCCGATCCGGGTGGTCGCGCCGGAAATACAGCAGCTCAGGCACTTGATAGAACGGCCCGTGCAGCGCCAGCTCCGCCACGTAGGTGCGATCCGCGTGGTGGTAGCTGTCCATTGGGGTGACGCGACGCAGCACCGCCGTGCGCATCACGCCGTAGAAATCGTCGCCGCCCGGCTCGAACAGCAGGCTCTTGAACCGCACCGACGGTCGCGGCGCATCCGTCTGGTGCCGGTAGTCCAGCGGCACCGTCACCGCGCCGTTCTCGTCGATGATCGCCTGGTGCGAGTGCGCGAGGATCATCTCCGGCCGCGCGTCGAGCGCTTCGACGCACTTCGCCAGCAGGTCCCGGCCGTAGAGATCGTCGTGCGACGCCCACTTGAACAGCTCGCCGCGCGCCTGGTCGAGCAGGACGTTGTGGTTCGGGGTCGCGCCGATGTTGCGCTGCTGGCGCAGGTACCGGATCCGCGAGTCCTCCTGCGCGTACTTCCGGGCGATCTCTTCCGTGCCGTCCTGCGACGCGTTGTCGGAGATGATCAGTTCGAAGTCCTCGTAGGTCTGCCCGAGCAGCGCGTCGAGTGCTTCGCTGAGGAATTCCTCTCCGTTGTAGACGGGCAGACCGATGGTCAGCCGGGGCGCCGTGCTCATGCCGGTTTCATCTCCTCGGAAGCCGAATGGAGTTCTGCTTGGCTGAATGAACCTGAAGCGGCGGGAAACTCGGGCACCGCCGCGAAGTGGTCGCGAAGCGCGCTGCGCAGCTGCCACCACCACACGGCCGAACCGGTGAGCGTGGCGGCCGCGACGCCCCACTCCGAGCCGGCCGCACCGCCGAGCCCGGCCCCGATCAGGCCGAACACGACGTAGCAGGCGGACGCGATCAGCTGGGACCGCAAGCTCCGCCGCGCCATCCCGAGCGCGCGGAGCCCGGCCGTCGCGCCGGTGGTGAAGCTCGCGCCGACGACCGCCATCGTGACCGCCGGGACCAGCAGCGACGAGCTGTCCCACAGCGAACCGAGCACGAAGCGTCCGGCGTCTTCGGGAACGAAGAACCACAGTCCGAGTCCCCAGATCAAGGCAGCGGCCGCCTGCGCGGCACCGAGCACCACGCAGAAGTGCCACAATCGATGCGGCGACTGCCGGAGCACCCGCGCTCCCTCGGCGACAGTGACGAGGGAAAGTCCCATTAGCAGCGCGAGAAACGGTCCGAGCAGCTGTTCCGCGCCGCGCACCGTGCCGACCGCGGCCAGCCCGGAAATCGCGCCCAGCCCGTACGCCCGCAGCTGCGACGAACCGCTGTTGCTGACGTTCTCCACGAGGTAGCGCACACCCAGGTCGCGGTGATCCCGCAGCCACGCGCGCACCCCGCCGAGCCGCGGCAGCACGCTCGTCTGGACCCAGCCGAACGCGGCCGCGACGCCGGCTGAACAGCCCCAGGCCAGCAGGAACGCGACCACAGTGTCGTAGCGCGCGGCCAAAACCAGCGCCGGGAACAACGCGACGGCCTGGATCCCGTCGTTGAGGAACGCCTTGTGCCCAGTGCCCTGTGCGAAGAACCCGAACCGCCACGCGTCCTGCACGAGCAGGAACGGCAGCACGACCCCGAGCGCGACGAACGCGGCCCCGAGCGAACCGCCGACCACGAGTCCGAAAAGGACACTCACCAGCCCGGAAGCGACACCCACTACGAGTGCGGTCCCGACCGCCTGGCCCACCGCGGTCCGCCAGCTCGCCCTGGCAACGCCGGAGAAGCGCACCATCAGTGGGTCGGTGGCAAGGCCGCGCGAGATGTTGAGAATGACGCCGTAGGTCACCCACGCGATGCTGAACAGGCCGAACGCCGTCGCGCCGAGCGAGCGCGCGACGTAGAGCCCGACCACGAAGTTGGTCAGGCTCGAAACGGCCTGGTCCCCAAGGCCCCAGCTGAGCCGTCCCGCCATCGCGCGGACGGCTCGCGAACGCAGGATCGACGGCACGGCCTCACTCCTTCAGCAGTCCGGCGGCCTGAAGGGCATCGGCCGCCGCGGCTACGGCACCGAACGGCAGGTCCGCCCGTTCGGCGATGTCGAGGAGGCTGTGGTCGCCGTCGGAGAGGCTGAGCACCCACAGCATGGCCAGCTGCGCTTGTTTCGCGTCGCTGCGCCCGCCGAGCGAGTCGTACAGTCCGCGCTTGCCGAGCTGCGGTTCGCCGTACGGGCTGAGGTTCACGTAGCGCCGGTTGCGGTCCAGCACGGAAAACGCCGTCCGCAGCGTGTCGAGGGTGTCGGCCATCGAGTCCGGGTCGACGAAGGACGGGTTGTCCGCCGAGGTGTGGTACTCCGGGTAGCCCGCGTACGGCGTGCGCGTGAGCGAGCCGACGCCGAGGTTGAAGCCGGGGGAGCAGAACTGGCGCTCGTCGTAGCCGTACGGGGAGAAATCGCGGATCTCGTGCGGCTTGTCCTTGAGGATGTGCGCGAAGACGCGGTCGATATCGGCGTCCCCGCGCCGGCTGCGCTTGTAGGTCAGCGAACCCCGGTCTCCGGCGCAGGCCAGCACGACGCCGTGCTTGACCTGCTCGATGCGTTCGGAATTGCGCGCCAGCCAGGTGATCGCGCCGATCGTGCCGGGCATGAACAGGAACCGGTAGGTGTAGTACGGCTTTTCCTCGGCCAGCGCCTGCGCGAGCGCGACGGCGACCGCGATGCCGGCGAGGTTGTCGTTGGCCAGCGACGGATGGCAGAGGTGGCACGAGACGAGCACCTCGTCGGACACCTCGCCCGGCACGACGTGCTCGGCGTAGGTGAGATGTCCGTCGGCGAGCGTCGAGTCGATTTTGACGTGGTAGTCGCCTTCGGGCAGCGTGTCGAGGACGTCCTGGGCGAGGCAAAAACCCCAGGTGGGGGAGTAGTAGCTGGTGCGGTACGGGATCAGCGACGGCTGCTCGGGCAGCGTGTGCAGGTGCGTGCGCAGTTCGGTCAGGCTGACGACCCGGTCGACCGGGACGCTGTAGCCGACCACGTGCAGGTTCGACTTCCGGAAGTCGATCACCCGCCGCCCGGAGGAATCCGCGACGAAGGCGTCGCGGATGTTCCACTCCGCGGGCACGGTCCAGTCCAGCACCTCGGTGCCGCTGGGCACCTCGTACCGGTCGAGCGGGAGGTGCTCGCCGATGACGGCAAGGGTCTGCCGTACGCCGTCGCCGGTGATGCTCCGGCAGAACGGGTACAACCGTTCCACCAGAGCGTGCATCTCGGGCCCCGTGCGCATCAGGCGTGCCGCAGGGTGGCGTCGACCGCGCCGGCGGCCTGCCGGTCGCTCAACCAGTTCAGCCGGGTGAAGCGGCGCTGGAACTGTTCCTGGGTGAGGCTGTTGCGGCGGTAGGCGTCGAACAGTTGCAGCGCCCCGTCTTTCACGCCCCACTTGCAGTCGAAGGACGGGACCGCCTCGCGGAACCGGGAGAAATCGACGCGGTAGGAGCGCGGGTCGGCCCCGGCCTCGCCGGTGATCCGCAGCTTGGAACCGGGCACCACCGCGACGACCTCTTCGGCGATCTCGGCCACCGTCACGTTGTTGCGCTCGGTGCCGATGTTGAACGCCTGGTTGTGCACGGCTTCGCGCGGTGCTTCGAGAGCGGCGGTGAAGGCGTGGGCGATGTCGTCGGCGTGCACCAGCGGCCGCCACGGCGTCCCGTCGGAGAGCACGAGGACCTCGCCGGACAAGTAAGCGTGGCCGACCAGGTTGTTCAGCACGATGTCGGCGCGCAGCCGCGGCGAGAAGCCGAACGCGGTGGCGTTGCGCATGTACACCGGGGTGAAGCCTTCGTCGGCCAGCTTTGAAACCTCGTCCTCCACCCGGACCTTCGATTCCGCGTACGGCGTGACCGGCCGCAGCGGCGCGTCCTCGTCGACCAGGCCGCTGCCGCCGGAAGCGCCGTAGACAGAGCAGGTCGAGGCGTAGAGGAACCGGGAGACCCCGGCGTCTTTCGCGAGCTGCGCGAGCTTGACCGACGCGTGGTGGTTGATGTCGTAGGTCAGTTCGGGCGCGAGCGAGCCGAGCGGATCGTTGGACAGCGCGGCGAGGTGGATCACCGCGTCGAAACCCTGCAGGTGCTGGGCTTTCACGTCCCGCAGGTCGACGGCCAGCCCGACCGGGTCCTGCGGGGCCGGGCCGAGCACACAAGCGGCGAACAAGCCCGAGTCGAGGCCGATGACCTCGTGTCCCGCCGCGGCGAGCACCGGCGCCATCACCGTGCCCAGATATCCCGTGTGCCCCGTGAGCAGCACGCGCATGCCTTCAGCCCCTTAGGTCGATGACGAGTTTGTTCGCCTCGAACGCCTCGGCATAGCGTTCTTGGCATTCGATTCCACGGATCCGCGCGAGGCCAAGGAAAGCTTCGCGGTCGTACCACGGCCGGTGCTGCTGAGAGCCGTAATGCTCGTGCAGCAGTTCGATCTTGCGCTGCATCACGTCGTCGGACAGCGGCGCGTAGGCGGGCAGCCGTCCGAGGTCCCCGTCCCATTTGACGATCTCGTAGCCCAGCGTCAGATGACCGCGGAACACCGTGGGCACGAGCTGGGCGAGCCCGCGGTGGTCCTGGTGCGCGTCGATGGTGCGCGGCGCGAACACGACGTCCGGATCGGTGCGGCGGCGGAGGTCTTCGAGCGCGTTCTTGGCTTCCTCCCAATGCGAGGGGAGGCGGCCGTCGGGCAGCTTGAGCACCGTGACGTTCAGCTCGGCGCCCGGGCAGAACGCGGCCAGCGCTGCGCGTTCCTCGGTCTCGCGGTCGGTGCCGCCGCCGGACAGCACCAGCGCGTCGACCTGAAGCCCGGGACGCTGTCCGCAGATCTCGAGGAGCGTGCCGCCTGCCCCGATGGCGATGTCGTCGCAATGCGCGCCGAGCACGACGATGCTCTTCAGCTCGGCGCCGAGGCGGATCACGAGTGCACCTTTTCGTGTTCCCACAACGCCCACGGCCGGTCGCCGTGCGTGTAAGCGGCGTCGAGCGCGTAGCGTTCCTTGACCGTGTCGGTCGGCTTCCAGAACCCGCGATAGGGGTAGGCGAGCAGCCGGCCGCGCTTGGCGAGTTCGCCGCAGCCGTCGGCGACCAGGTCGCCGTTCTCCGGGATGTGGTCGAAGATCTCCTGCCGCAGCACGAAATACCCGCCGTTCTCCCACAGCGGGAGCTCGCTGACCGGCGTGATCGCGCCGATCAGGCCGCCCTCGTCCATCTCGACGCAGTGGAACGACGACTGCGGCGGCACGACGAGCATCGACGCGCCCGCGTCGGTGTTCGCGAATCGCTCGACGATGGCGTCCAGCGGCGCGTCGGTGAGGACGTCGGCGTAGTTGGCGAGGAACATCTCGTCGCCGTCGAGATGGTCGCGCACCCGGCGCAGCCGTTCGCCGATCGGCGATTCGATGCCGGTCTGCACGAAGGAGATCGTCCAGTCGGCGATGTCGGTGGACAGCAGTTCCGGCTTCCCGCCGCGCAGCACGAAATCGTTGGACGTCGTTTCCTCGTAGTGCAGGAAGAAGTCCTTGATGTGGTGCGCGCCGTAGCCGAGGCACAGCACGAACTCGGTGTGCCCGAAATGCGCGTAGTAGCGCATCACGTGCCAGATCAGCGGCCGGGGACCGACCATCGCCATCGGCTTGGGCACGTCGGACGCCTCGCTGCTGCGCATCCGCATTCCGTAGCCGCCGCAGAACAGAACGACCTTCACTTCACTGCCACCTCGACGATTTCCAGGCGCGGAATCGGGAAGACGAGCTTGCCGCCCCACGCGCCGACGTAGGAAAGCTGCTCGGTCAGCTCGTCCCGCAGGTTCCAGGGCAGGACGAGCACGTAGTCCGGCCGGTCGGCCGCGATCCGGTCCGGCTCCACGACCGGGATCCGGGTGCCCGGCGTGAACCGGCCGTGCTTGTACGGATTGCGGTCCACCGTGTAGGCCAGCAGGTCCGGCCGGATGCCGCAGTGGTTGAGCAGGGTGTTGCCCTTGCCGGGCGCGCCGTACCCGACGACGGTTTTCCCGGCTTTCCGGGCGGCGAGAAGAAATTCGAGCAATTCGAGGCGGACGCGGGTGACCCGGTCGGCGAATTCGGTGTAGCCGGACAGCTCGTGCAGCCCGGCCGCCTTCTCCCGGGCCAGCACGTCGGTCATCCGGGCGCTCGGCTCCCCGGCCGCCTCGGCCGGGCGCGCCCAGAGTCGGATCGACCCGCCGTGCGTCGGCAGGAGTTCGACGTCGACCAGGGTCAGGCCGCCGGTCGCCAGCGCCTGCCGCGCGGATTCGACGGTGTAGTACTGGAAGTGCTCGTGGTAGATCGTGTCGTACTGGTTCTTTTCGATCAGCGTGAGCAGATGCTGCACCTCGATCGACACCCAGCCGTCGTTCGCGACGAGCGCGCGCAGCCCGTGGGTGAACCCGCGGATGTCCGGAATGTGGGCGTAGACGTTGTTCGCCACGACCAGGTCGGCCGGACCGTGCTCGGCCCGCACCTCGCGGCCGGTCTCTTCGGAGAGGAACGCGGTGTGCGTCGGCACCCCCGCCTCACGCGCGGCTTGCCCGACGTTGACCGAAGGTTCCACGCCGAGACAACGGATTCCGCGTTCCACGACGTGCTTCAGGAGGTATCCGTCGTTGCTGGCGACCTCGACGACGAAAGACCGGTCGGTCAGCCCGAGCCGTTCGACGGCGGTGTCGGTGAACCGTTTCGCGTGCTCGACCCACGAGGTGGAAAAAGACGAGAAATACGCGTAATCGGTGAAAGTGTCGGCCGGGTCGAGCAGCGGCGGGAGCTGCGCGAGCCAGCATTCCGTGCACACTTCGAGATGCAGCGGGAAAGTCGGTTCGGGCTCGGCCAGCTGGGCGGCGGTCAGGAACCGCTCGCACGGCGGGGTCGCGCCGAGGTCGACCACGCTGGCGGTTCTTTCCGAACCACAGAGTCGACATGTGGTCATGTACCAGGCTCCTCCGGTAGCGACGCGATCTGCGTAGGGCAGGTCGATCCGCGCCCGGCCGTCGTTACAGCGCGCCGGGAAGCTCACCGGAGTCGATTCGGAACCGAGACAATGACCGCAGCGGAATGCGGCGAGTGCTGTGACGAACGGGTGACCGGCTGGCACCGGATGGCGCAGCCGTCACCCGTTCGTCAGCGGATCACAGCTTTTCCGCCGCCGGGATCACTTCGGTGGCGAACCGCTCGAGCACCGCCGGGTCCGGAACGCCGTGCGCCCAGCCGGTCGCGACGCTGAAACCGAGTTCCGACAGCCGGCCCAGTTCATCCAGCAGTTGCCCGGTTTTCTCGCCGTTTTCACCGGTATCGAGCCGCAGCGAAGCGGTTTTCGTGATCTCGGAGTAGTCGCGGCCGACGTCCT
Organism: Amycolatopsis albidoflavus; assembly: GCF_039525725.1. Taxonomy (NCBI): domain Bacteria; kingdom Bacillati; phylum Actinomycetota; class Actinomycetes; order Pseudonocardiales; family Pseudonocardiaceae; genus Amycolatopsis; species Amycolatopsis albidoflavus. Next base: position 39,321 of record NZ_BAAAHV010000008.1, read on the forward strand.
CGCAGTGCTGCTTCAGGACTTCCAGTTTGCGCGGAAGGTCCGCGTTGGGCAGCAAATTGCAGATGTCGCCGTACTGCGCGACGAACCGCAGCGTCTTCTTCTCGCCGCTGCCCCCGATCATGATCGGCGGGTGCGGACGCTGGATCGGCGGCGGGCTGTTGAGCAACCGTTCGGCGCTGACGTGCGTGCCAGTAAAGGGTTCGTCGCCCTCGGCCCACATCTGGTGGACGTACCGGAGCGCGTCCTCGAGTTGCTCGAACCGTTCCTTCATCGGCGGGAACCGGAACCCGAGCGCGCGGGACTCCTCCTCGTTCCAGCCCGCCCCGATGCCGAGGATCGCCCGCCCGCCGGACAGCACGTCGAGCGTCGTGGCCGCTTTCGCGAGCAGCCCGGGGTGCCGGTAAATGACGCCGGTGACGAGAGTGAGCAGTTTGACCCGTTCGGTGTGCGCGGCCAGGAAGCCGAGCGTCGTCCAGGCTTCCAGCATCTCGTGCTCGGGCGGGCCGTAGCCGGAAATCTGGAAGAAATGGTCCATCACCGACAGATATTCGAACCCGGCCTCGTCCGCGGTCCGGGCCACCCGCGCCAGGTCCGAGCCGAGCGCCGCCGGGCCGTTCGGCCAGGTCTGCTGAGCGAGATGCAACCCGAGTTTCATGCCAACTCCTCTGTTTGATTGCCCCGGCTTCGCCGGGGCGCCGAGATCGCCGGGAAGCTGGTTTCTTCCCTCCCGATTTCGCCGGCCCTGGGGGGCCGTCGAAATCGCTCAGTCCAGAAACCAGCGCGATCTCGGGTTGTGGTCCCGAAGTGGACGGAAACGGAAAGCCGAGTCCGCGGGCTTCTTTTGTTCCACCCGGCCCCGATGCCGAGCATGGCGCGTCCGCCGGACAGCACGTCGAGTGTGGTGACGGCCTTCGCGAGAAGGCCGGGATGCCGGTAAATCGCGCCAGTGACGTAGGTGAACAGTTTCGCGCGCCGGGTGTGCGCGGCGAAATAGCCGAGCGTGGTGTACGCCTCAAGCATCGGGCGATCGCTCGGGCCGACGCTGGGGATCTGGAAGAAGTGGTCCATCACCGCGAGATAGGCGAACCCGGCGTCGTCCGCCGCCCGCGCCGCGTCGGCTAGCTTCCCGCCCAGTGCCGCAGTCCCTCCCGGCAGGGTGAAGTCGGGGACCTGGAGGCCAAGTTCCATATCCGACACCGTATACCTGGAGTAACTTCATGTGTGCGGTCAGAAATCGCGCACGACGGTGATCGTGCCGTGCAGCGGATCGGTCACGTACACCGTGCGTGTGCGCTGATCCACCGCCACGTCGCCCGGATTCACGCCCAGGCCAAGCTCGCCGGTAAGGGTTTCCGTTCGTCCGTCCACACGGGACAGTCCATTTTGCCCGCCGTTGGTGTACACGACGTCGCTGGCCTGATGCACCGCGAGCGACGACGCCTCGCTGCGCAGCAGCACGGTCTTGACCTGCGCCCGCGCCGATCCGTCCACAATGGACATGTGATGGATCGCCGAATTCGCCACGAACACCGTGCCGCTCAGCTCGTGCACGCCGATCCCGGTCGGAGAGGCGCCCACCGGCACGCTCGCGGTGAACGCCCCCTGGTCGAGGTCGCAGATCTCGACCGAGTTCGTGGTCGGGCTGGTGCAATACGCGCGCCGCCGGCCGCGGTCGAGCGCGATCCCGGCGAGGCCCGGCTTCGGCGCTGGCAGCAGGTCCTGCTGAGTGAGACTGATGCTGTCGAGCACTGCGAACGTGCCGGTCTTGCCGCTCACCGCGTACACGAGGTTGGCCTGCGGATCGATCGCGACCGCCGACGCGCCCGCCCCCGCGCCGACGACGCTCAGCAACCGGTGCGTCTGGCTGTCGAAGGCGAGCACCGTGCCGCCCGGCGGATTGGCGACGTAGATCCGGTCGGTGTCTACCACGACGTCGCTCGGCTCCCCGCCGACCGCGAGCGCGGACACGACCCGCCCCGCGTCCGGATCGACCACGAGAACCGCGCCGGATGCCTGGTCGGCCGCGTACACGAGCCCGGTGACCGGACTCACCGCGATCGCCGAAATCGTCCCGCCGACCTGCACGGTGCTGACCCGCCCGGTCGCCGCGGCGGTACCGCCGAGCACCACCGCCGCACCCGCGCTGACCAGGGTAAACAGCCCTCGCCGGGAGAACTGGGAACCGTGCATCGCTCACCTGCCCCGGTCGGTTGGGTTGCCCGCTGACCCTAACTCGGACCAGGATCAGGCGAAGGAACTTCGCGTCCCCCGATCGCGTTGTTTCCAGTGAGTAACCCACCTTGCGGCACCTGCCAGAGCGGACGGAGGCGAGCGCGCGTGCACAAGCACCACAACGGGCTGAAGACGGCGATGCTGCTCGGTCTGCTCTCCGCGATCATCGTCGGGATCAGCGGATTGTTCGGCCGAGGGGCCCTGGTGATCGGCCTGATCGTGGCGTTGGGGATGAACGCCTACGCGTACTTCAACTCCGAGAAGATGGCCCTGCGCGCGATGCACGCGCGGCCGGTGTCGGAGGTGGAGCAGCCTGCGATGTACCGGATCGTGCGGGAGCTGGCTACTTCCGCTCGGCAGCCGATGCCTTCGTTGTATGTGAGTCCTACTGCGGCGCCTAATGCGTTCGCTACTGGGCGTAATCCGCAGCATGCTGCGGTGTGTTGCACTACGGGGATTCTTGAGTTGCTCGATGAGCGCGAGTTGCGGGCGGTGCTCGGGCATGAGTTGTCGCATGTGTACAACCGGGACATTTTGATCTCTTGTGTGGCTGGGGCGCTGGCCAGTGTGGTCAGTGTGTTGGCCAATATCGCGTTCTTTTTCGGGGGGAATGATCGCGAGGGTAATCCGTTCATGTCGCTGCTGTTGGTGTTGATCGGGCCGATCGCGGCTGGGGTGGTGAAGATGGCGGTCAGCCGGTCTCGGGAGTATCAGGCGGATGCTTCTGGGGCTGAGTTGACTGGGGATCCGTTGGCTTTGGCGTCGGCGTTGCGGAAGTTGGAGCGGGGGACTCGGGCTGCTCCGCTCGCGCCTGAGCCGGCTGTGGTTTCGCAGTCGCATTTGATGATTGCTAATCCGTTCCGGCCTGGGGCCGGGTTGAGTCGGATGTTTTCTACTCATCCGCCTATTGAGGATCGGATCCGCCGTCTCGAGGAGATGGCTCGGCGGGGGCGGTGAGTGACGGCTCGTCGCCTGGCGGCGACATTGCGCACGGTGGTTGCGTGGGGCACCCCGAAGCTTGATTGTGCTGACGGTCTGGGGGTGCTTGTCAAGGCGGGAAAGATGCCTTGACAAGCACCCCCAGACCGCAGGAGAGCTTCGTATCGGGGTGCGGGGGAGGGGCTGGGTGCCTCGATCGTTGGGTGCACCGGTGCGGTTTGGTTACTCCCAGACTGCTGTTTCTGGGTTTACTCCGTGGGTGATTGCGTTGGCGAAGATCACGTCTCGTAGCCAGGTTGCTAGGCCTGGGGCCAGCGCGTCGTAGTACTCCGTGTAGCCGGGTTCTTCTACGAACTTTCTGGCTAGGCAGACCTGCATTGAGTGGGTGCAGTCGAAGTAGCGCGACAGCGTCGCTCGATGGCGCTCCGCGAGGGCGTTCGCCTCCGCTGATCCGGGCTCGACACCGGCTCGTCGCGCCTTGGTCAGGTCTGCGTGGAGGGTCTCGTGCTCGGCTGCGGCTTCCTGCCAGTCTTGCGGAGTCAGGTCGGTGGTTCGCTCGCGGTACTCCGCCCACTGCTTCGTGTCGCCCCAGCGTTCTGCGGCCTCGTCGACCCACTCCGGGTTCCAGTCCGAGCCGAAGATCTCGACCTGTTCCTCGGCGGTCAGTTGCATCCCGCCTCGAGTGGCCGCTGCCATGCGGTCTACTGCGGAGACCATGTGTTCCAGTTGTTCGATTCGCTCCCGCAGTTCGCGGCGCTGGCGCGTGAGGTGGGCATGCGCGTCGGCGGTCGGGTCGTCTAGGAGGCGGCCGATTTCCGACAGGGGGAAGCCGAGTTCGCGGTAGACGAGCACGCGGTGCAGGCGCGCGATGTCGTCGGCGGAGTACACGCGGTAGCCGGACCTGGTGCGCTCGCTTGGGCGCACCAGGCCGACCGCGTCCCAGTGGTGCAGGGTTTTCACACTCACGCCGACGAGCGTCGCCGTGCGTCCGACAGTGAGGCCGTCTTGGTCGGTCACGGCCTCAGTGTCGCAGCTCACCGCCGTGGGACGTCGATCCCCACGGCGCGCATCCGCTCCGCGACGGGGCCGTCCGGGTCGATCGGCTCCGCCGCGGTCATCACGACCGTTGTGCCTTCCGGCGTGACGACCGTCAACTCCCGCGAGTTCCACGGCATCAGCTCCGGTCCAGTAGTGCAGCCCGGCGTGATTTCCTCGCACCGCTTGGCGATTTCGTCGAGTTCGCTGAGCACGCAGGAGAAACTGATGCTGGCCTCGCTCGGAGCCGCGGGCGTCCCCGGCTTGAGCAGCACGTCCTGGAACGCCCAGCGGCGCAGGTGCACGACCTGGCCGGGGAGGGTGAAAAGGTTGTCGAAGCCGAGTCCGCGAAGCCAGAAGTCCGTGGAAGCTTCGAGGTCGGCGGTGGGCACGTTGGGAAACATCGGCATCCCGTAGAAGCCGAGGTAGTTGCCCGGAGACACCGCGTCGTAGGCGGGCATCGGAACCGGGCCGCGAAATTCGTTCATGTCGATGAGCGTGCAGCCTCCTGCCGCAGGAGGGTCAAGCCCGCCGTAGCGGTCGCGCGGGTTTCTCCGACATAGGTGCAGAGCCTTCGACGACTGCCAGAGCATTTCGGCTTCGACGTCGCCAGGCAAGGAGGGTCACCATGACTCGATCGATCAGGCTGAGGACAGCCATTCTCGCCGGAACGTCGGTGTCCGCCCTGCTAGCAGGATGCGGCGGCGGTCAGCAAGACGACGGAGCTTCAGTGGATTTCGTCCAGTACCAGACGGACGCGGGCTCCGGCTCGCCGCCGGGAGTCTCGTTCAGTCTGCTGTGGACCTTCGACCCGGAAACCATGCAACTCTCACCCAGCGACTGCACGGCGGCCCAGGGTGACGAGACCCGCCTGGAAACCGATACGGCCACCTGGCCCGATGTCCTGAAGCAACCCATGGACAACGCCGAGAAGAACTTCCGCGCGGCGATCGCCGCCTGCTCGTCCGGCGACTTCACCGCGATGACGAGCGACATCAACCAGGGCAAGGACAGCCTGGCAGCCACCCGTGACGCGTTCGGCGCGCACTGCAAACCGACGAGCGACGCGACCAAGTTCGCCTGCTAGAGCTGAGCGTGGCCGGGTCAGTTGGGTAACAAAAAGCACCCCGTGACCTGGTCGGTCCCGGGGTGCTCTGGGGTGGCAGGTGAGGGATTCGAACCCCCGAAGGCTGAGCCGTCTGATTTACAGTCAGATCCCTTTGGCCGCTTGGGTAACCTGCCATGGCCGGGCGAACCGGCCGGGAAGAAGGATACCCAACGGCCCGGACGGCCGGTCAACCGGGATGCCCCGGCGCTACGCTGGGGGTCCCTGACGAGCTGAGACAAGGTGTGAGGACACGTGGCGGATCCCTCTTTCGACGTGGTGAGCAAGGTCGACCGCCAGGAGGTGGACAACGCGCTGAACCAGGCCAGCAAGGAACTGGGCACGCGGTTCGACTTCCGCGGCACCGGAACCGGCATCAGCTGGTCCGGCGAGGAAGCCATCGCGATCGAGTCGGAGACCGAAGAGCGCGCCCTCGCGGCGGTGGAGGTCTTCAAGGAGAAGCTGATCAAGCGGAACATCTCGCTGAAGGCCTTCGAGGCAGGCGAGCCCGCGATCTCCGGCAAAATTTACAAGGTCAGCGGCAAGATCCTGCAGGGCATCGCGTCGGACAAGGCGAAGCAGATCGCGAAGTTCATCCGCGACGAGGGCCCGAAGGGCGTGCAGGCCCAGATCCAGGGCGACCAGCTGCGGGTGTCGGGCAAGAAGAAGGACCAGCTGCAGGACGTGATCTCCCTGCTGAAGGGCAAGGACTTCGAGATCGCTCTGCAGTTCACCAACTACCGGTGACTCTCGGGCCTGCTGGCGTCCGGATCAGGATTCCAGCAGGCCCTCAAAAGGCGGTAAAGGTCCAATCCGCCTCGAACGTCTCCACCGCTACATACGTGGGTCCGGTGAGCGGGAACTCCCCGGTGGTTTCGCCGATGTGGTTCACCACCAGATGCCGATACCCGTCGGCCAGGACCCAGACTCCGTTCGAGCCCTTCGAGCCGGTGAAGAACTTCCCCCAGGTCGTGTTCGGGGGTACCGCCAGGACCGCGTCCCCGTGGCCGTTGTACGGCTTGCCGGGCTCGACGACCGGCACTCCGCGGTAGTCGGTGATCGTCGCGGTCCACGAGCCCTTTGCCTCGACCGTCAGCGTGTGCACCGGTTTGCCGCCGGGGGAGACGTTGAACCAAGCCGTCCCGTGGTAGGCGTCGCCGTCGTTGACTAGCAGGCTTTCCGTGCCGTCCGTCGTCACGGCGATGTGCCCGGTGCACTTCGGACAGTCGAAGGTCAGGAACCCCGAGACCCCGGACGGCCAGGTCAGCGGGACTGTCGCGTTGTTCTTGCCCTGGTGGGTTTCCGTCGGGTTCTCGGCGAGGCGGGGCTTTTCCGGTTTCGGCGGCGGAGGCAGGGCCGGCGCGGGGGTGCGGTCGGGCTCGTCCGGCAGCTGGCGCACGATCGCCCCGACGCCGGACGGCTGCAGCGAGCACGACGCGGTGATCGCCACCGCCGCGCAGACCGCGGCGAGACGACCGACAGTGCGGCGCATGGTTCCCCCTAGCGTGCCCCGGCGGGGCCTCCGGATGATCTTTCGTCACGCTCCGCCCGGTCGTTACGCAGCGGGTGCCCCTGAACAGCCCAGCGATGTCCTCGAAGGGGTGGACTCACGCGGGTGACCAGGCGAAATCGATGGTGTCGAGGCGACCACGTGGTGTAATCGCGCGTCTGGTCGTGAGAGGAGTTTCTGGATGCGCCGCTGGACTCCCGTGCTTGCCTTCCTCACCTCGCTGGCGGTCCTCGTGACCGTGATCGCGCCGGTCGCGGAGGCAGCGGGCAAGAAGTTGCTCGTACCCGGTTTCGGCTCGTACCCGCGGCTGGTGCGGCTGGAATACTCGCCGTTCGGGCGCGGGAACATCATCGCGGCGCTGACCAGCGAGGACGGCAACGGCCGGTTCGCGCCGATCCTCGAGAGCACCGACGAGGGCGAAACCTTCCACCGGATCAGCGAGATCCGCGACCCCGACGCCAAGTTCGGCCAATGCTGCGGAACCCTCTACGAACTCCCGCAGCGGGTCGGCCGGCTGCGCGCGGGCACGCTGCTCTGGGCGGCGACCTACCGGCAGGACTCGGGCCCGCAGCGCCGGATGGGGATCAAGGTGTGGGCCAGCCGCGACGGCGGCCGCAACTGGCGGTACCTCTCCGAAGCCGCGCTCTCGCACAACCACGACGGCATCTGGGAGCCCGAGTTCACCGTGGACGCCGGCGGCACGCTCTGGCTCCACTACGCCGACGAGACGCAGGCGCCGAAGTACGGCCAGGTGCTCAACCGCGTCGCCTCGACCGACGGGATCAACTGGGGCACCAAGCAGCTCACGATGGCCATCGGACCGTCCCGGGTGCGGCCGGGCATGCCGAACATCCGCAGGCTGCCCGACGGCCGGTACTGGTTCGGCTACGAGATCTGCAACTACCGCGACCGCTACTGCGACCCGTATTACAAAATCTCCGCCGACGGCGCGAACTGGGGCGACCCGTCCGACCCCGGCACCCGCGTGAACACCGCGAACGGCAACTACTTCCAGCACGCCCAGACCACCACCCTGTTCCCCGGCGGCCCGAACGGCGTGCGGCTGGTGATGGTCGGCCAGATCTACACGCGGGCCGACGGCACCCCGGTGTCCGGCAACGGCCAGACGCTGCTGGCCAACGACAACTTCGGCACCGGGAACTGGTACGAACTCCCCGCCCCGGTGCACATCACCGGCATCTACAACAACTACTGCCCCAACTATTCGTCCACCGTGCTGCCGGTCGACGGCGGGAAGAACGTGGTGGAGATCGCCACCGAGTACGCGAACGGCTGCCAGGCGTATTTCGGCAAGGGTCCCGCGTTCTGAGTTGAGCGGAGTCCCAGACGGCCTCGAAGCTCACTCGGTACGGTGAACACCACCACCGCACGTGAGGAGGGGCTGTGAAGGGCATCGTGCTCGCCGGGGGCAGCGGAACCCGTCTGCACCCGATTACGCAGGCCGTGTCGAAGCAGCTGCTGCCGGTCTACGACAAACCGATGATCTACTACCCGATCTCGGTGCTGATGCTGGCCGGGATCCGGGAGATCCTGATCATCTCGACGCCGGCCGACCTGCCGAACTTCCGCCGCCTCCTCGGCGACGGCAGCCAGTTCGGCCTGTCCTTCTCGTTCGCGGAACAGCCGAGCCCGAACGGTCTCGCCGAAGCGTTCGTGATCGGCGCGGACTTCGTCGGCGACGATTCGGTCGCGCTGGTGCTCGGCGACAACATCTTCTACGGCCAAGGTTTCTCCACCACCCTGCGCACCGCCGCGACCGACCTCGACGGCTGCGTCCTGTTCGGCTACCAGGTGAAGGACCCCGAGCGCTACGGCGTCGGCGAGATCGACGAGAACGGCACCCTGCTGTCCATCGAGGAGAAGCCGGAGAAGCCGCGGTCGAACAACGCGATCACCGGGCTGTACTTCTACGACAACGAGGTCGTCGACATCTCCCGCAACCTGAAGCCCTCGGCGCGCGGCGAGCTGGAAATCACCGACGTCAACCTCTCCTACCTGCGCCGCGACCGCGCCAAGCTGATCGAACTGAGCCGCGGTTTCGCGTGGCTCGACACCGGCACGCACGATTCGCTGCTGGAGGCCGGGCAGTTCGTGCAGGTGCTGGAACACCGGACCGGCGTGCGGATCGCGTGTCTGGAAGAGGTCGCGCTGAAGATGGGCTTCATCAGCGCGGACGAATGTCATGCGCTGGGGACGAAGCTGGCCAAGTCGGGGTATGGCGAGTACGTGATGAACGTGGCTTTGCTGGCGGGGGCGCAGAACTGATTTCCTCTGGGGGCCTGAGCTAGCGACGGGGCGCTGGGGCCGTTGCCGGCGAAGAATCGGTACGCGGTCTTGAAACGCGGCGGCCATTGTGTCCAAATAGGACAGAGGAAGTTCGGGACGGCTCGACTTCTCCTGAGTTCCCGTACAGCACAAGGGGTCCTCACCGAAATGTCCGGTGAGGACCCCTGCTTGCTACTGGCGATCAAGCCGCCTGCCGAACCTCCGAAGAAGCAGGCGTAAGTGCCAACTCCAGCACCTCCCGCACGTTGGCCACCGCGTGCACCTCCAACTGGGACAGCACCTCAGCAGGCACGTCGTCCAGATCAGGCTCGTTCCGCTGCGGGATGATCACTGTCTTCATCCCCGCCCGGTGCGCGGCCAGCAGCTTCTGCTTCACCCCGCCGATCGGCAGCACCCGCCCGGTCAGCGAAACCTCTCCGGTCATCGCCACATCGGCCCGGACGACCCGCCCGGACAGCAGCGAAGCCAGCGCGGTCGTCATCGTGACACCGGCCGACGGACCGTCCTTCGGCACCGCGCCCGCTGGGACGTGGACGTGGATTCCCCGCTCTCGCAGGTCTCCCACCGGCAACTCCAGCTCCGCCCCGTGCGACCGCAGGTACGACAGCGCGATCTGCACCGATTCCTTCATCACGTCACCCAGCTGCCCGGTCAGCTGCAGGCCCGAAGCCCCGCTCTCCGGATCGGCCAGCGACGCCTCGATGTACAGCACGTCCCCGCCAGCGCCGGTAACGGCCAAACCCGTTGCCACGCCTGGCAAAGACGTCCGCTGGGTCGCCGTCGGCAGCGAGGATTCCGGTACGTGCCGCGGGCGGCCGAGGTAGGTTTCCAGGTCCTCGGCGGACACCGAAAGCGGCAGCGAGACCGAATCCAAAGCCACCTTCGTCGCGATCTTCCGCAGCACCTTCGCGATCGTCCGGTTCGCGTCGCGCACCCCGGCCTCGCGGGTGTACTCGGCGGCGATCCGGCTGAACGCGTCGTCGGTCAGCACCACGTCGCCGGGTGCCAGGCCGGCTCGCTCAAGTTCGCGCGGCAGCAGGTGATCCCGCGCGATGGTGACCTTTTCGTGCTCGGTGTAACCGTCCAGCGTCACCAGTTCCATCCGGTCCAGCAGCGGGCCGGGGATGGTCTCCAGCGCGTTGGCCGTCGCCAGGAAGACCACATCGGACAGATCCAGCTCGACCTCGAGGTAGTGGTCGCGGAACGTGTGGTTCTGTTCCGGGTCCAGCACTTCGAGCAGCGCGGCCGTCGGGTCGCCGCGGTAGTCCGCCCCGACCTTGTCGATCTCGTCGAGCAGCACGACCGGGTTCATCGAGCCGGCTTCCTTGATGGCCCGCACGATCCGGCCCGGCAGCGCGCCGACGTACGTACGCCGGTGGCCGCGGATTTCCGCCTCGTCCCGGATGCCGCCCAGCGCGACGCGGACGAACTTGCGTCCCATCGCCTTCGCCACCGATTCGCCCAGCGACGTCTTGCCGACCCCGGGAGGACCGGCGAGCGCGAGCACCGCGCCGGAACGCCGTCCGCCGACCGGGCCGAGGCCCGATTCCGCGCGGCGCTTGCGCACGGCCAAGTACTCGATGATCCGTTCCTTCACGTCGTCCAGACCCGCGTGGTCCGCGTCGAGCACGGCCCGCGCGGCGGCGATGTCGTAGACGTCCTCGGTGCGCTCATTCCACGGCAGCTCCAGCACCGTGTCGAGCCAGGTGCGGATCCAGCCGCCTTCGGGCGACTGCTCGGACGTCCGCTCCAGCTTGTCGACCTCGGCCAGCGCGGCCTTGCGCACCTCGTCCGGCAGGTCGGCGGATTCCACGCGGGCGCGGTAGTCGTCGTCGGCCGCGGTGCCGTCGAGTTCGCCCAGTTCCTTGCGGATCGCCTCGAGCTGGCGGCGCAGCAGGAATTCCTTCTGCTGCTTCTCCATCCCGTCGGCGACGTCCTTGCGGATGGTCTCGGTGACCTCCAGCTCGGCCAGGTACTCCCGGCTCCACTCGAGGGCCTTCTCCAGCCGGACGCTGACGTCGAGCGCGCTCAGCAGCTCCAGCTTCTGATCGGTGGACAGGTACGGCGCGTTGCCGGCCAGATCGGCGATCGCGGAGGGCTCCTCGACCTGCTGGACGGCGTCGATCATCTGCCAGCCGCCGCGTTGCTGCAGCACGGAGATGACTACGGCCTTGTACTCCGCGGCGAGCTGCGCGGTGCGGTCGTCGGAAGTTTCGTCAGCCGCGTCGGCGTGCACCCAGCGGGCCGCGCCGGGGCCGTCGGCGATGCGGCCGACGGAGGCGCGTGCGGTGCCGCGGAGCAGCACGGCGGTCTTGCCGCCGGGAACGCGGCCGATCCGTTCGACGGTCGCGACGGTGCCCAGCTCGGCGTACTCGCCGTGCACGCGCGGGACGATCAGGACTTCGGCCTTGCTCGCTCCGCCCGAGCGGATCCCGGGGAACGACGCGGTCGCGGGGGTCTTGGCCTGTGCGGACTCCACTGCGGCCCGGGTCTCTGCGTCGCCGAGGTCGAGCGGGACCACCATGCCCGGCAGCACGACGTCGTCATCGAGCGGGAGGACGGGCAGGAGGCGGGGGTCGGACATGTGCACTCCTCGAATAAGTTGAGTCTAAGGTGCTCAACTCTCCGAAGGGCGGGTTTGTTTCCCAGGGAGTGTTCGCTGGGAGAGAAGTCAGGGCTTCACCGCGACGGCGCCCCAGGCGAACGGCCGGACCTCCGCGGCGAACTCCGACACCGGCTCGTCCGGCCGCCAGTCCGGCAGCGCGCTCATCCCCGGCTCCAGCAGCGGCCAGCCGCCGAAGAACGGCCGGATCTCGTCATCGGAACGCAGGTACGCCGGGTTCGACGTGTCCTTGTACGCGTCGACGAACGCGCGGACCTCGGCGGCTCGCTCCGGCGGCGCGTCGTCCCGGCAGGTGCCATGCGTGATGGCCAGCCAGGAGCCGGGCGCGAGCTGCTCGCGGTAGGCGGCGACCAGCTCTTCCGGCCGGTCGCCGGGGCCGAGGAAATGCAGCACGGTGATCATCAGCAGGCACACCGGCTGCGACCAGTCGATCAGCTCCTGGGTGATCTCGTCGGCGAAGATCGCCTCCGGATCGCGGATGTCGCGCTCCACGATCCCGGCCCACTCGGTCGCGTCCTCGTCTTCGAGGATCACTCGCGAATGCGCCGCGGCCACCGGTTCGTAGTCGACGTACACCACCCTCGCGGGAAGCTGATCGCGCACGATCTCGTGCACGTTGCCCGCCGTCGGCACGCCCGACCCGAGGTCGACGAACTGCCGGATCCCCGCGTCGAGCGCGGCCCGCACGACCCGGTTCATGAACGCCCGGTTCTCCCGCGACATCGGCCGGATCAGCGGCCACACCTTCTCGACGCGGCGGCCGAATTCCCGGTCCACCGCCCAGTTCTGGGTGCCGCCGAGGTACCAGTCGTAGATCCGGGCGGCGGACGGCTTGTCGACGTCCACGCCCCGCGGGGCGTCCGGCGCGGTCACGGCTTCTGCGCCACGGCGCACCAGGCGAACGGGCGCGCCTCCGCCTCGACGGCGTTCAGCTCGCGCTCCGGGCGCCAGTCCGGCAGATGCGTGATTCCCGGCTCCAGCAGCGGCCAGCCGCCGAAGAACGGCTCGATCTCGTCGCGGTCGCGCAGCCACATCGGATTGCTCGTCTTGCGGTACTGCTCGACGAACCAGCGCAGCCCCTCCAGCGCCGGACCGCTGCCGTCGCCCTCGCTCATCTGCGAGATCGCCAGCCAGCTGCCGGACACGAGCTTGTCCCGGTAGGCGCGCACGACGGCGTCCGGATCGTCGTCCGGGCCGACGAAGTGCAGCACCGCCATCAGCATCACGCACACCGGCTTGTCGAAGTCGATCAGCTCGCGGGTGCGCGGGTCGCTCAGCACGGCCCGGGGATCGCGCATGTCGGCCTGCACGATGCCGGCCCAGTCGGTGGCCGCCTCGTCTTCGAGGATCAGCGTCGCGTGCGCCACGGCCACCGGTTCGTAGTCGACGTAGACCACGGTCGCCTCGTCGTCGTCGCCCAGCGCGGCCTCGACCACCTCGTGCACGTTGCCCGCGGTCGGCACGCCGGAGCCGAGGTCGAGGAACTGGCGGATTCCGGCGTCCAAAGCGGCCCGCACCACGCGGTTCATGAACTCGCGGTTCTGCTTCGCGCCCGGCCGGGCGAGCGACCACATCTTCTCGACCTTGCGGCCGAATTCCCGGTCCACCGCCCAGTTCTGCTTGCCGCCCAGGTACCAGTCGTAGACCCGCGCGGCCGAGGGTTTCTCGACATCGACGCCTTCCGGCGCTTTCGGCGCGGCGTCGGGCTTCTCGGTCACTGGGACTCCCCTCGGACGGTCTGGCAACCGCCAGACTAGCGAGAACGCACCGCGGGCCTGCGCTGCCAGCCAGTCCACAACGGCCGGTAACCCTGCGCGTACCAGAACGGCGTCGACCGCGGATTCGCCACGGCGTGGTGCAGCAGCACGACATCCGCGCCCGCCTCGTCGAAGACCTGGTGCGCGTGCGCGGCCAGCGCGGTGCCGACACCGGACGACCGAGCCGTCTCGGAAACCGCCAGCGACGACAGGTAACCCACCCGGGAAGCGGCGACCCGGTGCCGGATCCAGCCGGTCTCGTCGGGCATCTGCAGCACGACCATGCCGAGCGGCTGGCCGTACAGCTCCGCGATCCACACCTGCGGCTCGGGCCGTTCGAGGTGGTGCAGCAGTTCCTTGGTGATCAGCTCCTCGACGCCGGGACGGAGCGTGATCCGGCCGAACTGCGCGTCGTACCGCTGCAATTCCAGCTGCAGCGCGACCGCGGTGGACAGGTCGTCCGGCGTCGCGTGCCGGATGCAGACGCCGGGCGTCGCGTCGGGCCCGGCGGCCATCCGCTGTGCCGGGCGGACCGCGAGGACGCCGACCGGGGCGAAGCCGTGCCGGAGGAGTTCGGTGGCTCCGGCGGTGTCGCGGCTGGGCCGGGAGAGCACCGCGGCGCACTCGGTATCCCCCACTCGGGCGAGGGACCCCAGGTGTTCATCCCATCGAGTGAGCAAAGCGTCGAGGCCGGCGGCCGGATCGGGACCGGCGAGCTGGACCTCCAGCCGGTGCTCGACGAGCGCCCGCCACATCGACCGGGGGCTGTCCGGGCCGAGTCCGGTACAGGTCGTCAGGCCGGCCGCGGTGGTGTCGCCGACCTCGGCGGAAAGCAGGGCGGAATCCCCTCCGACCTCGAAGGGGAGCGGCGCGGGAAGCAGCGCGTCCACCGTGGCGATGCGCGCCGCATGGCCGGTGGCTGTCACGTCGTTGTGCATGCCGCCATTGTCCGCCGGTCCGGGCGGAAAAGACCCCCAGAACACTCCCCGGCCCGGGGGTTCCGGGGCAAACCGGGAGTTTCACTCCTTGGTCCACGCAGGTCAGAGAAGAACGCCCATTGTTAACCCTGGGGTGATCTCCTACTGTCTCGAAAGGGACGCCGGTACGCCCTACGGGGTAAGGTGGCGCCCTCGCCCACACCTGACGTCACGGACGAGCGCGACCGGGCAGCCGGGAAGGAAGGTCGGATGCCGGACAGCAACGCCCATCCCGGTACCGCGCCGGAGGCGATGGGCTCGGGAGGTGCTGGCTCCGCACCGGCCGAAGGCCGCACGGACGAAAGCCGCTTCCGCGTTTACACCTTCTTCGTGCTGGGCCTCGGCCTGCTCGCGGCCTTCGCCGTCGGCGCCTGGCTGCCGTTCCACGGCTCGGCCAAGCTCTGGTGGATCGGCCCGGTGCTCGCGGTCGCGTTCCTGCTCGCCGAACAGCTCGGCATCAACGTCGACGTCCGCAGCGGCATTTCGTGGACCATCTCATTCACCGAGATTCCGCTGGTAATCGGTTTCTTCGTCGCCCCGTTCGAAGTGGTGCTCGCCGCGCATCTCGTGGCGGGCATCGGCACGCTGCTGGCCCGCAAGGTCGCCGGCCGGGTCCTCTACAACGCGGGCGCGTTCCTGCTCGAAATCACCGGCGCGTTCGCCGTCGCCGGGCTCGTGCACCTGGCCATGGGCGGCGGGCCGACCATGCCGTGGGTCGCCGCGCTCGCCGGCACGCTCACCGCGCCGCTGGTCAGCACGCTGCTGGCACTGGCCGCCGTGCGCGTGCTGCGCCGCCGGATGCGCGTGAGCACCGCGATCCGGCTGACCGGCCGCATCCTCGTGGTCGGTTTCGTCAACGCCTCGGTCGGCCTCACCGGCTACCTCGTCATCGCGAGCACGCCGCAGGCCTGGCCGCTGGTGCTGGCGGTCTTCCTCGGCCTGACCGCGCTGTACTGGGCGTATTCCGATCTGCTTCGCGAACAGCGGGACATGGAAGCGCTGTCCGACGTCAGCCTGATGGTCGCGCGGTCGGGCCAGCAGGCGGCGGCACGTCCGGCGAGCCGCGCCGAGGAACTGGTGGGCGGAGTCGACGTGCGCGAATGGGCCACGATCGCCGAGCGGATCAAGGACCAGCTCGCCGCCGGACGCGTCGTGCTCCGGCTGCGGCTCGAGGCCGACGATCCGATGCGCGTCGTGGTCGCGGGCAACGAACTTCCGGCCTCCGACCCGGCCAACGACGACCCGCTGCTGCGCCTGCCCGGCGCGCACGTCCGGCACTTCCGGATCACCGAAGCCAACCCGGACGTCCGCGCGGCGCTGCTGGAACGCAGTGCGCAGGAAGCGCTCGTGGTGCCGCTGCGCAGTGCGAACCGGCTGCTCGGCGTCGTCGAAGCGCACGACCGGCTCTCCCGCTGGCGCGGCTTCGGCAAGTACGACGTCCAGTTGCTCGGCACGATGGCCAGCCACCTCGCGACGTCGCTCGACAACCGCCGGCTGCTCGCCACGCTCCGCCACGACGCCTACCACGACCCGCTCACCGGGCACCTGAATCGGCCGGGTTTCCAGCAGGTCTCGCGGGATCCGCTGCGCGAATCGGCGGAGGTCGTGGTGCTGCGGATCGACCTCGACGTCTTCTCCACGGTCAGCGACGCGCTCGGCTACTCGTGGGCGGACCGGATGGTCGTCGCCGCGGGCACCCGCATCCGCGGCGCACTCGGCTCGGACGTCCCGCTCGCCCGGCTCGAAGGCGCGTCCTTCGCCGCGCTGCTCGTGGACTGCACGGTCGACGACGCGCATCAGGCGGCCGAACGCCTGCGGGTGCAGCTGTCCGAGCCGTATCCGGTAGACCGGCTTTCCGTCGAAGCCAACGCGATGATCGGCTACGCCAGCTCCGTGGACGACGCTGGCGAAGTCGACGTCGACGGCCTGCTGCAGCGCGCCGACGTCGCGGTCCGCGCCACCCGCGGCGGCGAGGAAGTGCGCGGCTATGTGCCGAGCATGGGACAGATCTTCCTGCGCCGCTTCCAGATGGTCACGCAGTTCCGGCAATCGCTGGAAGACGGCCACGTCTCCGTGCACTACCAGCCGAAGGTGACGCTGCCGAACCGTCAGGTGCAGGGCGTCGAGGCACTCGTGCGCTGGGTGCACCCGGAGTTCGGCCGGCTCGGCCCGGACGAGTTCGTGCCCGCGATCGAAGCGGCCGGCCTGATCGGCGTGCTGACGTCGTTCGTGCTGGAGGAATCGCTGAAGCGCGTGCGCAAGTGGCTCGACGAGGGCCTGCGCATCTCCGCGGCGGTGAACCTCTCGGTGCGGAATCTGTCCGACGACGACTTCCCGGCGAAGGTCCAGCGCGAACTGGAGCGCTTCGACGTGCCGCCGGAACTGCTGACGTTCGAGCTGACCGAGTCCGGCGTGATGTCCGATCCGCAGAAGGCGCTGCCGATCCTGCGCGAGCTGCATTCGCTGGGCATCGTGCTGGCGGTGGACGACTTCGGCACCGGCTATTCGTCGCTCGCGTACCTGCGCCAGCTGCCGGTGGACCAGGTCAAGATCGACAAGAGCTTCGTGCTCGGCATGGGCACGGATCTCGGCGATCTCGCGGTGGTGCGGTCGATCGTCGAGCTCGGTCACTCGCTGGGCCTGACGGTGGTGGCGGAAGGCGTCGAGGAAGACGTGGCGCGCGATCAGCTCGAGGCGATGGGATGTGACGTCGCACAGGGTTATCTGATCTCGCGGCCGCTGCCGGAGGACCGCCTGGAGGCGTGGCTGCAGGCCCGCACGGCGCGCTCGCCGGGGCGGCATTCGGAGACCGTGCTGACCCTGCTGACCTGAGCTTTTGCGGTTAACCGACCCCGGTTGCACGGCCGGGTGAAGCCCCTTGCTAATCTTTCCAAGTCCTCGCGAGAGGCAGGCCCCTTTAGCTCAGTCGGCAGAGCGTCTCCATGGTAAGGAGAAGGTCTACGGTTCGATTCCGTAAAGGGGCTCGCGAGTAGGCGAGCTATGTCTGCGGAAAACGCAGACGTGGCTCGCTTCGCGGCGTCCATCTGGGGGTCGAACCCCCAGACCCCCGCCAGGGGGCAAGCCCCCTGGACCCCCAGGCCGGGTCACCTTGACCTGGTGGGTTGAGGCGGGGTGGGTGTCACGTAGGGCGGTGTAGCTCAGTTGGCAGAGCAAGCGGCTCATAATCGCTGTGTCGCCGGTTCAAGTCCGGCCACCGCTACGCGGTAACGACGGGGCTGGCCCCCGGATCTGAGAGAGAAGGAAACGCTGTGGCTGCCACCGACGTGCGACCCAAGATCACGCTGGCGTGCGAGGAGTGCAAGCACCGCAACTACATCACCAAGAAGAACCGGCGCAACAACCCGGATCGCCTGGAGATGAAGAAGTTCTGCCCGAACTGCGGTACGCACCGGACTCACAAAGAGACCCGCTGACGCAGGCGGTCTTTTACCAGCTTCGAAAAGCCGTCCCGGCCACGCGCCGGGGCGGCTTTTCGCTGTCCGCCTACTGGCCAGTTCTGGCACCCGCGCGGGACGGCGCCGCGGTTCGGTTAGCCTTCTTCGCGTGCCTTTGGACCAGTCGTTCACCGGGCGGGAGTACCCGTCGGACAGCAAGTACTTCGTGAGCCGGGAGAAGATCCGCGAGTTCGCCGACGCGATCGGGGACCCGAACCCGGTGTACCGCGACCCGGAGGCGGCCCGCGCGGCCGGCCACCCGGACGTGCTCGCGCCGCCCACCTTCCTCACCATCCTCAACCTGCCGAAGATCAACGGCATCGTGACCGACCCCGCGCTCGGCCTCGACTACTCCCGGATGGTCCACGGCGATCAGGGCTTCCGCTACGAGCGCCCGGTGCACGCCGGCGACGAGCTGGAAATCTCGGCCAAGATCGAAGCGATCATGGCGAGGGCGGGCAACGACTTCATCAACCTCCGCGCGGAAATCACCGACGCGGACGGCAAACTCGTGTGCACGACGCGGGCGCAGCTCGTGGTGCGGGGGGCGGAAGCGTGAACATCGGCGACGAACTGCCTCCGCTGGAGGTCCGCATCACGCGCGACCAGCTGGTCCGCTACGCCGGGGCCTCGCTCGACTTCAACCCGATCCACTGGAACGAGAACTTCGCGACCAAGGTCGGCCTCCCGGACGTGATCGCGCACGGCATGCTCACCATGGCCCTGTCCGGCCGCATCGTCACCGACTGGCTCGGCGACCCGGCCCGCCTCGTGGACTTCAGCACGCGCTTCACCCGCCCGGTCGTGGTGCCGGACAACGACGAGGGCGCGCTGGTCGAGGTCACCGGAAAGGTCGGAGCCCTGACGGACGAGGGCCTGGCCCGGATCGACCTGACGGTGAAGTTCGAAGGCAAGACCGTACTGGGCAAACCGCAGGCCCTAGTCCGCCCCTGACGCCACGGGCGTGGCTTGCGTTCCTGCGAAAAGTCCGTGAGGGGAACCCTGAGGGACTCTGATTCCCTCAGGGTTCCCCTCACGGACCTCGGTGCCGCGCGCCAGACTCGTGGATGGGGTGAGAACCCCGCGCGCGGTGCTGAGAAAACTCGTCGGGCGGCGGCCTCAGTGCACGCCCAGCACTGACTCCACCGCCCCGGCCATCCCGGCCTCGCCCCGCGCATTGGGGTGCAGGGCCGCGGCCGAGGAGGTCGGGACCACGCCTTCGACCCACTTCACGTCCGAGTTCGCGCAGACGTCGTGCCCCTTGCTCGGCTCGGCCGTGTCCGCGAAACCGGCGTCGTGAGACTTGGCCTGGTCGGACAGGGCGTCGTTGAGCTTCCCGAGCGCGTCCCGCAGATACGCCACATCACCGGCGCCCAGCGGAAGGACCGGCCAGCAGCCGTCGCCGTCCGGGAGGACCGTCGGGTAGCCGACGACCACCACGCGCGCCTTCGGGGCCTTCTTGTGGATCTGATCGAGTGCGGTGCCGACCTTCTTCGCGGTGTCGCTGATGCGATCGGCCAGCTGGTCTTTGCCGCCCGCGGTGAGCCGGTCCTTGCACGGCGAGGCGCTTTCGTGCGCGGTCACGCAGGACTGCGCCAGTGCGATGAATCCCACATCGTTGCCGCCGATGCCCAGGGTGACCAGCGTCGTGTCCGCGGTGACCGAGTCGAACTGCGGCGGGTTCGAGCCCTTGCGCGTCGACTGGGTGTCGCTCAGGTCGTCCGTCGTCGCGCCGCTGCAGCTGACGTCCACGAACTTCGCCGGCTTCAGCTTCGCGGACACCAGGTGCGGATAGTTGTTGTCCGAGCGCGCGCATCCGGCCGGCGAGCCCGACTGCTTCCCGGTGCGCGGCGCCGACGTGTACGAGTCGCCGAGTGCGACGTACCGGCCGCTGCCGCCGCCGGTGTCCGCGCCGGACGGCGGTGCGGTCGACGAGTCGTGCTTCGACTTGTAGTAGCCGACGGCCAGCAACGCCCCCACGACAACGAGGACGAGCAACCCGCATCCACCGCTCTTGTTAGCCCCCACTCGACCGTTCTACCGGTCCCGCCCCGCGCCGACGACCCGCTTACGGGTGATCACGCAAAGACAGCACCGTGCAGTTCGCCTGCCAGCTCCAGCGCGTGCGGGACGGTTTCGGCCACATAGTGCAGATCGACCAGCGCCTCGGTGATGCCGTCGGCTTCGGCGGCCTTGAGCTGACCTGCGACGTCCTCGACGGTCGCGACCTTCGAACCCGGCGTCGGGTTGATCCGCAGCACCCGGCGCAGCGACTCCGGATCCCGCCCCGCCTTCTCCGCGGATTCGACGACCACCGCCCACTTCTGGCGCAACATCGGGATCGGAAGCCCGGCGGGCAACCAGCCGTCGGCGATCCGGCCGACGCGCCGCAGCGCCGCGTCCGAAGCCCCGCCTAGCAGCACCGGCGGGCCGGGCTGCTGCATCGGACGGAGGCCGATCAGGGAGTCCGGGATGTCCCAGCGTTCGCTCTGGTGCCCGGCGGGGTCCGCGGTCCACAGCGTCCGCAGCACCTCGACCAGCTCGGCCAGCCGCGCGCCGCGGTGCTCCCACGGCACCCCGGCGGCGGTGTACTCGTCGCGGAGCCAGCTGAGCCCGAGGCCGACGTCGAGCCGGCCGCCGGACAGCAGGTCCAGCGACGTGAGGGAGCGCGCCAGCAGCACCGGCGAGTAGAGCGGGCCGTTGAGAGTGCTCGACCCCAGCCGCGCGGACTCCGTCGAGTTCGCCGCGATGGTGAGCGCCAGCAGCGGATCGACGAAGCGGACGAACTCCGGCGGGTACGGCCGTTCGGGTGTTCCGGACGGGTAATAGGTCTTGGGGGAGACCGGGGTCAGGACCCGGTCGCCGACCCACAGCGAGGCGAAGCCGATGCGCTCGGCTTCGGTGGCGAAGCCGGCGATGGCGGAGGGGTCGGCGAGCTTGCCGTACTGCGGCAGCGCCAGTCCGAGCCGGAAGGTGGTCACCGGATCTCCTGTGTTTGATTGCCACGGCTCCGCCGTGGCGGCGAGATCGCCTCAAGCCGATTTCTTCCCTCCCGATTCGCTCGGCCTGGGGGCCGAGCGAATCGCTCAGTCCAGAAATCGGCGCGATCTCGCGGTCCTGGTTTGCTTGGCGGACAACTAAGATCATCTTTGGTCAAGCCGGTCTTGGCTGCCTGGCGGGGAAATGCGTGGCGAACTCGGCCATTTTGGTTGCCTCGCCAGGAATCCGGGGTGATCGCGAAGGCGGGCTGCCCGGCGAGCGAGAGGGGCTCGGCGGCGGCTTCGCGATTAATCGGATTTCGGTGCACGCGCTTATATTGGCACGTTCGGGTGATCTTCGCCGTGGGGTCCGGGAACCTGCCCGAGAGTGCCGGAACGGTCGTCCCGGGGGCGCCGCGCGGGCGTCGAGGGGGCTGGGTTGCAAGGCAACATCCGGCTTGCCGTAGACTTCGGAACTCGGAACGCACTACGGTCATCCCCGCCGGATGGTGGGGACGATGGAATGCGTCCTCCGGAGCCAGGGTGACCGGGCTCCACAGGGGTGTAGCTCAATTGGCAGAGCAGCGGTCTCCAAAACCGCAGGTTGCAGGTTCAAGTCCTGTCACCCCTGCGTACGGGAACTGGTGGAGCGGAGGAGTGGTCGTGAGCGACAGCGACGCCAGCGGCGAGCACGAGCAGGACGATTCGGGCAAGCAGTCCGGAGTCGAATCCCGCCCGGTGTCCGCCGCGGCTCGACGCGAACGCCGCGCTTCCGCTCGGCCGGCAGGCAAGTCCGAGGCACGGCCGGGCTCGACCCGTCCGTCCGGCAAGGCGGGCGACAAGGTCGCGAAGCCCGCCGACGCCAAGGGCGCGCCGACCCCTAAGCGGGACCGGAAGGCGAAGAAGGCCTCGGTGTTCGCCCGGTTCACGCGGTTCATCCGCGAGGTCTGGGCCGAACTGCGCAAGGTCATCTGGCCCAACCGCAAGCAGATGGTCACCTACACCGCCGTCGTGCTGGTGTTCGTGGTGTTCATGGTGGCCCTCGTGAGCGGCCTCGACCTCGGCTTCAAGGAGCTGGTCGGGCTGGTCTTCGGCTGACGCCCGACGGGCGCGCCACCGCGCTGGCCGGGCCCCGGTCCGGCCCGGCAAGCGATCAACTGAGAGGACGGAACGTGACCTCCGACAACGGCACCGAAGCCGGTCGCGACCTGACCGAGCTTTCCGACGAGCAGGTGCAGACGGCACCCGGCGACGAGGAGTCCGCCGAGTCCGTCGAGGTGCCCGTCGCCGAGGACGAGGTCGCCGCCGCCACCGACGAGTCCGAGGAATCGGACGACGACGCCGACGTGACCGAGCCCGCCCCCGAGGCGGACGACCCGGTCGCCGCGCTGCGCGCCGAGCTCAAGGCCGCGCCGGGCGAGTGGTACGTCGTGCACTCGTACGCCGGTTACGAGAACAAGGTCAAGACCAACCTCGAGACGCGTACCCAGACCCTGGACGTCGAGGACTACATCTTCCAGATCGAGGTTCCGACCGAAGAGGTCACCGAGATCAAGAACGGCCAGCGCAAGCAGGTGCAGCGCAAGGTGCTGCCCGGCTACATCCTGGTCCGGATGGACCTCAACGACCAGTCGTGGAGCGCGGTGCGCAACACCCCGGGCGTCACCGGGTTCGTCGGGGCCACCTCGCGGCCGTCGCCGCTGACCGTGGACGAGGTGCTGAAGTTCCTCGCCCCGCAGGTCGAGAAGGAAGCCCCGGCCAAGGCAGCCAAGGGCGGGGAATCCGCCGCGGCCGCGACGTCCGGCGCGCCCGCCGTCGAGGTCGACTTCGAGGTCGGCGAGTCGGTCACCGTCATGGACGGCCCGTTCGCCACGCTGCCCGCCACGATCTCCGAGGTCAACGTCGACGGGCAGAAGCTGAAGGTCCTGGTGTCGATCTTCGGCCGGGAGACCCCGGTCGAGCTCTCGTTCAGCCAGGTCTCCAAGATCTGACGGCCGGGCCATCCCGGTCGGCAGTCCCCGCGTACTGGCAGGTGTGCGGGGGACTCACGTCAGTTAAGAAGGACACAAGGTAATGCCACCCAAGAAGAAGAAGCTTGCGGCGATCATCAAGCTGCAGATCAAGGCGGGTGCGGCCAACCCCGCGCCGCCGGTCGGCCCGGCGCTGGGTCAGCACGGCGTCAACATCATGGAGTTCTGCAAGGCCTACAACGCCGCGACCGAGTCGCAGCGCGGGGACGTCGTCCCGGTCGAGATCTCCGTCTACGAAGACCGGTCGTTCGACTTCAAGCTGAAGACGCCGCCGGCCGCCAAGCTGCTGCTCAAGGCCGCGGGCGTGGAGAAGGGCTCCGGCGAGCCGCACAAGACCAAGGTCGCCAAGGTCACCTGGGACCAGGTCCGCGAGATCGCGAAGACCAAGGAGACCGACCTCAACGCGCACGACATCGACCAGGCCGCGAAGATCATCGCCGGCACCGCCCGCTCCATGGGCATCACGGTGGAGTAGTTGGCCTCGACTCCGTCGAGGCGGCGAAATCGCCGTTAAGCCGATTTCTTCCCTCCCGATCCGCTCGGCCCGAGGGGCCGATCGAATCGCTCAGTCCAGAAATCGGCGCGATTTCGCGCTAGCTCGAGTGGGAGAGCCAGGTGCTGGCTCTGCAAACCACACTGATCCAAGACGTTAGGACAGAAGCATGACCAAGCACAGCAAGGCCTACCGCCAGGCCAGCGAGCTGATCGACAAGGCGCGCCTCTACGCGCCGCTCGAGGCCGTGAAGCTGGCGAAGGAGACCTCCAAGACGAAGATGGACGCGACCGTCGAGGTCGCGATGCGTCTCGGGGTCGACCCGCGCAAGGCCGACCAGATGGTCCGCGGCACCGTGAACCTGCCGCACGGCACCGGTAAGACCGCCCGCGTCATCGTCTTCGCCGTCGGCGACAAGGCCGCCGAGGCCGAAGCCGCCGGCGCGGACGCGGTCGGCACCGACGAACTGATCGAGCGCATCCAGGGTGGCTGGCTCGACTTCGACGCCGCGATCGCGACGCCGGACCAGATGGCCAAGGTGGGCCGCATCGCCCGCATCCTCGGCCCGCGCGGCCTCATGCCGAACCCGAAGACCGGCACGGTGACCCCCGCGGTCGAGAAGGCCGTGAAGGACATCAAGGGCGGCAAGATCAACTTCCGCGTCGACAAGCAGGCGAACCTGCACCTGGTGATCGGCAAGGCGTCGTTCGACATCGAGAAGCTGGTGGAGAACTACGCGGCCGCGCTGGACGAGATCCTGCGCGCCAAGCCGTCGTCGGCCAAGGGCCGCTACGTCAAGAAGATCACCTTCACCACCACGATGGGCCCGGGCATCCCGGTCGACCCGGCGCGGACCCGCAACCTCCTCACCGAGGACGCGGCGGTCTGAGTCGCACATCACGCGAAAGGGTGGTCACGCTTCGTGCGTGGCCACCCTTTTTTCGTGTCTCATGGACGTATGCCAACGACGTTCATCGCCCCCGACGGGCTCCAGCTGAGCTACACCGTCTGGGAGGGCGACGGACGGCACCGGCGGCCCGTCGTGCTGCACCACGGTTTCGCCGCCGACTCCCAGGTGAACTGGGTCAACCCCGGAGTCGTGGACGCGCTGGTCAAGGCGGGCTTCACGGTGATCGCGCTGGACGCGCGCGGGCACGGCGAGTCGGAGAAGCCGCACGACCCGGCGGCCTACGGCGAGGACATCATGGCCGCGGACCTGACCGCGCTGTTCGACGAACTCGGCCTCGAAGAAGTCTGCCTGGCGGGCTATTCGATGGGCGCGATCGTCTCGCTCCTGGTGGCTACGCGTGACCGGCGGGTCCGCTGCCTCGCGGTCGGCGGGGTCGGAGCGGGCATCGTGGACTTCGGCGGCGTGGATGCCCGAGTGGTCAACCGAAGCCAGATCGCGGCGGGGCTGCTGGCCGAAGACCGGTCGGAGGTGCCCTCGGCGGCGCGCCCGTTCCGCCGGCTGGCCCGCCGGGCGGGCGCGGACGTCGAAGCGCTGGCCGCGGTCATGCACGCGACCCCGCACGGCCCGATGCGGCTGTCGAACCTCTCGGCGGCGACGCTGATCCTGGCCGGAGAGTCGGACGAGCTGGCGACGCAGCCGGAGCGCCTCGCGGCGGGGATCGCGGGCGCGCGGCTGGTGCGGGTTCCGGGGAACCACATGGAAGCGGTGGCGCACCCGGCTTTCGCGGCGTCGCTGGTGGACTTCTTCGCGTACTCGGACACGGGGGAGACCCGGTTGCCGATCAGCTCGCCTGCCTGACGGCGGTCAGCCTGGGGTAGAGGTCGCCGTCGGCGGCGCGCATTTCTCCGGTCCGCGTTGGTGTCCGGAGATCAGCCACTGTCCTTTTTCGACCTGCTTGACGGTGAAGTCGCCGAGCGCAGGGCCGCCGGTGATGGGGAAGTCGCAGGACTTGATGACCACGTCCTCGCCCGGCGGCCATCCGGAACGCTTCGAGATCGACTCGGCGTAGGCGTCGACCGAACCGGGCGCGCGGTCGAGCCGGTCATGCAGACCCTGGACCGCCGCGGCACAGTCGGTGAAGCCGAGGTCAGTCGCGAACTTCAGTTGCGTGGCCTGGTCGAAAAGGCCGCAGACGTGGTCGACCATGCTCTTCTGTCCGGGACCGTGCTGCGCGATGCCGTCGTAGACGCGGCGGACCGATTCGTACGGCGAGGCCGTCGTGAGGATCTGGTTCGTGTGGTAGGTCCCGCCACCCTCGGCGGCGATCTGGGCCGAGGTTTTGCCGTCGTCGCTGGGGAAGATCTGGTGGTAGCCCCAGTTGATCAGGATGCCCAGGATGACCAGGGCGATCACCCAGCCCAGGATTTTCCCGCCGAGGCGTTTCACCCAGCGCGGCACCGGGCGGCGGCTGCGCGGCGGTTCCTCGTACGCGGTCAGCGCGCCCGGCTGGTTCGGCGGCGCCGGCGGCTGGCCGCCGGCGAGCGGCTGCGGCTGACGGTTGCCCGCCGGGACCAAGCCCGCGTCCGGTGCCGGAGCCGGTTCGGTTCCCTGCTGGGACTGGGTGAACCGCAGGTACTCCTGGAACCGCTGGAATTCCTGGAACTGGCGCAGCTGCTCAGGGTCCAGCTGCTGCGGCTCGGCCGAGCCGCTCGGCTGCGGGAGATTCGGAGCGGGCGTTCGCGGCGCGACCTCGGCCCCGCCGGGTTGCGGAAGCGCGGGCGGCTGAGCCGAGGACTCACCCGAACCGGGAGACGGGGTTTCTTCCGGCTTTCCGTGATCACGCTGTTCCGCCACGTCACCAATGATGCCCGCTCCGCCGCGATTTCCCGAGACTGCCCCGGTTCTCGCAGCTCAGGAAGGGGGTGCCCGCGAACGCCGCGAAGCCCTCCCGTATGCTGGTCGACGGTTCTACCAAAGACCGCTGGTTTTCTCCGGATTCCCGGGGAACGAAGGTTCCGCAGTACGGCGGACGGCCTGCGCAGGAGGAACGAGGCTTTCACCCCGGTCGCGAGACCGGGCAACGCCCCGCGTCTGCTGCGCGTGGGCGTTTTTGTCGTTCGGAGGCGCCTCCGACATGGCCAGTGGTGACACTAGCCAAGAGAGGAGGCGACCATGGCGAAGCCCGACAAGGTGGCGGCCGTCGCCGAGATCGCGGAGAGCTTCCGCAGCAGCTCGGCCACCGTCGTTACCCAGTACACCGGCCTCTCCGTGACTCAGCTGTCCCAGCTGCGCCGCGCTCTCGGCACCAGTGCCAAGTACCGGGTCGCGAAGAACACCCTCGTCAAGCGTGCCGCTGAGGACGCTGGTCTCGAGGGCGTCGAGGACCTGTTCGTCGGCCCGACCGCGATCGCCTTCGTGCAGGGCGAGGCAGTCGACGCCGCGAAGGCACTTCGCGACTTCGCGAAGGACAACAACGCGCTTGTCATCAAGGGCGGCTACATGGACGGCCGCGCGCTGTCCGTGGACGAGATCTCCAAGATCGCTGATCTCGACAGCCGTGAGGTGCTGCTCTCCAAGGCGGCGGGCGCGTTCAAGGCGAAGCTTTCCCAGGCCGCCGCGCTGTTCCAGGCGCCGGCGTCCCAGGTTGCCCGCCTGGCTGCCGCGCTGGAGGAGAAGCAGCGCAACGCCACCGGTACCGAAGCAGCCGAAGCACCCGCCGAGAGCTGAACCACCCCACCCCGAACGTTTTAGTTCGTTTTTCTGAGAGGAAGCCATCATGGCGAAGCTGAGCACCGCCGAGCTGATCGACGCCTTCAAGGAGCTGACCCTCCTCGAGCTGTCGGACTTCGTGAAGGAGTTCGAAGAGGTCTTCGACGTCACCGCCGCCGCCCCGGCCGCCGTTGTCGCGGCCGCCCCGGGCGCCGCTCCGGCCGAGGCCGCCGCGGAGCAGGACGAGTTCGACGTCATCCTCGACTCGGCCGGCGACAAGAAGATCCAGGTCATCAAGGTCGTCCGCGAGGTCGTCTCCGGTCTGGGCCTGAAGGAGGCCAAGGAGCTGGTCGAGGCCGCTCCGAAGGCGCTCCTGGAGAAGGTCGACAAGGAGGCCGCCGAGGCCGCCAAGGAGAAGCTCGAGGCCGCTGGCGCCAAGATCTCCATCAAGTGATCCCGGGCGCGCAAGCGCCTGCGTCACCTCGAAAGGGGCGGACACCCGACACGGGTGCCCGCCCTTTTTGCTGTCCGGAACAAAAAAGACGCACAGTCGCTGAGCGGCCCACGAGCGCCCTCGTTCAGGTGAACAAACCGTTCACCGGACGGCCCCGGGTCACCCCCTGTTTGCCGCGTTTCCGCCGGTTAACCCATCGGGATGAGCGCCGGTCGGCCATCTGGATCTGCGCTCGAACGTGACGTGCACTACCGTGCTGCCAGCGGTCGCCGTACTGGATCCCCGGCACGTGAGACGTGCACGGGGGCTGGCCAGAGAACAAAACTGGTGAGTAACCTGTTCGCGCTCAGCTCGTTGCACCTGGTTGAAGCGGAGTTCGCCGCGCGAGCTCCGCCGCTGCCAGCGGTGACGGGGCGGCGGTGCGCGACGACGCGGAACAGCTCCTGGAGGTGCGATGGGTGCCGAGGTGGTCATCGAAGGTCTGACGAAGTCCTTCGGAAAGCAGACCATCTGGCGGGACGTGACGCTGACCCTGCCTCCCGGCGAGGTCTCGGCGATGCTCGGCCCGTCCGGAACCGGCAAGTCCGTGTTCCTGAAGTCGATGATCGGCCTGCTCAAGCCGGACCGCGGACGGTGCGTCATCAATGGCGTCGACATCGTCACCTGCTCCGAGCACAAGCTGTACGAGATCCGGAAGCTCTTCGGCGTCCTGTTCCAGGACGGCGCGCTGTTCGGCTCGATGAACCTCTTCGACAACGTGGCCTTCCCGCTGCGGGAGCACACGAAGAAGTCCGAGACCGAGATCCGCCGGATCGTGCTCGAGAAGCTTGAGATCACCGGCCTCGCCGGCGCGGACAAGAAGCTCCCCGGCGAGATCTCCGGCGGTATGCGCAAGCGCGCCGGCCTCGCCCGCGCCCTCGTGCTGGACCCGGAGATCATCCTGGTCGACGAGCCGGACTCGGGTCTCGACCCGGTCCGCACCACCTACATCTCGCAGCTCTTCCTGGACGTCAACGCCCAGATCGACGCGACGTTCCTGATCGTGTCGCACAACATCAACCTCGCCCGCACGGTGCCGGACAACCTCGGCATGCTGTTCCGCAAGGAACTCGTCATGTTCGGCCCGCGCGAGGTGCTGCTGACCAGCGACGAACCGGTGGTCGAGCAGTTCCTCAACGGCCGCAAGCTCGGCCCGATCGGCATGTCCGAGGAGAAGGACAGCGCCCAGATGGCCCGCGAGCAGGCCGAGGCCGAGGCGGGCCACGGCGACGTGCTCAACGAGGACGTGCGCGGCGTCGTGCCGCAGATGCAGGTCAGCCCGGGCGTGCCGGAGCGCGGCGGGGCCAAGCGCCGGATGGACCGCGTGATGCGGATCCTGCACACGCTCCCGGCGGCGGCGCAGGAGGGGATCATCGAATCCCTCACCCCCGAGCAGCAGCGGCACTACAACGTGCGGCCCAACCCCGGTGCCTTCCACCACCAGGCGGGCCCCGAGGACACCCAGCAGCTGCCCCCGGTCAACGCGCCGGGTCCGGTGCCGAACCAGCACCAGGGACAGCTTCCCGCCGACCAGGTCGCGCAGATTCCGGGCGCGGACCGCCGGTCGCCCCGGCACGGGCAGGGTGGCGCGTGACCACCAGCACGGCCAAGATCCCCGGCTACGGAATGCTGCGGGAGACCGGGAACCTGTTCGCGCTCGGCCTCGACATCATCCGCGGCATCTTCCAGCGCCCGTTCCAGTTCCGCGAGTTCATCCAGCAGGCCTGGTTCGTCGCGAGCGTGACGATCCTGCCGACCGCGCTCGTCGCGATCCCGTTCGGCGCGGTCATCTCGCTGCAGTTCGGCGCGCTCGCCCGCCAGCTCGGCGCGCAGTCCTACACCGGTGCCGGTTCGGTGCTGGCGACCGTGCAGCAGGCCAGTCCGCTGGTCACCGCGCTGCTGGTGGCCGGCGCAGGAGGAAGCGCGGTCTGTGCTGATATTGGCGCGCGGACCATCCGCGAGGAGATCGACGCGATGGAGGTGCTGGGCGTCTCCGCGGTCCAGCGCCTGATCGTGCCCCGCACGCTCGCCATGATGCTCGTCGCGCTCCTGCTCAACGGCATGGTCAGCGTCATCGGCGTGCTCGGCGGCTACTTCTTCAACGTCGTGCTCCAGGGCGGCACCCCGGGCGCGTACCTGTCCAGCTTCTCCGCGCTCGCGCAGCTGCCCGACCTCTGGGTCGGCGAGATCAAGGCGCTGATCTTCGGCTTCATCGCCGCGGTCGTGGCGGCTTATCGCGGCCTGCACCCGAGCGGCGGCCCGAAGGGCGTCGGCGACGCGGTGAACCAGTCGGTGGTCATCACGTTCCTGCTGCTGTTCGTGGTGAACTTCGTGATCACGCTGATCTACCTGCAGCTCGTGCCCGGAAAGCTGGACTGACCATGACGTTCCTTTCGGGGGCGAAGCGGATCGCCAACCGCCCGCTGGAAACCCTGGACACGCTCGGCGACCAGATGTCGTTCTACGGCCGGGCACTGCTGTGGACGCCGCGCACGTTGCGCCGCTACACCAAGGAAGTGCTGCGGCTGCTGGCCGAGGTGAGCTTCGGCTCCGGCTCGCTCGCGGTCATCGGCGGCACGGTCGGCGTGATGGTCGGCTTGACGCTGTTCACCGGTGTTCTCGTCGGCCTGCAGGGCTACTCGGCGCTGAACTCGATCGGCACCTCGGCCTTCACCGGCTTCCTCACCGCGTTCTTCAACACCCGTGAGATCGCGCCGCTGGTGGCCGGGCTGGCGCTGTCGGCGACGGTCGGCGCGGGCTTCACCGCGCAGCTCGGCGCGATGCGGATCTCCGAGGAGATCGACGCGCTCGAGGTGATGGGCGTGCCGAGCCTCCCGTACCTGGTGACCACGCGGATCATCGCCGGGTTCGTGGCGGTGATCCCGCTGTACATCATCGGCCTGCTGAGCTCGTACCTCGCCTCGCGGCTGGTCGTTATCTATATCTACGGACAATCCGCGGGTACCTACGACCATTACTTCGACCTGTTCCTACCACCGCAAGACGTGCTCTATTCGTTCATCAAGGTGCTGATCTTCAGCGTTTTGATCATTCTTTCGCACTGTTACTTCGGGTACCGGGCCACCGGCGGTCCGGCCGGGGTGGGCGTGGCCGTCGGCCGCGCGGTGCGGCTTTCCATCGTCACGGTTTCGGTCGTGAACTTCTTCATCGGTTTCGCGATTTGGGGAACCGACGTCACGGTGAGGATTGCGGGATGACCACACTACGGCGCAGGTTGCTCGGCCTGCTGCTGGTGGCGGTGCTCGTCGGCGGGATCGCGCTCAGCATCGCGATGTACGACAAGGCGTTCAGCAAGTTCGTCACCGTGAAGCTCGACGCGGGCCACATCGGCAACCAGCTGCTCAAGCAGTCGGACGTGAAGGTCCGCGGATTGATCGTCGGTTCGGTGCAGGACATCAAGGCGACCGAGAACGGCGCGGAACTGACGCTGGCGATGGACCCGGAGTCGGTGAAGCTGATTCCGGAGAACGTGTCCGCGCGATTCCTGCCGAAGACGTTGTTCGGCGAACGCTATGTGTCGCTGCAGATTCCGCAGGACCCTTCGAGCAAGACGCTTTCCCAGGGCGACGTGATCACCCAGGACCGCACTTCCGGCGCGGTCGAACTGGACCAGGCGCTCGAACACCTGATGCCGGTGCTGCAGGCGGTGCAGCCGCAGAAGCTGTCCAGCACGCTCACCGCGATCTCGACCGCGCTGCAGGGCCGGGGCAAGCCGCTCGGCGAGACGCTTTCGCAGCTCGGCCAGTACATCGGCGACCTGAACCCGCACGAGCCGGAACTGCAGCACAACCTGCAGGCGCTCGCGGAGTTCTCCGGCCACCTGAGCAACGCGACGCCGGATCTGGTGCAGAGCCTGGACAACCTGAGCACGACCACCCGCACCGTGGTGGCCGAGCAGGGGAACCTGTCGAGCCTGTACGGCAACCTCACCACGGCGTCGCAGGACCTGCAGTCGTTCCTGGAGGCGAACTCGCAGAACCTCATCAGCCTCGCCAGCACCGCGCGGCCGACCGCCGAACTGCTCGCCAAGTACTCGCCGGAATACCCGTGCGTGCTGAAGCAGATGGCGAAGGTCGTGCCGGTCGCGGACGCGGCGCTGGGCAAGTACAACGGCAAGCCGGGCCTGAACGCCACCATCGAGATCGTCGTGAACCGCGGGCCGTACAAGCCGGGCGAGGAGCCGAGGTTCGAGGACAAGCGCGGTCCGCGCTGCTACGACCTCAACCCCGCGCCGGACCCGTTCCCGCAGCAACCGCCGGACGGTCCGTTCAAGGACGGCACCAAACAGGGCGCGGCTCCGAAGACCGTCGGCGAGGGCCTGAACCCGGCCAACTTCAAGGCGGACGCGGCCGGGGCCAACGGCGGCGGCACGTCGGGCGGCAACCCGGTCAACACCGCGGCTGAGAACGACTTCCTCGCCGCGCTGGTCGGCCCGGAGACGGGGATGTCGCAGAGCCAGTTCCCGGGCTGGGGCTCGCTGCTCGTCGGCCCGCTCTACCGGGGCACGGAGGTGACGGTCAAGTGAGGGGACTCGCCGCACCGCTGATCAAGCTGACCATCTTCGTGGTGGTCACGGTCCTGTTCACGACCGTGCTCGGCATCAGCATCGCGAACATCAACACCACCAGCACCAGCGCCTACTCCGCGCGCTTCACCGACGCCACGCTCCTGCTGCCCAACGACGACGTGCGCATCGCGGGCGTCCGGGTCGGACAGGTCAAGGACGTGAAGATCGTCGACAAGCGCCAGGCGCAGGTGGACTTCGAGGTCGACTCGGGACGCAAGCTCCCGGCGGGCGTCACCGCGCAGATCAAGTTCCGCAACCTGGTCGGCCAGCGCTACGTCTCGCTCGGCGAGGGCGACGACACCAGCGGCGCGACGCTCAAGCCGGGCGAATCGATCCCGCTCGAGCGCACCACGCCCGCGCTGGACCTGACCGAACTGTTCAACGGCTTCAAGCCGCTGTTCACCGCGCTGAACCCGGCTGATGTGAACAAGCTGTCGTACGAGGTCATCCAGGTGCTGCAGGGCGAGGGCGGCACGGTGCAGAGCCTGCTGTCGCACACCGCTTCGCTGGCCACCACGATCGCGAACAAGGACCAGGTGATCGGCGAGGTCATCGACAACCTCAACTCGGTCCTCGACACGGTCAACCAGCACACCCCGCAGCTCAACGACCTGATCGTGAAGCTGCAGCAGCTGGTGTCCGGCCTCGCCGCGGACCGCAAGCCGATCGGCGACGCGATCGACGGGCTGGGCAACCTGGCCACCACCACCGCCGGGCTGCTGACCGACGCGCGGGCTCCGCTGAAGGACGACATCGCGGCCCTTGGCAAGCTCACCACGAACCTGAACCAGAACGAACCGCTCGTCGAGCACTTCATCCAGTTCATGCCGAAGAAGGTCAGCGCGCTCACCCGCACCGCCGACTACGGCTCGTGGTTCAACTTCTACGCGTGCGAGATGACGGGGACGGTCGGCGCGCCGCCGCTGCTGCCGAACACGAACTTCACGCTCTTGCCGACGAACCGGGACAGGTGCAAGGGATGAAGTCCTTTCAGAAACGCAACCCGATCCCGATCGCGCTGGTCGGCATCGCGGTCATGGCGCTCGGCCTCGTCGCCGCGATGAACTCCGAGGACCTGCCGGTGATCGGCGGCGGCACCACCTACAGCGCGGACTTCTCCGAAGCGGCCGGGCTGCAGAAGGACAACGACGTGCGGATCGCCGGCGTGAAGGTCGGCAAGGTGTCCGACATCAAGCTGGACGGCGCGTCGGTCAAGGTGTCGTTCAAGGTCAAGGACGCCTGGATGGGCGACAAGACCACGGCGGCGATCAAGATCAAGACGCTCCTGGGCCAGAAGTACCTCGCGCTCGACCCGCAGGGCAACGGCAACCTCGACCCCGGCGCGCCGATCCCGCGCGACCGCACGATGTCGCCCTACGACGTGCTCGACGCGTTCCGCGGCCTGTCGCAGACGGTCGACGCGATCGACACGAACCAGCTGTCGAAGAGCTTCGAGGCGATCACCCAGACGTTCTCGAACACCCCGCAGGACGTGAAGGGCGCGCTGTCCGGGCTGTCGAAGCTGTCGGACACGATCGCCAAGCGCGATTCGCAGCTGGCGAACCTGCTGGCCAACACGCGCCAGGTGTCGCAGACGCTGGTCGACCGCGACGCCGAGGTGCAGAAGCTGATCACCGACGGCAACCAGCTGCTCGACGAGATCGGCAAGCGCGAGCAGGCGATCAAGACGCTGCTGGAAGGTTCGAAGCAGCTGTCGACGCAGTTGCAGGGCCTGGTCGACGACAACGACGGCCAGCTGAACCCGGTGCTCACCCAGCTCGACCAGCTCACGTCGATGCTGCAGCGCAACCAGGATTCGCTGGCGCAGGGAATCCAGAAGTTCGCCCCGTTCATCCGGGTCTTCAACAACACGATCGGCACCGGGCACTGGTTCGACAACTACATCTGCGGCCTGGTGCTTCCCTCGGTCGGCCCGCTCAATCCGGAGGGGTGCAACTCCAAATGACCGACACCCGCTTCGGCCAGTCGCTCACCCGCGGCTTCACGATCGCGATCGTGCTCGCGCTCGTGGTCGCGGGCGCGCTCTGGTGGACGCTCAAGGACGCCGGCCGCAACCACCTGACCGCGTACTTCGCCGGCGCCGTCGGCCTCTACGAGGGCAACAGCGTCCGGATGCTCGGCGTGGACATGGGCACGGTGACCAAGATCCAGCCGATGGGCAACCAGGTCCGGGTCGACCTCGAATACGACCGCTCGGTCGCGGTGCCCGCCGACGCGAAGGCGCTGATCGTGTCGCCGTCGCTGGTCAGCGACCGCTACATCCAGCTGGCCCCGGCCTACACCGGCGGCCCGCGCATCTCCGACGGCGCGACGATCGGCCTCGACCGCACCGAGGTGCCGCTGGAGGTCGACCAGCTCGCCGCCAGCCTCGCCAAGGTCAGCGAGACGCTCGGACCCAACGGGGCCAACAAGAACGGCTCGCTCTCGGACCTGCTGAACACCGCGGCGAACAACCTCGACGGCAACGGCAAGGCGCTGCACGACACGATCACCAAGCTCGGGCAGGCGTCCGGCACGCTGGCGGGCAACAAGGACGACCTCTTCCAGACGGTGCAGAACCTCGGCAAGTTCTCCCAGTCGCTGGCCAACAGCGACGGCCAGGTGCGCCAGTTCGAGAGCCAGCTCGCCGATGTGAGCGGATTCCTGGCCGGGGAGAAGGACAATCTCGCCCAGACCGTGCAGCAGCTGGGCACCACGCTGCAGTCGGTGCAGGGCTTCATCGAACGCAACCGCGGCCGGTTGAAGTCCAATGTGGACAAACTGGCCAGCGTGACCAAGGTGCTGGTGGACCAGCGCAGCTCGCTCGCCGAGATCCTCGACGTCGCGCCGGTCGCGCTCTCCAACATCGTCGGCGTCTACAACGGCTCGTCCGGCACGCTCGACGCGCGGCCGAACCTCAACGAGCTGACCCAGCCGCCGCTGGTGATGGTCTGCAGCCTGCTCAAGCAGACCTCGGTGACCAAGCAGCTGCTCGGCAACGCCTGCGACGGCATCGCGAAGGTGGTCGACGGCGTGGTTCCGCTGCCGTCCACCGCGCAGGTCATCCAGGCGATGCAGAACGGCCAGCTGCCGCCGCTGCCGCTCCCGCTGCAGGGCCAGGTCTACGGGACGCAGGGGAGCTGACGTGAAGCGACTGACGAAGTTCGCCGCGGGCGGGGCGCTCACCACGGTGACCGCGCTCGTGCTGAGCGGCTGCGCGTTCAACGGCGTCTACGACGTCCCGCTTCCCGGCGGGGCCGACCTCGGCAGCCACCCGTACACGCTGAAGATCCAGTTCAAGGACGTGCTCGACCTCGTCCCGCAGTCCGGGGTGAAGGTCAACGAGGTGCCGGTCGGGCAGGTCAAGGCGATCGGGCTGACGCCGGACGGCTGGCACGCCGAGGTGACCGTCGAGGTCAACGGCGACGTCAAGCTGCCCGCCAACGCGATGGCCAACGTGAAGCAGTCGAGCCTGCTCGGCGAGAAGTACGTGGAACTGGCTTCGCCGGGCGGCACCGAGGCGACCGGACAGCTGGCGAACGGGGCGACCATCCCGCTCGCGCGCACCGGCCGCGACGTCCAGGTCGAGGAGGTGCTCGGCGCGCTGTCCCTGCTGCTCAACGGCGGCGGCGTGGAGCAGCTCAACACGATCACCAAGGAGCTCAACAACGCCACCGCCGGCCGCGAGCCGGACATCAAGGCGCTGCTGTCCAACGCGAACGAGCTGGTCACGAACCTCGACAACCAGTCGGCCAACATCACCCGCGCGCTCGACGGCCTCAACCGGCTGTCGATGACCCTGCGGGACCAGAAGGACAAGCTGGTCGGCGCGGTCGACAACCTCGGGCCCGGGCTCGGGGTGCTGGAGCAGCAGCGCGGCCAGCTGGTGACCATGCTGAACGCGCTCAACAACCTCTCCGGCGTCGCGACCGACACGGTGAACAAGAGCAAGGCGGACCTGGTGGCCGACCTGAAGGCGCTCACGCCGACGCTGCAGAAGCTCGGCGAGGCGGGCAGCGACCTGCCGAAGGCGCTGGAGATCCTGCTGACCTATCCGTTCACCGACCAGGCCTACAACGACGTCAAGGGCGACTACTTCAACCTGTTCGCCAAGGTCGACCTGAACCTCAAGGACGTCATCGACAACCTCGGCCGCAGCAGGCAGAACGGGCTGAACGGGCTGCTCCCGGTTCCCGGGCTGACCGGCGGCGTCGAGGGCTCGCCGGCGAACCAGCCGCCGCCGCTGTCGTTCCCGGGCAGCCAGCCCGCCGGGCAACAGCAGCAGGCTCCGTCCTCGACCGGCGGCCAGGGCGGCGGGCAGCCGTCGCAAGGCGGGTTGTCCGGCCTGTTCGGGGTGCTTTCCGGAGGTGCTGGCTGATGTTGCTGCGCAGGACGAAAATCCAGCTGGTGCTGTTCGCGATCATCTCGGTCGTGGCCATCGTGTACGCGCTGATCCGCTTCGCCGGCCTCGGCACGGTGTTCGGCAGCAGCGGCTACACGGTGAAGCTGCAGCTCAACGAATCCGGCGGGATCTTCACCAACGCCGAGGTGACCTATCGCGGCTTCAACGTCGGCCGCGTCGGGCAGCTGCGGCTGACCCAGACCGGCCTCGAAGCCGACCTGAACATCGACCCGTCGGCCCCGCGGGTGCCGTCCGACCTCGACGCGGTGATCGCCAACCGGTCCGCGGTCGGCGAGCAGTACGTCGACCTGCGGCCGAAGAACGACCAGGGCCCCTACCTCGCGGGCGGTTCGGTGATCCCGGTCGCGCGCACGAGCACCCCGGTCAGCACCGACCGGCTGCTCGGCGACCTCGACTCGCTGTCGTCCTCGGTGCCCACCGACGCGCTGCGGAAGGTCGTCGACGAGTCCTACGACGCGTTCCGCGGCACCGGCGGCGACCTGCAACAGCTTCTCGACACCGCGCGCAGCTTCACCACCACCGCGCAGCAGTACCTGCCGCAGACCGTGCAGCTGCTGCAGGCGGGCGGCAAGGTGCTGGACACGCAGAACGACGAGGCGTCGAACTTCGCGTCCTTCTCCAAGAGCCTCAACCAGCTCAGCGGGACGCTCAAGAACTCCGACGGCGACCTGCGCAAGCTGATCGGCGTCACCCCGCAGGTGGCGACCCAGATCAGCCAGGTCGTCAAGGACACCGGGCCCGGCCTCGGCGCGCTGACCGCGAACCTGCTCACGACGGCCAACCTGACCGTGACCCGGCTGGACGGCCTCGAACAGGGCCTGGTGACCTATCCGGCACTGGCGGCCGCCGCGCCGTCGGTGGCCCCCGGCGACGGGACCGCGCACCTCGGCCTGGTGCTGAACCTGTTCAACCCGCCGTCGTGCACGAAGGGCTATCTGCCCTACAGCCAGTACCGGCCGGGTTCGGACACCTCGGTCCGGCCGGAGGACGACAAGGCCTACTGTGCCGAGCCGAAGGGGAGCCCGATCAACGTCCGGGGTTCCCAGAACGCGCCCTACAACGGCGTGCCGGTGCAGCCGTCGCAGCAGGACATCGCGGCCAACCAGAACCGGCCCGCGCAGCAGCTGCAGGAGCAGCGCGACGCGCAGGTGCCCGGTGTCGTCGGCAGCCCCGGGGTCTCGCTGAACAGCATGGGCTCGCTGCTGGGACTCGGCTGACCGGGATTTGATGACTGTTACCTACTCTGGAGTGTTATGAGTGCCGAGCACGCGGTCGCCGAGGAAGAGGTGACCGCTGATACGCCCGAACCGGCTTCGGCCGGTGCGGCGCAGGAAAAGTGGACGCTTCCCGGATCGCCGCGCGTCTGGCTGCTCGGGTCCGGGGCGTTCGCCCTCGCCGCGCTGGTGGTGGCGATCGTGTTCGGGATCATGTGGCTGGTCGCGGAGATGGACGGCGACCGGGACCTCGCCTCGGCGCGCGACGACGTGCTCAAGGACGGCTCGGCCGCGGTACTGGCCTACACCCAGGTCGACTACCAGCACCTCGACGACTACTTCGCCAAGCAGAAGGACGTGTCCAGCGACGACATGGCGAAGCAGATCGCGCAGGCCCAGCCGAACTACTCGAAGGCGCTGACCGACCAGAAGGTCAAGGTCACCACCACGATCCAGGACATCGCGGTCGAGGAGCTCAACGACCACGACGGCAAGGCCAGCTTCCTGGCCGCGATCAGCACGGACACGTCGGCGGGCGGCAAGAACGCCACCAAGGCGCTGCGGCTCGAGGTCCAGATGACCCGGGTCGACGGCAAGTGGAAGCTGTCCGGGATCGACCAAGTGCCGCTCGTCGCCGCCGGCCAGTAGCTTCACCCGCAGATCGGAGTTCCGCAGTGCCCCCCTCCCGTCGCCAGCCACCGCGCAGTGCCAGCACGCCACCGGCCCGCAGGCCGAAGGTCGCCGGGCTGCGCAAGCCGTCGGACCCGGCGGCGCCGGCGGCCTCGCCCAAACCGCGCCCCCGGCCGCTTCCCGACGCGGATCCGGCCGAGGTGACCCAGGAGCTGCGGATTCCCCGCGGCGGGCTGGTGCGCCCGGCCGAGCCTGAGCCTGAGCCCGCTGAGACCGCTGAGACCGACGTCGCCAAGACCGCGGTCGAGGAAGACGCCGTCGAGGCCGCTGAACCCGAAGCCGAGGTTTCCGGGGTCAGCAAGGAGGC
This sequence comes from Amycolatopsis albidoflavus, assembly GCF_039525725.1. Lineage (NCBI taxonomy): Bacteria > Bacillati > Actinomycetota > Actinomycetes > Pseudonocardiales > Pseudonocardiaceae > Amycolatopsis > Amycolatopsis albidoflavus. Next base: position 78,096 of record NZ_BAAAHV010000008.1, read on the forward strand.
TCCGGCCGAAGAGGTCGACGCGCTCACCGGCGAGACGGTCGAAGAAGAAGACTCCCGGCCGAGCCCTCGGCGCAAGAAGCGGGACACCGGTTCGGCGAAGCCCTCGGACGTGGAGGAAGCAGAGACCAAGGCGCGGGCCGAGGACGACTCGGTCCCGGCTCAGCGGTCCGTGGTCAGCCGCAACACCGTGCGGGTCGCGCTGCTGCTGGTGGTCGGCCTCGCGCTGGTCGCCGCGGCGGTCATCTTCCAGGTCAAGGGCTCCGACGCGGCCGATTCGACGAGCAACCGCGCGGTGCTCGACGTGGCGAAGACCGCGCAGGTGAAGGACCAGGTCTCGAAGTCGATCGAGACGCTGTTCTCCTACGACTTCAACAACATCAAGAAGACCGAGGACGCGGCCAATCAGCTGCTCGCGACCGACCAGGTCAAGACGAGCTACAACGCGCTGATGGGCCAGGTCAAGAAGCTCGCGCCGCAGCAGAAGGTGGTCGTGACCTGCAAGGTCACCCGCAGCGCGGTGATCCGGCTGAACGGCGACCTCGCCAGGGTGATGCTGTTCATCGACCAGACCTCGACGCGGGCGGACACGAAGCAGACCGCGGCCGGCACGGCGCAGATGCACGTGGACGCCCAGCTGCAGGGCGACACCTGGAAGATCACCGACATGGACACCTACAAGGCCGCCGCACCGGCCGGTGGCGCGCCCGCGCCGTCCGCGCCCGCGTCGGCCCCGCCGTCCAAGTAGACAGTCCTCAGCAGACGTCACGGCCCGTTCCCGGAAGCTCCGGGGGCGGGCCGTTGTCGTGCCAGCGTCCGGAAAGCCGTCCGGAGTGGCTCCTGCTTCAGCTCGTCCGGCGTTTCGGGCGGCGTGAGAGGTTCGGGGCCGATCGCGGCCAGCCGGTCCAGGAGAGCGGCTGTGAGGCCGTCCAGCTCGGCGCGCAGCACGGACAGGTCAGGGCCGCCGGTCGGCCGGTCGCCGGGCTGCTCGGTCCAGCGCTCGAAAAGCCGGCGCTGGACCTGCTTGCTCGCGGCGATCTGGTCGGTGAGGACTCCGGCTGCGAGGTCCGGGTCGAGGCCGATTTCGCGAGCCAGCGCCCGGACGCGGGCCAGCTCCCGCTGCTCGCGGACAGGATCGTCGACCGCCCGCCCGGCCCCGAACTTCGCGGCGGCGACCTGCTCGCTGATCGCCAGCCTGCGCAGGACCAGCTCGGGAAGCGACGCGTCGGGTTCCGGCATCGTGCGCACCTCCGGGAGTTCGGCCCCGCCCAGTTGATCACCGGGACGGCGCCGCTGCCAACCGCCGCTTCCCGCCGTGCGCAACCCCTGCCCGGGGGACCCGGAATCCGGGTTCGAGCTGCCCGAAGTTCCCCTATTCCGCTCTGCCGCTGAGCGCACGACCGCTCGCGGAATGTGATCCATCCCGCGCCCGCCGCGCCGCGCCGGAATCCGCCGCCCCGACCGCGGGCGAGCCGCCGACCTGCGTCGCTGCCGCACCGACCTGCACGGCGGGCCTCGGGTACCCGGCGGTAACCTCGGCGGCCGCCGGATCGGTCACCCTGCGCTGTCCCGCTTCGACGCTGCGCCAACCGGCGGGACCGCCGCGCGGCATCTTGACTCCAAAGCCGCGTGGGTTCACGCTTACTGCCAACGGTCACGGCCGGGGAACGCGAACCTTGCGGGAGGGGCGCGAAAACCCGGGCGAACCGGGAGCCAGAGGACGCAGTGAGGCTCAGGGAGACGCACTGCCCCAAGGTGACGCGATGCAGGCTGGGCCCCGTCGGGAGTGCCCCCTGGACAGACCGCGTCATGGGGGCTAGACTGCTTCTTTGCGCTGCCCTCTTTCAGGCTGCCCGGAGCCGGTAGTTAGGATAGTGGGCACACGGCACCCCTGACAGTCCGCGACAGCTGTTGCCATCGCGGCTGCTCACCGCTCATTGTCCCCGGAAGGACGCATCTTGGCAGTCTCTCCCGCGAACCAGGCCACTGCTGCGACCACCTCGGCTGAATCCCGCGCGCAGGCCACGGGAATCCCCGGAGCGCCCAAGCGGGTCTCCTTCGCGAAGATCCGCGAGCCACTCTCCACCCCGAACCTGCTTGACGTCCAGATCCAGTCGTTCCAGTGGTTCACCGGCAACGAGGCGTGGTTCGAGCGCCGCGTCAACGAAGGCGAAGAGAACCCGGTCGGCGGTCTGGAAGAGGTCCTCAACGAGATCTCTCCGATCGAGGACTTCTCGGGCTCGATGTCCCTGTCCTTCTCCGCCCCGCGCTTCGACGAGGTCAAGGCCTCGATCGAGGAGTGCAAGGACAAGGACATGACGTACGCGGCCCCGCTGTTCGTCACCGCCGAGTTCGTCAACAACAACACTGGCGAGATCAAGAGCCAGACGGTCTTCCTGGGCGACTTCCCGGTGATGACCGACAAGGGCACCTTCATCATCAACGGGACCGAGCGGGTCGTCGTGTCCCAGCTGGTGCGTTCTCCGGGCGTGTACTTCGACAGCAGTGTCGACAAGACGACCGACAAGGACGTCTTCAGCGTGCGCGTGATCCCGAGCCGCGGCGCGTGGCTCGAGTTCGACGTGGACAAGCGCGACACCGTCGGCGTCCGCATCGACCGCAAGCGCCGCCAGCCGGTCACCGTGCTGCTGAAGGCGCTCGGCTGGTCCACCGAGGCGATCCGCGAGCGCTTCTCGTTCTCCGAGACGCTGCTGGCCACCCTCGAGAAGGACCACACCGCGGGCACCGACGAGGCGCTGCTCGACATCTACCGCAAGCTGCGCCCGGGCGAACCGCCCACGAAGGAGAGCGCGCAGACGCTGCTGGAGAACCTGTTCTTCAAGCCGAAGCGCTACGACCTGGCCAAGGTCGGCCGCTACAAGGTCAACAAGAAGCTGGGTCTCGACTCGACCTACGACACCGGCACGCTGACCGAAGAGGACATCGTCTCGGCCATCGAGTACCTGGTCCGGCTGCACGCCGGCGAGGACAAGATGACGAGCTCCGCCGGCGTCGAGGTGCCGGTCGAGACCGACGACATCGACCACTTCGGCAACCGCCGCCTGCGCACCGTCGGCGAGCTGATCCAGAACCAGATCCGGGTCGGCCTCTCCCGCACCGAGCGCGTCGTGCGCGAGCGCATGACCACCCAGGACGTCGAGGCGATCACGCCGCAGACCCTGATCAACATCCGCCCGATCGGCGCGGCGATCAAGGAGTTCTTCGGCACCTCGCAGCTGTCGCAGTTCATGGACCAGAACAACCCGCTGTCGGGCCTGACGCACAAGCGTCGTCTTTCGGCCCTCGGCCCGGGCGGTCTGTCCCGTGAGCGCGCCGGCATGGAGGTCCGCGACGTCCACCCGTCGCACTACGGCCGCATGTGCCCGATCGAGACGCCGGAAGGCCCGAACATCGGCCTGATCGGCTCGCTGTGCTCCTACGCGCGGGTCAACCCGTTCGGCTTCATCGAGACGCCGTACCGCAAGGTCGTCGAGGGCCAGGTCACCGACCAGGTCGACTACCTGACCGCGGACGAGGAAGACCGCTACGTCAAGGCGCAGGCCAACGCGCCGCTGACCGACGACGGGCACTTCGAAGAGGACAAGGTCCTGGGTCGCCGCAAGGGCGGCGAGGTCGAGCTGATCGACCCGCTCGAGATCGACTACATGGACGTGTCGCCGCGGCAGATGGTCTCCGTCGCCACCGCGATGATCCCGTTCCTGGAGCACGACGACGCGAACCGCGCGCTGATGGGCGCGAACATGCAGCGCCAGGCTGTTCCGCTGCTGCGCAACCAGGCTCCGTACGTGGGCACCGGCGTGGAGCTGCGCGCCGCGGTCGACGCCGGGGACGTCCTGGTCGCCGAGCAGGCCGGCGTGGTCGAGGAGCTGTCCGCGGACATCATCACGATCATGCACGACGACGGCACGCGGAAGAGCTACGGACTCTACAAGTTCCGCCGCTCCAACCACGGCACGTGCTTCAACCACCGGCCGATCGTCAACGAGGGTGACCGGGTCGAACAGGGCCAGGTCATCGCCGACGGCCCGTCCACCGAGAACGGTGAGATGGCGCTCGGCAAGAACCTCCTCGTCGCGGTCATGCCGTGGGAGGGCCACAACTACGAGGACGCGATCATCCTCTCCGAGCGCCTGGTGCAGGACGACGTGCTCACGTCGATCCACATCGAGGAGCACGAGATCGACGCCCGCGACACCAAGCTGGGCGCCGAGGAGATCACCCGGGACATCCCGAACGTCTCCGAGGAGGTCCTGGCCGACCTCGACGAGCGCGGCATCATCCGCATCGGTGCCGAGGTCCGCGACGGCGACATCCTGGTCGGCAAGGTCACGCCGAAGGGCGAGACCGAGCTGACCCCGGAGGAGCGCCTGCTCCGCGCGATCTTCGGCGAGAAGGCGCGCGAGGTCCGCGACACCTCGCTGAAGGTGCCGCACGGCGAGACCGGCAAGGTCATCGGCATCCGGGTGTTCTCCCGCGAGGACGACGACGAGCTGCCCCCGGGCGTCAATGAGCTGGTCCGCGTCTACGTGGCCCAGAAGCGCAAGATCCAGCCGGGCGACAAGCTCGCCGGCCGGCACGGCAACAAGGGCGTCATCGGCAAGATCCTGCCGGTCGAGGACATGCCGTTCATGGAGGACGGCACCCCGGTCGACATCATCCTGAACACCCACGGTGTTCCGCGACGGATGAACATCGGCCAGATCCTCGAGCTGCACCTGGGCTGGCTGGCCTCGCAGGGCTGGACGATCGAGGGCGACCCGGACTGGGCGAAGAACCTGTCGCAGGAGCTCTACGACGTCGCGCCGAACACGAACACCGCGACCCCGGTGTTCGACGGCGCGAAGGAAGAGGAGCTCACCGGGCTGCTGGGCGCGACCAAGCCGAACCGCGACGGCGAGCGCATGGTCAAGGAGAACGGCAAGGCCACGCTGTTCGACGGCCGCTCCGGCGAGCCGTACCCGTACCCGGTGTCGGTCGGCTACATGTACATCCTGAAGCTGCACCACCTGGTCGACGACAAGATCCACGCCCGCTCCACCGGCCCGTACTCGATGATCACCCAGCAGCCGCTGGGCGGTAAGGCGCAGTTCGGCGGCCAGCGCTTCGGCGAGATGGAGTGCTGGGCGATGCAGGCCTACGGCGCGGCTTACACGCTGCAGGAACTGCTCACGATCAAGTCGGACGACGTGGTCGGCCGCGTCAAGGTGTACGAGGCGATCGTGAAGGGGGAGAACATCCCCGAGCCGGGCATCCCGGAGTCGTTCAAGGTGCTCCTCAAGGAGCTCCAGTCGCTGTGCCTCAACGTCGAGGTGCTCTCCAGCGACGGCGCGGCGATCGAGATGCGCGACTCCGACGACGAGGACCTCGAGCGCGCCGCGGCGAACCTCGGCATCAACCTGTCCCGCAACGAGTCGCCCTCGGTGGACGACGTCGTGCACTGATTCGGTGTCGAGCCGGGATCTGCCTCCCGCGGATCCCGGCTCCACCGCCGACCCCTCCTCTAGCCGAATCAACCCCAAGGGGATCTAGACGTGCTGGACGTCAACTTTTTCGATGAGCTCCGGATTGGCCTCGCCACCGCCGACGACATCCGTCAGTGGTCCTTCGGCGAGGTCAAGAAGCCGGAGACCATCAACTACCGGACCCTCAAGCCGGAGAAGGACGGGCTCTTCTGCGAGAAGATCTTCGGTCCGACCCGGGACTGGGAGTGCTACTGCGGCAAGTACAAGCGCGTCCGGTTCAAGGGCATCATCTGCGAGCGCTGCGGCGTCGAGGTCACTCGCGCCAAGGTGCGCCGTGAGCGGATGGGCCACATCGAGCTGGCCGCGCCGGTCACCCACATCTGGTACTTCAAGGGCGTTCCGTCGCGCTTGGGCTACCTGCTGGACCTGGCGCCCAAGGACCTCGAGAAGATCATCTACTTCGCGGCTTACGTCATCACCGGCGTGAACACCGAGCTGCGGCACAACGACCTGCCGACCCTCGAGAACGAGATCGGCGTCGAGCGCAAGAACCTCGAGACGAAGCGCGACTCCGACATCGAGGCCCGCGCGCAGAAGCTGGAAGCCGACCTGGCCGAGCTGGAGGCGGAGGGCGCGAAGTCCGACGTGCGCCGCAAGGTCAAGGAGGGCGGCGAGCGCGAGATGCGCCAGCTGCGCGACCGCGCCGGCCGCGAGCTGGACCGCCTCGAGGAGGTCTGGACGACCTTCACGAAGCTCGAGCCGCGTCAGCTGATCGCCGACGAGCTGCTCTACCGCGAGCTGATCGACCGGTACGGCGAGTACTTCACCGGCGGCATGGGCGCCGAGGCGATCCAGAAGCTGGCGACCGAGTTCGACGTCGCCGCGGAGGCCGACAGCCTGCGCGACACCATCCGCAACGGCAAGGGGCAGAAGAAGCTCCGCGCGCTGAAGCGGCTCAAGGTCGTCGCCGCGTTCCAGGCGACCGGCAACGACCCGCGCGGCATGGTGCTCGACGCCGTCCCGGTCATCCCGCCGGACCTGCGCCCGATGGTGCAGCTCGACGGTGGCCGCTTCGCCACGTCGGACCTGAACGACCTGTACCGCCGCGTGATCAACCGCAACAACCGGTTGAAGCGGCTGATCGACCTCGGCGCGCCCGAGATCATCGTCAACAACGAGAAGCGGATGCTGCAGGAGGCCGTCGACGCGCTGTTCGACAACGGCCGCCGCGGGCGTCCGGTCACCGGCCCGGGCAACCGGCCGCTGAAGTCGCTGTCCGACTTGCTCAAGGGCAAGCAGGGCCGGTTCCGCCAGAACCTGCTGGGCAAGCGTGTTGACTACTCGGGCCGTTCGGTCATCATCGTCGGCCCGCAGCTGAAGCTGCACCAGTGCGGTCTGCCGAAGGACATGGCGCTCGAGCTGTTCAAGCCGTTCGTCATGAAGCGGCTGGTCGACCTGAACCACGCGCAGAACATCAAGTCCGCCAAGCGGATGGTGGAGCGCTCGCGGCCGCAGGTGTGGGACGTGCTCGAAGAGGTCATCACCGGCCACCCGGTGATGCTGAACCGTGCGCCGACCCTGCACCGGCTGGGCATCCAGGCCTTCGAACCGCAACTGGTCGAGGGCAAGGCCATCCAGCTGCACCCGCTGGTCTGCGAAGCGTTCAACGCGGACTTCGACGGCGACCAGATGGCGGTGCACCTGCCGCTGTCGGCCGAGGCGCAGGCCGAGGCCCGGATCCTGATGCTGTCGGCGAACAACATCCTGTCGCCGGCCTCGGGCCGTCCGCTCGCCATGCCGCGGCTTGACATGGTCACCGGTCTGTTCCACCTGACCCGGCTGAACGAGAACGCCGAGGGCGCGGGCAACGCGTACTCCTCGCCCGCCGAGGCGATCATGGCGTTCGACCGCAAGGCGCTGAGCCTGCACGCCCCGGTCAAGATCCGCGTCACCGACCGGCAGCCGGCGAAGGCCGACGAGGCGCGTCTCGCGGAGGCGGGCTGGGAGCCGGGCAAGGCGTGGCTGGCCGAGACGACGCTGGGCCGCGTGCTGTTCAACGACCTGCTGCCGGCGGACTACCCGTTCATCAACGAGCCGATGCCGAAGAAGCGGCAGGCGGCCATCGTGAACGACCTCGCCGAGCGGTACTCGATGACGCAGGTCGCGCAGACGCTGGACAAGCTCAAGGACGCCGGTTTCTACTGGGCGACCCGCTCGGGCGTCACGGTCGCGATCTCGGACGTGCTGACCCCGGTCGGCAAGAAGGCCATTCTCGACGAGTACGAGGGCAAGGCCGACCAGGTCGAGAAGCGCTACCAGCGCGGTCAGCTGTCCCACGCCGAGCGCAACAACGAGCTCGTCAAGGTGTGGACGCAGGCGACCGAAGAGGTCCACAAGATCATGGAGACGGCGCTGCCGGACGACAACCCGATCGCCATGATCGTGAAGTCGGGCGCCGCCGGAAACATGACGCAGGTCCGTTCGCTGGCCGGCATGCGTGGTCTGGTGTCGAACCCGAAGGGCGAGTACATCCCGCGCCCGATCAAGGCGAACTTCCGTGAAGGCCTGTCGGTGGCGGAGTACTTCATCGCCACGCACGGCGCCCGGAAGGGTCTGGCGGACACGGCGCTGCGTACCGCCGACTCGGGTTACCTGACCCGTCGTCTGGTGGACGTCTCGCAGGACGTCATCGTCCGCGAGGTCGACTGCGGCACCACGCGCGGCATCATGATGCCGATCGGCGAGGACCTCGGCGACGGCAAGGTCGTGCGCGACCAGCACGTCGAGACCTCGGTGTACGCGCGGAACCTCGCGACGGACGCGGTGGACGCCAAGGGCAACGTCGTGCTGAACGCGGGCGACGACATCGGCGACCCGGCGCTGGACAAGCTCATCTCCAGCGGCATCACCAAGGTGAAGGTCCGCTCGGTGCTGACCTGCGAGTCGGCCGTCGGTGTGTGCGCGACCTGCTACGGCCGTTCGATGGCGACGGGCGAGCTCGTCGACGTCGGCGAGGCGGTCGGCATTGTCGCCGCCCAGTCGATCGGTGAGCCGGGCACGCAGCTGACGATGCGTACCTTCCACCAGGGCGGTGTCGCCGGTGACGACATCACGACCGGTCTGCCCCGTGTCACCGAGCTTTTCGAGGCTCGCGTGCCGAAGGGCAAGGCTCCGATCGCGGACGTCGACGGCCGCGTGCGGATCGAGGAGAGCGAGCGGTTCTGGAAGATCACCCTGATCCCGGACGACGGGTCGGAGGAGATCGTCTTCGACAAGCTGTCCAAGCGGCAGCGGCTCGCGAACACCCCGAACGGCCCGCTGGGCGACGGCGACCACGTCAACGTCGGCCAGCAGCTGCTCGAGGGCACGCCGGACCCGCACGAGGTCCTGCGCGTCATGGGCCCGCGCGAAGCGCAGATGCACCTCACGGACGAGGTCCAGAAGGTGTACCGGGCGCAGGGTGTGTCGATCCACGACAAGCACATCGAGGTCATCGTGCGGCAGATGCTGCGCCGCGTGACGATCATCGACTCCGGCGCCACGGACTTCCTGCCGGGCGAGCTGCCCGAGCGGACGAAGTTCGAGGCGACGAACCGGGCCGCGGTCGCCGAGGGCGGCGAGCCGGCTTCGGGACGTCCGGTGCTGATGGGCATCACGAAGGCGTCGCTGACCACGGACTCGTGGCTGTCGGCGGCCTCGTTCCAGGAGACCACGCGAGTCCTGACCGACGCGGCCATCAACGGCCGCTCGGACAAGCTCGTCGGCCTCAAGGAGAACGTCATCATCGGTAAGCTCATCCCGGCCGGTACGGGCATCAACAAGTACCGGAACATCCAGGTGCAGCCGACCGAAGAGGCGCGGGTCGCGGCGTACGCGATCCCGTCCTACGACGACGGTTACTACACCCCGGACGTGTTCGGTTCGGGCACCGGCGCCGCGGTTCCGCTGGACGACTACGACTTCGGTCGCGACTTCCGCTGAACCTCGCGTAGCTGAACGAAAAGCCCCCGGTCCTCGTGACCGGGGGCTTTTTCGTCGCGCTGCGTAGCGGGTCCGGAGACGGTACTTGTACGGTCGTGGGTTTCCTCCGGCTGCCTTAAATTCGCGCGCGTGGCTGATGTCGTGCCGTTCACGGACAACTTCTCGGATCTCTCCAATGCCCAGGGCTACCAGTTCGAGTTCCACTGCGAGCGCTGCGGAAACGGGTACCGCTCCGCGTTCCAGCGGGACACGATGGAGACCGGGCGCAGCATGCTGCGCGCGGTGGGCTCGTTCTTCGGCGGGACGCTGCAGCAGCTGAGCAGCTCCGCGGACCAGTGGAAATACGACCGCGCGACGAACTCGCCGGCGAAGGACCGCGCGCTGACCGCGGCGGTCGAGGAGATCACGCCGCGCTTCCGCCAGTGCCGAGGCTGCAGCGACTGGATGTGCGCGGATCAGTGCTGGAACGAGGAAATCGGCCAGTGCCTGCGTTGTTCGCCGATCGTGGCGGAGGAGATCTCGCGCGCCCAGGCGGCGGCGCAGCGGGACCAGATCTGGGAAAAGGCGCGCGAGAAGAACTGGACCAAGGACCTGGATCTGGGCACCCGCGCGAAACTCACCTGCCCGGACTGCGGCCTGAAGGTGGACGGCGGCAAGTTCTGCACCGGATGCGGAAGCTCACTGGCCCCGACGGTCCATTGTGGAGAGTGCGGGAAGGAATCCAAGGCGGGTGCGGTGTTCTGCGCGGATTGCGGACACCGGCTCTGAGGCCAGACCTTGGCGAGGGCTTCGCGCCGCTTCTTCACCTGGGGCGGGAAGCTCGCTCTTGTTCCAGTCAGCGGTGATCTCGCGGGTGCTGCCGTCCTGCTCGTAGGTACCCTCGATCTTGGCTTGATCCTCAGTGCGGGACAGGTCGCCGCTGGTGGTCACGCAATGCCGGGTACCGCCCTCGCTGACCCGGGTAGCCGTTGCTTGCACCTGCGGAGCCAGCCTCGTTAGCACGGAGACGTCGCTGACCACGGAATCGTGGCTGTCGGCGGCCTCGTTCCGGGAGACCATTGCATCCCGGACGTGTTCGGTTCGGGCATCGCTGCCGCGGTTCCGCTGGACGACTACGACTTCGGTCGCGACTTCTGCTTAACCTCGCGTAGCTGAGCGAGAAGCCCCCGTCGGGACTCCCGGCGAGGGCTTTCGCGTTGGTGGCTAAACAGTTGCGAGAGTCTTGCGCATCTTGCGGACCCGCCGGGGCGGGCGGGGCAGGTACGTGCGCTTTGCGAGGTACAGGCCCGGAATGAGCCAGACCAAGGCCATCAGCAAATCGATCGAGGCGGACGACGGCCAGTCAGCCTGGTAGGCGATGTCTCCCCACAACGGTCCCAACGAGACCTCGACTGTGTCGCCCCTCCTGGGCAGTTCACCGACCCATCCGACGGTGATCTGCCGAGTGGCGCCGTCCTGGCTGACCGTCCCCCGCACGCTGGGCTGGTCGGTGATGCAGCGGTAATTGCCGGCGGCGCTGAAGCAATGCTGGGTGCCGCCCTCGCTCATCGTGGTGACCGTGAGCTGGGCGTGGGAGGCCAGCCCGGTCATCGCTGCTGATGCGTTGACCGCAGGACCGATTCCGATGGCCAGCAGACCGAGCGCGAGCAACGACCGCATGGTCAGCGAGATCGACGTCACCGGCTGCCGGTCGGCGGCTTCGCGGCGGCGGTTCACCGGCGTGCGGATGAAGCCGCCGCGCTTGCCGAACCAGGCGTCGTAACTCGTGTCGGACTGGGTGACGACGTCGTGAAAGTCCCGGTCCCCACCCCATACTTCCCACACCGGCGCCGAAACGGCGGCCGCCAGCATCGCGAGGCGGCGGGAGTTGCCGAACATCCGGTCCTCGGTGAGGCCGCCGGTGTCCGTGGTCCATAAAGCCGTTCCGTAGAACGCCACTTGGTGGACGCGGAACCACAGGTCATTCATGATCATTTCGCGGCATTCGCCGGTGAGCACCGCTGCCGCGAACTCCGGGTCCGACGTATAGACGGAGAACCGGCGGTCGAACTCGGGGTCGACCTCGAAACTGTGCAGTGTCGTATCCGGCCGTAGCCAGCCGAACTGGTTGCGGACGATCCGGGCGTCCTCCAGCGGGGTGAAGAAGTCCGGCTCGAACGCCTGCGTGTTCGGCGAGATCGTGAGAGCGGGCACCTCAGGAACGCGCAGTTCGACGACCGCGTTGATCGAATCGAGCTCTTCGGACACTCTTCCGAGTTGTTCGAACGTCTCGTTCCGGATAGGCGATTGGGTCGAGTACTCCATGCCGAGCAGCCGGTGGCCTTGGTGCGTGAACTCGACAGTGGTTCGCCGAGGCCAGGGATCGGGATGGTCGAGTGCCACCGCGCGGCCGCTGTGCGGCAGGAAACCAAAGGTCGGTTCCCCAGCCGAATCGAGACGTTTGATCCAGCTTCGTTGATGCCAGCCCCGCCACGAGATCAACGCGGTGACGACGAGCGGGAAGGCGATCCATCCGAACAGCGGGACCGAACTGGCCGTGCCGGCTGACAGCCAGTAGAGGCTCGTCAGCGAAAACGCGATCCCGGAGAGCGCATAACAGACCGCGGCACTGGCCGAACGGCGTGCCTCGAGCCAGTTCGCGAGCCACAGCAGGCCGAAGGAGAGCGCGTAACCACCGACGATGAGCCAGGGACCGAGCAGATCCGCCATCCGCTTACTGGCCCATGTCGAGATCTTCGCGGGTTTCTTCGGAGCTTTGGCCGTTCCCGGGATGCTCGCGCTTGAGATTGTCGATCGTCTTGTTCGCCCCCTTGTAGGCGGCCTTGCCGGTGTACGCCGAGCCCTTCGACAGGTCGCCGGGGGTGATCCCGGTCGTCTCCTTGACGGTTTCGTCGAAGAGCTTGCGCGGCACGCTCGTGAACACGTCTTTCGCCGCCTGCCCGTAGGCGGCACCCTGTGCGTTCAGGCCCTTGGCCAGTGCGCCGGTGATCGCCTTCTCCTCGCCGGGAGTCATGCCGACCTTGCCCGCCTTCGTGAGCTTCGAACCCTGCTTGACCAGATCGTCGCTCCACTTCATCAGGAAGCCCATGAACTTGTCGAGCAGCTTGCCGAGCCTGCCAAGATGCTTGGTGATTTTGCCGAGTGCGCTCGCCGCCTTCGCGACTGATGCCGCCATCGCCCCCGCGACCGACGAGCCGAGGCTCACGATCGAAGCGGCCAGTGCCGGCAGCCAGATGTAGATGAGCCAGCTGACCAGCTCCGAAATGATGGCCTTGATGACCTCTTCGATGACGGTCATGACCATCGACCACATCTGCAGCGTGTCGGCGACCGCGCCGGCAGCGGAGCCGATGCCCTCGATGCCCTGTGCGAACTCGGCCAGCGCTTTCTTGGCCGCCCCGCCTCCCTCGCCTTCCCAATCCTTGAGCGCTTCGTCCCCGACCTGGACGAACTCCTCGGCCAGGGTGACGAAGCCCTTGCCGATCGTGACGAAGTTGCCGGAGGCCGTCTTGAGCGCGGGGCCGTCCCCGGTCACCATGTGCAGCCCGTCCTGGAGAGGCTGAATCAGCTCGAGGAGCATGTTGAGGCCGTTGCTGACCAGCCAGCCCACCGGGTCGAGCGCGAAGCTGGCCATGTCCAAGGTCGCGCCTGCCACGAAGCCCGCGCCGTCCTGCAACAACTGCCCGCTCGCCGCGGCGACATCGCCGACGTCCTTCGCGGAGCCGAACTTCTTGTAGGCGTTCTCGATGGTTTCGGCGCCCTTGCCGACGACCGGTGCCTTCTTGACGGTGTCGCCGACATTCTTCAAGAAGCTGTCGTCGTAGCCTTTGAGGTTGTTCTTGACGCCGTCGGCGACGCTGTCCTGCCCCATGCTTCCCCCTTGCTCAGAGCGGTCCGTCGATGTCGGCCTTGAACTTGCCGAAGGTCATCACGGTGTCCTTTTCATGGCCGTCGTAGATGCTCGCGGCCTGATTGAGCTTGCCCTGGAACGCGCCGACCCCGGTCTTCATCAGCTCCAGCAACTGCTTGAGCTCGTCGAGCTTGCTCGTATAGGTCTGCTTGACCGCCAGCCCGATCAATCCCCACGACCGGTCGGTGACGTCGGCCTGGTTCACGAGGTCGCCGAACTTGGCCGCTTCTCCCGTGTAGTGATCGAGGCCGGTGGCGTACTTCGTGATCGCGGCGGTGTCGACCTTGTGGCCGCCGTTCGTCGGGCTCATCGGTGCCCCTCTTCGTCGTCGAACAAGTTCTTGAGGAACTGGTCGCCCGCCGAAGCCGAGGGCGGCGCCGGCGGAGGCGCCGGAGTCGCCCGGTTGTCGTCGCGAAGCAGATCGTTGTTCGCGAAGTCCTCGTCGTCCCTGGCCGGTGCTGCCTGCCGCGGCTGCTCCTCCGGCAGATTGGACTCCAGTTCTTCGACAGTGGTTCCCAAACCAGCTGCCTGAGCTTCCAGGACCTGATCGGACACGTTCAACCCGAAGGCCGTGCCCACGTGCTCGTCGACGATCCCGGCCTGCTTGCGAGCGGATTCGGCGACGGCCTGGTGCAGGGTCGCCAGGATCGAGGTCGCCAGCTGGTCGGGCTGTTGCCGGAGCGCGTCCGGGGTGAGCCGGAGGTCTTTGATCGATCCGCTCGGGCCCGCGACGACGGTGACCGCTCGATCCGGCGACCTCACTGCGGCCTCGAGCGCGTTCAGCTCCTCCTGCATGTCGCCGACTTTCGCGAACTGCGCTTCGGCCTGCTTGAGCTTCGTCTGGAACTTGTCGAACTCCGCGACGAGTCGTTCCATCTCTGCCGACACCGGCGGTCACCCCTTCCCCTGGTCCGTCACGTGATGTGCGGATTATGCCGCTTCTGTCAGGTTCGCGCCGCAGGGTCGGCGAATCCGGCATGGGTGATTCATCGCGGGGTCGGGGCGAAAGTTCCCGGCGATCGGTCACGAAAAGGTAACGAACATATCGGGCGAACAGTCCCTCCCCGGACGCCGAATCGCCGAACATACTGTGGGCCGAACGGAGCATCGCAGGTCAGCGCCGCCGCTCGGGGCCGGCGCGGAGCGAGGGGCGGGCAACTCGGCCCAGTTCGTGGGATATTCACCCCTTCGGTCGACGTTCCCACGATTGATCACCGCATTGACAGTGCGTGCGGTTCGCCAGAGTATTTCGCGCATGTCCTTTCCGGTTGCCCTGGTGTGGCGTCTGCACGTGGATCTGCGCCAGCAGGCCAGCGCGCTGTGTAGGGATTCCTGACCTTTTCTCCCGGCCGCTTCCGGCTGGCTGATTTCTCTTGCCCCGCAACGGGTTTCTCTGACCCGAGGGGATGAACGCTTTCTCTGTTCGGTGTGGGTTTCGCGCGGGTTTCGTGCTGCCCTCGGAACGGGGAAAGAAGTGCCTTCGCGGGCGCTTCACGGGAACACAAACAGGGAGACACAATGCGATTCAGCTCCTCCTCGGGCGCCCCGCCCCGATGGCGGAAAGCGCTGACCGTCGCCGGCGCGGTCGCGCTCGCGATCGGTGCGGTGACCTACACCGGGTCAACCACCAGCGCTTACGCCGACGTCCAGGTGGTCACCGACGCCAAAACCGCGTCCGACGGCAAGCAATACTGGGTGCAGAACCACCTGGTCAGCAAAGACCTTGCCGCGCAAGCACGTTCCGCCGACGGCACGCCGAAGAAGTGGCTGCTGGTCTGGGCGGGCGACGAGAACATCGCCGACACCGCGGTGAAGGACGTCAAAAACCTGCCGGGTTCGCTCGGCGGCGGCCTCGGCAAGGTCAAGAATGCCTTGCCTGGCCCCGATTTCCTCGCGGTGATCGACGCGACGCAGGGCTCGCCGACGTACGGCAAGGTGGTGAACACCGCGACCGTCGGGCCGCTCGTCGAGAACGAGCCGCACCACATGCAGTACGTGTGGCACAAGGGCGACACGATCTACGCCGGCGCGTTGTTCGCCGCGGCGACGTACGCGTTCGACGTCAGTGCGTTGCCCCAGTTGAAGCTCAAGGGCATCAGCCTGCCGACGCAGACGCTCGGCGGGTCCGTGCCTGACGCGTACTGGGTGTTGAAGGACGGCACCGCGTACGGCACGTACATGGGCGGTCCGGTCGTGCCCGGTCCGTACGCGTACCAGGACGGTTCCACGCAGATCGGCAACGGTTTCGCCGGCAGTCCGGGCGAGGTGGTGCACTTCGATCAGAACGCGCAGGTGCTGTCGCAGAATCCGGCGGCGACCCCGCAGGGCGACAACGCGAAGCTGTGCGACAACCTGCCGCAGCTGGGCAAACCGTCCTGCGCGAACCCGCACGGCGTCCAGGCGCGCGAGGATCTCAACACCCTCGTCACCAGTGACTACGCCGAACCGCGCAACATCATTCTCGACCCGGTGAAGCAGCCGTCGCCGTATCTGCGCCGTCCGACGATCCGCACCTGGGACATCTCCGACCGCAATCACCCGAAGCTGAAGGCGGTGTCCTACCTGCAAGACGGCCCGCGGGCGAACCCGGCGGACCCGCTGCACTCGGAAAGCCGCGCGGTCATGGAGACCACGGTGACGAACAAGCCCGGCCACAAGGGCGCGTTCGCCGAAACCATGCAGGGCGGCGCGATCTTCTACACGCCGGACATCACGGCGAAGGACCCGCACTGGATCGAGGTGTTCGACGACGGCACCGCGGGCAAGCCGATCTACTCGCAGAACGACTCGAACGGCGCCAGCTCCAACGGCGGCTGGCTGCAGACCAGCCCGGACGACCGGTTCCTGTACCACGCGGTGCAGGGCAGGCAGAAGGGCGTGCTCGGCCCGGACGACCCCGGCACCACCGGCGGCGTGTACGTGCTCGACATCCAGAAGCTGGTCGCGGCCGGCGACAAGGTCGAGGACATCAAGGGCCGCGTCGACACGAAGGAAAAGGCGCAGCAGGGCGGCGGGGGAGACCTGCCGACCGTCGTGGGCTCCGCGCCGATCAACCCGGGCGTGCCCGGGGCGGGCCCGCACTGGGGCGCGTACGACAACTTCGCACTCGGCCAGGACGGTCTCTACCACGAAACCGAGCAGCCGCAGCACATCGCGGTGTCGAACTACTTCGTCGCCCGGTCCGGTTTGGACGGTGACCACAAGGTCAACCTGCTGAACCTGTCGCCGGACGGGAAGCTCGCGGTGGATCAGAACTTCCGCGACGAGTTCACCGGGCAGGTCGGCCTCAACTTCAACCGGAAGTCGTGGCCGCACGGGGACTTCGGCAACGCCAAGCCGCACTCCGAGCTGTTCGTGGTCGCCGACCAGAACGTGAAGTAACTCCTCCCCGGCGCGCGGGCGCCCCGTCCGCGCGCCGGGATCTTCTCCCCGGAAGGTCTCCATGGATCACCACGTCACTCCGGTCCCCACCGGATCGTCCGGTGTGGACAGTGCCGCGCTGGTGCTGCGGCTGATACTGCTGCTGGCGACGGCTTTCCTCGCCGGTACCGGGATTCTGCGCCCGCTCGTCGGTCCGCTGCCGCGCAAGCTGTGGATCACCACCGGCGTGCTGGGCGTCGGTTCGGCGGTGCTGGCCGCGGTGTCGGCGGCGACGGTCGACGTCAATCTTGTCGCGCTGATCGTCCACGTTGTGCTCGCGCTGGCGGTGCCGGTGCTGCTGCGGTGGCCCTCAGCGGGTCGTTGGGCTTCGCTCGCGCTGGTCGTGCTCGTGGTGCTGGAAACCTCCGTTGATGGCTCGGGGATCTCCTTCGCCATCGACACCGTGTACGTCGCCGCGGCCGCGCTGTGGTTCGGCGTGACGCTGCTTTCGGCGTGGGTGCCGGTTGAGGAGTGGCGATCGACGCCGTTGCGCGTCGGTCCGCTTTCGGTCAGCCTCGCCGGACTGCTGACGCTCGCTGGCGTCGTGCAACTCGGCGTCTCCGGGGTCGCTTTCGACCGACGGCTGTACGAAACGCTCTTCGGCCTCTCGCTGATCGTGGTGGTCCTGCTGCCCGCGGCGGTCACCGTCATATCGGCGATCTTGTTGTCTCGCAACGCTTCTCTTCGCGGCTACCGTTACGGCGTCGCTGGCGTCGCACTCGGTTTCGTCGCGTGGAGTGCGCTTGCCGCGGTGCCGCAGCCAGCTCCGCTGCCGGTGCCCGGTGTGCCGGTGCTGACGGACGCGACAGTCGGTGGTGCGACTGTGCCGGTGCTGGTCAGCCCGCACCGGCCCGGGCGCAATCTCGTGCACTTCCCTTCGAGCGCGGGCACCGACCTGTCCGCCGGCGTCGAGGGCGGAATCGTGACCATTGCGGCGGCGCGTCCCGGTGCGGAAGGCAGTTGGGCTGAGGTCGAACTTCCGGCCGGACGCAGCACTCTCGTGGTCCGCAAGGGCGACGCGACCACCACGGTCGACGTCGACGCGGGTACCGAAGCGGGCCCGGCGGTGCCGGACGCCGACGCGCCGGAATGCGCGGAAGCCGCACTCGGCGGTCTGGTGGCGCAGAAACGCGAGGTGCTCGCCAGCTGTCCGGCAGAGGCGTTGTCGCCGGAGGACCGCGGTTCGCTGGTGAAGCTGGTCGAGTTCCTCGCCTCGCGAAAGCCGTCGGCGATCACGCTGGTCGAGGACAAGTCGCCGCGCGGGGTGCAGGCCGCGCAGCTCGTTCGTGAGACCGCTGCCCGCGTCGGTCTGCCGGTGCGCCCGGACGCGGCCGCGGACACCGCGCTGGTGGTCGTCTCCGGCTGGAGCGACGGGTACCTCGCGATGAGCCGCGCCGCCGAATCGCAGCGGCTCAAACCGACCCACCAGTTCGGCCTGTACCTCGCGCCGTGGCTGCTCAACGGACCCATCGTGAACACCGTGGCCAGCGCGGCCATGCCGCTGCGCTTCGACCCGCGCGACCAGCTCGCGGTGAGCTACGCGGTGGCCGTCGGCAACAGCTTCGGCGGGGAAAGCCCGTCGCTAGGCGGTTTCCGGACCTGGCTTGGTCCACAGTGGACAGCGGTGAACGGCGAGGTGCAGCTGTTCGCGGCCGCGCAGGTCAACGCGATGCCGATGTACCCCAACGAACCGCACGCGCCAGGCATGCAGGCTGCGCGCGACTACGCCGGGCAGTGGATCCCCGACGGAACCATCGTCCCGATCAGCGGCGCGCTCCGCTGAGCCCAGTTCCCCGAAGAACCCCGAAGAAAGGAAAACCCTGATGAAACGCATTGCCGCCCGGATCCTGCTGCCGCTCGCCGCGGCCGGGGCGTTCGCCGGATTCGCCGGGGGAGTGGCCAACGCCGCCACCCCGGAGACGTCCGCCGCCGGTCAGCCCGCTGGCCTGCCTTCGCTGCCGACGGGCGGTCTGCCGTCCCTTCCGACCGGCGGCTTGCCCTCGCTGCCGACTGGCGGCTTGCCGTCCTTGCCGACCGGCGGCCTCCCGTCCCTCCCGACCGACGGCCTGCCCTCGCTGCCTTCCGTGCCGAACCTGCCCACCCCGGGCCTGCCCGGCGTCCCCGGCGCACCGGCCGGCGGCGGGCCGTCGGTCTGGGTCGTCCCCGGCCTCGACGCGGGCAGCCTCCTCGGCCCGACCACCCAAGCCCCGGCCCAGCTTCTCGCGCCGGTGTTCAACGCCATCACCGCCGTTTCCTGAGCACAGAAGGAGAAAGCCATGAAAAAGACCGTCATCCGAGCTGTCGCCGCCACCGCGCTCGCCGGAGCCGCCGTGCTCGGCGCCGCCGCGCCCGCGCTGGCCGCGACGCAGGACCAGCCCGGTGTCACCGTCGTCGACGAGCCGGACACGTCGAACCTGAACAACATCTGGACGTTCGCCCCGCTGGGCGTCCCGGCGCTGGGCCTGATCCAGTCGCTGAACGGCGTCCCCGGCCGGATCCTGCCCGGCTGACCCCGCCTCCGCCGGTGGTTCCCCTCGTCCCCGGGAACCACCGGCGGATCCCGCCGAAAGAACGAGGACCATGGACAGACAGCTGATCGGCAGGCTCGCGATCGCGGGCATCGCGGTGGCCGCCGTCGCCGCGACCGTAGTGATCCTCGGCACCGGCGACGATCCCGCGCCCGCCCCGGTCGCCGTGACCGCGCCGACCACCGAAGTGCCGCGGCGCGCCCCAGACCGCACGGTGACCCGCACCCTGGCCCCGACGACCTCCACCGGGCCGGTCGCGCCCGCTCCGTCCAGCTGGCAGATCACCTACGAACTCTCCGGCTCCGGCACCGCCACCGTGGTTTACGACGACAACGGCCTCGGCCTGGTGCACCAGGAGCTGTCGGTGCCGTTGCCCTGGAGCAAGACCCTGACCTGGCCGAAGACCGCCGTCGCGCCGACTGTGCAGCTCATGGGCCAGTCGAGCGACGCGGTCGAATGCCGGATCTCGGTGAACGGCGTGCTGGCGCGGTCCGCGAAAGCCTCCGGCGGCGAGGTGGCCAGCTGCGCGGGACGGCTCAGCTGAGGTCTTTGGAGAACCAGTGCTCGGCGTACTGGTCGTCGTTGAACGCCTCGACCTCCGCGTAGCCCATCGACGCGTACAGCGCGCGTGCTTCGACCAGGTCGTCCCGGGTGTCGAGCCGCATCCGGACCGAGCCCAGCCGCTTGGCCGCCTCTTCAGCCGCCGCGACGATCAGCTTGCCGCCGCCGTGCCCGCGATGTTCCGGGCGTACGTACACCTTCGTCAACGCGCTCAGCCCGGGCTCGACCATCCGGACGCCGACACAACCGGCCGGCTTCCCCTCGCGGTAAGCCACCAGGAACGCTCCGGTCGGCGCGACGAGGCCGTCGCTGGGTTCGTCGGCCAGTGCCGCGTCCACCTCGGCGGGCGTCGCCGGGCGGCCGTGATACCGCGACGCCAGTTCGTCCATGTACTCGCGCAGGATCGCCGTCGCGTCGGGGTGTTCGGCCGGGAATTCGCTGATCTTCCAGTCCACGTCCCTCATCTTGGGGAGTCCGTCCACCGATTTCTCCGGCAGGTACCGTGCAGAACGGCAGGGGAACCGAACGAGGAGGCGACATGGACGGCAGCGAGAAGGTCGACCAGCCGGGGGACAAGAAGACCGGCGGCAGCCATGCCGCGCCGGAGGGGGCTGGAGTGCACCCGCTGATCGATCTGTCGCGCGACCCCAACCCGGGCAAGCCCGACCACGCGAAGCCCGACGAGGACTGACCCGCGGCCCGGCCCGGCGGGTGCACACCGCCGGGCCGGGTTTCGCGGCTCGCCCCGGTGAGGTGATTGTCACCCCGGGACGGAAGTCCATTGTGGAACATCCGGCGGCTCTTCTTCTTACCGCCGAAGAATTTCTCTCGCGTTCTTAACGCCGCCGCGAGTCCCGCCTCGTCTTCCGTGCGCAGGGTCCTCACCGCCGACGAGCTTGGCGCGCGATGCCGAAAGTCCGTGAGGGGAACCCTGAGGGAATCAGAGTCCCTCAGGGTTCCCCTCACGGACTTTCGCGGCTTTCGCGGCAACGGAGCCACGCCGCCCGTCTCGCCAGGCTGTGCTCCGCATCCCCCTGGCCAGTAGGTCACAACGAACTCGCCACCCACCGCGCTGCTGAGAACACCCCAATGTGGCATTGGGTGCATCTGACGCACCGAACGCCACATTGGGTGCGCTGAACGCACCGAACGCCACATTGGGGCGCGGGAAGCCGCGGGGCCCGGCGCGCGTCCATTAGTTGGTCGCCCCGTCCCGGCATGCGAACTCTCGTGTGCCCTGACCGCGGGAACCCGCTCCGGAATAGCGTGCCGGAGCCCGGCGTTCTGCTTGTCGGGAAGTCCCGCGCGGCGCCGTCCCAAGGCCCCGATCTGGGGTTACGATGACCGGTCGGCGACCGTAGCGACCCCCCGCCCGGACCGCTCCGCGAGTGGACGGGTATCTTTGGAGACCGTGCCCGGCAGGCGTCGGGCCGCTCCGCGTGCCGTTGGGCATGAGCGGGGTGCTTTTGCACCCGGTTCACCGGCCTCGCCACGTGGGGTTCCGACGGAAAATCCCTCCGGGAAGTTACCGGTCGCGAGACCGTGACGCGGGCCGACACGCCCGACCGCGGGGACCGGTGAAGACACGAAGAAGCAAGATCACGACAGGAAGCTGGTCCATTGCCCACGATCCAGCAGCTGGTCCGCAAGGGCCGCCAGGACAAGGCTGCCAAGCAGAAGACCGCGGCCCTCAAGGGGAGCCCGCAGCGTCGTGGCGTGTGCACCCGCGTGTACACCACGACTCCCAAGAAGCCGAACTCGGCCTTGCGCAAGGTTGCTCGTGTGAAGCTGACCAGCGGTATCGAGGTCACCGCGTACATCCCGGGTGAAGGCCACAACCTCCAGGAGCACTCCATGGTGCTCGTGCGCGGCGGCCGGGTTAAGGACCTGCCGGGTGTTCGCTACAAGATCATCCGCGGTTCGCTCGACACCCAGGGTGTGAAGAACCGCAAGCAGGCGCGCAGCCGGTACGGCGCGAAGAAGGAGAAGAGCTAATGCCTCGCAAGGGTCCGGCGCCGAAGCGGCCGCTGATCTCCGACCCCGTCTACGCCTCCCCGCTGGTCACCCAGCTGGTGAACAAGGTGCTGAAGGACGGCAAGCGGTCCCTGGCCGAGCGCATTGTCTACGGCGCTCTCGAAGGCGCTCGCGAGAAGACGGGCACCGACCCGGTCGTCACGCTGAAGCGCGCGCTCGACAACGTGAAGCCCACCATCGAGGTGAAGAGCCGCCGCGTCGGTGGCGCCACCTACCAGGTGCCGATCGAGGTCAAGCCCGGTCGTTCCACCACGCTGGCGCTGCGCTGGCTGGTCTCCTTCTCGCAGGCCCGCCGCGAGAAGACGATGATCGAGCGGCTGCAGAACGAGCTGCTGGACGCGAGCAACGGCCTTGGCGCCAGCGTCAAGCGCCGTGAAGACACGCACAAGATGGCCGAGTCGAACAAGGCCTTCGCGCACTACCGCTGGTAAGTAGTCCGGTGCCGCCGCCCGGTCCTTCGGGTCGAGCCATGCCGGGCCCCACGTTCGAGACAGGGGAACATTCTCGTGGCACGTGAAGTGCTGACCGACCTCAACAAGGTCCGCAACATCGGCATCATGGCGCACATCGACGCCGGTAAGACCACCACCACCGAGCGGATCCTGTTCTACACCGGGATCAACTACAAGCTCGGCGAAGTCCACGACGGCGCCGCCACCATGGACTGGATGGAGGAGGAGCAGAAGCGGGGTATCACCATCACCTCGGCTGCCACCACCACCTTCTGGAACGACTACCAGATCAACCTGATCGACACCCCCGGGCACGTCGACTTCACCGTCGAGGTGGAGCGCAACCTGCGGGTGCTCGACGGCGCGGTCGCGGTCTTCGACGGCAAGGAAGGCGTCGAGCCGCAGTCCGAGCAGGTCTGGCGGCAGGCGGACAAGTACGACGTCCCGCGCATCTGCTTCGTCAACAAGATGGACAAGCTGGGTGCGGACTTCTACTACACCCTGCAGACCATCACGGACCGTCTCGGCGTCCGGCCGCTGGCCATCCAGCTGCCGATCGGCGCGGAGAACGACTTCGAGGGCGTCATCGACCTGGTCCGGATGAAGGCCCTGGTCTGGCGCGGCGAGGTGCAGAAGGGCGACGACTACGCCGTCGAGGACATCCCGGCCGAGCTGGCCGACCGCGCCGCCGAGTACCGCGAGAAGCTGGTCGAGGCCGTCGCCGAGACCGACGACGCGCTGATGGAGAAGTTCCTCGAGGGCGAGGAGCTGACCCAGGACGAGATCAAGGGCGGCATCCGCCACCTGGTCGTCACCCGCGAGGCGTTCCCGGTGCTCGCCGGCTCCGCGTTCAAGAACAAGGGCGTGCAGCCGATGCTGGACGCGGTCATCGACTACCTGCCGTCGCCGCTCGAGGTGCCGCCGGTCGAGGGCCTGCTTCCGGACGGCGAGACCCCGGTCACCCGGCACGCGACGACCGAGGAGCCGTTCTCGGCTCTGGCGTTCAAGATCGCCGCGCACCCGTTCTTCGGCAAGCTGACCTACATCCGGGTCTACTCGGGCAAGGTCGCCTCCGGCGCCCAGGTCGTCAACGCGACCAAGGAGCGCAAGGAGCGCATCGGGAAGATCTTCCAGATGCACTCCAACAAGGAGAACCCGGTCGACGAGGCCTTGGCCGGCCACATCTACGCGGTCATCGGCCTGAAGGACACCACGACCGGTGACACCCTTGCCGACGCGCAGAACCCGGTCGTCCTCGAGTCGATGACCTTCCCGGACCCGGTTATCCGGGTGGCCATCGAGCCGAAGACGAAGGCCGACCAGGAGAAGCTGTCCCTGGCGATCCAGAAGCTCGCCGAGGAGGACCCGACTTTCCAGGTCCAGCTCGACGAGGAGACCGGTCAGACGATCATCGCCGGCATGGGCGAGCTCCACCTCGAGGTGCTCGTCAACCGGATGAAGTCCGACTACAAGGTCGAGGCGAACATCGGCAAGCCGCAGGTCGCCTACCGCGAGACCATCAAGAAGACCGTGGACAAGCTCGACTACGTCCACAAGAAGCAGACCGGTGGTTCCGGCCAGTTCGCGAAGGTCATCGTGAAGCTGGAGCCGCTCGAGCGCACCGACGGTGCTCTCTACGAGTTCGACAACAAGGTCACCGGTGGCCGCGTGCCGCGGGAGTACATCCCGTCGGTCGACGCGGGCGCGCAGGACGCCATGCAGTACGGCGTGCTGGCCGGCTACCCGCTCGTCGGGTTGAAGTTCACCTTGTTGGATGGCGCGTACCACGAGGTCGACTCTTCCGAAATGGCCTTCAAGATCGCCGGCTCCATGGCGATGAAGGAAGCCGCCCGGAAGGCCGGCCCGGTCATCCTCGAGCCGATGATGGCCGTCGAGGTCACGACTCCCGAGGACTACATGGGCGACGTGATCGGCGACCTCAACTCCCGCCGTGGCCAGATCCAGGCCATGGAGGAGCGCGCCGGTACCCGTGTCGTGAAGGCACTGGTCCCGCTGTCGGAGATGTTCGGCTACGTCGGCGACCTGCGGTCCCGTACCCAGGGCCGGGCGAACTACTCCATGGTGTTCGACTCCTACGCCGAGGTTCCCGCGAACGTCGCGAAGGAAATCATCGCGAAGGCGACGGGGGAGTAACTCCCTCACCGCGCGCGGGCATTAAGGAACTCTCCTGAACGTCCGCAGCAACGACGAAGGAACATTCGTGGGGCAGCAGCCACGCTGCCCCACGAGCACAACGCGAAATCAGTCCAGGAGGACATTCCAGTGGCGAAGGCGAAGTTCGAGCGGAGCAAGCCGCACGTCAACATCGGCACCATCGGTCACGTCGACCACGGCAAGACCACGCTGACCGCGGCGATCACCAAGGTTCTGCACGACGCGTACCCGGAGCTGAACGAAGCCCGTGCGTTCGACCAGATCGACAACGCGCCGGAAGAGAAGCAGCGCGGCATCACGATCAACATCTCGCACGTCGAGTACCAGACCGAGAAGCGTCACTACGCACACGTGGACGCCCCCGGTCACGCCGACTACATCAAGAACATGATCACCGGTGCCGCGCAGATGGACGGCGCGATCCTGGTGGTCGCGGCGACCGACGGCCCGATGCCGCAGACCCGCGAGCACGTGCTGCTGGCCCGCCAGGTCGGCGTGCCCTACATCGTGGTGGCGCTGAACAAGGCCGACATGGTCGACGACGAGGAAATCCTCGAGCTCGTCGAGCTGGAGGTCCGCGAGCTGCTGTCCTCGCAGGAGTTCCCGGGCGACGACGCGCCGGTCGTGCGCGTCTCCGGCCTCAAGGCTCTCGAGGGCGACCAGAAGTGGGCCGACGCCGTGCTCGAGCTGATGCACGCCGTCGACGACAACGTGCCGGACCCGGTGCGCGAGCTCGAGAAGCCCTTCCTGATGCCGATCGAGGACGTCTTCACGATCACCGGCCGCGGCACCGTCGTGACCGGTCGCGTGGAGCGCGGCCAGGTCAACGTCAACGAAGAGGTCGAGATCGTGGGTATCCGCGAGAAGTCGACCAAGACCACCGTCACCGGTGTCGAGATGTTCCGCAAGCTGCTCGACTCGGGCCAGGCGGGCGACAACGTCGGCCTCCTGCTGCGCGGCATCAAGCGCGAGGACGTCGAGCGCGGCCAGGTCGTCGTGAAGCCGGGCACCACCACCCCGCACACCGAGTTCGAGGGCCGGGTCTACATCCTGTCCAAGGACGAGGGCGGACGGCACACCCCGTTCTTCAACAACTACCGCCCGCAGTTCTACTTCCGCACCACGGACGTGACCGGCGTCGTGACCCTCCCCGAGGGCACCGAGATGGTCATGCCGGGCGACAACACGGACATCAGCGTCGTGCTGATCCAGCCGGTCGCCATGGACGAGGGTCTGCGCTTCGCCATCCGCGAGGGTGGCCGGACCGTCGGCGCGGGCCAGGTTACCAAGATCAACAAGTGACGTCGGCGCCCTGAATTCGGGTCAATACACCCCCGAGTTCAGGGCGTCAACTCACGTGTGCGACACTATTCAGGTTGCTCGTCCTGGGGCGGCCGAACCCTCATCGGTTTTCAATCGACTGGGTTCCGGCCGCCCTGGCGCGAGTGGCCACGGTCCGTGGAGCTCTTCCTTCGGGTGAGGCTAGCGGGCAAAGGCCAGTAGGGACGACCGCGGTGCTTGTTCAGACCAGGTCGGCCCGCGGCCTCCTCACGTAAGAGGAAGACCAGGCAAGACGACGATCCTTAGGGATCCGTCTGTGCGGCGGGCGCGACACGCCCGACCGCGTGGACCGGGGACAGGGCCGTTGAACTGCTGAAACCCGGGCTCCGGCCCAGGTTGACGAGACAAAGCGGCACGAGACGACAAGGAACGCAGCCACCATGGCGGGACAGAAGATCCGCATCCGGCTCAAGGCCTACGACCACGAGGCGATCGACACCTCGGCGCGCAAGATCGTGGAAACGGTCACGCGCACCGGCGCCCGTGTTGTCGGGCCGGTGCCGCTGCCTACCGAGAAGAACGTTTACTGCGTCATCCGCTCGCCGCACAAGTACAAGGACTCGCGCGAGCACTTCGAGATGCGCACGCACAAGCGTCTGATCGACATCCTCGACCCGACGCCGAAGACGGTGGACGCGCTCATGCGCATCGACCTCCCGGCGAGCGTCGACGTCAACATCCAGTAAGCGTCGGAGGACCTGCTTGCAGGGTCCGACCATTGGACACAGGCGAGCGGCAGAGACAAAAGAGACGGACTCATGTCTGACAGGCAAATGAAGGGCATCCTGGGCACCAAGCTCGGCATGACCCAGGTCTTCGACGAGCAGAACCGGGTCATCCCGGTCACTGTCGTCAAGGCCGGGCCGAACGTGGTGACCCAGGTTCGGACCACTGACAAAGACGGCTACGCGGCCGTGCAGCTGGCGTTCGGCGCGATCGACCCGCGCAAGGTGAACAAGCCGCGCACCGGCCACTTCGACAAGGCGGGCGTGACCCCGCGTCGCCACGTTGCCGAGCTGCGCACCACCGACGCCGAGACCTACGAGGTCGGCCAGGAGATCACCGCCGAGGTGTTCGAGGCCGGGACCTCGGTCGACGTGACCGGTACCAGCAAGGGCAAGGGCTACGCCGGCGTCATGAAGCGCCACGGCTTCAAGGGCCAGGGCGCGAGCCACGGTGCGCAGGCCGTGCACCGCAAGCCGGGTTCCATCGGCGGCTGCGCCACGCCCGGCCGCGTGTTCAAGGGCCTGCGGATGGCGGGCCGGATGGGTAGCGACCGGGTCACCACGCAGGGCCTGACCGTGCACGCGGTGCGTGCCGAGGACGGCCTGCTGCTGATCAAGGGCGCGGTGCCCGGTCCCAAGGGCGGCCTGCTGTTCGTGCGCAGTGCCGCGAAGGGTGGAAACTGACGATGACGAACGTCGAGCTGAAGACTCCGGCCGGTAAAGCCGACGGCACCGTCGAGCTCCCCGGGGAGATCTTCGACGTGCAGGCCAACGTCGCGCTGATGCACCAGGTCGTGGTGGGCCAGCTGGCCGCCGCGCGCCAGGGCACGCACGACACGAAGACCCGCGGTGAGGTCTCCGGTGGCGGCAAGAAGCCGTACCGGCAGAAGGGCACCGGTCGCGCCCGCCAGGGTTCGACCCGCGCGCCGCAGTTCGCCGGCGGTGGCGTCGTGCACGGCCCCACGCCGCGCGACTACACCCAGCGCACCCCGAAGAAGATGAAGGCCGCCGCTCTGCGTGGCGCCCTCTCCGACCGGGCTCGCGCCGGCCAGCTGCACGTCCTGACGGAACTGGTCTCCGGCGAGAAGCCGTCGACCAAGACCGCCAAGACGGCGATCGCCGCCGCGACACAGGCCAAGCGCGTTCTCGTGGTCCTGCACCGCGACGAGGAGCTCGCCTGGGTGTCCGCGCGGAACCTGCCGTACGTGCACCTGATCTGGGCTGACCAGCTCAACACCTACGACGTCCTGGTCAACGACGACGTCGTGTTCACCAAGGCCGCTTACGACGCGTTCGTGGCAGGCCCCGTCCGCGGGAAGGTCGTCAAGGCCCTCGCGCGTTCGAGCGAGGTTTCGGAAGGGAGTGACGAGAAGTGAGCTCGGTCGCCATTCCGGACCCCCGCGACATCCTGCTCGCGCCGGTGATCTCCGAGAAGTCCTACGGACTGCTCGAGGACCACAAGTACACGTTCATCGTCCGTCCGGACGCCAACAAGACCCAGATCAAGATCGCGGTCGAGAAGGTGTTCGGCGTGAAGGTCGTCAGCGTCAACACGGCCAACCGCCAGGGCAAGCGGAAGCGGACTCGTACCGGCTTCGGCAAGCGCAAGGACACCAAGCGCGCCATCGTGACTCTTTCGCCTGAGAGCAAGGCGATCGAGATCTTCGGCGGACCCACCGCGTAAAGGACTGAGCTGACAATGGGCATCCGCAAGTACAAGCCGACGACCCCGGGTCGTCGCGGTTCGAGCGTCTCGGACTTCGCCGAGATCACCCGGTCCACGCCGGAGAAGTCGCTGCTGCGTCCGCTGAGCAAGACCGGCGGCCGCAACGCCTCGGGCAAGATCACCACCCGGCACAAGGGCGGTGGCCACAAGCGCGCCTACCGCGTGATCGACTTCCGTCGTCACGACAAGGACGGCGTGCCGGCCAAGGTCGCGCACATCGAGTACGACCCCAACCGCACCGCGCGCATCGCGCTGCTGCACTACGCCGACGGCGAGAAGCGCTACATCATCGCGCCGGAGAAGCTGAAGCAGGGCGACACGGTTGAGAACGGCCCCCGCGCCGACATCAAGCCGGGCAACAACCTGCCGCTGCGCAACATCCCGGTCGGCACCGTGATCCACGCGATCGAGCTCCGCCCCGGCGGCGGCGCGAAGATGGCCCGGTCCGCCGGCGCCCGCGTGCAGCTCGTCGCCAAGGACGGTCCTTACGCCCAGCTGCGTCTCCCCTCGGGCGAGATCCGCAACGTGGACGTGCGCAACCGCGCGACCGTCGGCGAGGTCGGCAACTCGGAACACTCGAACATCAACTGGGGCAAGGCGGGCCGCAACCGCTGGCGCGGCAAGCGCCCGACTGTCCGTGGTGTCGTGATGAACCCGGTCGACCACCCGCACGGCGGTGGCGAGGGCAAGACGTCCGGTGGTCGCCACCCGGTGAACCCGAACGGCAAGCCCGAAGGCCGTACTCGCAAGAGCAAGCCGTCCGACAAACTGATCGTCCGCCGCCGGCGTACCGGCAAGAAGCGCTGAGCAGGGAGGTAGAAGCACATGCCACGCAGCCTTAAGAAGGGCCCGTTCGTGGACGACCACCTGCTCAAGAAGGTGGACGCGCTGAACGAATCGGGCAAGAAGACCGTGATCAAGACTTGGTCGCGGCGCTCCACGATCATCCCGGACTTCCTGGGTCACACGATCGCGGTGCACGACGGCCGCAAGCACGTCCCGGTGTTCGTCACCGAGGCGATGGTGGGTCACAAGCTGGGCGAGTTCGCCCCGACGCGGACCTTCAAGGGCCACATCAAGGACGACCGCAAGTCGCGCCGCCGCTGAGCGGGCCAGAGAAAGTTAAGGGAAGCAGATGAACGCCCAGTCAAACGCCACGGCCACGGCAGAAGAGCTGCCCACGGCCGTCGCGCGGGCTCGCTTTGTCCGGGACGCGCCGATGAAGGTGCGCCGGGTGATCGAGCTCGTCAAGGGTCGTAGCGTCAGCGAGGCCTTGGCCGTGCTCCGGTTCGCGCCGCAGGCTGCCAGCACGCAGCTCGCGAAGGTCATCGCCAGCGCGGCGGCCAACGCCGAGAACAACCTCCAGCTGGACCCGGAGACGCTCTGGATCAAGTCCGCGACCGCCGACGAGGGCCCGACCCTCAAGCGCATCCGTCCGCGTGCCCAGGGCCGTGCGTACCGGATCCGCAAGCGCACCAGCCACATCACCGTGGTGGTCGAGTCGCGGCCTGCGGAGAAGAAGAGCAACAAGAAGGCAGGTGGCCGGTAGTGGGCCAGAAGATCAACCCGCACGGCTTCCGCCTGGGTATCACCACTGACTGGAAGTCGCGCTGGTACGCCGACAAGCAGTACGCGGAGTACGTGGCCGAGGACGTCAAGATCCGCAAGCTGCTCTCCACCGGCATGGAGCGCGCCGGCATCTCCAAGGTCGAGATCGAGCGCACCCGTGACCGCGTTCGCGTCGACATCCACACCGCCCGGCCGGGCATCGTCATCGGCCGCCGCGGCGCGGAAGCCGACCGGATCCGCGGCGCGCTGGAGAAGCTGACCAAGAAGCAGGTCCAGCTGAACATCCTCGAGGTGAAGAACCCCGAGGCCGACGCGCAGCTGGTCGCCCAGGGTGTCGCGGAGCAGCTGAGCAACCGCGTGGCGTTCCGCCGCGCGATGCGCAAGGCGATCCAGACCTCCATGCGCTCGCCGCAGGTCAAGGGCATCCGCGTGCAGTGCGGCGGTCGTCTCGGCGGCGCCGAGATGTCCCGTTCCGAGCACTACCGCGACGGCCGGGTCCCGCTGCACACGCTGCGCGCCGACATCGACTACGGCTTCTTCGAGGCCAAGACGACGTTCGGCCGCATCGGCGTGAAGGTGTGGATCTACAAGGGCGAGCTGGTCGGCGGCCTGAAGGCCCGCGAGGCGCGCGACGCCGCCGCGGCTGCCGAGCGGGCCCCCCGCCGCGACCGTGGCGACCGGCCGTCCCGTCCGCGCCGTTCCGGCGCGTCGGGCACGACCCCGACCTCGACCGAGGCCGGCCGCGCCGCAGCCGCTGCGAAGAGCGACAACGCGACTGAGGCGGCCCCGGCCGCTGAGACCGCAGAAAAGACGGAGGGCTGAGACGTGCTCATCCCGCGCAGGGTCAAGCACCGCAAGCAGCACTCCCCGAAGCGCCACGGCGCCGCCAAGGGCGGTACCAAGGTCAACTTCGGCGAGTACGGCATCCAGGCGCTTGAGCACAGCTACGTGACGAACCGGCAGATCGAGTCCGCTCGTATCGCCATGACCCGTCACATCAAGCGCGGCGGCAAGGTGTGGACCACGATCTACCCGGACCGCCCGCTGACCAAGAAGCCCGCGGAAACCCGCATGGGTTCCGGTAAGGGTTCGCCCGAGTGGTGGATCGCCAACGTGAAGCCGGGTCGCGTGATGTTCGAGATCAGCTTCCCGAACGAGGAGACCGCCCGCGAGGCGCTCCGCCGCGCGATCCACAAGCTCCCCATGAAGTGCCGCATCGTGACCCGGGAAGGTGAGTTCTGATGGCTAACGGAGCCGCACAGGCATCCGAGCTGCGTGAGCTCACCGCCGAAGAGCTCGTGCTGCGTCTGAAGGAATACAAGGAGGAGCTCTTCAACCTCCGCTTCCAGATGGCGACCGGGCAGCTGGACAACAACCGTCGGCTGCGCACCGTCCGCACGGACATCGCGCGGATCTACACGGTCATGCGCGAGCGCGAGCTCGGCCTGTCCGTGGCGCCCGACGCCGAAAGTGAAGGTGCCGCATGAGCGAGGCTGCCACCGAGAAGACCGCCCGGAACTACCGCAAGGTCCGCGAGGGTTACGTCGTCTCGGACAAGATGGACAAGACGATCGTGGTCGAGCTCGAGGACCGCAAGAAGCACCCGCGCTACTCGAAGGTTCTCCGCAGCACCACCAAGGTCAAGGTGCACGACGAGAACAACGAGGCGGGCGTGGGCGACCGGGTCACGCTGATGGAGACCCGGCCGCTGTCGGCGACCAAGCGCTGGCGTCTGGTGCAGGTCGTGGAGAAGGCCAAGTAAGCAGGGCTCTTCGGAGTCCTTGGTTCCGCAAGGCTCGCCCGCAAGCGAGAACCAGCGCGACATACAGGAGTTGACGTGATCCAGCAGGAGTCGCGGCTTCGGGTTGCCGACAACACGGGCGCGAAGGAAATCCTTTGCATCCGCGTGCTCGGCGGCTCCGGGCGGCGCTACGCCGGCATCGGCGACATCATCGTCGCCACCGTGAAGGACGCCATCCCGGCCGCCGGGGTGAAGAAGGGCGATGTCGTCAAGGCTGTCATCGTCCGCACGGTGAAGGAGCGCCGTCGTCCGGACGGTTCCTACATCCGGTTCGACGAGAACGCCGCCGTGCTCATCAAGAACGACAACGAGCCCCGGGGCACCCGCATCTTCGGCCCGGTGGGCCGCGAGCTGCGCGACCGAAAGTTCATGAAGATCATTTCGCTCGCGCCGGAGGTGCTGTGATGAAGGTGAAGAAGGGCGACACGGTCGTCGTCATCGCCGGCAAGGACAAGGGCGCGAAGGGCAAGGTCATTCAGGCCTACCCCGAGCGGGAGCGCGTGCTGGTCGAGGGTGTCAACCGGATCAAGAAGCACACCCGGATCACCCAGACCCAGCGTGGCGCCCAGTCCGGCGGCATCGTGACGCAGGAAGCGCCTATTCACGTGTCGAACGTGATGGTCGTGGACTCGGACGGCAAGCCGACCCGGGTGGGCTACCGCATCGGCGAGGACGGCAAGAAGGTCCGGGTCTCGCGCCGGAACGGCAAGGACATCTGACATGACCACCGCAGAGAAGATCGTGCCGCGTCTGAAGACCCGGTACCGCGAAGAGATCAAGGGCGAACTCCAGAAGGAGTTCTCCATCCCCAACGTGCACCAGATTCCCGGCGTCGTGAAGATTGTCGTGAACATGGGTGTCGGGGACGCCGCCCGGGACAGCAAGCTGATCGACGGCGCGGTCCGCGACCTTGCCCTGATCACCGGGCAGAAGCCGGAAATCCGGAAGGCCCGCAAGTCCATCGCGCAGTTCAAGCTCCGCGAGGGACAGCCGATCGGCGCGCGCGTCACGCTGCGCGGCGACCGGATGTGGGAGTTCCTCGACCGGCTGCTGACCATCGCGCTGCCCCGTATCCGCGACTTCCGCGGGCTTTCGCCCAAGCAGTTCGACGGCAACGGCAACTACACGTTCGGTCTCAACGAGCAGTCGATGTTCCACGAGATCAACCCGGACGACATCGACCGCCCTCGCGGCATGGACGTCACCGTCGTCACGACCGCCACCACCGACGACGAGGGCCGGGCGCTGCTGCGCAAGCTCGGTTTCCCGTTCAAGGAGAACTGAGCCGATGGCTAAGAAAGCGCTAGTCAGCAAGGCTTCGAAGAAGCCGAAGTTCGCGGTGCGCGGCTACACCCGGTGCAACCGGTGCGGCCGTCCGCACTCGGTCTACCGCAAGTTCGGCCTGTGCCGGATCTGCCTCCGGGAGATGGCGCACGCGGGCGAACTGCCCGGTGTTCACAAGTCCAGCTGGTAAGGCTCGAAACTCTATTCCCAGTTCGCCACAGGCCCCGCCGACCCGGCCGGAGACCTCTCCGGCCGGGCGAGGCGGGGAACCAGGCGAGAAAGGTTGACAGGTCACCATGACGATGACCGACCCGATCGCAGACTTCTTGACCCGTCTGCGCAACGCGAACTCGGCGTACCACGACGAGGTCGTGCTTCCGCACTCGAAGATCAAGGCGAACATCGCCGAGATCCTCAAGCGCGAGGGCTACATCGCGAGCTACCGCGACGAGCCGGGCGAGAAGCACAAGAACCTCATCGTGGAGCTGAAGTACGGCCCCAACCGCGAGCGGAGCATCGCCGGCCTTCGCCGCGTCTCCAAGCCGGGTCTGCGGGTCTACGCAAAATCGACCGAACTGCCGTCCGTTCTGGGTGGCCTCGGCGTCGCGATCATCTCGACGTCCGGCGGCTTGCAGACCGACCGGCAGGCCAAGCGCAACAACGTGGGCGGCGAAGTCCTCGCCTACGTCTGGTAAGGAAGGGGGCACAGACATGTCACGCATCGGAAAGCTGCCGGTCGCCGTCCCCTCCGGGGTCGAGGTGACCATCGACGGCCAGAACGTCAAGGTCAAGGGTCCGAAGGGCACCCTGGAGCACACCGTCGCCGAGCCGATCTTCGTCGAGCGCGGCGAGGACGGCACGCTCCTGGTGAAGCGTCCGGACGACGAGCGCACGAGCCGCGCCCTGCACGGTCTCACCCGCACGCTGGTGAACAACCTCGTGGTGGGCGTGACCGCGGGCTACGAGAAGAAGCTTGAGATCCACGGCGTCGGTTACCGCGTGCAGGCCAAGGGCTCGGACCTCGAGTTCGCCCTCGGCTACAGCCACCCGGTCAAGATCGAGGCCCCGGAAGGCATCACCTTCAAGGTGGAGTCGCCGACCCGGTTCTCGGTCTCCGGCATCGACAAGCAGAAGGTCGGCCAGACCGCCGCGGTCATCCGCAAGCTGCGCCGCCCGGACCCGTACAAGGGCAAGGGCCTGCGCTACGAGGGTGAGAAGATCCGCCGCAAGGTCGGAAAGACGGGTAAGTGATGAGCGACACGACTACCACGAAGCGCAAGCCGGTCGGCAAGGACATCTCGACCCGCCGCCGCGTCGCCAAGACCCGTCGGCACTTCCGGCTCCGCAAGAAGATCAGCGGCACGCCGGTGCGTCCGCGCATGGTCGTCAAGCGGTCCTCGCGGCACATCACCGTGCAGGTGATCGACGACCTCGCCGGTCACACGCTGGCGTCGGCGTCCACCCTCGAGACCGACCTCCGGTCGTTCGAGGGCGACAAGAAGGCCAAGGCGGCGAAGGTCGGCGAACTGGTGGCTTCGCGCGCCAAGGACGCCGGCATCGAAGCCGTGGTGTTCGACCGTGGCGGCAACGCCTACCACGGCCGCATCGCCGCGCTTGCCGACGCCGCCCGTGAGGCGGGGTTGAAGTTCTGATGCACATGCTCGTGAATGGAAGGAAAGCCTGATGCCGGGACGTACACGGCAATTCGGCGGCGGCCAGGGCGGACCGGGCGGTCAGGGCGGCAACGACCGCAACGACCGCCGCGGTGGCGGCCGGGACCGGCGCGACGGCGGCCGTGGCGGGGCCGGCCAGGACAAGACCCCGCACCTTGAGAAGGTCGTGACGATCAACCGCGTCGCCAAGGTCGTCAAGGGCGGTCGTCGCTTCAGCTTCACCGCCCTGGTGGTCGTCGGCGACGGCGACGGTCAGGTCGGCGTCGGCTACGGCAAGGCCAAGGAAGTTCCCGCGGCCATCGCCAAGGGCGTCGAGGAAGCGAAGAAGAACTTCTTCCGCGTTCCGCGCGTCGCCGGCACCATTCCGCACCCGATCCAGGGTGAGGAAGCCGCCGGTGTCGTGCTGCTCCGTCCCGCCTCCGCTGGTACCGGCGTCATCGCCGGCGGCCCGGTGCGCGCGGTGCTGGAGTGCGCGGGCGTCCACGACGTGCTGTCGAAGTCGCTCGGCTCCGACAACGCGATCAACATCGTGCACGCGACCGTGGCGGCCCTGAAGGGCCTGCAGCGTCCGGAGGAGGTGGCCGCTCGCCGCGGTCTGCCGCTCGAGGACGTCGCCCCGGCCCGGATGCTGCGTCAGCGTGCCGGCCAGGGGGTCTGACATGGCTCAGCTCAAGGTCACTCAGGTCAAGAGCAAGATCGGCACGAAGCACGCTCACCGCGAGTCGCTGCGCACCCTCGGGCTGCGCAAGATCCGCCAGAGCGTCGTGCGTGAGGACACCCCCCAGGTGCGCGGCCTGATCCACACCGTCCGCCACCTGGTGGAGGTCGAGGAGGTCCAGGCATGACCGCCATCAAGATCCACCACCTTCGTCCGGCTCCTGGCGCCAAGCGCGACAAGATCCGCGTCGGCCGTGGTGAGGGTTCGAAGGGCAAGACCGCCGGTCGCGGTACGAAGGGCACCAAGGCCCGGAAGAACGTGCCCGCCGGCTTCGAGGGTGGGCAGATGCCCATCCACATGCGGCTGCCGAAGCTGCGTGGATTCAAGAACCGGTTCCGCACCGAGTACCAGCCGGTGAACGTGGGCGACATCGCCCGGGTGTTCGCTGATGGTGGCAAGGTCGGTCCGGAGGAGTTGGCCGCGAATGGGCTTGTCCGCAAGGGCAAGCTGGTTAAGGTGCTCGGGAACGGGGATCTTAACGGGGTCAAGCTCGAGCTGACCGCGCATGCTTTCTCTGGTTCTGCCAAGGAGAAGATCGAGGCTGCTGGTGGTTCGGCCACCGTTAGCTGATCTGGCTGCGTTGTGAAGCGGGCCCGTCCGGTTTTCCGGGCGGGTCCGTTTTGTTTTGTCTGCTGGCTCGTCGCCTGGCGGCGACATTGGCCCCTTGGTTGCGTGGGGCACCCCGAAGCTTGATTGTGCTGACGGTTCGGGGGTGCTTGTCAAGGCGGGAAAGATGCCTTGACAAGCACCCCCGAACCGCAGGAGAGCTTCGTATCGGGGTGCGGGGGAGGGGCTGGGTGCCTCGATCGTTGGGTGCACCGGTGCGGTTTGTTGAGGTGTACCGGTGCGGTTGTCGTGGTGCATCGGTGCGGTTTGTTGGTGGGTGGGGGCTTGCGCCCCAATGTGGCATTGGGTGCATCGCACGCACCCAATGTGGCGTTCGGTGCGTCTGACGCACCCAATGCCACATTGGGGCGCGTTCCGGCGGTGGGCGGAGGCGGTCCGTGAAGGGCTCCTTGAGGGAATCTGGTTCCGTGAGGGGCTCCTTGAGGGAATGCCGGTTCGGAGGGGAGCCCTGGGGGGATGTTTGTCTGTGAGGGGAACCCTGAGGGACTCTGAGTCCGTGAAGGTTCCCCTCACGGATCGTCAGTGGGGGCGCGGGCGGTGGCGTTTTTTCGTGCTGCTGCGGGAAAGCCCGCCGAACGGTGCGGGCCGAACAGGTGATCATCTGTGCTCCGACTGGCCTCACCTGCGGCTCAGTGCCGCGGGGCTGTCTCGCGCTGAGACGTAAAACGCACACGCGCTGCGGGCGGCCCATGCGAAGCTGTTAGAGTCGGCGGCACGCTTCCGGGCCTGTTTGCCCTGAAGCGTTCCTGGCTTGCCAGTGAGTCAGACATCCCGCCGGTCTCGTACCGGCCAAGCCGATCGTCGGTTGGGACGACCGACGACGCCGAGGAGGTCCCCCGCGTGCTCAGCGCATTCCGCTCGGCTCTCGCGACGCCGGATCTACGCAAGAAGATCCTGTTCACGCTAGCCATCGTCGCGGTCTACCGGATCGGTGCAACCATCCCGGCTCCGGGGGTCTCGTTCGCCGCCGTGCAGGCCTGTACCGCACAGGCCGATCAGCAGGGCGTGTACCAGCTGCTCAACCTCTTCAGCGGCGGTGCGCTGCTGCAGCTGTCGCTGTTCGCGACGGGCATCATGCCCTACATCACCGCGAGCATCATCATTCAGCTGCTCACCGTGGTCATCCCTCGGTTCGAGGAGCTGAAGAAGGAAGGCCAGTCCGGCCAGAACAAGCTGACCCAGTACACCCGGTACCTCACGATCGCGCTGGCGATCCTGCAGGCCACCGGCGTGGTCGCGCTCGCCGACCGCGGCACCCTGTTCCAGGGTTGCTCGCAGCCGATCATCCCGGACAACAGCATCTACTCGCTGACGCTGATCGTGGTCACCATGACCGCGGGCACCGCGGTGATGATGTGGCTGGGCGAGCTCATCACCGAGCGCGGCGTCGGCAACGGCATGTCCGTCCTGATCTTCCTGAACATCGCGGCCCGCATCCCGGCCGAGGGCGCCAACATCATCAGCAACGGCGGCGGCGTCGCGCTGGTCGTGGTTCTCGCGTTCGGCCTGGTGATCATCGCCAGCGTCATCTTCGTCGAGCAGGGCCAGCGCCGGATCCCGGTGCAGTACGCCAAGCGCATGGTCGGCCGCCGGATGTACGGCGGCACCTCGACCTACCTGCCGATCAAGGTGAACCAGGCCGGCGTCATCCCGGTCATCTTCGCCTCTTCGCTGCTGTACCTGCCGCAGCTGCTCAGCCAGCTGATCGGCGACCCGCAGAGCAACTCGGGCTGGCAGTCGTTCATTCAGAACTACCTGGTCAACCAGAGCAGCTGGGTGCACATCCTGCTCTACTTCCTGTTGATCATCTTCTTCACCTACTTCTACATCACGATCACGTTCAACGTGGACGAGCGTGCGGAAGAGATGAAGAAGTTCGGCGGCTTCATCCCGGGCATCCGGCCCGGTCGTCCCACCGCCGAGTACCTCAGCTTCGTGCTGGGCCGGATCACTCTCCCCGGCTCGCTGTACCTGGGCATCATCGCGATCCTCCCGAACTTCTTCCTGTCCCTCACCGGCAGCGGGAACAACCAGAACTTCCCGTTCGGTGGCACGGCTGTGCTGATCATGGTCGGCGTCGGGCTCGACACCGTGAAACAGATCGAAAGCCAGCTGATGCAGCGCAACTACGAAGGGTTCTTGAAGTGACGCGACTGGTTCTCGTCGGCCCGCCCGGCGCGGGCAAAGGCACGCAGGCGGTTGCCCTGTCCGAGCAGCTGCGGATCCCGCACATCTCGACGGGCGACCTGTTCCGGGCGCACGTGGGCCAGGAGACCCCGCTCGGCCAGGAGGCCAAGCGGTACCTGGACTCGGGCGAACTGGTGCCGGACTCGGTGACCAACGAGATGGTCCGCGAGCGGCTGGCCGAACCGGACGCGAAGGCGGGCTTCCTGCTCGACGGGTTCCCCCGCAACACCAAGCAGGCCGAGGTCCTCGGCGAGATGCTGAGCGACGCCGACACCAAGCTCGACGCGGTCATCCAGCTCGACGTGGCCGAGGACGTCGTCGTCGGCCGCCTCATGTCGCGCGGCCGCTCGGACGACACCGAAGACGTGATCCGCCGCCGCCAGCAGGTGTACGTGTCGGAGACCGCGCCGCTGCTGGAGTACTACGCCGACATCCTGGTGAAGGTCGACGGCGTCGGCGAGGTGCAGGAGATCTCGGACCGCGTGCTGAAAGCGCTGCGCGACCGCACGTGAACCTCGGAGGATTGCGTGTTCTGCAAGTGCTCCGCCGCGGGCGCATGATCGAGGTCAAGACCCGCGGCGAGCTGGAGGCCATGCGGGCGGCCGGACTCGTCGTCGCCCGCACCCTGGCCGGCGTGCGCGAACTCGCGCGGCCCGGGGTCAGCACGGCCGAGCTCGACGAACTGGCCGAGCAGACGATCCGCGACGCCGGCGCGGTGCCCTCGTTCAAGGGCTACCACGGGTTCCCGGCGTCGATCTGCGCGTCGGTGAACGAGCAGATCGTGCACGGCATCCCGTCGAGCAAGCAGGTGCTCGCCGAGGGCGACCTGATCTCGGTCGACTGCGGCGCGATCCTCGGCGGCTGGCACGGCGACTCCGCGGTCACGCTGGAGATCGGCGAGGTCAGCGAAAAGGACCGGCAGCTGTCCGCGGCCACCGAACGCGCCATGTGGGCGGGCATCGAAGCCGTCCGCGCGGGTTCCCGGCTCACCGACATCTCGTTCGCCGTGCAGACCGCCGCCGAGAAGGCGGGCCGGGACGACGGCCGCGAGTACGGGATGATCCTCGAATACGGCGGCCACGGCATTGGCCGCGAGATGCACATGGAGCCGTTCCTGCCGAACGTCGGCAAACCCGGCAAGGGCCCGCGGCTCAAGCCCGGCATGGCGCTCGCGGTCGAGCCCATGCTGACCGGCGGCAGCGGCGAAACCCTCGAACTGGAAGACGGCTGGACGGTCGTCACCATCGACGGTTCGCGCGCCGCGCACTGGGAGCACACCGTCGCCATCACCGAAGACGGTCCCTGGGTGCTCACCCTGCCCGAAGAGTCCTGAGCGGCCCCGCGCCGCCACTCACAAGGGTCTACTTCACCCCCGGTCGACGGGGCACTGCACGGGTTGCGTACACTGTCAAGTCGGCGCGCTCATGCGCCGGTTCCAGCATGCTCGTGAATTCTCGCGAACCTCATGGACCCGGGGCCGAGTGTGGCCGAGCACCACCCAGTAAGCAAGGACTCGAGCTCAAAACCGATCACGCTGTGCACATCAAGCGTGCATCAGGGATTGCGGAGGACATGGCTAAGAAAGACGGGGCCATCGAGGTCGAAGGCCGCGTGGTCGAGCCGCTCCCCAACGCGATGTTCCGCGTCGAGTTGGAGAACGGCCACAAGGTCCTGGCACACATCAGCGGCAAGATGCGGCAGCACTACATCCGCATCCTGCCGGAGGACAGGGTTGTCGTGGAGCTGTCGCCCTACGACCTCTCCCGTGGTCGCATCGTCTACCGCTACAAGTGATCACGCCAGAGCCGAGCAGAGCAGGAAGCAGGAAGACGTGAAGGTCCAGCCGAGCGTCAAGAAGATCTGCGACAAGTGCAAGGTGATCCGCCGTCACGGCCGGATCATGGTGATCTGCGAGAACCTGCGTCACAAGCAGCGTCAGGGCTGACCACCGCACTGCAGCAGGCCGCTTGACGGCTACCCACCCTCCCCGTACCTGCCGGGCCGCGAAAGCGGCCCGGTGCACCCCCGGACTTCAGGCCGGGGCCGGGACACCCGGGGCGCAAGCCCCGGGCACGACAGGCGAGTCGGTTCCGGAACCGGACGGGGAGCAGACCTGAAGACGAACCCGAAAAAGGAGCACCAGTGGCACGACTCGCTGGCGTCGACCTCCCCCGCGAGAAGCGGTTGGAGATCGCGCTGACTTACATCTACGGGATCGGCCGTACCCGCTCGAAGCAGATGATCGCTGCTGCCGAGCTGAACGCCGACACCCGCGTCAAGGACCTCAGCGACGAGGATCTCGTCAAGCTGAAGGACTACATCGACGAAAACTTCAAGGTCGAGGGTGACCTTCGCCGTGAGGTGAACGCCGACATCCGGCGCAAGATCGAGATCGGGACCTACCAGGGTCTGCGCTGGCGTCGCGGTCTGCCGGTGCGCGGTCAGCGCACCAAGACCAACGCCCGCACCCGCAAGGGCCCGAAGAAGACGGTCGCCGGCAAGAAGAAGGCTGGCAAGAAGTGAGCACCCAGGGCAAGAAGGTCGTTCGCATGGGCGGTTCCGTCCGTCGCTCCACGGCTTGTGTCTCGCCCAAGGCGCTCTACGCCCGCCCGATGGCACTGCGCAACCTCTACACCGACGCCGGATCCATCATCCGCCGCGGGCAGCAGGAAGCGGTCGCCGCTCACCAAGAGAACGCGCGCTAACAGGAGATCCCTCAGAACATGCCACCCAAGAGCCGCACTGCGGGGGCCAAGAAGGTCCGCCGCAAGGAAAAGAAGAATGTCGCGCACGGTCACGCGCACATCAAGAGCACCTTCAACAACACCATCGTCTCGATCACGGACCCGACCGGCGCCGTGATCGCGTGGGCGTCGAGCGGCCACGTGGGCTTCAAGGGCTCGCGCAAGTCGACTCCGTTCGCCGCGCAGATGGCCGCCGAGAACGCCGCCCGCAAGGCTGCCGAGCACGGCATGAAGAAGGTCGACGTTTTCGTGAAGGGCCCGGGTTCGGGCCGCGAGACGGCGATCCGCTCGCTGCAGGC
Source organism: Amycolatopsis albidoflavus (assembly GCF_039525725.1). Classification (NCBI taxonomy): domain Bacteria; kingdom Bacillati; phylum Actinomycetota; class Actinomycetes; order Pseudonocardiales; family Pseudonocardiaceae; genus Amycolatopsis; species Amycolatopsis albidoflavus. The sequence continues at coordinate 119,331 of NZ_BAAAHV010000008.1, forward strand.
GGCCGGCCTCGAGGTCGGCACCATCCAGGACGTGACCCCGCAGCCTCACAACGGCTGCCGCCCGCCCAAGCGGCGCCGGGTCTGAGGAACGGGGAGGAGTACTAAGAAATGGCTCGTTACACCGGCCCCGCGACGCGTATTTCGCGTCGCCTCAAGGTTGACCTCATCGGCGGCGACCAGGCTTTCGAGCGTCGCCCCTACCCGCCGGGCCAGCACGGCCGCGGGCGCATCAAGGAGTCCGAGTACCTCCTGCAGTCGCAGGAGAAGCAGAAGGCTCGCTACACCTACGGCGTTCTCGAGCGCCAGTTCGTCCGGTACTACAAGGAAGCCGTGCGGCGTCCGGGCAAGACCGGTGAGAACCTGCTGCAGATCCTCGAGTCCCGGCTGGACAACGTGATCTACCGCGCCGGCATCGCCCGCACCCGCCGTCAGGCGCGGCAGCTGGTGAGCCACGGCCACTTCCTGGTCAACGGCGTCAAGGTCAACGTGCCGTCCTACCAGGTCACCAAGTGGGACATCATCGACGTCAAGCCGAAGTCGGCGGGCACGCTTCCGTTCGTGGTCGCGAAGGAGTCCTTCGGCGACCGTCCGGTCCCGGCGTGGCTGCAGGTCGTTCCGTCGAACCTCCGCGTGCTGGTCCACCAGCTGCCGGAGCGCGCGCAGATCGATGTTCCGGTTCAGGAACAGTTGATCGTCGAGCTTTACTCGAAGTAACCGGTCTCTGCGACTGGTTGCAGGGCGGCGGCGCCCAGAGTGCGCCGCCGCCACGCCATCCCTTCGACGTCATATGGCGGGCGTCGTCTGGAAAGGAAACTAAGAAATGCTGATTTCCCAGCGGCCGGCTCTCGGCGAAGAGACGGTCAACGAGACCCGCTCCCGGTTCACCATCGAACCGCTGGAGCCCGGCTTCGGCTACACGCTCGGCAACTCGCTGCGGCGCACGCTGCTGTCGTCCATCCCGGGCGCGGCCGTGACGAGCATCCGCATCGACGGCGTGCTGCACGAATTCACCACCGTTCCCGGGGTGAAGGAAGACGTCACCGACATCATCCTGAACCTGAAGGAACTGGTCGTGTCCTCGGAAGAGGACGAGCCGGTCACCATGTACCTGCGCAAGCAGGGCCCCGGTGAGGTCACGGCTGCCGACATCGTGCCGCCCGCGGGCGTCACCGTGCACAACCCGGATCTGCACATCGCGTCGCTGAACGGCAAGGGCAAGCTCGAGATCGAGCTCGTCGTCGAGCGCGGCCGCGGTTACGTTCCGGCCCTGCAGAACAAGCAGGCGGGCGCGGAGATCGGCCGGATCCCGGTCGACTCGATCTACTCGCCGGTGCTGAAGGTGACCTACAAGGTCGAGGCCACCCGTGTCGAGCAGCGCACCGACTTCGACAAGCTGATCCTGGACGTCGAGACCAAGCCGTCGATCACCGCGCGCGACGCGGTGGCCTCGGCCGGCAAGACGCTGGTGGAGCTGTTCGGTCTCGCCCGCGAGCTGAACGTCGACGCCGAGGGCATCGAGATCGGCCCGTCGCCGCAGGAGGCGGACACCATCGCCGCCTACGCGATGCCGATCGAGGACCTGGACCTCACCGTCCGGTCGTACAACTGCCTGAAGCGCGAAGGCATCCACACCGTTGGCGAGCTGGTCTCGCGCAGCGAGGCGGACCTTCTCGACATCCGCAACTTCGGCGCCAAGTCGATCGACGAGGTCAAGCTGAAGCTCGTCGGCCTCGGCCTCGCGCTGAAGGACAGCCCGCCCGGGTTCGACCCGTCCGCGGCTGCCACCAGCTACGACGGCGAAGGCTGGTCGGAAGGGGTCGCCGGCATCGGCGGCGGGATTTCGGACGACGGCCACGACGATGGCCAGGACTACGCAGAGACCGAGCAGCTCTGAGGCCTCGTGCCCGGACGCTGTGAGCTGAACTAGGAGAAAGTCATGCCCACCCCTACCAAGGGAGCCCGGCTCGGCGGGTCTGCCGCGCACGAGCGGCTGATCCTGGCCAACCTGGCCACTCAGCTGTTCGAGCACGGCAAGATCACGACGACCGAGGCCAAGGCCAAGCGGGTCCGCCCGCTGGCCGAGAAGCTGATCACCAAGGCGAAGCGGGGCGACCTGCACAACCGTCGCCTGGTGCAGAAGGTCGTCCGGGACAAGGACGTCGTGCACAAGCTGTTCGCCGAGATCGGCCCGCACTTCGCGGAGCGCGCCGGCGGTTACACCCGCATCACCAAGACGATGCCGCGCAAGGGCGACAACGCCGCCATGGCCGTCATCGAACTGGTCGCGGAGAAGACCGTCACCTCTGAGGCCGAGCGGGCCCGCGGTACCAAGTTCGCCAAGGACGAGGTCGCCGCCGCTCCGGTCGTCGAGGAAGCCGCTGAGGCTCCTGCCGCGACCGAAGAGGCCCCGGCTGCCGAAGAGGCCGCCCCGGCTGCGGACGAGGCTGCTGCCTCGGACGACGCGGACGCCAAGAAGGACTGAGTCCTGCCGGCACTGTCTACATCGGACGAGCCCGCCGCTCCCCACGGGGAGGGCGGGCTCGTTCGTCTGCGCTTGGACGTGAGTTACGACGGCACGGATTTCTCCGGCTGGGCCCGCCAGCCCGGCCGGCGCACCGTGCAGGCCGAGCTGGAACAGGCGCTGCACCGCCAGCCGCCGGGGGAGTCGGTGCCGAAGTCCGTGGTCGTCGCGGGCCGCACGGATGCCGGAGTGCACGCGACTGGTCAGGTCGTGCACGTCGACGTCGTCCCGTTCGCGCCTGGTGCGCCGGGGCGGATTCCCGTGGACGAACAGGGAATCCCGGATCTGACGCGGATGCGCGGCCGCTGGAACAAGCTTTTGCCCGCCGACGCCCGGGTATTGAACGCCCGTGTGGCCCCGGCGGGTTTCGACGCCCGGTTCTCGGCCATCCGCCGGCACTACCGGTATCGCGTCTCAGATGCCCCGTGGGGCGTCGATCCCTTGCGGCGCAACGACACTCTGGCCTGGGGCCGTCCACTGTCGACAGAGCGGATGAACGCCGCCGCTGAGACCTTGCTGGGGCTGCAGGACTTCGCGGCGTACTGCAAACAGCGCGAGGGCGGCACGACGATCCGCGAGCTGCAGCGTCTGGAATGGACCCGGATCGACGAGCACCTGCTGGAAGTCCGGGTCAGCGCGGACGCGTTCTGCCATTCCATGGTCCGGAGCCTGGTCGGGGTGTTGCTGCTCGTGGGGGACGGGCGGCGCGGAACCGGCTGGCCTGGCGAGGTTTTGGCGAGCGGGGCGCGGGACAGCGCGGTCGCTCCGGCGCACGGGCTGACGTTGACGGCGGTGGACTACCCGCCCGACGATCTGCTGGCCGCGCGGGCGGAGCAGACCCGGAATGTGCGGTCGTCGACCGAGCTTTAGGCCGGGTCTGCGGTAAAAGAGCAGGCCACCGATGATACCAGAGTGGTATCATCCACCTCATGGCGATGACTTTGCGGTTGAACGACGAGTTGGAGCGTGCGCTCGCGTTGCTTGCCGAGGCGGACGGGGTGAGCAAGCACGAAGCGGTGGTGCGGGCGATCGCGGACGCCGCGGCCCGCCGGGTCCGGGACGACCGGGTGCGAGACCTGTCCGCGGAAGGCCGCGCCCGCTACGCCTCCCTGCTTGATCGCCTGGCGCAGTGATCGAGTACCTGACGCTCGACGATCTGCTCACGCTCGCGGGCGATCTCGGGGTGCCCCGGGTGCGCGATCTGGGCTTGCTCGACGCGGCGGCGCACCGGCCGCAGTCCTCGCTGATGGGGCAGGACGCTTATCCGGACCCGCACGAGAAAGCCGCGGTGCTGCTGGAATCCCTCGTCCGGAACCACCCGCTGATCGACGGCAACAAGCGGCTGGGCTGGATGTCGGTGTACGTCTTCTACGGGCTCAACGGCTACGACCTGGACGCGCCGGAGGACGACGCGTACGACCTGGTGATCGCGACCGCGACCGGGACTTTGCCGTATCAGTCGGTGGCTGAGCACCTGGCGGAGTGGGCCATCGGCCTCCCGCCGAATGTGGTGGTCTTGACCGAGGCCGAGCACCGCAAACTGTGAAAGGCCTCCTTGCCGGAATCCAGGCAAGGAGGCCTTTCGACGTTCCGGAGGTGCTCAGTCGCCCCGGCGAACCGGGCCGAGCAGCTGCTGTTCCTTCTGCGTCGTGACCAGCCGCAGCGGCCGCCACAGGTTCGTGCCCAGCGCGACGACCTGGTCGTCCTTCAACGTGGTCAGCTGGCGCATCATCTGCGGCGGCAGCCGCCAGATGCGGGCGGCCAGTTCAGCCTGTCCGGCGGGCAGCCGCTGCATCAGCACGAGGTCCGCCGCATTCGCCGTGGTGCCCGCCTGCGGGTGCAGGTACGGCAGCACGTACACCGTGGTCTGCCAGGGCGACCGGGGCGGGAACAGGTCCTGCGGGGTCGGGCCGCCGTCGGTCACCACGAGCAGCGGGGCGTCCTCGGACGGGCGCGGCAGCTCGACCGGCGAAAGCCGGCGGATCTGCACCAGCGGCGACGGGCGTCCGTCGCGGCTTCCGGCGGCCTGCTGCAGCACCTGCCACGCCGCCGGCCGTCCGGTGGCCACGACCACCCAGGCGCCCGTCGCCATGGCGCGCATCGCGACCTGGCGGGCCAGGTAGAGGCCTCCGACGAGCACGATGCGGGTCGGCTGCGAGCGCAGCGCCGACACCGTCAGCGGTTCGCCCTTGAGGCCGGAGCCGAGGACGACGCCGCCGCGGTCGCCGGACGGGCTGATCGCGTCGAGCATGGCCGGGTCGACGGTGAATTCCGGGGCGACGCCGGTGTTCTGCCCGGCGTCGCGAACTCGGGTGCTCATGCCGCCGCCTCCTTGAGGGCTTTCACGCTGGCTGCCCGGGAGGCGGCGGCATGAATAACGATGATTCGCTGGCAAGCGGCGCTCATGCCGTCCCTCCGATCGGCAGCGTCGCGGAGAACGCCGAGATCTGCATGCCCTTCAACGGGGTCAGGTCGACGTCCAGCCGCTCCGCGATGCTCTGCAGCCGCTGGTCGGCCGCGTCCAGCTCACGCGGGTTGCGGGCGCTGAGCCGCACCACGCCGCGCAGGCCGATGCGGCCCTCGTCGGCGGACGGCGAGATCGCCATGGCGACCGTCGCGGACAGTGCGCGCACGCTGGTGAGCCCGTTGAGGCTGCCGCTGATCTTGCCCTTGGGCCAGCCGGTGATCGCGTAGCTGGAGTGCCCGATGCCGGCCGCGGTGACGCCGGTCCAGCTCTCCTGCAGGCTGACCTTCTCGTTCGAACCGGCGACCGCGGTGAGCTCGGCCGCCGAGATGCTGGCGCGCAGCAACTCGTCCGGGTCGAGCGGCCGGGTCGGCACGCCTTGGGATTCCAGCGCGTTCCGCACCCGCGACAGCGCGCCGATCATCGCGCGGTGCGCGCCGACGACGCCGCCGCCGCGTTCCCGGATCGCCTCCGGGCAGCGCCGCGGGTCGAGCCGGACCGCGATCCACGTCGTCCGCCGCGCGGCCGCGGGCAGCGGGCCGAGCACCTCGAGATAGGAGCTGAGCGCCGGGGCGTCCGCGGGCATCGCGGCCGAACCCGGGTAGCTGTGCCAGATCATCTGGATGGAATCGAGCAGCACGCCGCGGTCTTCCAGGCACGGCGCGAGCGCGGACAGCGGAAGGCTGGGCGCGCCGCCCGCCTGCGAGATCATCGCCGGCATCGGCTCGACGAGCAGGACCGCGGTCCAGGTGCCGTCGTTCCAGGCGATGCCGACTTCCTGCCGTTCGTGGTCGACGGCGTGCGCCACCACGAGGTCCGGCACGGCCAGCCGCAGCAGGCTGACGCGCGCGTCCTCCGGGCCGGTGACGGCGCTTTCCTCGGCGAGTTCCTCGATGCTGGTCGGCGGCGGAGGGGTCGCCACCCGGCCGCGCGAGCGGAACCGGTACCGCAGCGTCAGCGAAAGCCACTGGGTGAACCAGCGCCCGCCGACGCGCAGGAACGCGAAGATCAGGCCGAGCGCCGCGACGCCGATCGCGACGTACTTGAGCTGCATGTTGATCGCGAGCAGCACGAGCCCGATCGCGACGCCGACTTCCAGCACGACCAGGTTGACCACCGGCAGCGGGCCGAGCGAGATGCCGCCGGAGCGCCGCCGCGAGGGCGGGGCCATCCGGAGCGCGGTCGCGGTGCCGCCGCCGGTCGGTGCGGGTTCGCTGCTTTCGGGGCCACCGGGACCGCCCGGTCCGCCGGGGCCACCCGGGCCGCCAGGTCCGCCGCCGCCGGGACCGCCCGGACCACCGGGACCGCCGCCGCCAGGGCCGCCCGGACCACCGGGCCCACCGGGACCGCCGGGTCCGCCGGGACCATTGCCGCCGGGACCACCCGGACGGGGACCGCCAGGCCCGCCGCCGCCAGGACGTCCAGTGCGCGGGCCAGTGGGACCACCAGGTCCGCCCGGTCCGCCCGGTCCACCAGGACCGCCGGGGCCGCCAGGCTTAGGCCCACCGGGACCGCCGGGACCACCGGGGCCGCCAGGCTTGGGTCCGCCGGGCCCAGGCGCGCCGGGGCCGCCGGGCTTGGGAACACCGGGTCCGGGAGTGACCGGCCCGCCCGGCCGTCCAGGACCTCCGGGCCCGCCAGGACCTCCGGGCCCGCCGGGAGCGGGAGTGCGAGGGGGCATGCCGGGACCGCCGGGAGCCGCACCGGGTCCGCCGGTTCTGCCGGGCCGCTGCGGCGGACCCGGGGGACGTCCCCCGGGAGGCGGTGGCGGTCCCTGCGGACCAGGCGGACGTGGAGGCGTGCTGACGGACATCCGCGCGTTCTCTTCCCCTCGTGAGTGCTGCGTACCCGGAAAGCCGGTCCCGGGATGCCTGACCCTAACCGGAGTTGGTAGAAACCCCACACCAGACGGTCCCCGTACGGCTATCCTGCGGAACCGTACCGCGACGGGGAGGACTGTAGGTCGAGAATGCCATCAACACCCACGACTAAGTCTCAGGTTCAGGCATACAAGTTCGTCCTGCGCAGGATGCAGTCCGCGCTGGTCCGCCGTGATGCGGTGATGTTGCACGACCCGATGCGCTCGCACGGGCGCGCGACCGCGGTCGGCGTCATCCTCGGCGTGCTGGGCGCCGTCGTTTTCGTGCTGTGGGGCCTGTTGAGCCCCGCGCCCGCGGTGCCGCAGTCGGACAACATCGTGATCGGCGAGCAGTCCGGCACCGTGTATGTCGTCACGGGAAACCCGTCGCGGCTGATCCCCACCTTCAACCTCGCGTCGGCGCGGCTGATCCTCATGGCGCAGAAGCAGCAGAGCAGCCAGGGACAGCCGGGCGGCGGCCAAGGCGGCCAGCAGCAGGCGGCCGAGGTGAAGAACCCGACTGTCGTCTCCGATGAACAGTTGAAGAACATGCCGCGCGAGAAGCTCACCGGCATCCCGGACGGGCCGCAGCTGCTGCCGTCGGCGGACCAGCGGATCACCCCCAACTGGGCGGTGTGTGACGAGGTCGTGCTCGACCTGTCGCTGCCGCAGCCGGATTCGGTCAACAAGACCAACACCGACGTGATCGCCGGCATCGACAAGCTCGGCAGCGAACTGCAGCAGAACCAGGCGCTGCTCGGCGACGCCGGGAACGGCAAGACCTACCTCATCTACCGGTCGAACGCGAACACCGTGCGCGCCGAGGTGCCGTCCGGCTCCAACGACCCGGTGCGGTCCGCGCTGCATCTGCCGACGAAGTCGCGCAAGGTGTCGCAGGCTTTGCTGAACGCGATCCCCGAGGTCACCAAGCTGATCCCGCCGCCGGTGGCCGACGAGGGTTCGACGCCGTCGAGCAGCTTCGACGGACTGACCGTCGGCAATGTCTTCTCGACCCAGCCGACCGGCGGGGCGCAGGAGTTCTGGCTCATCGCGAAGAACGGCATCCAGAAGGTGTCGCCCGCGGTCGCGGACATCGTCCGCACGGCGAAGAGCGGCGGCACCGCCACCACGCCGACGCTGGGCCTCGACAAGATCAACAACGTCAAGGTGCTGCAGCAGGGCGACCCCGGCTACGTGCGGGTCGACACCTACCCGCAGGTCGTGCCGACCGTTCTCGACGCCGTCCAGTCGCCGGTGTCGTGTCTCGGTTGGACGCTCAACGCCGACCACAGCCAGGCGCACACCTCGGTCTACATCAACAAGCAGATCCCGGTGGAGAAGAACGCCGACGGCACCTCGAAGATCATCAGCGTCAGCAACACCGGCCCGAACGGCGTGCCGATCACCGGTTTCTACATGCCAACCGGGTACGGCGCGGTGGTGCAGTCGGCCACCGAGACGAGCGCGACCTTCAACAAGGGACCGATCCAGCTGATCTCCGACCGGGGCATCCGCTACGGCGTCCCGGACGCGGCGACCGCGGAGGAGCTGGGGCTGAACAACCGGCTTCCCGCTCCGGAATCGATCATCGGGCTGCTGCCGACCGGGGCGTCGCTGAACGTGCAGAACGTCATGAAGCAGTTCGATTCGGTGCCGATCGACCCGAACGCGGGCTCGTACAAACCGCAGGCGGCCGGACAGCAGCAACCCGCGGGGAACTGACGGCGGGTTCCGTCCGTCACACTCGGACATAGCCGGGTGAGCGGAGGGTTCAACGTGTCAGCGCCGGGAAGCAGTCCGGGAACAAGCGCCGTGCGGATCGACGGCGCGGTCGTCGGCGGCTACGCGGCGAAAGTCGCGCAGGCGGCCGACGAACTGGAGACCGCCGCGGGCGAGGTGGGCGCGCGAGCGACCACCGCCGAGGCGTACGGCGAGGCGGCCGCGCGGCTGGGCGTGCCGGAGTCGTACGCGCAGGCTTCGCAGGCGTTGCGCGGCCAGCTCACCGCCGGGGTGGCCGCGCTGCGGTCGGTCACCGCGGCGCTGGAGCAGCTCACCACCGGCCACGCCGAGCGGGACGCCGACGCGGCCGAGCGGATCGAGCGCGCCGGGAGGATCTCGTGACGGAGCCGTCTCTGGCGTACGTGACCGAGCTCGCCCGCGAGCTGGGCGTGCCGGATCCGGTCGCCGCCTATTACCAGCCGCTCACCGGCCGCTGGGAGGAACTGGACGCGGAGGCCGAGAGCCTGCGCGCCGCGGCCCGCACGGCGGCCAGGGTGTCCAAGGACCTCGCTGAGGATCTCGGCCGGATCGACGCGTCGTGGTCCGGCCCCGACGCGGACGCGTTTGTCGCCTACCTTGGCGAAATTCGCGCCGCGAGCGAGGGGGCGGAGGACGCGCTCGACGCGCTCGCCGGTTCGCTCGACCAGCTCACCGAATCACTGCGCAAGATCGCGGGCGCGGCGGAGGAGGTGCTGGTCGACGCTGCCGATTTGCTGTCCGAATCGGCGATGCTGCCCAGTGGCGGCGCTTCGCGGGCGCGTTCGCAGATGCGGGAGACCGAGCAGTCGCTGAAGTCCTTGCACGAGGCGGCGGAGGACGTGCTGCGCGAGTTCGGCCGGTTGTGCTCCGGGGTGGACGCTCCGGCGGGGAGCCCGTCGAGCATCGAACTGCGGCACCACTATCCGGCGGAGCAGTTCCGGCTGCACGACGCGGACGGGCCCGCGAGTACCCCTGCGGGTGCCGCTGCCGGGACCAGTCCGTCGGCCGATGCCGCGGCCGGAGAGTCCACAGTGGCCTCGGCGGCCTCGGCGGCCTCTGTCGAGTCCTCTTCGGACGATTCGGTGAGCCCGTCCGCCGCCGAGGAATCCCACCACGGCAAGGAAACCGCCGCCGATCCGCGGCTGGAGCAAGGTCAGGCGGGCATTCCGCCGGTCGAGCCGGTCGCCCCGGCCCCGCAGGCCGCGGCGGCGAATCAGGGCTCGGGCACGTCGATGATGCCGATGATGGGCTTCGCCGGAATGGGCGGCGGAGGCGGTGGCGGCGGAAGCTCGCAGCACAAGCCGAGGCAGCGCACGGCGGCGAAGACCTCCGAGATCTTCGGCGAGCCCGCGCAGGTGACTCCGCCGGTGATCGGCCAGGACCCGCCCGCGCGGCGGCCGGAGAAGGACGGGAAGCCGCCGAAACCCGGAAAATGACCGGAAGGCCGCTGGCCGCGACATCCGCGGCCAGCGGCCTTCTCCGGCCCCGGAACCGGGCGCTCTCCATTGTGGACAAAGAAAGGGCCGCTCCTCGCGATGATCGCGGGAAGCGGCCCTTTTCTCGTGCCTGAGTTATCGCGGAGGCGGCGCCCCGGACCGGTTTCGCCGGATCGTGTGCACCACGAACAGCGTGATCAGCAGTGCCGCCACGCCGCCGCCGGTGCCGGCGAGCGCGACGATCATCGGCGTCGAGCTGATGCCGTCGGCAGGCGGCAGCTTGGCCTCCTGCACCACCGGCTTCGGCAGCGCGAGGTTTCCGGTGTCGCCGGGCAGGTTCGCGGTGAGCGCGGCCACCGGGTCGATCACGCCGTAGCCGACGAAGTTGTCCCGCCCGCCCGGAGCGGCCGGGTGCTGCGCGGTCGCCTTGAGCCGCTTGACCACGTCGCGCGCGCTCAGGTTCGGGTACATCGAGCGGACCAGCGCGGCGACGCCGGCCACGTACGGCGCGGCGAAGCTGGTGCCCTGGATCGGCGACGGGCTGCCGTTCGCGATGGTCAGGTTCGCCAGTCCGGTCGAGTGTTCCGCCGGGTCGAGCGACACGATCTTGGTGCCCGGCGCGGCGACGCCGACCCATGGGCCGTGCACGCTGAACGGCGCGATGCCGCCGTCCTCCTGGATGGCCCCGACGGACAGCACGTCGTCGGAGAACCACGGCGGAGTGACGACCGACTTCGGCTTGTTCGGGTCGGCCTGGTCGTTCTGCGGGCAGTTTTCCGAGACGTTGCCCGCGGCCGCGACGACCACGATGTCCTTCTCGGCCGCGTAGTGCACCGCGGCCTGGACGAGGCGCTCGCCCTCCTGGATGTCGCCGGGCGCGGTGCCCGCGCGGCAGTGGTCGACCGACATGTTGATCACGCCGATCCCGCCGCGGTCGGCAATGCCGCGGATGATCTGCGCGAGCGTGTTGAGCGTGCCCGCGGTGCCTTCCTTCGCCAGCTGCCGGTTGTCGCCCTTGTTGTCCTGCTGGGGCGCCGTGCCGCTTCCGCTGCCGGTGCCGCCGCCCGAGGACGGGGGCAGCTGGCTGTTGCTGCTGCCTGCCGGAGGCTTCTGGTTGTCGCCGCTCGCCGGCGGCTGGCCGGTCCCGCTCGCCGGGGGAGACGCGGGCTGCTGCGGGCTGTCGTCCTTGGCGTAGTTCTCGCTCAGCTGCCGGTAGGAGACGATGCGCGCGTCCGGGGCCACGCCGATGAAGCCGACCTTCGGGTCCTGCGGGTTGCCCGCGATGATGCCGGCGACCTCGGTGCCGTGGCCGTCGCAGTCCTGAAGTCCCGGGTCCGCGCCGTTGTCCGGCTTCGCCACGTAGTCCCCGCCGCTTTCCACCCGGCCCTGGAACCACGGATGCTGCGTGACGCCGGTGTCGATCACGGCGACCCGCTGGTCGCCCCCGACCGATCCTTTCGCCGCGCGGACGATCTCCTGCGCCTTCGACAGCTGCAGGTAGTCCTGGCCCCACGGGCGGAAGTTGATCTCGACGTTCTGCCCGAGACTGCGCTGCACGCAGTCGTTCTTCTTCTTGTACGTCTTGTCCGGCACGTGGCTGTCGGCGGGCGGCGCGTCGCCGGGACCCAGCGGCGGCGGGGTGGCCCAGGTGCCGGCGGGCGCGCTCGCCGTCTGCGCCGACGCCGGAGCGGCGGCGAACGGCGACAGCAGTCCCAGCCCGGCCGCGAACAGCGCCACCCCGGCGCGGCCGGGGAGGCCGAGCCTGCGGGGGAAGGAACGTGGGGAGCCCATCGCGCGGCTCACTTGAGGTTGAGGTGGCGCAGCGTCGAGTAGAGGTCCATCACGCCGAGAGCGAGCGGCAGCACCACGGCGATGCAGATCGCCTCGATGATCTCCACCGTGCGCCGCAGCGGCGGCGAGAAACGCTGGTCCGGGAAGACCACGCCGACCACGAGGGCGGCCGCGGCGATCAGGATCAGCGCACCGAAGACGTACAGCAGCCGCTGCTCGGCGGTGGCGGAGAAGAACAGCCAGCCGAGCAGGATGCCCGCCGCGGCGACCATGCCGGTGGTGAGCAGCGCGATGGCCTGCGCGCCGTTGGCGTAGGCACGGGCGCGCAGCAGCAGGACCAGCGTCGCGACGACGCCGAGGATGACGCCGAAGACGTTCGGCGCGGTGGCCGCGAGGACCGCCGCGACCGCCGTGGTGGCGCCGCAGCCGATCATCAGGCCGGTCATGTAGTCGTGCGCGACCGCGGTGCGCTGCTCGATCGCCTTGTAGTCCGGGAAGCCGGTGTCTTCCTTCAGTTCTTCGGCGGTGCTCGGCACGTAGGGCAGCGGCAGCTTGGCGAGCCAGATGGTGGCGCGCGGCAGGAACGAGATGCAGCCCAGCGCGACGGCGACCGTGCCCGCGGCGACCGCCGAGGTGTCGGCGCTGGTCACGAGCGTCGCGATGAGGAAGGCGAGCGAGCCGAACACGCCCGCGGTGGCGGTGGCGATGAACACCCGGATGCCCGCGCCGACCACGAGGATGCAGACCGCCGAGACGATCAGCACCAGCACCGCGCCGAGCAGAAGGTTTGCCCGGACGGACAGCCCCGGCACGATGTAGAACCCGCTCACGAAGGCCAGCGGCAGGCCGCCCGCGGACGCGATCAGCACGCCGGTGGCCTCGGCCTGGTAGGCCTTGGCGAGCGTGGCGCCGACCGCGACGCAGGCGATCGCGCCGAGGCCGCCGGCGATCGCCGGGCCGAGCGAGGAACCGCCGTAGAGGGAACCGCTGAAGAACAGCGCGAGCGCGGAGAAGAACAGGGCGAGCCCGCCCGCGACGTGGCCGAAGCGGCGCGCGGTCTCCTTCGTCCACGGACGGAAGGTGTCTGGGTCGGACTCCGCGATGGCGTCGACCACGTCGTCGTACATCGGCGGCGGCGGGTTCTCGTTCCGCTTGCGCAGCTGCAGCAGCTCGCCGTCGACCACGCCGAGGGACGCGAGCGTCCGGCTCGGGTCGAGCGGCGCGTCGCCGAGCTTGGCCAGCGCCCACCCGCCGTGCCGGGCCCCGCCGTCCGGAGTGACCTCCTTGGCCATCTCCAGAAGCATGGGCAGCAGGTCGGCCACCGCCACGTCGGCCGGAAGCGCGACGTCGATGCGTGTCGTCGGTGCGACCACCGTGACCCTGCTGAATACCGTCGTGCCCGTTGCCACTAGATCCCCCGCTCTGAAAAGACAGCTCCCGGGGGAACTTATACCGAACCTGGTGACAGGTTTCAGCGCGTGTCCGCAAATCGTCGGCGAAAATACCCGTACCGGCCCGGTTAGACCAGACCGACCAGCGGGTTCCTCCGCCTGGTCCGTTGACTGTCGGTGGTGGTCCCTACACTCGGGCGCACTGGGAGGACGGGCCCCGCCGCGGGCCCGCGGAGGGGGTGCGAGATGCCGATCCGGGAGTTGGCCGGATTTCCGGGGCGACGTTCGATAGGTTGTCCCGCGCACCCGGGTGCAGGCGTCGAGCAGGAATAGAGGGGTCCTTCGAGATGAGCACGCTGCAGTTCAAGAAGTCGCCGCGGCTGGCCGCGCCGCGCCCGCCCGGCGGCGAGGTGCATCTCGAGCCGCCGCCCGAGGTGCCCCGCACGATCCCGGGAAGCATTGTCGCCAAGGCGATTCCGGGCGTGATGATCTTCGCGTCGCTCGGGATGATGGTTTTCATGTTCACGGCGGGCGGCGCGAAAAACCCGACCACGATCATGATGAGCGGCATGATGCTGATGGGCACCGTCGGCATGCTCGCGGGCGGCGGCGGCAAGGGCGGCGGCCAGAAGAAGGCCGAGATGGACGAGGACCGCAAGGACTACCTGCGGTACCTCGGCCAGATGCGCGACCGCGCCCGCGAGGCGATGGTCGACCAGCGCGCCGCCCTCGAATGGGTGCACCCGGACCCGCAGTCGCTGTGGTCGCTCGCGGCCAGCCGCCGGATGTGGGAGCGCAGGCAGAACGACCAGGACTTCCTGCACCTGCGCGTCGGCCGCAGCTCGCACCGCCTCGCCACCCGGCTGGTCCCGCCCCAGACCGGCCCGGTGGACGAACTGGAGCCGATCGCCACCCTCGCGCTGCGCCGGTTCGTGCGCGCGCATTCGATCGTGCCGGACCTGCCCACCCAGATCACCCTCCGCGGGTTCGCCGCGGTCAGCATGCAGGGCGAGCGGAGCCGCACCCGCGCGCTGACCCGCGCGATGCTGGCCCAGCTGGTCGCCTTCCACAGCCCGGACGACGTGATGATCGCGGTCGCCACCGCGGGCCGGGCGAAGGAGGAGTGGGAGTGGGCGAAGTGGCTCCCGCACACCCAGCACCCCACGCTGTCCGACGGCATCGGCCAGCTGCGCATGATGGCGGGCTCGCTCAAGCAGATCGAAGACTGGCTGGACGAGGAGCTGCGCGACCGGCAGCGGTTCTCCCGCAACGCGACGCCCGCCCCGGACCAGCCGCACGTCGTGATCATCGTGGACGACGCCGAGGTCACCCGCGAGGAGCAGATCATCCTCGAGGAGGGCCTGGTCGGCGTCACCCTGGTCGACCTTTCCGATTCGGTCGGCAACCTCGCCGCCCGGCGCGGCCTGCGGCTCGTGGTCGAGGAAGACCGGCTCGGCGCGCGCAGCGCGGGCGGCGTCGAGTGGTTCGGCCGCCCGGACTCGCTGTCGGTGGTCGAGGTCGAGGCGCTCGCCCGGCTCCTCGCGCCGTACCGCGTCGGCGGGGGCGGCGGGCAGGACGTCAGCGAGGAAGAGCCGCTGCTGTCCAACCCCTCGCTGCTGGAACTGCTCAGCATCCCCGGCGACCCGATGACGTTCGACGTCCAGCAGGCGTGGCGGCCCCGGCCGATCCGCGACCGCTACCGCGTCCCGTTCGGCGTCGGCGAGTACGGCCAGCCGGTGGAGCTGGACATCAAGGAAGCCGCGGCGGAGGGCATGGGCCCGCACGGCCTGTGCATCGGCGCGACCGGTTCCGGCAAGTCGGAGTTCCTCCGCACCCTGGTGCTGGGCATGCTGGCCACGCACTCGTCGAGCACGCTCAACTTCGTCCTCGTCGACTTCAAGGGCGGCGCGACGTTCCTGGGCCTGGACAAGGCACCGCACGTGTCCGCGGTCATCACCAACCTCGCGGACGAGGTCACGCTGGTCGACCGCATGAAGGACGCGCTGGCCGGCGAGATGAACCGCCGCCAGGAAGCGCTGAAGAACGGCGGCAACTTCAAGAACGTCTGGGAGTACGAGAAGGCCCGCGAAAACGGCGCCGACCTCGACCCGCTGCCCGCGCTGTTCATCGTCTGCGACGAGTTCTCCGAATTGCTGGCGGCGAAACCGGACTTCATCGACCTGTTCGTCGCGATCGGCCGACTGGGCCGGTCGCTGCAGATGCACATGCTGCTGGCGTCGCAGCGGCTGGAAGAGGGCAAGCTGCGCGGTCTCGACTCGCACCTGTCCTACCGGATCGGCCTCAAGACGTTCTCCGCGGCGGAATCCCGCGCGGCGATCGGCGTGCCGGACGCGTTCGAACTGCCGTCGGTCCCCGGCGGCGGTTACCTGAAGTACGACACCTCGACCCTGGTGCGGTTCAAGGCTTCTTACGTCTCGGGCCCGTACCGGCCCGCGGGCATCAAGGCGGCCGGCCCGGCCGCCACGGTGGTGCGCGCCGACAAGCGGCCGCAGCTGTTCGTGCCGGACTTCGTGGAGCTGCCGAAGGAACCCGAGCCGGAACCGGTCGTCGAGGAGCAGGAAGCACCGAAGAAGCCGGAGTCCGAAGAGGCCGTCGAGCCCAGCGAACTGGACGTCATCGTCAGCCGCTTGATCGGGCAGGGCCCGCCGGCGCACGAGGTGTGGCTGCCGCCGTTGAACGAGCCGAACTCGCTCGACACGATGCTGCCGAACCTCAACCCCACCGACGACCGCGGCCTGTCCCCGGTCGGGTTCTTCGGCAACGGCAGGCTGCAGGTGCCGATGGGCATCGTCGACCGGCCGTACGAGCAGCGGCGCGACTTCCTGTGGGCGGACTTCGCCGGTGCGCAGGGCCACGGCGTCATCGCGGGCGGCCCGCAGTCGGGCAAGTCGACCATGCTCCGGACGCTGATCATGTCGATGGCGCTCACCCACACCCCCGAGGAAGCGCAGTTCTACTGCCTCGACCTCGGTGGCGGTACCCTCGCCGGCCTCGCGGACCTTCCGCACGTCGGCGGGGTCGCGGTGGCCCGGCGCGAGCCGGACAAGGCCCGCCGGATCGTGGCCGAGCTGACCACGCTGCTGACCGAGCGCGAAGGCCGGTTCGGGGCGCTGGGCGTCGACTCGATGACGGAGTTCCGCAACCGGAAGCGCCGCGGCGAGATCACGCCGGAGCAGGACCCGTTCGGCGACGCGTTCCTGATCGTGGACAACTGGCGGGCGCTGCGCGACGACTTCGAGGAGCTGGAGACGTCGATCACCCGGCTGGCCACGCAGGGTCTCGCCTACGGCGTGCACGTCATCATCTCGGCGAACCGGTGGGCCGACCTCCGGCCGGCGATCAAGGACATGCTCGGCACGCGGTTCGAGCTGCGTCTGGGTGACCCGACGGAGTCCGAAATGGACCGCCGGATCGCGGTCAACGTGCCTGCCGGGCGGCCGGGCCGCGGTCTGACCCGCGACAAGCTGCACCTGCTCACCGGCCTGCCGCGGATCGACGGGTCGAGTGACCCGGAGACAGTCGCGGCGGGCGTCGCGGACGCGGTCGCGAAGATCCGCGGGGCGTGGCGTGGCCGGGTGGCCCCGCAGGTGCGCCTGCTGCCGGAGATGATCACCTACGAAGAGGTCCTGCAGATCGACCAGAAGCGGGACACGAAGCTGGTCCCGATCGGCGTCAACGAGGAAGACCTGCAGCCGATCTACCTGGACTTCGACGCGGACCCGCACTTCTTCGCGTTCGCCGACGGCGAGTCCGGCAAGACGAACCTGCTGCGGCAGATCGCGCGCGGCATCACCGAGCGCTACACGCCGCAGGAGGCCGTGATCCTGCTGGTCGACTACCGGCGCACGATGCTCGGGTTCCTCGAGGGCGATTCGCTGCTCGGCTACGCCGTTTCCTCGGCGCAGCTGGACAGCATGGTCCAGGACGTGCACGGGTCGATGACGCGGCGGCTGCCGGGTCCGGACGTCACCCAGGAACAGCTGAAGACCCGGTCCTGGTGGACCGGTCCGGAGCTGTTCGTGATCGTCGACGACTACGACCTGGTGGCGACGCAGTCCACGAACCCGCTCAAGCCGCTGTCGGAGTTCCTCGCCCAGGCGAAGGACGTCGGCCTGCACCTGATCGTGGTCCGGCGCACCGGTGGTGCGTCGCGGGCGGCGTACGACCCGGTCATCGGCAAGCTCAAGGAACTCGCCGCCACCGGCATGGTGATGAACGGTTCCCGCGACGAGGGCGTGCTGATCGGCAACATCCGGCCGAGCGCCATGCCGCCGGGCCGGGGCAACATGCTGAGCCGCAAGAACGGGAAGCAGCTCGTGCAGGTGTCGTGGATCCAGCCGGACTGACCGGCCGGGGAGGAGCCGGCGCGCCTGACCGAAGGGGTGCCCGGTGACGGTGCGGGTCGCGATCGACTTCGGGACCTCGAGCACCTGTGTCGTCGTGTCGGTCAACGGTCGCGAACCGCAGGTCGTGGTGATCGACGGGCAGCCGCTGATGTCCTCGGCGGTGTACGCGGCGTCCGACGGCACCCTGTTCGTCGGCCAGGAGGCCGAGCGGCAGGCGGCCGTCGACCCGTCGCGCTACGAGCCGAATCCGAAGCGGCGGATCGACGAGGGCGATCTGCTGCTCGGCGATTCGGTGCTGCGGGTCATCGACGTCGTGCACGCGGTGCTGGACCGGGCCGTCGCCGAGGCGCGGCGCGTCGCGGGCGACGCCGAGGTGGATCTGCTGGTGCTCACCCACCCGGCGGACTGGGGCGCGATCCGCACCCGGCTGCTGCGCCAGGCCGCGGGACGGCTGGCGCGCGAGGTGGCGCTGGTGCCGGAACCGGTGGCCGCGGCGGTGTACCACGCGGCCACCTTCGCCCCGGAAGCTTCGCCGGGCGGCCGGACGGTCGAGTTCTCCGGCCGTCCTGGCGACGCGCTGGCAGTGCTCGATCTCGGCGGCGGCACGGTCGATGTCAGCGTCGTCCAGCGGTCGCCGGAGGCCGCGCGCGCGGCGCGAGTGCCGGGCGCGCCTCCGCAGCGGGGCGGGTTCCAGGTGCTGGCCACGCGAGGCGACCCGAGTTTCGGCGGGGCCGACATCGACCAGGCGTTGCTGGAGCACGTCGGGTCGCTGGTGTCCGGCACGGATCCGCAGGCGTGGCAGCAGCTGGTCGAGGGTCGCGAGCTGGCTGAGCGCCGACGTCGGCGAGTGCTGCGCCAGGACGTTCGCGGCGCGAAAGAGACACTGTCCAGGCACACGTACACCGACGTCCCGTTGCCGCCGCCGTTCGCGGACGCGCACGTGACGCGAGTGGACCTGGAACGGCTGATCGGGGCTCCGCTCGGCCGGGTGGTCGAGCTGACCAGCGGCGCGATCGCCGACTCCGGCCTGCGTCCGAAGCAGCTCGCGGCGATCTTCCTCGTCGGCGGTTCGAGCCGGATCCCGATGATCTCCCGGCTGGTGCACGAGCGCACCGGCGTGGTGCCGACGAGCCTCGACCAGCCGGAGACGGTCGTCGCGCGCGGCGCGCTCCGGGCGGTGCTGCTGGAACCGGACCGCACCGGCGTGCTGCCCGGTTCGTCGATCCCGGGGCAGGCCGACCACCGCACCGAGATCGTCCGCGGGGACGCGCCGACCCGGCGGGTGCCGCCGGTGCCGAACGCGCTCAACGCGCCGCCGCGAAACGCTCCGGTGCCGCCTCGCGGGTTCTCGCCAGCCGATCCGGCGAGGGGGCCGCAAAGCGCGCCGTTCGGCGCCGTCGCGCCCCCGAGTCCACTGCGGACTGGGCCGGGCAAGAACGCGTTGGGACAGAACGGTTCCGGGAACGGGGCGTTCGGCGCTCCCGGCGCGGAGGCGGCGGGCGGCTCCGGCGGCAAAGCGAAGAAACGCCGCCGGCTGTGGCTGATCACCGCGGCGGTGGCGGTCGTGGCGCTGATCGCGGGCGGAATCGTGTACTTCGTCAGCCGCGGGGACAACTCCGAGCAAGGCCGCTCGTTCTCCCAATACGATTTCAGCCTCGTCGCGCCGAACGACTGGGTCCAAACCACCGACGAGGTCGCGGACCGGCAGGTGATCCTGCACCCGCAGGACGCCGAGCGGGGCAACGACCTCGTGCTCGCGCAGGAGTTCGTCATGGACTACGACGCGACGGCGGACCGGCAGAAACTCGTCGATGCTTTGCAATCCGGGGTGACGGGAAACGCGAACTACACTGCGTTCCGCTCCGATCTGACTTACGGTGGCCGGAGCGTGATCGGCTACGTCGAGAGCAAACCGGAACGGATTACCGTCCGCTGGTATGTGCTCGTGCAGGGCCGGATCCGGGTGCACGTCGGCTGCCAGTACCAATCGCCGGCGGTGCAGCAGCGCGTCGACGCCGCGTGCGAGCAGGTGGTGCGCACGTTGAAGATCACCAGCTGAAGGAGCACTCGTGGCCTCCGAACCGGAATCCGCGCCAGCGGCATTCACCCGAGCAGGCCAGGACGCAGTCACTTTCTCGCGCCGCGTCGCGGGCACCGCGCTCGCGCGCAGCGAACGGCGCCGCGGCGAAAACCGGGAACTGCTGAAAGAGTTCGGCAGGCGGCGGCTTTCCGGAGCCGCGGAGCCCGCCCCGTCCGCGTTGCGCGGGGCCGCCCGCCGGTTCCGCGCGGCCCGCGGATTGCCGATGCCGGTCGAACCCGCCGCTCCCGAGCCGGTTCCCGTTCGTCCCAAGATTTCGCCCGAACAGACACGGACGAGTGAAGAGGACGAGGACTTTTCGCAGTCGCGAATCATGAGCCGGGACTCCTGAAATATTCCAGGAACCGGCTGTGCGTGTGCTAACCACGCTGGTGGACAAGGTTTTTTCGGAAGCGCGCGGAGACCGTTCACCCGGCCGTTGCCGGGCGGTTCCCTGATCCGGCGTTCACGCAAGCAACTACTTGAGAAGAAGTCGCGACAAGTGTGAACCGAACTGGCAATGTCTTCGTCGTAGGTGCAGTGCCGGAAACACCAGCCGGCGCGCACAACCACTCACGAAGGGGGTAGCTCCCATGGCTGGCGGCTTCACTGGGGATCCGAAGGAATTCACTCAGGCTGAGGGGCGCGTTGTCGACGCGACCGGCCGGATGAACAAGAACCTGGGCGACCTGCGCTCCAACATCGAGGCGACCCGCGCGGGCTGGGAAGGCGACGCGCAGCGTGCCTTCGACAACGTCATGCGCCGCTTCGACGACTGCGGTCGTGGCCTCAACGACGCTCTGCACCGCATCGGCACCCTGCTTCAGGAAGGTGGCTCGATGTACGCCAAGAGCGAGGCGGCGCAGCACGAGCACATCAACTCGCTCAACAAGGGCTTCGGCGTTCTTGGCTGATCGGGAACTTCCCCGTTCGGATTCGCCTTCATTCTTCATTCATTCTTCTGACAGGAGCTTGACATGCCTGACGGCCGTATTGTTGTAGACCCGGGTACGATCCACCGCGCCGCGGAGGACTGCACCGCCACCGGTAGCGAGCTGAAGAGCCTCTTCGACAACCTGAAGAGCGACCTCAACCCGCTGACCCACAGCTGGAGCGGTGAAGCGAAGGACCAGTACATCCAGGCCCAGAACGAGTGGGACCAGAAGTTCGACGAGTTCACCCAGCTTCTGGCGCAGATCGCCGCCGTGCTGCCGCAGATCGCGGACGGCTACCAGGCGACGGACCGCTCGGTGCAGAACCTGTTCTGAGCCACGCTCCGAAACCACGGCGGGCCAGGCACCTTCGGGTGCCGGCCCGCCGTTTTCGTGTGCGGGAAACGCGGCAGGGCCGCGTGGCTCACCGACTTCTGCGGAGAAACCTCAGTGCGGGGCGCCGACGGAGTATTCCGGCTTGTCGTTGAGCACCCGCACGGTCACCTTCTTCGGCTGCCCGCCGACCTGCACCGTGCAGTCGAACGTGGTGCCGTTCTCGATCGTCCGCCCCGACGGGCACGCGACGTTCTTGACGTCCGGCTCGCCGTAGTTCTCGTTGAGCACCTTGGAAACGCCGTCCTGCAACGACTTCTGGTCCAAAGTGTCTCCGGAGAACACCCCGGTCGCCCACGAGATCCCGGCCGCGGCGGCCAGCGCCACGACGACCGCGCCGCCGATCAGGAACGGCTTCTTCGAGCGCGGTTTTCCTGGCTTGGCCGAGGAAAACGCGCCGAGGCCGCCGTACTCGGACGGCTGGAACCCGCCGCCGTAAGGGTTTCCGGACGGCGGCTGTCCCGGCTGGCCTTGCTGAACCGGAGTCGGCTGGCTCAGGGGCTGCCCAGGTCCGCCGTACGGCTGTGCCTGCTGGCCGTACGGCTGCGCCGGATAACCCTGCTGCGGATACTGCGCGGGCGGAAACTGGTGCTGCGCCGGAGGTTGCGCCCACTGGCCGCCTTGCCGGCCGGGACTGTCCACTTCGGACGGGTAACCCGGCTGCGGCGCGTTGGTCCCCGGCTGCCACCACTGCGGCTGCCCTTGCGGCTGCTGGTCGGGAGGCTGGGTCATCGGTGCTCACCTCGGGGTTCGATGGACGCGGGAGTCGGCGGGAGAGTGCGCATCAACGCCCCTGCAGTTCGCCGAGCCTGCGGTAGAAGTCCTGTTTGGCCGCGTCGTCCGCGAGCACGGTGACCTGCGAGGCGTCCGGGACCGTCGGCAGGTCCGAGGCGGTCGCCTCGCCGGTGAACTTGAAGTCGTAGCGCAGTTCGACCTTGTGCCCGTCGCCCTCGAACTTGGCCGCCATCGTGAACTCGGCGAGCGAACCGTCCGGCTTGAGCGTGATCGTGCTCGGCACGACGGCCTTGCGCAGTTCCGGGCCGACCTCGTTGACGACCTTGTCCGGGAGCAGTTCGACGCGCCGGTCGAGGAAGATCGAGAACGGCACGTTCACGGTCAGCTGCTCGGTGCCGTCCGCGGAGCTCTTCGCGCCGCGCAGCGCTTTCTTGTCCGCCTTGTACGAGCTGTCGACCGAGTCGCCCATCTTGCACGCGATCTGCACCCCGCCCCACGCGCACGGCTGCACGAGCCCGGCCTCCGGCTTGGGCATCGAGACCCACGGCGTCGGCGCGAGCGATTTGTAGGCCGGGCCGAGGTAGAGGTACTCGACGGTGCCGTCGGCCGGGGTGAACGAGTCGAGGAACTCGTTGGGGTTCTTCTGCGACCGGTTGTGCACGATGCGGCTCTCCGGGCTGCCGGTGCGCGCGGAGGTGACGATGTTGTGCAGGTACTTGTCGTCGAACTTGAAGTACCGGTCCGCCGAGTTCGTCACGTTGCGCGGGTCGACGATCGTGTCCCCGAGCTTCGCCATGGCCTTCTCGAACTTCGCGCCGACGTACGCGGCGGCCTGATCGCCGTCGGGCAGCGCGGTGCCGGCGCGGGCCTGCCCGCACGCGGTCGCGAGCGCCAGCACGGCGGCGACGGCCGCGGTCGTCCGTACGGCTGCGGCCGTCCTCGCTCGTGTCTTCAACTGCCGTCCCCAGGTGCTCGCTCGTGCTCGCGCGGATGCGCGAGCGAATCGTCTCACCTCGAGCGGACGCGCGCGGCGGCGTGGTGGTTCCGGGAACCGGTCGGGTAGGCTGTGAACCGGCCGACGAGGCGTCTTCGCACCCCCGCTGCACAACAGGCGGGACCACAGGGGTATCTTCATATGTCGTTGTGCGTTGCGGCGCGTCAGCGCTCGGCCCGCACATTACCCACACGCAATGACGACGAGGTAGACCCTTGCCCACGTACAGCCCCAAGCCCGGCGACGTCACTCGTGCCTGGCACGTGATCGACGCCGAGGATGTCGTGCTCGGACGGCTCGCGACCGAGGTCGCCACGCTGCTGCGCGGCAAGCACAAGCCGACCTACGCCCCGCACGTGGACACCGGTGACTTCGTCATCATCGTCAACGCCGAGAAGGTCGCTCTCACCGGTAACAAGCGCGAGCAGAAGTTCGCGTACCGGCACAGCGGTTACCCCGGCGGTCTGCGGAAGCGCTCCTTCGGCGAGCTGCTCGACACCAAGCCCGAGCACCTCGTGGAGAAGGTGGTCAAGGGCATGCTGCCGAAGAACAAGCTCGGCCGCGCCATGGCCAA
Source organism: Amycolatopsis albidoflavus (assembly GCF_039525725.1). Taxonomy (NCBI): domain Bacteria; kingdom Bacillati; phylum Actinomycetota; class Actinomycetes; order Pseudonocardiales; family Pseudonocardiaceae; genus Amycolatopsis; species Amycolatopsis albidoflavus. Next base: position 142,622 of record NZ_BAAAHV010000008.1, read on the forward strand.
GAAGCTGAAGGTGTACGCCGGCCCGCAGCACCCGCACGCCGCGCAGCAGCCGCAGGCGCGCGAGATCACCAAGATCGCGCAGGTCGCGCAGTGAGTGAGGAACAGTTGACCAGCACCGAGACCGAGGTCGTCGCTTCGACCGAGACCCCCGCCGAGGCCGTGGCGACCAGCGAGTCCGCCGCCGCCCCGCGCCCGTCGCGTGCCGCCGGTGGCAACGCGCAGACGGTCGGCCGCCGCAAGGAGGCCGTGGTCCGCGTCCGCGTCGTGCCGGGTACCGGTGAGTTCAAGCTCAACGGCAAGTCCCTTGAGCAGTACTTCCCGAACAAGGTGCACCAGCAGCTCATCAAGGAGCCGCTCGTCACCGTCGAGAAGCCGGACTCCTTCGACATCTTCGCCAACCTCAAGGGCGGCGGGATCTCGGGCCAGGCCGGCGCGCTGCGTCTCGCCATCGCCCGTGCGCTGGTCGAGGTCGACGCCGACGACCGCCCGGCCCTGAAGAAGGCCGGCTTCCTGACCCGTGACGCGCGCGCCACGGAGCGGAAGAAGTACGGCCTCAAGAAGGCCCGTAAGGCCCCGCAGTACTCCAAGCGCTGATTTTCAGCACTCTGGCGCAACCCCGGAAGCGCCCATCCGTCCATCGGATGGGCGCTTCCGGCGTTTTCCGGGCCTGGTGATGCGTTCTTCGCCACTGGCACGACTGTCTTGGGGTAGGGCAGGGGATCACCCTTGCCGGGCCCGGCGCTAAATTGTCGAGGCCCGGCGCGCCCCGAGGCCGGTGAATCAAGACAAGGAGGTCGAGATGGCTCGACTGTTCGGCACCGACGGGGTACGCGGTCTGGCCAATGCCGACCTGTCCCCGGAACTGGCCCTGTCGGTCGCGGCGAGCGCCGCCCGAGTGCTGGCGGCGCACGACCGTTCGCACCGCCCGGTGGCCGTGGTCGGCCGCGACCCGCGCGCCAGCGGCGAGATGCTGGAGGCCGCCGTGGTGGCGGGCCTCGCCTCGGCCGGTGCGGACGTCCTGCGGCTCGGCGTGCTCCCGACCCCCGCTGTCGCCTACCTCGTGGGCGCGCTCGACGCGGACCTCGGCGTGATGATCTCCGCCTCGCACAACCCCATGCCGGACAACGGCATCAAGCTCTTCGCCGCCGGCGGGCACAAACTGCCGGACAGCATCGAGGACGAGATCGAATCCGGCCTCGACGCGACCGGCGTCACCCGCCCGACCGGCGACGGCGTCGGCCGCGTGACCGACGTCCCGGACGCGCTCGACAAGTACATCGAGCACCTGCTCGCCGCGACGCCGCATCCGCTGACCGGCCTGAAGGTCGTGGTGGACTGCGCGAACGGCGCGTCGTCCGCGGCCGCGCCCGAGGCGTACCGCCGGGCCGGTGCTGAGGTCGTGGCCCTGCACGCGGAGCCGGACGGCCTCAACATCAACGACAGCTGTGGCTCGAACCACCCCGATCTGCTGCGCGCGGCAGTCGTCGAACACGGTGCCGACCTCGGCATCGGCCACGACGGAGACGCGGACCGCTGCGTGGCCGTCGACGCCGCCGGCGAACTGGTGGACGGCGACCAGATCATGGCGGTCCTGGCGCTGGCGCTGGCCGAAGAGGGCGCGCTGGTGAAGGACACCCTGGTCGCGACCGTGATGAGCAACCTCGGCCTGCACCTGGCGATGAAGGCACACGGCATCACGGTCGTCACGACTGCGGTGGGTGACCGCTACGTGCTGGAGGAACTGCGCGCGTCCGGCCTGGCCCTCGGCGGCGAACAGTCCGGCCACGTAGTCCTCCCCGCCCACGCCACCACCGGCGACGGCCTGCTCACGGCGATGCGCCTGATGGCCCGGATGGCCGCGACGGGCAAACCGCTGGCAGAACTGTCCGCGGTGATGAACCGGCTGCCGCAGGTGCTGGTCAACGTCCCGGTGGCGGACAAGGCAGCGGTGGCCGGGTCCGCCGAAGTCCGCGACGCGGTGGGCGAGGTCGAAGCCGAACTCGGCGAGGAAGGGCGGGTCCTGCTGCGCCCGTCCGGAACCGAGCAGCTGGTGCGGGTGATGGTGGAAGCCCCCGCCCACGACACGGCCCAGGCCGCGGCGGACCGGCTGGCTGGGGTCGTGTCCGCGGTCTCCTGACCGAAATATGGTGAATACTCTGCGCCACCAGTGATCCGGCAGGTACATTCCGCAATGCGGGATCAACCGGGGAGGGGCGATGTACGACCAGAGTGAGGTGCCTCCGCATTTCGCCAGAAGCCTGGCGGCAATGGAAGAGGTGCGCGCGCAGTACAGCGCCGATCACGAGCGGGCGATCGCCGACGACGAGGCCAGGCAGGCCGCGTTCGCGAAGCTTCTCGATGAACACCGCGCTCAGGACGCACAGTCGCAGGCCGACCGCGAGGCCGCGATCGCCGCTGCCGCCGCCGAGGGAACCGAGGACGACCGGGCCGCGTCGGAAGAGGCAGAACGGACAGCCCAGCGGGTTGCCAAACAGGTTGCCGAGGATGACGCGACCGCCGCGATGTTCCGGGTTGAGGACGACGGCGAACCGGCCGCGCCGGCACCACCGGCGCCGGCCGCTCCGCCGGCGGCGTCTCCTCCGCCCGCTTCGGCGGCCCGGCACCGGGCATGGGAGGACGACGACTTCTCGGCCACCAACTGGATCGACGCAGAGTAGCCGCGGGCGCGAGGGGAGAGGGCGACGATGGCGAAATTCCACATTGAGCCGGACCAGGTCAAAAAGGTGGCGAACGACGTCTCCACGATGAGCACCTCGTTCAAGGAGATCAAGACTTACACCGCGCAGTCCCAGTTGGCGGCGGCGCATTTCGGCAAGATCCCCGGCTTGTCCGAGGCGGCGGGAGCCTACGTCGCGAAGATGCAGGCACTCGGCGATTCCGCCGCGAAAGGCAGTACTTTCCTCGGCGGTTTCGCGGAACGGCTCAACACCTCGGTGACCCTGCACAGCGAGAACGAGCAAGAGAACGCCTGGGGCGTCACGAACGCCGGCAAGGGAGCCTGACCGTGACTCCTCCGGCGGACCAGGGCACTGGTCGTCTCGGCGACACGATCATCGCCCCGCTGCAGCCTCCCGCGGACGTCCATCTCGACGACACGTCCGACAACATTCTCAAGCCGCTGGCCGGTTTCCGGGAAAAGATGACCGGGAAACTCGTGCAGCCGTACACGCGGTGGACGCAGCATCCGTCGCGGAACCTCGGGCTGCGGTTCGCCCCGCCCTACGGCCAGGGGGACGAAGAGAACCGGATGCTGAACGAACTCGGCGGGTTCGGATTCGGCTACCTCTGGGGCGCGCAGGGACGCGCGGCGAACCTGGGCAAGGCGGCGAAGGCCGCGCAGGACGACACCGCTCAGGTCAAGCAGGGCCTTACCGCTGCTTGGCAGGGCAAGGCCGCCGATTCGGCCGCCGAAAAGCTGGACGATTTCAGCAAGGCTTCCGGCGAATACCTCGGCACGGTCAACGGTTTCAGTCAGCTGCTTCATCAGTTGTGGCAGACGGTCCGCAAGCCGATCCTCGATTTGGGACAGGTGCCCGAAAACGGCGGACAGGCGCCCAAGAAATTCCTGGACGCGCACAAGCCCGAGGACACCGACGGGCTGCTGATGTTCATGGACCGGCTCGACGAAGCGATCAAATGGGGCCGGGACAACGGCGACGGCATCGAACTCTCCAGCCTTTGGGGCAATGCGCGGTCCGGCTCGGAGGTCGCGCGGAGTCAGGAGTACGGGACCGGACCTATTGCGCCCCAGGACATTCGCGGCATGTCCGTCGACCTGGACACCGATTACAACTCCAAGTGGTCCGACATGTTCTGCCGTCAGATGGACGAGTACTGCCAGCAGTACTCGGACGCGATGGACGCCTACCGGCAGTACATCCGCAACGCGCACACCGCGGCGACGAACGGGCTGCGCGCGTTCTCCGACGGCCTGAACGTGCCGACAGATCCGTTCGGCCGTCTGCAACTCGGCGCCGACAGCGGCAGCGGCGGGCACGACAAGGGCTCGTCCGGCCGGAACGACGGCGGCGGCGGAGACAGCAAGCCGCCGTCCAGCGGTGGCGGGGGCGATACGAAGCCGCAGCAGGCCACGGTTCCTCCGCAGGTCGGTCCGACCCCCGCGCAGCCGCAGACGCCGCCCGCGCAGCCGGATCCGAACCAGAATCCGGTTACGCACAAGCCGCTCGAGGTGGATCCGTCCACCGGGCAGCCGTATCCGATCGACCCGCGCACCGGAGAAGCGGTCAAGACCGAGCACGAAGCGCCGGACACCGTGACGGTCCAGCACGGCGAGCACAAGATCACCATGTCGGAGCCGGACGACCACGGGAAGATGGCGGTCTCGATCGGCGACGGGACCGGGCACGACAAGGCGTACCAGCTCGATTTCGGCGACCAGGCCGACAAAGCTGACAAGGCCCCCGGAACGGGCGCTGGCGCGGCGCAAGGAGACCCGGCGGCTCGTCCGCACGACGGTTCGGCACAGCCCGCGCACGACGGCCAGGACACCGCGGCGAAGCCGCACGACGCTCCCGGCGGCCCGATCCACAAGCAGCCGGACGGCACTGCGCCGACGACGGACCCGAACCAGGTGCACCGCCCTGGCCCGGACGGGAAGATCCACATCGAGGACGGCAACCTCAAGATCACGGCCGAGCGCCCGAGCGGGCCGGACGGTCCGACCGTGGTGACGGTGGACGACGGATCCGGCGAGCCGACGAAATACACGCTCGACGACCACGGAAAGATCGACCCGGCCACCGGCCGGCCGGTCGACGGGTTGACCGCTCAGCAGCACGGCGGCGGTGCCGGGAGCCCGGCAGCGCCTGCCGGCGAACTGCCCGCGGAGCACCTTCGCGAAGGCCGGCAGGTCGTGGCGGACGCTGGCGCGGCCGCTGCCGGACATGGCGAGCCCGTGAGCGCGCAAGCTGCCGCGACGCAGGACCACTCGGCGACCGGGCAGGCAGCGGCCGCCGACGGGCATGAGCAACCCGCTGGAGAGCAACCGGGTCGCCAGCACGCCCAGCCGGTCGCCGCGGAGGCGGACGCGACCCCGGCACACGGCATCCCCGCGCAGAACGGCCCGGACGACTCAACCACGGCGCAGTCCGTGCTGGACCCGTTCAGCAGCGACCCCGGGCTGGGCCACGTCGCCGCTGACCCGGGCCTCGGGGATTCGGCGGTTCCGGCCGGATGGCAGCAGGACGAACCAGCGCACCCGTCCGAACTCGGCACCGCGCCGACCACCACCGATCAGCAGCACGGCCAGCAGATGGGCATGATGGGCAGCCCGATGATGGGCGGCGGCGGACAAAACAACTCCGGTGACCAGGAACGCGGCACCAGCGGCTACCGGGTCGACGGCGGACTGTTCGGCACCGCGCCGGGCGGCAGCCGGATCAGCGGATCGCTCGCCGAGGAAGACGAAGGGCGGCGCTGATCAGGCAGCCGGTTCCTCATCCTCCGGAACCTCGATCGGCGCGCGCTTCACATCCGCGTCCAGCAGCGGCAGGTACTTGTCCGTACCCGTCAAATGCGTGAGAAAGAACGCCGTGAACAGCGCCTTCGTCAGTTGCTGAGTCGCCCGCTGCGGCTTGCCCTGCAGCAGCAACTGGCTCCAGTGCCGCCCCTCCGTCACCGCCAGGTGCGAAGACTTCGCCAGCGTCCGCAGCTGCACCGGGCCGCCCCACGCCTGGGCGATCGCGTCCGCATGGCCGACCGCCGGGGCCACCAGATCGCCGTCCACCGCCAGGTGCAGGCCGGGGGCGCTGATTACCTTCGCGGCGTCCGTCGCGGGCGGGAACGTCTGTGCCGCGGCCACTGTCGCCACCGCGCGGACCTTCGGGCGGGCCTCGTCGCCCGCGCCGGCGGACTGGGCGGCTGCCAGCACCGCTGAACCGCCGCCGGTGGAGTGGCCGGCCAGGCCCAGTTTCCGCGGGTCGACGCTGATGCCGTCCGGGCCTAGGCGGACCGTGGTGATGACGTCGAGCGTCGTCAGCAGGTCGCCGGCCAGCAGGCGGTGCGACGGGAGCGGGCCGAGCTGGGTCGCGGGGGCCGCGGCGACTACGCCCCAGCTCGCGAGGTGGTGGAGCAACTGCCGGTAGCGGGTGGCCGGCTGCATCCAGCCGTGCCCGAACGCGATGGCGGGCAGGCCAAGGCCTTGGCGCGGGGTGAACACGACGCCGGGCAGTCCGACCAGGGCGAGGTTGCCGCGCAAAACCTCGTGGGGTCCCGGGTGGGACAGCTCCGTGAGCAGCTGCTTGGGCTTGCTGGCCATGCGCGTGACCTTACTGCCCGTGCCCCGCACCGGCCCGGTGCGCCACCCCGATCGGTTTAGGGGTCCGCCGCCACAGTGCGCGAAGACCCGGTCAACGATTGTCCGGGAGGTCGCTCGCCCAGCTCAGCGGCACTGAAAACCCCGCTCTAGGGACCGGAGTAGGGGACTGGACTTGTCTCGTTACGCTAGTTCGCGTGTGTGGAATCGTGGGATACGTCGGACACCGCCCGGCTCTGGACGTCGTGCTCGGTGGGCTCCGCCGCATGGAATACCGGGGCTACGACTCGGCTGGCGTGGCGGTGCTGGACGGCGCCGGCGCGCTGACAGTCGAGCGCAAGGCCGGCCGTCTGGCCAATCTGGAAGCCCGGCTCGACGAGGTCGGCCGCGACGCGTTCGCGGGCACCGCGGGCATGGGGCACACCCGCTGGGCCACGCACGGGGCCCCGATCGACCGCAACTCGCATCCGCACCGGGACACCACCGGTCGCGTCGCGGTGGTGCACAACGGGATCATCGAGAACTTCGCCGCGTTGCGCGCCGAGCTCGAGGCCGCGGGCATCGAGATGGCCAGCGACACCGACACCGAGACCGCCGCGCACCTGGTTTCCCTCGCCTACTCCGAGGGCGACACCAAGGGCGACCTGCCGGCCAGCGTCGCCGCGGTGTGCCGCCGGCTGGAGGGCGCGTTCACGCTCGTCGTGACGCACGCGGACGAGCCGGACACGATCGTCGCCGCGCGCCGGTCGTCGCCGCTGGTGGTCGGGGTCGGCGAGGGCGAGCACTTCGTCGCTTCCGACGTCGCCGCGTTCATCGAGCACACCCGCGAGGCCGTCGAGCTGGGCCAGGACCAGCTGGTCGTCATCACCCGCGACGGCTACGAGGTCACCGACTTCCACGGCGACGCCGCGCAGGCCAAGCCGTTCACCGTCGACTGGGACCTGTCGGCCGCGGAAAAGGGCGGCCACGAGTACTTCATGCTCAAGGAGATCGAGGAGCAGCCGGAGGCGCTGGCGAACACGCTGCGCGGGCACTTCGAGGCCGGCCGGATCATCCTCGACGAGCAGCGCATCTCGGATCAGGACCTGCGCGACGTCGACAAGGTTTTCGTCATCGCCTGCGGTTCGGCGTATCACTCCGGCCTCGTCGCGAAGTACGCCATCGAGCACTGGTGCCGGCTGCCGGTCGAGGTGGAGCTGGCCTCGGAGTTCCGCTACCGCGACCCGGTCCTCGACCGCGACACGCTCGTCGTCGCCGTCTCCCAGTCCGGCGAGACCGCGGACACCCTCGAAGCCGTGCGGCACGCGCGCGAGCAGAAGGCGCGCGTCCTGGCGGTCTGCAACACCAACGGCGCGCAGATCCCGCGCGAGTCCGACGCGGTGCTGTACACGCACGCCGGGCCGGAGATCGGGGTCGCGTCGACCAAGGCGTTCCTCGCGCAGATCGCCGCGAACTACCTCGTCGGCCTCGCGCTGGCGCAGGCGCGCGGCACGAAGTACCCGGACGAGGTCGCCCGCGAGTTCGCCGAGCTGGAAGCCATGCCCGCCGCGGTGCAGAAGGTGCTGTCCACTGTGGAGCAGACGCGCGAGATCGCGCGGCGGATCTCCGACTCGCGCGCGGTGCTGTTCCTCGGCCGCCACGTCGGGTTCCCGGTGGCGCTGGAAGGCGCGCTGAAGCTGAAGGAACTCGCGTACATGCACGCCGAGGGCTTCGCGGCGGGCGAGCTGAAGCACGGTCCGATCGCGCTGATCGAAGAGGGCCTGCCGGTCGTCGTCGTGATGCCGTCGCCGAAGGGCCGCGCGGTGCTGCACTCGAAGCTGGTGTCGAACATCAGCGAGATCCAGGCGCGGGGCGCGCGCACGATCGTGATCGCCGAGGAGGGCGACGAGACCGTGCGCCCGTTCGCCGACGAGCTCATCGAGGTGCCCGCGGTGCCGACGCTGCTGCAGCCGCTGGTGTCCACCGTTCCGCTGCAGGTGCTGGCCGCGGAGATCGCCAGTTCGCGCGGGTACGATATCGACAAGCCGCGTAACCTGGCGAAGTCCGTCACCGTCGAGTAAGACCGGAGGCCGTCGCCGTGCAAGGAATCTGGACTACAGAACGGATTCGCGCGGCGGAGGACCTGCTGCTCGCGCGCACGTCGGACGGCGAGCTGATGCGCCGGGCCTCCTTCGGCCTCGCCGCCGAGGTGGCCGGGTTGCTGGCCGAGGACACCGGCGGCGTCGCCGGGCGACGGGTCGTGCTGCTGGTCGGCTCGGGCAACAACGGCGGCGATGCCTTGTGGGCCGGCGCTTTCCTGCGTCGGCGTGGGGTCGCGGTGGCCGCGGTACTGCTGAAGCCGGAGAAGGCGCATCCGGCCGGATTGGCCGCGCTGCGCCGATCTGGCGGACGCGTGGTGTCCATTGCGGACAGTCCACAGTGGATCAAGCGGGCGGACGTCGTCGTGGACGGCATCGTCGGCATTTCCGCCCGAGGCCCGCTGCGCCCCGACGCCGCCGAGCTGGTCGCGCAGATCGAAGCGCCGGTAGTAGCGGTGGATTTGCCAAGCGGCGTTGACCCCGACACTGGTGCGGTCGACGGTCCACATGTCACTGCCGCACGCACGGTGACGTTCGGCGCGCTGAAGCCCGTGCACGTGCTGGCCCCAGAGGAATGCGGCGAAGTCGTGCTGGTGGACATCGGCCTGCGGCCCTGGCTGGACGAGCCGGATCTGCAGCGCCTGGACCTCGCCGACGTCGCCGAGGCGTGGCCGATTCCCGGCCCGGAGGACGACAAGTACACCCAAGGCGTCGTCGGCATCGCTGCCGGATCGGCGACGTACCCAGGCGCGGCGGTGCTCGCGTCCGGCTCCGCGGTCCGCGCGACGGCGGGCATGGTCCGCTACGCCGGACACGCGGCGGACGTCGTGCGCTCTCGCTGGCCGGAGATCGTCGCGACCGGCTCGGTCGCCGACGCGGGTCGGGTGCAGGCGTGGGTGGTCGGCCCGGGCATCGGCACCGGCGGGGAAGGCCGGGAAATCCTGCGGCACATCCTCGGCCAGGGCGTCCCGGTGTGCGCGGACGCCGACGCCACCACGCTCATCGCGCACAGCCCCGAAGTCCTCGACGCCCGCGACCCGGACACTCCGCTCGTGCTCACCCCGCACGCCGGCGAGTACGAGCGCCTGATGGGCCGCCGCCCTGGCGCGGATCGAGTCGCGGCCGCGCGGGAGGCGGCGAAGAAGTACGACGCCGTCGTGCTGCTGAAAGGCCACTGCACAGTCGTCGCCGCTCCGGACGGCCGCGTCGCCGTGAACACCCCGCGCGGTTCGTGGCTGGCGACCGCTGGCTCCGGTGATGTGCTGACTGGCCTCGTTGGCTCTCTGCTGGCCGCGCGGCTCGACCCATGGCTGGCCGCCGCTGCTGCTGCGCAGGTGCATTCGCTAGCAGGCGCGCTTGCCGCGGAGGAGGTGCCGACGTCGGCGTCCGGTCTGGTCGACGCCATCCCGGCTGCGCTCCGATTGGTCCGCGCGACCGCATAGTTATCGAGTTACGTGTTAACTCGGCTCGCGATATCTGGTAAGAACAAGATGTGAGTCGAGACACGCCAGGACGGCCGAAGACGCGCCCGTCCGACGCCGCGGTGGAGCAGCGGCGCCACGAGATCCTCGACTACGTCATTGACCAGGGCGAAGTCCGGATCGACGACCTCACCGCCCGGTTCGGCGTGAGCCTCATGACGATGCACCGCGACCTCGACGACCTCGCCGACAAGCGGCTGCTGCGGAAGCTGCGCGGCAAGGTCGAGGCGTATCCGGCGCTCACCATGGAGACCGCCAGCCGGTTCACGTTGCACTCGGCCGAGAAGGAAGCCCTCGCCGACCTCGCGATTCAGCAGGTCGAGCCCGGCCAGACCGTGTTCGTGGACGACTCCACCACGCTGTTCCCGCTGGTCGAGCGGCTGGCCCAGCTCGAACGCCTCACCGTGATCACCAACTCGCTGCAGGCCGCGCGGTTGTTGGGCACCGGCGTCGACGTGGTCCTGGCCGGCGGGCATTACGACCCCGAGTACGACTCCTGCTCCGGCCCCGACGTGCTCGCGTTGCTCGAGCGCATTCGCGTGGACATCGCGTTCGTCTCGGTGAGCGCGGTCGCGGTGGGCAGGCTGTTCCACCCGGTCCGCGACTATGCCGAGCTGAAGAAGGCCGTGCTGCGCGCCGCGAACCGCAACGTGCTGGTGCTCGACCATTCGAAGTTCGGCCGCACCGCGACGTACGCGCACGGCACCGTCGGCGATTACGACCTCCTGATCACCAGCGAAGCCACTCCGACCGAGGAGATCGAGGCCGCGTTGAACGAGGGAACGGCGGTCGAGGCCGCGGAGTACGTCGAGGAGGGGCAGCCTTATGACAGCTGAGCTGGTGGCCGGGGTCGATTCGTCGACGCAGTCGACCAAGGTCGTGGTCTGCGACGCGCGCACGGGCGAGATCGTGCGCACCGGTCGCGCACCGCACCCGGACGGCACCGAGGTCGACCCCGCAGCGTGGGCGCAAGCGTTTGCGGACGCCACTCGCGACGTCCTCGACGGGGTGAAGGCCATCGGCGTCGGCGGTCAGCAGCACGGCATGGTCACGCTCGACGAGGCGGGCGAGGTAGTCCGTCCGGCGTTGTTGTGGAACGACACCCGCTCCGCGCAGGCGGCGAAAGACCTGACCGACGAGCTGGGCGGACCCGGCGTGTGGGCGAAGTCGGTCGGGCTGGTCCCGGTCGCCAGCTTCACCGTCACCAAGCTCCGCTGGCTCGCCGAGCATGAACCGGAGAACGCCGACCGCGTCGCCCGCGTCCTGCTGCCGCACGACTGGCTCACCTGGCGGTTGCTCGGCCGTCCGGAAACCGCGGTGACCGATCGCGGCGACGCCTCCGGCACCGGCTATTTCTCGCCGACGGACAACACTTATCGCCCGGACGTCCTCGCGCACGCGTTCGGCGGCCGCACCCCGGATCTGCCGACGGTGCTCGGCCCGTCCGACGTCGCCGGGCACACCAGCGACGGCATGCTCGTCTCCGCGGGCACCGGTGACAACATGGCCGCCGCGCTCGCTCTCGGGCTGGCTCCGGGCGACGCGGTGATCTCGATCGGCACCAGCGGCACGGTTTTCGGCGTCACCGAGACCGGCGCGGCCGACGCGAGCGGCCTGGTCGCCGGATTCGCCGACGCCACCGGACGCTTCCTCCCGCTGACCGCCGCCCTCAACGCCGCCCGCGTGCTCACCGCGGGCGCGGCGATGCTGGGGGTCGACCTCGCCGAGTTCGACCGGCTCGCGCTGGCCGCCGAACCGGGCGCGGGCGGGCTCACGCTGCTGCCGTACCTCGACGGCGAGCGCACCCCGAACCTGCCCGGCGCGACCGGTTCGCTGCACGGTCTGACCAGGGCGAACATGACGCCGGAGAACGTCGCGCGGGCGACTGTCGAGGGCATGGTCTGCGGGTTGGCCGCCGGGCTCGACGCGGTGCGCGCGCAGGGCATGGCCGTGCAGCGCGTGCTGCTGATCGGCGGCGGCGCGCAGTCCGCCGCGGTGCGGGCGATCGCGCCGATCGTGCTCGGCCTGCCCGTGGTGATTCCCGAGGTCGGCGAGTACGTCGCGCAGGGCGCCGCTCGACAGGCCGCCTGGGCGCTCGCCGGCGCCGCCGAACCGCCCGTGTGGCACGGGACCGAAAGCCAGCTCGTCCTGGACGAGCCGACCGGGGCGCTGCGCGCCGCCGGCATCGAGATCCAGCAACGCCACCTCGAGGCGCGCGAGGCCGCGCACGGGGTTTCCGCGAAATTGGGAGAGGACTGACCGATGGCCAGCATCACCTACGACAAGGCGACCCGGCGCTACTCCGGGACCGAGCGTCCCGCCGTCGACGCGCTGGACCTGGAAATCGCCGACGGCGAGTTCCTCGTGCTGGTCGGGCCCTCGGGTTCGGGCAAGTCCACCGCGCTGCGGATGCTCGCGGGCCTGGAGGACATCGACGAGGGCGCGGTCTGGATCGGCGACCGCGACGTCACGCAGCTGCCGCCGCGTTCGCGCGACATCGCGATGGTGTTCCAGAACTACGCGCTGTACCCGCACATGACGGTCGCGCAGAACATGGGCTTCGCGCTGAAGATCGCCGGGCGGCCGGCTTCGGAGATCAAGCAGAAGGTGCTCGACGCGGCGAAGCTGCTGGACATCGAGCAGTACCTGGACCGCAAGCCGAAGGCGCTGTCGGGCGGTCAGCGCCAGCGCGTCGCGATGGGCCGCGCCATCGTGCGTGAGCCGCAGGTGTTCCTCATGGACGAGCCGCTGTCGAACCTCGACGCGAAGTTGCGTGTCTCGACCCGTACGCAGATCGCCGCGCTGCAGCGCCGGCTCGGCGTCACCACCGTGTACGTGACCCACGACCAGGTCGAGGCCATGACGATGGGTGACCGCGTCGCGGTGCTGTCGGACGGTTTGCTGCAGCAGTGCGACACCCCGCGCGCGCTGTACGACCGGCCCGCAAACGTTTTCGTCGCGGGCTTTATCGGCTCCCCGGCGATGAACCTGGTCGCCGCGAAGCTCACCGCGGACGGCGCCGAGGTCGGTGGCGTGCAGGTGCCGCTCAAGCCCGAGGTCCGGTCCGCGGCCGACGGCGACACGGTCACCATCGGCTTCCGTCCGGAGTCGCTGGAAGCCACCACCGACACCGACGGCACGCTGCCGATCAAGGTCGAGCTGGTCGAGGAGCTGGGCTCGGACGCTTACGTCTACGGCAAGCTCGGCGCCGGCGTCGAGGAGTCCACGGAGGGTGCGTCACGCAACGTGGTCGCGCGCGTCGACCCGCGTACGCCGCCGCGCATGGGTGACACCCTGCACCTGCGGATCCGCCCGGACGAGCTGCACGTCTTCTCCGGGACTTCCGGGCAGCGTCTCTCCTGAGCCGATGGCGTGGGAAACTGGCAGTCGTTATGACTGCCAGTTCTCCGCACGCCGAGACCGTGGTCGATCTCGGCGCTGTGCGCCACAACGTTTCCTTGCTGGCCGACCGGGCACCCGGTGCGGCCGTGATGTGCGTGGTCAAAGCCGACGCGTACGGCCACGGCGCGGTGCCCGTCGGCCGCGCCGCTGTCGAAGCCGGGGCCACCTGGCTCGGCACCTGCTCGCTGCAGGAGGCCCTCGATCTGCGGGCCGCCGGGCTGTCGGTGCGGCTGTTCAGCTGGCTGGACGTGCCGGAGCTGGATTTCGCGCCCGGCATCGAGGCGGACATCGACCTCGGCGTCAGCTCCCTCGGCGAGCTGGCCCGGGTCGACGCCGCCGCGGAGCTCGCCGGAAAGCGCGCCCGCGTGCACCTCAAAATCGACACCGGCCTGTCGCGCAACGGCTGCCCGCCCGCCGACTGGCCCGCGCTGGTCGAGGCGGCGGCCAAGGCCCGCGGCGTCGAGGTGGTGGCCGTCTGGTCGCACCTGGCCTGCGCCGACGAGCTGGGCCACGCGTCGATCGACGCGCAGGCGAAGCTGTTCTCCGAGGCCTACGACGCCGCCCGCGCCGCCGGGCTCGACCCGTTCCGGCACCTGGCCAACTCCGCGGCCACGCTCACCCGGCCCGACCTGCACTTCGAGCTGGTCCGCCCGGGCATCGCGATGTACGGCCTCAACCCGGTGCCGACCGACGACGACCTCCGCCCGGCGATGACGTTCCGCTCCAGCGTGGTCCTCACGAAGCCCTTGGCCGCCGGCGAATCCGTCTCCTACGGCCACACCTGGACCGCGCCGGAGGACACCACGCTCGCGCTCGTGCCCGCCGGGTACGCCGACGGGGTGCCGCGCACGCTGTCCGGCCGGATGGACGTCTGGCTGGGCGGGCGACGGCGTCCGGTCGTCGGGCGGGTCTGCATGGACCAGCTCGTGGTGAACGTCGGCAACGAGGACGTGCCTCGCGTCGGCGACGAGGTCGTGCTGTTCGGGTCGGGCCGCTCCGGCGAGCCGACCGCGCGCGAATGGGCGGACAAGCTCGGCACCATCGACTACGAGATCGTCACCTCGATGTACCGGCCGCGTGTACAGCGCCGGTACGTGGGGGAGCGGGCGTGACTCCTTCGGCGCGGCTGTGGGCGATCGTCGGCGGAGTCGGAGCGGTGGTGACGGGCGCGGCGGCGGCAGTTGTCGCGACGCAGCAACGCAAACCGACCGAAGACCCCTTCGCCGACGAGCCGCTAGGCGAGCTGAAGCCAGACCGTACGTCCACCGTCGCGGCCGAAGACGGTACGCCGCTGTCGGTCGAGGAGATCGACCCTGAGGACTGCGAGAAGCCGGAGCTGACTCTCGTCGGCGTACACGGCTTCGCGCTTTCGCGGCGCTCGTGGCACTTCCAACGCCGCGACGTCGCTTCGCTGCGTCTGCCGCGCGTACGGCAGGTCTACTACGACCATCGCGGCCACGGTCTGTCCGGAGAGGCTTCCACCGAGACGTCGACCATCGAGCAACTCGCGCACGACCTCGACAGCGTGCTGCGCGCGATGGTGCCCGAGGGACCGATTGTCCTCATGGGACATTCCATGGGCGGCATGGTGATCATGGAGCTGGCCGCGCAACGGCCAGACCTCTTCGAGGACCGCGTCTGCGGCGTCGCCTTCATCGCGACCGCGGCGGGCGAAGTCGGCGCACGCGGGTTGCCGAGACCGTTGTTGTCCAAGTACAACCCGCTCACGCGCGGCGTCGGCGAGCTGGCTGGGTGGCAACCCGGGTTGGTGGAGTTCGTGCGCGCAGCCGGTGGTCAGCTGACCCGCCAGGCAGTGCGACGGCTCGCGTTCGGCAGCCGCGACGTCTCGCCGCGCCTGGTCGACTTCATGCTTGAAATGCTGGCTGTCACGCCGGTGCGCGGGCTGCTCAACTTCGTCGACACCCTCGGCAGCCACAATCGCTACGCTGTGCTGGCCGGGCTGAAACACGCACAGGTGCTGGTCATCGGCGGCGACTCGGACCGTTTCACGCCGTACGCGCACGCCGAGCGGATCGCCGCCGAGCTGCCGGACGCCGAGCTGGTGCGGGTGCGCGGGGCCGGGCACATGGTGCAGCTCGAACAGCCCGAGCTGGTGAACAGCCATCTCATCGACCTGCTGCAGCGCTGTGGTGGCAGCGCCGCGCCGAACCGGCGAAACTGGTGGTGGACAAGGTGATTCTGGAAACCCCCGAGGACACGATGGCCTTCGGGCGGACGCTGGGCGCGGCCCTGCGCGCGGGCGATCTGGTGCTGCTGGACGGTCCGCTCGGGGCCGGGAAGACGACGCTGACCCGCGGCATCGCGGACGGCCTCGGCGTCGGCGGCCGGGTCAGTTCGCCGACGTTCGTGCTGGCGCGAGTGCACGCCGCGGGCGCGGCCGGGGTCCCGCTGATCCACGTGGACGCCTACCGGCTCGGCGGCGATCTGTCCCAGCTGGACGACCTCGATCTGGACACCGACCTGGAGTCGTCCGCGGTGGTCGTCGAATGGGGCGAGGGCAGCGCGGAGCGGCTTTCGGAGGACCACCTGGTGGTCCGGCTGACCCGCCACGACGACGACACCCGGACTGTCGTGCTGGAACCGCACGGCTCCTGGACCGCCCGGGTGGACGAGCTGCAAGCGGCCTGACCGTCCGTGAAGGGCCCCTTGAGGGAATCAGATTCCTTCAAGGGGCCCTTCACGGCTCGTTAGGCGATTACCGTCCGGCGGTGGCTTCCTCGCTGGCGGACAGCGACGGAGCCGAGCCAGGCAACGGCTTCCGCGCCGTCTCCTTCAGCTTCAGCAGCGTGATCACCCCGACCACCCCGGCGATCATCAGGTAATACCCAGGCCACTTGAGATCCCCGGTGGCCAGCACCAGCGCGCTCATCACCAGCGACACCGTCCCGGCGAACGCCGACACGAAGATGTTGAACGAAATCGACAACCCGCCGTACCGGACCTCGGTCGGGAACAGCGCGGGCAGCGTGGACGGGCAGGTCGAGGAGAAGCAGATCAGCAGGAGTCCCATCAGGACCAGGCCGAGCAGCACCGAGAACAGCGACCCGCTCTTGAGCAGCAGCACCATCGGCAGCCCGAGCACGATCAGCCCGCCCGCGCCGACCCACAGGATCGGCTTGCGGCCGTAGCGGTCGCTGAGCTTGCCGAGGAACGGGATCAGCAGCACGCCCAGCCACAGCACTCCGATCTGCAGCCATTCCGCCGCGGTGGCCGAGATGGCCTGCCCGCCGTTAGCGGACATCGTGCGGTCGTCCTTGAGGTAGGTCGGCATGTAGCTGGTGAGCATGTAGTTGGTGACGTTCCAGGTCACCACGAGCCCGCCGGCCAGCAGCATCGTCGGCCAGTACTTCGCGAAGATCGTGCGGACCACGTGCTTGGCCTCGGCGTCCTCGCGCTTGCCCGACTCGTCGAGAAGCTGCTGGAACGCGGGCGTCTCTTCGAGCTTCGTCCGCAGGTAAACCCCGACGATGCCGAGCGGCAGCGCCACCATGAACGGGATCCGCCAGCCCCAGGTGTCCATAAAGGCCGGCGTCGACACCAGCGGCAGCACCGACGAGACGGTCGCGCCCAGCGCGTACCCGATGAAGGTGCCGAACTCCAGGAAGCTGCCGAAGTAGCCGCGGCGGCGGTCCGGGCTGTACTCGGCGATGAACGTCATCGCGCCCGCGTACTCGCCGCCGGTGGAGAAGCCCTGCAGGACCCGCGCGCACACCAGCAGGATCGGCGCGGCCAGCCCGATCGAGGAGTACGACGGGATCAGTCCGATGAGGAAGGTGCCGGTCGCCATCAGGATCACCGTCACCGCGAGCACCTTGGTCCGGCCGATCTTGTCGCCGAGCGGACCGAAGAACAGGCCGCCGAGCGGACGCACCAGGAACGCCACCGCGAAGGTCGCGAACGTCGCGAGCTGGGCCAGCGCGGGATTGCCGGGCGGGAAGAACTGTGCCTCGATGGTGGTGGAGAGGTAGCCGTAGACCCCGAAATCGAACCACTCGGTGATGTTGCCGACCGCGGCCGCGCCGACTGCCCGGCGCATCGTCGCGTCGTCCGTGACCGTGGCGCCGCCCGACGGCCCCCTCCCGTCTGCTGCCTCTGTCACATCGCTCCTTTCGCGTTTTCCAGGACTCACTGCGCAGAGCCCCCGACATCACCTACCGCGAGCGATCCAAAGCGTAACGTGATACGTCTCACTCCCGCACGGGGGTAGCGCAGGTAACGCGTAGCGGGGACCATGCGTTATAGCAGGTAGATACCTGTTAAACCCCATCAACTCGCACACGTCGGCCAGCGGATCACCCGGATTCGCCGACGGCATCGGCGTGCGCACCCCGTGAGGAGGAGCCGCAATGACGGCAGTATTCGTGGCCATCGCAAGCTGTGCAACCGCGGGAGTCGCTGTCGCGGCTACCCTCGCGTCCTACGCGCAGCGCAAGTGGCGGGTCCGCGCCGTCGAGGCGTGACCCGTTAGGACTCTCGCAGCTCTAGGTCTCTAGGGCTCGACAATTCCGACTGCCAGGCCGAGGCCGACCAGATCCTGCGGACGCAACCGCAGCTGGTCGGCCACGGCCGGCACGTCGGTCATCGGGCGTTTCAGGATCGCCGCCGCCGCTTCCGGCGAAGTGACCGAGAAGTAGGCGTCCGGGGCGATCCAGGTCGTGCCCGGAGCGGCGAAAGCCAGCGCGCCGCCGGAACCGCCTTCGCCGATCACCAGCGTGGTGACCGGCACCGCGGCGGTGGCGATCGCCTCGAACAGTTCCGCGATCGCCGGCCCGGCACCGCCTTCTTCCGCTTCCGCGTCGTTTGCCGCTCCGGGAGTGTCCACAAGCGTCAACACCGGAATTCCTAGCCGGGACGCCAGCCGGACGAGCCGCGCTGCGGTCCGAAAGCCCGCTGGACGCGTCGCGGTGCCGCACTGTGCTGCGTACGCGATCGCGCGGCCTTCTCGCCAGCCGAAGCCACATTGGACGCCTTCGTCGACGTGACCAGCACGGTCGCCTTGGACGTTCTCTCGCCACTCGAAGTACGCGTCGAGGTACTCGGGCGCGCGCGCTCGCGAAGAAGCGCGCGCCGTTCGTACGGCTTCCCAGCCGGTTTCGGGCAACGCGGCGTCGCGACGGGCGTTAGGCGGGGGCGCAGGTTCTGTCGACGGCGAAGCCAACAGCTGTAGCCATCGTGCGAGCACGTCACCCAGCTCGTCTGGCTCAACGAGACGGTCGACCTGACCCCATTCCAGCTTCGCCTCGACGGTGTACGCCTCCGCAGGCGACGTCGCAGGCCGTACGCGAGAACCTGCGAAGCCCACTTGCGCGTCTGGGAGTCCCAACACGACGTCGGAACCGGCACCGAGCGTCGCCCAGCCGCCGCCGGTGGATGGGTTGCGCAGAACGGAAATCTGCGGGACACCCGCCGCGCGCGCGTCCGCGGAGGCGCGCGCGATTCGCTGGAGCTGGGAAAGCGCGCGCATGCCGTGCTGCATCCGGCTGCCGCCAGTCGCGACCAGCGACACCACCGGCAGTCCACGCTCTTTCGCGTGGGCGAAGGCGGCTTCGACGCGGTCGCCGGTCTGCTGTCCGATCGAACCGCCGAGGAACCCGAACTCCCAGGCGATCAGCACCGTGGGCACGTCGCCGATCTTCGCCTCTCCGACGACCACCGATTCGGTCTCGCCGGTGCGCGCGGCGGCCGCCGCCCTGGCCTCCGGATAACCCGGCCAGCCGAGCGGATCGTCCGCCGGAGTGTCCGCCAGCGACAGGTCGGCGAACCCGGCGGAGACGGCGGCCAGCAGCTCGCGCGCGGTGGTGTTCATCCCAGCGCTCGCTTCATGACTTTGCCCATGTCGTTGCGGGGCAACGCATCCAGGTATCGCACGACGCGCGGCCGCTTGTGCGGAGCGAGCAGCTTCGACACGTGGTCGGCGAGTTCTTCGAGCGCCGGACGCTCGCCGTCCGGCACGACCCAGGCGACGATGCGCTCGCCGAGGTCGTCGTCCGGTTCGCCGGTCACCGCGACCTCGGCGACCTTCGGGTGCTCCAGCAGCGCGTTCTCGATCTCGCCCGCGCCGATTTTGTACCCGCCGCTCTTGATCAGGTCGGTGGCCTTGCGGCCGACGATGCGGACGTAGCCGTCGGGGTCGCGGGTGGCCATGTCGCCGGTGCGGAACCAGCCGCCGTCGAGCGCGGCGGCCGTGGCGTCCGGCCGGTTGAGGTATTCGGTGAACAGATTCGGCCCGCGGACCTGGATCTCGCCGACCGCGTCCGGCTCGCTGATTTCGGTGCCTGCCTCGTCGACCAGCCGAAGGTCGACCCCGGCGAGCGGGACGCCGACCGAACCCGGCTTGCGCTCGCCGTCGGCGCGGACGCTGGTGTTCATCAGCGTCTCGGTCATGCCGTAGCGCTCCACGACCTGCTGCCCGGTCGCGGCGGTGATCCGCTGGTGGTCGTGCACCGGCAGCGCGGCTGAGCCGGAGACCAGCAGCCGTGCGGACTTGAGCGCGTTGGCGAGGCCTTCGTCGGTCGCGACCGTTTCGGCGATCCGGTGGTACATCGTCGGGACGCCGAACAGCATCGTCGCGCCGTTCGCGAGTTCCTCCGTGACGCCCTCAAGGGAGAACCGCCCCAGATGATGCACTGTCCCGCCGCGCCGCAGCGGCCCGAGGATGCCCAGGATCAAGCCGTGCACGTGGAACAACGGCAGGCCATGGACGAGCACGTCGTCAGCGGTCCACTGCCAAGCGCCCTCAAGCGCGTCGAGCGTGGTCGCGATCGAGCGGCGAGGCAGCACGACGCCCTTGGGCGGCCCAGTCGTGCCGGAGGTGTAGACGATGAACGCGGGAGCTTCGGCGTCCGGCTCGCTGGCCGGCGGTTTCCCGTCGCCTTCAAGCGGAATGTCGCGACGCGGCAGGTCGAGCGCGGCGGGCAATTCGACGCCGGGTTCGGCGAGCACCAGCGCGGGCTCGCTGTCGGCGAGGATGTGCCCGAGTTCGCGTTCGCCGATCTTGGGGTTGAGCGGCACCACCGGAACCCCGGCGAGCAGCGCGGCGACCACCGCGACGCTGGTGTGCAGCGTCGGCGTCGCCCAGACCGCGACCCGGCGGTCTCGGGGCAGTTCGGCGGCCAATGCCCCGGCGACCGCGCCGAGTTCGGCGTAGGTGAGTTTTCGGTCGCCGAAGTGCAGCGCTTCCTTGCCGGATCCGGCGGCGACTGCGGGGAACAGCGGATCGGGCACTTTCGCGGACCTCCTGCGTCACCGGCACCTGGAACCGCACCGTACCGCCTTGTGGCGGTGGCCACCTGCGACGCGATTCACAGATCCTGATTGTCAGGGGTACCCAGGTTCAGGCGAGATTATCGAGCAGCGCGCGCACCCGTTCGACCATCGTTTCGTAGCGGCCGGGGGCGACGTTCACGTACCGCTCGCCGCCGTCGGTTTCGGAGAACGAGAACAGGTAGCGGCCGTGCTCGGTGTCGTAATACGTGCAGATGTCGCGCCCGCTGATCCGCCGCCCGCCAAGCCCGTCGCGGACGGCCGCGGTGATCTGCCCGCCGCCGACGCGGGGGAGCGCGGCGACGTCGAGCAAATGCCGGACGTCCTGCCTCGCCGGCCCGCCGTCGATGGCCAGATTCAACGCCGATTCCGGTACCGACACTGCTTGGCCCTGCGCGGGCTGGACGCGCGGCAACTCCCGGATCAAGTCCTCCGCCAGCGCTTCCGGCCGGGCCGGCCGCAACACCACAGTGCCGGTGGACGGCATATGGCAAGCGAGCACCGCGTCCTTGTTCAATGCCGCGACGACCAGCCAATACCGCCGATCCCGCCCGCTTTCGACGGTCGCCGACAGCTCGCTGGCCCCGCGGCACAACACGGTCATGGTCCGGACGAACGTCTCGTCCGGACCGCCGCGACCCCAGACGCCCTGGTCGGCCATGGCGTTCACCGCGGCTTCGCGATACGCGTGCGTCTCCTCGGGGTCGCGCCAGATCGGGTCAGGCGAGAGCGCCGCCGGGAGCGAAACCCCAGCCAGCTCCGCCGCGACGGGAAGGCAATCGGCAGGGAGCACCACCTCGCGGGCGAGCACCAGCATCCGTCAGAGCCCGATCACCGGCGGAACCGCCTTGGGAAGGTCCCCGATGAGGGCGGCGTCCGGGTCCTGCTCGACCAGGTAGTCGGCGGTCTCGTGGACGAGGTCGTCTTCCCCTTCGCCCTTCTGCCCGCGGCCCATCGCACCCGCACCCATGCCCGGCGCCCCCGCGCGCCCGTTGGCTCCCGCCGTTGCGCCGCCTCGCCCGGCGGCTTCGGCGTTCCCGCCGAACGGCCCGGTGCCGGTACCTGCTCCGCGGCCGACGCTGTTGCTGTTGCCGGGGTTGCCCGCGTTGCTACTGCCGGGGTTGCCCGAGTAACCGCTACCGGCCCCCGGGAGCCCCGGCGTGTACAGGCTGCTGCTGCCGCCGTTGGGGTTCGCGGTGTTGGGGTTGCTGCTGTTGAACGACCAGGAGTTGGGGTTGCTGGTGCTGTTGGGGTTGCTGGTGCTGGTCAGATCCGGCGGAACGTAGCCGGAGGTCCGAGTGTCATCCGGCAAATCGCTGTGCGGCGGGTGGTACTTGCCCGGCGTCTCAGTCGGATCGTGGTGCGGCGGAGGCTCCGCTTCCCACCGATGGGTGTCCGAAGGAGGCGTCACCCCCGGCGGCCCAGTGCGATCGTTGGTGTGGTCGCGGTGGCTGGTGCCGTTGTCGCCGGTGCTGCTGCTGGTGCTGTTGTCGGCGACGTAGCCGCCTTCGGAGTACGTGCCGGCGGTGCCGCCTGGGCCGCCCGGGGTGTAGTGAGTGGGCAGGTGAGCGGTACCGGTGCTGCCGGGCTGGGTGATGGTGAAGTCCCCGCCCGCGGAGGGCATCGCGAGCTGCCCGTATTGGGACGGGTCCGCCCAGCGACTCGAATTGTCCGACGACTGCTGATGGTAAGCGTCGTAGCTTTCGGTGATCGCCTGCGCTTTCCGGTTCCAGTCGTCAATCTCGTTCTGCCGGTTCGAAAGGAACGAGAGAGGGGTTCCGGAAACCCAGTCGCCTGCCGGTTTCTCGCCGACGTCGCCGACTGACTGGACTTTGGCATGCAGGGTGTTGAAGGACTCGCCCTGTCCCTGGTACAGGTTCTGGGCTTGCTGCAAGTGCTGGCCGCTGACTTGGCTGGCCTGGACCAACGGTCCGGCCCCGGTGTACGCCTGACCGGCGGCGTCCCCTTGCCAGTATTCGCTCATCGCGCCTTGCAGCTGGCGCATTTCGTTGGCGATGTCTTGATGCAACTCCGAAAGCTGGCTGCTCGTGCCGCCGCCTGCGAACATGCCGCCGGAGCCGCTCCCGCTCTTGACCAGATCGACAATTTGCTGAGGGGTGTAAGCCGTTCCCATCACGCACCCGCCTTGATCGTGGCTAAAGCCGCTCCGGCTGCTTTGAGTGCGACCGAACACGGGTCGCCGTAGGACGGCGACTGTTTGAAAAGGATGACTGAACTGGTGAATGCCTCGTCGGCGCGCACGCCGACCGCTACCTGGCAGCCGCCGTCCGAACGGTTGTCGAGGACGTTGCTGAATACCGCCGGGTATCCGTCGACCGAGGGGGCCGGTTCGAAGTAGCCGCTGCTGCTCCGGTTTTGGTAGACGGTCGCGAGCCCGCCTTGTCCGGGGAGGAGGCCGATCGCCAGTGAGCTGTTTTCGCTGTCGTTCCAGGTGCAGACCGGGGCGACGTTGCCTGCGATTTTGCGGTTGCGGACCGCGTTGAAGGCTTGCGTCGCCTGAGCCTGGGTGAGAATCGAGCAGGGATCCTGCTCGTATTTGGCGACGTCAAGCGGGTTTGCCACCTTGGGCACGTCGGGCGCGGCGTTGCTGGAGGCGGCGGGCGGGTTCGACGACGCCGGGGCAGGCTGGCCGCCGTTCGGCGAGGAGCACGCGGTAAGGGCGAGCAACAGGACGCTGGCAGCGCTCGCAGCAGTGGCGATCGGTTTCACCGGGTCATCCTTGCTTACGAAGGCTGGCCGTGTTGGCGTGATCTTGGCCTTCGTACTTCGCGATGGCGTTCTTCAACTGAACGGCGTAGCCCTGGGCGTACTTGAGCTGTTGCTGGAGGCTGGCCAGGTAGGCCGCGGCGTGCCGGTCGGCAGCTTGTTTTTGAAGGCCGCTGGCGTCGTCATTGGCCGGTTTCCGCACAGCTTGGAGCTGAGTGGCCAACTGGGTCGCGTCGCTGAGCTTGTCCGCGATCCCCTGCCATTTAGGCTGCAGCTTCCGCATCGCGTCGATGTCCATGTTGAACCCGCCACCCGCCGCCGCAGCGTTGACCTTGGCGTCCTCAGCCGCGCGCTGCTGGTAGACCCGCACGCCGTTGGAGTTCATCGCTTCGCCGAACTGCTTGTCCTGGCGGTCGCGTTTGGCCTGCTCCTCCGGGTCGACGTACCCCGCGCGCCCGTCTACCGGCTGGCTGCTGCTGGACGACTCCCCATTGCCCACGACGACGCTCCCCCTCGTTCCCGGCGGCACTGTCTTCGACTGCCGACGCTTTGACTGAGCTTAATCGGTCGAGGTTCCGCGCGTGGACAAAATCCCCCAAGCCGGGCAGTTGTCAGGAACCTGCCTTGAGGGTGGCCACGACCGCCTGTGCGGCTTTGAGCGCGACCGAGCACGGGTCGCCATAGGACGGGGACCTCGGGAGGAGCATGACTGAACTGGTGAATGCCTCGTCAGCCTGCACGCCGACGGCTATTTGGCAGCCGCCTTGTCCTCGGTTGTCGAGGACGTTGGTGTAGGCCGCCGGGTAGTCGTCGATCTCGGGGGCCGGGTCGAAGTAGCCGGTGCTGGTCAGGTTTCGGCCGATGGCGGCGAGGCCGCCTTGCGCGGGGAGGAAGCCGATGGTCAGGGTGCTGTTTTTGCTGTCGTTCCAGGTGCAGGCCGGGAGGATGGCACCGGTGGTCTTGCGGTTGCGGACGGCGTTGAAGACTTCCTCGGGCTGGGGGAGCAGGGCGCACGGGTCCTGTTCGTATTTCCGCACGTTGAGCGGTGGCGGACCCTGCGACACCTCGGGCGGCGCGGAGGATTCCGTCACTGGGGCTGGCGCGGCCGAACAACCAGCCAAAAGCAGCATTCCGCCGAGCAAGGCCACGAAAGACAGCTTCATCACGGAACGTATCTTTCCCGAGGCCGCCATCCGCCCCGCCCGCTCCCCGGTCTCCTTCGGACCAGAGCTATCCTGGGAAATCGTGCTGGTATTGGCGATCGACACGGCTACTCCGGCGGTGACGGCGGGCATCGTCGCCCTCGACGAGGCTGAGCTCGTCACTCGGGCGGACCGCGTCACGGTGGATCCGAGGGCGCACGGCGAGCTGATCGCCCCGCATGCGCTGGCTGCCGCGGAGGAGGCCGGGGTCACGCTCCGCGAACTCGACGCGATCGTGTGCGGCGTCGGGCCTGGCCCCTTCACCGGGCTGCGGGCGGGCATGGCCACGGCGGCCGCGTACGCGCACGCGCTCGGCATTCCGGCGTATCCGGTGTGCAGTCTCGACGCGATCGCTGCGGACGTGGTGCGCACGGAGAAGCCCTTCCTCGTCTTCACGGACGCGCGGCGTCGCGAGGTCTACTGGGCTGCGTACGACGCTTCGGGCGCGCGCACTGACGGTCCGCACGTACAGCGGCCTGCGGACATCGAAACGGACACTCGCGTCGCAGCGGGCGACGGGGCGTTGCAGTACGCGGCGGCGGTGGGTGTGGTGCCGATCGAGCCGCGGTTTCCGTCGCCGGCTGGGTTGGTGCGCGTGGCGCGTACGGCGCTTCTTGAGCGCGCGGAGCCGGAGCCGTTGACGCCGCTTTACCTGCGTCGTCCGGACGCTGTCGAGCCCGCGGCGCGCAAGAGGGTGACCGCGCTGTGAAGCTCGACCAGTTGCGCCGCGCTGACGTCGCGAGGTGCGCGGAGATCGAGAAGATCCTCTTTCCCGGCGACGACCCGTGGAGTGCGCGCGCCTTTCATTCCGAGCTCGACCAGGGGCACTACTACCTGGCGGCGCGGTCGGACGACGGGGAGACCCTGCTGGGGTACGCGGGGCTCGCGGTGGTCGGGCGGCGCGGTGACTACGAAGCGAACGTCCACACGATCGGCGTCGTGCCGGAGGCGCAGGGCCAGGGCATCGGCAAAGCGCTGCTGCGAGCGTTGCTGACCCGCGCCGACGAGCTGCACGCCGCTGTCTTCCTCGAAGTGCGCACGGACAACGACCCGGCCGTGACGCTGTACGAGGCACACGGTTTCCAGAAACTCGGCATCCGGAAGCGCTACTACCAGCCTTCCGGCGCCGACGCGTTCACCATGGCCCGCCCCGCGCAGGCCCCGGCACGAGACGAGGTGGCCGGCTGATGGCGCGCGTCATCATGGGCATCGAGAGCTCCTGCGACGAGACCGGAGTCGGCCTCGTCCGGCTGCACGACGACGGCACGGTGGAGCTGCTCGCCGACGAGGTCGCGTCCAGTGTGGACCAGCACGCTCGCTTCGGCGGCGTCGTGCCGGAGGTCGCCAGCCGTGCGCACCTCGAGGCGATGGTGCCGACGGCGGAGCGGGCGTTCGCCACTGCCGGGCTGAAACTGTCCGATGTGGACGCGATCGCGGTGACGGCCGGGCCCGGGCTCGCGGGCGCGTTGCTGGTGGGGGTTTCGGCGGCGAAAGCCTATGCGACGGCGCTGGATGTGCCGCTGTACGGCGTGAATCACCTTGCCGGGCACATCGCGGTGGACACGTTGCAGCACGGGCCGTTGCCGACGCCGGTGCTGGCGTTACTGGTTTCCGGCGGACACACGCAGCTGTTGCGAGTGGACGACATCGCGTCGAGCATCACCGAGCTTGGGTCCACTGTGGACGATGCGGCGGGTGAGGCGTACGACAAGGTCGCGCGCGTACTCGACCTGCCGTATCCGGGCGGGCCGCCGATCGACAAGGCGGCCAAGCAGGGAAACCCGAAGGCGATCGCGTTCCCGCGCGGGATGACCGGTCCGCGCGACGCAAAGTTTGACTTTTCCTTCTCTGGCTTGAAAACGGCTGTGGCGCGCTGGGTGGAGAACGCCGAGCGTGCTGGCGACGCCGTGTCGGTGAACGACGTCGCGGCGTCCTTTCAGGAGGCGGTCGCGGACGTGCTCACTGCGAAGGCGATCCGTGCCGCGCGCGAGCAAAACATCGGCACGTTGGTGATTTCCGGTGGTGTAGCGGCGAATTCGCGGCTTTCGGAGCTGGCGGCGGAGCGCTGCGCGGAGGCGGGGATCGAGCTGCGCGTGCCGCGGCCGCGGTTGTGCACGGACAATGGCGCGATGATCGCGGCGCTGGGTGCGCACGTGGTGGCGGCAGGCCGGGCGGTGGCGCCGTTGGACTTCTCGGCGAACCCGGGCCTGCCGGTCAACATTGTGTCCCTTTAGGACTCACAAGAGCCGCGGCATCAAGGGACACCCCCAGCAGCGCCTCGATCGCCGAAGCCGACCGCGCTGCCGCGGAGCCGTTTCCATAGGGATTCGCTGACGCGGCAGCGCTGATCTCGCCGCGAAGGATGCGCGCGGCCGTATCGGTGATCAGCTCGGTATCGGTGCCGACCAGCCAAGCGCAACCGGCTTCGACCGCCTCCGGGCGTTCCGTCGTGTCGCGCAGCACCAGCACCGGCGTACCGAACGTGGGCGCTTCCTCTTGGATACCACCGGAATCCGTCAGCACGAGCGACGCCAACCGCAGCGCGCGCACGAGATCCGGATACTCCAACGGCTCGGTGACGGTCACCCGCGCGACCCCGCCCAGCACTTCCTCGACCTGCTCCCGCACGGCCGGATTCGGATGCACCGGGAACAGCACCTGCACGAGCGGATGAGCGTCGACGATCTGTCGCACCGCAGTCAGCGTTCGCGTCAACGGCTCGCCCCAAGACTCGCGGCGGTGCGACGTGACCAGCACCAACTGCTCTCCAGCTTCAGCGATTCCCATCTCCAGCAAGGCAAGCGCCGGATCGCGGGCGGGCAAATCGCGCGCGGCCACCGCCAGTACGGCGTCGACGACAGTGTTGCCAGTAGGCGTGATCCGCTCCGCCGGCACGCCCTCGGCCAGCAACGCCGCGCCCGCAGCCGCGGTCGGAACCAGGTGCAGTGCCGCGATCCGCGAGATCATCTGCCGCGTTCCCTCCTCGGGGAACGGCGACGCCAGGTCGTGCGTGCGCAGCCCGGCTTCGAGGTGCACCACCGGGATCCCGAGCCAGAACGCGGCGAGCGCGCCGGCCAGCCCGGTGGTGGTGTCGCCTTGCACGACGACCGCTGACGGCTGGTACCGGCGCAGCGCGGCGTCGAGCGCGGGCAGCAGGCCGGACACCAGTTCCGCCTGGGTGCCGGACACTCGCGGCGGCACGTCGAGCCACGCGTCGATCGCCACCTCGAACGGGGCCAGCGCCTGTTCGACCATGCCCTGGTGCTGTCCGCTGTGCACCACGAGCGGCCGCAGCCCTGGGCGGGCGTCCAGGGCCAGCGCGAGCGGCGCGAGTTTCACCGCCTCCGGCCGCGTCCCGGCCAGCAGCATCACGTCCAACGTTTTCACCCTTTCGAGTGTCCCGGAAAACCGGGCTGCCGGCGGGATCACGCCGGCAGCCCGGATTCTTCAGCCGTCCAGGCGGGAGAACCGCCGATTCCGGCGGCGGACGGCGATCAGCGCGGCGATCCCGAGGATCACCAGCGCGATGCCGACCGCGAGCCACCAGCCGACGTCGGCACCGGTGGCGGCGAGGGTGCCCACCCCGCCACCGGCGACGCCGACCCCGGCGCCAGGCATCTTGTACATCGATCCATCACCTCACCGGTCAGGCGGCCGAACGACGCCGGGTGAAGCGCAGGCCGACCGGCACCGCGACGGCGGCGAGCACGCCGAAGCCGATCCACATGCCTGCTCCCGAGGCGAGCGGCATCGGCGGAGCGGCCGGACCGCAGGTCGCCGACGACAGGATCACGTCGCCCGAACCGAGCGCGCCCAGCGCGTCGCCGCCGAGCAGTTTCAGGTGCAGGGCGTTGACGGTGAGGCTGCCGTCCGGGTTCTTGATCTGCTCGTTCAGGATCAGCGTCGCCACGTGCAGCGGGCCGACCTGGACCTTCAGTTCGGTGTTCGCCGCCGGGGTGGCGTCGACCTTGCCGAGGCTGCCGAGGTTCGCGCCGACCAGCGTGGTGCTGCCCTTGACGCCTTCCTGAGTCGCGGTGCAGACGGCTTCGACCGCCTTCGCGCCGACGTTGCCGACGGCGGCCTTGAGCAGCGGCAGCCCGACGTCGGCGGTGGACGCCTTCGCCGTGACCGCGCCGGAGTTGTCGTCGCGCACGGCGGACGTGTTGATCACGCCGGTGGTGAGCACGCCGGGCACGTTCGCGGAGACCGCGGTGTTCTCCGTCGGGCCGCCTGTGTTCGCGGCCGCGAGCGGGCCGAGGTGCACCGCGGGCTGGCCGAGCAGCGTCACGTTGACGTTGACGCCGTAAGCCGACCCGTCGCCGGGAGCGGCGCTGGCCGGAGCGGCTCCGGCCAGGGCGATGCTCGCCACGACAACGGCGAGCATGCCGCCTCGTCGCACGAGGTGTCTCTTCACTGGTCCTCCGAATTTTCTCAGGGCGAGCCGCCGCGCGGACTAAACCCGCTGAGCAAGAGTCGGCACGCGGATCGGTTATCGGCGGACGTTTCCGAAATGGCACAGCTTTTTCGGTGGATCACCACATCGGGTGATACGAATTCGACTTTTTCCCAGGTTGCGCGAAGTATCACTCGAACGGACTAGCAAGCTTGAGTAAGAATATGCCGAAAGCTGCTCGGGTATCCCCGAAAAGGGGCTGCCCGGGGAAGGGCGGGAACTGTCGCGGACACGACCGTGGCCGGTTCCGCCCCGGTTCCGCTGGGTTTCTTCTCGAGAGGGTCGTCGTGACAGCAGTCAACGCGCCGATGTCTGGCGCATCCCGGTTTCCGCTGCGTATGGCGGTGTTCGGGGTGCTTGCCGCGGGGGTCGTGCTGGTGCTCGTGGAGCGCGGGTACCGCGAGCTGGAAGTGCAACTGGCCGGTGCCATCCTCCGGGTTGTCACCTCATCGGGGGTCTATGTGGCCGGAAACCGGGAATCGGTCTACTTCGGGTTGTCCGGCGATACTCCATTCGGGTTGCGGATGACTCCGGAATGCTCGTCGGTATTCCTTCTTCTGCCGTTGCTATTAGTAACCGCCGCACTTCTGTGGTTCCGGCCACAGAATGCCCGCAGGCTCTTTTTCTCGCTGGGAATTTCCGCGATCGCGGTGATTCTGGTTAATCAGTTACGGATCCTTACCATCGTCGGGCTGGTCAACGGGCTCGGCACCGACGAGGGCTACTACTGGGGCCACACCCTGCTCGGCTCGCTGGTCAGCGTCATCGGCGGCGCGATCTCGCTGGTGCTCTTCGTCTGGCTGGCGACGCGGAAGACGAAGGCCGAGAAGCAGGCCGCGGCGTGAGCGACTCCGGCCTGAAAATCCTGCTGTCGGTCACGCAGGCGTTCGCGCTCACCATGAGCGTCGCGTTCCTCGTGTACGTCGTGGTGATCATCGTGCCGTATCTGCGCCGCAAGCCCGCTCCGGTCGGCGATCCGGCCGACTTCTCCTGGCACTTCTTCGTCCCCTGCCGCGACGAGGAGGTGGTGATCCGCGAGACGGTGAAGTACCTGCGCAACACCTTCCGCCGCGCGCACGTGTGGGTTGTGGACGACGACTCAGACGACCGAACCGCACGCGTCGTGCGCTCCGTGTGGCGGCGAAACGGAGGCTACGACGCGAATCTGCACCTCGTCGCCCGCCAGCGCCCGGAAGCGCGTACTGGCAAGGGAGACGCGCTCAACGCCGCCTACCGCGAGCTGGACGAGTGGCTCGGCCCGGACGCGGATCGCGACCGCGTGGTGGTCGTGGTGGTCGATGCGGACGGCCGTCCCGCGCCCAACTGTCTCGAAGTGTGCGCGGCGGACCACCTGTTCGGCGACGAAACCGTCGGTGCTGTCCAGCTCGACGTGCGGATGAGCAACTTCCGCAGCCGCCCGCCCGGCCGCACGTGGTTCTCCCGCGCGTTCGGGCTCAAGCTCGCCCAGCTGCAGGACTTGGAGTTCCGCACCGCGATCGCGGCGATCCAGACGTCGCGCGGCTTCACCGGCACGATCTCCATGGGCGGCAACGGACAGTTCACCCGGCTGTCCGCATTGGACTCGATCGCCGGCGAAGAACTGGCCCCGTGGCGCGGTTCGCTGCTGGAGGACTTCGAACTCGGCGTGCACCTGCTCACCGCGGGCTGGCGCACCGGGTTCACGCCGGATTCGCATGTGGCGCAAGAAGGTCTGTACAGCCTCCGCCGGTTCCTGGTGCAGCGCACGCGCTGGGGCCAGGGGACCATGCAGTGCATGCGGTACCTGCGCCGGATCTGGGACTCGCCACACGTGTCCACTTTGGGCGCCGCGGAGATGATGTACTACCTGGCGCAGCCGTGGATGCAGCTGCTCGGCTCGCTGCTGTACCCGGTGCCGTTCATCCTGCTTCTCGTGAGCACCGCGGGCGATCCCGGTCAGGTGTGGACGTGGTTCACTGGCGGCGCGTGGATCCTGTTCGCGATCTACGGTTCGTTCGGGCTGCTGCCGTTCGTCGTGTGGGGCCCGATCTACCAGATGAAATGCTTGCGCAGCAAGAACATCTTCCGCGGCATCGGCATGGGCCTGCTGTACGCGGGCTACATCTACACCTTCTACATCACGTCGTGGCGTGCGCTGTTCCGGCTGGTGCGCGGCCGCAACGGCTGGGCCAAGACCCGGCGCAACACCGAGGCCAGCGCCGGCGTGAAGGTGGCCCTGGACGCGTGAATGCCCGGGCCGCGCGCGGTCGGCCCGGGCATTCGACGAGCTGCGGTCAGGACGCCGGTTCGAGGTCGACGTCGTCGCGGCTGACGTACGCCACGCGGTGGCCGAGCTGGATTTCCACGTACCGCGACTTGCCCTTCACGACCTTGTTGGTCGCGACGTCGAAGGACGCCGAGTAGTACTCCGACCCGGTCAGCCCGCCGACCGAGTACTTCTGGCCCGCGCCGAACTGATACGGCAACGGCTTGAGCTCCTGCACCGGAATGTCCTTCGGATACGCCCCGGCCTCCGGGTACGCGCTCCCGTAAACCGGCACGGTCGCCTTGCCCGCCTTGGGCGTCGCGACGAATCCGTCGGCCGGGTACGCGGTGGGCGCGTCGCCCGGGTTGCGGAACCAGCCCTTCTGGCCGAGGTACCAGATCGCGGTCCAGTCGTCCTTGGTGTCCGCGACGGCGTACTTCTGGCCGGTGGCCGCGCGGCTGCCGATGTCCGCGACGTCCATTGTGGACGGATTCGGCCCGTGCATGCCCACGTCGGACAGCAGCGGCGCGGATTCGCTCGGCTCGGTGTGCAGCACGACAGAACCAGAACTCCGCTCCGGGCAAGGGTTTCCGGACCCGATCTTGTCGCAGCCGGTGAACACCGGACGGTTGGCTGAGTACTCCGGCGCGATCATCACCAGGTCGGAATCCGGCGAGCCCTCGTGCTCCAGCGGGGCGCCGAGCAGGTCGAAGTAGTGTGCCCAATCCCAGTACGGACCCGGGTCCCAGTGCATGCTCTTGATCTTGTCCGCGTTCGGGCCGGGCACGTTGTCGTGGCCGAGGATGTGCGCGCGGTCCAGCGGAACGCCGAAGCGGTGCGCGAGGTAGCGCACGAGCTTCGCGGACTGGCGGTACATCGCCTCGGTGAACCAGGTGCCCTGCGCGGCGAAGCCCTCGTGCTCGACGCCGAGGGATTTCGCGTTCAGGTACCAGTTCCCGGCGTGCCAGCCGACGTCCTTGGTCGGCACGTGCTGGGCGACCTGGCCGTCCGAGGAACGGACCGTGTAGTGCCACGCGGTCTGGCCCGGGGTCTGCGCCTGCTTCATCACCGAGTCCCAGGTGCCCTCGGTGTCGTGGATGACGATGTAGTCGATCTTCTGGTCGCGCGGGCGATCGGCCTGGTCGTAGTTGCCGTAGCTGTCGCCGATCTTCTGGAACGGCGCGGGCACCGACTCGCAGGACATCGACCGCGGGCACTCGGTGGCCGGCGGCTGTCCGGCGCGCAGGCCGAGGCGGTCTGCCTGGGCACGGTCCGGGGCGACGCCGGACGTCGCGGCGAGCTTGACGGCTTGGCCGTCGTCGGTCGTACGCGCGATGCCGCTGCTGATGGTGGCGAAGACTTCGTCGGCGAAGGTGCGCGCGCCGGTGACGTCTTCGGAACCGCTGTACCGCGCGACGGCTCCGTACCAGTCCTTCGCGTTGTCGCTCTTGACGCCGAGCTCTCGCTGGTACTGGGCCAGCAACGCCGCTCCGCCGCGAATGTTCGCTTCGGCGTCCGTACGGAGCTTCGCGGCATCCGTGTGCAGCAGGTCGGCGGCCTTGTCGATGGTCTGGCTGCCGGGTGGGGGAGCCGAGGGCTTGAGCGCCTTCAGCCGCAAGGTCGGACGCGAGTCGTCGCCGCGGGGGTCTTCGTCGGGGTTGTCGAACTCGCTGGTGCGCAGGCCGGTGGTGCGGACGTCAGTGAGGTGCATCGGTCCGTAGCCGGCGGCGGTGCTGGGCGCGCCGGAGTGGGTGTCCCAGCGGGATTCGAGGTAGGAGACGCCGAGCAGGACGTTCAGCGGGACGCCGAATTCGCGAGCGGCGTCGGCGAAGGCGCGCTGACGGGCGTCGTTGGCCGGTTGGGCGGAGGCCGGGACGGTGACCGCGATCGCGGCGAGTGCCAGCAGCCCGGTGGTCGCGGCGGCCAGGCGCCACGGGAGTGATCGGGGCATAGGAGGACTCCAGGAGTGAGATGCCTGTCTGTGCGGATCCAACCAGTCGCCGGGGGAGTTGGTGGGGTTTATCCGCCGGATGGGGCCGAACGGGCACGCGGCGGCGCCCCGGGAGCCTGGGCCTGCGGACGAGGCGGCCGTGCGCAGCTCATCGCCGCGCCCGGCCGGGGGCGCGGAATCCGCCTGGAACAAAGCCGCCGGTCAGCGGCTTCCGTCCCGAGTTCCGGCTCGTGAGCGGACCCTCCTTGCGAAGCTGGCACTCACGTGGCTAGAGTGCTAAATGAACGGCCCGGACACGCCCCGGCACCCGCGACGGCGGGGGTGGTATGAGCCGTAACCAGTCATCATGCCGACGCTTTCGACGACCGTGGAGGTCAACCCGGTGAGCGTGAACATCAAGCCGCTCGAGGACAAGATCGTTGTCCAGACGAGCGAGGCCGAGGAGACGACCGCTTCCGGCCTCGTCATCCCCGACACCGCCAAGGAGAAGCCCCAGGAGGGCAAGGTTCTGGCCGTTGGCCCGGGCCGCATCGACGACAAGGGCAACCGCGTTCCGCTGGACGTGGCTGTCGGCGACGTCGTCATCTACTCCAAGTACGGCGGCACCGAGGTCAAGTACAACGGCGAGGACTACCTGATCCTCTCCGCCCGCGACGTGCTGGCCGTCATCAACTGACGCGTCACTCGCAGCGCAAGGACGCCCCGGGCCCCGCTCATGCCGGGGTGCGGGGCGTTTTGCGTCGCACGACAACCGAAAGGTAAGCGGAAAGCGTTATGCCCAAGCAGATCAGTTTCGACGAGGACGCTCGTCGCGCGCTCGAGCGCGGGGTGAACAAGCTCGCCGACGCGGTCAAGGTCACCCTCGGCCCGCGCGGTCGCCACGTCGTCCTCGACAAGAAGTTCGGCGGCCCGACGATCACCCTCGACGGCGTCACCGTCGCTCGCGAGATCGAGCTCGACGACCCGTTCGAGAACCTCGGCGCGCAGCTCGCCAAGAGCGTCGCCACCAAGACCAACGACGTCGCCGGCGACGGCACCACCACCGCCACGGTGCTGGCCCAGTCGCTGGTCAAGCACGGCCTGCGCAACGTCGCCGCCGGCGCCAACCCGACCTCGGTCGGCAAGGGCATCGAGGCGGCCGCGGACAAGGTCATCGAGGTCCTCAAGGCCAAGGCCACCCCGGTCAAGGGCCGCGACAACATCGCCCAGGTCGGCACCGTCACCTCGCGTGACGCGGCGATCGGCGCGCTGCTCGGCGAGGCCGTCGAGCGCGTGGGCGAGGACGGCGTGATCACCATCGAGGAGTCGTCCACGCTGGCGACCGAGCTCGTGATCACCGAGGGCGTCCAGTTCGACAAGGGCTTCCTGTCGGCGCATTTCGCGACCAACCCGGAGGACCAGAAGGCGACCCTCGAGGACGCCTACATCCTGCTGCACCGCGAGAAGATCTCGGCGCTGGCCGACCTGCTCCCGGTGCTGGAGAAGGTCGTCGAGGCGAAGAAGCCGCTGCTGATCATCGCCGAGGACGTCGACGGCGAGGCGCTGTCCACCCTCGTGGTGAACTCGCTGCGCAAGACGATCACCGCGGTCGCGGTCAAGGCCCCGTTCTTCGGCGACCGCCGCAAGGCGTTCCTGGACGACCTGGCCGTCGTGACCGGCGGCGAGGTCATCTCCGCGGAGATCGGCCGCAAGCTGTCCGAGGTCGACCTCAGCTCGCTGGGCAAGGCCCGCCGGGTCGTCGTCACCAAGGACGACACGACGATCGTCGACGGCGCGGGGACGAAGGACGACATCGCCGCCCGGACCGCGCAGATCCGCAAGGAGATCGAGACCACCGACTCCGACTGGGACCGCGAAAAGCTGCAGGAGCGGCTCGCGAAGCTCGGCGGCGGCGTGGCCGTGATCAAGGTCGGCGCGGCCACCGAGACCGAGCTGAACGAGCGCAAGCACCGCATCGAGGACGCCGTGGCTTCGACCAAGGCGGCCGTCGAAGAGGGCATCCTGCCCGGCGGTGGTTCGGCGCTGGTGCACGCGGTCAAGGAGCTTGAGGGCAACCTCGGCCTGACCGGCGACGAGGCGACCGGCGTCGCGATCGTCCGCGACGCGCTCACCGCCCCGCTGCACTGGATCGCGACGAACGCGGGCCACGAGGGCGCGGTCATCGTGAACAAGGTCAAGGAACAGACCTGGGGCCAGGGATTCAACGCGGCCACCGGCGAACTGACCGACCTGATCGCGGGCGGCATCGTCGACCCGGTCAAGGTGACCCGCTCGGCCGTCGCGAACGCGGCGTCCATCGCCCGGCTGGTGCTCACCACGGAAAGCTCCGTGGTCGAGAAGCCGGTCGAGGAGGAGCCGGACGCCGGACACGGCCACGGCCACTCGCACTGATGTAGTTCCGGCTGCGTCTTTGGCGGGGCGGTGCTTCCCTTTGGGGGGAGTGCCGCCCCGCTTTTTTGGTGCGGTGTTACGGAAAAGGGAATTCGAGACCTGGCGGTGGCGCTTGGGCTGGATTCGCTGTGGATGCCTTGGGGTGAAAGCCGCGGTCCGGAAACCGCGGCCTCCCAACAAGACGATCAGGCAGTGAACCCGCCATCCACCGTGATCGAAGTCCCCGTCAGATACCGCCCGTCCGGCCCCGCCAGGTACGACACCGCGGCCGCGATGTCCGCCGGATTTCCGTAGTGCCCCAACGCGATATGCGCCAGCTGGTCACCGGAATGCGGCCCGTCCGCCGGGTTCATCTCGGTGTCCGTCGAGCCCGGGTGGACCACCATCGCCGTGATTCCGCGGGGTCCCAGGTCTCGCGCCAGGCCCTTGGTCATCCCGACCACGGCCGACTTGCTCGCCGCGTACAGGCTCATTCCGACGAACGGCATGCGCTCGGCCAGGTCGCTGCCGATCGTCACGATCCGGCCGCCTCGCGTCATGTGCCGCACTGCTGCCCCGGCCGCCACCAGCGGGGCCTTTACGTGGATCGCCAGCGTGCGGTCGATCGCCTCCGGCGTCAGTTCGTCGACCGGCGCCACCTCGAACACTCCGGCGTTGTTCACCAGCACGTCCAGTCCGCCCAGGTCAGCCGCGGTCCGGTCGACCGCGCTGGTCACGGCGTCGGAGTCGGTGGCGTTCGCCTGCAGCGCAAGACCGCGCCGGCCGAGTTTTTCGATGGACGCGACCACGTCCGCCGCCCGGTCCGCGGCGCGTTCGTAGGTGATCGCGACGTCCGCGCCGTCCTCGGCCAGCCGGAGTGCGATCGCCGCGCCGATCCCGCGGCTTCCGCCGGTGACCAGTGCGACCTTGCCGTCCAGGGTGCCCATGCCCCCCCACCTCTTTCTGTAGTGATAGCTAAATAAATAGCCGCGTACGATGGGCGAGGTCAAGGATTCTGTATCGCTCGCTAAAGAAGGTGGTCCATGTCACCCCGCGGCCGCCCGCGCGCGTTCGACCGCGAGCAGGCGCTCACACAGGCCATGTTGGTGTTCTGGGAGCGCGGTTACGACGGCGCGTCGCTCGCGGAGCTGACTGCGGCGATGGGGATCAAGCCGCCAAGCCTGTACGCGGCCTTCGGGGACAAGGAGTCACTGTTCCGCGAAGCAGTCGAGCACTACCAATCCGCGCACGGGCGGCACACGATGCGCGCGCTGACCGAAGAACCGACAGCGCGCGCGGCGGTCGAAGCGATGCTTCGCAACAACGCTTGCGCGTACGTGGAACCCGGACACCCCAAGGGATGCATGGTCGTTCTCGCGGCCACCAACTGCACGCCGGCCAACGCGTCCGTGTGGGAGTTTCTCGCTGCTTCGCGCGACAACGTGCGACGCGCGCTTCGCGAGCGCCTTCGTCGCGGAGTGGAAGAAGGCGAACTCGCGGCCACTGTGGACATTGACGCGCTCGGCGCGCTGTACGCGACTGTCTTTTATGGACTGACCATGCAGGCGCGCGACGGCGTCAGCCTCGACTCGATGATGACCGTGATCGACCTGGCACTGTCGATGTGGCCCGGAAACGGTGGAGGGGCGGCGTCCACTGTGGACACCGCCCCTTCCGCGCCGTGAGAAAAGTCAGATGTGCGCCATGGTCAACGCGCGTTTGTCCTGTTTGATGATGTGGTCTCGTTCCGATTCGGACAGCCCGCCCCAGATGCCGTAGGGCTCGTGCACGGCGAGCGCGTGCTTGCGGCACATCTCCAGCACCGGGCACGACAGGCAGATCGCCTTGGCCCTGGCCTCGCGCCGCGCCCTCGCCGGTCCCCGCTCTCCGTCCGGGTGGAAGAAGGATCCGCTGTCCATCCCCCGGCACGACCCCTCCAGCTGCCAGTCCCACATGTCTGCGTTGGGGCCGGGGAGCCTGCGCGTGTCTGCCATCCTGACCGCCTCCGTCATCCGGTCGATGCCATTAGCTGCTCTGCTGTGGTGCCGATACTCCATTCGGTGCAACGGCGGTAACGTTAGAAGCGCGCCAATAGTTGTTCAATAGATCGGCGGCGATTCAGCCGTTAGGCATCCCCCAGATGTGTGAGCTGGGCTTTTGGCTCGGGTTGCCGTTACTGCGAGCTGGCTGGATATTGACCGGGTGGGATCCGGATCAGGCGATGGAGAACCCACCCTGCCGGTGGCCTCGGTCGCCCGCCGGCTCGGTGTCGCGCCGTCCACCCTGCGTACTTGGGACCGGCGCTACGGCCTTGGCCCCAGTCGCCACACCGACGGCAGACATCGCCGCTACGGCAGCTCCGACATCGGCCGTCTCGAACTTATGCAGCGCGCGCTCCTTCGCGGCGCTTCAACGGCGGAGGCCGCGCAGTACGCGTTAGAGCAGATGCCGCGCGCGGACTTCGTGCCAGCGCCTGCGGAGCCCGCTGAAGCGACGGAGGCGAAGTCTGCTGCTGACGACGTCGAAGTCCCTTCGCGACTCGCGCGTCGACTGAGCACTGCGGCGTTGGCAATGGACGTCGGCGCGGTGCAGCGAATGCTTGTCGACGCCATCTGCGAGCTAGGCGTGCTTCAGGCGTGGACTGGCGTTATTGACCCAGTCCTCACCGCGCTCGGCGCGCGATGGCGAGGCGTGCACGCGGGCGCTGAAGTGGAGTACCTGCTTGCCGAGTGCGTGTACGCGGCTTTAGTGCGCGCGACGCCGGTCCTCGACGAGCCTCGCAACCAACGGCCGGTCCTTCTCGCGTGCGTGCCGGACGAACGGGACAACATGCCGGTGTACGCGCTCGCGGCCGCTCTCGCGGGACGTCGGATCGGCGCGCAGCTCTTCGGTCTCGCGCTGCCACAAGAAGTGCTGGCAGTCGCGGTAAGGCGGAGCGCGCCCGCCGCGGTGGTGCTGTGGGCGAATCGGGCGAACGCGGACCCTCGGCTCTTCGCGCGCGTGTCTCGCGGACGGCAGCGGACGCGCCTGTTCGCTTGCGGCCCCGGCTGGGATCCGGCGTTGCTGCCGCCGAAGGTTGAGCTGCTCGCGGACCTTCCCGCGGCGGCCGACCGCGTGGAGCACGTTCTTGTCGGTGCTCCACGCTAGAAAGGTGAGGTGGACGAAGAAGCGCTGACGGCCCTCGCGTTCGGCTCGGACGCCGGGCCGGCGGACTCGATACCTCGCGACGGCACGCCAAGGCAACGCCTCCTGGCGGCGATCGTGCTGGGTGCCCGCGGCCAATACGCGGCGGCCGCGGCCTTGCTCGACCCGCTCCGGCGCGGCCGAGATCCGCTGACGGCCTCATTGGCGGCGAGCACGCTCGCGTCGCATCGACGGCAACTGGGCGGACACCTGGCGGCGCGGAAGCTGGACGGGGAGGCGCTGCTGGTAGTCGGGCTGCGCGGAATGGGGGAGCGAGGGGCTGGCGACGCCCCGGGACTGGCAGGCGGCTTGGCAGCTACCGACTCCCCAACACCGTCCCCGCTGCCCGCCACCGCGAGCTCCAACGCTTCATCCGCGAGCCGAGACAGCGCCCCCACCGAAGATCCCAACGGCCTGGATCGCCAAGGCGCGAGAGCCGACGCCCTCCTGGGACTGGCCGCCGACAACCTCGCCCTCGGCCGCATCTCCGCCGCCCGCCGGCTGGCCGTCCGGGCGGCCCAGGCGGACCGTCGCTGGCGGGCGACCGTTCGGGGCGGCTGGGTGGGCGCGGAGATCGAACTCGCCGACGGACAACCCGAAGCAGCCGTCGCCCCGGCCCGCCTCGCCTATGAGACAGCCGTCGCCCGTCACGCTCAGCGACACGTCGTGAAGTCCGGCATCGTCTTTGGCGTCGCCCTGCTCGCCGCCGGGCAAAGCGGTGCCCGGGAACTCATCCGCACCGCCGTCGCGGACGGCGAAAAATATGAACTCGATTCACTTAATTGGGTGGCCACTCGCGTCGCCGCTGATCTGGAGCCCGACCGGGCCGAGGAGTATCGATTCAGGAGTCGCCAGGTGTTGCACGCAGTGTTACGGCACGCGGATCCTTGCGTGATGCGCATCGCACACGAATCGCCGTGGGTGCCCGTCGGACCCGGGTAGGCCTGCGGGAACGGGCGTTCCGGCATCCGGGCTAAGAAACTTCAAAAAAAGCCACCGGATCGTGTCAAGGTTCGGACTAAAGCGTCCGATAGGGGAAGTGGAATGTCACCCGGCTGCAGGAAGGAAACCCCGTGACGACGGTCTTGATCTGCGACGACCGACGCAGTGTCCGCGAAGGGCTCACCCGTGTGATGTCCGCGGTGCCTGGGGTCAGTCGCATCGACTGCGTAGCGCACGGTGACGAGCTGCTGGCCCGGTACACCCGTCAGCCGGTCGACGTCGTGCTGGTCGGGACGCAACGCGCGGTCCCGACAGGCGTCGAGGCAACCCGCCGGCTCGTCTCCGCGAACCCCCAGGCGAACGTCATCGTCTTCGGCGCCCCGGACGACGCGGGCAGCATCGCGGCCGCCATCGCCGGCGGAGCGCGCGGCTACCTGCGCTGGGACGCCTCGCGGCCCGAACTGGTCGCCGCGCTGGCGCACACCCTGGCCAGCACCTCGGTGCCCGCGCCGCGGCAGCCGTCCGACCCGGGCGTGCAGCTCACCGAGCGCGAGCTGCAGGTGCTGCGCGGCATGAGCCAGGGCAAGAGCAACGGCCAGATCGGCCGCGAGCTGTACCTCTCCGAGGACACGGTCAAGACGCACGCGCGGCGGCTGTTCCGCAAGCTCGGCGTCCGCGACCGCGCGCAGGCCGTGGCGCACGGCTTCCGCCGCGGTCTCGTGTCCTGACCGAGGCAGAGCAAGCCAGTACGGGACTTCCGATCCGATTCCCGCGGTGACGAACGGGCCAGGGCAGCCAAGCCCTGGCCCGTACCTGTTGTCCTGGCCCCTGCTCCGCGTGCCTCGCCCGCGTCCCCACCGCGTGACGGCACTGCCCCAGCCCGTCTGCCTGCGACAATCGCCGTCCGGCCGCGCCCGGCGCGCCGGTCGCCACCTCTGGCGGTTGTCTGGTAGGACTCCGACGGTACGGTAGCTGTGACCGGCGCAGGACCGGGACGACCACGCGCCGGATTCTTTGCGCACCTACACGTAACGCTGGGACTGTTGTCTGCGATGGCCACTGTGGGGGATGGACTGGACGAGCCGGTCGCCGCCGCTGTCGAGGGAGACCCTCAGGCAGTGGAGCGGTTGCTGGCCGCCATTCGTCCCCTTGTGGTGCGGTATTGCCGCGCCAGGGTTGGCAGGCAGGAGCGTTCGTTCGCTTCGGCAGACGACGTTGCGCAGGAGGTGTGTCTCGCGGTGCTCACGGCATTGCCTTCGTACCGTGACCAGGGCCGCCCTTTCCTGGCGTTCGTCTACGGCATCGCCCAGCACAAGGTTGCCGACGCGCACCGCGCCGCGGCGCGCAACCGGGCGGAGCCGGTCGCCGAGATCCCCGACGAGATCGAGGGCGGCGTCGGCCCGGAGCAACGTGCTCTGCAGGGTGAGCTGAACGAGCGGATGGCGCAGTTGCTGCAGGTGCTGCCGGACAAACAGCGGGAAATCGTTGTTCTGCGGGTCGTGGTCGGACTGTCGGCGGAGGAGACGGCGGAAGCCGTCGGTTCCACGCCGGGCGCCGTCCGCGTCGCCCAGCACCGGGCGCTCGCCCGGCTGCGCAAGGTGCTTGCCGCCGAGGAGGTGATCTGAGTGACCGATCGCGAAGACCGGGACAGAGACCTGTCACCTTCCGCGCAGGCCAGCGGCCTGACCGGGTACGAAGCGGAAGCCGACGGCGACCTGACGGCCATCCAGGCCGACGACGCGCTGCTCGACGCGCTCGGCGGGACCGATCCGGCTGTCGCCGACGGGCTCGGGGACCAGGAACTGAACGCGCTGCTGCTCGCGTGGCGCCGCGACATCGACAGCGAACCGCTCGCTGAGCTGGTCGACGTCGACACTGCGGTCACCACGGTGAGGACCGCCACGCTGGCGCGCAAGTACCAAAGCCGCGGCCGTCGCCGCCGCTATCTCGTGCCGGTGGCCGCCGCGTGCGCCGCCGCCGCGATCGCCTTCACCGGCACCGGTCTCGCCGCGCGCGACGCGCAGCCCGGCGACACGCTGTGGGGCCTCACGAAGGTGCTCTACGCCGACCACGCCCGCTCCGTCGAGGCCGCCGCCGCGGCGAAGCTCGACCTGGAGAAGGCGAACCTGGCGCTGGCCGACAACCGGCTCGCGGACGCCCGGCGCGCGCTCGCCGACGCGCAGGCCGCGCTCACCCAGGTCACCGACGCGGACAACCGCAACCAGCTCCTGCAGCAGCACCGCGAACTGGCCGCTCAGCTCGGCCAGCCGACGGCCCCGCCCGCGGACCAGAAGCCGTCGACGCCGCCCGCCGTTCCGCCGGTGCACGACCCGGTCAGCAGCGCGGCGCAGCCGCCCGGCCAGTCGACGTCCCTGCCCGGCACCGGGGGCGGGCACACCAATCCGCCGCCGGTCACCTCGGCGACGCCGCTTCCGCCGGTGACGTCCACGCCGAGTTCGCCGCCGCCGTCGCCGAGCGCCACCCCGAACGATCCGGGCACGGGCAGCAGCCCGCGCAACGAGTCGTCGCAAGGGGTACAGGCGCCGAACGGCACCAGCGGTTCCTAGGTTTCACGAAGGTCCCGGCACGGACAGTGCCGGGACCTTTTTCGTTCACCGGTTTCAAGGGGGGAGGCGCGGTGCTGGTTTTCGGAGATCCCTACGAGACCTCCAGCGGGACAGTGCTGATCACGGTCACCCGGCAAGGCCGCCGAGGCGGGCCGGGGCGTGCGGTCGGGCTGTACACGATCGACTCCGACGGCGTGACCTGGACGCCCGCGGTCGACGGGGGCCGGATCGCGCTGATCGGGGCGTGCACCGGCTTCGTGGCGGCGGCGCTCGCGACGCTGGCCGTGGTGCACCGTCCACCGTGGCCGAATCTGACCGAGCGGGCGATGATCGCGCTGGCGGAGAGCCCGAAGCACCGGCGTTGAGCAGGTTGTCCACAAGTCGACACCTCTGTG
Organism: Amycolatopsis albidoflavus; assembly: GCF_039525725.1. Classification (NCBI taxonomy): domain Bacteria; kingdom Bacillati; phylum Actinomycetota; class Actinomycetes; order Pseudonocardiales; family Pseudonocardiaceae; genus Amycolatopsis; species Amycolatopsis albidoflavus. Next base: position 185,197 of record NZ_BAAAHV010000008.1, read on the forward strand.
GGCAACTCCTGTGGACAACTTGTCCGCGCACACGAAGAAGACCCTGGTGGCCAAACTCACCAGGGCCTTCTTTCAAGCTTTCAACGCTGTTCAGGACCGAAGAAGTCAGTACGCGCTTTCGTTCGCGGTGACCCCGTCCGCGAACCCGCGGCAGTAGTCCCAGCTCACGTAGTCCGTCGGGTTCGGGTCGAAAGCCGGCTCGTGCGGACGCATCCGGCCGTCGGACAGCAACTGCTCCAGGCTCGCGCGCAGCAGCGTCCAGTCGTGATAGTGGGGTTCGTCGCACTCGCCGCAGTCGACCACGATGCCGCGGACCCCGCGAGGCTCCAGCAGAGCCTGGTACACGGCGAGGTCGGACAGGTCGGCCAGCAGCTCGGTGCGCTCGTCCGCGCTGATCGGCTCTTCCAGGTGGTCGTCGGGGTCGGGGATGGCCCGGGCCGGATCGTCCGGGTCGTCCGCGAACGGATCGGGGGGCAACACATCGTGCGGCACGGCCTGCACGCTACCCGCCGGGCCACCCACCCGGGCCAGTGCCCCGGCCCGGATATCATGAGGGGAAGGTCCGATCACCCTCGGCCCACGCCAGGCACCGCTGCCCGCGACTCCAGCCCGCTCCCGCCAGGAAGGCCCTTCGCCCCTCATGACCAGCGAAAGCATCACCCCCGCAGTGCCCAGCAAGTTCGCGATGCTCGGCTTGACCTTCGACGACGTGCTGCTGCTGCCCGCGGAATCGGACGTGGTGCCCAGCGCGGTGGACACGAGCACGCAGCTCACTCGCAACATCAAGCTCAACGTTCCGCTGGTCTCCGCCGCGATGGACACGGTCACCGAGGCGCGGATGGCGATCGCCATGGCCCGCCAGGGCGGGATCGGCGTGCTGCAGCGCAACCTCCCGATCGACGAACAGGCGGCGGCGGTCGAGGTCGTCAAGCGGTCCGAGGCGGGCATGGTCACCGACCCGGTCACCTGCGCCCCGGACGACACCCTCGCCGAGGTCGACGCGCTGTGCGCGCGGTTCCGGATCTCCGGCGTCCCGGTCACCGACGCCTCCGGCGCGCTCGTGGGCATCATCACCAACCGCGACATGCGGTTCGAGGTCGACCACACGCGCCTGGTGAGCGAGGTCATGACCCGGACGCCGCTGGTGACCGCGCAGGTCGGCGTCACCGCTGAGGCCGCGCTCGGGCTGCTGCGCAGGCACAAGATCGAGAAGCTGCCGATCGTCGACGGCGCGGGCAAGCTGCGCGGCCTGATCACGGTCAAGGACTTCGTGAAGACCGAGCAGTACCCGCGGGCTTCGAAGGACCCGGACGGCCGCCTCGTCGTCGGCGCAGCGGTCGGCGTAGGCCCGGACGGGCACAAGCGCGCGATGGCGCTGGCCGAGGCTGGCGTGGACGTGCTGATGGTCGACACCGCGCACGGCCACTCGCGCGCGGTCGTGGAAACCGTGCGGCTGCTGAAGAAGGAACTGGGCGAGACCGTCGACATCGTCGGCGGCAACGTGGCCACGCGGGCCGGGGCGCAGGCGCTGGTGGACGCGGGCGTGGACGGTGTGAAGGTCGGCGTCGGCCCCGGTTCGATCTGCACCACGCGGATCGTCGCGGGCGTGGGCGTCCCGCAGATCTCCGCGATCTACGAGGCTGACCAGGCCTGTCGCCCGGCGGGCGTTCCGGTGATCGGCGACGGCGGCATCCAGTACTCCGGCGACATCGCGAAAGCGATCGCTGCCGGAGCGTCGACCGTGATGCTGGGCAGCCTGCTCGCGGGCACCGCCGAGTCGCCGGGCGACCTGATTCTGGTCAACGGCAAGCAGTTCAAGGTTTACCGCGGCATGGGCTCGCTGGGCGCCATGCAGTCGCGCGGCCAGGCGAAGTCCTACTCCAAGGACCGCTACGCCCAGGACGACGTGCTCAACGAGGACAAGCTGGTGCCGGAAGGCATCGAGGGCCGGATCCCGTTCCGCGGCCCGCTGTCGAACGTCGTCCACCAGCTCGTCGGCGGTCTGCGCGCGGGCATGGGCTACGCGGGCGCGGAGACGATCGCGGCGATGCAGGAGGCGCAGCTGGTCCGGATCACCGCGGCCGGGCTGAAGGAAAGCCACCCGCACGACATCACCATGACGGTCGAGGCCCCGAACTACACGACCCGCTGATCGACCCTGTTCGCCCGCTCCATCCTCCCGCCACACTGGATCTCCAGGTGACGGCGAGGGGAGCGGGCGAATGCGGTTTTCCCGGAGGTTCGTGCTGACGGCGGCTGCCGCGATGGTGCTCGGGGGAGGGGCGGCTTCGGCGGCCGCGGCGGATTCGCCGGACAGCTCGCTGTGGAAGCGCACCGAGCTGTACTTCGGCACCGCCAAGCCCGGCGGCGGCGAAGTGACCGAGAAGGAATTCGCGGACTTCTCGGCGAAGGACATCACGCCGCGGTTCCCGGACGGCTTCACCCAGCTCGAAGGCACCGGTCAATGGCGGTCCGGCGGCGGCGCGGTCGTCCGCGAGCATTCGATCGTGCTCGTGGTGCTGTATCCGCCGACGAACCAGCACGCGAACGCCGACCTCGAACAGATCCGCACCGATTACAAGCACCTGTTCGATCAGGAATCCGTGCTGCGGACCGATTCCACCGCACGCGTCTCGTTCTGAGCGCGGTTCCACCCGAGCAGCAGCAACGGCGTCGCCAGCATCAACGCGCCCGCCAGCCCGAGCGCGCCGCGCGTGCCGAGCCATGTCGCCACCACACCCCACAACAGCGTCAACCCGGCGGTGGCGGCGCTGTTGCTGATCCGCCACGCGGACAACATCCGGCTCACGTACCCGTCTTCAGTCTCTTCGAGCCGATACGTCGCGAGGACGGTGCTGTACGCCGCCGCGCAGATGATCAGGCCGAACTCCACCGCCATCACCCAGAACAGCCCGCCGATCCCGGGCGGCACGAACGCCAGCAGCACGACCCAGCAGGTCCGCACCGCGCCGAGGATCGGCAGCAGGCGGACCCGGCCGTAGCGCGGCACCAGCCGGCGGGCGAGCCGGGAGCCGATCAGGCCGCCGAGGCACGGGACGCCGAACGCGAGCCCGTACTGCCAGGTCGGCAGGCCGAGTTCGCCGAGCAGCAGCACCGCCAGCACCGGCGAGGTGGCCATGATCAGGCCGTTGACCAGACAGGAGCTGAGGAAGAGCATCCGCAGCCGGGCGTGCCGGAACACATACCGCCAACCCTCGACGAGGTCGGTCGCGCGGAAGGCGGCGGGCCGGGGCGGTTGGGGCTCGCGGGTGCGGATCGTCGAGAGCGAGAGTGCGGAGAGCAAGTAGCTGATCGCGTCGAGGATCACAGTGGCGAGCGGGCCGAAGAACCCGATCGCCGCGCCGCCCGCCGGCGGGCCGAGCGCGGTCGCGGTCCACAGTGTCGTCTCGAAGCGGCCGTTGGCGGTGAGCAGGTCTGGACCAGCCGCCAGCGATTTCAGATACGCGCCGCTCGCCGAGGTGAACGCGATGTTCGCCGCCGCCACGAGCACCGACACCGCCACGAGCTGGGCGAAGGTCAACAGGTCGAGCAGATACGCGGGCAGCAGCGTGAGCAGGGCGGCGAACCGGACGAGATCCATCGCGATCAGCACCGGCCGCTTCCGCCGGAATTCGACCCACGGACCGAGCGGCAGCGCGGCCAGCGAACCCACCGCGAGCCCGGCTCCGGCCAGCAACGACACCTGCGCGGCACTGCTGTGCAGCACCCGCACCGCGATGATCGAGAAGGCGTCGAGGGCGAAATAGGTGCCCGCGATGCTGACCGCGTACGCCAGCCACAGCCGGTGAAAGTCCTTGCCCAGCGCCAAATCCGTCCCCCTCGTTCAGCCGGGCAGCCAACCACCCGCCCGCTCCGGTGGCAAACAACCGCGCGCACAACCGGTGGTTGTCGCCACCGCAACGGTCCCCCGCGCGCAGGTCACCCGTGCCGACTCGCGACAATGGACCGCGAAGGCGTCAGGCGCGAGAAGGGACATCACGTGCGGGATCTGGTCGAGATCGGCATGGGCCGCACGGCGCGGCGGGCGTATGACCTCGATGACGTGGAGATCGTGCCGTCGCGGCGGACGCGGTCCTCGTCGGTGGTGTCCACTGCCTGGCAGATCGACGCGTACCGGTTCGACTTGCCGCTGGTCACCCACCCGACGGACGCGATCGTGTCGCCGGGGACCGCGGTGGCGATCGGCGAGCTGGGCGGCCTCGGGGTGCTCAACGCCGAAGGGCTGTGGGCCCGGCACGCGAACGTCGAAGAAGCGATCTTCCGCCTCGTCCGCGCGGCCGAGGACAGCGAGGACCCGACCGCGGTCGTGCGCGAGCTGCAGGAGCTGCACTCCGCGCCGATCCGGCTCGACCTGCTGACCGAGGCGATCAAGACGGTCCGCGAATCGGGCGTGACGGTGGCCGCGCGGGTCAGCCCGCAGCACGCCGCCGAGCTGACTCCGGACCTGATCGCCGCCGGCGTCGAGATCCTGGTCGTGCAGGGCACGATCATCTCCGCCGAGCACGTGCAGCGCGACGCGGAACCGCTCAACCTCAAGGAGTTCATCGGCCGTCTCGACGTGCCGGTGATCGCCGGCGGCGTGAGCGACTACCGCACTGCGATGCACCTGATGCGCACCGGCGCGGCGGGCGTCATCGTCGGCCACGGCTACACCGAGGGCGTCACCAGCACCGACCGCGTGCTCGGCATCGGCACCCCGATGGCGACGGCGATCGTGGACGCGGCCGCCGCCCGCCGCGACTACCTGGACGAGACCGGCGGCCGCTACGTGCACGTCCTCGCCGACGGCGGCATCACGACGTCCGGCGACATCGCGAAGGCGATCGCCTGCGGCGCGGACGCGGTCATGCTCGGCGCCCCGCTGGCGACCGCGTCGGACGCCCCGGGCCAAGGCCTGTACTGGACCGCCGCGGCGGCGCACCCGTCGCTGCCGCGCTCGCGCGTGGTGGCCGGCCCGGACTCGGACTACGCGGTGGACCTGAAGACGCTGCTGTTCGGCCCGTCCTCGGACGCGGAGGGCGTGGTGAACCTGTTCGGCGCGCTGCGTCGCGCGATGGCGAAGACGGGGTACTCGGACCTGAAGGAGTTCCAGCGCGTCGGGCTCACCGTCCGCGGCTGAGCTTAAACAGTCACCCGTTGGGTGAATCCTCTGTTACGCGGGGTGGCAGCCTGGGCTGCCACCCCGTGCTTCATTTCGGCCGATTGCAGGTCGGGGCGGCTCTTTGAGTGGTTTCGACGCGTACCTTGTTGCCCAGTGATTGCAGTTGCAGACATGGGTATATAACGGTCGGGGAACTGCTTTCGTTCGCTGTAACAGGCGGGCGGTTGCTCGCGAACTCCCGGGGAGGGGTGATCGAGGGTGAGTGCGGAGACAACTGTGGCAATCGTGCCCACAACTGTCTTTCAACTTCGGGATTGACACTCCTCGGGCTCAGACGTAGTCTGGCCAGTTCTGCTCTTCTTGGGTCGAAGACTTCTGGAGTTGATCTACCGGTGAATTCCGCCGATTCGTCAGTCCTTCGCGTGGTGACGGAGCAGTCGGAGCGAGTCCTCAAGACATACTCGATCGACCAGGGCCTCATCCGCGAGCATGCAAATGCCGAACTGCGCATTACCCAAGGCGGGTACGGCGACAGACAGATCTACGAGCTTGTGCAAAATGGTGCCGACGAGCTGCGAGAGCACCCGGGCGGCGAGATCAGCGTCGTGCTCACCGGGATGTATCTGTACTGTGCCAACGAGGGTGCGCCGATCACGCCGCAAGGCGCGGACACGATCTTGCGGATGAGCTCCTCGCACAAACGCGGAGGACAGATCGGTCGCTTCGGCGTGGGTGTGAAGTCTGTCCTCAGTGTCTCCGACTCGCCGGAGTTCTACAGCTCGACTGGTTGTTTCGGGTTCGACAAAGACTGGTCTGCCGCTCGGATCCACGCTCTTCACCCAGACGTCGTCGACATTCCTGTGCTGAGAATGGCAAAGCCGATCGATCGCGAGCGTGCCGAGGCGTCCGATCCGATCCTTGCCGAGCTGCTGTCCTGGGCTACGACTGTGGTCAGGCTGCCCTTGCACACCTCCGCAGTGCTCGGACTCGGCCGTGACCTGGACGCGTTTCCCGCCGAGTTTCTGCTGTTCTCGCCACATGTGGGCACTGTGACGTTGGAGAACCGCATCCGGGCGAAGGTTGAAAAACGCCAGATCTTCCAGCGCGTTGACGGTGATCGTCGGACGATTCAGAAAGAATCGGCGTCGGGTGCCAGCTCGACGGTTGATTGGCGGGTCTTCACTCGAGTGCACCGTCCAAGTGAAAGGGCCTTGCTCGCCGCTGGCGAGCTGCACGACCGTCCTGAGCTCGACATCTCCTGGGCGGTTCCGGCACGACCGGGCCGAGATACGAGGCTGGGCGAATTCTGGGCGTACTTTCCCACGAAATACAAAACCACTCTGCGCGGCATCGTGAACGCGCCGTGGAAGACGAGCGAGGACCGTCAGAACCTCTACGGTGGCAATGCGTTCAACACCGAGCTGATCGAAGCGGTTGCCGATCTTGTCGTCGACTCGTTCCCGCTTCTGGCAAGGCCCGATGATCCGGCTGCGTACCTCGACGCCGCGCCCGCTCGAGGTCGGGAAGAACCTCAGTGGGCGTCAGATGCCTTGGTCAGTGCAATCTGGCACGGGGCCTCTCGAAAACCGGCAGTGCCCGACCAGAAAGGCGAGCTGCTCAAGCCCTCGTCCGTGCACCTGCATCCCGACGCTCTGCGCCCGGAATGGCTCGAGGGCTGGCGCACTTATGCAGGCAGCCCTGCCGATTGGGCTCACCACTCGGTCGAGCACGCGCGGCCCCGCCGGAGGGCCAGCGCCGAGCTGATCTATTCGACGGCGGAGATTCCCGTGGCGTCGGTGCGAGAGTGGCTGGAGGCGCTCGTCGTGGACGGGACGCCGGAAGCTTCGGGCACCGCTATCCGGATCGCCGCCGAGATGTTGCGTGCCGGGCACGCTCTTGCCGACCAAGCGGTGAAGGCGAAGATTGTCCTGACCGAGTCCCACGGCATGGTCGCACCTTCTCTTGGGAACATTTTCCGGAGGGTGTCGACCGATTCGCTCGCAGACACGAACTCCTACGTCGACGAGCGCGTCGTCGCCCAGTTCGGGATGGTGAGTGCGCTCGATGAGCTCGGCATTCATGAAGCGGACGCGGCAGGCCGGTTCGTGTCGATCGTCGAAGCCGGATTCCACGGCTACGACGACCTCCGGTGGAGCGAGTTCTGGGCATCGGCGAGGTTGGCGGGCGCAGGTCTGGTAGTCGCGCAACTGAAAGAATCGGTCCGCGACGTCGACCAGACGGTTCTCGTTCGGACGATGTCGGGTGCGTTTCGAGCGGTCGCTGACTGCCTCTTGCCCGGGCCGGTGGTGCCAGGAGACGGCAGCCGGGATGCTGGGATCGCAGTCGACGTCGACTTCCACGCGCCGGACTTGAAGGTTCTTCGCGACCTGGGGATGCGCGAGGTGCCACGCGACGACGTCGATCCCCGATCAGAGTCGTGGTTCGAAGAGTACCGCGAGTATTGCTGGCGTCAGTACGTCGCGAAACTCCCTGCCGATGCTCCCCGTCCACAATCGAAGCGACTTCGTGTCGACGGCCCGGCGGTGGCAGGTCCCTTGCACCTGCTGGAGGAACTGTCCGACGAAGGACGCGCAGCATTCATGAGCGCCGCGCCCCGTTCTGGAACTCCCGCGACCTGGGCCACCCGTGTCCCTGGCTCGCAGGCAGTCAATCGCGATGTGCTCTCGCCGTTCGTCTGGATGTCGCGCAAGCACGGACGGGTCTGGACTGGGAAGGGGATCCGCCCGGTCTCCGCCAGCGTCGGGCCCAGGCTCCGGAAGTACGGCGAACTCTTCCCCGTGGCTGACGTCTCTGACGATCTCTCAGAGGTGCTCCGGCTGGCAAGCGACATCAAGAAGCTTCAGCCCAGGTTATGGAAGACACTCCTTGAGGAAGTCGACAGAAGCAACGACGACGAGTTCCCGGGCAAGGTCTACGCCGTCATGTTCGAGATCGCCGCGGAGTTCCCTGACGGCGAATGGATGACGCGGTGCCGGGTAGGCGAAAAGTGGACCAGCGACCTGCCTGACGACGAGATCGTCGTGACCGCATCGCGTACTGACTACGACATCCTCGTTGCGGAGTCTGTTCCGGCGCTGCTTGTCCCTGACCACGGCACGGCCGAGGCCATGATAGACGGATGGGGGATGCGGAACGCGGCTGATGTCATCGAACGCGAGATCCGCTACGTTGCGCAGGGGGAGCCTATGCTGCTCGTCGATGAGTTTCCCCCGCTTCGACAGCTGGCGAAGGACAAAATCGACGGTCGTCGCCTCGTCCGGTGCAGCGAACTCGAACAGATCACTCACACTCCGAACGGCGAACGGAGCGAGCAGCTCCGCGTGGTGTTGAACGAGAAGGACGTTCTTGTCCTCAACCCGGCCGATGACCTCTCGGCTCTTCGGGCTGTGGACGGTAGGTTGAAGCTGGGACTCGGGATCGAGGGTTGTCGATCAATCCTCGAACGTCGCCGCCGCCAGCAAGAGGGCGAGCAGCTGAAGAAGATCCGAGCAGCCACAACGCTTCAGGAGAAGGCGTTGCAGTTGATCGGCTCGGAGGCGCTCAAACGCAAACTGCCCGAAGGTCTCCTGGAAAGCGACAAAATCGACACCGGGCGTGCTCCGGACGAGATGCGGATCGCCCAGCTTGCCCTCGACGCACACGGGGAAGGGCTGCTCCGCCACCATGCGAAAGACATCGAGGCGCGGCTCCCGGAAGCCGCCCGGTCGTTCCGCGGCGACAGTTCGTCCCGGCAGCTAGTCAACGATCTGCAGCTGCCGGAATCCTTCGCCGGAATCAGAGCGCAGCAGACGAGAGAAGCGGTGCTGTTTGTTGAGGGGCCGAGCCAGTACCCGCGGCTGCACGAGTACCAGGAGAAGCTTGCGGAGAAGATGTTCGAGCTTCTCATAAGGCAGGATCCTGGCCGCGGGATGCTGTGCTTGCCCACTGGTGCAGGCAAGACGCGAATCGCCGCAGAGGCCGTTATCCGGCTGATCAAGGCAACCGGCTTGAAAGGGCGGCCGGTGCTGTGGATCGCGCAGACGGACGAACTGTGCGAGCAGGCAGTCGAGAGCTGGCGCTTTGTCTGGTCCAAAGTCGGTCCCGGCGAACGTCTCACGATCAGTCGGCTGTGGTCGGGAAACAGTGCTGCCGCAGTGCGCGAGACGGCGCACCTCGTGGTCGCGACGGATGCAAAACTGTTGCAGTGCCTTGAAAAACCTGCATATGAATGGCTTCGCGACGCGGCATTGGTGGTAGTGGACGAGGCGCACACCTCCATCACGCCCGGCTATACCCAGTTGTTTAAAGCACTCGGGATCACGCATGCCAAAACGGAGCGTCCGCTGGTCGGGTTGACCGCAACCCCGTTCCGCGGGTTCAACGACGCGGAGACAAAGCGACTGGTCGACCGCTACGGCGGAGAACGTCTTGACCAGGGAGTTTTCGAGGGCGACCCATATCCGGAGCTGCAAGAGCTCGGAGTGCTGGCGAAGGTGCAACACCGCGAGTTGACCGGGGCGACGATGCCGCTGACGGACAAAGAGCTTGCGGACACGGCTCCCTTCTCGGGATACCTGCCTTCTACCGCCGAAAAGCGGCTCGGGCAGGACGACGAGCGCAACCGCATGCTGCTCACCGAGATCGAAAGATTGCCGAAGGACTGGCCGGTGCTGGTCTTCGCGACCTCGGTCGCGCACGCCAAGCTGATGGCGGCGAGATTGACTGGCAAGGGAGTTGTTGCGCGAGCCATCGACTCGGCAATGTCCATGGCAGAGCGTCGAAGGATCATCGAGGAATACCGGCAGCGGCGGATCCGCGTGATCACTAACTACGGCGTGCTTGCGCAGGGGTTCGACGCGCCCGCGACTCGGGTCGTCGTTGTTGCGCGCCCTACGTACAGCCCTAATGTGTACACCCAGATGATCGGCCGAGGGCTTCGCGGTCCGAAGAATGGCGGGGAAGAGACCTGTCTCATCCTCGACGTCAATGACAACATCACCAACTACCAGAAGGAACTGGCCTTCACCGGGCTCGAACACCTCTGGGAGAAGGAGTGACCATCGTCGATGCACTCACTGAGGAGCAGCGAGCAGTCGTAGAGCAGCCGGCTGACGCACTGGTCCTCGTCACGGCGGGCCCGGGCACCGGGAAGACTCACACGCTCGTACGTCGTCTGGAATATCTGCTCACGCAGAACAATGTTGCAGCAGGCGAAGTCCTGGTGCTCACATTTTCGAGGGCGGCAGTCCGCGAATTGCAGGCACGACTGTCTGCAGCGGCAGGTGCAGCCCGGCACTGTCGGGCGAGGACATTCGACTCGTGGGCACTTGAACTGCTGACCGCCGTGGATCCGGACGGGGATTGGCAGGCCAGATCCTTCGACGAGCGAATCCGCGCGGCGACGAGAGCCTTGCAGGAGCGACAGGCCGACGCGTTCTGCGATGATCTCGCGCACGTTGTGATCGACGAGATCCAAGACTTGGTCAGCGATCGACGAGTCATGGTGGAGTCTGTTCTGGAGCGTTTCCTGTGCGGTTTCACCGTCGTTGGGGATCCGGCCCAAGCGATCTACGGGTTCCAAGTGGCCGATCCGGAGCAACGGAAGTATGAGACCAACCGGTTCTTCGCACGGATGCGCGAGTTGTTCGCCGAAGAGCTGGTCGAGCTGTCCTTGAACAAGAACTTTCGAGTCCGAGACAGCTCTGCGGAAGTCGCTTTGCGCTTTGGCGGAGCGCTGCAGAACGCTCTTGCTGATCCGGTTGAGGTGCGTGCAGACGTCCGTGGTGCTCTGCTGGACGTTGAGCCTTTCGGCAATCTCTACGATGATTTCGCCCGGACAGCTTTGTCGCGTTCAGACATCACTACTGCAATTTTGTGCCGTACGAACGGCGAGTCGATGCTCGTATCTGAGGAGCTCCACCGAGCGGGCGTGGTGCACCGCCTCCAGCGGTCTGCGCGCGATCGAGTGGTTCCCAAGTGGATCGGGCGGCTTTTCACGTCTTCAAACGAAATTGTGCTGGCGCGGTCGACCTTCGACGCTTTGGTGCCCGCCTCTGTTCTCGGGCCGGACAGCGATTCCGATCGGGCGTGGACGTCGTTGTTGCGCGCATCGTCGCGCGGGACTCTCGACAGAAGCGTCGACCTTGGGAATCTGCGTGCGGCGATTGCGTCGGGCAGGTTGCCCGACGAACTTTCCGAGCAGCTGGCCACTTCACTGACCGTGTCGTCCTTCCACCGAGCGAAGGGCCTCGAGTTTGACCGGGTGGTCATTTCGGATCCTGGTGCAGCCAGGGAAAGCCTCGTCGAGGATTCCGGCGAAGAAGCACGGATGTTGTACGTCGCGATGACCAGGGCCAGAGACGACGTGTTGCGCATCGACAACCACCTCGACTTTGGAGTCAAAAAGGACAGGTCGTCCGACCGCTGGGCAAGGTACGGCTGGAAGAATCGACGGCTGGGGTTGGAGGTGTCTGGCGGCGATGTCGCGCATGACGTGCCAGCCGGTACGAGAGCCTTCATCTCCGATCCTGTCGAATTGCAGAAGTACCTGTCCGACGAAGTTCGGCCTGCTGACGAGGTTGTGATCGAACTGGCCGGCGATGCCAGGTCCGGGTGGAACGAGAGCCCGGAGTACGTGGTGCTTCACGACGGACGGCCGATCGGCGTCGTTTCCCGGCGATTCCGCGCAGACCTCATGCGGTTCCTGCGCTGGGGAGATCGGGTGAACTGGCCCCTGCGCATCACTCGTCTTCGTATTGACACCGTCGAGACTGTCGTGGGCAGCGCTGCTGCAGGCGCGGAAGCAGGTCTCGGGGAGCATGGAGTGTGGTTGGCCCCGCGGGTTTCGGGGCTCGGGGTTTTCTTGTACGGCGGAACAACCGGACCTGAGGATATGTAATGTCCGAGTACGACGAGCACTACCGATTCCGCGACGAGATGCTCGACGGTCTCCGGCGCGATATGGTCGGCCCGAGAGACGGGACCGAGCACGAGATCCTCACTGATCCGCCGATCACGACCTATGTGGCGGGGATTCTGTTCCCTCGCACGGAAGAGAGCATCAACCAGGTCGCGGATGTCGACCTGACCTCGACTGGGACGTCCGACGATGATCCTCCGGACACCGGGGTCGCGATGGCCAACGTCCAGTCTCCTTCGTCCATGGGGATGACCTTTGCCGTCGATCACACGACCTCGGCCACTGTTCGGATCGTTGTTCGCGCAGCAGTTTACGACCCGGTGGATCTCGCCGGCCGTCCGACCGAAGCGAAGCGGTCGGAACGGCGCAGCACCGGAGACCAGGGCGTCCGATGGAAGCGCAGGCCGCTTCCTGAGTTCTCCTGTTCGGTCGACGCCAGTCAACTCGGGCAGTCTGAGTGGTCGGTTGCCGACCATCTTCAGCTGCGAGTGAGGATCAGGCCGCCGCGGAGCGGCGCTGTATCGGTTACGGCGACTTTGGTCAATGTTGACCGGATTCCAGCAGGAGAGCTACGGGACACCCACTGTTTCTTCCAACCGGAGATTGAAGTAGCCGGCGCTCTCGTCGAACGGCGTGGGCCTGGCGGCGGAGACGAAGAGGAGGTGCGAGGAACTCGTCTGTTGTACCGCTTCGCTCCGACCTTCGCCGTCGGACACGGATGCTCGGTCGACTGGTGCTGGAAAGCGCCCGGGCCTAGGGCGATGATGGAAAATCCGAACGATCAGGCGACTGTCGAAAGGGTGCGCACCACCTTTGTCCCGGCTCACGAAGTCCTGCTGACCGATTCCAACGATGCGATCGGTCAGCTGGGGATGCAGCAACTCGCGACGATGGAGGACGAAGAACTCTTCCAGAGCCTGCGTGAACTTGTGAACGGCTATGCCGAGTGGATCGCTGAGCGGGAAACGGAAGCTGAAGCCATTCGCGCTAATGGCCTGCGCGAAGTAGCGAGGACTCACCTGGGGCGCTGCACCACCGCGCGGGTGCGGATGGAGAGCGGGGTCCGGTTGCTGAAACGGAATCCCGAGGTTCTCCGAGCGTTCAGGTTCGCGAACGAAGCCATGGCCCTGCAACGCGGTCGAACGTTGTGGATCAAGCGAGGCCGTGTAGGGGAGGTGAAACTGGACGGGCAATGGCGTCCCTTCCAGATCGCCTTTCTTCTCCAGTGCTTGGACGGAATGGCTGATCCGGAGCACGACGACCGGGACATCGCCGATCTGCTCTGGTTCCCGACCGGCGGCGGCAAGACCGAGGCGTACCTCGGTCTGATCGCATTCGCAACCTTCCTCCGAAGGATCCGAAAGGGTGACTCTGGGCGGGGCGTCACCGCGATCATGCGGTACACGTTGCGGCTGCTGACGTTGCAGCAGTTTGAACGAGCGGCTGCTCTTATCTGCGCCATGGAAGTCCTTCGAAAGCCGAGACGGCACGAGCTCGGCACGGCAGAGATCTCACTTGGCATGTGGGTTGGTCGCGCTGCCACCCCGAACACGCTTGAGGAGGCCGAGGAATCGCTGAAGCGCCTGCGGAAGCAGGAACAGCTGCAGACAAAGAACCCGGTCCAGCTTCGGAACTGTCCCTGGTGCGGGCACTCGCTCGATGCCAACAACTACCAGGTGGATCTCGAAGAGAAGGACATGAAGATCCTCTGCGGTAACGTCGATTGCCGGTTTCGGGACGGGATCCCCTGCTACGTGGTCGACGACATGATCTACAAGGCCCATCCGACCCTGCTGATTGCTACAGTCGACAAGTTCGCCCGCATGCCGTGGCGAGAAGATGTCGTCGCTCTCTTCAACCGCGACGCGGAAAGCGCGGGCGTGGCACCTCCCGAGCTGATCGTGCAAGACGAACTCCATCTCATCTCCGGTCCGCTAGGAAGCCTTGCGGGTCTCTACGAGACGGTTGTGGACGAGGCCGCCGAGCGGCCGAAAGTCGTCGCTTCAACTGCGACGATCCGTCGCGCCCAGATGCAAGCCAAGAACCTTTTCAACCGTCAGGTAAGCCAGTTTCCTCCGCCAGGACTCGACGCGCGCGACTCCTGGTTCTCCGTTGAGGTGCCGCGGGAGGACAAGGCGACCCGCTTGTACGTCGGACTGATCACGCCGAACACGAGTCAGGCGACGCTTCTGGTTCGTGCCTATGCCCAGTTGTTGCACTGCGCCAGCCAAACCGAGGGTGACGCCGAAGTCCGCGACGCCTACTGGACGCTGGTCGGCTACTTCAACAGCCTTCGGCTGCTCGCTGCTGCCGAGCTTCAAGTCCGAGACGACGTTCGAGACCGGCTCGTGCTTCTGAACGATCACGAGGAAGCGGCAGGCCGGGCCGTTGATGTCGTGTCCGAGCTGACCAGCCGGATCGTGTCCAGTGACATCCCGGCGAGGTTGAAGGGCCTTGAAGTCGCTCATCCGAAAGCCGAAGCGATGGATGTCGTGCTGGCGACGAACATGATCTCCGTCGGCGTCGACATCGATCGGCTCGGGCTCATGGCGATCATGGGCCAACCACAGACCACAGCGGAGTACATCCAGGCCAGCAGCCGGGTCGGGCGGAGCAAACCCGGCTTGGTGGTCACTCTTTTCAATGCGGCGCGGTCTCGAGACCGTTCACATTACGAAAATTTCCGCTCGTATCACTCTGCTCTGTACCGTCAAGTCGAGTCGACCAGTGTGACTCCGTTCTCCGCTCGTGCGCGGGACCGGGCGCTCCACGCAGTTTTCGTCGGGATGGCTCGTCTGATGATTCCTCAGCTGCGACCGAACACCGCCGCAGCCGCAGTGTCCCCGAACTTGCCTCGAATTAATGAGCTGAAGGCGCTTATCTTGGCTCGAGCTGATTCGGTTGCCCAGCACGAAGTGGACGGTACGAGGGCCGACCTCGACGAAATCATCGACCACTGGGTGCAGCTCGCGGCGGGCAATTCCCAACTCGTGTATGAAGCACCGAAGCGGCGAAGTATCGATCGGGACGCTGACGCGGCCCTTCTTCGGACGTTCACAGACAAAGACCTCGACCAAGCGATTGACACATTGTGGAGTCTCCGAGATGTCGACTCGGAGTCCCACCTGTACTTGGAGCGGTGACCATGGCCCTGCGCAAGCCCGACCGAAACGGGCGGAAGGCCGTCCCCGGAGGACCTGTTTCCAAGACACCTCTCGGCGGCGTTCGGAGTGCTCAAATGATCACGACGTTCGGCGTGGGCGCGATGGTTGCCGTCGACGACAGCTCGTACGTGGTAAGCGGTTTGGATACTTGGAACATCAATGAAAAAGACACGCTTTACGAGCCTCGGCTGCAGAAATGGTTACGCGTAAATAAATTCTACGGCCCACCGGCGAATGACCCGCCCAACGGTGACGGTGTCCGAGTCCGCAGGTTTCCCGAGTGGTACTCCTGCTCGAACTGCCATGACCTGAAGCCGTACAAAAGCTTCGGTACTGCTTCGGCGACTGGCACAAAGTGTGCAGCGTGCGAAACCTCGCTCGTTCCATCACGTTTCGTGATGGCTTGCGAAAACGGGCACCTCGACGACTTCCCGTACTGGGCGTGGGTCCACAAGAAGAATCGTCCTGCTGACGACTACACCGGTGATCACAAGCTCGAGCTGCACAGCGACGGGAGGACTGCGTCGTTGCGCTCGGTGGTGATCTCCTGTTCGTGCGGTCTGGAGTCGTCGATGGAGGGCGCTTTTGGGCGAAGGGCACTTGAGCTGCTGGGGGTGCAATGCCGGGGACGGCGACCGTGGCTCGGAGCAGGACTGGAAGAACCTCATTGCGATGCTAATCCGCGGACGTTGCAACGCGGCGCATCGGCTGCTTGGTTTGCCGTCAATAGGTCCTCGCTGTCAATCCCGCCGTGGTCGGACGTATTGCAGAAGTCGGTCGACAAGCACTACACCACTCTGGCCGCGGTGGTCGGCCAGCCGAACGAGTCGGCGGTCATCGAGTCGCTGGACTGGGTTCGTGCGAACCAATTCACTGTCGAGGATGTTGTCAAGGCAGTGCGACAGCATCAGCGGCTCTTGGCAGAAGAAGTCGAGGACGAGCCGGCCAGGGGGCTCGAGGCAACCGAGTCGTTCCGACTTCAGGAGTACGACCCGCTCTACTACGGGCAAAAGCCGATCCGTCAGGGCGATGACTTCGAATGCGCGCGCCCGGACGATCACGTGGATGTCGCACTGCCGTACCGGATCGGTCGGAGCATGCTCGTAAAGCGGCTCAGGGAAGTCCGAGCACTTGAGTCGTTCACCAGGATCGAGGCACCCGATCAGCTCAGCGATCGCAAACGATACGCCGCACTGTCAAGCGGGCGCGTCGACTGGCTTCCTGCAATCGAGGTCAGCGGTGAGGGCGTCTTCCTCACCCTCGATCCGGACGAGCTGACCGCGTGGGAGACTTCGGCCGGGCCTGCTGCTCGGGGCACTTCGATCCGGGCGAGTCACACCAGAGCGCTGGCAGAGCGGGCGAAACGCCGAGGCGCAGTTCCCGCAGCCGGAGCGTCCGAGTCGGCTATCTCCGCTCGGTACGTCTTGTTGCACACACTCGCGCATGCGTTGATCAATGAATGGAGTCTGGACGCTGGTTATCCGGCCGCTTCTTTGAGGGAACGCCTGTACGTGTCAGATCGGTGCGCAGGTCTGCTGATCTACACGGCAACAAGCGACTCGGCGGGAAGCCTTGGCGGCGTTGTTGCACAGGGAAGTCACGCTCGCCTCCAGGAGACACTCTGTTCAGCAATCAACCGGGTGGCGTGGTGCTCCCAGGACCCGCCGTGTATGGAGGCTGAGGCCAGTGGCGTCGACAGCTTGAACCTCGCAGCTTGCTACGCATGTGTAATGCTTCCCGAGAGCAGCTGTGAAACGAACAATACGTTCTTGGACCGGGCTCTTCTCGTCGGTACACCAGACGACGGCCAGACGGGTTTCTTTCACCATCTTCTCTCAGACGGTGCCTAGCTCTTTCTTGAGGCAGAGAGGAAAGCTCAGCTTGGAGGCGTGATCAGGTGTTGCACCGCCGTTTCAAGAGCGGCTACGTCTTCCTGCCAGGTCATGAGTTCCATCGGTGGTGGGACCAGGCCGGCGCGCCGGCTGTGGAGGTATTCGCTCGTGAGGCTGTAGACGCGCTGTACCCGCAGGACCTGGTTGCGCAAGATCGGTACTTCGGGGGTGTCTGCCAAGGCGACTATGCTCCACAACCGAAGGGCGATCTTTCCTTGGCGAGACGGAGTGGCGAAGACTGCGTCCGGCAGCTGGCGAGCTAGCTGCTCTATGCGCATGCGAAGGATCAGAACTTCGCACCGCGCGCGGAGGACCGGGGGCAATTCCGAGCCAGCGAGTTCCGCCTCTCCGGCGCTCGGATCCCACCTCATGCGGTTGTCCGGAGAAGGTCTGAGCAGAACCGTGCGGTTTCCCGCACGCGGATCCGCAAGTGCTCGGGTGCGGTGATCCGGGAGTCCGGATCACCGTGGGATCCGGCATTGAGATCTTTCAAGAACGCTTGATGAGACAGGAGCACGCCGATCACGGCGTGGGCTGCGTGCTCGCGAGCCACCGCTTTCTGGGCAGTCTCCAACGCTCGTCTGGTCGTGAATGCCCGGCCCAATCTCGCGATGGAGTCCTTGCCCGCTGCGGGCGTCGATGCGGCCTCCACGACGAACTCGCGAAGGACCGCGTCGATCGCTTGGCGGCAGAACGAGAGCACGAGCACCGCTGTCGTAGCAGCGGATAGTTGCTTTGCCCGGCCGTCCTTGTCCGTGTTCGAGTGCAAGATCCTTGCAGCGTCGTCGATCAGCGGTTGCCAAGGATGCGTAGCGTCGAGGCTGAACACGTTTCCGTGCTCGTCGCGGCTCAGCTTCACGACGTTCAAGTCTGTGACGTGCTGACGCAGCACGTCGACCAGGCGTTGATCATGGGTGAGCAGGACGACTTGCTCGCCGTCCGCTGCGCGGGAAGCGATCAATTCTGCGAACTTGTCTGTGCGGAAGTCGTCCATCGCGTGCACCGGATCATCTAGCACCACGAACCGTAGCGGCGCTTGTCCGGCTGAGCTGAGCAACAGAGCCAAAACCAGTGCGTTGTACTGGCCGGCAGAAAGACTGCCCGGTGAGGTTTCCACCCCCTGGGCGAAAAGCCGGAGAGTGGTTGTTTCGTTCAGCCCCTCTTGATCCGAGGCGGGTACGTCAAGGGCCAGCTCGTCGATGCCGGCATCGACGAGCAGCCCTCGAAGTGGCCCCGCAGCCAATTCTGCGATGACAGTGCGGCGCGCTTGATGCGCTTGGTCGAACGCTGCGCCCAGGCGCTTCAGCGCGGCGGCGGTTCCCGGAACTTTGGCAGCAGCCTTACCAGAGGATCGATGGACAGTCATGAACTGACGGCAGCAGTCCCGTCGCGCAGACTGCCAGACGTCGGATATGTCGACTGTCGTCCATAGGGCGTCCACCACCGTCGCCACATCGGAACTGAACGTGCTGGACTCCACGATCTTCGTTGCGGCTCGCCACCCGTCTTCGCGCTCCGAGCGAGGAGCCGTTTCGACGAGCGGATCGATCGCAGAGCGGAGTCGTTGGACGGCTGCTGAGATGTCCGGCGAGCCCTTTGCGATCTTCAACAGGGGAAGAAGCTGCTCGAGGAGCAGATCTCGCAGCTCGGAGAAACGTGCCTGCGCGAGATTGAACTCTTCGCGAACTTCTTGTGAGTCCTGCAGCACTCGACGAGCCTGGTCGAGCCAGGCCGGCCGTTCCCCTTCGCCGGTAGGGTTGCTGCCCGGGCTGTTCGCGGCGAGATGTTCGAAAAGATCCTGCAGTACCTGGAGTTCATCGCTTGCCAGCGAGCTGTCCTGCTTTTTCTTGGCCCGCCGGTAACTCTCGAGTGCGGCGCGGGCCTCGTCTTGTGCATCGAGAATGGCGTTTGTCATACGGGGGTCGATGTCGACGGGCACGCGGGTGGAGGTGGTTGCAGCAGGGAAAGTCTGGTTGAACCAAGCTTCTGCATCGGCTCCCGGGCTCTCAGGGAGGCGCACCTTCGGGGGCATCGAGGTATAAGGATGGCGTAGGGCAAGTCGCTCGTCGACCTGATCGAGCGCAGCCGCGGCCTCCTGCCGTGCTTGGTTCCACACAGTCAGTGCGTCGGTTGACTGCGAGTGTTCGCGTTGCAACACATGCCAGAGGTCCCACCAAACTGGCCCGAGCCGCAGGCGATCGTGCACGAAAGTGGTCAGGTGGCCGACCCTGAGACGGTGGGTCCAGTGGTCGTAGCCGACAATTGAATGACGGGACGCAATTGCTTGAGCCCAGGCTGGTCCAGGCCGTGCTGTCATCGGCTCCGAAGAGTCCGCAGGCAACCACGCGACTTCAGCTCTCTCGGAAGCTCCGTCGCTCCAAGACAACCGGAGCCGGTCGCCATGGTCGTTTTCGAGGGTGACCACGACATCGGATCGTTGGGCTCCCGCATGTCGGGTGACGGGTTGTTGAAGTGCGGACGGAGTGAACGCCGCAGCGGGTTCGGTGCCACCGACGAGCGCGACCTCGAGGGCGTCGGTGATGGTCGACTTCCCGGTGCCGTTGGCGCCTTGGAGCACGAAGACTCGCGCCGACCGAGGGAATTCCTGCAGGAACGGCTCGTCGTGAGCTCCCGGTTTGCCAGTGCCGTTCGCGATGCCGCGAAATCCGCTCAACTCCACGGACCGCAGCTCCCACGGGCCGGTTGCGAGTACGTCTTCCAGTTCGTCTTCGGCAGTGTCGATCCGGGAGCGACACTCCGCCAGCGCATCGGCGAGAACCTGACCACCTGCGTCCTGCGGAGTTCGGGGCAGCAAGACTTTTTCGACGTCAGCGACCGACATCGTGCGGCCAAGAGTCTCTCGGTGGTCGATCGTCGTTTTTCCCAAGTCCAGTCTCCCGGTCGTCACCAGCCGACGAGACTTTACCGGAAATCAGGCTCGCTCCTGCGCAGGCGGTGATCGAGCGGCGCGGTATGGTCGGCGCGCTGGCGGAACAGATTCGGAAGGTGGTCGTTGATGGCGACTGTGGTGTTCGCCAAGGAGTTTCAGAAGAACTTGAACGTCGACGGTTCGTTGAAGCCGCGCGCCTGGGACTTGCTGACCAAGCTGAGCACGGATCAAGACCTGACCGGCTTGGATCTGAAGATGCCGAAGGGCGCAAGGGATTCCCGGGTCCGTACCGCGCGTGTCACCGACAACCACCGAGCCGTTCTGTTTGCCGCGGGAACCGCTGACGACAAGTACTACGTGCTGGTGGCTATCCGGCCGCACGACGATGCGTACGAATTCGCGGCCAAGGCAACTATGCGGGCCAATCCAGCAAACGGAGTATTCGAGGTTCTGCACGATCAGGAGTTGCCCGAGCTTCTGACATTCGAAGAGTCTCGGGTAAGCACCCCTGACCGCCCCTTGCTCGTGCCGTACCGCGCCGAAGAGCTTGAGGCGATCGGCATTTTGCCGGAACTTGCCCGGCGGGCGGTGCTGCTCACAGACGAGGGCGAGCTGACGGATCTGTGTATCGCCGCACCGGAGTGGCAAGCGACTGCACTGTTGGACTTGGCCTGCGACGTGTCTCTTGACGTGGTCAAGGAGCAGTACGGACGGGACAGCTCAGGGCCCGGAACTTCGGTGATCCCGGCAGATTTCGACGACCCGACCCAGTTGCGGGAATCTCTGTCGCGTTCCGCTTCCAGGATGGAATTCGTCGTAGTAGAAGGCGACGAACATCTGCGCCGCATGCTCGATGGGGACTTCATGGCATGGCGGACGTTCTTGCACCCGGACCAGCGGCAGCTGGTTGAACGTCCTCGAAAAGGATCATTCCGTGTCACGGGAGGTGCGGGCACCGGCAAGACTGTCGTGGCGATGCATCGGGCGGTCGTGCTGGCGACGCGCAATCCCGAGGCTCGGATTCTCTTGACCACTTATACGAAGAATCTTGCGAATCAGTTGAAATCGGATTTGCGCGGACTTGCTGAGCAGTCAGTGCTTCAGCGGATCGACGTGTCCGGGGTCGACCAACTTGCGCGTACCATTGTCGCCAGGGCGGGCGGCGCACGCACGCGGATCATGCAGGACCAGGACCAGCTCCGGCTTTGGCATCGCGCGGTGGAGGACACACCCGATCTCGCCGCGGGCGACGATGGGTGGTGCACGCCGCACTTCTTGAAGGCTGAGTACGAGCAGGTGATACTCGGCATGGAAATACGGTCGGCCAATGCATACCTGGACGAAAAGCGCCGCGGACGGCCTAGGTTGACTCGGGTTCAGAAGACCCGCCTGTGGCGAGTGGTCGAGAAGTTCCGAGAGCTGCTCTCCGGGCAGGAGAAGACGACTTATCTCGATATTGCTGTCCAAGCGGTGGGGATTGCTCGTAGCTCCGGCCTGCCGGTGCTCAACCGGTACGACCATGTGATCGTCGATGAAGGGCAGGACTTGGCGGCTGCGCATTGGCGACTTCTCCGCGCGGTCGTTCCGGCAGGTCTGGACGACCTCTTCATCTGCGAAGACGCACACCAGCGACTCTACGGCGACCGCCTGGTCATCAGCCGGTACGGCATCGAAACCCGCGGGCGTTCGCAACGGCTCACTCTGAACTACCGGACAACGAGGCAGGTGCTCGGCTACGCGACCCGCCTGCTTGCCGGTGTCGACTACATCGACCTGGCCGACGAGGACGATTCGACGGAGTTCTACCGTTCGCTGCTCGTCGGCCCGGAACCGATCACCCATGCCTCCCAGACGTGGCAGGAGGAGAAGAATTTCATCGTCGAGACGGTGCGCCGCTGGCTCGACGAACACCAGAACCAATCGCCCGGAGCGTTCGCCGTCCTTGTTCATCAGGTCGACCTGCGTGACAAGCTGGTTCGGGAACTGCGGTCGGCGGGGGTCCCCGCCGCCGTCCTGGAACCGGACGGAACTGTCGAGGCGTCCGGCGTCCAGGTGGCGACCATGCATCGGGCCAAAGGAACAGAGTTCGCTCGTTGCGTCGTCGCTGGAGTCTCGGAGGATATGTTGCCTCCGCGATGGCGCTTGGCGGAGGTGGACGAGGAGCAACGTGAGGAAATCATCGCGCGTGATCGCAACCTTCTCTACGTCGCCTGCACTCGACCGAGGGACCAGCTTGTCATCACTTGGACGGGACGGCGTTCGATGCTATTGCCGCCAGGGTAGCCGTCATGTTGCTTTCTGTAACCGCCGGTGGTGACCCGTCAGTAACTTACCTCTGGTCTGGCGGGCGCCTGGGGGTTACCCTCTTTACTGTGACTGCCAGTAACACCACCACCGCGCGGCAAGAACCCGACTACGACGTCCTCGTCGTCGGGTCCGGGTTCGGCGGCAGCGTCGCGGCGTTGCGGCTGACCGAGAAGGGCTACCGCGTCGCGGTGGTCGAGGCGGGCCGGCGCTTCGCCGACGACGAGTTCGCCAAGACGTCCTGGGACCTCAAGCGCTACCTCTGGGCCCCGCAGCTCGGCTGTTACGGCATCCAGCGCATCCACATGCTCAACGACGTGATGGTGCTGGCCGGCGCGGGCGTCGGCGGCGGGTCGCTGGTCTACGCGAACACGCTGTACCGGCCGCTCAAGCCGTTCTACCAAGACCGGCAGTGGGCGCACATCACCGACTGGGAAAGCGAACTCGCGCCGCATTACGACCAGGCCAGCCGGATGCTCGGCGTCGTCACGAACCCGACGATCACGCCGTCCGACGTGGTGATGCGGGACGTCGCGAAGGACATGGGCGTCGAGGATTCGTTCCACGCCACGCCGGTCGGGGTGTATTTCGGCAAGCCCGGCGAGACGGTGAAGGACCCGTTCTTCGGCGGAGCCGGACCGGATCGGGTCGGGTGCACCGAATGCGGTGCGTGCATGACCGGCTGTCGCGTCGGCGCGAAGAACACGCTGGTGAAGAACTACCTGTACCTCGCGGAACAAGACGGCGCGAAGGTCATTCCGCTGACCACGGTGACGTCGGTGAGCCCGCGCAGCAACGGCTACGCGATCACGTTGCAGAAGACCGGCACCCGTTCGCGGCGCTTCCGGACGACGGTCACGGCGTCGCAGGTGGTGTTCGCCGCCGGCACCTGGGGCACGCAGAACCTGTTGCACCGCATGAAGGACACCGCGGCGCTGCCGAAGTTGTCCGGCAAGCTCGGCGAGCTGACGCGGACGAACTCCGAGGCGATTATCGGTGCGGCCCGGACGACTGTCGACGAAAACCGGGACTTCAGCCGCGGGGTCGCGATCACGTCGTCGATCCATCC
This sequence comes from Amycolatopsis albidoflavus, assembly GCF_039525725.1. NCBI lineage: Bacteria > Bacillati > Actinomycetota > Actinomycetes > Pseudonocardiales > Pseudonocardiaceae > Amycolatopsis > Amycolatopsis albidoflavus. Next base: position 208,557 of record NZ_BAAAHV010000008.1, read on the forward strand.
GGACGAGAACACGCACATCGAACCGGTGCGGTACGGCAAGGGCAGCAACGCGATGAGCCTGCTGCAAACCGTTGCCACCGACGGTTCTTCGAGCGTTCCGCGCTGGCGGCAGGCGCTCACCTTCCTGGTCAAACACCCGGTGCAGTCGGCGAAACTGCTGAACGCGTACCGGTGGAGCGAGCGCACGGTGATTCTGCTGGTGATGCAGAGCCTCGACAATTCCATCACCACTTACACCCGGCCCGGCCTGTTCGGACGGCGCAAGTACACGTCGAAACAGGGCCACGGCGAGCCGAACCCGAGCTTCATCGCGGCCGGGCACGAGGCGAACATCCTTACCGCGGAACGGATCGGCGGCATGCCGGGCGGCACCTGGGGCGAGGTGTTCGACATCCCGCTCACCGCGCACTTCATCGGCGGCGTGCCGATCGGCGACAGTGCCGACAGCGGGGTGATCGACCCGTACCACCGGGTTTACGGCTATCCCGGACTGTCCGTTGTGGACGGTTCGGCGATCACCGCGAACCTCGGGGTGAACCCGTCGCTCACCATCGCCGCGCAGGCGGAGCGGGCGTTCTCGTTCTGGCCCAACAAGGGCGAGGCCGACGAGCGGCCCGAGCAGAGCAGCGGGTACGCCAGGATGGAGCCGGTCGCGCCGAAGAACCCGGCGGTTCCGGCGAACGCCCCCGCGGCACTGCGCCGCTGACCTAAGATCGTCCGGTGACGACTGCGGCGCTGGACCGGATCCGGAAACTGCACGACGAATGGGCACGAATCGCCGAGGCGATGCCGGAGACGGCATTCGGCGAGCCGAGCGCGTTGCCCGGCTGGACGCGCGCGCATCTGCTCACCCACCTCGCGCGCAACGCGGACGCCCTCGGGAACCTGTTGACCTGGGCCGAAACCGGCGTCGAGCGGTCGATGTACGGCCCCGGCAACGCCCGGGACGACGAGATCGAGGCTGGCGCGGGCCGTGCTCCGGCGGAGATCGTGGCCGATCTGGTGGCGTCCGGGAAAAGGCTGACCGACCACGCCGCGCGGCTTTCGGACGAGACTTGGTCAGCGCGCGTCCGGCACCGGCACGGCGGTGAGCTGACCGGCGCGGACGTGCTCACGCTGCGGCTTTCCGAGACCACGATTCACCTGGTCGACCTTGACGCCGGCCATGATTTCGACAGCGCCACCGCGCTGTTCGGCGAGCATCTCGACGCGGTGGTCGCCACGCTGATCCGGATGTGTCCGCGTCCGTTGCCTTCGTTCCGGCTCACCGATGGCGTCCGTACTTGGACTTTCGGCGAGGGCGGCGATCTCGTGACCGGGACGCCGGGGACGGTGCTGGCGTGGCTGACCGGCCGCGGCGACGCTTCGGCGCTTTCCGGGCCGGTGCCCGAAATGGCCCCGCTGCTCTGATTTCAGCCGGACTGCCGGGCGGCCGCGAGTTCGTCGTCATCGCCGACGATGCCCAGCTGTTGCAGGATGGCGAGCCGGTCGGTCTGGATGTCGAGCTCGGAGATCCGGCCATCGGTAATCCGCGCCAGGACGAAGCCGCGCCACGTTCCGCGTTTGCCGGTCGCCGAACCTCTTCGGTAGTAGCCGGCGTTGGTCGCGGTGAGCGTCACCGTGGCCGCGGCCCGATCGCCTTCCGCGAGCAGCGAATCGAGGTCCACGTGCAGGTCCGGGAACGCGGTCAGCATCTGCGTCCAGCCGGTGCGGAAGGCGGCCAGCCCGCCCGTCGGCGCGTCGACCACGACGGGGCCGGATTCGGTCACGTCGTCGGCCACCACGGTGTCCAGGTCGCTGAGGTCGTGGCTGTTGACGATCGAAAGGAACTGCCGCAGGACGGTCTTGGGGTCAGTCATCGCTTCCTCGATTCTTACGCTGTAAGAGACGAGAACAGTGCTACCTTACGCCGTAAGAAACGTCAAGGGGGACCAGTGTCCGACCGGAGGGCACGGCCGCGTGCCGGGCTGACCAGGGAGCGGGTGGTGGACGCCGCGCTCGCGTTCGTGGACGAACACGGCATCGCTGCGCTGTCCATGCGCAAGCTCGGCGCGGAACTCGGCGTGGAGGCGATGACGCTCTACCACTACGTGCCGAACAAGGAAGCGCTGCTCGACGCCCTGATCGACCGGCTCGTCTCGGCGCTGGCCGGGATCGCGCCGGGGCCGGGCGAGCGCGGGCAGCAGTGGCTGGGCCGCGTGGCGCGGGCGTACCGGGCGCAGTTGCTCGCGCATCCGGGCGTGCTGCCGCTCGCCGCGACCCGCCCCGCGGTCAGCCCGGATTCGCTGCGGGTGATCGAAACCGCGTTGGGGCTGCTCGAGTTTCCCCCGGCCCGTGGGCTGGACATGGTGAACGCCGTGATGACCTTCGTCCTCGGGCACACACTCGCCGAGGCCGGTCGCGCGCCCGGTGCGCGGTCCGATGTGGACAGTCTGGCGCACCTCGACGCGGACCGCTTTCCGCTGCTCGCGCAGGCGCTGCGGGACGGCGCCCGGCACGACGAGCGGTTTGAATTCGCCCTTGAAGCATTGCTGACCGGACTTTTCGCAACCGACCCGAGGTCTGAGGCGTCTGAATGAACATGACAGTCGGGAGAAGGACGTTTTTGCGCGCCGCCGGATTGACGGCGGTCGGCGCGGTGGCCGCGGCGTGCACCGCGAAACAGGGGCCGTCGGTGCCGCAGACCAGCCCGACGTCGAGAGCGACCGTGCCGCCGAGCACCAGTTCGAAGCCGTCCGGCCCGCCGGACTGGAACGCGTTGCGCGGCAAGCTCTCCGGGGACCTCGTGCTGCCCGCCGACAGCGGATTCGCCACCGCGAAACACGCGTTCAACCCGCTTTTCGACGGGCAGAATCCCGCGGCGGTCGCGAAATGCGCGAAGCCGGAGGACGTGCAGGCGTGCGTCGAAGCGGCTGGCGGCCGGGTCCCGCTCGCCGCGCGCAGCGGCGGACACAGCTACGCCGGGTATTCCGCGCCGGACGGCGGATTGGTCATCGACGTCGGCGGCATGGCCGGCGTGGACGTCCAGGGCGACCAGGTGGTCATCGGTGCGGGCGCGAAACTCGGGGACGTCTATTCGGAGCTGGCGAAGGCGGGTCGTTGCCTGCCCGCGGGTTCGTGCCCGACCGTCGGCATCGCCGGGCTCGCGCTCGGCGGCGGAATCGGGGTATTGACCCGTAAATACGGTTTGACGTGCGACCGGCTGCAGTCCGCGCAGATCGTCACGCCGGACGGCAAACTGCGCACGGTGAGCGCGCAGGCGGACGACGACCTGTTCTGGGCACTGCGCGGCGGCGGTGGCGGAAACTTCGGCGTGGTCACGTCATTCACCTTCAGCACTGTGGAAGCGCCGACTGTCACGGTGTTTTCGCTGAAGTTCCCGTCCGGTTCGGCGAGCGACGCGGTCGACGCGTGGCAGCGCTGGCTGCCCAGCGCGCCGCCCGAATTGTGGTCGAACTGCGTGGTTTCCGGCGGCCCGGGCGGGGCGTGCCGGATCGGCGGGGCGTTCGTGGGCGGTTCGGCGGGCCTGACGTCGGCGCTCAGCGGATTGTCGGTGACGCCGTCCAGCCGCACGATGAAGACCCTCGGCTACGGCGCGGCGATGAACTACTTCTCCGGCAGTTCGGAACGGCAGACCTTCGTGGCGTCGTCGCGGATCATCACCGATCCGGTCGACGGCGGGAAGATCGCCGATCTCGCGTCCGGGCACAAGGGAATGGATCTGCTCATCGACGGCCTCGGCGGCGCGGTGGGGGATATCGCGCCGGCGGACACGGCGTTCCCGCACCGGAAAGCACTGGCCAGCATCCAGGTTTACGCTCCGGCCACCGCGAGCAGCCAGGAGAGCGCGCGCAAGTCGGTGTCCACTGTGGTCGCTGGACTGGCGGACGCCGGCGCGCGCGGCGGCTACGTGAACTACATCGACCCGGACCTGCCGGACTGGAAGTCGGCCTACTACGGCGACAACGCGGCCCGGCTGGACCAGGTGGCGAAGAAGTACGACCCCAACGGGGTTTTCAAGTTCGCTCAGTCTGCTTGAGGCGCGGGCCAGACGTAACGCACGTCTGGCTCGCGCTCCTCATTTCGCTGCCCGTCGGTGTATTCGACGGCCACGAAACCGTGGCGGCGGTAGAACCGTTGCGCTGGCTCGTTGATCTGGAACGTCCACAGTGTCAGCCCATCGGGACGGAGCTGTTTGGCCAAGTCCACCAACTGATCCCCGATCCCGCGACCACGCCACGGAAGGTCGAGGTAGAGCTGCGCCAGCTCCGGTCCGTCGAGCACGAGCAGCCCGGCCACAGTGGACTTGACCGCCGCCACCCAGGTTTCTTGCTGCGGTACCAAGATGTTCGCGAACCACCAACGCACTGCGTCATCGTCGTGGGCGCGACGGACGGTCGGCAGCGCGGCGGTAAACGACCGCAGCCACACGTCGGCGATGTCGCGTGCGTCAGCGGCCGTTGCCCGTCGCAAGTCCACTGTGGTCAGAGGTCGACCCCGGTGAAGACGGTGACCCGCTCCTCGGTCAGGTCGTGCATCGCCGACAGCACGCCCTCTCGACCGACGCCCGAACCCTTCACGCCGCCGTACGGCATCTGATCCGCGCGATACGACGGAACGTCGCCGATGATCACGCCGCCGACTTCCAGCTCCGCCGACGCGTGGAAAGCCAGCTGCACGTCACTGGTGAACACTCCGGCCTGCAGCCCGTACGCCGAGGCGTTCACCGAAGCGAAAGCCTCATCCACGCCGTCCACAATGGACACCGCCAGCACCGGTCCGAAGATTTCCTCCGACCAGGCCTTGGCGTCCGCGGGAACGTCGGTCAGCAGGGTCGGCGCAACCGTTGCGCCCGAACGGGTTCCGCCGGTCAGCACTCGTGCGCCACCGGCCACCGCTTCCTCGACCCACGCGATGATCCGCTCCGCGGCAGCCTCGTCAACGACCGGGCCGACGTCAGTGTTGCGATCATACGGATCGCCGGTCGCCTGCGCCTCGACGGCCTCGGTAAGCGCGGGCACGAACTCGTCGGCGATCGCCGCGTCCACGATCACCCGCTGCACCGCGATGCACGACTGGCCCGCCTGGTAGTTCCCGAACGTCGCGATTCGTTGCGCGGCACCCTCGACGTCCGGCCAGTCCCGCAGCACGACCGCCGCGGCGTTGCCACCCAGTTCAAGCACCACGTGCTTGCGCGCCGCCGCGTCCGCGATCGACCAGCCGACCGGGCCAGATCCGGTGAACGACACCACCGGCAGCCGCGGGTCGGCGACGAGCGCCTGAGTCTCCTCGTTTCCCAGCGGCAGCACGGAAAACGCGCCCTCCGGCAGGTCGGTCTCGGCGAGAAGTTCGCCGAGTACCAGCGACGAAAGCGGCGTACGCGGCGCGGGCTTGATGATGATCGGCGCGCCAACCGCGAGCGCGGGCGCGACCTTGTGCGCCACCAGGTTCAGCGGGAAGTTGAACGGCGCGATCCCGAGCACCGGACCGCGCGGCACCCGGCGGGTCAGCGCGAGGCGGGCGTCGCCGGACGGGTCGGCGTCGAGTCGCTGCACGTCGCCGCTGAACCGGCGCGCCTCCTCGGCCGCGATCCGGAAGACCGAAATCGCCCGCTTCACCTCGGCCTCGGCCCACTTCAACGGCTTGCCGTTCTCGGCCGTGATCACCTCGGCGAGTTCCTCGGCCCGCATCGCGAGCCCGCGCGAAACGTGCTCCAGCGCCGCGGCGCGCTGATGCGCCGGAGTGCGCCGGAATTCCTTCGCGACCGCGGCCGCCGCGGCCACCGCCCGCTCGACCTGGTCCGCGCCGGGCACCGCGACCGTCGCCACTTCGCTGCCGTCGAACGGGTGGTGCACCACGAGGGTGCTCGCGCCCTGCTCAGCCTGGCCGGCGATCCACGCGGCCCGCGGCTGTGGGGTGATCGTGTCCATGCGCCCAAGGTATTAGGCAGCACCAGGCCCGGCACGCCGGACCAGGTCCTTCTTTTGTGGCACCAGGCCCGGCACGCCGGACCAGGTCCTTCTTTTGTGGCGCCTGTCCCGGTGCGGAGATGACATTTGTCGGGGGTCTCCGGCCGGCCGCCGTCATATCGTCGGCCCATGACCAACTCGGTTGCCTCTCGCTGGTCCGCCAACCCGGCCGCGGTCTTCTTCGCCCGCGTCGGAACACCGCGCTGTCCGGTGCTGACCGGCGCGGTGTTCCTCGCGACCGCAGCCGTGCTGATCGCCCAACTGGCGGACCCGTCCCTCTTCGACCGCTTCAAGCGCGACGCCACCGCGATCGACGCCGGGGAGTGGTGGCGACTGCTGACCGGGATGTTCTTCCAGGACGGCAAGCTGTTCGGCGGGCTTTTCAACCTGGTCGCCCTCGCCGTCGTCGGCACGTTGGCGGAATGGTGCTTCGGCCGTGTCTCCTGGTTCATCCTCTACTTCGGATGCGGACTGTTCGGCCAGTTCCTCAGCTACGTCTGGCTGAATCAGGTGGGGGCGGGGAACTCGATGTGCGTCGCCGGGCTGCTCGGCGCGCTTGCCGTGATCGTGCTGCGAGCGCGCGCCACCCAGCCGCCGCAGGGGTTGTACCTCGCCGCGCTGCTGATCGTGCCGCTCGCCGTGCTCGACACCGTGCTGCACGACAACCACGGCATGCCCGCGCTGCTCGGGGTCGCGTTGGGACTGCTGGTCAGCGGTTTCGGTAAAGGTCGCGCAGCAGCAGGATCTCCGCGCAGTGATGGATCATCTCTCGGTTGATGTGCAAGACCAGCGCGGCCATCGACAGCTCCGCGTACGGCCCTTCAGCCGGGCCGCACGGACGGGCCAGCGCTTCGGCGTCGAGGCTGCGTACGCCGGCGATCCAGGTCGCGTACGCGTCGTCGAGCTGCTTCAGCGCTTCGTCGGCAGTGCCCGCGTACGGGAAGTCCTGGTAGGACGTCGGAGGCCCGCCGAAGTGCGACGCGGAGCGCATGCCCAGCACGCCCGGGATGATGTGGCCCAGCCGCCACGCGATCGTGGTCACCGGCGGGGGAGTCGGCTCCGGGAACGAGAAGTCGATGGTGAAGTCGCCGGTGCCGGGCTGTTCGTCGTTGGTGCGGGGACGCACCGTCCAGCAGTCCGCGACCGGCTGCCAGAAGTACTCGTCGTCGGTGAGCCCCTCCAGCTTCGGGCGCACGTGGTGCTGCCAGTGCCAGTCGAGCTGTTCGGACAGTTCGTTGGTCCAGTCGTTGGTCATGCGGGCACGGTAAGCCGGTTCGCGGACGGTGGCTGTCCTCATTACGGGGGCATTGCCGACGTGACGCGGCCCACCTGGGACGATGGTGGCAAAAGCGCTGATACCTGGAGGTCTTGGGTGGCCACTCCCACCGGTCCGGTACTCGTCATGGACTTCGGGGCGCAGTACGCGCAGCTGATCGCCCGCCGCGTGCGCGAGGCGCAGATCTTCTCCGAGGTCGTGCCGTCGAGCGCGACCGTCGAGGAGCTGCTCGCCAAGAACCCGTCCGCGATCATCCTGTCCGGCGGCCCGTCGAGCGTGTACGCCGAGGGCGCGCCCGCGATGGACCCGAAGCTGGTCGAAGCCGGCGTGCCGATCCTCGGCATCTGCTACGGCCACCAGCTGCTCGCCCGCGCGCTCGGCGGCGTCGTCGAGCCGACCGGTGTGCGCGAGTTCGGCCGTACTGACGTGCGGATCGTGGGCGAGGGCGGCGTCCTGCACACCGGGCTGCCCGACCACCAGACGGCGTGGATGAGCCACAACGACAGCGTCACCAAGGCCCCTGAGGGCTCGGTCGTCACGGCCAGCTCCGACGGTGCCGAGGTCGCCGGTTTCGAGGACGTCGAGCGGCGCTTCGCGGGCGTGCAGTACCACCCGGAGGTGGCGCACTCGCCGCACGGCCAGGAGGTGCTGCGCCGGTTCCTGTACGAGATCGCCGGCGTCCGGCCCGGCTGGACCACTTCGTCCATTGTGGACGAGCAGGTCGCTGCGATCGCTTCGCAGATCGGCGACGGACGGGCGATCTGCGGCCTGTCCGGCGGCGTCGACTCCGCGGTCGCGGCCGCGCTCGTGCAGCGCGCCATCGGCGACCGGCTGACCTGTGTGTTCGTGGACCACGGCCTGCTGCGCGCGGGGGAGCGCACCCAGGTCGAACGCGATTTCGTGGCCGCGACCGGCGTCAACCTGGTCACCGTGGACGCGCGCGAGCGGTTCCTGAACGCGCTCGCCGGGGTCACCGACCCGGAGCAGAAGCGCAAGATCATCGGCCGCGAGTTCATCCGCGTGTTCGAGCAGGCCGAGCGCGACCTCAAGGCCCGTGGCGACTACCGGTTCCTCGTGCAGGGCACGCTGTACCCGGACGTCGTCGAGTCCGGCGGCGGCGAGGGCACCGCGAACATCAAGAGCCACCACAACGTCGGCGGCCTGCCTGATGACCTGCAGTTCGAGCTGGTCGAACCGCTGCGGCTGCTGTTCAAGGACGAGGTCCGCCGGGTCGGGCTCGAGCTGGGGCTGCCGGAGACGATCGTGCAGCGCCAGCCGTTCCCTGGGCCGGGTCTCGGCATCCGGATCATCGGAGAGGTGACCGCGGACCGGCTGGAGACGCTGCGCGAGGCCGACGCGATCGCCCGCGAGGAGCTCACGGCGGCCGGGCTGGACCAGGAGATCTGGCAGTGCCCGGTGGTGCTGCTCGCGGACGTCCGCAGCGTCGGCGTCCAGGGCGACGGCCGGACTTACGGCCACCCGATCGTGCTGCGCCCGGTGTCGTCGGAGGACGCGATGACCGCCGACTGGACGCGGCTGCCGTACGAGGTGCTGGAGCGGATCTCGACCCGGATCACGAACGAGGTGTCCGAGGTCAACCGCGTGGTGCTGGACGTGACGAGCAAGCCGCCGGGCACCATCGAGTGGGAATGACGTGAAAAACGGGGCCTGGAAATCCAGGCCCCGTTTTTTGTGTTTTACGGCCTTCGTTTGCGGAACGACGCGCCGAGCATCAGGACCCCGCAGAACACCGCGCCGCCCGCGATGATCCAGCGGAAGTCGAAGGTGGGCAGCCAGCTGGAGCCGTCGGTGAGGACGTAGCCGGACACCAGCAGCGTCGCGACCCCGACGATCAGCGTGATCCAGTCGACCCCGCGGCGGCGGACCGGGGCTTCGGGCTCGTCGTAGGAGTACGGGTTCTCAGCCACGGCGCACCTCCACCTGGCCCACGCCGTTGGTGACGTGGAGCGTGATCTTCTGTCCGCCGACGTTGTCGTCGCCGTTGTCGGTCCCGGTGATGGCCGGCTGGCCGACCCCGCTGGACGTGCGGTTCAGGCAGTCGACGTCGCCGGCGCTGTTCTCGCAGGTGAAGGTCACGTCCGCGGTGCGCGGCACGATGACCTCGGTGTTCCCGGCGCCGTTGGACACCGTGGTGGTGACCGGCTCGCTCGCGGCAAGCTGGGTCAGGTCGATCTTCATGTTGCCGGCGGTGTGCCGGTACACCGGCTGCAGCTCGGCCGCAGTGCGCGGGGTGGCGTTCAGGTCGCCGACGCCGCCGCGCACGTCGAGGTTGTCGAACGTGCTGGTCGTGAGCACCAGCCCGGCGACCGACAGCGGGATCGCGAGCCCGATCAGGCCGCGGGCGCCGCGAGCGAACGCCCCCGCCACCAGCCCGACGCCGAGGACGGCGAGCGTCATGCCGATGATGTGCCGCAACGAGAACCAGTCGAACCCGTTCAGCGAGAGCGCGACCCCGATGCCGGCCACGATCACCGCGACCCCGAGCGTGGCGGCCCCGATCTTGGAGCGCCGGCGCGGCGGCCGGTGCTGGTAGTTGTTGTAGTCGTCGGCCGGAGACGGCGGTGGCGGCGGCACCGGTGCTGCCGGGTCAGGCAGATCCCAGCCCGCCGGGTCAGCGGCCAGCGGATCCCAGCCCGGTGCCGCCGCCGCGGGAGTCGGGGTGTCGCTGTTCATCGTGAAAGCTCCGGTTCCGGAAGCGGTTCCGTCCGCCGCGAACGCGACGACCGGCGCCGGTCGGTTGTCCTGCCCGCGGGTGCGATGCAGGAGATAAAGGCACGTGGCGAGCAACGCGAACCCGATCAGACCGCCGCCGTCGAACCAGCCGCCGCCGAAAGTCCACCCGACCACCGGAATCACCGCGACGGTGAGCACGGCCGCGAAGGCCTTCGTCATGCTCGACTGCCCGCGCCCGATCAACGCCTCGAAGCCGGAAACCTCGTCGCCCTCGGAGGGGAAGAACAGCCACCCGAGCAGGTAAAGCACCAGCCCGAAGCCCCCGAAAACAGTCGCCGCCGCCAACGCGACCCGAATCACCACCGGATCGATCCCGTAGCGATCCCCCAGCCCAGCCGCGACCCCCGCGACCTTCCGCCCCGAGTGCGGCCGCCGAGGCCTGCTGGCCCAGAAGTCCTTGACGGTCTCCTCGAACCCGTTCAGGGGGTTCGTACGGGGAGGCCGCACGTCGTTCGCACCACTCATGCCTCACAGCATGCTGGACTGGTGGGGCGGGCACATCGGGGAAGGTCCCTGAGGTTGTCCCCGAGATCGGTCCCTGACGCGGTGCGGTCGTGGGTTTTGCGTTGACTGGCCGACCGAGGGAGGCGGCGGCCTCGCGGGGAGCGCGGGAGGGTCAGCCCTTAGGGAGGAGCGGGTCCAGTTTGGTCGCCAGGTCCTCCGCGGTCTTGCAAGAGGCGGCAGTGTCATTGCCGCCGGTCACGGTGATGATCGCGCGAGAACTGGTCTGGACCGACATGGATATCGTGCACTGGCCGGCTGCCCCCAGCTCGGCGGGATCTTCGACGAACTTCCGGCCGCCGAGGCTTCCGCTGCGAGCTTGCGCGGTGTTCTTGACGTCGCTGTCGTAGCGCTGTTCCTCTTGCAGGAGCAGCCCTACGTTGGTGGCGTTCAAGCCGCCGCTGGATTTTGGGTGACGCAGGCTTTGCGTTCTTGTGCGATAGAGGGTTTCGCTGGGGGGTAGCCTGCCCCGCCCAATATTTGATCAAGCAGGGCACACTGGTTCCGGGCTGCGAAGGGGTTTCCGGCGGAGGCGGATTGAGAAGCTGGTGTGCTCGGAGCTGCTTTGCCGTTGACGGAGTTGTCGCACGCGGTGACCAGGATGGCTGCAGCGCCCAACGTGAGAAGAAAACCTAAGATTCGCAATGCAACTTCCCATATGGCTAGATCAGTTTTTCTGAAGAAGTGGATCCAGTTGGCCGCCAGTTTTCGCACTGCCTCGCCTTCTATGTCAGTGTCGCTGCCGTTTGTGACATCGATAACTGTACGAGAGTTGGTCGCGACAGCCAGCGTGATCAAACATGATCCACTCGAGTCGATGGGCTGGCGTTCCTCGATCAGGGGGCACCGTTGACGTTGCCGGCGTGGGACAGTGCTGTCGCATGCGGTCAGCACTCCCGCGATTGCGTCAAGCGACGCCGAATAATATCGAGGCTCGCAAGTTATGTTATCCAGACATGTCGAGCGCTAGTCGGATTCTCGTAAATTATAGCTTTGGGGAAGTTGCTTGTCCGGTGCGGTCGCAACATCAGGCGGCTGCGGCATCTTCGCCGGTCAGTACTATCGCCAAGTTGCGCGCGTTGGTCCAGCCTCCATGTCTATCTGGCAACCGCCTGGCGAACCGGGCAAGTCACGTTGCTCGATAGGCTTCCCGTCGTGCGCCGAGGCGGGGTTCTGGATATTGTCCCTGTGCTTTTGATCATGTTGAAGCGCGATGCGGGTTCGTCGTGGCGTTGTCGCAATTCGTCTTCGATGGATAGTTTTGATTGTGCTTCTTCCGTCTGCTAGCTTTTCGGAAGGAGCGGATCCAATTTGTCAGCCAGGCCTTCCGCGGTCTTGCACGCGGCGTCGGTGTCGGTACCGCTGGTGACGTCGATGATTGCTCGCGAATTGGGTTCAACGGCCAGCTTCAGCATGCATTGACCGCTTGAGCCCAGTGGCTCCCGCTCTTCGAGAACGGGGCGAGTGCCGTTGACCTTGCCGGTGCGGGTTTTGCTGGGGTTGGCGACATTGTCGGTGTAGCGCTGGCCGTCTTGCAGGGTGAGTCCGACAACGGTCGCGTCTAGACCGTCTCCGGGCTTCTGGGCGGCGCAGGAGCGTTTTGAATCAGCGACAGAAGGGATTGCTTTCGGGTACCCCTGCCCTGCTAGAAGCTGGTCAAGCAGGGCGCACTGGTTCCTTGCGGAGAAGGGATTTGCCGAGGAAGGCGGAGGTGCGGAAGGAGCTGCGGAGGCCGTTTGTCCTGGTGCCGCGGTGCCGCCGACAGAGTTGTCGCACGCAGTCAGCGCGATCGCGCTCGCACCGAGCAGAACTAGGAGGCTAGAGGTTCGCGATGTGATCACTAGTTGTCAAGTTTCCTGTTCAGCTGCTCGAAGGACTGGGTGTGCGCGCTTTCAGCTTCCCGGTAGTTTTTGCGCGCAATGGCAAGGGCTTCTTTGGCGGTTTCGACGGCGTCCCTCATCAGGATCAAGTTGGGCAGCATTGCGTCGTCGCCTACCGCTGCCACTTCAACATTGAAACCCGCTACTAAGACTGCGTACTGGGAGCTTCCCATCTCAGCGAATTGGGCGAGGACGGCCAGGTCGTGCGCCATCTGATTGTATCCGCTGAGAAAAAAATCGCATGCTTTCAGGTATGCGTTGAAGCCGGCCTCGTTGACTGCGAAAGAGCCGTTTTGAGCCAAGGTCTTCAGCGCGTTTCCAGCGGTCTTCATCTTCTCCGCGGCTTCGTGGCTGCCCGGGCCTTCGGCGAGCCCAGCCAGGAAGTCGTTGCCTGCGGTGCCCGCGGCGGGAGAGCTTCCGGCCGAGGGCTTCGGGTCCCAAGCGGTTGCCATCGATTGCTCCTAGATATGTCTGTTCGAGTGAGGGGAATCAGCCGCCGAGAACCGGGGGAGTGATTTTTTCCCCGTCCGGTCCTCGTTCTGGCTTGACCTCGAAGACCTCGTCCGGATCGATCTGCGTCGGGATCTTGTTCTTGTGTTCCTTGTCCTCTTCCTTCTTCTTGCCCGCACCCGCCGCGCCAGCACCCGCGGCACCGGGCTTTCCGCCCTTCCCAGCGTTCGCAGCAGCAGTAGCGCCGCGTTCAAGCCGTTCAGCAGCGCCCTTGCCGCCGGACTCGCTCGGCTTCCCGGAGCCACCCGAACCGGCACCGCCGGTCACGCGACCACCGGCGCCACCTCGACCAGCGCTGCCTGACCGGCTGCGCGGCGTGTCCTCGCCGGAACCGGAGCCCGAGCCGGGGCCGGAGCCCCCGCCCAAAGCGAGCCCCTCCGGAGAAAGTCGCCCGCCGATGCCCGGCGTGGTCCGGAGGTTGTTCCCGCCCCCCGGCACCGAGGGGTTGCTCAGCGGCCCAGTACCAGTGTTGATTCCCGGCCCGGGGCTGTAAGGAACACCCGGAGGATTCCCTCCTCCCGGAGGCGGGAAGGAGTTGGGCGGAGGATTGCCGACCGGCGGATTCGGGCCCGTGAACCCATTCCCGGGCCCGCCAGTCACCGGGCCGGACCCACCAGGACCGGAATAAGGTCCGCTCGAAGCCCCGCCAGGAACAGTCACCGGTGCGGCACTGCTCGCATGCGTGCTGTCGTTGTTCATCTGCGGCGGCGGAGAATAAACCGGCTGCGTAGTAGAAGTCTCGTGGTACGTCGTGTCCAACCCGTGCATCACCTGGACCGCCTGCTGGTGCGCCGCGTCGGCCTGCTGTTGCTTGGCCGCCACGTCGCCCATCGCGATCACGCCCTGCAACGGGTTGCCGTTCTGGAACTGCTCGGTCGCCTTGGCCATCTCGGCCTTCTGGTCGAACCCAGTGGGCTCCGGCATGTTCTTGTGCGCGTAGTCGGCCGCCGCGGACTGCTGGGAGTAGCGGTTCGACACCAGCTGCATCGCGCTGCCGGTTTTCTCCGTGTGATCGGCCGTGCTCTGGAAGAACGAATGCGCTTGCGTCGCGGCCGTGCCCTGCCACTCCGCACCCGCGGTACTGGCCGCGTCGCGGAACTGGTTGGACACGTCGGCGAGCCAGTTGCCGTAGAAGTTCGTCACGCGGCTGCGTTCGTTGATGCCCTTGAAGTCCAAGCCCTCGTTGACCATTTTGTGCAGGTCTTCGTGGCTGTACGACGCGTAGTTCGCGTCCGGCGCGGGCGCGTCGCCCCTGGTCTGCTGGCCCTCGAGCAGCTGCTGGCCCTGCTGGACCGAGTACTGCGAGGCATCCCGCTCAGTCGCGCTGCGCGTCTCCGGCGAGTCCACGCCCACGGAGAAGATCTGGTTCACGTTCTGCGTCCGGGCGTAGTAATCGCCTGCGGACTCGACGTGCTCCGCGCGATGCTGCTCGGTCATCCGGCCTCCCCGCCCGTTTACGCACTGTGATCACTCGCCCCCTGCATCGTACCGAGTCCCGGCGGGCGGCAGGGAGGTTCGCGGAATTTCCCCGGCGGCGGCCGTCTGGGGGAATTGATCAGGGCCTTCCCCGATGTCCGCGCCGCTCCCGCGTGTGACGATGGACCTCGTGCAGGACTTTCTCGACATCAGTGCCCCAGGGCGGGTTTCCTCGGCCGAAGAGGAGCCCTCGGCACTCGTGTCCGCCCAGGCGATGGAGGTCGCCGAACCCGAACCGCGGCCCAAGATGTACCGGCGACGCTCCGGGCGGGCCGTCGCGGGCGTCGCGAGCGGGCTCGCGGACCATCTCGGGGTTCCGGTCGTCTGGGTCCGCGTCGTGTTCGCGCTGCTGGCCGCGCTCAACGGGGCAGGCCTGCTCGCGTACGGCCTGCTCTGGGTGTTCGTGCCGCAGAGCTCCGAGGAAAGCGAAACCGCGCCCAAGGCCCGCGACCGGCAGCAGGCGTACGGGCTGATCGCGCTCGGCATCGGCCTCGCGATCGCCAGCAGCACGCTCACCGGAGCCATCCGCGGCTGGGTCGCGGTGCCGCTGGCGCTCGCCGCGCTCGGTGCGGCGGTCGTCTGGCGGGAGGCGGACGAGTCGCAGCGGCGGCGTTGGCGCGTCGGGGCCCGAGACGGCCTGGTCGGTGAGGGCGGACGGCTCGCGGCGATCGTCCGGATTCTCGCCGGGGTCGCGCTGGTGGCCACCGGCATCGGCTTCGTAGTGTTCGCCAGCGGCGACTTCGACCAGGTCAAGTTCGCCCTGATCGCGGTGCTCGCGACGCTGATCGGCGTCGCCGTCCTCACCGTTCCGTTCTGGCTGCGGCTGGTCCGCGACCTCGGCGAGGAACGCCAGGCCCGCATCCGCACCGACGAGCGCGCCGAGATCGCCGCGCACCTGCACGACTCCGTGCTGCAGACCCTCGCGCTGATCCAGCGCCAGGCCGACCAGCCCGCCGAGGTCGCCCGCCTCGCGCGCGGCCAGGAGCGCGAGCTGCGCGGCTGGCTGTACGGCCCCGGCGGCTACGGCAAACCCAGCGACAAGCGGACCAAGGAAGAGGAAGAAGGCACTCGCCAGCAGCTGTCCGAGGCGCTCGCGGCGGCGTGCGGCGAGGTCGAGGACCAGTTCGCGATCTCGGTCGGCCAGGTCGTGGTCGGCGACGCCGAGCTGAACCCGCCGCTCACCGCGCTGGTGCAGGCCGCCCGCGAGGCGATCGTCAACGCGGCCAAGCACGCCGGCGTCGACGAGGTCAGCGTGTTCGCCGAGGTCGAGCCCACCGAGGTCACTGTGTTCGTGCGCGACCGTGGCAAGGGCTTCGATCCGGACGTCGTGCCCGCCGACCGGCACGGCCTCGCCGACTCGATCCGCGGCCGGATGGAACGCCACGGCGGCACCTGCAAGCTGCGCACCGCGCCCGGCGAAGGCACCGAGGTCCAGCTCGCCATGCCGGTGAAAGCGAGCAAAGGGGTGGCGTGACCTCGCTATGCTCGGGGGCAGGCGAAGCGAGGGAGTGGGCAGTCGTGACGGAGAGCCAGCGGGAACCGGTCAAGGTCTTCCTCGTGGACGACCACGCGTTGTTCCGCGCGGGAGTGCGCACGGAGCTGGATTCGATCACCGACGAGGTGCAGGTCGTCGGCGAGGCCGGATCGGTCGCCGAGGCGGTCGCCGGCATCGCGCGCACCCGTCCGCAGGTCGTGCTGCTCGACGTCCACATGCCCGACGGCGGGGGAGCCGAGGTGCTCCGCCGCGTGCGCCCGGAGCTGCCGGACGTCGTGTTCCTCGCCCTCTCGGTGTCCGACGCCGCCGAGGACGTCATCGCGGTCATCCGCGCCGGCGCGCGCGGGTACGTCACCAAGACGATCTCGTCGAAGGAACTCGTCCGCGCGGTGGTCCGGGTGTCCGACGGCGACGCGGTGTTTTCCCCGCGCCTGGCCGGGTTCGTCCTCGACGCCTTCGCCGACCGTCCCGGCTCCGCGCCGATCAACGACCCCGAGCTGGACCTGCTGACCCCGCGCGAGCGCGACGTCCTGCGCCTGCTCGCCCGCGGTTACGCGTACAAGGAAATCGCGTCCGAGCTGTTCATCTCGGTGAAGACGGTCGAGACGCACGTGTCGAGCGTCCTGCGCAAGACCCAGCTGTCCAACCGCTACGAGCTGTCCCGCTGGGCCTCGGACCGCCGCCTCGTCTAAGCCGGAGTCAGTTCTTCTTCCGGAGCCACCGCCGCTTTGCGCTGCAACCGGGTCAGCGCGACGCCGACCAGCACCACGAGCATGCCCGCGATCACGCGCAGGTTCAGCTGTTCGTGCAAGAACACCGCGCCCAGCAGCACCGACACCACCGGCAGCAGATAGCCGACCACCGACGCGGCCACCGCGCCTTCGCTCGCCAGCAGTTGGTAGTTGAGGGCGAACGCGATCCCGGTCGAACCGAGGCCGAGGATCACCACCGCGATCACCGCGACCGGGCTCAGGTGCACCGGCGTGAACCCGCCGAACGGCATGGCCAGCACCAGAAACCCAGTGGCCAGCAGCATCTGCCCGGCCGCGATCGCGTACGGCGAGGAGCCGGTGTTCGACAGGTACCGTCCTTCGTAGACGAACGCGAACCCGTAGCTCGCCGCGGCGGCGAGGCAGGCCAGCGCGCCCCAGCTGAGCAATCCGGACGCCTGCCACGGCGCGAAAATCAGCAGGATCCCGCCGAGCCCGATCACCAGACCGGCGATCCGCGTGGCGTTCATCCGGTTTGACACCCCGAGGAACGGGGCCACCACGAGCACCCAGAGCGGCGTGGTGGAGTTCAGCACCCCGGTGATGCCGGAGTCCACAGTGGTCTCGCCGACCGCGAAAAGCAGGAATGGCAAGGCATTGTGGAAGAACGCCGCGACCAGCAGATGCCCCCAGGTGCGTCGCTCCGCGGGCAGGCTCCGGCGGCCGATCAGGCACAGCGCCAGCAGCACTGCCGCGCCGAGCACGAGCCGCGCGAGCACCAGCTGTACCGGCGAAAACGCCGCGAGCCCGAGCTTGATCCAGAAAAAACTCGAACCCCACATCAACGCGAGCGCCGCGATCCTCAGCAGCGTCTTCGTCTCGCCCACCCCAGATTCCTTCCTTCGCCTCTGCCGCCAGCTTCGCCGCGACGAGGTGTAAGGACAAGCGAAAATAACTGCAGGGACGATTAAGCAAAGCTGTAGGATCGAGACCATGCTCGATGTACGGCGCATGCAGGTGCTGCGCGCGGTGATCACGAGCGGTTCGATCACTGCTGCGGCAAGGAATCTTGGGTACACGCCGTCGGCGATCAGCCAGCAGTTGGCGGTGCTGGAACGCGAAGCGGGTACGCCGTTGCTCGAACGCGTCGGTCGCGGCGTCCAGCCGACTCCGGCGGGGACGCTGCTGTCCGAACACGCCGAGACGCTCAGCGCGGAGCTGGCCCGAGCCGAGGCCGCGCTCACCGAGTTGAAGGAAGGCCGCACCGGCAAGCTCGCCATTCGTTACTTCGCCACCGCGGGCGCGACGATGGTGCCGTACGCGGTGGCCGCGCTGCGCCGCGAACACCCCGGCGTGTGGCTCGATCTCAAGCTCATCGACCCGGGCGACCCGCTCACCGAGGTCGAAGAAGGCCGCGCTGACCTGGCGATCATCGTGTACCCGCGGCCGTCGGAGCCGGGCCGGGGGATCGAGCTGGTGCCGCTGCTGGACGATCCGTACCGCGCGGTGCTGCCGCGTGCGCACCGGCTGGCCCGCAAGCGGGTTCTCGACCTGACCGACCTCGCCGACGAACCGTGGGTCGGCGTCGACCCGATCCCCGGCGCGTGCCGGGCGATCCTCGAAGGCGCCTGCGCGTCGGCCGGGTTCCACCCGAACGTCGTGGTCGAGTCCGAGGACTATCCGTCGGCGCAAGGGTTCATCGCCGCCGGGCTCGGCGTCGGGCTGGTTCCGGAACTGGGTCTCGGCACACCGCATCCGGGCGTGGTGGTGCGCCGCGTCCGCAATCCGCAGCCGAGCAGGCACATTCACGCGGCGGTGGCCGCGCGGGTCGCGGGCAGCCCAGCCGTGCAGACCTTCCTCGAAGCCATGCAAGAGGCGACCGAGAACGTCGCCTGACGCCAGCTCAGACGAACAGCAGCTGCGAAACGCCGATCCCGATCAGGATCGCGCACAGGATCGCCGCGACGGTGAGGATGATCCGCCGACGCGCGGCCGCCTTCTCGCGAACAGCTTGTGCGGACGCGGCCTGCTGCGCCGGGGTGGGCGTGTAGCGGGCGGTCGGCTGCTGCATGGCTTGCTGCTGCATCGGCTGCGCCGGAGCGGGAGCCTGCGGCACCTGCTGGACCGGAAGCTGCATGAGCGGAGCCGGTTGCTGCGCGGGCATCGGCTGCTGCGGCGGCATGATGTGCTGGGTGGCGTCCGGCTGGATCTGCTGAGTGGCCTCGGCCAGGTTCGGCTGCTGTGTCGGCACCGGCCGCGACGCCGGAACGGTCGGCAGCGCGGGCGCGGTCGGCGGAATGAACGCGGTCTGCTCGCGTCCGACGGTGATCGCCTTCAGCGCGTGCACGGTGTCGTCCATGGTCGGCCGAGCTGACGGCTCGGCGCGCAGCATCTTCTGCAGCGCCCCGGCGAGCGGACCCGCGTTCTCGGGCGGCCGTTCCGGGGACTGGCCGTCGTCGCCGAACGGCGGCACACCCTCGACCGCCGTGTACAGCGTCGCGCCCAGCGAGAACACGTCTGCAGCTGCCGACGGAGGAGCGCCCCGGGTGACCTCAGGCGCCCGGTAAGCGGCGTGCGGACCCCCGCCGGTGATGCCGATGTCGGTCAGCTTGACGCTGCCGTCGTCGGCAAGCAGCACAGTGTTCGGTTCGAGCGTGCGGTGGACGATGCCCGCCGAGTGGATCGACGCCATCGCGTCGCCCAGCTGAATGCCCAGGAACGCGGCCTGCTCCGGGGTGAGGCGGCCGTGCTCGGCGAGGAACACCGACATCCCGCGCGACGGGATGTACTCCATCACCAGCCACACGTCCTGGCCGTCGGGCAGCACGTCGTACACCGTGATCGCGCACGGATGGTCGATCCGCGCCGCGGCCTTGCCCTCTTCCATCGCCATCGCGCGGGCCTGTTCGGCACGGTCGGTCGGCAGGCCGACGGGCAGGTACATGCGTTTGACGGCGACGGTCCGGAACAGCCGCGTGTCGAACGCGAGCCACACGATGCCCGCGCGGCCGCGCCCGATCGGCTGGTCGAGCCGGTACCGCTCGCCGACGATGCTGCCTTCTGAACTCAATGCTGTCCCTGGATCGCTTAGCTGGACGGACCCGTCGGCGGTGCCGTTGCCGAGGTTTCCGACGGCTTCGGCTTGGTTGCCGACGACGTCGGTGACTCCCGCGTCCTCGACGGCTGATCCTGCGTCGGAGTGTCCTCCGCCGTAGTGGACTTCCGCGAGTGCCGCGTCGACTGCGTCTCTCGTGTTGAGCTTTCCCGGAAAGACGTAGGCGGGGACGTAGTGGTTGCTTCCGAAGGCGGCTGTGTGACGGATGTCGGCGCCACTGCGGAGGACGAAGCGGGCGGTGCCGGCTGCGAGGCATCCGGCGGATTGCCCGGGGTCAGCAGCCACACGCCGAGCGCGACCAGGCCGACCACCACAACGCCGCCGATCAGCGCGGGCTTCTTCCAAGCGCCGGGCTTCTCGTCCTCGTCGTCCTCGGGCGCGGTCTGCACCCGGGTGCGAGGTGCGGGGTCCTCGTCGTACGGGTCGTCCTCGTAGTGGTCCGGCACCGGGACCGCGCGCGTGGCGGCGAGGCCGTTGCGGCTGGGGTCGCCGTACAGCGGCGGTTCCTGGTAGCCGTCCTGGTGGTAGCCGTGGTCGTCGTAGTCGTCCTCCGGGTAACCGGAGCCCGGCGGGTACGGGTCCTCGCCGTAGTACTGCTGCGCGCTCGGGTCGTATTGCTGCGTGGCGCCCGGGTCGTCGAGCAGCGTGCCGGAGTGGCCCTGCTCGTCGTCGTGGTGCAGCAGACCGGCCGCGGCCGCGCCGCCCGCCGCGCCCAGTGCGGCAGCGCCGAGGGTGCCCGAGGACGAGGCCATCATCGTCTCGCCGTCCGGGCCGCCGAGCGGGGTCTCGCCGCGCGCGACGGCGGACAGCAGCTCCTCGCATTCCTCGGCGGTGGGCCGGTGCTGGGTCTCCGGGTGCAGCAGTACCGCGAGCACGCTCGCCAGCGGACCGGACTGCCGAGGCGGGTTGATCTGCCCCGCGGCGACCGCGTGCAGCAGGCTCAGCGTGTTCTCGGACAGGCCGAACGGCGGCTGGCCCTCGCAGGCGGCGTACAGCGTGGAGCCGAGCGAGAAGACGTCCGACTCGGGGCCGGGGTCGCCGCCGATCGCGACCTCGGGGGCCAGGTAAGCGGGGGTGCCCGCGATCATCCCGGTCTTGGTGACCGTGACGTCGTCCTTGGCCCGCGAGATGCCGAAGTCGGTGATCTTCACGGTGCCGTTGCCGGCGAGCAGGATGTTGCCCGGCTTGATGTCGCGGTGCACGATGCCGACCGCGTGCGCCTCGCGCAGTGCGGCGGCGATCTGCGCGCCGATCCGCGCGACCTCCAGCGGCGGCAGCGTGCCCTTTTCCTGCAGCACCTGCGCCAGGCTGGTAGAAGCCAGGTATTCCATGATCAGGCAGGGCTGGCCGTTGTCGTCGGTGACGACGTCGAACACGGTGATCGCGTTCGGGTGGTGCAGCCGGGCGGCGATCCGGCCCTCGCGCATGGTGCGCTGCCGGGCGTCCTCCGCCTCGTGGTTCTCCAGCCCGGGCTGGAGCAGAAGCTGTTTGATGGCGACCGTACGGCCCAGCACCTCGTCGTGGGCGCGCCAGACGGCCCCCATCGCGCCGGAACCGATCTTTCCGACGATCCGGTACCGGTCGGCGACCAGACGACCCTCGTCGCTCACGCGACCTCCCTTTGGGGCTCCGACTTGCCGGGGCGGGACTTGTCTACCCCAAAGGGGTGAGTTCGAACCCGCCGCAGCACCGGAGCGTAGGCACCTGCTGTGGACCGTGCGCCGGTTTTGCCGAGACCGACCCGTGACAAGGCTAGGCGCTCACTCTGCGCACACGCACGCGGCACACTTCCGACGACCCGGCACAACCACGTTCGCGCAGGTCAGGAGTAGACCGCGGACAGGACGCGGGCCTGGGAGATCACATCCTGCTCGACGACGTCGAACAATTGGGTCACGCGCACCAGGGTGCCGTCGGCCTGGTGGACCAGCGCCACGGCGAAGACCGAGCCGTCGTCCTGGACGTGCAGTTCCTGGACGTCGATCGAATCGGCGCCGCTCCACGCGCGGACCAGATCGCCCGTTTCGCCGCGCGCGACGTTCGGGGCGAGCAGCGAAAGCGCGTTCTCGGGCTGGTGGTCGATCGAGGCGTAGAACTTGCGCACCGCTTCGAGCTTCACCGGATCCGGCGCGGCCGCCGACGAGGTGGCGGACTTCTTGTGCGACTCTGCCGACGACGGGGCGCTCGGCGCGGAAGACGACGAGGTGCCGGAGGTGGTCTGCGGAGTCGCGGCACCCGAATTCGACGGCGTCGTGGCCGCGGAGTCGGTGTGCTTGGACTGCGTCGTGCTTTCGCTCTGCCCCGACGTCGTGCCGCCGGACGAGTGGCTCTTGCGCTGCTGCGGGACGGCCTGGCCGCCGAGCGCTGCCGCGCCGCTGAACCCGGCCGGCATCGCGGTTTCCTCGGCGACCGGAACGGTGGGCCGCGGTCCGCCGCTGAGCAGCGAGGCGGTGACGACGGCGCCGGCGACGAGCGCGCCCGCCCCGACGAGCCCGGCCAGCTTCGCGCGGCGGGCGAGCTTGCTCTCGGGCTCTTCCACGGGTTCCGCGGCCCGGACGACCGGACGGCGGCTGCGCGGCGGCAGGTACTTCTGCGGTTCGCGGAACACCTGCTCGAGATACTCGCGGTCGGCTTCGGCCACGTCCTCGAGCAGCTCCGGCGGGATCACGTCCTCGACGCGCACGGCGTCGGGTTCTCGCCGGGTTCGCTGCCGTTCAAGCACGAAAGTCCTCGCTCTGGGGGTTCGGGGCAGGACACGACACGGTGGCGGTGTCCCCGGGGCGGTCCGGACAGCCGATTCGTGGTCGGCGCCGGGCCTTGTAGTCGCCAGGTAACCCTGTGCCGACCGGCTGCCGCCAGACTCCGTCGCCGGAATGCCGCCGTCGTACGACGAACGGCAGCTTATGTCACCCAACCGGACGAGGGAACAACCGCTCACCGCTCCGCACGTGCATCAGCATTTGCAGACAGTGTGCTGGTCAGCGGCCGTCGTCGGTGATCTTGCCGTTGTCGTCGAAAGTGAGGGTGCGCTGCTCGGTGCTCTTGCTGCCGTCCTCGTGCGTGACCTCGACGGTGTTCACCGTGGTGCCGTGCTGCGGGTCGATGGTGACCTTCTTGACCTCGAAGTACGCGACGCCGGCGTAGCGCTTGCGCAGGCCCTGCGGACCCTGCTGCTTGAGGTCGCCGGACGTGACCGACGAGGCCTCGGACGGGTCGGTGGTGACGTTGTTGAAGAACTTCTCCGAGTTGTTGCCCATGGTGTTCGGGTCGGCGGCGGTGAAGTAGGGGTCCTTCGTTTCCCGCTGAGCGGGAGTGACCGGCGGCTTCTCCGGCGGCTCGCTGGACGAGGGCGTGTCCGTGGTGGTCGGCGCGGACGTCTTGCTGCCGGTGCCAGGGCCCGCGGACGTGGTCACGCCGGTGGAGCTGCTGCTCGCGGAACTGCTCGGACCGGGGCCCTGCTGCGGGTGCGTGCCGTTGTCCGAGGTGACGCCGTCCGGGCTGGTGCTGGCGCCGCTGCGCGGGACGTTGCCGCCGACGCCGCCGTGCTGCCCGTTCGGGATGAGCGCGCTGAGGTTCGGGTTGCCGCCGTTCTGCCTGCCGGGCCAGCCTCCGCCGCCGACCGCGTCGGTCGTCGTGGTGGTGGGCCCGCCGACCAGGAACGTCCCGGCGAACAGCAGCCCGACGACCACCGCGCCGGACGCGCCGGTGGCGAACCACGCGGCCTTGCGCCAGGTCTTCGGCGGGGTGACCGAAGCGGGCACGGAGCCGAGGTCGAAGGTGCCGAGGCCGTCCAGCAGCGGCGCGGCGTACACGCGCACCTCGTCGTCCTGCTGTTCTTGCGTTTCCTGCTTCGAGACGGCCGGCTCGCCGAGGGTGACGCGCTGGCGCCGGGGCGGCTCTTCGGAGACCGGGTTCAGTTCGACGCGCTCGCGGGGGCTTTCCGGCCGGCTGGCCAGCGCGGCGGAGGTGGTCGCGACGCGTTCCTGCCGGGTGCGCCGGGTCGGCTGGGGGAGCGCGCTCTCCGGCGGGGCGAAGGCGCGGTGCTCCTCGGGGATCCGGTCCTGCGGGGGCGCGAAGGCGGCGCGAGATTCGGCGCGGCGGCTCTGGGCTTCCGGCTGCCGGGCAAGCGGGGCGGCCTGGCGGCTCTGCGGCTCGGCGGTACGGCTCTGCGATTCGGCCGGTCGGCGCGGCGATGCGGCGGTGCGGCTCTGCGATTCGGCGGTGCGGCTCGGCTGGCCAGGGGAAACGACGGTCTGGCGGGGTTCGGCCAGCCGATCCGGGACGGCGGCCTGGCGACGTGAAGGTTCGACCGGGGCTCGGCGGCCCTGCGGCTCGACCGGAGCCCGGCGGCGCTGCGGCTGCGGCAGCGGGGGCTCGCCGATCGGCAACGTGCCGCTCGAGGTGGGGAAAACGGGCTGGTTCGGGGCCGGGCGGTTGCCGTCATCGGGCACCCGGTTCGCGCGCGCGGCCGGTGCGCCGCGCTGCTGCGGGTTCTCGCTGCCGCGCTGCGCCGGAGCGGCCGGGCCGCCGCCGGTGCGGTGCCGGTGATGTCCGGCGGCGCGGGCGGGCACCACGGGAGTCCAGGTGCCGTCGGCGCGGACGCGGTGCCGTCCGGGGACGGTGACCTCGGCGTCCGACACCGCGCCGGGACGGTCAGCGTGCCGCGAACCGCCCATCGTGTTTCCCGTCATGCCGGTCCGACCCCTCCGCGAGAGGGGCGTGACGGCGCCGGGGCGGTCGTCAACCCGAACGGAGCAGGGAGGAAGAGAACGACGCTTGCGTCCACACTTGCGAACTCCCGAGCAAATGCACGCGCACGCGGAGAACGGCGCGCGGAGCCGCAGCTCCCGCGCGTCCTCCGGGCATAGCCCGGCGCAGACGCCAGGGTCCTCACGGACTTCACAGTAGGAAACCGGCAGGCGAATGTCTTCACCCATCCTGCAACTTGCACCGGTTTCACTCGACCGGGCGCGCCCGAACGGGCGGCACGTCACGCAGCGCAGCATGCCGCCCGGTATTTCCCCAGTTCGGGGGCTAATCAGCCGCCGCTGCGGTACTTCGCCTGCGTCGACTGGAGGGCCTTCACCGACGTCGCGCCGCTACCGACCGCGATGACGATGGCGAGGATGTCCAGCACGACGTTGCCGGAAGTGAGCAGCCAGGCGAACAGCGAGGCCGCGGTCGCACCGCCGGCCAGCGCCCAGCGGCTGCGCACGTACTGCGCCACCGGAGCCCCGCCCGCCCGCTTGCCCGCCGCGTTGTTCAGCATTGCCAGGTAGCCGACGTGGCCGAGGGACGCCAGCACGCTCGCGATAGCGATGATGACGGCGATGATGTTAATCATGTGTCCAGTCTGCCCGGTTTCCGTGCGGCGCGAATCGGGGATGCCCCGGATACCGCGTCAGCGGCCCAGCCTGCCGCGGCCGAGGTTCAGCAGAAGCATCGCGAGCTGACGGCCCTCCGGACCCAGTTCGCGGTAGCGCGCCAGCACGTCCATCTCGCGGTTGTAGACGATTTTCGTGCCGCCCGCGGCCATCCGGGCCGCGCCGATGGTCTTCGACACCTCCACCCGGCGCTTCACGAGCCGGAGGATTTCGGAGTCGAGGAAGTCGATCTCCTCGCGAAGCGACGAGATGTCCTCGCCCGCCGGCGTGTGCTCGGAAGGCTGGCCGTCGGCGTTCTGCGTCTGCGCGTTCATCGGGACCTCTCTGAAGTCCGGACTCCCTGTGGCCCAGGGACGGCGAAAGCCCCGGGTCCAGTGGACTCCGGGGCTGCGGGTGATGGCGGGTGGGGCACTACGCGATCACGGGAGCCGGAGTCCGGGTCCCGTAAAAAAATCGCTCGCTGCTGTGCCGCACGGGTTCAGTATGGCACAGGCGCACCCGGTCGCCGCCGGAACGCCCGCACCCGCGCGTGCAGCACAAGGCTGATGAACAGCCAGAACAGCGGCATCGCCGGCCAGAAGAACAGCGCGCCGCCGATCGCCCATCGGACGATCAGCAAGGTCGCGAGCACCGCGACGATCCCGAGATGAACGCGCAACGCCGGATGTTCGCGCAAGGCCGCCCGGGTGAGCGGCCAACCGCCGCCGCGCGGCCGGGCGGGCGTCGGGCGGGGGAGATCGGAGGTGAGTTCGCCGAGTTCGTCGGTGTAGCGGACGGCGTAGACCGCGCGCAGCCGCTCTTCCACCTCTTCGAGTGTGAGCCGTCCTTCGGAACCGGCGGCCTGGATGGTCTCGGCGACGCGCTCGCGGTCGCCGTCGGAAGCCCTCAGCCGGGCGGGAATCTTGTCGTCCATACCGTTCGATGCTCCGCGCCGCGGCGGCCTCGCGCGTCGGACGCGAGGCGACACTGCGGCGTACGTCGACAAGCGCAGGCCGACCCCGTGGCTGTTCCGGGACTGTCGTACCCCCGGGGTAGCGTTGACAGACGATGGACACCCTCTTCGATCTCCCCGCAGACCCGCCCGCCCGCGCTGCCCGGCCGGGAACCGCAGACCTGCTCGAGGACCTCAACCCCGCCCAGCGCGAGGCGGTGACGCACGCCGGAGGTCCGCTGCTGGTCGTCGCGGGAGCCGGATCGGGCAAGACGCGCGTGCTCACGCGCCGGATCGCCTACCTGCTCGGGCAGCGCGGCGTGCATCCGGGCGAGATCATGGCGATCACGTTCACCAACAAGGCCGCCGCCGAGATGCGCGAACGCGTCGCGGCGCTCGTCGGCAAACGCGCGAACGCGATGTGGGTGTCCACGTTCCACTCGATGTGCGTGCGAATCCTGCGCCGCGAGGCGAAAACCCTCGACATGTCGTCGAGTTTCTCGATCTACGACTCGGACGACACGAAGCGGCTCATCACGCTCGTGGCGCGCGATCTCGACATCGACCCGAAGAAGTACGCCGCGCGCACGCTCGCGGTGCACATCTCGAACCTCAAGAACGAGCTGGTCGATCCGGACGAGGCGGCCTCGAAGGCGGCCAACGACCTGGAACGCCGGGTCGCCGAGGTCTACGCCGAGTACCAGCGCAGGCTGGCGAGCGCGAACGCGTTCGACTTCGACGACCTGATCATGCGGACAGTGTCGTTGCTGCAAGCGTTCCCGGACGTCGCGGAGTACTACCGGCGGCGTTTCCGGCACGTCCTGGTCGACGAGTACCAGGACACGAACCACGCGCAGTACACCTTGGTGCGCGTGCTCGCCGGCACCGAGGCGACGGATACCGGGATCGAGCCCGCCGAACTGTGCGTGGTCGGCGACGCGGACCAGTCCATCTACGCCTTCCGCGGCGCGACCATCCGCAACATCGAGGAATTCGAACGCGACTTCCCGAACGCGCACACGATTCTGCTGGAGCAGAACTACCGCTCCACGCAAACGATCCTGTCCGCGGCCAACGCGGTGATCGCGCGCAACCCCAACCGGCGGGCCAAGCGGCTGTGGACCGATTCGGGCGACGGCGAGAAGATCGTCGGCTACGTGTCGGACAACGACCACGACGAGGCCGCGTTTGTCGCGGGGGAGATCGACTCGCTGGCGGAGAAGGGCGAGGCGGACTACTCGGACGTCGCGGTGTTCTACCGCACCAACAACCAGTCGCGAGTGTTCGAGGAAATCTTCATCCGGCTGGGCCTGCCGTACAAGGTCGTCGGCGGCGTGCGGTTCTACGAGCGGCGCGAAGTGCGGGACATGATCGCGTACCTGCGCGTCCTCGCGAACCCCGACGACACGGTCAGCCTGCGGCGGATTCTCAACGTCCCCAAGCGCGGCATCGGCGATCGTGCCGAAGCCGTCGTGGCCACGCACGCGGAACGGGAACGGATCTCGTTCTGGGCCGCGCTGCGCGATGCGGTCGAGGACAAGGTGGCGCTGCTGAACCCGCGCTCGGCCAAGGCGATCACCGGGTTCGTGACGCTGCTGGACGAGCTGCAGGAGATGGCGTCGTCCGGCACCGAGGTGCACGACCTGCTCGAAGCGGTCCTGGAACGCACCGGCTACCGCGCGGAACTCGAGGAGTCGGACGACCCGCAGGACGCGTCGCGCGTCGAAAACCTCACCGAATTGGTGACGGTGGCGCGTGAATTCGCGGAGTTCACCGCCGAGGTCACCAACGACGAAAACGCGGAACTGGTCCTGGACGACGGCGTCCCCGCCCCTGGTTCGCTGCCCGCTTTCCTGGAACGGGTTTCGTTGGTCGCGGACGCCGACTCGATCCCCGCGGCAGACGGTGGCGAGGAAGGCGACGGCGGCGCGGGCGTGGTCACGCTGATGACCGTGCACACCGCGAAGGGCCTGGAATACCCGGTCGTCTTCTGCACCGGCTGGGAAGACGGCGTGTTCCCGCACATGCGCGCCCTGGGCGATCCCGCGGAGCTGGCCGAGGAACGCCGCCTGGCCTACGTGGCGATTACCCGTGCGCGGCAACGACTTTACGTGTCACGAGCCCTGACTCGGTCGGCATGGGGACAGCCGCAGATGAACCCGGCCTCCCGCTTCCTGGACGAACTGCCGCCCGATCTCGTCGACTGGCGGCGCCTCGAACCGTCCTCGCCGGGCTTCGGCAACTTCGGCTCGTCTTCCGGTTCCTCCTCCGGCCCGCGTGCCGCGACGACGTGGGGCCGCCGGTCCTCGACGTCGACGTCTTCGAGCTCGCCGTTCGGAAAGGGCTGGAAGGAGACAGTGGCCCTGAAGCTGGACGTCGGAGACCGGGTGAGCCATGACAAGTACGGCCTGGGCACGGTCATTTCGTGCGACGGCATCGGCCCGCGCGCGACGGCGACGATCGACTTCGGAGCGTCCGGCAAGGTCCGGCTGATGCTGATCGGCAGCGTGCCGATGGTGAAACTCTGAGAACTGCTGGGATTTCGGCGGTTTCGGTGGGTTGATCTCTCGGTGCCGTGCCGTGCCGTGGTGCGTTCTCCCCAGCGGGGGTCATAGCGTCAGCCCAACCCACGCTCCAGCCCAACCTGTCAAACCGGCCGGCGCACCTCCTCCCCGCCCTTCGCAGCCCACCGTCCTCCCGGATTTCTCCGTCTCACCCAAGGCGTCAGTCAGCTTGCCTAGGCAGAGACTGGCCTGCGCAGATCCCCGACCCGGCACAGGCCTCCCCTCCGCGCGGTGCCGTCCCGCTGCCACCGGATGGCTCTCGGGGAGCTAGCCCTGGAACCTCCGGCTCCTGATGCTGCCCTGCTCCCAAGGCACAGCGAGCCGCTCATGCCCGGTGCCCACGACGCCCTCTCCCGCCCCGTTCCGGACAACTTTCGCCGGACCGAGTGAACCCTCCAGCGATCAGCCGATCTTGTCGGTCCCCTCCGGCATACTGAGCTATATCGAACACAAGTTCGATGAAATGCGGTATGCTGTGGAAGGGACGCAGGGGGATGGACGCGGTGCTGTTTGGGGTATTTGCCGCTGGGGTACAGGAGTACCTGAGGAGAGTCGCGGGGACGGTTGCTGTGGGGACGGCAATCCGGCCAGCTCGGGACGTGCCAGGGGATGTGGCACGGCTGGCCGCGGCGTGGCGCGCGTTGCTGAGGCAACACGCATTGGGGCCAGACGGCAGATGCGTCGTCTGCGGAGGATCGTCGCGCGCCGACGAGAGGATCGCGCGATGGATGCCGTGGCGAAGACGCGCGGACCTCTGCACCGTGTGGCAGGTGGCAGTCGCCTACTTCGTCCGTCGCCTTCCGGGCAACGATCCGTGATGCCCACTGACGGCCTAGGCCTATCCCAGACGCTCACACGCGGCCTGGCGGAGATCGCCGCAGATTCCCTGCGGCACCAGATTGTTCGGAGCGACTTCCACTCGATGCACCACGACGAAAGCAGGGCCGATTGACCGATATTCTGCCGCGGCACGCGGACTGTACACACGCAGCGCGGTTCAGCGCTACCAGCTGCGTGCGAAGCAGATTCCGCTGCTAGCCGTAGGGATCGTTCCGCGCGGTTCAGGCACAGATGGCGACCATCGAGGCGGCGGCAGTTGCCTCTCTGCACTGGTTACCTGGCAGGCGCTCCGTCCGGCTCAAGCTCAGGCGATGATCGCGGTGGGGCAGTAGATGCCCAGTGCGCCAGTTGTCCGACAGGCAAGACGTGCTGGCCACGCTCAGATGGCGTGCGTCGCGCGGCGGCAGAGCCAATGCGCCGGGTTGCCCAGCGGGCGAGACGTGCGTTCAAGCTCAGAGGGCACCCGTCGCGCGACAGCGGATGTCGCTGCACCGGTTGACCGGCGGGCGGACGAGCAGGTCAGCGGACGGCGGACGAGACGAGCAGGTCAGTTGACGTTCACGCCGCGGGCAGCAAGCCACGGGCGCGGGTCGATCTTCTTGCTGCCGTCCTGCCACACCTCGAAGTGCAGGTGCGGGCCGGTGCTCTCGCCGCGGTTGCCGATCTCGGCGATCTGCTCACCGCACTTGACCTTCTGGCCCTCGCGGACGGAGAAGCTGTTCATGTGGCCGTAGACCTGGATGGTGCCGTCGTCGAGCTGGACGCGGACCCAGAGGCCGAAACCGCTGGCGGGGCCTGCCTGGATGACAGTGCCATCGGAGGCGGCGTAGATCGGGGTGCCGATCGAGTTGGCGATGTCGATGCCGAGGTGGCTCGTGCCCCAGCGGGCGCCGAAGCCGGAGGTGAACGTGCCGTGAGCGGGCATGCAGGTCTTCGGGCGGGCGGCCTCTTCGGCGGCCTGGCGCGCGGCTTCCGTTTCCGCCTGCACGCGGGCCTTGGTGACCTTGGCGCTGTCGGCCATCTTCGCGGCTTCGGCGGAGGCGTCGACGGCGTGGCCGGTCGGCAGCAGTTCGGGAGCTCCCCCGGAGCCCGAGCTGCCGAGGGTGAACGAGGCGCTCGCGTTCTGTGCGTTGGCGAGCGGGGTGACCGCGGCGTCGGAGTCCCCGCCGCTGGTCGACTTGAGGGTCTGCCCGGCGGCGGCTGCGGCGAACGCGCCGGCCGCGACGGCGGCGACCACGACCCGTCCGCGAAGGGCGGAGGAGGGCGGGGAGATGCGGTGCTGTCCCCGGACGCGGATGACTGCACCGTCCAGTGCGTCTTTCAGCGCCGGGGAAGGGGCTTGGCCGCCGGGGGAGCGGTGTGAAGCCAAGACAGGGCCTTCCATCGTCGGGGAGCCGGGCGGAAGCGAACTCGGGCGGGGGATCCCGTGAACGAACCTCGGGGGTGATTCGCTCAGCGTTCTGCTTCGTGACCTGACTGTAATGGGGACCGGAGGACAGTAACGAAGCGGCGCCTCAATGAGCAAGGCGCGACCGGGCTTTCGGCCGAACGAGTGGCACGCATCGAGCTTCTAGCTGTGGAAACTACCCAAAGTTAATCGGGAACTACTTCACTGGATGTGGCTTGAGTCACATACCTTCGGATGGCCCAACGCCCCGAAGGCCCTCCCGGCGGCCTGGCGGACGAAATAACCGGCCGCCCAGGTGCGTTGAAGGAGTTTCACGCCGAGTTCTGTGATGGCGCTCACTCGCGCCAGGCCCGCCCGGACCCTCTTGGACGGCTTCGCTTCGCGACACTTCGCGCCCACTCTCCGGCGACGGATCTCTCCCCGGAACCACATGAACCAGGCCCGGGACCCGGTCCGTGCTGCCCCCCGGCAGGCCCTGGCCATCCCCGTCTCCGGCGGATCGTCCCCACGATCCGCCAGTTCTTGTCGCAACTCCGCGACCCGGCCCGGTCGCCTGTCCTCCCCGGCAGGCGACCGGACCGTCTCCGTCCCGGTCAGGCCCTCCCCGGCCTGACCGGGACGGAGATCGCGGCTCCCCTCCGCGAGGTGGCCGTTCACCTGCCCTCCCCGGCAGGTCTCGGCCGTCTCCACCTCGGTCCCGGCACGTCGTCCCCACGACCTGCCGGCACCCGCCGCGGCTCCCCTCCGCGGCCTGGTCGGGTGCCTGCCACGAACAGGCATCCGACCTCGTCCATCGCCCCCGCGATGTGTCCCCGTGCTTCGTCCCGCGCCGGAGTGACGCCCCGAACGCCACTCCCTTACGCGACTTCCCCGAAGTTTTTCCTCGACACTCCCTCCGGCCTTCGGTCCCTCTGCCGTCGAGACCTCCGGCCCGCGCCCCTCTTACGCGGATCGGAGGATTTTTTCTTCGCACCTGTCAGACGCACGGGGACGGCCCGAGGTTCATCCGACGCGGAATTCACCCGCAAGTGCGTTCCGGCCTGGTCGAGGCGGCCCTGCCGTCCGCCTGCCGGGACCGGTCCTTGCTAGCGTCGCGAGCGATGACTCCGCCGACCCCAGAGCCTCCCGACGGCGACTCCGCCCCGGACACCCCGGGCCGTCCCGCCGGATCCCGGCGTCCCAGCCTCGCCGAGCGCAAGGCCGCCGCCCGCGCCCGAGCCCGCCGTGACGCCGGTCGCGCGAAATCGGACCAGGTCGACAGTCCCGCCGACTCATCCCGCCGTGCCGGGGCGACCGCGGAAAGTTCAGACCCCTCCAGCAGCGACGAGTCAAGAGCGAAAAACTCGGCTACTCAGTCCGGCGGAGAAGGCGCGGCACCCGAGACCTCCGACGCGCCCCCTGCCAAGGACCCGCGCGACAAGGCCGCACCGGCAGGCCTGACCAGCCGCCAAAAACCCGATGCTGACCCGTTCGAGCGAAGGTCAGCGCCCCGCACCATTCCCGGCCGTAAAGACTCGAGCCAAGGCGAGAACACGCCCCTCCTCGACCTTGCCGACCAAACCCCCTCCCCAAGGCTCCGGGCCGCCACCGCCCTCCTCGCCCTCGGCGCCCTGGCTCTCGCCGCCGGGGCCATCGCCCCCGTCTCGCCCGACGCCGGACCCGGCTACCTCTCCTGGCCGCTCCTCGTGATCCTCGCCGTAGTCCCGGCCGGGATCGCGTTCGCGGCGGCTCGCAGCGGGCGGCACGGCCTGGCCGCCGGTCTCGTCACCGGCCTCGCCGCTCTCGCGCCGGGACGGCTGATCCTCGATCTCCAATTCCTCGTCAACGGCTCCAAAACCATCCGCCCCGAGCTGTATCTCCCGGACCGGCTGCTCGACCGCAGCGGCGTAGGCATCGGGTTCTGGCTGCTGATCGCCGGGCACCTGCTCACGCTCGTCGCCGGAATCGTGGCCGCGCAGGTCGTGCGCGAGCGCAACGAGATCGCCGGAGGGGACGACAAACGCCGCTGGCGGTTGATCATTCCGCTGCTCGCCGTAGTCGCCGCGGTCGGATTGCTGATGACTCCGGTCCTCTCCGACGATCCGTTTCTCCTTGCGCGGTCAGCGTTTGAGGGTCCTGGGCTAGCGCTCGCCGGTTACCTTCTCCTCGCCGGCGCGCTGCCGGTCGCCGCCGTGCTCGGGGTTTCCGCCGGGTCCGACGGGGTCGCTCGAGGGACGCTCGGCGGGATCGTCGCGGCGGTGCTCGCCGTCGCGGTGCCGACGTTCGTCGCTGGGCTGGCCGTGTCGGGGCTGGGGGTGTCGACCGGTGCGTATCTCGCCGTCGTGCCGATGGCGCTGGTCCTCGTCCTCACTCCACTTGCGACACCGCAGCAGACCCAAACCGAACGCACCGACCTGGCTGGCGAGGCCCGCGTCCCTGGGCTCACTATGTGGCGCGCGCTCACCGCATTGCTGGCATTGCTGACCGGAATCGCCGCGGCGATCGGCGCGTACGCTCCGCAACTCGGCAACAGCACGGACAGCCCGGCCCGCTTGCAACTACTGATCGCGGCAGTTCTTGTCGTGCTGCCAACACCTTTCCTCCTCGCAAGCCGCACCGCGTCGTTCGCGCGCGGGGTGCTCGCGGTGTTGTGGGCCGGTGTCGTTCTCGCGGGAACGGCCGTGCTCAGTACCGCCATCACCGCTTCCGAGGCGACGGGACTCGGCGGGCTCGG
The DNA here is from genome assembly GCF_039525725.1 of Amycolatopsis albidoflavus. Taxonomy (NCBI): domain Bacteria; kingdom Bacillati; phylum Actinomycetota; class Actinomycetes; order Pseudonocardiales; family Pseudonocardiaceae; genus Amycolatopsis; species Amycolatopsis albidoflavus. The sequence goes on from NZ_BAAAHV010000008.1 coordinate 242,083, forward strand.
CGGCGCGATCAGTTACCACCTCGGCGCGGGAGCCGTTTTCACCGCGATCGCGCTGGGGCTCGCCGGGCTTACCGGATTGGCCGCGGTGGTGACCGGCGTCGTGGAACGCGACGACACCGGTACCGAAGGGCCGCGATCCCGAGTTCTGCTTCCGGCCGGAATCACCGCTGTACTGGCGATCGCGACGTTCGGCACGCCGGTGTTCACCGCGCAGGATTACGCGCCGCCCGGTCTCTGGTCCGATTTCGACACTCCGTCGTGGGGATTGCTCGCCGCGGTGCTCGTCGTTCTCGGGACGCTCGGGCTGAGCGTGCGTTCGCGGCCCGGCGCCGCGGCGGCGGGGCTGACCGGAGCGGCGGTGCTCCTTGCCTTGCACGTCGCCGAGATTCCACTGGTCAGTTCCCTGTTCTCTACAGCGAAGCCGGGCCTGGGTTTCTGGCTCGGGCTCGCCGCGACAGCGGCGGCAGTGGTCGCCGCCGTCACCGCGGCCGCCGGTGCGAAGAAGTGAGCCCGCGGCGCGTCGTCCTAGTGGAGCTGGCTGAAGAAACCGCGGCAATTCCCTTGGCGAGAATGCTGCGCGACGCCGGTCTCGAAGTCGTCCACGTTGGACACCTGGACACGACGGAAAAGATCGTGCGGACAACCGAACAGGAGGATCCAGACATTCTGGGCCTCCTCGGCGGTCCAATACCCGAGGGTCTCGCTGAAGCGCTTCACGGCACCGACGTGATCGAACTGGGTGCCGAAAGCCTCGAAAAGGCCGTCGAAATGCTTGTCGGTGGGCGGTCTCACACCCTCGGCACACCCTCTGACCGCGCACGGTGACCGACTTCACCAGGTGCGGCGTCCCCTGCGTCTGCGCTGGTCGCTAACCTCGACTGGTCCGACAGCGCGGTCCGGAAAACGGACCACCACAGTGGCGTGTCGTCAGGAGACTGGAGTAGTGGACCTCTACGAGTACCAGGCGAGGGATCTCTTCGCCGCCCACGGAGTACCGGTTCTGCCGGGCGCCGTGGCAAGCACCCCGGAAGAAGCCAAGGCCGCCGCGGAGCAGATCGGCACCCAGGTCGTCGTCAAGGCGCAGGTGAAGGTCGGCGGCCGGGGCAAGGCGGGCGGCGTCAAGCTGGCCCAGACGCCCGACGAGGCGAAGGAGAAGGCGGAAGCCATCCTCGGCCTCGACATCAAGGGCCACATCACGCACCGCGTGCTGGTGGCGGAAGCCTCGGACATCGCGTCCGAGTACTACTTCTCCTTCCTGCTCGACCGCGCCAACCGCACTTTCCTCGCGATGGCGTCGTCCGAGGGCGGCATGGAGATCGAGCAGCTCGCGGTCGAGCGCCCGGACGCGCTCGCCAAGATCCCGGTCGACGCGATCAAGGGCGTCGACAAGGCGACGGCGCTCGAGATCCTGAAGGCCGGCAACTTCCCGGCCGAGATCATCGACGAGGCCGCCGACGTCGTGGTGAAGCTGTGGGAGACCTTCGTCTCCGAGGACGCCACCCTGGTCGAGGTCAACCCGCTGGTCCGCGACCCGCAGGACAAGATCATCGCCCTCGACGGCAAGGTCACCCTCGACGAGAACGCCTCCTTCCGCCACCCGGCGCACGAGGAGCTCGTCGACAAGCAGGCCGAGAACCCGCTCGAGGCGAAGGCCAAGGCCAAGAACCTCAACTACGTCAAGCTCGAGGGCGAAGTCGGGATCATCGGCAACGGCGCGGGCCTCGTGATGTCCACTTTGGACGTCGTGGCGTACGCGGGCGAGAAGCACGGCGGCGTGAAGCCCGCCAACTTCCTCGACATCGGCGGCGGCGCGTCGGCCGAGGTCATGGCGGCCGGGCTGGACGTCATCCTCAACGACACCGACGTCAAGAGCGTGTTCGTGAACGTCTTCGGCGGCATCACCGCGTGCGACGCGGTCGCGAACGGCATCGTCGAGGCGCTGAAGATCCTGGGCGACGAGGCCACCAAGCCGCTGGTCGTCCGCCTGGACGGCAACAACGTCGTCGAGGGTCGCCAGATCCTGGCCGACGCGAACCACCCGCTGGTCACCGTGGTGGACACAATGGACAACGCGGCCGACAAGGCTGCCGAGCTCGCCGCGGCAGGTGCGTGAGATGTCGATCCTGATCAACGAGAACAGCAAGGTCATCGTCCAGGGGCTCACCGGCTCCGAGGGCATGAAGCACGCGACCAAGATGCTGAAGTCCGGCACCAACATCGTGGGCGGCGTCAACGCCCGCAAGGCCGGCCAGACGGTCACCGTCGAGGGCAAGGACCTCACCGTGTTCGGCACGGTCGAGGAGGCCATCAAGGAGACCGGCGCCGACGTGTCGGTCATCTTCGTGCCGCCGAAGTTCGCCAAGGACGCGGTCATCGAGGCCATCGACGCCGAGATCCCGCTGGCCGTCGTCATCACCGAGGGCATCCCGGTGCACGACTCGGCCTACTTCTGGGCGCACGCGGTCGCGACCGGCAACAAGACCCGGATCATCGGGCCGAACTGCCCCGGCGTGATCAGCCCCGGCAAGTCGAACGCGGGCATCATCCCGGCCGACATCTCCCAGGGCGGCCCGATCGGCCTCGTGTCGAAGTCGGGCACGCTGACCTACCAGATGATGTACGAGCTGCGCGACATCGGTTTCTCGACCGCGGTCGGCATCGGCGGCGACCCGGTCATCGGCACCACCCACATCGACGCCCTCGAGGCGTTCGAGAAGGACGCCGACACCAAGGTCATCGTGATGATCGGCGAGATCGGCGGCGACGCCGAGGAGCGCGCCGCGGCCTACATCAAGGAGAACGTGACCAAGCCGGTCGTCGGCTACGTCGCGGGCTTCACCGCCCCTGAGGGCAAGACGATGGGCCACGCGGGCGCGATCGTCTCCGGTTCGTCCGGCACCGCCGCGGCGAAGAAGGAGGCCCTCGAGGCCGCCGGCGTCAAGGTCGGCAAGACCCCGAGCGAGACCGCGGTTCTCGCGCGCGAGCTGTACAACAGCCTCGGCTGACCAGCAGCGACTCCAACGGCGGAGGCCGGGCACCGACACGGTGCCCGGCCTTCGCCGTTTCCGCCCGCAACCGATCCGGCGCTCGGTGCGTCCAACCTCGCGGACGCCAAGGGCGGATGCGCTAGCGTGCAGTCACTCGTGAGCGGGGGACGCCGCCGGCGCGCCCGGGCACCGCAGGATCTCGAACCGCCGGTCGATGAGACAGGAGACCTTCCGATGACCTTCCCCAGTGGCGGGCCCGGCTACCCCCAGCAGGGCCAGCCGTCCCAGGGACCGCCCCCGTCGGGCGGGTTCCCGCAGCAGCCCCAGCCGCAGCAGGGCCCGCCTGCCGCGGGTGCCGGAACGCCGCCGAACCTTCCGCTGCTGCTGTCCCTCGGCGTCGCCGGACTCGGGCTGGTGCAGTACTTCCTCGGCTTCGCCGCCGAGGCGGGCACGGCCGGGCAGGCCATTCTGTTCCTGCTCGTCGGCGGTCTGCTGTCGGCGATGAACCTGCTGCCCAAGGGGCCGAAGACGCTGCCGTTCGCCGCGCTGTTCAGCGTGCTCGGCGGGCTGGGCGCGCTCGACAGCGTCATTTCCGGCCGCTCGTCCGCCATTGTGATCGTGGTGCTGATCCTCGGTCTCCTGCAGATGGCCGCGGCGGTCGCCGTGCTGCTGTTCGAGTACGGCGTGCTCAAGCCGCCGACGGCGCAGCCGGCTGCCCCGGCGTACCAGCAGCCCTACGGTCAGCCGGGCCAGTACCAGCCGACGCAGTACCAGCCTGCTCCCGGACAGCAGACGCCCCAGCAGGCTCCGGGACAGCAGCCGCCGTCCCCGCAGCAGCCGCCCGCCACGCCGCCTCCGGGCGGACAGGCCACGACGTACGCGCCGCAACAGGGCCAGTTCTTCCAGCCGCCCGCCGACCAGAACAAACCGGGCACGCCGCCCGGAGGTTTCGGACAGCAAGGCTGATACCCCTGCGCATTACCCACCCGCTGTGACTCTCCGTGTCACAGCGGGTGTTTTTATTGCCCTCGTGCCACGACCGGGTGGGCGTTGGATTCGCCACGTCCGCCGGGCGGCGTGCCTCACCCGGACGGCCGAGCGCGGATGTCATGGTCGGGGACATGCAGGTGCTCACCAGTCCCGGACGCCCCGCGGGCGACGAGCCGGTGGGCGACTCCCTTGACCAGGATGTCCCGCAGGCACCCCGGTTGCGGGTGTTGCTCGTCGCGGCCCTCGGCCCGCTCGTCACCGGCTACGCGGCGGTCGCCACCCTGCTCGCGCTCGTCACGCTGACCGCCCAGCACGCGATCTTCTCGGCGGGCGGCGTGCTCCTGTCGGCGGGACCCGGCTGGCTGGCCGCCTACCAGGTCGAACTCGGGATCGGCGGTCATCCGCTCGGGATGCTGCCGCTGCTGCCGACGGTCGGCGTGGTGCTGCTCGTCGCGCGGGCAGCGGCCAAGGCGGTGCGACAGCTGCGCTGCGCCCGGCTGCGCCACACGGTTCCGCTGATCGCTACGATTTCCGGCGCGCACCTGGTGTTCGGCGTGCTGATTTCGCTGCTGTCGATCGGCGAACCGGTACGGGCGAACTTCTGGCTCGCCGCGGTGGTGCCTGCCGTGATCTCCGGACTCGCGGCTACCGGCGGGGTCCTTCGCCGTTTTGGGATGCCGCAGGTGCTCGCCGATCGGCTCGATCCATTGGCTCTTCGCGGTTTGCGTGCAGGCCTGCTCGGTCTGTTCGCGCTGCTGGCGGCGGGCGCTCTGACGCTGACCGCCGCCACGGCGCTGTCCGCGCGCACAGTGTCCAGCCTGTTTGAGCCGTCGTTCGGCAGCAGTTTCGGTCTGTTCCTGCTTTCCGTGCTGTACCTGCCGAACGCTGTGGTCGCCGCGATGTCGTTCGTGAGCGGGCCCGGGTTCAGCATCGGGACCCTCGACGTGCACCTCATCGGCTATCGCGGCGGTTCCGTCCCAGGGGTTCCGTTGCTGGGCGGCATTCCCGAGCACGCCGCGTCGTGGTGGCCGGTGCTGCTGGTGCTGCCGCTGGCCGTCGGGGTGCTGGTCGGCTGGTCGGTCCGCGCGGTGGACGAGGACCCGGCGGCGCGGCTGCGGGTCGTGGTCGTCGCGGGAGCGGTCGTCGGGTTCGGCTGCGTGCTGCTGGGCACGCTCGCCGGCGGACGGCTCGGCGACGGTCCGTTCGACCCGGTCAGCGTGCCGGTCGGGGTGGCGTCGATCGTGGCGTTCTGCTGGATCGTGATTCCGGCCGGGTTCGTGGCGTTCTTCGCGGGGGCGCACTCTCCGATGCGGCCGGTCGGTTCGCTCGAGGTGGAGGACGAGGAGCCGGAAACCGAAGCCGAGTCGGATGCGGCTGAGGATGGCGAGCCGGAGGAGTCCGAGTCCGATGAGGACGTCGCGGACGAGGAATCCGAAGAAGTCTCGGACCTGGCTGAAGACTCCGAAGAGACTGAAGACGCCGAAGACTCCCCGGACGACGAGGACTTCGACGCCGAGGCCGACGCCGAACTGGGCCTCGACCTGCCGGAGGACGAGCCGGAAACCGAGGCCGCCGCGACCGAGGACAAGGCTGAAGCCGAGCCCGAAACCCCCGGCGAAGAGCCGGACGCTGTGACCGAGTCCACCGAGGACTCCGGCGACGCGAAGCCCGCCGAGGACGACCGTTAGGGTTGGGGCGACCTGGTGAAGCGCCGTGCGCCCGAGGCGTACCGCCGTGCAAGGAGCCCGTTCTGGCCAGCCGCTTGGAACTGCCCACTCCGGTGAAGATCGTCGTGCTCGCGTCCGGTTCCGGCACGCTGCTGCAGGCCGTGCTCGACGCCGTCGGGCAGCCCGGGTTCCCGGCCTCCGTCGTCGCGGTCGGCGCGGACCGCACCGGCATCGAGGCGCTTGCGCGGGCGGAGCGGGCCGATGTGCCGTCGTTCACCGTGCGCGTCGCCGACCATCCGGACCGGGCCGCGTGGGACCGCGCGCTCGCCGAGGCCGTCGCGGCTTACCGGCCCGACCTCGTGGTGTCCGCGGGCTTCATGAAGATCCTCGGACCGGAGTTCCTGTCGCGGTTCGCGGGCCGCGTGATCAACACCCACCCCGCGCTGCTGCCGTCGTTCCCCGGGATGCACGCGGTCGCCGACGCGCTGGCCGCGGGCGTGCGCGTCACCGGATCGACGGTGCATTTCGTCGACGCCGGGGTGGACACTGGCCCGGTCATCGCCCAGGAGGCGGTGCCGGTGGAGACCGACGACACCGAAGACGTCCTGCACGAGCGGATCAAAGCCGTGGAACGCAGGCTGCTGGTTGAAACGATCGAGCGACTCGGCCGTGGTGGGTGCACCGTGGACGGACGAAAGGTGAGGTTTTCGTGAGCACAGCACAGGGACGGCGCCCGGTCCGGCGCGCGCTGATCGGCGTCTCGGACAAGGCCGGCCTGCTCGAGCTCGCGACCGGCCTGCACGCGGCCGGCGTGGAGATCGTGTCGACCGGCGGCACGGCGAAGGTCATCGCGAACGCCGGGGTCCCGGTCACGCCGGTCGAGCAGGTCACCGGGTTCCCGGAGTCCTTTGACGGCCGGGTCAAGACGCTGCACCCGCGCGTGCACGCCGGACTGCTCGCCGACCAGGGCAACGACGACCACGTCGCGCAGCTCAAGCAGCTCGACATCGCGGCGTTCGACCTGCTCGTGGTGAACCTGTACCCGTTCCAGGCGACTGTCGCGTCCGGCGCGAGCCCTGAGGACTGCGTCGAGAACATCGACATCGGCGGCCCCGCGATGGTGCGCGCGGCCGCGAAGAACCACGGCAGCGTCGCTGTCGTCGTGGACCCGGCGCGGTACGCGTGGGTGCTCGAGCAGGTCTCCGCGGGCGGCTTCGAACTCTCGGACCGCAAGCGGCTCGCTGCGCAGGCGTACGCGCACACGGCTGCGTATGACACGGCTGTCGCTTCGTGGTTCGCCAACGCGTACGCGCCTTCGGACGACAGCGGCTTCCCGGACTTCCTCGGCGCGACGTGGGACCGTGCGGACGTACTGCGCTACGGCGAGAACCCGCACCAGAAGGCGGCGCTGTACCGCAGCGCGCAGCCGGGCCTCGCGCACGCGGAGCAGCTTCACGGCAAGGCGATGTCGTACAACAACTACGTCGACACTGACGCCGCGCGCCGGGCCGCCTTCGACTTCTCCGAGCCGGCTGTCGCGATCATCAAGCACGCCAACCCGTGCGGGATCGCTGTCGGAGTGGACATCGCCGAAGCGCACCGCAAGGCGCACGCCTGCGACCCGGTGTCCGCGTACGGCGGCGTGATCGCCACGAACCGCCCGGTGAGCGTCGCGGCGGCGGAGCAGATCGCCGAGGTCTTCACCGAGGTCGTGCTCGCCCCCGACTTCGAGCCGGAAGCGCTGGAGATCTTGCAGCGCAAGAAGAACGTGCGGCTGCTGAAGCTGTCCGCGATCGAGAACGCGGCCCCGGTGGAGTTCCGGCCGATCTCCGGCGGCGTGCTCGTGCAGACCGCCGACGCGATCGACGCCCCCGGCGACAACCCGGCGAACTGGGAGCTGGCCACCGGCTCGCCCGCCGACGAGCAGACCCTGGCGGACCTGGAATTCGCGTGGCGGGCACTGCGCGCGGTGAAGTCCAACGCGATCCTGCTGGCGCACGAGCAGGCGACCGTCGGGGTCGGCATGGGCCAGGTCAACCGCGTCGACTCGTCGCGGCTGGCAGTCTCGCGGGCAGGCGACCGGGCGAAGGGCTCGGTCGGCGCGTCGGACGCGTTCTTCCCGTTCCCGGACGGGCTCGAGGTGCTGATCGAGGCAGGCGTGCGCGCCGTTGTGCAGCCTGGCGGGTCCATCCGCGACGCCGAGGTGATCGCCGCCGCGGAGGCCGCCGGGATCACGCTGTACCTGACCGGAACGCGCCACTTCGCGCACTGATTTTTTTGCTGGCCGGCCGGGACTTTTGGGTCCCGGCCGGTTTTTCATCCCTCGTGTCCCTCGCGCAAGATCGCGTAGACGACCTCGTCGCGGTAGCCGCCGTCACGCCAGGTGACCTGGCACAGCAGACCTTCGCGATGGAAGCCGGTCTTCTCGAGCGCCTGCTGCCCGTCGAGGTCGTCACTGTCGACGAAGGCTTCGAGCCGATGCGCGCGGGTGTGCCGGAAGAGCTGGTCGACGAGCAGCTGGTACGCCTTGTCCATGCCGTGCCCGCGGTAGTCCGGCAGCAACGTGACGCCGACCCGGAAACACCCACCGGCCGGCCCGCCCCGATCGGCGGCTTCCCAGGTCGCCATCCCCGCGACAGCCGAGTCGGCAGTCACCGCGACCGCGCTTGAAGCCGGGCTGAGGAACCCGTCCTCAGCGAACCGGCGTCGTGCCCGCGGCCCGGTGAAACTCGTCCACTGGAAGGCCGCGGCGACGTCCGGGTCCGTGGAGAACCGGTCGAGCACCGGCAGGTCAGCTTCGGCGAAACCCCGCAGGGCGATGTGTCCTGTCTTCATCAGGGTTCCCAGTGTAAAGAGCTGTTTTCGTGGTGTCCCGGTGATCTTTCGGGTTCTTCCTTCGTCCGCGCTTGACAGTCGGGGAGGGGGCGAGTGAGACTGGATGGTGTCGAACGGGTGTTCGATCCTGTTCGGCGCAGTGGTGTGTTTTTGGGTGCGATTGTTGGGTGACCGTGCGGATTCCGCGCGGATGAGGATGCGGAACCGCCTTCCCCGCGGTGTGCCGACGTCCGTCCCGGGCTGGGTTTGACGACCCTGCTCCCGGGGCGGGCTGTCGGTCGATCTCGGAGGAAGGAGGGGACCGGTGACGACCGGAGTGGCTTCGGGGGCTGCTTCTTCGGAGCTCGCTTTTTCGGGAGCTGCTTCGGAGATCGCGGGAGAACCGGGAGCTTCAGAGGCCGCGGGGGCGGTTTCCGGAGCCGAGGGGACTTCTGCGGACGGTTCGGTCGCGGCTGGTTTTCCTGGGGCGGGTGCGGCCTCAGCTTTGGCCGGGATGGCTTCGGGGGCTTCCGGGGCGCGGGGCGTTTCGACCGCGGCCGGGGTGGGCGGCGTTTGGTCTCTGTCCGAGGCTGTTCCCGGGGCAGCCGGTTCTTCGGCGACGGCCGAGGACCTGGACGTGCCGATACTGCCTGCTGCCTCTGCTGATCTCCTTGGCATTGCGGGGATTCCAGCGAAGCCGAAGAAACCCGCCAGGTCGTCTCGGAAGAACTTCTCCGACGCGGAAGTCGTAGCTTCCGCCGCCACGAGCGTGCCGGAGGCGCGGCCGGCACGCTCGTGGGAAGTAACGGTGCCATGGGCGGCGATCGAAGCCTTGGCGAAGGAACGAACGCCGGTCGCCGCGATGTCCGCAGGGGCGCCGAGGTCGATGTTCTCGTTGGGGGAGAACGGATCTCATGCCCGGCCGAGTTCTCTGGACGTGGCGTACGAGCCATGGACGCCGGCCAACTTCGGCCGAACGGCAGAAGCCGGCTCGTCGACGCTTCGTTCACGGGCACGGTCAGGCCCGTCGGTCGAATCCGGTCGTGAACTTCCTGCCAGGACTGCGGCGTCTGCTGACGCGCGTATGTCCAGCGGACCTGATTCCCCGACCCCGCTCACCCCTCCGACTCAGCTGCACCCCGCAACTCCGTCTAACTCCGGTCCGAAAACTCCGCCCGAGAGTCCGCTCGCTCCTCCGACCCCACTGCACCCCGCAACTCCACCCGACTCAGCAACCCCGCTTAACCCCGAAGCACCCGACTCGCCGAAACTCCGTCCCCCAACCCGGCTCCACCCCGCCGACTCGCCCTCGCCCGCCGACCCGCCCGCACCCGCGGACCCCTCGCACCCGCTGGCCAAACTGACCGCCCTCCCCGGCGTCAGCACTGCCAGCACTGTCGCGGCCGAGCGGGCTTCCCGGGCCGACTGGGGCCAGGCCGCCGGGCGGATGCTCCCCGTGGCCCCAGCCCTGGCCGACCTCCTCCCCGGGGCGGGGTTGCGCCGCGGAAGCATCGTCGCGGTCCACCACTCCACTTCGTTGCTGTTCGCGTTGCTCGCGGAAGCGACCGCCGCCGGGGCGTGGGCGGCGGTCGTCGGTGCCCCGTCGCTGGGGATCGTCGCGGCGGCCGAGCACGGGGTCGCCGTCTCGCGGCTCGCGTTGGTTCCTCAGCCGGGGGCCGAATACCAAGCCGTGATGGCCGCTCTGCTCGACGGCGTCGACCTCGTGGTCACCGAGCCTCGCTCGGTCCGGCCGGACGTCGCGCGCAGGCTCGCGGCGCGGGCGAGGAATCGCGGGGCGGTGCTGCTTTCGTTGGGGCCTTGGCCTTCCGCCGACGTCGAGCTGCACTGCACCCCGGGAGCCTGGGCCGGGGTGCTTGAGCACGGTGCCGGACACCTCCGTTCCCGCCCCGTCGAAGTGCACGCCCGGGGACGCGGCGCGGCGGCCCGGCCTCGGTCGGCGTCGGTGTTTCTGCCCGGCCCGGACGGGCGGGTTTCCCGGGGCGAGAAGCGCGCCGCAGCACGGGAAGAAGCAGTCGGATGACCAGAACTGTCCATAAAGGACAGAAAGACCCACGTCGCCATCCGACGCGGATGCTGGTCTTGTGGTGTCCAGACTGGCCCGCGGTCGCTGCGGTCGCCGCGGCGGGGAGTGTGCTTACTCGGCCAGCGGCGGTGTTCCATGCGAACAGGGTCGTCGCGTGCACCGCGGTCGCGCGGACGCGGAACATCCGGCGCGGCATGCGGCGGCGAGAAGCGGAATCCCAATGCCCGGACTTGGCGGTGTTCGGCGTAGACGACGCGCGGGACGCGCGGTTGTTCGAGAACGTCGCGTCGGCGGTGGAGGAGCTGGTCGTCGGGCTGGAAGTGGTGCGGCCGGGGCTCCTCGCGGTTCCCGTCGCGGGTGCGGCCGGGTATTTCGGCGGCGAACCGCAGCTCGCGGAGAAGCTGGTGGACCAGGTGGCCGCGGCGGCCGGGGTCGAATGTCAGGTCGGCGTGGCGGAAGGGTTGTTCGCGGCGACCCTCGCCGCGCGGCAGGGCGCGCTGGTCGAAACTGGGCGGACGGCCGAATTTCTCGCTCCGTTGCCGGTGATCGAACTGGACCAGCCAGGTTCTGAGCGAGCGGACCTGGTCGGCCTGCTCGTCCGGCTCGGGCTGCGCACGCTCGGCGCGTTCGCCGAACTCGGCGAGCGGGACGTCGCCGCTCGGTTCGGGCGCACCGGGGTGCTCGCGCATCGGCTGGCCCGGGGGCTGTCCGATCGGCCGCCGTTGCGCCGCAGTCCGCCGCCGGAATTGTCGCTCGCCGAATCGTTCGACCCAGTGCTCGCCCGGGTCGATGTCGCCGCGTTCATGGCCAAGAAGCTCGGCGCGCGGTTCCATGCCGCGCTCGCGGATCGCGGGCTCGCGTGCACACGATTGGGTATATACGCGACCACCGAGAACGGGGAGCAGCTCGGTCGCGTCTGGCGTTGTGCGGAACCACTTACGCCGCAAGGGGTTGCGGACCGGGTCCGGTGGCAGTTCGAGGGATGGCTCAAGGCCGCGCCCGGCGAACGGCCCACGGCCGGGGTCGCGCGGTTGCGGCTCGAACCGGAAGAGACTGTCGAAGGGAGGTCATTGCAGCTGGGGCTGTGGCGGGGGAGCGATCCCGGAGCCGGCCCCGGCGAGGACGAGGAATTGGCTGCCGAACGGGCGGGCCGGGCATTCGTGCGGGTGCAAGGCTTGCTCGGCCCGGAAGGCGTGGTCACGCCGCTGCTCGACGGCGGACGCGATCCGGCGAGCCGGGTCCGGCTCATTCCGTGGGGCGACCCGCGGGAAGCCGTCGGACCACCGGACGCCACGTGGCCGGCCCGGCTGCCTTCCCCGTCTCCGGCGACGGTGCTGGAACAACCGTTGCCAGTCCAGGTCATCGACGAACAGGGGCGGCCAGTCGGCCTCACCGCGCGCAAACGGCTGACCGCGCCGCCGCACGGACTTCGCGTCGCGGGCGGGCCGCCGCGGCCGATCACCGGATGGGCGGGCCCGTGGCCGGTCACGTCGGGCCGTCGGTCGACCGGCCCGCAGCAAGCCCGGCTGCAATTGCTGCTCGCGGCAGGGGAAAACGAGGCACCGGAGGCGGTGCTCGTCCTCTGCTCCGGAACTGAAAATCCAATGTGGACGGTTGAGGGAAGTTACGACTGACGGAAAAGCTGATCATCCCTTGCCGAGAAACCCTGTGAAGACAACGAAAGGAAGCCGAAGATGATGGACCACGACCTGCCGACGCCCCGCGTCCCGGTCGAACCGCCGTGCCCGTTCGACCCGGCGCTGCTCGTGCTGCTGATCCCGCAACCCCGTCGATCGCCCGAGAACCGGGTGGACTGACGATGGGCTGGAACAACCCGCCGGTCCCGTGGAAGGACCTCGCGCGGGCGCTGTCGGGCGGGATGCCGCCTGGCGACCACGGTGACAGTCCGGCATGGGGGCGCAAACGCGAGGCGTATCGCCGACCGGCTGACATCCCACCGCCGCGCAGCGACCTGGAAGCCGGGCCGCGAGTGGCGTACGCCGAGCTGCACTGCCACTCCAACTTCAGTTTCCTCGACGGCGCCAGCCACCCCGAGGAACTGGTGGAGGAGGCCGCGCGGCTGCGGCTCGACGCGATCGCGCTCACCGACCACGACGGCATGTACGGCGTGGTCCGGTTCGCCGAAGCGGCCAAAGAGCTAGGCGTCGCAACGGTATTCGGCACCGAGCTGAGCTTCGGGCTGTCCGGTCCGCAAAACGGCGTCGCCGACCCCGAAGGCGAACACCTTCTGCTGCTGGCCCGCGGCGACGACGGCTACCGCAGCCTGTGCCGCGCGATCACCGCCGGACAGCTGCGCGGCCACGAAGACGAAAAAGCGGAACGTGCCGAAAAAGGCCGTCCGATCTACGACTTGCACGCGGTGGCGGAGGAAGTCGCGGGGAAATGCGCGGTGCTTACCGGCTGTCGCAAGGGATCCGTGCGATCGGCGTTGGTGCGCGAAGGCCCGGACGCCGCGCTCGCCGAACTGCGCCGGCTGGTCGACCTCTTCGGCCAGACCCAGGTATACGTCGAGCTGATCGACCACGGCCAGCCGCTCGACAGCGTGCACAACGACCTGCTCGCCGAGATGGCCAGCGAACTCAAACTGCCCACCGTCGCCACCACCGCCGCGCACTACGCCCGCCCGGAACGCGGCCGTCTCGCTGACGCGCTCGCCGCCATCCGAGCCCGGCGCGGCATCGACGACCTCGAAGGCTGGCTGCCCGGCGACGCCGCCGCGTTCTTGCGCTCTGGAAACGAAATGGCGGAAGTCTTCCAGCGGTACCCGGGCGCGGTGCAGCGGTCAGCGTTGCTGGGCATGGAATGCGCCTTCCCTCTTGAGCTTCTCGCGCCGGAGCTGCCGCCGTTCGACGTCCCGCCTGGCGAGACCGAGACCACACACCTGCGAACCCTCGTCAAGAAAGGCTTCAAAGAGCGCTACTCGGGCAAAGAGCACGAAGACAAGGCCTGGCAGCAGATCGAGCACGAGATGGGGGTGATCGAGAAACTCGAGTTCCCCGGGTATTTCCTGATTGTCTGGGACATCGTCCGGTTCTGCCGGGATAGCGGAATCCTGTGCCAGGGAAGGGGTTCAGCGGCCAACTCGGCGGTGTGCTACGCGCTCGGGATCACCAATGTCGATCCCATCGAGTACCACCTGCTCTTCGAACGGTTCCTCGCGCCCGACCGCGACGGCTACCCGGACATCGACATCGACATCGAGTCCGACCGGCGCGAGGAAGCGATCCAATACGTCTACGGCAAACACGGCAGGCTCAACGCCGCACAGGTCGCGAACGTGATCACCTACCGCGCCCGCTCCGCGATCCGCGACGCCGCCCGGGCGCTCGGCTACTCGCCCGGCCAGCAGGACGCGTGGAGCAAGCAGATCGACCGCTGGGGCGCCTTGCAGCGCACGGAAAAGGACCACGACCACGACATCCCGCGCGACGTCGTGCAGCTCGCCTTCGCGCTCGAAGACTTCCCGCGGCACCTCGGCATCCACTCCGGCGGCATGGTGATGTGCCGGGAACCGGTGAGCCAGGTGTGCCCGGTCGAATGGGCGCGGATGGAGAACCGCAGCGTGCTGCAGTGGGAGAAGGAGGATTGCGCCGCGGCGGGGCTGGTGAAGTTCGACCTGCTCGGGCTCGGCATGCTCTCCGCGCTGCACTACATGCTCGACCTGGTCGAGGAGTACAAGGGCGAGAAAATCGATCTCGCCGAGCTGAACCTCAACGACGAGAACATCTACGACATGCTTTGCCGCGCCGACGCGATCGGCGTGTTCCAGGTGGAGAGCCGGGCCCAGCTGGCGACCTTGCCGCGGCTGCGGCCGCGGGAATTCTACGACCTGGCCGTGGAAGTCGCGCTGATCCGCCCCGGCCCGATCCAGGGCGGTTCGGTGCACCCGTACATCCGCCGCAAACAAGGGCGCGAGAAGTGGGAGTACGACCATCCGTTGCTGGAGAACGCTCTGGAGAAGACGCTGGGGGTGCCGCTGTTCCAGGAGCAGATGATGCAGATCGCCCTGGACGTCGCGAACTTCACCCCGGCCGAGGCCGACCAGTTGCGGCACGCGATGGGGTCGAAACGGTCGCAGCGGAAAATGGAACGGCTGCACAAGCGGTTCCTCGACGGAGCCATCGCCAACGAGGTGGACGCGGAGCTGGCGGAGAAGATCTTCCAGAAGCTCAAGGCGTTCGCCAACTTCGGCTTCCCGGAAAGCCACGCGCTGAGCTTCGCGCATCTGGTGTTCGCGAGCGCGTACTTCAAGCACTACCACCCGGACGCGTTCTGCGCGGGGCTGCTGCGGGCGCAACCGATGGGGTTCTACTCGCCGCAGTCGCTGGTGGCGGACGCGCGCAGGCACGGCGTCACCACGCTCGGTCCGGACCTCAACCTGAGCCTTCCGCACGCGACGTTGGAAGCGTTGCCGGACAACGGAAAACTCCACGCGGTGCGCGGCGGGCTCAGCACTGTCCGGATGATCGGCGAAACGCTGGCCGAGGAGATCGTGGCGGAACGGCGCGCGAACGGCCGCTACGAGAGCATGTCCGACCTCGGCAGGCGCGTCCGGCTCAGCACGCCACAGCTGGAGGCGTTGGCCACCTCGGGCGCGTTCAGCGCGTTCGGCCCGGATCGGCGGCAGGCGTTGTGGTCCGCGGGCGCGGTCGCGCAGGACCGGCCGGAGAAACTGCCCGGCACCGGCGTCGGCGTGGACGCGCCGATGCTGCCCGGGATGGACGGGCTCGACCTCGCCGCCGCCGACGTGTGGGCCACCGGGATCTCGCCGGACAGCTACCCGACGGAGTTCATCCGCGACCGGCTCGACGCGCTCGGGGTGATCACCGCCGACCAGCTGCTGGGCCGGGACGACGGGGAACGGGTGCTCGTCGGGGGAGCGGTCACGCACCGCCAGCGCCCGGCGACTGCCGGTGGAGTCACGTTCCTGAACCTCGAGGACGAGACCGGCATGGTGAACGTGATCTGCACCCTCGGGCTGTGGCAACGGTTCCACCGGATCGCGCGGGGCAGCGCGGCGCTGCTGGTGCACGGAGTGCTCGAGAAAGCGGACGGCGTGGCGAGCGTGCGCGCGCAGAAACTCGAGCAGCTGACGCTGCGGATTCCCACGAGATCGCGGGACTTCCGATGACCGGCGGGCAGTTCGTGGACACACGCCTTCCGGCGGCTCGCAGCCACCCCGTCGACGAGGCGGCGCCGGGGCTGATGTCATCCTGTCGGGGTGACGGAGACCGGCGAGGACTACACCGAAGCACGACTTTCCGGCCAGTGGTGGGAAAAACGCCAGTTCGTGGGTTGCGACTTCACCGAGGCGGACCTGCGCGACCTGCGCACCCGCGGCTGCACCTTCGACAACTGCGACTTCACCAAGGTCGATCTCGCCGGCTCGCGGCACGACGCGTCGGCGTTCCGCTCGTGCACGTTCGACCGCTCAGTGCTCGCCGACAGCCGCTGGTCGTCGTGCTCGCTGCTTGGTTCGTCCTTTGTGGACTGTCGATACACCGGGATCGCGCTGACCGAATGCGATCTGTCGCTGGCGTCGTTCGCGCGCGGCCGGTTGCGGAAACTGGACCTGTCGGGTCTGCGGATGCGGGAAGTGAACCTCAACGAGGCGGATCTGACGGATTCCGACCTGCGGGGCACGGATCTGTCCGGAGCCCGGATGATCGGCGCGAAGCTTCCCGGAGCGGACCTGCGCGGCGCGGTCGTCGACGCGAACGGGCTGGTGCAGGCGGATCTGCGCGGCGCGTACGTGGACGTCGAACTGGCGGTGGCGTTCGCCGCGGCCCATGGCTTGGTCGTCAAGTAGCCCGTTTCCGGGCACGAAAAAGGGGCGAAGCCCGCTGGCCCCGCCCCTCTTCCGCGTCCTCAGTCGATCGGCGGTTCGCCCGGGTCGAGTTCGATCAGGTCGCCCTCGGCGAGCAGTTCTTCGATGCTCGCCGGAAGCAGGTACGCCGACCCGCCGCCGGGCTGGTTGAACCACGGGATCGCCACCCCGGCAAGGGTTTCGAGCGGCCGCTGCACCCGGTACACGTGGTAGGGGCGGTTCACCCACTCCGGCACCAGCGAACGCTCCTCGAACGGGGTGCCCGCCGCGTAGGTCAGGTTGCCGTTCGGGCCGCCGAAGCGGTCCAGCTCGCTGCCCGCGGGCAGTTCGCGCAGTTCCTTGCCGCGGAACAGGGTCAGCGGCGGTTCTCCGGACAACGGCGCGATCGGCCACTGCCCGCCGCCGCCGGTTCCGTTGGCGCGCACCGGTTCCTCGCGCCGCACCGGCGGCTCCCGGCGCTGCGGCGGGCTGACCGGCGGCGCGACCTGGGTGGGCGGAGCGCTGACCGGCGAGGCGATCTGCGTCGGCGGCGCGCTGACCGGAGGGGCCACCTGGGTCGGCGGGCTCACCGGTGCCGCGATCTGCGTCGGCGGAGCGGGCGGCGGGGTCTGCCGGGCAGGCGGTTCGTCGTCGGCCAGCAGCTGATCCGCGGGCGTGAACGCGGTCTGCTCCTGCGGCGGCACGTTCTCACGCGGCCGGACCGGGAACGAGCCGGTCGCGACCTCCGGCGACAACGTCGCCACCACCGGCGGCTTCGGCGCGTCCGCGACGGGCTCAGCCGGCGCGGGGGCTTCCGGCGCGACGTACCCGTCGGGGTACAGCAGCACCTTGCCGAGCATGAACGCCGCGGCGTCCTCCGCGTCGCCGAACACCGCCGGGTTGATCAGCTCGCCGTCGTACCAGCCGACGCGCCAGCCTTCGCCCACCTGCTCGACGCTCCACCCGCGTTCGGTGGGGCCGCCGAGCCGGTACGCGGCCTCGGGCACGTTCAGCTCGTCGAGCTTCGCCTGCAGGTCGGCCAGCTCCGGTTCGGCGGGCTGCTCCCGCCGTGGCGCCGGAGCCGGTTCGGCCTGCTCCCGTGCCGCGCGCCGCCCGCCGGACGGCGGGGGCACCGGCATCTCCGGCACCGGAAGCCCGCCGGGGATCTCGGCCCCCGGCATGATCATCGCGGTCGGCGGGCCCGAGTCGTACTCGGCCTCGCGGCGGTTGTCGTCCTCGTAGCCGCTGGAGTGCGTGAACAGTTCCGCCCGCTGCTCGTCGTCGTCGCGGGACGGTTCGTTGCCGTGCGTGAAGAGCACCGGCTCGTCGCCGGCGTCGACCGGCTGATGGACGTCGGTCTGGTCCTCGTCGTCCGGGTGTCCCGGACCGGTGCCGTTGCGACCGGGGACGAGGTCGTGGTGGACGTCGGTGTGGTCCTCGTCGTCGTAATGACCGTCGTGACCATCGTCGTAGCGGTCGTACTGCGCGCCGTCGAAGTCCTGCTCGAACGGCGGCTCCGCGGGACGCTCCGGCGCGGTGCCGTGGCGACCCTCGGCCTCCTTCTCGCGCCCCCGGCCGTGCGCGGCGGCCAGCCCGGCCGCGGCCAAGCCACCGGCCGCTGCGATCCCGGCCGCGGCCGCCCCGACGTGACTGCTGCCGTGCTCGTCCGCCGGTTCGGCCTGGCTGTCGGTTTCCGCGCCGCGCCGTCCGCCGGTCTCGGCGTTCAGCCGCACGTCCTCCTGACGGCTGTCGTCCGCTTCGGCATCCGGCTGGGCTCGCCGACGGCCGCCCTCCTGGTCGGCGTCCGCTGCCGCGCCGCGACGACCCGCGTCCGGCTCGGCGGTGTGCCGGTTCGAGGCGGTGGGTTCGTCGGTGGAGCTGTCCGCGCCGATGAGCCCGTCTGCACCGATAAGGCCATCCGCGCCGACAAGCCCGTCCTCGGCCTGCGGGGCCGGCTGCTCGAACGCGCCGACGCCCGGGACGTTGCTCCCGTGCGCGTCGAGGTGCTCGTCGTACCCGTGAGCGTCGTCGTAGCCGCTCGCCGCGTCATCGGCGTGGTGCGCGGGCTCGTCGTAACCCGCTTCGCCGTGCCCACGCTGACCGGCGCCTTCGTCGTATCCGTGCGGCTCGGCGTACTGCTCGTGGGCGGAGTCCTCGTACCCGTGCTGGTCGGCGTAGCCGCTCTCGTGCCCCTCGTACCCGTGCGGCTCGGCGTCGTACCCGCGGGCGTCGTGCGGTGCGGATTCGTCGTAGGCGCCGTGGGAGGCAGGGTCGCGGTAGCTGCCTTCGTGGCCGGACTCGTCGTAAGCCTGGTCGTGCTGGTCGTAACCCTCGGCGTGGCCAGACTGGTCGTAGCCGTCGGCGTCGTGGTGGCCGGGTTCGGCGTAACCGGCGGCGTCGTGGGCTCGTTCGTCGTAGCCGGACGCGTCGGAGTGCTCGTCGTAGCCGGCTTCGTGCGGGTGGCCGGGTTCGGCGTGGGTGCCGTTCGCGTCGGCCTGCTGGCTAGTCCCGCGCGAGGCGGCGTATCCGGCAACTCCCGCCACGCCGGCAGCTCCCGCGGCAGCAGCCGCGACGCCCAGTCCGTGCGATCCACCGGAGCTGTCCGGCCCGCCGGAGACCGGGGCGGACACTCGCGTGCCCTGCGGACCGTTCGCCGCGCCGGGACCGCTCTGCACATCCTGCGCGCCCGGCCTGTCCGAACCGCCGCGTGCGGCTGGTCCGTTGGGCTCGAAGGGACCGTCGGAGCCGCCACGTGCGCCGGGACCGCCGCGCTCGTCGAAGCCGGATTCGTCCGCCGCACCGGGCTCGCCGGGCCTGCCGAACTCGTCGGCTCGCCCGAACCCGTCGGGACGGCCTGCGGTGTCGGGCCTGCCGGATTCGGGACGGCTGAATTCGTTGACTCGGCCGAGATTGTCTGGGCCGCCTGCTGTGCCGGGCCTGCCTGACTCGGGACCGCTGAACTCGTTGGTTCGGCCGAGATTGTCTGGACCGCTGGCCGCGCGGGGGCCATCGGCTGCGCCGGGCCTGCGGGAACCGGGATCGCCGAATTCGCTTGCCGAGTCGTAGTTCTCGGGGGCAGTTGGCCGACCGGCTGTGCTGGGCCTGCCGGAGCCCGAGGCGCCGAACTCGCTCGGGTCGTAACCCTCGGGGCCGGGGCCGCCGGAGCCGGGGCCGCCGAAGTTGTCGGCTGGGTGGAAGTCGTCGGGGCGGCCGGCTGGTTCGGGCCTGCCGGAATCGGGGGAGCCGTATTCGTCGGCCGGGTGGAAGTTGTCGGGGCTTCCGCCCTTGCCGCCCGCCGCGCCGAGTGCGGCTGCGCCCAGGCCGGCTGCGCCGAGCCCGGCCGCGGCGGCGCCGACTCCGGCTGCGCCGAGTCCTCCGGAACCAGCGCCGGTGGGGCCGTCTGCGCCAGCTCCACCGGAACCTGGTCCGTGGGAATCGAATCCGCCGCCGGCACCATTCGGTCCGCCTGGGCCGTTGGGTCCGCCTGGCGCACCGGCAACGCCGGG
Organism: Amycolatopsis albidoflavus; assembly: GCF_039525725.1. Classification (NCBI taxonomy): domain Bacteria; kingdom Bacillati; phylum Actinomycetota; class Actinomycetes; order Pseudonocardiales; family Pseudonocardiaceae; genus Amycolatopsis; species Amycolatopsis albidoflavus. The sequence goes on from NZ_BAAAHV010000008.1 coordinate 261,918, forward strand.
GCCGCCAGCGTTAGCCGGGCCGTTCGGACCGCCAGGGCCGCCCGGCGCGCCAGGTCCGCCAGCGCCAGGTCCGCCAGGTCCAGCCGCACCGCCCGGCGCGCCACCACCCGGTCCACCCGAGCCAGGTCCACCAGAGCCAGGTCCACCAGGAGCACCAGCCCCAGGAGCGGGCCGCTGCTGGGGAGTCTGGCTCCCGCGAGTCAGATAGGCCGCCGCGCCCTGCAGGGTCAGTTCATCGACCTGCGGAAGCTGGAAACCGTTGGCCCGGATGTGCTCGATCAGGTCCGCTTCCGGCGAGACGCCGTACGTGCGGAGGTAGAAGTTCACCGCGGCGGGCCAGATCCAGTGGCCGTCGCTGTGGAAGGCGACCGGCACCGTCGCCTCGGGAGTCTGGGCGAGCCGGTCGATGTCGTAGCCGCGGTCCTGGACCACCAGCGGTGCGTGGTCCAGATAGTCCAGCAGCCGGTCTTGCTCGTCGACGTCCAGGTCGGGACGGTTGATGACCGGGCGGCCGGCGGGGCCGATGGTGTCGAAGATCCGTGCGATGCGGAAGTGCGGGCCGGGCTGTTCCGGGCCGAGGCCGGACATCCGGCGGATCAGCCACTCGGGCACGTTCTCCTCGGTGCGCGGGAACATGCGCAGCTCGTCGGAGTACGCCTGGGGCGGCGGGGCGAGGTGCCAGCCGGGCTCGTCGCGGTTGTACTCGAGGTTGTAGCTGGAGGGGTGGTCCAGCTGGTACCGCGCGTTGAACCAGGTGCCGCGGCCGTCTCGGTACATGCCCGCGCGGAGCCTGCCGAAGAGGGTCGCGATGTCGTGCGTCGCGATCCATTCCTGGGCGGTGCCGTCTTCGAGCACGATCTCGCCGGTCAGCTCGTGGTACCTGCCGACGGCTCGGTACTCCGCGGAGACTTTGCGCCAGTCGCGCGGGGCGGCGCGCAGCAGGGCCAGTCCGATCTGCTTGACCAGAGTGTCCTGCTCCGTCGCGTTCAGCTGCGTCGTCGGTTGTGCCACAGAGAACATTTTGACTGTTCGCGCGCGCGAACGCACCCCGCATAGGGCATTTGCCACCCGAGGGCCGGTGGACGTGCCCGCTGACCTCGACGGACGCGATATGGCACGGGTCACACGCCAGGGTGGGTGATGCGGTGGAGCCCCTCCAGCTTAAGACCCGGGAAGGCTGATTCGACGGAAGACGCGCGGGCCGATCGGGTGGTGTCGTGGACACACAGGGTGTAGGGCGCACTAGTGGATAGTGGTGGATAGTGTCTGCGACAATGGCCGCCGTGACGGCGAAGATTCTCGACGGCAAGGCCACGAAGAACGCCATTTTCGCAGAGCTGCGCCCGCGAGTGGCCGCGCTCGCGGAGAAGGGGATCACCCCTGGGCTGGGCACGGTGCTGGTCGGCGACGACCCCGGTTCCCACGCCTACGTGAAGATGAAGCACGCCGACAGCGCGAAGATCGGCGTCAACTCGATCCGCCGCGACCTGCCCGCGGACATCTCGCAGGAGAAGCTCGAGGCCGTCATCGACGAGCTGAACGCCGATCCGGCCTGCCACGGCTACCTCGTCCAGCTGCCGCTGCCGAAGCACCTCGACGCGAACCGCATTCTGGAGCGCATCGACCCGGAGAAGGACGCCGACGGCCTCGCGCCGATCAGCCTCGGCCGGCTCGTGCTCGGCGAAAAGGGCGCGCTGCCGTGCACGCCGTACGGGATCATCGAGCTGCTCAAGCGGCACGGTGTCGAGCTGAACGGCGCGCAGGTCACCGTCGTTGGCCGCGGCATCACCGTCGGCCGCACGCTCGGCCTGCTGCTCACCCGGCGCAGCGAAAACTCCACCGTCACGCTTTGCCACACCGGCACCCATGACCTCGCCGCCGAGGTGCGCCGCGCGGACATCGTGATCGCCGCGGCGGGCGTTCCCGGGATCATCAAGCCGGACATGGTCAAGCCCGGCGCGGCGGTGCTGGACGTCGGCGTTTCCCATGTGGACGGCAAGCTCACCGGCGACGTCGACCCGGCGGTCGCCGAGGTGGCCGGCTGGATCTCGCCGAACCCCGGCGGCGTGGGCCCGATGACGCGGGCGATGCTGGTCACCAACGTCGTCGAGGCCGCGGAACGCGCGGCCGCCCGCTGATGGCGATGACCGGTCCACGGCAGCGCGGCGCTCGCCCCTGGCTCGTCCACATGCCATTCGCGGTGATCATGCTGCTGCTGGCCGTGGCTGTGGTGCGGGCCTTTCAGTACCACTGGCGCGAGGGCGCGGCGCTGGTCGGCGTAGCCCTGTTCGTGGCCGGCGTGCTGCGCGCGGTGCTGCCGGAGGAGCGCGCCGGGCTGCTGGCGATCCGCGGCAAGGTCGTCGACATCCTCACATACGGCGCGTTGTGCGCCGCGGTGCTCTACATCTCGCTGTCGATCGTCGGCGGCCCGTTCGACGCATCGTCCTAAAGAAACCGGGTCAGGACGCGAGCGCGAGTTCCTTCTGGACCCGCGCCTCGCGCCGGTCCAGCAATCCGGACACCGCGGCGATCGACACCCCGAGCACAGCCAGCAGCGCGCCGACCCAGTTCGGGGCCAGCAGCCCGAGGCCGCCCGCGATGACCAGGCCGCCGAGGTACGCGCCGATCGAGTTGGCGATGTTGAACGCCGACTGCACCGCGGCCGAAACCAGCGACGGCGTGCCGCCCGCCTTCTCCATGATCCGCGCCTGCATCATCGGGCCGATCATGAAGCCCGCGACACCCACGAAGAAGATCGTGACCGCCGCGCCGACCTTGCCCTGCGCGGTCACGGTGAAGATCGCGAGCACGGTCGCCAGCGCGAGCAGCGCGACGTAGAGGCTCGGCATCAGCGCCTTGTCCGCGAGCCGTCCGCCGAGGTAGTTGCCGATCGTCATGCCGACGCCGGCCAGCGAGAGCAGCACCGTGACGTTGGCGGGCGAGTATCCGGCGACGTCGGTCAGCATCGGCGCGATGTAGGACATGCAGGCGAACACGCCGCCGAGGCCGAACATCACGATCGCCAGCGCCAGCCACACCTGCGGACGGCGGAACGCGCCCAGTTCGCCGCGGATCGACGGGTCCGCCGGGCGGCCCTGGTGCGGCACCAGTTTCGCGATGGCGGCGATGGCGAGCAGGCCGATCACCGCGACGACGCCGAACGTCGCGCGCCAGCCGACCTGCTGGCCGAGCAGCGTGCCGAGCGGGACGCCGATGACGTTCGCCAGCGTCAGGCCCATGAACATCATCGACACGGCCTTCGCGCGCTGGCCCGGCTGCGCGAGGCTGGACGCGACGACCGCGCCCGCCCCGAAGAACGCGCCGTGCGGCAGGCCGGCGAGGAACCGGAACGCGATGCCGAAGTCCTGGTTCGGCGAGAGCGCGAACAGCGCGTTGCCGACCGTGAACAGGCCCATCATCGCCAGCAGCATGGTTTTGCGCGGCAGCCGGACGGCCAGTGCGGTGAGCAGCGGCGCGCCGATCACCACGCCGAGCGCGTAGGCGGAGATGAAGTAGCCCGCGGACGGGATGTCGATGTGGAAGTCCGCGGCGGTCAGGGGCAGCACACCCATCATCACGAACTCGGTGGTACCGATGCCGAAGGCACCGACGGCGAGCGCGAGCAACGCGACGGGCACGGCTCTCCCTTCCTGGAGAAATCGTTTTCTCAGCGCCTGGGTCACAGGCTTCTGAAGCGCTTTAGAACGAGGGCAAAAAACTAGACAGCCCCGACGTCGTCGTGCTGTCTCGCTCTAGTTGATCGTCGTGCTGTCTCGCTCTAGTTGAACCGATGGAGGGCGGCCTTGTCATCCCGGTATTCGGGTGAGGCCCGCCACGTAGCGCGACCGCTCAGCGCGGCGCGGCCAGCACGCCGTCGAGCAGGCCGGGGAACAGCGCGTCGAGATCGTTGCGGCGCAACGCGTTGTACCGGGTGGTGCCAACCTGGCGGCCGACGATCACGCCGGCCTGGCGCAGCGTCGCGAGGTGATGGGTGAGTGTGGACTTGGTCACCGGCACCTCGAAACCGCTGCACGAGATCTCCGTTTCGGAGTTCGCCAGCTGCCGGACCATCGCCAGGCGAACCGGGTCGGCCAGTGCGCGGAGCACCGCTTCGACGGTGATCTCGTCGCGGTCCGGATAGGCGAGCGGCGGGAGCGGCACGGAGGCGGGCATGCGTCCATAGTACGACGGCTGTCGAAATTGTCGGTGCCGCCGTGTACGGTCGTCATCGAACTACGACGTTCATCGAACTATCCGTTCAGGTCTCATTGGGGGGACATTCATGTCCAGCGTCTCGTCCTCGGCGGCGGCCCGGAACTCGGTGCTCGCGTTCGGGGCCTTCGGCGTCGGCACCAGCGGCTACATCGTGGCCGGGCTGCTGCCGGCGCTGACCTCCGAGCTGCACATCTCCGCGACGGCCGCGGCGCAGCTCGTCACGTCGTTCGCCATCGCGTACGCGGTGGGCTCGCCGTTGTTCGCCGCCGCCACCGGCCGGTGGGAACGGCGGACGCTGCTGGTCGCCGCGCTCACGGTGGCCGCGGTCGGGAACATCTTCGCGGCCGTCGCGCCGGGGTACACCACATTGCTGATCGCGCGGGTCGTCACGGCGATCGGGGCCGCCGTCTACACCCCGGCCGCCACCGCGGTCGCCGCGGAGCTGACCACGCCGGATCGTCGCGGCCGAGCCGTTTCGCTGGTGTTCGGCGGGCTCACCATCGCGCTGATCTTCGGCGTCCCGCTGGGCAGCGTGATCTCCCAGCAGTTCGGCTACGAGGGCGCGTTCCTGTTCGTCGGCGTCCTCTCGGCGCTCGGCGCGCTCGGGGTGCGGGTCGCGTTGCCGAAGGTCGCGCCGCCGCCGGCGGTCGGGCTGGCCGAGCGGTTCGCGGTCGCCCGGGACAAGCGGATCGTCGCGTTGCTGGTCACCACCACGCTCGCCTGCCTCGCCGCGTTCATGGTCTACACGCTGGTGTCGCCGGTCTTGTCCGCCACGGCTGGGGTTTCCGGCGGGACGGTCACGGTGCTGCTGTTCTGCTACGGCATCGGCGGCGCGATCGGCAACTTCGCCGGCGGCCGCGCGGCCGACCGGTGGGGTCCGCGCAAGCCGCTGCTGATCATCCTCGCCGTGTTCACCGCTGTGATGGTGCTGCTGCCGTTCACCGCGACGACCGTCGTCGGGGCCGGAATCACGTTGTTCGTGTGGGGTGTGGCGAACTGGTCGTTCAGCCCGCCGGTGCAGCATCGGCTCATTGAGCTGTCGCCGGGGCACGCCGGTCTCGCGTTGTCGCTCAACGCGTCGGCGATTTACCTGGGCGTCGGGCTGTCCGGCGTCGTCGGCGGCGCGGTGCTGACCTCGGCCGGTGCCACCGTTCTGCCGGAGATCGCCGCGATCCTCGCCGCGGCGGCGGCGCTGGTGGTCGTGTTCTTCTGGGGCACGAGGAAGCGGGTTGAGGTCCGCGAGGAGGTCGCGGTCTGAGAAGCTGCCGGGCGTGGCGGAGGTACTGGAGACCGTGCCCGGGCACGGCGGAGAACTGGTGCTGCGGCGCGACGGCGCCGAGTTCGAGGTGATCGAAAACGGGATGTTCCTGATGGACACCCGAAACGGCGAGTCGGAACGGCTGCTCGTGACCGGAGCGGCCGACCGGCTCGCCCCTGGCGCGCGGGTGCTGATCGGCGGTCTCGGCGTCGGGTTTTCGTTGCGCGCCGCGCTGGACCATTCCGCGGTCGGCTCCGTGGTCGTGGTGGAACGCGAACCGGCGGTGATCTCGTGGAACCGCACCGGTCCGCTGCGCGAGGTCCACGGCGGGGCGCTGGACGATCCGCGGGTGACCGTGGTCGAGGCGGATCTGCTGGAGTGGCTGCGGACGACCGGTGAGACGTTCGACGCGCTGTGCCTGGACATCGACAACGGTCCAGAGTGGACGGTCACCGAGGGGAATGCCTCGCTGTATGCGGCTTCCGGCCTGGAGAGGCTGTCCCAGCTGCTGCGTCCGGACGGGGTGCTGGCGGTGTGGAGCGCGGGCGCGGCACCGGGGTTCACGGCTCGGTTGCGGGAGCGGTTCGCCGAGGTGGATGTGGTGGAGATTCCGGTGCCGCGCGGGGAACCGGACGTGGTTTGGTTCGCGCGGGGCTGAGTCAGTTCGCCTTGGCGGCAGCCTTAGCGGCCTTCTTGAACGCGCGCACCTCGCCGAGCGTCTTCGCGTCCGTCACGTCCGCAATGGACCGACGAGACCCGCGATCTCCGTACGCGCCGGCAGCTTCGCGCCAGCCCTTCGGGGCTACACCGCGTTGTTTGCCCAGCAGTGCCAGGAAGATCTTCGCCTTCTGCTCGCCGAAACCGGGCAGCGCCTTGAGCCGCTTGAGCACCTCTTCGCCGTCCGGCTTCGGGCGGCCGTCGAGCCAAATGCCCTCGGTACGGCCGTCGTAGTTCTCGATGATGTGCAGCGCCAGCGCGTGCACGCGACGGGCCATCGAGCCGCCGTAGCGGTGGATTGCCGGCGGGACCACGCACATCTCGACGAACGCCTCGACGTCGGTCGCGGCGATCTTCGCGAGGGAGAAGCCGTCCATCCGGTCGGCGATCTTCCGCGGGCCCGCGAAGGCGTGCTCCATCGGGTACTGCTGGTCCAGGAGCATCCCGGTGAGCAGGGCGAACGGGTCGTCGTTGAGCAGCTTGTCGGCCGCCGGGTCGCCGGTCAGGTGCAGTTCGCGCAGCATGGCGCCATCTTCGCACAAACCGCCCGGTCAGCCGCGTGCGAAGCGCGCCGGGGTGGTGCCGAGGTAGTGGCGGAAGTGTCGGGTCAGGTGTGCCTGGTCGGTGAACCCCGCGGTGGTGGCGACGGCAGCGGGCGGGGTGCCGTCGAGCAGGAGCCTGCGGGCGTGGTCGACGCGGCGGCCGGTGACGTACCGGTGCGGCGGCAGCCCGAAGCGGCGGCCGAAGGCGCGGACCAGGTGGACCGGGTGCGCGCCTAGGACGGCGGACGCGTCGGCCAGCGTCAGCGAATCCGGCAGGCGTTCGTCGAGGAGGTCGCGCAGGTCGTCGGCCAGGCTGCGGTCGGGTGGGGTGATGGCCGGGCGGCCGAGGTGCAACCGCAGCCGCTGGGCGACCAGGGCGAGGCGGCTTTCGGCCTCCAGCGGTTCGGCGAGCGACTGGTGCAGCTGGTGGATTCTGGTGCGCAGCAACGGATCCGGCAAGCTCGGCTGATCGACGGCGGCTCCGATCAGGTCGACGCCGAGCACGTCGGCGTCGAGGTAGAGCACGCGTTTGCGGAACCCTTGGCTCGTCGCGGCACGGCCGTCGTGCGCGACGTTCGGCGGCAGCAGGGTGACGGCCGTGCCGAGTGCGCCGTGGTGGTGCCGGTCGAGGTCGTAGCTGATCGCGCCGTCGTCGACGATCAGCAGCGTCCAGGTGTCGTGCGTGTGCGCGGGGTAGGCGTGATCGGTGAACTGGGCGTGGAACGCCTCGGCGATCCCAGGCACCGAAGGACGCCAGGCCGACACCGTCATGTTCAAAACGTACAAGACCCGCGCGCGGCACCGAGCCGATGCTGTCTCGCATGAACCGATTCGACACGAAGATCGCCGTGCTGCTGCGGGACGACCTGGCCTCGTGGCAACGGCTGAACGTCACGGCGTTCCTGGTGAGCGGCGTGGCCCACACGACGCCCGAACTGATCGGCGAGCCCTACCTCGACGCCGACGAAACCGAGTACCTGCCGATGTTCCGCCAGCCGGTACTCGTGTTCGCGGGCACCGCCGAGACGCTCGCGCTGGCGCACAGCCGGGCGCTCACGCGGGGCCTGCGGTTCTCGATCTTCACCGACGAGCTGTTCCAGACCGGCAATGACGTCGACAATCGCGCCGCGGTGCGAGCGGTGCCGACGGAGAAGCTGGCGTTGGCGGGGATGGCTGTGCATGGGCCGAAGAACGCGGTGGACAAGATCCTCAAGGGCGCGCAGCTGCACGGCTGAACGGAGTATTTTTCGCCGCAGCGAAAGGGAATCCTGCCAGACGGCTGGGACTGGGCACGCCTCGAACTCAGCGCGCCTGCCGGACAACAGTTGCACGAGGGCGCCTACTCGGGCGTCAGCGTCCGAGTGCCGAATTCGCCGCAGGCCGCCACGCCGAGCTTCATCGCGTTTCGCGGGACCGCGCAGACCCCGGAGGTGCCTGCGCGGCCGCCGATTTCACCGTTTCCCGCCTGGCCGCTTAGGCCTCCGCGAAAACCGCGAAAACCTGCCGCACCCGGTCGCCCTGATCGAGCGTTACGTGCTGTGCCGTCGCCGAGCTGAATCCGGCGTCGGTGGCCAGCGCGGCGGCTTCGTCGAGGGTGCCCGGGACGCGCAGGTCTCGGGGGTACACGTCGGCGAACCTGCCGGTCGGCTTGAAGCGTTCCGACGACACCACGCTGAACGCCAGCCTCCCGCCCGGGCGCAGCACTCGCCGCCAGTCGGTCAAGGCGCGCGCGCCCAGGAAGTGCAGTGCCGAGGCACAAACGACCGCGTCGGCCTCGCCGCCGCCGATCGGCAGCGGGACCGCGGAGCCGACGTGCCAGGAGATCCGGCCGTCCGGGTCGCGGTCGGCGGCCTTGCCCCGGGCGATCTCGATCATCGCGGGGGAGAGGTCGATCGCGAACACCGCGGTCGGGTCCAGCTGCCGGAGCGCCGCGTAGGCAGCCGCGCCGGTGCCCGCCGCGACGTCGACCAGCAGGGTGGGCTTGGGGGCCAGGCCGCCGATCAGCTGCTCGGCCACATACGGGTGGAAGGTGTCCTCGTCGTATCCCGCCGCGTCGGCGTCGAAAAGTGTGCTCACCCAGCCACCGTAGTGGGCTTGACCAGTGATTATCCGGGCAATCGGCGACGGCCGGCGAAACCGAGGTCGGCCCGGTGGTACCAGGTCAGCTCCCGGTCGCCCTCGAGCCAGCACAGCAGCACGTCGTCGCCGTCGAGCGAGGCCGGGAAGTCCACCAGCAGCGGGGCGAACCCCTTCAGCTCGGCCCCGGTCGCCTGGATCGCGGTCATCAGGTCGTCCAGCCGGGCCTGCGCGGCCTTCCATTCCGGCAGGCCGCCGAGGCTGGTGTCCCGCCCGCCCGGACGCAGGGACGCGGCGAGCTCGGCGGCGTCGGCGCGGACCCGGATCAGTTCGGCGAGAACGGGAAGCAGCCGGGCGAGTTCGGTGCGGGCCTCGGCTACGGTGAACAATCCCATCTGCAAATAGTCTCACCGGGCCCGCGCCGTCTCGCCGCTACCTGCGTCGTCGCGCCAGCGTCGCCGCCAGGCTCGTGCCGACCAGCAGGAATCCGGCGCCGAGCAGCGCGCCGGACACCAGCCAGCCGCCGAATCCGGCCGCCAGCTCGTCGCCCGGCAGCAGGCGCAGCAGGTCGATTCCGGTCCGCGGCGACACGAGCGTGGCGACCCCCGGCAGCACGCCCCAGACCACTCCGCCGACGATCGGTCCGGCGGACGACCACGCGCCGAGCGCGGCCACTCCGACCAGCAGCAGCGCGCCGACCACCATCAGCGCGGTGCCGAGGCCGTCGCCGTGCTCGCCGAAGGTCGCCGACACCTGCGTCTGCTGGCGGTAGCCGCCGAAGGCCAGCACGCCGACCGCGATGGGCGTGAGGATCAGCCCGCACAGTCCGCTCAGCACGCGCGCGACGGCGCGGCTGGCGGGCTGGCCGGCCATCGCCGGCTGGGCGGGGTAGGGCGCGGGGTACGACATGGTGTGACCTCCCAGGCTGTGGTTACGCGATGGGATGATCGCCGGGCTCGTCCGGTTCCCCTCGATCGGGCACCCGGATCGTGCCCGGTCGGAGAGCCGCGTCAAGGGTGGTAGAGACTTGATTCCGACCACTTCTGGAACCATCCAGCTCTGTTAAGCAGTACGCTTGTACCGCTATCGGAGAGCGAAGAAGCGAACGCGAAGATCCGCGGAAGGAGCACCGCTGCTCATGGCCAAGATCAAGGTCCAGGGCACCGTTGTCGAACTCGACGGCGACGAGATGACCCGCATCATTTGGCAGTTCATCAAGGACAAGCTGATCCACCCGTACCTGGACGTCAACCTGGACTACTACGACCTGGGCATCGAGGAGCGGGACCGCACCGACGACCAGATCACGGTCGACGCCGCCAACGCCATCAAGCAGCACGGCGTCGGCGTCAAGTGCGCCACGATCACGCCCGACGAGGCGCGCGTGGAGGAGTTCGGCCTGAAGAAGATGTGGGTGTCCCCGAACGGGACCATCCGCAACATCCTCGGCGGCGTGATCTTCCGCGAGCCGATCGTCATGCGGAACGTGCCGCGGCTGGTACCCGGCTGGACCAAGCCGATCATCATCGGCCGGCACGCGCACGGCGACCAGTACAAGGCCACCAACTTCAAGGTCCCCGGCCCGGGCACCCTGACGATGACCTACACCCCCGAAGACGGCTCCGAGCCGATGGAGTTCCAGGTCGCGAACTTCCCCGAGGGCGGCGGCGTCGCGATGGGGATGTACAACTACCGCAAGTCGATCGAGGACTTCGCGCGCGCGTCGCTGCAGTACGGCCTCGACCGCGAGTACCCGGTCTACCTCTCCACCAAGAACACGATCCTCAAGGCCTACGACGGCATGTTCAAGGACGTGTTCCAGGACATCTTCGAGGCCGAGTTCAAGGCCGACTTCGACGCCAAGGGCATCACCTACGAGCACCGGCTGATCGACGACATGGTCGCCGCGTCGCTCAAGTGGGAGGGCGGCTACGTCTGGGCGTGCAAGAACTACGACGGCGACGTCCAGTCCGACACCGTCGCGCAGGGCTTCGGTTCGCTCGGCCTGATGACCTCGGTGCTGCGCACGCCGGACGGCAAGACGGTCGAGGCCGAGGCCGCGCACGGCACGGTCACCCGGCACTACCGCCAGCACCAGCAGGGCAAGCCGACCTCCACGAACCCGATCGCCTCGATCTACGCGTGGACCCGCGGCCTCGAGCACCGCGGCAAGCTGGACGGCAACTCGGAGCTCATCGGCTTCGCGAACAAGCTGGAGCAGGTCGTCGTCGACACCGTCGAAGGCGGCAAGATGACCAAGGACCTCGCGCTGCTGGTCGGCAAGGACCAGGAATGGCAGACGACCGAGGACTTCCTCGCGACGCTGGACGAGAACCTGGCCAAGAAGATCGCGCAGGGCTGATCTTTCTTTAGCCGTTTGAGAGAAGGGCACCTCGGAGGAGTCTTCCGAGGTGCCCTTCTCTTTTTTGTCACTCTTCGTGTTGTGTCGGTGACAGGATTGGCACCTCCGGGTGGAATGGGGGCGAGAACCTGTCCGGGCGACGGCGGACTGCCTACTCTGGACGAGGGGTTTTTCGCGACTGAGGAGCGGCCGTGATTCTGGGTTTGCCCAAGAAGACACTGATTATTATCGGCGTCATCGCTGCGGTCGTGGTCATCTACGCGTTCGGCCAGAAAGGCCAGGCGGACGCGCAGGGATCCCCGACCGGCTGCAAAGTCTCGGTGACCGCCGACGTGCTCAACGCGCGGGAAACCGCCGCGGGTAACGGGAAAGTCATCGGGAAGTACCTGCGCGGCGCGGAATTCGACGCACAACCCGTGGTGCAGAACGGGTTCCGGAAGATCGCCGACGGCAAGTGGGTCGCCGACAGCTTCGTGACGCCGGTGCAAGGGGCCAAGTGCTGAGTCCGGTTCGTACTGGTGCCTGGTTAAGGCGCTGATCGTCCTCTGTGTGCACGGACTGCTTGCCGCGCTTGGGTTCGTGTGGTTGCTGGGTTCGATGCGGCGCGTGGTTCGGCTGGGACCGGCCGGTCGCTGGGCTTGGTTCCGGGCCTTGTCCGGTGTGGTGTCTCGGTTCTCGTGGCCGTTCGCTGGTTCGTCCCATGTGGTGGGACGGTTTCGGTTGTCCAACCGGGATTGCCGCCGATCGGCCGAGTCGATGCCTCCGTGCGGCTCGGAACCTTCGCGATTGCCGGATTCCTTTACGGCGCCTGCTCCGGTTCGGTTTGCTCTCCGAACTGCTCGGTACCGGCGCGAAAACGTGCGGTGGGTGATCGCGATTTTTCTCCGGTGCGCGATTATGCGTGATTCAGCATGAGTCCTTCTTCCGCGGCGAACACTTCCCCGGAGAACTCGGCGCGGGCTTCGGCCACCGAAACCGCGCGGTCGGAACCGGGCCAGAAATGCGTGAGCAGCAGCGTCCGGACATTCGCCGCAGTGGCAAGCTGGCCTGCTTCCGCGGCGGTCATCAGGTAGCGCGGACCGTCCGGCGGTGCGCCCTGCAGAGTGGCTTCGCAGATGAGGACGTCGGCGTCGTGGACGAAGCCGGCTAGTTGCGGAGTGGGACCGGTGTCGCCGGTGTAGGCGACGGTGTAGCCGGGTGTGGTGAGCCGGACTCCATAGTTCGGCACGTGGTGCCGCAGGAGTAGGGCAGTGAGCCGGAAGGGGCCGAGGTCAGTCTCCGGGCCGAGGTTGTGGAGGTCGAAGTTCTCGCCGGGGGCCGGATCGGGCTCCATCGCGGCGAGCCGGTGCACGGTGCCGGGAGTGCAGTGCAGCGGGAGCTTGCGGTCGGTGGTGTAGTGGCGGGCCCGGCCGAGCGCGCTGACGTCCGCGAGGTGGTCGGGATGCTCGTGGGTCACGACGATCGCGTCGAGCCGGTCGGCGGGGACGTGCCGGAAGAGCTGGGCGGCGGCTCCGTAACCGAGGTCGAGCGCGACGTGGAAATCCTCGTGGGACAGCAGGAAACCGGCGCAGGCGCGGCCGGGTTCCGGCCAGGCTCCGCAACTGCCGAGGACAGTCAGTCTGGGCATGGCAGTCATTCTGGACCTCGCCGGACCTGCCGTGCGCGGAAAATTGTCGGACCCGGCGGGTAGCGTGCGCGGGGTGCTGATCGTCTCCACTGTCAACGTCAATGGCCTCCGGGCCGCCGTCAAGAAGGGCTTCGTCGAGTGGCTGGCCGCCACTGAGGCGGATGTCGTCGCGTGTCAGGAAGTGCGGGCCGAGGCCGCGCAGCTGCCCGCGTCCGTCGTCGCGCCGGAGGGGTGGTTCGCCGCGCACGCGCCTTCGGCCGCGAAGGGGCGCAACGGGGTCTCGCTGTACAGCCGCGTCGAGCCGGACGAGGTGCGGACCGGGTTCGGCGAGCCCGAGTTCGAGGACAGCGGGCGGTACCTGGAAATGCACCTGCCCGGCGTGGTGGTGGCGAGCCTGTACCTGCCGAGCGGCGACGTCGGCACCGAGCGCCAGGACGAGAAGGAACGCTTCATGGCCGCGTTCCTGCCGTACCTGGTCGAACTGCGCGCGAAGTCGGCCGCGGAGGGCCGGGAGGTCGTCGTGGTGGGCGACTGGAACATCGCCTACGACACGGTCGACCTCAAGAACTGGCGCGGCAACCAGAAGAACTCCGGCTTCCTGCCCGAGGAACGCGAGTGGATGGGCCGCGTCTACGAGGCGGGCTACAGCGACGTCCAGCGTCGCCTCGACGCCGAGGGTCCCGGGCCGTACACGTGGTGGTCCTACCGGGGCAAGGCGTTCGACAACGACTCGGGCTGGCGCATCGACTGCCAGCTGGCGACCCCCGGTCTCGCGGAGAAGGTGACGTCCGTGGTGGTCGAACGGGCAGAGTCCTACGACCAGCGCTGGTCGGACCACGCGCCGGTCACCGCGAAGTACGACGTGCCGTTCCCCGGCTGAGCCGGGTTGTCCCGCTGGTGACGAGCTGGTGAATAACCTGCTGAGAGTAGTTCGGGTTTGTTCCGAGGGGTGATTCTGTCCGGTTTCGCCGGGGTTGAGGACACTGTGCGTGGTCCCGCGAGCCGCGCACGGCGCTGACCACCGACGACACCGAGACGGCAGGGGTGCCCATGGTTACTCCCCGAGTGGGCGCTAGCCTCGGCACCCGAGTTGATCAGATCCGACAGGTCTTGACACGCTCGGTAGTTTTCTGACCAGTAGCACGTCGAGAACTCATCCTTACGGGTGAGACGCTCGCTCAGAACAGTCACCTCGCGGGAGGCACTCCGGTGCGCAACCCAGGCCGGTTCGTGACACGGTCCACGCTGGCTCTTGGCCGTCCAGCGCTTCACGCGTCCGTCACCCCATCGGGGGTGTCCGGCGCGGAGGCGGCCGAGCGGACTCCGGTTCGCGGCTCGGCGCGCGACGCTTTGGCGGTCGGCAGCACCCGTGCGGCCGCTTCCGGCCGCTCGTGGGCGGTCGCGGGCGGTCGAGTCTTGGCGGTGCTCGCGACGATGCTGGTCGCGGCCGTCGGAACGGGCGCGACGGCCTTCGCGGACACCGGTGTCGTCCGCGCGGAGACGACTTCGACCGGGTTCGGAATGCTCGGACCGGTCGGGCTGGTCGCGGTCGGTTTCGGCATCATCGGGATGGCGCTGGGCGTCGTCCGGCAACGGCGCAAGGCCCGCGCGAAGGCGATCGAGGCGGTGGCCGCCGCCAGGACTCTCGACGAGGAACCGACCCGCCCGCTGGAACCGGCTCCGGCCGCGCTGCCCGTGCGGCAGTCCTAGTCACCTGGCCGATTCTCCGGCAGCAGCGGTGAGTTTCCCCGCCAGAACTTTCTTACGGCCTGGTCGCCACCGACCCGTCAACAGCCCCGACGAGGCACGGCCCAGTTCGCAGCGTGCCCGGACCCAAATCTCCCGGCGGCGCTGGATCGTCGGCGGCTCCAAGCTGCGTGCAGTTCGGAGCTGGGGTCTCGCGGCGGTGCTGGATCGTCGGCCGCCCCGAACCGCGTGCAGCTCGGGGCCTGAGTCCCGGCGGCTCTGAATCGCCCAGCAGCGGCTCCTCCCCGGAAGCGGATCTTCGGGCGGAGGCCGTCGAGTCGTCCCGGCTGCCTGGCCGCACCGCGAACCGGCGGGGCCGCGGCGGCGTCGGCTTCGCTGCCTGAAAGAATCCTGGCGTGTCCGACGAACAGAACGGGCGCCTGCGGGTGCTTTCCGGGATCCAGCCGACTGCCGACTCCTTCCACCTCGGCAACTACCTCGGCGCCCTGCGTCAATGGGTGCGGCTGCAGGACACCCACGACACCTTCTACTGCGTCGTCGACCTGCACGCGATCACCGTCGAGCAGGACCCGAAAGTGCTGCTCGAGCGGACGCGGCGCTCGGCCGCGCAGCTGCTCGCGATCGGGGTCGACCCGGCGCGCAGCGCGCTGTTCGTGCAGAGCCACGTGCCCGAGCACGCTCAGCTGAGCTGGGTGCTCGAATGCCAGACCGGCTTCGGCGAGGCCGGCCGGATGACGCAGTTCAAGGACAAGGCCGCCAAACAGGGCAGCGACCACGCGAGCGTCGGCCTGTTCACCTACCCGGTGCTGATGGCCGCGGACATTCTGCTCTACCAGACCAACGCGGTACCGGTCGGCGAGGACCAGCGGCAGCACCTCGAGCTGACCCGCAACCTCGCGCAGCGGTTCAACAGCCGGTTCGGCAAGACGTTCGTGATGCCGGAGCCGTTCATCGTCAAGGACACCGCGAAGATCTACGACCTGCAGGAACCGACGGCGAAGATGAGCAAGTCGGCGGCGACCGCCAACGGGCTCGTCGAACTGCTCGAGGATCCGAAGCGCTCGGCGAAGAAGATCCGGTCCGCGGTCACCGACACCGGCCGCGAGGTCCGGTTCGATCGCGAGGAGAAGGCGGGCGTCTCCAACCTGCTCACCATCTACTCCGCGCTGACCGACCGCACCGTCGCCGACCTCGAAACCGCTTACGAGGGCAAGGGTTACGGCGATCTCAAGAAGGACCTCGCCGAGGTGCTCGTCGACTGGGTCACGCCGCTGCAGGAGAGCGTCCAGTCCTATTTGGACGATGTCGCCGAGCTGGACCGGATCCTCGCCGCGGGTGCGCGGCAGGCGCGCGAGGTCGCGTCGGCCACGCTCGCGTCGGTCTACGAGCGGATCGGGTTCCTGCCCGCGAGCTGATCGCGACCGGTAACCGCGCGGGCACGCTCGCGTTGCGGGGCCCGGTCGCCGTGGTTAGCGTTTTCCGGTGGCGAAAGAGACCGGTGACAAGGAAAAGCTGCTGCCCCGGCTGCGGCGGAAGTACCCGTGGCTGGATCACCTGATCCGCGCCAACGATTCCTTCAACGAAAACTACGGCAACCATTACGCGGCGGCGATCACCTACTTCAGCGTGCTGTCGGTGTTCCCGATCTTCATGGTGGCGTTCGCGATCGTCGGCATGGCGCTCGGGCACAACACCGCGGTGATCGACCAGATCACGCACGGGATCGACAGTTCGGTCCCCGAAGGCCTGCGCGGCCTGGTCAAGCAGATCACCGACGCCGCGCTGAAGTCCGGCAGCGGCATCGGGGTCTTCGGGCTGCTGCTGGCGCTCTACTCCGGCATCGGCTGGATGGCCAACCTCCGCGACGCGCTCACCGCGCAGTGGGGCCAGGAGAAGAAGACGGAACCGTTCGTCGGCCGGACGATCAAGGACCTGCTGTCGCTGCTCGGGCTCGGGCTGGCGCTGGTGGTGTCGTTCGCGATCACCGCGGCGGGCAGCGGTCTCGGCGAACTGCTGCTGAAGCTGGTCGGGCTGGAAGGCCAGGGGTGGGCGAAGTTCCTGCTGCACCTCGCGACGATCGTGCTCAGCCTGGTCGCCAACGCACTGGTGTTCCTGTGGGTGATCGCGCGGTTGCCGCGGGAGCACGTCGCGCTGCGGAGCGCGGTCAAGGGCGCGCTCATCGCCGCGGTCGGATTCGTGGTCTTGCAGCAGGTCGCGACGGTCTACCTGGCGAGCGTCACGAAATCCCCGTCGGCAGCGATCTTCGGCCCGGTGATCGGGTTGCTGGTGTTCGCGAACCTGGTGTCGCGGTTCCTGCTGCTGGTGACGGCGTGGACGGCGACCGCGCGGGAGAACCAGCGCCGCGTGGTGCAGCCGCCCGCTCCGGTGTTGCTGGAGCCGCGGATCACGGTGCAGCACGGGCTGGGGCTCGGCTCCGTGGCCGGCGCGTTCAGCGCGGGTGCGCTGCTGGCCTGGCTGGGCCGCCGAAAGGGCTGAGTAAAGCTGTGAAGGGCCCCTTGAGGGAATGAGATTCCCTCAAGGGGCCCTTCACGGACCTAACCGGTCGCTATGCCCGGGAGTTGCGTTTCCGCTGATAGCTGATGACGAACCCGGCCACGATGATCACCAGCACGATCACCGTCAGGATCCAGCCGGTCGTCCCGAACGGATCCGGCTTCTCCGCGGCCGCGGTCGTCGCGCCCGCGGGGGTGACCTGCTTGTCCGACATCGGGGCGGAGTCCGCGCTCAGCGGCTGGTAGGCGATCTGGCCCACCGGCTGCGCGCCGTTCTTCTCCAGCGCGAAGCCGTAGTCGAGCAGTTTCGCCGCCTGGTCGACTACCTTCGTCGGGCGCTGTTCGGCCCGCATCATCACGATCGCGAGGCGGTGGCCGTCGCGTTCCGCGCCGCCGACGTAGGTGTGCCGCGCGTCGTCGGTGAAGCCTGTTTTCCCGCCGAGGAAACCGGGATACACGCCGAGCAGCTTGTTGTCGTTGAACACCGGAATCGGCGGTTTCCCGTCGATGGCCGGGATCGTGAAATTCTTCGTCGCCACCACCTTGGCGAATTCCGGCTGCTTCATCGCGTAGTGGAAGACGAGGCTCAGGTCGTAGGCCGAGGTCGACATGCCCGGTCCGTCGAGGCCGGACGGGGTCGCCGCGCGGGTGTCGGTCGCGCCGATGCGGGCGGCGAGCGCGTTCATCTTGGCAACGGCCGCGTCGGCGCCGCCCAGCGCGGTCGCGAAGGCGTGCGCCACGTCGTTGCCCGAGTGCATCAGCAGGCCGTGCAGCAGCTGGTCCATCGTGTAGTGCCCGCCCGCGGCGATGCCGACGCAGGTGCACTCCTGCTCGGCGTCCTCCTTCGTCGGGACGATGACCTGCTCGGGCTTCAGCTCGGTGACCACCACCAGCGCGAGCAGCGTCTTGATCAGCGACGCCGGCCGCTCCCGCGCGTGCGGGTCCTTCGCCGCGACGACCGCGCCGGTGTCGAGGTCCTGCAGCACCCACGACGCCGAGGTGTCGCCAGGGGGCAGCGCGGGCGCGCCCGGCGGGAGGATCGGGCCGCAGCCGCCCAACCGGTCGCCGCCGACGGGCTGGGCGGGCACCGGAAGCGGCGGCGGGACGGTCTGGCCCGGCTTCGGCTTCTCCGAGGTGTCCACCGGGGCCGGCGGCGCGGCGTGCTCGGTGCATTGCTCCGCCGACGCCGGGGCGGCGAAGGCGACAGGCGCGGCGACGGCTACGAGGGCTGCGGCGAGTGGCGCGGCGAATGCTCGCAGCGACCGGGCGAAAGCAGGGTGCACCCACGCAATCTAGCGCCGATGGCCCGGCGGCATACTCGAGACATGCGCATTTCACGAGGTACAGCGATGGCCTTGTTCGCTTTCGGCATCTGGTCCTGGATCATCTGGATCACGTTCGCCAAGAACCTGTGGGCCAGCAACCAGTCCTGGGCGGCCGACGGTTCACCCACTGGGTACTTCATCGTGCACGCGGTGCTGACGGTCGTCTCGTTCGTGCTCGGCACCGCGATCGGGATGCTCGGCTGGCGCGGCATCCGGGCGACCTCTAAGGACCGCGCGAACACCTGATGCGGTGACCGTCCTTTGGTCGGTGGCGGGACGCGTCCGGGCTGGCTTAGTTTCGGGCGACCGACCATGGAGGCTAAATGTCCCGTTTACGTCGATTGCTCGTCCCGATCGCGGTGGCCGGGGTCGCCGCCGGCGCGGTGGCCGTGCCGGCGTCCGCCGCGCCCGCGCCGTCGTGTGACACCACCAGCACGCAATACAGCTACGTCGTGCTGTACCAGCCGGGCGAGAAGCAGCGTTCGGTCGACGCGGAGCTGAGCACCAAGTGCGGCAAGCGGATCGCGTACTACCCGGAGATCGGCGTCGCGGTCGCCAGCTCGCGCAACGCGGACTTCGCCGACCGGCTCGGCGTGAAGCGGGCGTACTCGGCGGGCAAGGACGTCGCCGCGAAGGCCGCCGCCCGCGCCGGACTGCGCTCGGCGGTCGGCATGCTGGAGCGGACGGAGAGCGTCGCCGCCGGTGACGATTTGTCGACTCAGCAGTGGGACATGCGCGCCATCCACGCTCCTGAGGCAAACAAGATCAACCCGGGTTCGCGGTCGGTCACCGTCGGCGTGCTGGATTCCGGCATCGACGCCAAGCACCCCGCGCTCGCGAACGCGGTAGACGCGCGGTCGTCGACCGGCTGCGTCACCGGCGCACCTGACGCTTCCGCGTGGACGCCGACGAACTCCGACCACGGCACGCACGTCGCCGGCACCATCGCGGGCAAGGACCCCGCGCGCGGCTTCACCGGCATCGCGCCAGGCGTGCGCTTGGCGTCGGTGAAGGTGGTGAACGACGACGGCTACATCTTCCCGGAGGCGGCGGTCTGTGGCTTCGTCTGGGCCGGACAGCACGGCTTCCAGGTGACGAACAACAGCTACTACATCGACCCCGGGATGTTCTACTGCCGCAACGAAGCAGGCGACGCTGCCGCGTACGAGGCCGTACGGCGCGCTGTCACTTACTCGACGCAGCGCGGGACTCTCAACATCGCCGCAGCGGGCAACTCCGGCTTCGACGTGCGTACGCAGACTGTGGACCCGAACCGTCCACACAAGATTGACTCTTCGTGCGGCATCCTGCCGAAGGCGATCGACGGCGTGGTGACGGTGTCTGCGGTTGGTTACGCGGGTACGAAGTCTGCTTACTCCAACTACGGCTCAGTCACGGTTACCGCGCCGGGCGGGGATTCGGCGCAGAAGCCGCCTGCCGGGCAAGGCGCGGGGTGCCCGCTGTCGACCGTGTTCAACGGCGCTTACGGCACTAAGTGCGGCACCTCGATGGCTTCCCCGCACGCGGCCGGGGTTGCGGCTCTGTTGGCTTCTACGCATCGGAACGCGCCGCCGCGTGCTTTGGCGGCTTTGCTTACCGCAGAGGCGGATCCGGTGGCTTGCGATGTGTCGGCGTGCGAGGGTCCGAAGC
Source organism: Amycolatopsis albidoflavus (assembly GCF_039525725.1). Taxonomy (NCBI): domain Bacteria; kingdom Bacillati; phylum Actinomycetota; class Actinomycetes; order Pseudonocardiales; family Pseudonocardiaceae; genus Amycolatopsis; species Amycolatopsis albidoflavus. The sequence goes on from NZ_BAAAHV010000008.1 coordinate 281,910, forward strand.
AGAACAACTCGTACTACGGGCGCGGCCTAGTGAACGCCCTAGACGCAGTCCACTGACGTACGTGAGGGGAACCCTGAGGGACTCAGAGTCCCTCAGGGTTCCCCTCACGTACTAGCCAGCGGGGCGGAGGGAGACCGGTGGCCGAGGGCGGACCTCGGCGGCACGGTACGCGTCGCCGAGTTCGTTCAGAACTGCGTTTGGCTCGGTGCGCAAACGGGACGGCAGAGTCTGCACCACGGCAATACCCAGTGCCGCGTAGCGAGTATTTCGATGCAACGTTCGTGCGTAATCGTTCGAGCGAAAGTGAAATTCCATCGAGTCGATCTCCCACGCCAGTCCGACATCGTCCCACCAGAAATCAGGTCGCCCCGCGTAGTGGCCCGAGCGGTCGTAAAGCGCGGCGTTCTGATGAGTTGGCGGATTCGGAAGGCTCTTGGCTAATTTCTGTGCCTCGGCTTCGGCGACTGACCGGATGTCCGACCATTCGGCGAGAAGCCGCCGGGGGATCGCGGTCCCCCGTTTGGTGCCGCGATCAAGCTCTTCTGCCAGGGCTTGCGGTGAACAACGTCCTCGCTGGATCGCTTCGATCAGGATGCGGCTGACGGTCTCGGAGTCGCGTGTCCGCCGGACCACATCCGTGGTGGCTCTGACCAGGGGTGCGAGCGGGACGCCAGCGCGCAGCCACGGTGCCGGGAGGTGCCTCGTCCGTTCGATGGTGACGAACTCAGAGCTGTTCAGCTTCTGTCGATGCGGAACCAGCAGGTGGATGTGCCGTGGGCCTTCAGCGTCCGGAAGACGCAGGCCGTACCGCAGGCAGGCTTCTTCGCCGGTGACGATCGCTGATTCGCCCGCGTACAACAGGGCCGCATGCACCAGTTGGTCCGGTGTGGGGTCGTTGTTGTGCAGGAGGATGACTCCGGGCAATAACCGTCGCCATGGTCCCCCGGGCAGGCATCTTCGATAGATGACTCTGCTGCTCATGTCCAGTGATTCCAGGGTCATCGCCCGGATCACTTGATGCGTGCTGTGCTGCGTGAGCGTTTCGGGGTGTGCGGCCCAGCGGCCTCGTTGTTTCACCCGACAAATGCTGCCGCACCCGGCAGCGCTTCGTGGTTGGCCCAATCCATTCTGTGGACAACCCGCGGCCTTGTGGATAGGTCGGCTAAACAGCCGTGAGGGGAACCCTGAGGGACTCAGAGTCCCTCAGGGTTCCCCTCACGTACGTTCGGAGGATCAGACGCGCTTGAAGAGGAGGGCGCGTTTCACTTCCTGGATGGCTTTGGTCACCTGGATGCCGCGCGGGCAGGCGTCGGTGCAGTTGAACGTCGTGCGGCAGCGCCACACGCCTTCACCGTCGTTCAGGATGTCCAGCCGCTCTTCGGCGCCCTCGTCGCGGGAGTCGAAGATGAAGCGGTGGGCGTTCACGATCGCCGCCGGGCCGAAGTACGAGCCGTCGTTCCAGTAGACCGGGCAGGACGACGTGCAGCAGGCGCACAGGATGCACTTGGTGGTGTCGTCGAACCGGTTCCGGTCGGCCTGGGACTGGATCCGCTCGCGGGTCGGCTCGTTGCCGTAGGTGATCAGGTACGGCTTGATCGCCCGGTACGCCTCGAAGAACGGGTCCATGTCGACGTAGAGGTCCTTCAACGTCGTCAGGCCCTTGATCGGGGCGATGGTGATCTCGGTCTTCTTGCCGTTCTTCTCGAGCAGGTCCTTCAGCAGCACCTTGCAGGCCAACCGGTTGATCCCGTTGATCTGCATCGCGTCCGAACCGCACACGCCGTGCGCGCACGAGCGGCGGAAGGAGAACGTGCCGTCGATGTAGTCCTTCACGTAGAACAGCAGGTTCAGCACGCGGTCGGTCGGCTGCGCCGGGACGTCGTAGGACTCCCAGTGCGGCTCCTGGTCGACCTCCGGGTTGAACCGCAGGATCTTCAGCGTGACCTGGATCGGCGTGTGCTCGTCGGACGCCTTGGCGGAGGGCGCCTCTGGGGTGGCCGTCGTCATCAGTACTTCCGCTCCATCGGTTCGTAGCGGGTGAAGGTGACCGGCTTGTAGTCGAGCCGGATGTCGGACGACAGCCCCTCGCCCTGCTTGTAGGCCATGGTGTGCCGCATGAAGTTCGTGTCGTCGCGGTTCGGGTAGTCCTCGCGGGCGTGGCCGCCGCGGGACTCCTTGCGCGCGATCGCGCCGACGACCAGCACCTCGGCCAGTTCCAGCAGGAAGCCGAGCTCGACGGCCTCGAGCAGGTCGGTGTTGTACCGCTTGCCCTTGTCCGCCACGGTGATCCGCTGGTAGCGCTCCTTGAGCGCCTGGATGTCGGTCAGCGCCTGCTTCAGCGTGTCCTCGGTGCGGTACACCGAAGCGTGCGAGTCCATCGTCTGCTGCATTTCCTTGCGGATGTCGGCGACGCGCTCGTCGCCGTGCTCCGACAGCAGACCGGCCAGCTGCTCCTCGACCAGGGTGGTCGGGTCCTCCGGCAGTTCGACGTGCTCGTGCGCCAGCGCGTACTCCGCGGCGGCGATGCCCGCGCGACGGCCGAAGACGTTGATGTCCAGCAGCGAGTTCGTGCCCAGCCGGTTCGAGCCGTGCACGGACACGCACGCGACCTCGCCCGCGGCGTACAGGCCCGGGATGACGTGCTCGTTGTCGCGCAGCGCCTCGCCGTGGATGTTCGTCGGGATGCCGCCCATGACGTAGTGGCACGTCGGGAACACCGGCACCGGCTCCTTGACCGGGTCGACGCCCAGGTAGGTGCGGGAGAACTCGGTGATGTCCGGCAGCTTGGTCTCGAGGACCTCGACCGGAAGGTGGGTCACGTCGAGGACGACGTAGTCCTTGTTCGGCCCGCAGCCGCGGCCCTGCAGCACCTCCTGGACCATCGACCGGGCGACGATGTCGCGCGGCGCGAGGTCCTTGATGGTGGGGGCGTAGCGCTCCATGAACCGCTCGCCGTCGGCGTTGCGGAGGATGCCGCCCTCGCCGCGCACCGCCTCGGAGATCAGGATGCCGAGGCCGGCGAGGCCGGTCGGGTGGAACTGGAAGAACTCCATGTCCTCCAGCGGAAGGCCCTTGCGGAAGATGATGCCGAGGCCGTCGCCGGTGAGGGTGTGCGCGTTCGAGGTGGTCTTGAAGATCTTGCCCGCGCCGCCGGTGGCGAACACGATCGACTTCGCCTGGAACACGTGCAGTTCGCCGGTGGCCAGCTCGTAGGCGACCACGCCGGAGGCAATCGGGTTGCCGTCCTCGCCCTCGGACAGCACCAGGTCGAGCACGTAGAACTCGTTGAAGAACTCGGTGCCGTGCTTGACGCAGTTTTGGTACAGCGTCTGGAGAATCATGTGCCCGGTGCGGTCCGCGGCGTAGCAGGCGCGGCGCACCGCGGCCTTGCCGTGGTCGCGGGTGTGCCCGCCGAACCGGCGCTGGTCGATCTTGCCCTCGGGCGTCCGGTTGAACGGAAGGCCCATCTTCTCCAGGTCGAGGACGGCGTCGATGGCCTCTTTGGCCATGATCTCCGCGGCGTCCTGGTCGACCAGGTAGTCACCGCCCTTGACGGTGTCGAAGGTGTGCCACTCCCAGTTGTCCTCTTCGACGTTCGCCAGCGCGGCGCACATGCCGCCCTGTGCCGCGCCGGTGTGGGACCGGGTCGGGTACAGCTTGGTGAGGACCGCGGTGCGGGCGCGCTGGCCGGACTCGATGGCCGCGCGCATGCCGGCGCCGCCCGCGCCGACGATCACCACGTCGTACTTGTGGAACTGCATAGGGAAAGACTCCGCTAGCTAGTGGTGGGTGCGCCTCAGGAGGCAGGCATCTCGGGGTCGAACGTGAAGATCACCATCGTGCCGACGGCCAGGATGAGCGCCATCGAGACGTACAGCAGGATCTTCAGCCAGAACCGGGTGGAGTCCTTGCGCGCGTAGTCGTCGATGATCGTGCGCAGGCCGTTGCCGCCGTGGATCTCGGCGAGCCACAGCATCGCCAGGTCCCAGAACTGCCAGAACGGCGAGGCCCAGCGGCCGGCGACGAAGCCCCAGTTGATGCGGTGCACGCCGCCGTCGAGGATGTTCATGATGAACAGGTGGCCCAGCACCAGGATGATCAGCGCGAGCCCGGAGATGCGCATGAACAGCCAGCTGTAGAGCTCGAAGTTGCTGCGCCGGGCGGACGGACGCCGCGGCGAGCGCGGCTTGTCGAGGATCAGAGCGTCGGCCATGGGATCAGGCACCCCCGAAAAGCGTCTCGACGGTGCGCTTCAGCATGAAGAACGCACCCGGAACCATCACGACCACCCACACGACGCCGATGACCCAGAGCATCGTCTTCTGGTACTTCGGGCCCTTGGCCCAGAAGTCGACCAGCAGGACGCGCAGCCCGTTGAGCGCGTGGAACAGCACCGCGCCGACAAGGCCGACCTCGAGCAGGTTCACGATCGGCGTCTTGTACGTCTCGATGACCTGGTCGTAGGTGTTCGGCGACACGCGCACGAGCGCGGTGTCGAGCACGTGCACGAACAGGAAGAAAAAGGTCAGCACGCCGGTGATGCGGTGAAGCACCCAGGACCACATGCCGGGGTCGCCCCGGTAGAAAGTTCCCTGCCGGCGTGAGGCACCCGCCCGATCGCTAGCTCCTGCCCCGCTTTCGGTGGCAGTGCTCGCCGTGGTGGACATCGGTGAACGGCCTCCAACGTCATGACTGTCGTGCCCGGGTGACCGGTGAGGTCCGCACCCGCGGCCGGGGTCGGTCCACTGGGGACAACTCCGGCGACGGTGCCGAGATCAGGGGCCATCGAGCGTGGATGCATGGATGCTAGACCCGACCCATACGCGCGGCTCACCTCCGGGTTCCTCTCTGTGATGGACCAGACACCGGTGACCACGGCAGACCACTCGGACGTGTGGTCTGGAGCACGTCTGAGCTGGCTGTGAAGGGCTCCTTCCGGGAATCAGATTCCCTCAAGGAGTCCTTCACGGACCCTTCCCGGGCGGAAGCGGGGCCACGGTGCGTGATCGCGGAGGGCGGGGCGGCGGCTCTTGATCACGGTCGGCGCCGGAATGGTCGCGGATCGAGCCTCCGAGTAAACGTTTGTGTTACGTAGCGTGCCGTTCCTATGGCGGTTACCCGGCGGTTGGGTACGGTCTGCCAGTTGAGCCCGGGCGACCGTGACCGGGCCGTTCCTGGATCGTCCGCTGGATCAGCGGGGAGGGAGACACACGTTGCGTCGCATGCGTGGAACCGCGCTGGCCGCCGCGACCATGGCTGGGGTGCTTGCACTGGCCGGGTGCGCGAAGGACACCGGGGGAAGCAACAACAACGCGTCCGGTTCGGACGGCAACGCGGGCTCGAACTGCATTACCGCCCCGAAGCCGCCCGCCGCTCCGGCCGCCGCCACGAGCAGCAGCGCGGCCTCGGGCAAGGTCGACGGCAGCAAGCTCAAGGTCGGCCTGGCCTTCGACGTCGGCGGTCGCGGTGACGCTTCCTTCAACGACGCGGCCGCCGCGGGCACCGACCGGGCGAAGTCCGACCTCGGCGTCCCGACCGTCAACGAGAGCACCGCGAGCGCGAGCGAGAGCGAAGCCGCCAAGCAGCAGCGCCTCGAGCAGATGGCGCAGCAGGGCCTGAACCCGATCGTCGCGGTCGGTTTCGCCTACGCGCAGTCGGTCAAGGCCGTCGCCACCAAGTACCCGAACACCAAGTTCGCGATCGTCGACGACGACTCGATCACCCTGCCGAACGTCACGCCGCTGGTCTTCGCCGAGGAGCAGGGCTCGTTCCTGGCCGGCGTCGCCGCCGCGTACAAGAGCAAGAAGTGCCACGTCGGCTTCGTCGGCGGCGTGAACACCCCGCTGATCCAGAAGTTCGAGGCGGGCTTCCTGCAGGGCGCGAAGGCCGTTTCGAGCAAGATCAAGGTCGAGGACGAGTACCTGACGCCGGCCGGCGACTTCTCCGGTTTCCAGGACCCGCCGAAGGGCAACGCGAAGGCCGCCGCCGAGATCTCGCGCGGCGCGGACGTCGTCTACCACGCCGCCGGCGCCTCCGGTAAGGGCGTGTTCGACGCGGCCAAGCAGAACAACGCGCTGGCCATCGGCGTCGACTCCGACCAGTACAACCAGAAGACGGTCGCCGCCGACAAGGACATCATCATCACCTCGATGATCAAGCGCGTCGACGTCGCGGTGTTCGAGTACCTGCAGGCCGTCGCGAAGGGCGACCTGAGCACGGTGCCGAAGCGCTTCGACCTCAAGTCCGACGGTGTCGGCTACTCCACCTCCGGTGGCAAGGTCGACGACATCAAGGACGTGCTCGACGGGTACAAGGCCCAGATCGTGTCCGGCGCCATCAAGGTTTCGGACAAGCCGGCCAAGTAAACGCTCACGACGCGGCAGGGCTCGGAAGGATCTTCCTTCCGAGCCCTCACGCGTTTCGACAGAACGGGATGTCCCCTCCGATGACCGAGATCGAGGCCGAAGCCGTCCCCGACCGGGGCGTGCCGGCCGTTCAGTTGACCGGGATCACCAAGCGGTTCCCCGGCGTCGTCGCGAACTCCGACGTCAACCTCACCGTCGCGGCGGGCGAGGTGCACGCGCTGTGCGGCGAGAACGGCGCGGGCAAGTCGACTCTGATGAAGATCCTGTACGGCATGCAGCAGCCCGACGAGGGCAGCATCGCCATCAACGGCGCCGAGGTGAAACTGCGCAACCCGCAGGACGCCATCCGCACCGGGATCGGCATGGTGCACCAGCACTTCATGCTCGCCGACAACCTGACCGTCGCGGAAAACGTGTTCCTCGGCGCGGAGCCGCTGCACGGCATCGGCCGCGCGGCGCGGGCGCGGCTGGCGGAACTGTCGAAGCGGACCGGGCTGCACGCGAAGCCGGACGCGCTGCTGGAGGAACTCGGCGTCGCCGACCGCCAGCGCGTCGAGATCGTCAAAGTCCTTTACCGCGGCGCGAAAATCATCATCCTCGACGAGCCGACCGCCGTGCTCGTGCCGCAGGAAGTCGACGCGCTCTTCGCGACCGTCCGCGAGATGCAGGCCGACGGGTACACGTTCCTCTTCATCTCGCACAAGCTCGACGAGGTGCGCGCGATCGCCGACACGGTCACCGTGATCCGGCGCGGCACCACGGTCGGCACCGCGGATCCGAAGAAGATCACCAGCCGCGAGCTGGCCGAGATGATGGTCGGTTCGGAGCTGCCGAGCCCGGAGACGCGCGAGTCGACGGTGACCGACCGCGAGGTTCTGCAGGTGCGCGAGCTGCGGCTGTCCGCCGAAGGCTCCGAGCGCAACGTGCTGGACCACATCTCCTTCACCGTGCACGCGGGCGAGGTGCTCGGCATCGCGGGCGTCGAGGGCAACGGCCAGACCGAACTGGTCGAGACGATCATGGGAATGCGCAAGGCGAGCGGCGGCCACATCGAGCTGACTCCGCCGGACGGCAAGACGCACGACCTGGTCAAGCTGGGCACGCTCGCCCGGCGCGAGGCGGGCATCGGCTACATCGCCGAGGACCGCACGCGGCACAGCCTGCTGCTCACGCAACCGTTGTGGGTCAACCGGATTCTCGGTTACCAGACGCGCGAACCGGTGTCCGGCGGGCAACTGCTCAACATCGCGGGCGCGCGCGAGGACACCGAGCGGATCGTGCGCGAGTACGACGTCCGCACGCCCGGCATCGACGTTCCGGCCGCCGCGTTGTCCGGCGGAAACCAGCAGAAGCTGATCGTCGGCCGCGAATTGTCCGGGAACCCGGTGCTGCTGATCGCTTCGCACCCGACGCGCGGGGTCGACGTCGGCGCGCAGGCGTTGATCTGGGAGCAGATCCGCCAGGCGCGTGCCGACGGCCTTGCCGTGCTGTTGATTTCGGCGGACCTCGACGAGCTGATCGGGTTGTCCGACACCATTCGCGTGATGCTGCGCGGGCGGCTCGTGAGCGAGGCCAACCCCGCCACTGTCACTCCGCAGGAACTCGGTTCCGCCATGACCGGCGCCGAAGAAGGTGAAGACTCATGAGTTCGTGGCGCACGCGGCTGTTGCCGCCTCTGCTCGCGATCGCGTTCGCGGTGATCCTGTCCGCGATCGCGCTCGTCATCTCCGGCGCCGACCCGTTGCAGGCGTACGGGACGATGATCGGCCAGTTGTTCAAGGGATCCACTGCGGTCGACACGGTGAACCTCGCGACGGTGTACTACCTGTCCGGCCTGGCCGTGGCGATCGGGTTCCAGATGAACCTGTTCAACATCGGCGTCGAGGGCCAGTACCGGTTCGCCGCGGTGATCGCCGCGATCGTCGGCGGGGCGCTGCAGCTGCCGCCGGTCATCCACACCATCGTGATCCTGCTGGTGGCCATCGTTTCCGGTGCGCTGTACGCGACGATCCCGGCGGTGCTCAAGGTGACCCGCGGCGTCAGCGAGGTCATCTCGACGATCATGCTGAACTCGATCGTCGCCGGCATCATCGCGTTCCTCATCAACGCCGACCAGTTCGGCGTGCAGACCGGCAACAACATCGGGACCAGGGTGATCGCGCCGTCCGGCCGGATCCCGGGCATCCCGCTCGGTTCGGGCACGCTGTTCGGCTTCGTGTTCATCGCGATCGTGATCGGCGCCGCGTACTGGTTCATGTTGAACCGCACCAGGTTCGGCTTCGAGCTGAAGGCGAGCGGCGAGTCCTCGACGGCCGCCGCGGCCGGCGGCGTGAGCGCGAAGAAGATGACGCTCATCGCGATGCTGCTCTCCGGTGCGGTGGCCGGTCTGGTCGCCATGCCGGAACTGCTCGGCCGCGACTACAGCTACGGCATCACCGCGACCCAGATGTACGGCTTCACCGGCATCGCGGTCGCGCTGCTCGGCCGCAACCACCCCGGCGGCATCGCGTTCGGCGCGCTGCTGTGGGCGTTCCTGGACACCTCCGCGGTGTCGCTGGAGCAGATCAACGTGTCCAAGGAAATCGCGACGATCATGCAGGGCGTCATCGTGCTCTCGGTCGTCGTGGCGTACGAGATCGTGCGCCGGGCCGACCTCGCCGCGGAACAGCGAAAGGTGGGCAGGGCGCTCGCCGGCAACGGCCGCAAGGGCGCCTCGGTCGCGGAAGGCGGTGCGGTGTGACCACCACGACGGAGTTCTCCCGGCCGGGTCCGGAATCCGGGACGCCGATGCCGGTCAAGCGCAAGCGGCAGCGGATCCCCGGTTGGCTGCGCGGCGTGATCTGGGCCGTGGTCGCGATTGCGGTCATGTCCACCGCGTCGTACGCCACCGGCGTTTCGGCGCTGACGTCCAGCAACACCGCGTCGACCGCGCTGCGGCTGGCGCTGCCGATCCTGCTGTGCGCGCTGGGCGGGCTGTGGGCCGAGCGCGTGGGCGTGATCAACATCGGCCTCGAAGGCATGATGATCCTCGGCACCTGGGGCGCGGCCTGGGGTGCGTATTACGGCGGCGCGTGGGTCGGCCTGCTGGCCGCGATCGCGTTCGGCGCGCTGGGCGGGCTGCTGCACGCGGTGGCGACGGTGACGTTCAACGTCAACCACATCGTCTCCGGCGTCGCGATCAACCTGCTCGGGCTCGGCGTCGCGAAGTATCTGGCGAACCTGATTTTCGAGCCGCTGTCGGGAAACCCGCGCCAGTCGCCGCCGGTGCCGAAGTTCGACACCTATTCGGCGGCCGGGTTGTCGGACTGGCTGGGCTCGCTGGAGAACCAGCAGCGCGTCGGGCTCTCTGACGTCGCGGGCATTCTGCGCGGGCTGGTGACCGGTGTCGCGCCGCTGACCATGCTCGCGATCGTGCTGATTCCCGTGAGCTACTGGGTTCTCTGGCGCACGCGGTTCGGCCTGCGGCTGCGTTCGTGCGGCGAGAACCCGGTCGCGGCGGAGTCGCTCGGCGTGAACGTGTATCGCTACAAGTACGTCGGCGTGCTGATCTCCGGCGGCTTCGCGGGCATGGGCGGTGCTTCGCTGGTGCTGCTCAAGGGCGGCGCGGACTACCTGGAGAACCAGACCAACGGCCGCGGGTACATCGGTCTGGCCGCGATGATCTTCGGCAACTGGCGGCCGGGCGGACTGCTCGGCGGTGCCGCGCTGTTCGGGTACTCCGACGGCCTGCAGCTCGCCGGTGGCGGCGACGCGGTGCTGGCGTTGCTGTACGGCGCGGTCATTCTGCTCGCGATCATCGTGATCGTGCAGCTGATCAGGAAGCGTTGGCTCGCGGCCGCGCTCGGCGTGGTCGGCGCTGGGATTCTGTACGCGATCTACTGGACCAACGACACTCTGCCGAGCGACTTGATCCCGTACACCGCGCACTTCGTGACGCTGATCGTGCTAGCCGTTGCGTCGCAACGACTGCGGCCACCCAAGGCAGACGGTGCGCAGTACCGGCGAGGTGAGGGCGACTGATGTCCGAAGTGGACTGGGAAGCGTTGCGTGCTGAGGCGGTCAAGGCGGCTTCGCACGCGTACGCGCCTTACTCGGGACTGCACGTCGGCGTCGCGGCCATTGTGGATGATGGCCGTCAGGTGACTGGGTGCAATGTCGAAAACGCTTCGTACGGCTTGGGTTTGTGCGCTGAGTGCACAATGGCCGGTCAATTGCGACTGTCCGGCGGTGGCCGTTTGGTCGCGGTCGCTTGCCGCAGCGGCGCGGGCGAATTGCTGATGCCGTGCGGTCGCTGCCGGCAGATTCTTTTTGAACTCGGCGGATCCTCTTGTCTGGTCGACACTCCTCGCGGAGTGCTGCCGATGTCGGAGGTGCTGCCGGACGCGTTCGGGCCGGAGGATTTGCCGTGACTTTCGCTGCGGTAGACGTCATTCGGACCAAGCGTGATGGCGGACGGCTGAGCGACGAACAGATCGCCTGGGTCGTCGACGCCTACACCCACGGGGCCGTCGCGGAAGAGCAGATGGCCGCGCTGGCCATGGCGATCTTCTTGCGTGGCATGGACGACGGCGAGATCGCGCGCTGGACCGGCGCGATGATCGACTCGGGCTCGCGGCTGTCGCTGGACGTCGCGCGCCCGACCGTGGACAAGCACTCGACCGGCGGCGTCGGCGACAAGATCACCTTGCCGCTGGCTCCGCTGGTCGCGGCGTGCGGTGCCGCGGTGCCGCAGCTGTCCGGACGGGGGCTCGGCCACACCGGCGGGACGCTCGACAAACTGGAGTCGATCCCGGGTTGGCGCGCGGCTCTTTCACTGGACGAAATCGCGGCGCAGCTCAACTCGGTCGGCGCGGTGGTCTGCGCGGCGACCGAGGGGCTGGCTCCGGCGGACAAGAAGCTGTACGCGTTGCGTGATGTCACGTCGACGGTCGAGTCGGTGCCGTTGATCGCCAGCTCGATCATGAGCAAGAAGATCGCCGAAGGTGCTTCGGGCCTTGTGCTGGATGTGAAGGCTGGGTCCGGGGCGTTCATGAAGACGGTGCCGGAGGCGCAGCTTCTGGCACGGACGCTCGTGGATATCGGGACGGCGCACGGGGTGGCTTGCACGGCGTTGATCACCGACATGAGCACGCCACTCGGGCGTGCGGTCGGGAACGCGGCGGAGGTCGCGGAGGCTGTTGAGGTTCTTCGCGGTGGCGGTCCATCGGACGTGGTCGAGCTGACCGTGGCGTTGGCTCGGGAAATGCTTACGCTCGCGGGCATTTCCGTGGACCCGGCCGCGGTGCTGGCGTCCGGTGAGGCGTACGAGGTGTGGTCCCGGATGATCGCCGCGCAGGGCGGAGACCCGTCGGCTGAGCTGCCGCGTCCGGCGCACGTACACGTTGTCGCCGCGCCGGAGTCGGGAGTGCTGACCTCGCTGGACGCCTACGCGGTAGGCGTCGCGGCTTGGCGGCTCGGGGCTGGCCGGGCACGGAAGGAAGATCCGGTGCAGGCGGCGGCGGGAATCTTGTGCCACGCGAAGCCGGGCGATGCGGTGGTGGCGGGGGAGCCATTGCTGGAGCTGCATACGGACACTCCGGAGGCGATCCCGGCGGCCCTTGCTGCGTTGGAGGGCGGATTCGAGGTGGGTGCGGAGGCACCTGCCGCGACGGGGATCGTGCTGGAGACCGTTCGGCCCTGACCGCTAGAAACAACGAAGCCCCCGTCCAGAATCTGGACGGGGGCTTCGTGCAAGGAGCGTCAGTCAGTCGACTCGTCCGCGTCGCCGCCAGCCTTGGCCTTAGCGTCAGCCGCCTTGGGCGAACGCCCGTTACGCGAGCTGCGGCGCGGCTGCCGCGGGGCGGGCGGCGGCGGGGCGATCTGCTGCACGGCGGGGCCGCCGCCGAGCATCAGCTCCGCGAACGTCGCCATCGCTTCGTCCAGCTGGCCGCCGATGCGGCGGACCGATTCGTCGTTGCTGCGGCGCACCAGCGAGTCGACCGAGTCGGTGTCCGGCTGCTTCGCCAGCGTGCTTTCGACCTTCGACAGGCCGCTGCGCACGGAACCGTCCAGGTCGCCAATGCGGCCGGTGACGTCGTCCTCGACCTTGTCGATCCGGCCGGACAGGTCGTCGAGACGCTGGGTGATCGTTTCGAGCTTCGTGCCCACCGAGTCGAGGCGCGCGGCCGGGTCGATCATCTCGCCGGTGTCGGAGACCGCGCTCTTCAGCGTGTCGGTCGCGGTGGCGATGCGTTCCTTCGTCGCGCGGTCCAGTTCGTCCACGCGGGAGCGCAGTTCCTGGTCCGTGGTCTCGATCCGCTCGCGCAGCGACGTCTCGGCCATTTCGATCCGGTCGCGGATCGGGCCCTGCGTGGCCTGCGGCAGCGACTCCAGCTTCGCGTCCTGCTTGTCCAGGTGCCCGCCCAGCTCGTCGAGCCGACGGTGGATGTTCTGCAGCTTGTCCTCGAGCCCGTCCATCCGGCCCGCGACGCCCTCGAACCGCGCCGCCACGCCGTCGAGGCGTCCGTCGAGCTGGGCGAAGGGCTTCGCCAGCTTGTCGACGATGCTCTCCACCGCGTGCGTGAGCGCGGCGATCGCGTTGTCTTGGGACTCCAGCCGGGTCATCGCCTCGTCGAGGCGCTCCGCCAGCACCCCGACCTCGGTCCGGTCCGGCATTTCCGACAGCCGCTTGCGCACCGCGCCGAGGGAGTCCACCGGCGCGAGCCGGGCGTAGATGTCGTCGAGCGCGTCGAAGATCTGCTGCTGCTCGCTCTCACGAACCTCGGCCGCGCGCACCAGCATGTTGCGCATCCGGTCGAACGACGGAGCGGCAATGTGGTTGTCAGTGGTCACTGCGGTGTCCTTCGTCGGCGGGGAAAATGGAAGGGACTGACCCGAGCTTATCGATGAAGAAAATTGCTGTGCGTATGGCCCCCGGGGAACGCGGATAAGGGGCGCGCCACCCGGATGGCCGATTCCTTGCGCACAGTGCTGAGCAGAGGGTTGTTCCGGTGCTCTCGGTTACGGCCAGGTAGGGGAATGACAGCGAGGCTACCGTTGGAGCATGTCGGACGTAACCCCGCTGAGCGCGGAGATCCTGCGCCGTGCCCCCAAGGTCCTGCTCCACGATCACCTCGACGGCGGCTTGCGCCCGGCCACCGTCGCCGAACTCGCAGAGGATCTCGGCTACCGGGACCTTCCGGCGACGGATCCCGACGAACTCGGCCGCTGGTTCCGCGCCGCGGCCGACTCCGGTTCTCTCGTGTCGTATCTCGAGACGTTCGCCCATACGTGTGGTGTCATGCAAACGGAGGAAGCGCTGGTCAGGGTTGCCGCCGAAGCGGTGGAAGACCTGGCTGCGGACGGGGTCGTGTACGCCGAGCTGAGGTATGCGCCGGAGCTGTTCGTGGAACGCGGACTGTCACTCGATGCAGTGGTTGAGGCGGTCCAGGAAGGCTTCGCCGAAGGGATGCGGAGGGTAGCCGCGGGCGGTGGCCGGATCCGGGTGCGGACCTTGTTGTGCGGCATGCGCCAGCATGCCCGCGCGCTCGAGATCGCCGAACTCGCGGTGCGCTACCGCGACGCCGGCGTGGCCGGATTCGACATCGCCGGACCGGAGGACGGATTCCCGCCCACCCGAAATCTGGACGCATTCGACTATTTGCGCCGGAACAATGCGCACTTCACTATTCATGCCGGCGAAGCGTTCGGACTTCCGTCGATCGGCGAGGCAATCCAGTACTGCGGCGCGGAACGGCTCGGGCACGGCGTGCGGATCGCCGAGGACATCACCGCCGACGCCGACGGAAATGTCCATCTTGGACGGTTGGCGGGCTACGTCCGGGACCGGCGCATCCCGCTGGAAATCTGCCCGTCGTCGAATGTCCAGACCGGAACCGTACCGTCGCTCGCCGAGCATCCCATCGGCCTGCTCGCGCGGCTGCGCTTCCGCGTCACGGTCAACACCGACAACCGGCTGATGAGCGGCTGCACGATGACCAGTGAATTCGCCGCGCTGGCCGAGACGTTCGGCTTCGGCTTGGACGACTTCCGCTGGTTCACCATCAACGCCATGAAATCCGCGTTCCTCGATTTCGACGAGCGGCTCGAGCTGATCGAGAAGGTCGTCAAACCCGGGTACGCGGCGCTCGGCTGAATCCCGGCTCCCCGAACGCGGCCGCCCCCGAAAGGCGGTTGCGTTCGTTAGCTATGCCAACTATCGTTCACTATGTAAGACATATTTCTCAAATAATGAGACGGTGGGCGGAATGGCGCAGGTCGAGACCGGGGAGCAGGTGCGGCAAAAAGGCAGCTCGCGGCGGTGGCTGATTCTCGCGCTCGGCCTCGCCGCGCAGACCGCCAGCTGCTCCTTCCTTTACGGGCTGCCGTTTCTCGTGCCCGCCATGCGCGAGGCCGACCATCTGACGCTGGCGCAGGCGGGCACGGTCGTCGCGGCGCCGAGTATCGGCCTGTTGCTGACGCTCATCGCCTGGGGTGCGGCTGCGGACCGTTACGGCGAGCGCCTCATCATGGCGCTCGGCCTGGGCGTTTCGGGGTTACTCCTCGTGTACGCCGCCCTGTGGCACCACCCAGTCGGCCTTCTCTTTGGTGTGTTTCTCGTGGCCGGTGCGTGCACGGCTTCGGTGAACGCGGCGAGCGGCCGGGTCGTGATGGGCTGGTTCGCCAAATCCGAGCGCGGCGTCGCGATGGGGATCCGGCAGACGGCGCAGCCGCTGGGCGTCGGCGTGGCCGCGCTGGGCCTGCCGCCGCTGGCCGCGCAGTGGGGATTCCAGGCGGCGATGCTGCTTCCGGCCGTGCTGGCGGTGGGCGTGGCGCTCTTGGTGGCGCTGTTCGTCGTGGACCCGCCGCGGCCGCCGCGCGCGGCGAAGGGAGAGCGGCCGCCGTCGCCATACCGCAAGCCGTGGCTGTGGCGCGTGCACGGCGCGAGCGCGCTGTTGGTGGTGCCGCAGTTCGCGGTGTCCGCCTTCGCGCCGGTGTATCTGGTGTCGCAGCATCAGTGGACCGCCGCGCAGGCCGGGGTGTTCGTCGCGGTGGCTCAGGTGCTCGGCGCGCTCGGGCGGCTGGCGTCGGGGTATTGGTCGGACCGGGTCGGCAGCCGGTTGCGGCCGATGCGGCAGCTCGCCGTCGCGAGTGTGGTCGTGATGCTGCTGGTCGCGGTCGGGGATGCGACTGGGCTGTGGCTGGTGCTGGCCGCGCTGGTGCTGGCGGCGGTGATCACGGTGGCGGACAACGGTCTCGGCTTCACCGCGTCGGCCGAGCTGGCCGGCGTCGCGTGGTCCGGCCGGGCGATGGGGACGCAGAACACCGCGCAGAACATCGCCGCGTCGTTGACGCCGCCGTTGCTGGGTCTGGTGATCGGAGACAGCCGGTATGCGCTGGCTTATTGTGTGGCGGCGGTTTTTCCGCTGCTGGCAATAGGTTTGGTGCCGGTGCGCGCGGAGTCCGAAAAGGACTAAGCGCGCAGGCCGTCGAGAAAGAACGCCAAGTGCCGTCGCCAGGTCTCGGGTGATTCGCGGATCAGCTGTGACATCGCGGAGACCAGCGGAGCGAGATCCGCGGGTTCGAAATCGGCGCGCAGCTGACCGGATTCCTTTGCCCGGTCAATGATCCGTGCGGCATGCTCGAAACCGGCGCGGCATGCCTCCAATACGGCCGGGCTCAGCGGCAATCGCCGGGCGAGGGCGTCGCTGAGTCCGTGGTCCTTGGCCTGCAAGGCAAACAGTCCGTCGAGGAAGCTGGTGAAGCCCTGCCACGGGTCCGGCTCGGCCAACGCATTCGTCGCCAGATCGTCCAACGCGGCAATCTGCGCGGGCAGGATCGCGTCGACAAAGGCGTCCCGAGTCGGGAAGTGCGCGTACAGCGTGCCGATGCTGACCCCAGCGCTGCGGGCGATCTGCTCCAGCGGCGCGTCGAGGCCGTGCTCGCCGAACGCGCGCGTCGCGGCGGCCAGCAGCTTGTCGCGGTTGCGGGCCGCGTCCGCGCGCAACGGCTTCGATCCGGTGGCCATGGGTCCCATCGTACAAAGTCGAGGGCACCCTCGGGTTTTGTGGTAGCTTGGCGAACGAAGTCGAGGGTGCCCTCGATTTAATCCTGGGGAAGGACAAGCCATGACCACTCGCCCGACCGCCGTCGTCCTCGGAGCCGGACCCGGCCTCGGAATGTCGATCGCACACCGGTTCGCCGACGAGGGATACAACGTCGCGCTCGTTTCGCGTACCGCTGAGCGGCACCCGGCCTACCTGGCCGAACTCGACAACGCGGAAGCGTTCGTCGGCGACGTCCGCGCCGGGATCGGGGCGACGCTCGACGAAATCACCGAACGGTTCGGCATCATCGACGTCGCCTACTACGGCCCGGCAGCGATCGAACCGGACAGCATTCCCACGGACATCACCAAAGCGACCGCGGACGCCGTCGAGAAGGCGATGAGCTGGGTGTATCCGGCGATCGAGGTGGTCGGCAAACTGCTGCCGGGGATGCTGGAGCGCGGCAGCGGCGGATTTCTGTTCGCCGGCGGGCTCAGCGCGGTGCGGCCGATGCCCGCGCTCGGCGCGCTCGCGGTGTCGTCAGCGGCGTTGCGGAACTACGCGCGGACGCTGCACGAGGGGCTGGCCGGAACCGGGGTGTACGCGGGCAGCCTCATCATCGGCGGCCTGATCGAACGCGGCGATATTCACCGGATGGTCGTCGGGCAGCCGGAAAAATACGGCGACGCCGACGGCCGCACCCTGGATCCGGATGCGATCGCCGGCGTCGCCTGGAAGATGTTCTCCGCCGGTGACTCGGCCGAGAGCGTGTTCGACGCCCTCTAAGAGGTTCAGACCACCGTGAGGCGGTTCTCGAAGTCCTCCACCAGCTTGCGCCAGGCGCTCTGCTCGGTGTCGAACGGAGCGCTCGGCTCGAGCCGGCTCGGGTCCGGCCGCAGGACGAAGGACACCAGCCAGCCGAGGCTTTCGTTGGCCGCCAGCGCGGTTTCGACGGTGTCGTCGCCCGCCCATTCGGCGGCGTCGGTGATCAGCTCGACCGCCAGCTCCAGCTGGGTCGGGTCGATCGACTCCGGGCCCTCGGCGATGTCCTCGTCGAGGCCGGGGAAGACGTAGGTGTTGTCGGTGTCGACCTCGACCTCCAGCTCGTCGGCCGCCGCCTTCTCCCGCACCTCGTCCCAAGTGGACACGCCGGCGATGTCGGTGTCGGCCAGCTCGTCGCCCGCCTTGATCGCCTTGAGCAGCGCCTTCGGCGAGCTGAACACGTCGATCTCGCCGTCGTTGCCGAGGAACACCGGCTTGTCGTCGAGGTAGCAGCGCAGCGTGTAGTACTCCGCGCCGGAGGTGACGATCTTGATCGGGTCGATGCCGACCTCGCCCCAGAAGCCGACCGGTTCGTCTTCGACGTCCTCGTCTTCGCCGTCGACCGCTTCGAGGTCTTCCGGCCCGCCGTCCTCTTCGCCGGCTTCCGCCTCAGCGGACTCCTCGTGGAAGGCGGCCAGCTCTTCGGCGGTCTGCTCCAGCACCGCGGCGTCGACGTCCGGCACGGTCACCAGGTTGTCGATCGCGTCGAGCACGGTGTCCCACTTCTCGGAGACGGCCTTCGACAGGTCGTTCCAGAGCGCTTCGCCCTCGCGCCCGGTGAACGGCAGCCGGCCCTGCTCCAGCAGCGAGAAGCCCTCGTAGGCGTCGAGCACCTCGTGCACCTCGTCGAGCTCGCACACGTCGGCGAGCGAACGCACGATGCCGACGATCTCGGCCAGCTCGCCGATCGTCCACGAGTCCGGCTCCTCGGCGACCAGTTCGGGCACGCCGACGAGGTCGTAGGAGTGGTCGTCGTCGGGGATCAGCTCGGGCACGTTCAGCGCGGGCACCGCGTCCCACGCCGGATGGTCGAGCAGGTCGTGCTGCTCGGCCGTGCGCACGAAAGCGGCGAGGTGCGCGGCGTCCGGGAAGGCGTACAGGTCGTCCTCGTCGCCGAGGAACGCTTCCCACTCCTCGCCGTCCTCCCGCCAACGGGGGGCCCAGAGGGTGACCACGTCGCCCTGCGGCAGCCCGAGTTCGATCGGGATGATGTCCTGTGCCATTGCCGAATCCTCCGCGAGTACCGCCCGTGTGCGCGCCCGCCTGTCCGTCCCCTCCGGCAGCGCGCGGTACCGGAAGCCTACGGGTTAGGGCAAGCACCCGCGATCTCCCCTGCACCCGCGGCCGGGGACGGGATGGCACGATGGTCGACACGATGACTCTCACCGACCTCCTGCCAGCGGATCCCGACGCAGATGCCCTGTTCGAAGCCTTCACGACGTGGACGGCCGAACGGGGGATCGAGCTGTACCCCGCGCAGGAGGAGGCGGTGATCGAGGTCGTCTCCGGGGCCAACGTGATCCTGTCGACGCCGACCGGCTCCGGCAAAAGCCTCGTGGCGGTCGGCGCGCACTTCACCGCGCTCGCACACGGCAAACGCAGTTTTTACACCGCGCCCATCAAGGCGCTGGTCTCGGAGAAGTTCTTCCAGCTCATCGAGATCTTCGGGGCCGATCAGGTCGGCATGATGACCGGCGATTCGAGTGTCAACGCGGACGCCCCGATCATCTGCTGCACCGCGGAAATCTTGGCGAACATCGCGTTGCGCGACGGCGCCGACGCCCCGGTCGGCCAGGTCGTCGCGGACGAGTTCCACTTCTATTCGGAACCGGACCGCGGCTGGGCGTGGCAGGTCCCGCTGATCGAGCTGCCGAACGCGCAGTTCGTGCTCATGTCGGCCACGCTCGGCGACGTTTCGTTCTTCGAAAAGGACCTGACCCGGCGGACCGGACGGCCGACCGCGGTGGTCACCTCGGCGCAGCGGCCGGTGCCGCTCACCTTCCGGTACGCGCTCACGCCGCTGCACGAGACGATGTCCGAGCTGCTGAACGGCGGCCAGGCGCCGGTGTATGTCGTGCATTTCTCGCAGGCCGCGGCCATCGAGCGGGCGCAGACGCTGATGAGCATCAACGTCACCACTAAGGCGGAGAAGGAGGCGATCGCCGACCTGCTCGGCGACTTCCGGTTCTCCGCCGGGTTCGGCAAGACGCTCTCGCGGCTCGTGCGGCACGGCATCGGCGTGCACCACGCGGGCATGCTGCCGAAGTACCGGCGGCTGGTCGAAACGCTCGCGCAGTCCGGGCTGCTGAAGGTGATCTGCGGGACGGACACGCTCGGCGTCGGCATCAACGTGCCGATCCGGACGGTGGTGTTCTCGGCGCTGACGAAGTACGACGGCGTGCGGCAGCGGCATTTGAAGGCACGCGAGTTCCACCAGATCGCCGGACGCGCGGGCCGCGCCGGCTACGACACCGACGGTTATGTCGTCGTGCAGGCCCCGGATCACGTGGTGGAGAACGCGAAGGCGCTGGAGAAGGCGGGCGACGACCCGAAGAAGAAAAAGAAGATCGTCCGGAAGAAAGCGCCGGAGGGCTTCGTCAACTGGACCGAGAGCACGTTCGACCGGCTGATCGCGGCCGATCCGGAACCGCTCACGTCCAGCTTCCGGGTCAGCCACTCGATGCTGCTGAACGTGATTTCGCGCCCCGGCAACGCTTTCGACGCGATGCGGCACCTGCTGGAGGACAACCATTCGGACCGTCCGACGCAGCGGAAGCTGATCCTGCGGGCGATTGAGATCTACCGTTCGCTGCTGGCCGCCGGTGTCGTGGAACGGCTGCCCGAGCCGGACGCCGAGGGCCGGATTGTCCGCCTGACGGTGGATCTGCAGTTCGATTTCGCTTTGAACCAGCCGCTTTCGCCCTTTGCGTTGGCCGCGGTGGAATTGCTCGACATGGAGTCGCCGTCGTACGCGCTGGACGTGGTGTCCATTGTGGAATCCACTGTGGACAATCCGCGGCCGGTGCTGTCGCAGCAGCAGTTCAAGGCCCGCGGCGAGGCCGTGCAGGCGATGAAGGCCGACGGCATCGAGTACGACGAGCGGATGGAGCTTCTCGAGTCCGTCACGTACCCGAAGCCGTTGGAGGAGCTGCTTAACGCGGCTTACCAGTCTTATCGCGCCGGACATCCGTGGGTGGCGGATTACGAGCTGTCGCCGAAGTCGGTGGTGCGCGATATGTACGAGCGCGCGATGAACTTCGTGGAATACGTGGGCTTCTATCAGCTCGCCCGCTCTGAGGGCCTGGTGCTGCGCTACCTCGCCGACACCTACGACGCGCTGCGGCACACCGTTCCGGACGAGGCGAAGACCGAACCGCTGCAGGACCTCATCGAATGGCTCGGCGAATTGGTGCGCCAGGTCGACTCGAGCCTGCTGGACGAATGGGAAGCGCTGCGGCATCCGGACGAGGAAGGCCCGGTGTCGCATCGTCCGCCTACCGAGCCGCCCGCGGTGACGCGCAACGAGCGGGCGTTCCGGGTGCTGGTGCGCAACGAGTTGTTCCGCAGGGTGGAGCTGGCTTCGCGCCGGGCTTACGACACGCTGGGCTCGCTGGACTCCGGTTCGGGCTGGGACGCGGACGCGTGGGAAGACGCGATCGAGGACTACTTCGACGAGCACGATTCACTCGGAACCGGCCCGGATGCGCGGGGCCCGGCTTTGCTGCTGATCGAGCAGGAGCCGGACGTGTGGCGGGTGCGGCAGATCTTCGACGACCCGGCTGGGGATCATGACTGGGGGATCAGCGCGGAGGTCGATCTGCGTGCCTCGGATGAGGTTGGCACCGCAGTAGTCCGAGTCGTGAACGTCAACCAGCTCTAAAACCTGCTTCAAGTCCGTGAGGGGAACCCTGAGGGACTCAGAGTCCCTCAGGGTTCCCCTCACGGGCGTCCAAGGTGGGTGGTTGCCAGCGGGTGTAGCGCAGCATCGACCGGGCCATCAGTGATGTTGGCATGGCGCGGAACAGCAGATTCCGTACTGCGATGCCCACCGGGTTCGTCAGTTGCTGGCCCATCCGGCCGGTTTGCCGGGCAGCGAGGGCGATGGCCTGGCTGCGCGGGCGGCGTTCAGCGTCGTACCGGGTGAGTGCGGTGTCGAGGTCGGCTGACGACAAGGCATGCGCCAGTGTCACGGCGTCTTCCAGCGCTTGGCAGGCGCCCTGGCCGAGATTGGGTTGCATCGCGTGTGCGGCATCGCCGAGGAAGGCAACGCGACCGGACACATAGGACGGCAGCGGCGTCACCAGCTCGTACACATCGTGGTGCAGCACGGCTTCCGGCTCGGTCGCGTCGAGCAACTCCGGGATCGGATCGTGCCAGGAACCGAAGCGACGGCGCATTTCGGCCAGCAGGTCCGGGTATCGGGTGTCCGCTGGGATGGACAACACGGCGTGCCATTCCGCTCGGCCGTCCGCAAGGGCGATGTGGCCGAACTCGACGCCTCGCCCCCAGGTGAGGTTGAAGTCCGAAGAGGACAGTTCGATCGGTTCAGCAGTGATGGCCCGGACGACCGACGATCCACTGTAGACAGACCCTGGGTGTACGGGGAAGAAACGCTTGCGTAGTTGGCTGTTGACGCCATCGGCGGCGATGACGACGTCAGCCTCGTGGCGGCCGGACGCGGTGTGCACGGTGGTGCCCTCGACGGCGGTGACCTCATCTCGCACCACCGGCGAGGGCAGCATTGACCGCAACAACCGATGCAGTTCGTACCGTGCGATGCCGACGATCGGGGTTCCGGCGACGCGTTCTAGTTCGGCTCCGTCCATGCGGGCCAGCCAGGTGCCGCGCGGGTTGCGGGTGCTTACCGTGCGCTGGAAGCAGCCGGCGGCGCGGAGTGCGGCGCCGGCTCCCAACGCGTCCAGGGCTCGAACACCGTTGGCGGCCAGGGAAATGCCGGAACCGGCGTCGTCCAGTTCACCGGGCAGGCGTTCGAAGACCGTGACCTGCCAGCCGACTCGCGACAACCCGATCGCCGCGGCCAGACCGCCGATTCCGCCGCCGACAATGACCGCTGATCCGCCCATAGGCCACCAGGATAGGCCCGATCAGCTCGCCATGAGCATGGAACGCGCGTCCAAGCCGTCGACCCACAGGCTGATCGCCAGTCCGGCGGCGGCTTCCAGCAGGGCGGCTCGCTCCAAGCCACCAGCGGGCAGGGGAGTGCAGCCCAGGTCTTGGACCAGCTCCGTTGCCACCGCGACGGCGTCCGGGGCACCGCAGAGCGGGACACCGAGCGGGCGGCCCTCGAACAGCGGCGGGGTCATGCGCCAGACGTCCACGTGGGCGAGGTTGAACGCCTTCACCACCGACGCGCCGGGGGCGTATTCGGCGATCCGGACGGCCACCGGTTCGCCGGTCGCGCCGGGGGTGTTGGTGCAGTCGATGAGGATCTTGCCGGTCAGGTCGAGCGGCGTGAGCAGGGCTTCCAGGGCGGTGGTGGGAACGGCCAGCAGGATGGCGTCCGCTCGGGCGGCCGCGTCGGCCCAGTCCGCGGCCTCGGCGCCGAGTTCGGCTGCCAAGGCCGCAGCACCAGCAGGGGAGCGGCCCGAGACGGTCAGGTCGTGCCGGGTCCATTGACCGCCGAGGGCGGACGCCATTCCGCCGGTGCCGAAGAGGGCGATGCGCATGGGAAGGTCTCCTGTCGTCGCGTGGTTGTACGGAAGCGACGTTATGGACCAGCGCAGGAACCGAAAGGTAACCATGGAGTTCATCGCCGACTGCCGCACCCGGCTCGCGTTCGACCTGGTGGCGAACACCTGGCATCCGGTCGTGTTGTGGGCATTGAAGAACGGCCCGCTGCGGCACGGCGAACTGCGCACGCGCATCGGCGGGATCAGCGCGAAGGTGCTCACCGAGGCGGTGCGCAAGCTGGAACGCGACGGGCTCGTCGAGCGCGTGGAGGGGGCGTATCGGCTTACCGAACTGGGGGTGAGCTTCCTCGGGCCGATCGAGGGGTTCGGAAGGTGGGCGGAGGAGTACGGGGATCGGGTGGTGGAGGCGCAGACTCGGGTCTCGTGAGTGGCGGCGCCGGTTAGAACCGGCGCCAGCGCTCACGAGGGCAACGGCCTCGCCCGTGCCAGCTCCAGCAGCGGTACAGCCGCCGCGGCGTCGGTGACCAGCGTCGACACCAGCCCGGACCGCAGTACGGCGTCCACCGCCTCGGCTTTCGGGCGGCTGTAACCGATCGCGATCACCTCGGGGACCGACATCAGCTCCTCGTGGCTGATCGCCAGCACGTGGTGCGCCAGCCCGGTGCCGAGCGAGTTGCCGTCCGCGTCGAACAGCCGCGCGGCGACCTCGGCGGTCGCGCCCCGGGCGGCGATGGCGGCGCGTTCGGCCTCGTCCAGCGCGTCGTACACCGTCGATTCCCCGGCCTCCCACGAACCGATACTGACCACGGCTTTGGTGAGTTTTCCGAACTGCGCGAACGTTTCCGCGATGCCCGGCTGGTGCCGCAGGATCTCGGTGGTCCGCCGGTCGGGCAGGACGAGCGGGCCGAAGATCGGGTACGAATCGCCGCCGGACACCGACGTCACGCGGCTGACCGTCTCCACCGAGCGGCCGCGCATGTCCATTCCGGCCTGCACCCCGCACAACTGCACGATCGGGCAGCGCGGCAGGGTCCGGATCGCCTCGGTCATCGCGTTGACCGACCGCGCCCAGGACAGCCCGATGACGTCGTCCGGCGTCGCGATCTCCTCCAGCAGCCGGGCGGCCAGCGCGCCGACCTGCTTGCGGACGATCTCGCGCGGCTCCGTCTCGGATGCTCGTTCGAGCACGAGCACGCGGTCGAGCCGGTAGGCGCGGCGGATGTCGTCGGACAGTTCGACGTCGATCGGCGCGGGCAGGTCGAACTCGATCCGCACCAGTCCGGTGTCGAGTGCGGTGTCCAGCATCCGCGCGACCTTGAACCGGCTCATGCCGAACTCGTCGGCGATCTCCAGTTTCGAGGCGCCCTGCACGTAGAACCGCCTGGCCATGGTCGCCAGCAGCAGCGTTTCGGTCAGCGGCGGTGGCCCCTTTTTCCTGCTCACATGAGCAGGATAGCGCAAAAATGAGCTTTGCCGGTTGACGGATCCGCAGGCAGGGGCCTGTAATGCCTACGCATGTTACCTACGGCATAAGTCAAAATCGCTCAAATGAGCATCTTGGAAGGTGATGACGCATGCGCGCCGCGATCGTGGACCGGCCCGGGGAGATCCGGGTCGGCGAGGTTCCCGATCCGAAGCCCGGGGAGCGCCAGGTCGTCGTGAAGGTGGGTGCCTGCGGGATCTGCGGCACGGACCTGCACATCGCCGACGGGCATTTCCCGCCGACTCCGTATCCCATCGTTCCCGGGCACGAGTTCTCCGGGGAGATCGTCGAACTCGGCGCGGACGTGCCCGCCGAGTGGAAGGTCGGCGACCGGGTCGCGGTCGACCCGTCGATCTACTGCGGATACTGCACCCCGTGCCGGTCCGGGCACGGCAACCTCTGCGCGAACTGGAACGCCACCGGCGACACGGTCAACGGCGCCTTCGCCGAGTACGTCGCGGTGCCCGCCGACACCTGCTACCGGATGCCCGACTCGATGACCTGGGAGCAGGGCGCGCTGGTCGAACCCGTTTCCTGCGCGGTGCACGGCGTGCGCCGGATCGGCGTGGAGGCGGGCGAACGCTTCCTCGTGGTCGGCGCGGGCACGATGGGCCTGATCATGCAGCAGCTCCTGCTCCGCGCGGGCGCGCACGTGACGATGGTCGACCGCAACGCCGCGCGGCTGCCGAGGGCGACCGATCTCGGTGCGGCAGCGGTGGCTTCCGATGTGTCCGAATTGGACGATGAACGCTTCGACGCCGCGGTGGACTGCACTGGTGCGGCACCCGCGATCGAGGCCGCGTTCAACGCGCTTCACCGCGGCGGCCGGTTGCTCGTGTTCGGCGTCGCCCCGGCTGAGGCGCGGATTTCGCTTTCGCCGTTCCGCATCTACAACGACGAAATCACCGTCGTCGGTTCGATGGCCGTGCTGAACAGCTACGGCAACGCGCTCGACCTCGTCGCGAACGGCTACATCGACACCGAAGCGCTGATCACCGACACCCTTCCGCTCGAGCAGTACCCCGAGGCGCTCGCGAAGATGCGCAGCGGATCCGGCCTCAAGATCCAGGTGCTGCCCGGAGGTGGTGGCGGTGCGTAAACTCCTGTGCCTCCTTGCCGCGACAGCGTTGTTAGTGACGGGATGCGCCGGAGCCGGGGCGCTCGGCACCGGCGGGCGGACACTGGTCGTCGCGATCGTGTCCAATCCGCAGATGAAGGACGCCATCTCGCTCAAGGGCGAGTTCGAGCAGGCCAACCCCGGGATCAAGCTCAAATTCGTCTCCCTGCCGGAAAACGAGGCGAGGGCGAAGATCACCGCGTCCACCGCCACCCAGGGCGGCGAGTTCGACGTGGTGATGATCAGCAACTACGAGGCTCCGCAATGGGCGGCCAACGGCTGGCTGGAGAACCTCGAACCGCACATGAAGGCGACGCCGGGCTACGACGAGGCCGACTTCATCCCGAGCATCCGGCAGTCGCTGTCGTATCAGAACCAGATGTACGCGGTGCCGTTCTACGGCGAATCGTCCTTTGTGGTCTATCGCAAGGACCTGTTCCAGAAGGCCGGGCTGGACATGCCGGCGCATCCGACGTGGCAGCAGATCGCCGGTTTCGCCGCGAAACTCGACGACAAGAAGGCCGGTATCGCCGGAATCTGCCTGCGCGGCAAGCCGGGCTGGGGCGAGAGCCTCGCGCCGTTCACCACGATGGCGAACACCTTTGGCGGGCAATGGTTCGACAAGGACTGGAACGCGAAGCTGACCAGCCCGGAGTTCACCCAGGCGGCGAACTTCTACGTGAACCTGCTGCGCGACCACGGCGAGGTCGGCGCCTCCAGTGCCGGGTTCACCGAATGCGGCACGAAATACGCGCAGGGCAACGCCGCGATGTGGTACGACGCCACGTCGATGACCGGCACCACGGAAGACCCGAAGACCAGCCACGTCGGCGGCAAGAACGGCTACGTCGCCGCGCCGGTGGAGAAGACGCAGGCGAGCGGCTGGCTCTACACCTGGTCGCTGGGCATTCCGAAGGTCGGCAAGAACAAGGACGACGCCTGGAAGTTCATGGCGTGGATGACGAACAAGGAATACGCGAAGAAGGTCGGCGAGACCTACGGGTGGAACCGGGTGCCGCCGGGCACGCGCAAGTCGACCTATGAGATCCCGCAGTACAAGGAAGCCGCGAAAGCCTACGCACAGCCCACTTTGGACGGCATCGCGGCGGCCAACCAGCAGAAGACGATGGTGAACCCGGTGCCGTACCCGGGCATCCAGTTCGTCGGGATCCCGGAGTTCCAGGACCTCGGCACCCGGGTGAGCCAGCAGCTGTCCGCCGCGATCGCCGGTCAGACCTCCGTCGCCGACGCGCTCGCGCAATCGCAGAAATACGCGGAATCCGTCGGAAAGTCCTATCAGGAGGTGCAGCGATGAGCACCCTCTCCGTCCCCGCCGGAACCGCGCCGGCGACCGCGAAGCCCGCTGCGAAGAAAGTGACCGGCTCGACCGGGAAACGGCGGCTTCCGCTGCTGCCCGCGTTGATCTTCGTGATCGCGGTGACGCAGATTCCGTTCCTGCTCACCTTGTTCTACTCGTTCCAGTCGTGGAACCTGGTGCGCCCGGGCTCGCGGCATTTCGTCGGCTTCCGCAACTACGTCGACGTCTTCACTGACACGACGTTCCTCGGCGCACTGCTGAACACAGTGGTGCTCACCGTGGTCTGCGTGTTCCTCTCGCTGCTGCTGGGACTCGGGCTCGCAGTGCTGCTCGACCGGAAGTTCTTCGGCCGCGGATTCGTCCGCACGCTGCTGATCACGCCGTTCCTGATCCTCCCGGCCGCCGGTGCGCTGCTGTGGAAGACGACGGTGTTCGACCCGAGTTTCGGTTTGCTGCACTTCGTGTTCGGCACGGACACCGACTGGCTTTCGCAATTCCCGATGGCCGCGGTGATGGCACAGATCATCTGGCAGTGGACGCCGTTCATGACGCTGCTGATCCTCGCCGGGCTGCAAAGCCAGTCGAAGGAGGTGCTGGAAGCGGCGTCGGTGGACGGCGCGAGCCGCTGGCGCACCTTCGTCTCGATCACGCTGCCGCACCTGTCGCGTTTCCTGCAGTTGGCCACGCTGCTCGGCGCGATCTACATCGTGAACAGCTTCGACGCGATTTTCCTGATGACACAAGGCGGTCCGGGCACGGCCAGCACGAACCTGCCGTTCTACATCTACCAGCGCGCGTTCGAGGGCTTCGACATCGGCCAGTCGTCCGCGATGGGCGTCGTGGTGGTCATCCTGACGATGATCGTCGCGACCTTCGCGCTGCGGCTGATGTTCCGCGCGTTCTCCGTGGACGGAGGAGTCAAGTGAGCACCGCAACCGCCACCGCCTCGCCCGCCGCCACCGACACCGCGCCGCCTCCGCAGCGCAAGACGAAGCGCCGGTACGGCCCGGGCACGCTGACCGTCGCGACCTGGATCATCGCGATTCTCTTCGTTTTCCCGTTGCTGTGGATGATTCTCACCGCGTTCAAACAGGAAAACGACGCCTACACCGATCCGCCGAAGCTGTTCTTCAGCCCGACGTTCGACCAGATCTCCGGCGTGCTCAACAGCGGTTTCCTGCCGTACCTGGGAAATTCGGCGTTCGTCACGGTCATTTCGACGCTGCTCGTACTGCTGCTGGGAATCCCGGCCGCCTACGCGCTGTCGCTGGCCCCGGTGAAGGGCACGAAGAACGCGCTGGGCTTCTTCCTGTCGACCAAAATGCTGCCGATCGTCGCGGCGATCATCCCGCTGTACGTGATCTCGCAGAACACCAACCTGCTGGACACGGTGTGGGCGCTGATCATCCTGTACACCGCGATGAACCTGCCGCTGGCGATCTGGATGATGCGGTCGTTCTTCCTGGAAGTCCCCGGCGAAATGATCGAGGCGGCGCGGATCGACGGGGCGAACCTGCCGACGCTGCTGCGCAAGATCATCATGCCGGTGGTCGCGCCCGGCATCGCGGCGACCGCATTGATCTGCGTGATCTTCTCCTGGACGGAGTTCTTCTACGCGGTCAACCTCACCGCCGCCCGGGCCGGCACGGTGCCGGTGTTCCTGGTCGGCTTCATCACCAGCGAGGGCTTGTACTGGGCCCAGCTGTCCGCCGCCGCGCTGCTGGCCTCGCTGCCGGTGATGATCGTGGGCTGGATCGCGCAGAACCACCTGGTGCGCGGGCTTTCCATGGGCGCCGTGAAGTAAGGGAGAACGCAGATGTCCGCTGAAGTGATCTACGACAAGGCGTCGCGCGTCTATCCCGGCAACCCGGGCGTCCGCGCGGTCGACCAGTTGAGCCTCGAAGTGCCGGACGGCGATTTTCTCGTGCTCGTCGGACCGTCCGGCTCGGGCAAGTCCACCGCGCTGCGGATGCTCGCCGGGCTGGAGGACGTCAACGAGGGCGCGATCCGGATCGGCGACCGCGACGTCACCGACCTGCCGCCGAAGGACCGCGACATCGCGATGGTGTTCCAGTCCTACGCGCTGTACCCGCACATGACGGTCGCCGACAACATGGGTTTCGCGTTGAAATTGCGCGGTTTCTCGGCGGCCGACATCAAGAAGCGGGTCGACGAGGCCGCCACGATGCTCGACCTGTCCCGGTTCCTCGACCGCAAGCCGAAGGCGTTGTCCGGCGGGCAGCGGCAGCGGGTCGCGATGGGCCGGGCGATCGTGCGCGAGCCGAGCGTGTTCCTGATGGACGAACCACTGTCCAATTTGGACGCGAAATTGCGCGTCGAAACCCGCGCCAACATCGCGAAACTGCAGCAACGGCTCGGCACGACGACCATCTACGTGACCCACGACCAGGTCGAGGCCATGACGATGGGCGACCGGGTGGCCGTGCTGAAGGACGGCGTGCTGCAGCAATGCGACGCGCCGCGGTCGCTGTACGAGAAACCGGCGAACTCGTTCGTGGCCGGGTTCATCGGGTCGCCGGCGATGAACCTGGCGACGCTGCCGCTGTCCGACGGTGGTGTGCAGCTAGGTGACCTGGTGGTGCCGCTGCCCACTGCGGTGCGGACAGCTGCGGCCGGGCTGTCGGAGATCGTCTTCGGGATCCGGCCGGAGTCGCTGCGCCTGGTCGGCGAGGCGGACGAGGGCTTCGAACTGGTGGTGGAGCTGGTCGAGGAACTCGGCGCGGACGCGTACCTGCACGGCAAGGTCGGCGACGACCGGTTCGTGGTCCGGGTCGACGGACGGACGCCGCCGCGCATCGGCGACAACGTCCGGGTGGCGTTGCGCGGCGAGGGCGAGACGCACGCGTTCGACCCGAAGACAACGCTGCGGCTGGGCTGAGGGCTCGTGAGTGTTCGTGCCGGTTAGAACCGGCGCGAACACTCACGACCCCACTCTCACGGGGGAGGCGCTTCCCCCTCGCGCCCGATCCTTCCCGCCGCGCTCCAGGCGACGCTTGACGCATGTCGTTGAAGCAAGCCGAGCTGAGCAAATGGCCGGGTTACGCCGCCGCGGTCTGGGGAGTGTTGTTCGCGATCCCCAGCTTCGTCTGGGCGACCGGCAACACCTTCGGCGCGACCTCGACCGTGTCGCCGTCGCTGGTCAAACTCGCACAGGACCGGGTGCCGTGGTTTGTGGCTGTCCTGGTGATCACAGGTCTGCTCAAGGCTTTCGGTGCCGTGGTCGGCGTCAGCCTGACTCAACCGCGCGGCCAGTGGCTCAGCCGCACGATGGTGTTCTGCGGCGCGGCCGCGGCGATCCTGCTGACCTGGCACGGCGGGCTGTTCGTCGTACAGGGCGTGCTGGTCAAGACCGGAGCCGTCGCCATCGACCCCGCGCTGTCCGACCTGATCAACTGGTATCTCTACCTCTGGGGCCCATGGTTCATCGCTGGCGGACTCGCTTTCGCCGGGGCTGTCGCGCTGTACGTCCGGAACCGCGATGACCGGCGCACGCTGGCGCGTTACGGAGCAGCGGGCGCGCTGGGCGCGTTGGCTCTGTCGGTGGCCGCGGTCGCGACCGGCATTGGGTGAGTCAGCGGAGGGCTCCGGCGAGGACGGTGGCCGCCATCTGCCGCACCGCTTCCTCGCTCGGCGGCTCCCCGGTGCGATCGGCGAAGAGCAGATGGCCAGCCCCGATGAGCGTCGGAGCCAGCGTCCGCACGTCCGCGTCCGGAGCTAGCCGACCGAGATCTCGTTCCGCGGCAAGGTAATCCGCGAGCACGTTCGCCGCGTCGGTGGCCAGCGGAATCCCCGGGCCCGGTCGCGCGGCCCGGAGCCGGTGCCGCAGTTCGTCGCGGAAGGTGATCAGGGCGACGATCGACACCGCGACCGACGAGAAGACTTCGGTGAGTACTTCGGCCACCGTCTCGACCAGGTCGCCGGTTCCGGCCTGCAGATCGTCCGCGTGGGCTTCGAGGCGATGGATCCGGTCGAGCACCAGCGCGGCCAGGAAAGCGTCGAAATCCTCGAAATGCCGGTGCAGCACGCCCTTCGCGCAATCCGCCTCGGCGGTGACCGCGCGGCTGGTGAGGCCACTCGGGCCCGCGCGCAGCAAAACCCGTTCCGCGGCGTCGAAAAGCTGGGCGCGGACGTCGCGGAGATGGATCCCGGTGGGCACCTCGAAGGTTCCTTCCTAGCCATAGTGGGCGCTTGCCCACTATGGTGGGCACATGCCCACTTTACCCCGTCCCGAACCGCATCAGCACCGGACCATGGCGGAGTCGTTCGGCGTCGATCCCGAGCGCTACGACCGGGCCCGCCCGCGTTACCCGGACGAACTGGTGACCGCCGTCCTCGAAGCCAGCCCGGGGAACGAAATTCTCAACGTCGGCTGCGGAACCGGCATCGAAGGGCGGCAATTTCGCGCCCGCGACGCCGTGGTGCTCGGCGTGGAGCCAGACGCGCGGATGGCGGAGTTCGCCCGGCGCGGTTTCCCGGTCGAGGTCGCGAAATTCGAGGATTGGGACCCGGCGGGGCGGAGGTTCGACGCCCTCGTGTCCGGACAGGCGTGGCACTGGGTCGACCCGATCGCGGGTGCCGCGAAGGCCGCGCGGGTGCTCCGTCCGGGCGGCCGGTTCGCCGCGTTCTGGCACGTTTTCATGCCGCCGGAAGAAATCTCGCACGCGCTGGCGGACGCGTTGCGCCGGGCGATGCCGGATTCGCCGTTCAGCGGCAACTACCTGAAGAGCCCCAGCCCCGACGCCTATCAGCCGATGCTCGACAAAGCCGCGGCCGGGTTGGCCGAGACCGGCGATTTCGCCGAGGCCGAGTTCCGGCGCTACGACTGGACGCAGGACTACAGCCGCGACGAGTGGCTGGACTTGCTCGCCACCCAGGGCGGCGTCACCGTGGCGACGCCGGAGCAGCGCGACCAGGTGCTAGCCGAGGTCGCCGCGGCGATCGACGCACGCGGCGGCCACCTGACGACGAATTACTCCACCGCCGAGGTGACCGCCGTGCGTCTCGCGTCGTGAGGGTCACTCCTCCAGCGAAAGCGCTTGGCTCGGGCAGATGTTCACGGCCTCGCGCGCCTTCTCGATCAGTTCGCCGTCCGGAGTGTCGTTGAGGACGATGACCGTGCCGTCGTCCTCGCTCTGGTCGAACAGCGCGGGCTCGGTGAGCACGCACTGGCCGGCGCCGACGCACTTGCCGGTGTCCGCGATGATCTTCATGATGGCCTCTTCCTGGCTTGTGGTGGGAGCACTCTGATCTCTACCAGGTCACCGGCAACTGGTACAGGCCAAAGATCGTGGCGTCCTTCTTCACCGGCAGCTCGGCGGCCGGGAGCGTGCACGTGAGCGTCGGGATGCGGCGGAAGAGCGTGTCGAACACGATCTGCAGCTCCATCCGCGCGAGGTTCTGCCCGAGGCACTGGTGCGGCCCGAACCCGAACGCGACGTGGTGGCGCGCGCCGCGTTCGAGGTCGAGCTTCTCCGGGCTCTCGAACACCTCCGGGTCCCAGTTCGCGGCGTAGCCCAGCACGAGCACGCCCTCGCCCGCCTTGATGGTGACGCCGCCGATCTCCACGTCCTCGGTCGCGACTCGCGCGGTCGCGCCTTCGACAATCGTGAAGTAGCGCAACAGTTCCTCGACCGCGAGGAGTGTCTTGCCCGGATCGGCCTCGATCGTCGCGCGCTGCCCGGGGTTCTCCAGCAGCCCGATGGTGCCGAGCGAAATCATGTTCGCGGTGGTCTCGTGCCCGGCGACCAGCAGCAGGAAGGCCAGCCCGATCATCGCGTCGTGGTCGTAATTGCCTTCCGCGCGGCGCTTGACGATCTGCCTGCCGAGCAGGTCGTCGGTCGGGTCCTTCTCCTTCGCCGCGACGAGACCGCTGAGGTATCCGCGCAGTTCCTCGGACGCCTTCTTGCGATCCTCGATGCTGGTGCTGCGGCGGATCAGCGCCATGGTGCGCTCTTGGAAGTAGTCGTGATCGCCGTACGGGACGCCGAGCAGTTCGCAGATCACCAGCGACGGCACCGGCAGCGACAGCTTTTCCACCAGGTCCGCCGGTTTCGGCCCGGCGAGCAACTCGTCGATCAGGCCGTCGACGATCTCCTGGATCCGCGGCCGCATCGCCTCGACCCGCTTCACGGTGAACTCGCCGAGCACCTCCCGGCGGGCCTCGCCGTGCTCGGGCGCGTCCATCCCGATCATGGCTTTCTGCTTGGCGTTGGTGAGGATCGCGGCCCCGCCCTCGGCCAGGAACGGGAAATTGGGCAGGAACCGGTCGGAGGAGAACCGGCGGTCGCCGAGGATCTGCCGGGCTTCCTCGTGCCGCGCGGCGACCCAGGCCTGCTTGCCGCCGGGGATCCGCACCCGGTGGAGCGCGCTTTCCTCGCGCATCCGGACGTACTGCTCCGGCTGGGCGAACGGACAGGTGCGGGCGACCGGCATGCTGAGTTCTTCAGTGGCAGTCATCGTTTCCCCTTCACCAGGTCACCGGGAGGCAGTACAGCCCGAAGACGCCGGAGTCGTGTTTGAACGGCAACTGGTCGACCGGCGCGGCGAGACGCAGCGTCGGGATGCGGCGGAAGAGCGTGTCGAACACGATCTGCAGTTCCATCCGCGCGAGGTTCTGGCCGAGGCACTGGTGCGCGCCGAAGCCGAACGCGACGTGGTGACGGCCGCCGCGGGTGATGTCGAGCCGCTCGGGCTCGGGGAAGACGTCGGGGTCGAAGTTCGCCGCGTAGCTCAGGCCGAGCACGCCTTCTCCGGCCTTGATGGTAACGCCCGCGATGTCGACGTCCTCGAGCGCGACGCGGGTGGTGGCGAATTCCGCGATGGTGAAGTAGCGCAGCAATTCCTCGACGGCGTCGAGGGTTTTGCCCGGATCCTCCTTGATCGCGGCGAGCGCCTCCGGGTTCTCCAGCAAGGCGACGGTGCCGAGCGAAATCATGTTCGCGGTGGTCTCGTGCCCGGCGATGAGCAGCAGGAACGCCATCGACACGAGGTCGTCGTGGTCGTAGGTGCCCTCCTCGCGCTTCTTCGCGATCTGGCGGCTGAGCAGATCGTCCGCCGGTGCGGTTTCCTTCGCGGACACCAGGTCGGACAGATAGTTCTGCATCGCTTCGACCGATTTGCCGCGCTCCTCGACGCCGGTTTCCCGGTTGAGGAGCCGCGAGCTGTGCTTCTGGAAGAAGTCGTGGTCGGAGTACGGGACGCCGAGCTGCTCGCAGATCACCAGCGACGGCACCGGAAGCGAGAGCGCCGACACCAGGTCGGCGGGCTGGTCGCCGGCCAGCATCGCGTCGAGGTGCTGATCCACGATCTCCTGGATGCGCGGCTGCAGCGCCTTCATCCGCTTGACGGTGAACTCGCCGACGACGCTGCGGCGAGCCGGGCCGTGTTCCGGCGCGTCCATCGCGATCAGCGACGGGCGCAGCTTCGGACGGCGCTGCTGGCCGTCCTTGAACAGGACCGGGAAGCCGGGGTTGAAGCGGTCCGAACTGAACCGCGGGTCGTTCAGCATCGCCCGCAGGTCCTCGTGCCGGTTCAGCACCCAGGCGCGCTGACCGGTGTGTTCGAGCTCGACGTAGTGCGCGCGAGCGTCGCGGAAACGGTCGTAGTCCGGCGGCGGCGCGAACGGGCACGTCCGTTTCATGGGGAAAGCGGCTTGCTCCGGCCGGGTGCGGCTGGGCTGGGCGACTTCGGTCATCTGAACCCCCTGTGGTGGGTTTGCCCCGTTACGGAATGAATGTGGAAGATTACATTCCGGTTCAGTGCCCAAGGTACCGAAGTGGAGGATCGCCGTCCACTAGCAACGGGGTGACAATTGCTGTCCCGCCCGGCTTGCCGGCACGTTTGCGCAGTTGGCCGGGCATGCGAGAATGCGCGCCAACCGGAAGAGGGAAGGCCGGGTTATGAGTGCAGACCCCGAGACGCCGCTGCGGGCGGACGCGCAACGCAACCGCGACCAGATCATCGCCGCCGCTCGCGTCATCTTCGCCAGCCACGGTCCCGAGGTCCCGATGGAGGAGATCGCGCGCGCGGCGGGCGTCGGCGTGGGCACCCTCTACCGGCGCTTCCCGGACCGCGACGCGCTCATCCGCGCGGTGGCGGTGGACAACTTCGCGGGCGTGCTGGACAACGCCAAGCGGCTGTCGGTGGAGGCGCCGTCCGCGTGGGAAGCGTTGGTGCAGTTGCTCTACCACGGCGCGGAACTGCAGCTGTCGATGCAATTGGCGATGCTTTCGCAGCGGGCGCACGAAATTCTCAAGGACGATCCCGAGGTGGCCCACCTGCGCGAAGCGGTGTTGCTCGAGGTCGACGATCTGGTGGTCCGGGCACAGGCCGAGGGGGCGCTGCGCAAGGACGTGGGCGCGGGCGACGTCGCGGTGCTGTTCGCGCGCATCGTGCGGCAGCTGCCCGCGCACCGGCTGAAGACGCCGGAACTCGCGACCGCCCGCAGCATCGCGATCATGATCGACGGCCTGCGCGCCGGTCCGGTCACCCCGTTGCCGGGGCGGCCGCTCGGCAAAGACGACTTGATCTGAACCTTTCTTCGGACGCGGCGGGCCGTCCGGGGTTGCTCCGATAGGGGTGATCACACAACGGGCCATCGGGATCCGGGCGGGGACGTCTTATCTCGTGAAAGCCGGTGCGGAGCCGCCGGAAAACGCGAGAGGGGACGAGATCATGAAGAACATCCGCCGTATTGCCATCGCCGTCGCTGTCGCCGGGGGCGCCGCCGCGGCCTTCGCCGGGACGGCCGCCGCCACGACCGCGAGCACGGACTCTTCGGCGCTTCCGTGCACCGCGAACCAGTTCAGCACCAAGCTCGTCTACGGCGGGGCCGGCGCGGGCCAGCGCCAGGCGGCGCTGCAGTTCACCGCGAACGAGGGCGAGCGGTGCGTCCTGTCCGGCCGGGCCGACGTCAACCTGGTCGGCGCGCACGACGTCCTGGTCAACAACGAGGCGCCGGCCGACGCGCCGCCGGTGCTGATCGCGAACGGTTCGTCGGCGTACGTGCCGCTGCACTGGACCGCGATCGGGTCCGACGACGAGCAGCAGACGCCGAACGCGGTGACCATGACCGCTCCGGCCGACTCCAACCCGCACGGGGACCCGATCGACCCGAACGTGACGGTGGACTGGACCTTCGGCGCGGTGGACGCCAGCGCGGACAGCCACACCATCGACGTCGGCGCGCTGACCGCCGGTGAAGCGCCTGCGGCGTAAGGGATTACTGGGCTTGGCTGGGCGGTGCCGCGCGGGTGAGGGAATCGAGGACCCGCAGCAGCACCGCCCTGGCGGCGTCGCCCTCGGCCGCGACTGTCCACAGTAGATCCGCGACCTCGTGGTACGGGTCGGCGTCGCTCGCGATGTGCTCGCCCTCCGGGGTTTCGACCATCGCGACGTCGTCGACCACCCAGAAGTCCGCGGTGACCGGGTAGGGCAGGACGACGTCCGCGGGGATGATGCCGAAGCGGATGTTCGGGGTGCCGAGCAGCGCGAGCAGCTTGTGCACCTGCGCGATCATCACCTCGTGCGGCGCGTTCGGATAGCGCAGCGCGGCCTCGGAGGTGAGCAGTTCGATGGTCCGGCCGGGTTCGTAGAGGATCTGCTGGCGCTGCATCCGGGCCCGGACCGCCTCGGTGATGTCCTGTCCGCCGCCGTGGATCCGGGCGTGGGCGAGCAGCGTATGCCGTGCGTACTCTGGAGTTTGCAGTAATCCGGAGACAATTCGGAGGTCGACCGCGCGAATTCGTAGCGCGCGGGCCTCTCTGGCAATGGATTCCTCTTGTCTGGCGCGATGTCCGTCCCGGACTTTGTCTTTCCAGCTGGCGTGCGCGTCACGGACCCCGACGAGCTGCTCCCGCAGCTGTTCGGCCAGCTCGGGAGGCCCGCCCACGGCGGCGATCCAGGCGTCGAGGTCGTCGTCGCCGACAGTCTGCCTGCCGTTCTCGATTTTGCTGACCTTGGGCGCGTTCCAGCCGATGGCCTTGGCGAAATCCTTTCCGGTCTCGTAGCCCGCGTCGACCCGGAGCCGGCGCAGGCGGTCGCCAAGCTCTGCCCGGCGTTTCTCGAAACTGGTAGGCACTCGCCCTCGCTATCGCATGCGGAATTCCTCGAACCCGATGGCATCTTCCCACACCTGGGGTCGAGTTTCGAGAAATCCTGGGCGGCTAGTGCGTCTGAATCGCCGAGATGCCCTTGCCTTGCCTGCGCCGGTCGTCGTGCTCAGCCTTCCTGCGGGAAGAACTTGAGCAGGCCGACGGGGATTTCGACGGCCGTCTCGGTGTCCGGCAGGCCGCGTTCGCGCAGTTGCCGCAGCGCGTGGGCGTCGGTGACCCGGTACCCCTGGACGACGTACGTGCCGCGGTTGGTGCGATAAGCGTTGGGGCAGTTGCCGCCCGCGCTGGTGGTTCCGAGGAACTCGAGGGCGAGTGCTTCTTCGGGCTGAGCGGGATGCAGGGTCATGCGGAGTCCTCCTGACATGCTGACAGCGCCTGTGCCGGACACGGGGCGTCGAAATTTCCCCAATGGCACATGTTGGCAGAAAATTTCGCGAAAGGATAGAGGGGTGGCGCGAAATTTTGCCGCCGGATGGGTCCGCGCTCAGCCGAGTTCGGCGAGCGTCAGCGTCAGCGCGTCGACGAGATGGGCGCGGGTGCCGGAGTAGACGTTGATCTGCAGCCCGCCGGCGCCGTCGGGGCTGACGAAACTCAGCACGCGCCCGCGTCCGGTGAGATCGATCGCGGACAGCGGAGTGCTGTGCGTCCGGCTTCCGTCCGGCCCGCGGACGGCGACGTGCATCAGGTGCACCGCGTCGCGCCGGGCCCGCATCAGGTGCCGCAATTCGTCCGCGCTGGCCGACGATTCAGCGAGGGGATCGGCGGAGGCGCTGTCGTAGTAGTCCTTGGACACCTTGAGCGGCCGGAGTTTCGCGGGATCGCAGCAGGGCAGGAGATCGACCAGACTGCCGCCGATGTCGCGCGGAGAAACAGGTTCGAGCTGCACGGACCGGTTGTCCGTCACGAGCCGCACCGCCTCCCGCCCCGCAGCCGCGACGAGAATCGCCCCGTTGTCCCCGCGCCGATTGCCGAAATCGCTCCAGGAGTACACCTCGCGCCGCGCTTCGGCGAGAAGTTCGAGAGTGTCGCGCAGCCGCGGGCTGGGCGCGCCGCTCGCCGCGAGCCCGAACCTCGAGAGCAGGCCGTACGACTGGACGCGGAGCTTCTCGGAGAACTCGTCCGTCATGAACATCGGCGCGTGCTCGACCACGACGGGCGGGTCGCCGAGTTTCTCGTGGCTCCACACGGCGAGAAATGCCAACCGCGGCATCCGGACCGGTCTCTCGAGGATCGGCATCTCGGCGGGCCTCCTTAGCCGCCGATGGTCGGAGGCGTCGGAGGCAGTCCGGTGCGGGGGTCGACGGTGCGCTCGCCGTCGTCGTCGGTGAGGGAGAAGGCGGAGTCGGTGTCCAGGCCGTATTTGCGGCGGTGTTCTTGGGGGTCTTCGGTTTTGTCTTTGTCGCGGGGCGGGGTTGTTCCGGCCATGCCTGGGGTGCCTCGGGATCCGGTCTTGCCTTGGGTGGCGCTTGCGCCGCCGGCTGTGTTGGTTGCTGCGCGGCCCTCTGCGCCGGTTCCTCTGCCGGCCCCTGGCCGGGCCGGGCTGCCAGTGGGGCTGCGAGGTTCGCCCGCACGGTTGCTTTCCCCTGTGTTCCTACCGACGTTGCCCACGGTTCCGCGTCCGCCTTGCACGGGAATCGGTGACCATGGAGTGCTGCCACTGCCGGATTCGCCAGCGTCGGTCGTTGTAGGGGCCGGGGGACAGTTCCTGGCCATCGTTGAGTTCGATGGCGGCGGTGCCCAACCGGAAACCGCTGTCTGGCTCTCAATGCTTCCTGGCGGAGATATCGCGCTTGGCCAGGCTGTACGGTCGGGCCCGTGCGCTACATGAGGTCCGGACACTCCGTCAGAACTGTGCGCTGGTGAAGGCGTGTCGGAAGACGAGGGCAGTTCGTAGGGAGAGAGCCCGGTTCTTTTGTGCTGCGGGCCAGTATCCGGGCGCTTCTCGGGTGGGGCCTGGCCAGGGTTCGGGCCATTCACGATGTCCTGTCCGCCGAAGCTGTCGAGCTGACCGTAGTCGGTTTGCAGCTTCTCACCGTTAGCATCGGAATGCTGGACATAGGCTTGGTAACGGTCAACATTGTGCTGCGCCAGCGCGTTGTAGTAGCTGATCTCCTTCTCCGTGTCGGTCTCCCAAGGGGAGATCCGGTCGAAGAAGTTCAGATGAGGCGGGGCGGGCGGCATCTGCTCCAAGGAGGATTTCAGCGCATCGAACCCGTGTGCGATGTCGGTCAAATTAGAGCCGTTGATGCCGTAGATCGCCGCGGACACTGCCGTTGTCTCGGCGAATCGGCGGATCCGCGCCTTCGCCTCATCCGCACCCCTGCCGGTCCAGGCGGACTCCAGTCCGGCGTTCACCCGGGAGAGTAAATCGCTGGCTTCGTTGTGCCGGTTGGAGAGGGTGTTCGCCTGTTCAGCCCCGCTGTGCCAGCTGGCCGTACCCGGGCCTGTCAGGACTTTCTGGACCAGTTCGGATGCGGGCAGTGCTTCTGGGCCGGGGTCCCCATGCAAGAGCGTTGAGGCGAACTTGCCAAGGTCGTCGACGCGGTCGCCGATCCAATGGCCGGCATCTTCGATCGTCTGCAGGAAGCCCATCACGAGCCTGCCCGCTGGCGCAGATTTGTGGCTACGATCTCGGCGGCCTGCGCGGCGACCCCGCAGGGATCGACCTTTCCGATTTTGCTTTCGCCGAGTGTGATCGTCACATCGACAGACAAGTCGTCTGAAGTTCCGAAGCTGACCTGGCACGTGCTGTTGAGCCCGATGCCCTCGAAGTCGGAGAAAGCGACCGCTGGAAGTCCTTGAATCGGAGGGAGCGGCCGCCAAACCTTCACTTTCGGTTGACTGTTCTGGTAGACAGCGCTGAGTCCCTGGTGATCCTCGGTGACATAGCCCACGCGTACGGCAGCTCCGGAGTCGATGTTGTGCCAATCGCACGTCGGGCCGAGTCTTGCTGCAGTGCGCGGTTTTCCGGGAGGCGCCGTGGTGATGATGCGCCCTACTTGTGCTTCGGTCAGGGCGGTCTGGCAGGGGTCACCGGCCAGGACCGACGCGGGCAACGGGTGTTCGACTTTGGGTGCTCCGCTGTGTGGCAATGCGCTGGAGGCTGATGACGCCGGATGAGCTGCGCTGGTGGGAGCCGGTTCCGGGCCTCTGGAACAAGCTGTCGCGAGGGCGGCGAATCCGATCGCAGCGATCTGGATTAGGGCATGTCGGGGGGTCATCCCGCGAACCCTGTTGCATCCTTGCCCGAGGCGGCGTTTTGCACCGATTCGGCAGCTGTTTCTTCGGAATTCGCAGTAATCCCGAGCGCTTCTTCCAGCTTTAGCACCAGTTCGTTGGCGTAAGCATGAAGGCGGTGCACGTTCGCAATGCCGGCTCCGAATGCCCCGCTCGCGGACTCGTTGCCGAGCAGTTTCGCCTGGTAGGCATTGCTCGCAACATCGTCTGCAGGGGCAACGAGTCGAAGCAGGGACAGTGAAGCTGCGCGCATGTCGCTGAACTGTTCGCGTGCCTGTCTGGCCAGTTTGAGCATGCTGCGGGCGTCGTCGCGGCTCATAGTGAAGCCGGGGCCGGGCGGTGTTCCGGTGCCGTCGGTGATGGTGAAGTCCGGCAACCAGTTCTTGCCTGCGTTCGCGGCAGGCTGGTCCATGTCCTCCCCCTCCCCAAGACACGGCGGATGTTTCGCGCATCGGTCGGTTCGGTGCCTCGCGGCGGTATTCACCGTAACCGACGGAGCACGGTAAGTCGTGGGGGTGCAGCGCATTTGCAGGAAATCGCTGGAGGGCCGGAGAAATTGCGCGAATCCGGTCGTTTGCCCAGATGGAAGCTGCGAGAACCTTCGGCTGATAAATGGATGACTCGGCCTGCTGAGCACAGAGTAATTCACGGTAGTCCTTTCAGGGTAAGAGCCTCACCTTAGGGGCGAAAACCTGCCCACCGCGCATTTGTCTGCTGGGGTAAACAAAAACCCGCCGTCGGGCGATTAGCCCGAACGGCGGGTTGAGTGAACTCGAATGTCAGACGCCCATGGGGTGCCAGACAGTCTTTGCCTCCAGGTACCGCCGGATGCGGGACAGGTCCGGCTCCTCGGTCCAGTCCGGTTCGGTGTCAGGGACGGACAGGACTCGCTTCACCGTCCCGGCGGCTTCCTGGGCCAGGGTGACGCGGTCCGCAGGGGTGGCTCCGGTCGGGTCGAGGGCGTTGACGTCTCCGTGGGAGGCCAGCCACGGGCCCAGTTCTGCGGCTCGGCCGGTGAGGATGTTGGCCGTGCCGCCGGGGACGTCGGAGGTGGCCAGGACCTCGGACAAGGTGATGGCGGGCAGCGGGCGGTCCGCGCTGGAGACCAGGACTGCCGTCGAGCCGGTGGCCAGGACGGGAGCCAGGACCGTCACCAGGCCGAGCAGCGAGGACTCCTGCGGCGCCAGGACCCCGACGACCCCGGTGGGTTCTGGGGTGGTGAAGGAGAAGTACGGGCCGGCTACCGGGTTGGCGGCGCCAAGGACCGACGCGATCTTGTCCGTCCAGCCCGCGTACCAGACCCAGCGGTCGATGGCGGCGTCCACAATGGACTCGGCCTTCTTCGCGGCGACGCCTTCGCAGGCGGCTACCTCGGCGGCGAACTGGGCGCGGCGGCCTTCCATGACCTCGGCGACCCGGTAGAGAACCTGGCCGCGGTTGTATGCAGTTGCCGACGACCAACCCGGGAACGCCTTTCGGGCGGCGGACACCGCGTCGCGCAGATCCTTGCGCGACGCGTGGGCCGCGTTGGCCAGGAAGGCGCCCTTGGAATCGGTGACGGGGTAGACCCGGCCTGATTCCGAGCGCGGGAATTTCCCGCCGAGATAGAGTTTGTAGGTTTTCGCCACCGAAATCCGGTCAGACATTGAGGTAGGCCTCCAAACCGGTGCGTCCGCCTTCGCGGCCGAAACCGGACTCCTGGTAGCCGCCGAACGGGGCGGCCGGGTCGAAGCGATTGAACGTGTTGGCCCAGACGACGCCTGCCCGGAGCTGGTTCGCCATCCACAGAATCCGCGAACCCTTCTCGGTCCAGATGCCCGCGGACAGCCCGTACGGCGTGTTGTTCGCCTTCGCCACGGCCTCTTCCGGGGTGCGGAAGGTGAGGACCGACAGCACGGGGCCGAAGATCTCCTCGCGCGCGATCCGCATCGACTGGTGGACTTCGGAGAACACCGTCGGGGCGAAGAAGAACCCGCGGTCGGGCACAGGGCACGGACTGGTCCAGCGCTGCGCGCCTTCCGCGTCGCCGGATTCGACCAGGCCGCGGATTTTCGCCAGCTGCTCGGCCGAGTTGATGGCGCCGAGGTCGGTGTTCTTGTCCAGCGGGTCGCCGAGCCGCAGCGTCGAAACCCGGTAGCGGAGTTTCTCCAGCACCTCTTCGGCGACCGATTCCTGCACCAGCAGCCGCGACCCCGCGCAGCAGACGTGACCCTGGTTGAAGAAGATGCCGTTGACGATCCCCTCCACCGCCTGGTCCAGCGGGGCGTCGTCGAACACCACGTTCGCCGCCTTGCCGCCGAGTTCCAGGGTCAGCTTCTTGCGGGTGCCCGCGACGGTGCGCTGGATCAGCTTGCCGACCTCGGTGGAGCCGGTGAACGCGATCTTGTCGACGTCCGGATGCTCCACAATGGACGCTCCGATGTCGCCCGCGCCGGGCAGGATGTTCACCACGCCCGGCGGCAGCTCCGCCTGCTGGCAGATCTCGGCGAACACCAGCGCGCTCAGCGGGGTGGTCTCGGCGGGCTTGAGCACCACGGTGTTGCCGGTGGCCAGCGCGGGCGCGATCTTCCACGCCAGCATCAGCAGCGGGAAGTTCCACGGGATCACCTGGCCCGCGACGCCGAGCGGCTTCGGGTCCGGGCCGTAGCCCGCGTAGCCGAGCTTGTCCGCCCAGCCCGCGTGGTAGAAGAAATGCGCGGCCGCGGTGGGCACGTCGGAATCGCGCGATTCCTTGATCGGCTTCCCGTTGTCCAGCGTCTCCAGCACCGCCAGCTCGCGCGAGCGTTCCTGGATCAGCCGCGCGATGCGGAACAGGTACTTCGCCCGTTCCGTGCCCGGCATTTTCGACCAGACCGACGTGTACGCCTTGCGCGCGGCCTTCACCGCGGTGTCCACATCGGACGCCGAGGCGGTGCCGACCTCGGCGAGGATCTCCTCGGTGGCCGGGTTGACCGTCTTGAGCGGCTCGCCGGAGCCGTCGACGAATTCGCCGTTGATGAACGGCTTGTAATGCTCTTTCAGATTGGCCAGAGCGCGCGATTCCGGCGCGGGCGCGTATTCGAAGATGCCCATGTCAGTCCACCGTCACGTAGTCAGGGCCGCTGTAGTGGCCGTCCACCTGGGTGCGCCGCTGCAGCAGCAGGTCGTTGAGCAGGCTCGACGCGCCGAACCGGAACAGCTCCGGCGTGAGCCACTGCTCGCCCGCGACCTCGTGCACGGCGACGAGGTATTTGATCGCGTCCTTCGTCGTCCGGATCCCGCCCGCGGGCTTGACGCCGCGCAGTTCGCCGGTGCGCTCGTGCCAGTCGTGCACCGCCTGCAGCATCACGTGCGTGACCGGCAGCGTCGCGGCGGGCGACACCTTGCCGGTGGACGTCTTGATGAAGTCGCCGCCGGCCAGCAGCGCGAGCCAGGACGCGCGGCGCACGTTGTCGTACGTCGCCAGCTCGCCCGTTTCGAGGATCACCTTCAGGTGCGCCGAACCGCAGGCGGCCTTGACCGCGCGGATCTCGTCGAACACCTCCAGGTACCGGCCTTCGAGGAAGGCGCCGCGGTCGATCACCATGTCGACCTCGTCCGCGCCGGCTTCGACGGCCATCCGGGTGTCAGCCAGCTTCACCTCGCGGCTCGTGCGGCCCGCCGGGAAGCCGGTGGCGACGCTCGCCACCCGCACCCCGCCGCCCGCGAGCGCTTCGACGGCTGTCTCCACCAGGTCCGGGTACACGCACACGGCCGCGACGCGCGGGCAGTCCTGCCGCTCGGGGTCCGGCCGCATCGCCTTGGCGGCGAGGCCGCGGACCTTGCCGCGCGTGTCGGCTCCCTCGAGCGTGGTCAGGTCGACCATCGACACCGCGGTGTCGATCGCCCACCGCTTGGCTTCCTTC
Organism: Amycolatopsis albidoflavus; assembly: GCF_039525725.1. Taxonomy (NCBI): domain Bacteria; kingdom Bacillati; phylum Actinomycetota; class Actinomycetes; order Pseudonocardiales; family Pseudonocardiaceae; genus Amycolatopsis; species Amycolatopsis albidoflavus. Next base: position 325,945 of record NZ_BAAAHV010000008.1, read on the forward strand.
TTGATGCTCCGGGTCGCGAGCCCCGCCGCACGCTGCTCGACGCCGACCTGGTCGACACCGGGCAGCCCGTGCAGGAACCGCCGCAGGCTCGCTTCGTCGCGAGTGACGTCCGTCAGCGGCGACGGGGTTTCCGGCGCCGCTGCCGGGCTGGTGGTAGCTGTCATACCGCTGAGTGTAGGTGCGCGACAGCAGGCGCCGGAGCGCTCACCGGAATCTGTGGACAGCTGGTCACGGGCTCGCGGTTGTCCACAGCCGTCGGCCGGCGGCGGCGGTTTTTGTCGGTGCCGTGTGCAGTCGGGTTCAGGACTCGATCTGCGGCGCGTTCACGTCCTTGGCCGGCTTGCGGTAAACCACGACGCCGCCCCAGAAGCCGATGCCGTTGATCGTCACGGTCGGGGCGGTCGGCGGCGCCGGCGGCGCGCCGGACTTGTCCTCCAGCATGAACGCGCCCATGAAGCCGATGCCGGTGACGTTCACGTTGATGTCGTCGGGCACGGTGATCTCGATCCCGCCCATGATCGCGACGGCGGTGATCGTGGAGGACTTCTCCGCGAACCGCGCGCTGCGCAGGTCGATCTCGGCGCCGCCCCAGAACGCGAAAGTCGTGTGCTGCTGCGGCAGGACCCAACTGCCCTTGCGCACAGCCCCGGACATCACGCCGATCGACACGGCCGAGCCGGGATGCCCGCCGACGCGGCTGTCCGGCAGCCCGAGCGCGCGCGAGGGGGCGGGCTGCAGCGAGGCCGAAGCGGCGGTGGCGACCGCGGCGCTGCCGGGCAGGTCCGCGGTCACCGGTTTCAGGTCGGCGAACGTTTTCGCGGAGTAGACGCTGGAAAGCCGCTCTTCGAGTTCGTTGATCGTGATGCGGCCTTCGGACAGCGCCTGGTGCAGTACCTGCGCGACCTGCTCCCGATCGGCGTCCGACACGCGCATCTGGTCCGGGCCCGGCGTGGCTGGGTCTTCACTCACCTGGGGCAGCCTAGCCCTGTCGGGTCTGGCTTGGGTCCGTCGAACGGTGGATAGGGGGATCATGGCGTGATGGATTCTGCGTTGGTGGGGACTTTGGTGCTTCCTGATGGGGCACGGGTGCGGGCTCGGGGGTTGGGGAAGCCGAAGCCGGAGGGGCCGGAGCCGGAGTTCGGGTTGTATTTGGGGTCGCGGCGGATGCGGGTTAAGTACGACTCGTCGTTAGGGTGGGAGCGGCAGTGGGTGCTGTGGCCGGACTTTCTGTTGCCGAGGGATCGGGAGGGGGCTCGGCGGGAGATTTTGGGGTTGCATGAGCGGGCTGTCGCGGGGGAGGCGGTGGAGGTGGCTTGTCTTGGTGGGGTTGGGCGTAGTGGGACTGTGTTGGCTTGTTTGGTGACGTTGGGTGGGGTGGGGGCTCGGGAGGCTGTGGAGTGGGTTCGGGCGGAGCATCATCCGCGGGCGGTGGAGACGCCTTGGCAGCGGGGGTGGGTTCGGTGGTTTGCTGAGTCTCGGTAGGGGGGTGGCTCGTCGCCTGGCGGCGACCTTGCCGTGGGGGTTGCGTGGGGCACCCCGAAGCTTGATTGTGCTGACGGTCTGGGGGTG